>JAHCAU010000005.1 GCA_019634715.1 Lysobacter sp.
TACGCAGATGGATGTGTTCAGCGGGTACGACACCGACCCGGTGAGTCTGCACAAGTATTTGTATGCAAATGGGAGCCCAATCAATGGGCGCGATCCGTCAGGTTATGCGACTGTGGCGGACATGTCTGCAGCTTCAGATATTCAAGGGATTCTCAGTGCGGTTAGATATGTTGAAAATCTATATAGGATATATAATCGAGTTAACTCGGCAATTGATCTCGTAATGGGAATTAGGCGGGCATTGATGATGTTCGATGGAGATCTTACGGCATCTATTCCCCGGATGTTTCCGCCGAAGGTTGACTTTGATGAGGTTGGACGTGAGTTTGTCTCTGGGGCTTCTCGTGCGATGAATGAGGGGATGCCATATTGGATTCCAGGATATGTTGGTGATTATGGGCTTGGAAAGAGATTCAATTCATACGTAATATATTTGCCCGTTCTTGTCCCTCAAAAATCCAGTTTAGTTAATAGCGGTGTCAAGATAAATGGAAAAGCTGTGAAAATCGGACTTGGTGGCCCGGGTGAAGCAAGAGGTTCTTTGGCTGGAATAGGTGTTGTTATGGGTGGGGTGGAAAAACAATTGTTTAGGATGGATATTGGTCTAACCCCTCCGGGTCATAAGATTGGCAAAGGTTATGAAATTAACGCATTTGATCAGCCTCCTTTTAGTTTTCACGTATATGACTGGCATGGTGGCCCTCGATGAATTCGGCAATTGGTGAGGATTTTGCAAGAATTGCTATTTGCTTCTTTTCGTTAAGTCGTCAGGCTTGCGTTGAATTTATTCGTCTCCATTCTGATATTAATTTACCGGATGGATTTAGAGGGAGGGGCGAGTTCGATTTTTCTGCATACTTCTCATATTCTGCTGCTTCGCTGATTAAAACGTATCAGGCCGGAATTTTTGATCGGGACTGTAATGATTATGCATCTGAAATTTTTGATGATTTCATTCATCGACTTGATTGCGAGATGGTGTGGGGCGTTTCAAGTGAGTGGGAGATATTGGAAGATGGCGAAGGTGGTGCAATTTCAAGGCTTCGGGATGACGCGTCGCGGCTCGTTGCTGCAATGGGATTAATAAACGTTGATTTTCATGGAATTTTTTTCTTTGATGAATTAATGAACATCGATGATTTTGTTAGGGGGGCGAATTTGGATTGCTGATTGAGGCTGGTGTCCCCGCAAGCCCATAACCCGCACATAGGGCGCGCTCCAGCGCGCCGCATGTGAGTAATGGATTGCTCCAAATTCCTGCGCAAGCAGGACGTTCTCTGAAAATCCATCCGCCATAACGCCCCGACAGCGACCTGCTGGCCTACAGCCTCGCGGAGTCGCCCGCCAGGTCGAGACGCAGACCGACGCGGCCGGTACGACGCACCACCTGTACGACGCCCGCGACCGCCTGCTGCGCATCACCCACCCGGACGGCGTGCAGATCGCGTACCAGTACAACGCGGCGGGCAACCGCACGCGGATGACGACCGCGCAGCAGGACATCGCCTACACCTACGACCCGCTGAACCGTCTGGAGACGGTGACGCAGGGCACGCAGGTCACGCGCTATGCCTACACCGCCGTGGGCAGTCGTGAACGCATCACGCTGCCGACCGGCGCGCGCACGGAGTACACGTACGACGTGCGCAACCGCCTGCAGACGCTGGTCCACTACAACGCCAACGGCAGCGCGCTGCTGCACCAGACGTACACGGTGGACGCCAGCGGCCTGCGCACGCAGTTGGTGGAGTACGGCAGCAACCTCGGCGCCACGCGCACGGTGGCGTACGCGTACGACCCGCTCAAGCGCCTGATGCGCGAAGAGGTGAGCGACACCATGCGCGGCAACCGGGTCAGCCAGTGGACCTACGACGCGGTGGGCAACCGGCAGAGCGAGACGCGGACCAAGGCCGGCGTCTCGGTCACGACGACGTACATCTACGACGCCCAACGACCGCCTGCAGGGCGAAGCGTCCAGCGACGGCACGACGACCAGCTACGCCTACGACGCCAACGGCAGCCTGACCGGCAAGCAGAACGCAGCCGGCACCAGCGTGTACAGCTACGACGGCGACCGCAGGCTGGTGGACGCGATCACCCCGAACGCGGGGATGAGCTACCGCTACGACGCCAACGGCATCCGCCAGTCGCAGACGGTGAACGGCGTCACGACCCGGTTCGTGGTCGATCCCACCGCGCAATACGCCCAGGTGCTGGAGGAGCGCAGCAGCACGGGCAACGTGCTATATCTCCTCGGCGACGACCGCATCGCGAGAACGCAAGGAGGCCAGACCCGCTACCTGCACACCGACGGCCTGGGCAGCACGCGCCTGCTGACCGACGGCACCACCGTCGCCACCGACCGCTGGTGGTACGAAGCCTTCGGCGAAGTGGAGACCAGCACCGGCACCAGCAGCAACGCCTTCCTGTTCGCCGGCGAACAGCTCGACCCGAACCTCGGCCACTACTACCTCCGCGCGAGGTACATGGACCCGAGCAATGGGCGGTTCACGCAGATGGACCTGTTCAGCGGATACGACTCGGACCCGGGGAGTCTGCACAAGTATCTGTATGCGAACGGGAACCCGGTGAGTTATCGGGATCCGAGTGGGTACATGACAGTTCAGGAAGCGAGTGCTGTTCAGAGTATCCGATCAACACTGCTTGAAGTTGGTTCTCGCGTTACTTGGTTGATGCGCGCATATGACCGACTGCAGGCCGCAAGCACACTAATAGATCTGATCTCAGCGGTACAGCAAACTGTAGGAACTTTGAATTCTTCGGCATTGAGTGATTTCACGCTCTCTGGTCAACCTCCATTGGGGTTTGACTTTAAAGCTGCGGCTGAGAGTTTTACACAGAAACTGGGGGGCTGGCTTTGTGAGGTCTGAGGGTATAGGTCACAAGTTGAATGGGTTTCTGATTTATATGCCGTTATTCGTTCCCGGCACTGGTGTTCGGTCTACTGTTCCAACTGGAACGAAAGTCAGATACAAGAATATCAAGGTGCCGATCAAACTCGTGTTTGGCGGATCCGCGAATGCTGCAGGGCAGCTATTTGGCATTGGCGCTGAAATGGGAAAGCAACGCCAGTTGATTCGAATGGACTACCATCCATTCAACGCAGGGCATGGCGGTGCTTCTGGGGTCAAGGGCGGTGAAATTAGCGTTTGGCGGGATGATCCATTTCACTATCACATTCGCAATTGGAATCAGTAGAAATGAATACGATGACTCCGTCTAGTGACATCTACTGGATGCTGCTTTCGTTTCTAAGCTTGCACCCAGAACAGCAACTTAAGCATCTTGGTGATGTGCCTAGCCGGCAAAGTCCTCTGGCCAGGAGTGCGGTACGGAATCCGTTGCTCGCGTTGAATATCGCGCTGTGGGAATTTCACGTTTCTTGGTGGGATGATTTCTATCCAAATGTAAAGGCTGCGGAAATTTTTGATTCTGAGCTGAAACGGCTTGGTGTCGTAGATGCCGATGGCGTGGGAATTTTCTGTTTAGAAGAGTTCTTGGATGGAGAGTCTTGGAAGCGTTTGCGTGAGTTGGCAAAGGAGGCGCTCGCCGAGTCGGGCATTGACCCTTGTCCAGTCCCAGCGCTCATTCCCTTCGGCGAGTTGGTAGAGTTGGTCGATCTAAAGGATATACATCGCATATAAAAACAAGACCATAACTTGGACATGGGGCGAGCTGCAGAGTCTGTAAATTGAATTGAGTACCTGTCCTTTGGGACGATGCGGCGACCGCCGCGAGGTGTCCGGCATGCTGGGCAGCTTCGATCCGACCCTGCTGCTCAATGGCCAGTACGCGCTGGTGCTGCATGCGTGGGGTGCGGCGGGCAACCAGACGAAGGCGACGCGCACGGTGGTGGTGGAGGGCGACATGAAGCTCGGCCACTTCAGCGTGACAAGGCCGGCGTCTCGGTCACGACGACGTACATCTACGACGCCCAACGACCGCCTGCAGGGCGAAGCGTCCAGCGACGGCACGACGACCAGCTACGCCTACGACGCCAACGGCAGCCTGACCGGCAAGCAGAACGCAGCCGGCACCAGCGTGTACAGCTACGACGGCGACCGCAGGCTGGTGGACGCGATCACCCCGAACGCGGGGATGAGCTACCGCTACGACGCCAACGGCATCCGCCAGTCGCAGACGGTGAACGGCGTCACGACCCGGTTCGTGGTCGATCCCACCGCGCAATACGCCCAGGTGCTGGAGGAGCGCAGCAGCACGGGCAACGTGCTATATCTCCTCGGCGACGACCGCATCGCGAGAACGCAAGGAGGCCAGACCCGCTACCTGCACACCGACGGCCTGGGCAGCACGCGCCTGCTGACCGACGGCACCACCGTCGCCACCGACCGCTGGTGGTACGAAGCCTTCGGCGAAGTGGAGACCAGCACCGGCACCAGCAGCAACGCCTTCCTGTTCGCCGGCGAACAGCTCGACCCGAACCTCGGCCACTACTACCTCCGCGCGAGGTACATGGACCCGAGCAATGGGCGGTTTACGCAGATGGATGTGTTCAGCGGGTACGACACCGACCCGGTGAGTCTGCACAAGTATCTGTATGTGAATGGGAGCCCGGTGAGTTATCGGGATCCGAGTGGGTATGCGACGCTGATTGAACAATCCACGGTACAGAACGTGATGGGCAATCTGCTCGGACGTTCGATAGCAATATTTAATTATGTTGGTCGAGTTCAGGCGACGATTAGCACGATTCAATCGCTGGCAGATGCGGTTAGAATGCTCAGTGACCCAACATCAGTGATGGAGCTTGCAAATTACTTGGATCCTGCGAATCCAGACTACGAGGGTATTATCAGCAAAGAAGCTTTTTCGCATGCGGGACAAGTCTTAAGTGCAAATTCTTCTCGCATCGCTAAGAGTGTGGTGAGGCATAAGACAAAGACAGTGCTGCGGTACATTCGCGATCCGAAGACACAGGTTGTCTTTTACATGCCTACCCCGGTTAGAACGCCAGGAGCTTCCAAGCTCATTCCAACGGGCTTGTCAGTTCCCTTGGCAAATCTTGGCAGAAGGAAGGCGGTGCTTGCTGTTGGTGGGCATTCAACAAGATTTTTTGGCCTTGGATTTATCCTTGGGAGAAATATGGGGACTCAGCGTCAGTTGTTCCGAATGGATTGGCAAAAAGTTCCCGGCAGTGCGCACTACCCAGGGGATGGTGCGAATGTGGATTACTGGATGGATCAGGGTTTTGAATTCCATGTACTTAGAGATCCTCAATGAAAACTATTGATATAAACTCAGCGGCTGACCTTATTGATGGCGCTGTCGATTCGTGGTGCATTTCTCTGGCGGATTGGCGTTTTCAGAGCGAGTGGGATGGTGATATTTTCAACGATATAGTAATTGTTAAGATTTTTGAAATTGACCGTATTGTTGATAATGATAATGATAATGATAATGATGATGTTGATGGAGCTAGTCTCGGATTTTTCGAGATTCCGAAAGGCGTTGAGCGCGGTCGTTTGTTGACGTTGTTGGGGCATCAGGCCACCAGGCTCTTCGTTCGCGCAGATGCTGATTTCTTTGAAAAAATTCCAATGAATTTGGCACGAGCAATCAGCACTCCGTATAATCAATTGTCAGAGCGCGACATTCGAGAATTTTCAAGTGTTGTTGGTTATAGATCTATGTTGATTAGGGATGGAGATGAGGGCGACTATTTCTATTACTTCTTCTCTTGTGATGCCTGACAAGTGCAGTAGGGTGGGCTTCCAGCCCACCTGATTGGTTGCAACAGCCGTGGCGACAAGACCTACGAGCGCGGCCCGGACGGCGTGGAGATCAGCCACCTGTACGACGCCGCCGGTCGCGCGCGCAGCGAGAGCCGGACGTTCACGGACGAAGCAGGCCAGCGTCGCACGCTGACCACGCAGTACCGGTACGACGACAAGGGGCGTCTGGTCGAGACGATCGACCATGCCAACCGCACGACGCGGACGGAGTACAACGCGATCGACAAGGTGTCGGCGCAGGTGGACGCGCTGGGTCGCCGCACCGAGATGGTGTACGACGCGCGCGGCAACCACACGGAGACGCACTACCCGGACGGCACGTCGGAGATCACGGTCTACGACACGGAGAACCGGGTGGTCGCGAAGATCGATCGCGGCCAGCGGACGACGACGTACGTGCATGACGATGCGGGCCGGGTGGTGGAGACCCGCCATCCCGACAGCAGCATCGAGACCGTGCGCTACGACAAGGCCGGTCGCGAAATCTCGCGCACGGATGCGCGCAGCAACACGACGACCTTCGTCTACGACACGGTCCACGACGAGGAGCACTTGGTGGCTGGCAGTATCCGACGTCAATCGGCATGCTTCTTCGGCGTGAGCCAGCGCTCGATGCGTTGCTGCGCGAGCAGGACGAAAAGCGTCAACAGGGTGGCTGCGCTCGCGAGCAGATAGAAACGGAAGCCGACAATGACGCCCAGGATGGCGACCATCAGCAGAGACGCGGCGGTGGTGATGCCCGCGATCGAGTCTTCACCGCGCCTGGAGAAGATGGTGCCTGCGCCGATGAACGAGACGCCGGCGATGACCGCTTCGGCGAGTCGCAGTGGGTCGATGTTCACGACTTGTCCGGCGAAGTGCGGATCGTCGATCATCGCGCGGCCGGCGGAGACCAGCAGCGCCGCTGCGCCGGCGACGAGCATGTGGGTGCGGAAGCCGGCGGGGCGATCCTTGATCTCGCGTTCGAAGCCGATCGCGCCGCCCAGTGCCATGGCCAGCACGATATCGATCAGCGGCCGGATTTCGAGCAATGTGTCCATGATCTTTTCCTGAATGCGAGCGATGCGTTCGTTGCTGCGGGAGGACTCGCGCCCTGAAGTGGCATGTTCGTTGCGGAGTCCTGAGTGCGATGCAGTCCCAATGGGCATCGTCTTCCCTCATCACGTCAGGAGAATCGCCATGAAGCGCATCTTGTCCATCCTCTTCCTTGCCCTTTTCGCCTCGGGCCTCGTCGGCTGCAACACGATGGCCGGTGCAGGCCGCGACGTGCAGAAAGTCGGCGAAAAGGTCGAAGAGAAAGCCGAAGAGTGCAAGGACGGCAAGTGCTGATCGCATACGCCTGAGTCCCGAGCGCCGGGGCCGTGCGCGTCGCCCCCGGCGATTCGCGGCGCGACTGCGCCATGCAGCCTGCACGACGTGTCCGGACGTTCGTGCAGGCTGCATGCCTCAAGGGCGATGCAGCGTATCGCCATCGTCGCGCTCGGTCGTCGGATCCGGAGCAGGATCGGGTCGCGTGTCGGATGATCGGGACGGTTGCAGGTCACCATCCGTAGGCGGCGGTGCGCTGTCGTCATCGGAGGGCGGCGTGGTCGGAACGGTCGAGGTTTCGCGGGCATCGCGCGCCGTTTCTGGGACCTCACCCTGTCCCTCGCGCGCCACGTCGGACGTGCCGGTCGATTCGCGACGGTCGCAGGCTGCGCAGGCCATCGTTGCAGACAGCAGCAGGATGATTGTGGTCGGGGATCTGTTCATGCGGTCTCCAGTGCGCATCGAGCCGAATGCTCGGGAAATGCGCATCAAGATCCGTGCCATCGCCGCGGTGGTCATCGCGACCTCGCATCGTCGCCGGAGACGATGCGAGGTCGTCATGGTTGCTTCCGCAGAATCCGTCGCCCTGGGTGCGTGGCCTGATGGCGCGGTGGCGCAGCGCTGCATCCATCCGTTGCGCATCGACATCGCGGCCGTCAGCAAAACGCGCCTTGCGGGGGATGTCCGGGAGGGGTTGACTCGGCACATCCATGTGCCTTTCCGGCCCGTGCGCTTGCACTGGCGCTCGACGGCGCGTGGCAGTGCCACGCGAATTCCCGTCTCACCCCCTTCGGAGCGGCTTCGCCGTCCACATCGGCAATCCTGCCGATGTGTCGAACCGGAGGGTTCTCATCAAGTCCTCCCTCTCCGCCAGAAACGCAAAACGCCCCTTGCGGGGCGCTGTGCGTTTCTGGCGGAGAGGGAGTCCGCCATTGAATCGTCTTGAAAAGTCTCTGTCAATCCAATAGGTCAATTGTAATCAACAGTTTGCACCATATTTGTGTCCGCTACCGTCTTGTGGATGATCAGTGAATCCGGCATTCTTTGTGGGAACGGATGTGGGATTTACCTTGAATGCCTCGCAAAGCTAAGGAACTGACGGCGCTAGCCGTCTCGAAGCTCAAGGAAGACGGGCGGCATGCTGTCGGTGGCGTCGCCGGTTTGCATCTGCGCATTAGCGGGGTCTCCCGCTCTTGGGTGCTACGGCTTGTCCTCTCTCCGGGAGACTCGTCGAGTCCTGGCCGCCGGGCCGACATCGGCCTCGGCGGCTATCCGGAGATTACACTGGCTGAGGCGCGAGACCGAGCGCGCGAGTTGCGTCGGAAGGCGAGGGAAGGTGTCGATCCTGTGGCCGAACGGCGCCAGGTCAAGGCTCGGCAAGCCCAACAGGTTCAGCAAGCCAAGACTTTCGCCGAATGTGCCCAGGCATACCTGGTCAGCCATCGGGCGAGTTGGAAGAACGCCAAGCATGGGCAGCAATGGGCATCGACGCTCGAAACGTATGCCAACCCCATGATCGGCCGGCATCCCGTCGCGGATGTCGACACTACCGACATTCTTGGCATCCTTGAACCGATCTGGCTGACGAAGACCGAGACAGCCAGCCGGCTACGGGGGCGCATCGAGTCCGTTCTGGACTGGGCAACGGTTCGGGGCTTCCGACAGGGCGAGAACCCGGCACGGTGGAAAGGGCATCTGGACAAGCTGTTGCCCGCCCGATCGAAGGTGCAAAAGGTCGAGCATCACCCAGCCTTGCCGTACAAGGACATTGCCGGCTTCATGGCTGACCTGGTTACACGGGAGGGAATCGCCGCTCGTGCGCTTGAATTCGGCATTCTGACCGCTGCGCGCAGTGGCGAAGTCCGTGGGGCCAGGTGGGGGGAGTTCGACCTGGTCGCACAGACGTGGACGATTCCGGCTGAGCGCATGAAGGCGGGCAAGGAGCATCGTGTCCCGCTCTCTTCCGGCGCTATCGAGATTCTTCGGTCCCTACCGCGCCTCGCAGGCAGCGACATCGTTTTCACTGCGCCGCGTGGTGGAATCCTGTCGGATATGACACTGACGGCAGTGCTGCGGCGAATGGGTCGCAAGGGCCTGACCCAGCACGGGTTCCGTTCAACCTTCCGCGACTGGGCGGGTGAAACTACAGCTTTCCCCCGGGAGGTCATTGAGCACGCGTTGGCTCATCAGCTGCGCGACAAGGCAGAGGCCGCCTACCAACGTGGCGACCTGTTGAAAAAGCGTTCTGAGTTGATGCAGGCGTGGTCAGACGCTTGTAGAAAAAAGCAATGCGGGCAGTAGGAGTTGTACTGCTGGGTTTAAGCAAAGAAGGCAGCAAGGACGGTATCAGTCGAAGCCCGAGTTCGTCATTCGCTTCAGAGGCCGCGACTTGTCCGAAGATACTCGATTACGTCACGACGCCAGATTCGCCCCTTCTCGGGTTTAGGATGTAAGAACTGTTTTGCATGCCCTGTCGGCTCCCAAGCTTTACCAACTTTGATGACTAAGCCTGACTCTGCAAGAAGTGCCTGCATTTCATCTTGTGAAAATCCAAAACCAAGCGCTTGATTTATGTAGACTTCATTGATCGGCGACTTCTCTTCATCGGCTTCCCGCGCATTCGGCCTTGCATCCGAAATACAGTCAGCTGGACATGGGTCGAACCGTGCATACTCTCCGAAGAAGCGCAATTTCACGGAGCCCTCGCTTCCATGTCGTTGCTTTCCAACGATGATTTCAGCTGATCTCGCGTCACCGCGATCGGGGCGATGCAGCAACAGAATCGTGTCAGCATCATCTTCCAATGAGCCTGATCCCCGAAGGTCCGAAATTTGGGGTCGGCCATCAACCCGAAGCAATGGTGAGCGATTCAACGGCGATAGTGCCAGGACAGTCATCCGAAGCTCTTTACTGATGGCTTTCAGGTCTCGCGAGATTTCAGCCAGTCGTTCGGCTTCGCTCCTGGTGTCATCGGTCGTTCGCATGAGGTGCGGGTAGTCAACGACGGCCAGAGCCACATCATGCTCCTCACGAAGTGCTGTGATTTTGGAATAGAGCGATGCCGTTGTGAGTGTCGGAGTCGTATCAAAGAATAACGGTGCTTGAATGCATTGTTTCGCTGCAGAACACACTCTCTGCAAATCATCATCATCTAGCCTGTTGGCCTTAAGGCTTTCCAGGTCCACGCGCGCCAATGACGCCAAATTCCTTTCGGCAAGACGCTTAGTCGATAACTCCATCGAAAAAATCGCCGCAGCACGCTTGAACTTGAGTGCCGTGTACTGAGCAAAGTTCATCGCCAGCGTCGACTTCCCACATCCTGGCCGGCCGCCCAGAATAACGAACTCCTCGGGATAGAATCCACCGATTATCCTGTCAAGCGCAGGATATTCAGTTCGAAGCACCTCCACTTCGCTTTCATCGTGCCTCATAAGAGAATCAAGGCCAATGCCGAGCATGGACTCGAAATCCATCGGAAGGCGCGATGTTGATGGGATGTGAGGGGTAGCCATAAGTTGCCGTTGCGGTGTGAGTTGGCAGTCTTCAAGTTAATCGATGTTGCTGTATCGTGCCAGCTTTATGAGCCAGATGATGCCAACATGGGAACGGTATCTCCCTGCGCGCCACTGGGTACGCTGCCCCGCAGAGCGGCGCTTGGCGACAACGACTTACAACGGGTCGAGTACGGACACGCCGGGCATTAAAGTAGCCGTAAATCCGCGCGGACCGGTCGGCTTGGTTGCCATCGCGTAGGCACTTGAGATTGCCGACCTCGTCAAAGTCGTAGCCCAGGCTGATACCGTCTCGCTCAAGCGACTCGACTTTTATCGGTCAATATCACCACAATCAGGCCGGACGCTTGAAGCGGCCTTGGTGGACTGGGAAGATGGGCAGCAGGAACAACGGTATGAGTAAACATGCGAGCCATTGACGCTGAGCACTATTTGTTCGAACTAAAACTCAAGCGCGAAAAGGTGCCATCGTTCGACGAGTACCCGTTCTCGCTGCCCGTTGTGCGTCATCTGCATACATTGCAGTTGCATCCTAAAGTGACCTTTATCATCGGCGAGAACGGCAGTGGTAAGTCTACGTTGCTCGAAGCCATCGCTATAGCATGGGGATTCAATCCAGAAGGCGGGTCCAAGAATTTCAAGTTCCAGACCCGCGCCTCGCACTCGGCACTGCATGAGTACATCACGCTCGTCAAGGGGGTTCGACGCGCCAAGGATGGATTCTTTCTGCGTGCAGAGAGCTTTTTCAATGTCGCAACAGAGATTGAGCAGCTTGATCTCGGTCCCGGCGGCCCTCCCGTCATCGACTCCTACGGCGGCGTCTCACTGCATCAACAGTCGCATGGTGAGTCTTTCTTCGCGCTGATGATGCACCGTTTCGGCGGCAATGGGCTGTATGTGCTAGACGAGCCGGAGGCCGCGCTCTCACCGCAGCGGCAACTGGCAATGCTCGTGCGACTGCATCAGCTAGTGCAGTCGCGCGCGCAGTTCTTGATCGCCACGCACTCTCCGATCCTGATGGCGTACCCCGATGCCTGCATCTACCAGATCGGCGATAACGGCTTGCAACGCATCGAGTACGAGCAGACTGAGCATTATACTGTCACGAAGGCATTCATCACGAATCCAAGGCGGCAATTAGATCGATTGCTGAGTTGACGCATCAGTCAAGTTCTGGAGGCTTGAGAGTAGGATGTTGGCGATAGAGAGGGTTCGCAATAGACAGCAATAGCTCCCCGGATACCGCGCCAATCGCCTGCCTGAAAAGTCTTTCCTCGTCGGATGGCGCTTGCGACACAACAATTGTCGCAAGCTCATTCAGCAGGCGGTTGATTTCAATGATTCGCCTGCTAACGTCGCTGGCCAGTTGCTCGTTCGCGATCATTAAAGCCTCTAAGCTTTACGGATGGAGATGAGGGTGGGCTATGAAAACAGGCTCAAGAATTGCATCGGCCGCATCAGAAACAGCGTTAGGCGACAGCCTGTCAATAAGCTTCGAATGCTTCTGTGTCACAGTTCGCTTGTGCCACAGACGGTGATGCGCACAAGCCATCGAGAGATCCCAGGGCTGCCTAGACAAGTTCAGCCGCTGCTGGCTCGCTATTCTTCATTGCTTTCATGCGTTGCATCCATTCCGGAGAAGACACTCTGACTTGTACTTCAGAAGCCGCGAGGACTAGTCGATGCCTCTATTCGAGAAGTTGTTCATATTGTTCGATGCGCCGCGTAAGCGATTTCAATCGGGCGGCGAGGCCCGAGTGATCAAGCAATTCATTTGCCTGGCTTTCATCAAGCAGCAAAATGTTTTTTTGGTTGGAATCCGGATGGCAACCACTGACTAGCAAGAATGGCGATCCATCACCAGGATCACTCCATTCTCCTTCACCCAGATAGACCAACGTTCTGATCAGCGGCAATTGAAAGTCTTTGTCGGCGAATGAAAGCTCAAAGAATATATGGCCCGGCGTTAAGTCAATCATTTTTCAGCCTCCAGCTGCAGTAGCAGCGCCTGTTCCAAGAATACAGGGAATCAGAATGTCATCCGGCCAAGGACTGATCAAGATCAAGCCAATTGCAATTGCAGATAGAGTGCAAGTGGCTGATTTCGAGCACGCATTAGGATCGTCCCCACACTCACATTCAATTCTATCCACTGCAACCCACTTAAAAATCGGTACGTCAGTCTTTGTTCTGCGAATCTGCGTTAGCTTCATGTACCTTCCAATGGCGCAACGCATCACACCACGATTCCCACATCGTTGCCGACAAACCGCCATCTCGGCACCACCACAAGGGCGATAAGTCACTCGTCCCCGAGATGTCTGCATTCCCATTTCCCAGTAATAGTAGCTATCACCCAAGCCAGAGTCCTGAAGTCCATGGGGATCTATACGCACTAGTGGAGTCGCGCCAACATAGGTGTAAGTATTGATACCTGCATCCAGTCCAATCGGATCACTCTCTACATACCGCCCGGTCGACGCTTCGTAGTCGCGGAAGTAGTTGTAGTTCAACCCGGTCGCGCTGTCGTACTGCTGCCCAGGGAAACGCATGTCCAGCACGAACGCCGTGCCGTCGCCGTCCGGGTCCTCGTTCGGCTTGTCGTTGCCGAACGCCTCGCCCGCCAGATCCCAGCGCCACACGACTGTACCGTTCATGCCGCGTGTCGGGTCGATCACCGCGCGCGGGCTGCCCAGCATGTCCGGCTCGACGTGGAACAGGCGCGTGGTGCCGCCGTCGCGCGCCAGCAAGCCGACCGGCAGGTCGCCCAGCCAGATCGCCTGCTGGATGACCGTGCCGCTGGCGTCGTAATCGCCAATCCAGCGGCCCGACTCGTCGAACACCGTATGCACGGTCTTGTCGATGCCCTGCCGGTAGACGCGCTCGCCCCGGCCGTTGTGACGGTAGCTCATCACGAGTTCGCCCGCGAGGCTGGCTCCACTCATGCGGTTGGCAGCGTTGTAGCTGTAGCCACGGGCCACCGCGCCGGGCGGGGCCGTTTCGCCGCCTTGTTCGTCCTGCGTCTGCATTGTCCCGGCATACGCTGCACTTTCGGTCTCGCCGCCCGGCGGGGGATCGATGATCTGAACCCCGCCGTTCGGCGTGTCCAGGGTCAGGTTGCCTGCATTGTCGTAGTAGCGCAACCGTGAGCCGCGACCGCTCAGCCGATGCGTGCCCGCCTGATAGCCGTAGCTCTCGGTCTTCCATTGCGTGGTCGGCGGCAGCGGCGCGCAGGGTTCGCCCGGGCCGACGCCGGCGCAGTCCTGCTGCGCGACGACCTCGCGCCAGCCCGCCGTCTGGCGATTGCCGGTCTTGTCGTAGCTGTAGCTCTGCCACACCACGTTCGCGGCGTCCTTCGCTTCGGTCAGGCGATTGAGCGCATCGTAGCCGTAAATCCGCTCCGGCGGGTCGGCCTGGTTGCCATCGCGCAGGCGCTTGAGATTGCCGACTTCATCGAACTCGTAGCCCAGGCTGATGCCGTCGATCGGCAATTCGGCAATGTTCTGCGCCTGCACGATGCCCGGCTGCCCGTTCAGGTTCAGTGTGCGCACCTCCATGCGGTCCATCATCGAGCGCCAGCGCGCCGGACCACCCCACGGGTGGTAAAGCACGTCGTAGGCCACTTTCTCCCGCGCCCGCCCGGCGATCGTCACGCCCATCTCCACCATCCGGCCCTGCGGGTCGTACTGGTAATCGACGATGCTGCCGTCAGGATATGTCATCGACTGCAGACGACCGTTCGCGGCGTACTGCCAGCGTTGTACGAAGGTCTTGCCCATGGTCCGCTGTACCTTGCGCACCAGCTGGCCGAAGCGGTCGTGACAGTAGACCGTGCCGCCACTGTGGTCGGTCATCTTCGCGAGGCGACCGATGAGGAAGGTCTCGCCAGCCGCGCAGTCCGGCTGCGCCACGTCGTAGACGTAGGTCGTGTTCAGGCTGCTGTCCGAGGGATAGGTCACCGAGGTGATGCGGTTCAACGTATCGTAGCCGTACAGGGTCTGCACGCCGCGCGCATCGGTCTGCGACTGGCGGTTGCCCGCCACGTCGTAGCTGTAGCTGGTGCTGCCTGTGTCCGGACTCTGCAGGCTCTTCAACTCGCCCAGACCGTTGTAAACATAGGTCGTCGACAACTGGTTCGGGTCGATCACCTTGGTCACATTGTCCAGCGCGTCGTACTCGAACTTCGTCTCGACCGCGTTGACCTGGCCGCCCGTGGCGTTCTGCAGAATACGCTTGAGACGGCCGAGCGCGTCGTAGTCGTTGTCGGTTTCGCGCAGCAGCGCATCCGTGGTCCGGTCGAGATTGCCGTTGTTGTCGTAGGTGAAGGTGGTGGCGCGCTGATAGGCATCCGTCTGAGACTGCAACTGGCCCAGCGTGTTGTAGGCGCGGCTCAGGCTGCGGCGCAGGCTGCCGACATGATCCCGGGTCTGTTCACTGGTCCGCTCACCGGCCGCATCGAGGCTGTAGGTGATGGTGTTGCCGATGTGATCGGCTATGCCCGTCAGACGGTGCGCGCTGTCGTAGCTGTACTTCGTCCACGTCCCGTCGGGCTGAGTGATCCGCCTGATCTCTCCGGTCGGCCAGTAGCTCATTCGCGTGATGCGGTCGTCCGCTTCGCTGCCATCGTTCGTGCCACGCGTCTTGCGTGCCGTGAGGCGGCCTGCGGGGTCGTACTCGAAGTCGGTCACGATGCCATTGGCATCGCGCACCGACAGCGGTCGGGCGTTACCGTCGCGACGCAGGGTCTCCATCGTCTGGCCGAGCGAGTTCGCGACCTTCCACAGGTCGCCCTTGCGCCAGGCGCAGGCCCCAGTCTGTCCGCCGCAGGCCGGATCGTCGGCCATGCGGTACTGGTAGGTCGTGGCATCGACCGCTCCCGGACGCGGGCCGTCCACCGACATCACCAGCCCGACGCGCGGGCAGATGCCGGCATCCACGTCCGCCTGCTCGCAGTAGGTCGTCGTCGTGGTGCGGCTGAGCACCGGCGAGGCCGAAGGATCGGTCACGGTCGTACTCGTGAGCTGGCCCCGGCTGTTGTAGGCGTAGGTTGTCTGCTGCTTCGGCACGTAGGCTGCGCCGACCTTGGCCGAGACGGTGCGCGAGGTCACGCGATAGGCGGCGTTGCGCTCGGTCGTGACCTTGCGCTCGTCCGGCGTGCCGACCGCCTCGTAGCGGGCGCTCTCATAGCCGTTGGCGTACTCGTAGCGGGTCACGTTGCCCAGGCGATCCTTATGTTGCAAGGGCATCGCGCCGCTGTACGTGTTCATCACCGTACCGTTGGCATGCGTGACAGAAGCGACGCGGCGGTAACCTGCTGCATTGCTGATTGTGTACGCACGGGCTTCGCCACGGCGACCGGTCACGTTCACCACACCATTCGTGCCGTACGCCAATTCGATCCTGTCCACGACCTGCCCGTTGGCATGATGCTGGGTCAACCGCGCCCGATTCTTCGCATCGTAGGCGTAGGTCGCGTAACGCTCGCCGTTGTCGCTGATGCCGGTCAGGGCATGAGCGTCGTTGGCGTCGGACAGGCCCGCTTCGTTGTAATGGTAGGTGCGCGTGCGGCCGTCCGGGTACTGCACCGCCTGCAGGTTACCCGTCGCGTCGTAGCTGTATCCGACCACGGAAGCATCGGGCAGACGCAGGGTGGACAGGCGGCCATCCAGATATTGGAAGGTCAGTACACGACCGGTCTGGTCCGTCGCGGTCGCCAGAAGCTCGCCGGCATAGGCAAACTCGATCCGCCAGGCCGTGTCAGCGTTCTCGATGCTGACGAGTCGACCGGCGGCGTTGAAGCGCCTGACCGTGCCGTCCTGCGAGGTGACCTTGTAGGTGTTGCCGGTCTCCACATCAAGAACCCGGTTGGCTGCCGACTCCGACACGAAGCGGCTGCTGTTGCCTTGACGCACGAACACATCGATCTGCCCCCGACTGTCGGCCAGCATCAGCGGACTGGTCAGGCTACCGGGGCTGCCGTAGATACGATCCGAGTAAGTGTGGACCCAGCCCGGCGCCAGGGCCTTGCGCTGCTCGACTTGGCCAAGCGAGTGGTAGGCGCGACCGAACGGACGGCCTGCGAACTCGAAGTCGGTTTCGTACTGCGCCTTGTCACCAGTCGCCGGGGAGCAGGGGTTGCCCTCCTGCGAGTTCGTGTCCTTGCCCTCCGGGCAGGTAGTCTGGCGCAGCCGCGTGTAGATCACCTGATCGCCGACGCTGGGGCGGCACTCGGTTCCCGGCTCGGTGGGATTCCATGTGCCCGGGTGATAAGCGGGATTGGCCCCGCCCTTGGCGGTGAAGCCCTTGCGACATTTGAAGGTGGTGAACTTCAACAGTCTGGCCGTGCCGCCGTGGCCGTACGCGATGGTCCCGTTCTCGTTGAACACCGTAACGGTGACTTCGGGGATCTGTCCCGTACGCCAGTTGTTATGGGCATACATACCCATCGGATTCTCGGCGGTGCCGCCCGACGAAACTTCGGCATAGGGCTCGAAATATCCGCTCTTGCGATCGATGCTGTGCTGGACCCGATTGGCGCCGTAGAGCTGGGCGTACCAGCCCACGAAGCCTTGAATCAGCTCGCCTTCACTCGCGCAGGCACGGGGGTACATCGGGTCTCCGCTTTCCCCACAGTATTCAGGTGCGGGGTTGGTCACCGCTGCCATGCTGTAGACCGGCTGCAGGATCTGCGAAGGCGGGCGCGGATTCACGCGAAAGGTGAACGACAATGGCCGGGGGCGGCCGTTCTCGAAGGCGATCTGCTTGTCCACTTCCTCGAACAGCTTCTCGTAGTCCGGATACGCGGCCTCAATCAGCCCGATCGCGCCGCCCAGCGACGATCTGCACTGGTTGCCATAGCAGTAGAGCAGCGAGTCATCGTCCGTCGACTGCGCCTTGGCGGTGCCAGCAAGCCAAGGCGCGGAGAGCGCCAGGGCGATGATGATGGCAGCCCATTGGAAACCCCTGTTCTTCATGACATCGCTCCAGTGTCCGATTGTCCTTCATTGCGGCTTGCCGCCTTGCGGCGAAAGCGCAGAATGCGCATCCATGCGGGTATTCGCATCCGCTCGTGAATTTCGATTCCCCGGCCCCTCGGGCATCCGTGGTGGGCCAACAGCTTGCGTCGGCGCAGGCGCACCTGATGAGACTCAAAGCAGATGCTCCCTGCGCACATCAACAGAACAGCAACAGGACAAGCGCCAACGCCCATTTCGCCACGCTCTCGACCCAATCCACCCACCATGACCACACCTCTTCTTTCGTCGAAAAACGCCTCAAGCGGCCATCCGTACCGATACGGCCCGATTCGCGCGATGCAGCCACATCGAGAAGGGGGCAGGCGGCAGCCGTTGGCCGTTCTCGGCAAGACGATCCAGATAGACCTCCTCGCGTAACACGCGGAGCGCAGGCGGTGCATCGATGCAGACCTTCATCTGTCTGCGCTGCATCGACTGCGCGCTGAGGAAGGTAGGCCGGAAGCGCACCAGCACGCGCGCATCGCCGACCGTGAATTCATCGCCGCTGAGCAGGGTAAGGAGGTAGAAGCGCTCGCCGCCGGGGAGAGTCGCGGGGCGAACCGCATGGGCGTTGCAGGCGACCGCCATCCGTTCCGGAGCGAGCACGCCGATCAGAACGTGGTAGCGCAGTCGGTCGTAGACGGTGAGGCAGCTGTCGTCGCCGAGGTAGACGCTCTCGCCGACACGGCGGGTCAGGGTCAGCATCGATGCATCCTCAGTTCAGCAGGCAGGCGGTCGCTGCCGCAGTGGCGGTGACTACGGGGATCTCGCTGTCGTCATCCTGCTCGTACGCTAGACGCAGCGGTCCCGCGCCTAGGACACCCACATGGATGTAATCCTGGTAATCGCCAGCCTCGGGAGCCACCTCGCCGGGCATCCACAGCCCGACCTGTAGGCCGCCGACATGGAAGGAGCGAATGCCCTGCAACGAGAACAGGTAAGAGCAAAGCCCGTCCGACAAGGCGACGGGTTGCAGGCAGGCTCGATCGAACATCACGGGCTGATCCAGCGGAGCCACAAGGGACACCGCGACTCGCTGCCCCATCCGGGCGGCCAGAGTGATTCGGACGCCTTGGCCTAGGCGGATGACGCCGCCGATCCGGCATGTCAGTACCAACACGCGACACCTCCTGTGCGACGGGCCGTCCGAGGCTGGCGGACCGTGGTGGAGGCAAATAGTTATCGACGTTAACGATTTATGTCAATAGTATGTGGATATGAGGTAGTCTATCGTTATGCCCTGGTTAGCACCCCGAGTCCTCTCATGAACAAGTATTCCCAAGCTTTCGCCGACGCGATGAAGCGCACAGGCATCCGCAACACCGTGGTCGCGGCGCACGTCGGGAAGGTCGGCAACAACTGCGTTGCGCAGTGGCGCACAGGGCGGCGGCCGATCCCTGCGGAACATGCGCCGAAAGTGGCCGCGCTGCTCGGCACGCTACCCGAGGAAATCAGCGAATCCTACGACCGCCTGCGCAAGGCTGGCGCGTTGCTGCCCGATGCGATTCCGGGCAGCAACATGCCACCGGGCGGGCACCTGGTGCTGGCGCAACTGGAGGACTTCGGACGCGAAGCCGACCAGCCACGCATCTGGCTGCCGGAGACGATCACTCGGCGCAAGCTGGGCCTGACACGCCCGGACGACGTGCGCTGGACGTTGCAGCCTTCGCATTCGATGGCCCCGGATATTGAACGCCAAGCCTTGGTATTGATCGACATCACCGCGAACCGCCACGACGAAGTCGTGGACGGCGGGCTGTATGCCTACACGCTGTGGGGTCGTCCCGATATTCGCCGCATCCTGGTGCGGCGTGGTACATGGACGCTTGCAGGCACCAACCCCGAGGTGGAGCGCGTGACGTTGGCGGAGGAAGAGCTGCCCGAGTTGCGGGTGTTCGGCAGCGTGATCGGCTGGATTTGATGCGGCGGGTTGGGCCTAGAATGGCATGAAGCCATCGGAAAGGGCGGCAGACCCTGTCAGATCAGACAGGTGCAGCGACAGCACAGGGAACAGGGAGCGGAATGTGGGGAAGACCTGGGGCAGGTTCATCGCAAAAGGCATTGCTATCGCCGTCCTGTACGGCCTCGCCTATCTGGCGCTGAGGTACATCTCATTCAATCAGTGGTTCCTGCCGGCGGGGTTGCGCGCGGCTTGCCTGCTGTTCCTGCCATTGCGGTACTGGCCGTTCATCATCTTGGGCGATGCATCGGCGGTGCTCTATCAGCGCGTGCCAAAGCTTGATCAATACGACGCAATGTGGGTGTATGCCGGGCCATTCCTCCTGATCAGTTCGGTTGCCATTGCCCCCTATCTTGCAAGAATAAGGGTCAAAGGGTCTCAGAGCATGCACTACTGGATGCCATTGGTGGCGATGCTCATCGCCATCTGGGCGGCCGTATGCACAAGCGTGCTCAATTACGCGCTCGGCGGACCACGTCAACCTGATGGAATCCGAAATTTTGTTGACTATGTGACCGGGAATTATCTCGGGATACTGATGTTTGTTCTTCCAGTCCTGATGTGGCGCACGCAAATCTGGAAAGCATACCAAGCACGCGGAATCCTTCGTGACACCATGATCGCATGTGCTTTTCTCATGCCTCTCTTCTTGTTCGTCAAATCGCAACCTGAATCCAAAGAGCTTCCTCATCAGGTGGCACTGATGCTGATGATGATCCCTGCAGCATTCCTAACGCTTGCCCATGGCTGGCATGGGGCGGCGGCTGGCGTTCTTCTTGTAAATCTGAGCATCGCGCAGACCATGGAGTATGCGGGTATACCCAAGTACTACGATGACACGGTATTCATTTCGCACATCGGCCTATGTATTGCCGCAATGGTCTTTCTGCTTTTTGGGCGACGTATCACTCTGCATTTCGAGAACGCACGACGGCTTGGGGCTTCGGAGCGAGATGCGTTGAACCTTGCGCGAATGAGTTTGCTTTTCAACGAGCCTGTACTGCGCGATCAGTTGCTATGCATGGCCCAGTTGCAGGTGTTGATGGACGATGAGCGTGCCCATCTCTACCAGGCGCTCCGCGCCAATGGTAAGCATCACGAAGCGCTCAATCTCAACAATCGAGGTGTCGAGTTGAGGCAGTTCTTCGAAGAGCAGGCTCTGGTTCTTTACCCCATCGGTATCGAACGCAGTGGCTTGTTCGGTGTGCTGGATACGGCGACATTCCGCGAGTCCAGGGCCAGTGGAGCCGAGGTCGAACTCGTCTTCGGGCGAACCGACCCCCGCGCGTTGTCGAGCGATCTACAGGTGCTGGCCTACCGTTGTCTGTGTCATGCCATCGATCATCTGTCCGACTGGGAACCTGCGCACTATCGTCTGTCGCTGCGGGTCTGGCGGGCGCGCGAACGAAGAGGGATTTACGTGGCTGTATCGATTGTCACCGTGTACGATCGGCAGGCGACACCTTACGGCGAGAGTGCCTTGCTGCTGTTGGAGGCGCGCGTGAAGGCCAGCGGGGGGCGTCTGCGGAAGGAACCGCATTGCATTCGACTCCTACTGTCCGAATCCCACGATGAGCCGGTTGCCATACAGGTGCCGCCCCAGGAGCAGTAGGCCCGGATGCCTTGGAGCATCCGGGCCGTCGCAATCATTCCGTTGTCGTCAGAGGACGAATCAGCCAGCGCATCTGGCTTCCGTCCTGATAGCGCACCACTTCCACATCTGGGCCGCGATACAGCAGGCTCGGCACGCCCGCCGGCGTGGGGTCGCCAGGCACGGTCACACGATCGGCGTCGGTACCGATGGGCATGACCCAGGCGGTGCCGCCGATACGGCCTGCGGCGGCACGCACGGTGCCTGCCGAGTCGTTGATCTGCACATAGCGCACGCCGTCGCGCTGGAACTCGTAGACCTGCCATGCCGGATCGGCAGCCAGGTCGACGGCTTCGGGGAAAGACTCGCCCAGCCCACGCGATGCGGCCGGGCTGTCGCGCCCATCATCCGGGCAACTGCACTTTGCCCAGACAGCCGGGCTGACAAGAACTGCACAAGCCAGCAGGGCGAGCGGCGCGCAGGCGGAAGGTGAGAAGTGAATCGACATGGTGAACTCCTTGGAAGCTGATCCGTGACAGAGGTGCTAACAACGGCGCGGTATCCCCACTCACCGCCGCTAACGATTCGTAGCCCGCCTAGCCTGTTCCCTGCGGGCGTTTCGACGTTAGCACCCCTGTTCACGTCCTGACCGTGCCGTTCTGCCCTCAGCCGCAAGAAGCCAAGGTATCTGCACCACAAAGAGAGAGCGGCTTGCTATACCCAACTGGTGGGTTGCTCTCTATGGCGCGACAAAGCCTGTCTGATGAGCGGGAAGGTGAAGGTCCGCATGGAAGGAGTCTGGGGCGGCAGCGCCTGTAGCATGGCGGTCAAAGTGCGTTGCCCGCTCTTGATGACGGAGTTCACTGACTTGGCCGCGCTATCCGGCAGCGATATACCAGGGGCCTGACGAATATCGGCAAGGATCGCAGCCAGTGGGCCACCCGCGCTGGGTGGTCGCCCCCAGCACATCAGCAGCAGATGAATTGCCTCGTAGAGTTCCCGATTGAATGGGTGCATTACAGGCCCGTTCGCGCCGCCTCCACCAGCGCCTCTATTGCGTCTGACCGGGGGAGCTTGCAGCGGGTCGAACAGTGGCAGCGGGGCGATGGCAGGCGCAATGCCCAACAATTTCCTCGCGCACCCATCGGCAGCGAACAGCACATCTTGTTTGCCATTGCTCCGGTTCTTAGCGTCGAAGCGGTAGTAGGTTGTGGTTACCTTGTCGCCGCAGCAGCAGATGATCTCCTGTCCGTTGAGCAACCGCGTATGCAGGATCGGGACCAGCTCCCACTCCAGCCGAATCTGCGCCTTTTTCTCGTCGCCACGACCACCTTTGATCGCCATGCTGCGTTCCCTCGCTTGTCGAGATGCCAGCTTATTCATTGCCGCCAGCTGCCTCAAGCCGATTTCTTGCAAGGCGTAGACACCTGGCAGGCATGAATCACCACCATTTCAGCCGCCATCTTGCATGGCTGATGGTGCGCAGGGCAGAGCCGATATCGATCATCCAACGAGCGGGGCTGCCTAAGTAGTCGAGTGGGGCATGCCGGGTACGATGCCCGGCCGGTCTTCAGTGCCGCAGCACCGACTTCGCCAGGCTCTCCAGCCGCGCCATGTCGCGCAGGTAGACGTCGCGCTGCTTCACTTCGATGGTGCCGTCGTTGCTCATGCGGCGGAGGATGCGGCTGACCGTTTCCGGGGCAAGGTGCAGGTAGTTGGCGATGTCGGCGCGCGCCATCGTCAGCGTGAACCGGTGCGGCGAGAAGCCGCGCGAGGCATAGCGGCGCGAGAGCATCACCAGAAAGGCTGCCATGCGCTCGTCGGCGGTGAAATCGCCGGAGAGCAGGGCGGCCTTGCCGATGTCCTGGCTGAGCAGTCGGAACAGGTGCTGCTGCAGGCCGGGCATGCGGGTGGCCAGCATCGACAGCTGCGGGAACGAGAACACGCACAGCGTGACGGTGTCGAGCGCGACCGCGTTGCACGGGTAGCGCGCGGTGTGGATGGCGTTCAGGCCGATGACTTCGCCCGGCAGGTGGAAGCCGAGGACCTGTTCGTTGCCCTGGGCGTCGATGATGTAGGTCTTCACCGTGCCGGCGCGCACGGCGGCGATGGCGTTGAATTCGTCGCCTTCACGGAACAGGTGCTCGCGTGCGTTGAAGGGGCCGGTGTGCTCGACCAGCACATGCAGGTCGGCGAGGTGGCGCTTGTCGTAGCCTTCGGACAGGCAGGCTTGGGAGAAGGCGCAGGTGCTGCAGAAATGCAGTGCGTCGCCATCGTCCGCCGCGGCGGGATTGGGGACGAGGCGGCGGCCGTTGGGGAGCAGGGTGGACATCGGTTCAGCCGGGCGCGCGCATGGGAATGGCGGAAGCGTATGCGGAAGCGGGCGGGCTGTCGAACGCGGCAGCGACCGCGCGGGCGGCGAGCCGGGCGATCCGGCCGAGGCGGATGCCGCCGTCGCGCCAGCCCAGCAATCCGGCGTCGAACAGGGGGGTGAGCACGTCCAGCGGCCCGGCGAAATAGACCTGGAAATCGATCCGGTGACGTTCCTCGAGGCTGGGCACGTCGATCCGGCCTTGGCAGAGCAGGCCCTGCAGCACATCGGCGCGGACGCGGTCGTCGTCGTCCAACTGCAGACCCTGGTGCACGGCGCGGGCGCCGCGATCGATCGCGGCCTCCCAGTCGCGCAGTTGCAGGTGGTTG
Source organism: Lysobacter sp. (assembly GCA_019634715.1). GTDB lineage: Bacteria > Pseudomonadota > Gammaproteobacteria > Xanthomonadales > Xanthomonadaceae > Lysobacter_I. Next base: position 23,862 of record JAHCAU010000005.1, read on the forward strand.
CGGGCATGGCAGCCGCCGATCTGGCTGATCGCGGCCACGCCGAAGCCGACCAGATCGGTATCGCCGTGCGGGCCGTAACCCATGGCATCGCGATGCAGCCGCTGGTGGCGCTGGGCGTGGACCAGGGCGTCGGTGGCGTGCGCGAACACATCCAGGCCGACGTGCACGTAACCGGCGATCTCCAGGATGTCGGCGGCCTCCAGCAGCATGCAGGCGCGCTGCAGACCGTCGGGATGTCCAGGCCCGGGCGTCGACTGTTCGCCCGGCTGGGCGCAGTCGCGCAGGCCGATCCGATCCGGGCAGGCGCGCACCGCTGCCGCCACCATCGCCACGAACCCGTCCGTCTGCTGGCCGGGCACGCCATAGGGCAGTTCGAGCCGCACATTGGTGAAGCCCGCTGCGCGGCAGTCGTCAACCACCGTCTGTAGTTCCGTTGCGAGACAGGCGCCGGTGGCGGCCAGTCCGCCGGGGCGGCTGCCCACGCCATAGCCGATGCGATTGAAGCCCGCTTGGGCCCAGGCGGCGAGCGTCCTGCGGTCGGCATGCCCGGGCTCGACGGTCATCGCGACATCGGTGGCGTGGCGCGGCGGGATATGGAAATGACGGCCGAGGCTGTCGAGCAGCTCGGCGATCTGCGTCGGCGCGAACCAGCGCGCCATGCCCGGCGCGAGGCTGACCTGGACCACGTCGCGGTCGCGGTCGAACAGCGTGCCGACCAGGCCGATCTCGCGGATCAGCCGCTCAAGGTAGGCGGACGCGCGCGCGCCGTCGTCGCTGCTGCGCGGCGCGGGCTCGCCACAGAAACGCGAGCGGTACAGCGCCGGCACGTCGAAATGCAGCGACAGCCGAGCCGGGATCGGGTCGCCATTGCTCAGGCGTACGGCCTCGACAAACTCGGTGTCGCCGAAACGGCGGAATTCGCGCGGCGGCGGGTGAAGCGCGAATCGGCCAGCCGAGCGTTCGAGCAGGGTGGCGAGCGCGGCGATGGGGTCGTTCGGTGCGGGCAGGGGAGGCGACAGCATCACGGCGACCTGTGCAAGGGGGCGGCGTTCGCGCGCATGACGCGGTCACGCCGCCGCGTGGAAGAAGTCGACCACGCCCGAGGACAGGTCGTAATCGGCGCCGACGATCGAAAGTCCCTGTTCATCGCACATCCTGTCGAGATAGGTCGAATCCACGCGCAACCGCGCGGCGGTGTAGCGGACGTTGGCGCGCATGGCGTCGTGCGCCCTGCGGTTAAGAGCATCGTCGTCGTCGTGGTCGCCGTGGGCATGCGCGTGGGCGATGTCGCCCAGCGCGGGCATGATCCGGTCGACGATGGCGTGCAGGGCCGGCGAGACCTCGTGCGGATGGTCGACCGCTTCGAGCGTCGCCTGGATCGCGCCGCAGTTGCTGTGGCCGAGCACCACGACCAGACGGATGCCGAAGCGCGCGACCGCGAACTCGACGCTGCCGATCTGCGAGGGCGCGGCGATGTTGCCGGCGACGCGGATCACGAACAGGTCGCCGAGGCCCTGGTCAAACACGAATTCGGCTGGTGCGCGCGAATCCGAGCAGCCCAAGATCACCGCGAAGGGCCGCTGCACGCGGGCATGGTCCTCGCGTCGCGCATGGCTGAGCAGCGCTTCGAGGCTGACCACGTGGTCGACGAAGCGCCGGTTGCCCTCGCGCAGCCGTGCCAGCGCCTGTGCTGCGTCGAGCTGTGGGCCCTGCATGGCTCAGCCCTTCGCCGCCGTGGCCGGCGATACGCCGTGCTGGACGGTATGCGACATGATCTCCGGCAGGTCGGTGTCGCGCACCAGTTGCGGATGCCGCGCCACGTCCATGCGCCGGATCGCGAAGTGCATCCACGCCAGCGCCGTCGCGACCAGCACGAACAGCAGCATGAAGCAGCTCGTCCACACGCCGATGAGGTCGTTCATCGCGCCGAACACGATCGGCAGGATGAAGCCGCCGAGGCCGCCGATCATGCCGACCACGCCGCCGACCGCGCCGACGTTGTCGGGGTAGTACACCGGGATGTGCTTATACACCGCAGCCTTGCCCAGCGACATGAAGAAGCCGAGCACGAACACCAGCACCGTGAACGGCACCACGCCCATCGCCAGCCGGAATTCGATCGGCCCGGCGATGCCGTCGACGACATAGGTGGTCGACGGGTACGACAGCAGGAAGGTGCATATCGCGGACACGCCGAAGGTCCAGTACATCACCCGGCGCGCGCCGATTCGATCCGACATCCAGCCGCCGACCACGCGGAACAGGCTGGCCGGGATCGAGTAGCAGGCCGCGATCAGGCCGGCGGTCTGCACGTCCAGGCCATAGGCGCCGGTGAGGTAGCGCGGCAGCCACAGCGCCAGCGCCACGAACGCGCCGAACACGAAGAAGTAGTACAGCGAGAAGCGCCAGACCTGCAGATTGCGCAGCGGGCGCATCTGCACGGCGAAGGGCACCGGCTTCACGCCTTCGGCCCTGCGCCGGGCCAGTCCGGGATCGTCGCGGGTGAATAGAAAGAAGAGCACCGCCGTCACCACCAGGCCCACCGCCCAGAACCGCGCGACGCCGTGCCAGCCGTAGGCCACCATCACCATCGGCGCGAGCAGCTTGGTCACCGCCGAACCGATGTTGCCGGCGCCGAAGATGCCGAGCGCGGTGCCCTGTTTCTCCGGCGGGAACCACTTCGACACATAGGCGATGCCGACCGCGAACGAGCCGCCGGCGATGCCGACTGCCAGCGCCGCCATCAGGAACTGCGGGTAGGTGGTGGCGTAGGTCAGCATCCAGGTCGCGACCGCACCGGCCAGCATGACCAGGCTGAAGACGATGCGTCCGCCGTACTGCTCGGTCCACACGCCGAGGAAGAGGCGGATGATCGATCCGGTCAGGATCGGGGTCGCCGCGAGCAGGCCGAACTGGGTGTCGCTCAGGCCGAGGTCCTGCTTGATCTGGATGCCGATGATCGAAAAGATCGTCCAGACCGCGAAGCAGACGGTGAACGCGAAGGTGCTGCCCCAGAGGGCGCGGTTGCGGCCGTCGATGGGGGGCGTGTGGTGCTGCATGGAAAGGGTCTCCGTTCTGTGCGCGTCGATGTGTTCGCGATGCGATCGATCGGACGCGATCAATCGCCGGTGGTGACAATGTGCTCCCAGCCTTCGACCGGATGGCGTTCGCGCAGGTGTTCGAGATAGCCCTGCAGCGCGTTCTGGCGGGCCTGGGTTTCGAGATAGGCGGCCACGCGCGGCGCGGCCTCCGGCCACGACAGCGGTGCGCCGCGCACGATGCCGTCGACGCGCACGACGTGGTAGCCGTAGCGCGTTTCCACGCCGAGCCCGGCCAGGCCTTCGCGCAGCATGAAGACCTGGCGCTCGAACTCCGGCACGGTGTCGCCGCGCTCGATCCAGCCCAGCGAACCGCCCTGTTCGCGAGAGGGGCAGGCGGAGTGCTCGGCGGCGAAGGCCTCGAAACGCCCGGGGTCGGTTTTCAGCGCAGCGATCAGCGACTCGGCGCGGTCGCGCGCCTGGCCGCGGGCATGGACATCGCTTGGCGCCGCCGCGAGCAGGATGTGGCTGAGGTCGAGGCGATCGGGATGGTGCAGGCGTTCGCGATTGGCCTCGTAGAAGCGGCGCACCGCATCCTCGTCCGGCATCGGGCTGTCGACTTCGCGGTCGATGAGCTGGCGCACCAGCGCCTCGTCCTCGGTCTCGCCGTCTTCCGCCAGCGCTTCGATGCCCAGCCGCGCGCATTCGAGGCGGACCAGCGCGCGGACCACCAGCGTGCGCGCGGCATCCTCGCGCGCATGGTGCGGCGAATCGGCCCGGTGCAGTTGCATCTCGCGGGCGATGTCGGCCTCGCTGATCCCGATATCGCCGACGCGCAGCCAGACGGGCGCGGGACCGGGCACCGGCGCGGAAGGATCGCCGGCGTGATGGCCGGCGTGGTCGTGGCCATGCGCGTGGGCATGGTCGTGATTGTGCGCATGCTGGCGCGCGGCGTCGGACAACGCACCGGCGTCCATCACGATCGGAATCTCGCGGCCTGTGCGGGTCTGGCTCATGTCAGCGCCTCCGGTAGTCGAGCGCCGACTGGCGCTTGCGCACGATCTGGTACGGCCGGGTCAGATAGCCCAGCGGCACCGACCAGACATGCACCAGGCGAGTGAACGGCACGATCAGGATCAAGGTCAGGCCGAGCGCGACGTGCGCCTTGTAGATCCAGTGCGCGTCGGCGATGTACTCGGCCGCGCCCGGGCGGAAGGTCACGATGTGCTGCGCCCATTCCGCCAGCCTGACCATCTGCGAGCCGTCGAGGTGCTGCGCGGACACGGCAATCGAACTCAGGCCCAGGATCAGCTGCGCATACAGCAGCACCAGCACCAGGGTGTCGCGTGCGGTGCCGGTGGCGCGCACGCGCGGATTGAACAGCCGGCGCGCGAGCAGGATGGTCAGGCCGACGAAGCAGATCACGCCGAACAGGCCACCGGCGACGATCGCTACCATCTGCTTGGTGCCGCTACTCATGATCGGCGCGTAGACCCAGTGTGGCGTGAGCAGGCCGACGAAATGGCCGCCGAGGATCGCGATCACGCCGACATGGAACCAGTTGCTGCCCAGGCGCATCCACTTGCCCGAGAGCAACTGGCTGGAGCCGGTGCGCCAGGTGTAGGCGGCATGGTCGAAGCGCGCCCAGCAGCCGATGGCGAACACCGCCAGCGCGATGTAGGGATAGATCTGGAAAACGAGCGTGTCGAGGATGTTCATTGCAGCCCCTTCGATTCGAAACGCTGTGTGCCCGTGGGCAGGCGGGAGGCTGGGGCGCAGTCCTCGGAAGGCGCTTCCGGTCCGAAGCGGACGGCCTCCTCTTCCCACACCCGGTCGATGGCTTCCGGTGTGTCATCGCGCGCCTCGGTGGCGACGCGCTGGCGCATCACGGTGAGGTCGACCTTGCCGTGCGCGATGATGACGAGGGTCTCGAACAGCGTGGCGTACGGACTCTCGCGTTCCAGCGCGCGCGCAGCCAGCAGTTCGAGGATGTGGCCGACGTGCCTGAGCCAGTCGGCGATCTCCTCCTGCGGACGGGTCGACAGGTACTCCAGCACCAACGGCAGGTAATCGGGCAGCTGGCGCACGCCGATCTCGAAGCCGTTGTTGCGGTAGGTCTCGACCAGATCGACCATCGCCTGGCCGCGATCGCGCGATTCGCCATGGATGTGTTCGAACAGCAGCAGGCTCATCGCGCGGCCGCGATCGAACAGCGCCAGCCAGGCTTCTTCCGCTGCCATCGGTTCCTGCGCGAGCAGGGCGTCGACGAAGCCGGTGAGCGCAACGCGCTGGCGCGGCGTGAGTGAGACCGGATTGGCGGCGGCTTCGCGCAGTTCGTCGGCGTAGTGCCACAGTTCGGGGCGCGGGTAGTCCAGCAGGACCGAGACGAGTTTCAGGACTTTCATGCCCGGAGTGGACATGGGTGCCGGTACATGGGCGTGCGTGTTCATGCTTGCTCCTTCCGCGATGTCTGGCGGGCAGGCGGGACGTGATAGGTCTGGGTGGAACGGCCGCCGAACAGCGCTTCGCCCTGGCTGGATGGCGAGCAGCCGTTGCCGAAGGTGAAGCCGCAGCCGCCGCGTTCGCCGAAGGCGTCGTTGGCGTATTCGCGATGACCGCTCGGTACCACGAAGCGGTCTTCGTAGTCGGCGATGGCCAGATAGCGGTACATCTCCTCGGCCTGGGCCACGCTCAGGCCTGCCTGCCTGAGCACCGCCGTGTCCTCGACGCCGTCGACATGCATCGCGCGGCGCCAGGCACGCATCGCCAGCATGCGTTCCATCGCACGCACCACCGGCGCCTCGTCGCCCGCAGTCAGCAGGTTGGCGAGATAGCGCACCGGGATGCGCAGCGAGCGCACGTCGGGGATCCCGCCGTTCATGTCGACGCGACCGGCATCGGCGGCGGACTGGATCGGCGACAGCGGCGGCACGTACCAGACCATCGGCAAGGTGCGGTACTCAGGATGCAGCGGCAGCGCCAGTTTCCAGTCGATCGCCATCTTGTAGACCGGCGATGCCTTTGCGGCCTCCAGCCAGTTGTCGGGGATACCCTCGGCGCGCGCCGCAGCGATCACCGCGGGATCGTAGGGATCGAGGAAGATGTCCAGATGCGCCTGGTACAGGTCCTGTTCGGACGGCACCGACGCGGCCTGCTCGATCCGGTCGGCGTCGTAGAGCATCACGCCGAGGTAGCGGATGCGGCCGACACAGGTTTCCGAACACACGGTCGGCTCGCCCATCTCGATGCGCGGGTAGCAGAAGATGCATTTCTCGGATTTGCCCGACTTCCAATTGTAGTAGATCTTCTTGTAGGGGCAGGCCGACACGCACATGCGCCAGCCGCGGCACTTGTCCTGGTCAATCAGCACGATGCCGTCTTCCTCGCGCTTGTAGATCGCGCCGGACGGGCAGGACGCCACGCACGCCGGGTTCAGGCAGTGCTCGCACAGACGCGGCAGATACATCATGAAGGTCTGCTCGAACGCGCCGTAGATCTCCTTCTGCACGCCTTCGAAGTTGCTGTCCTTCGAGCGCTTGGCGAATTCTGTGCCGAGGATCTCCTCCCAGTTCGGACCCCAGTGAATCTTCTGCATGCGCTCGCCGGTGATCAGCGAGCGCGGTCGCGCGGTCGGCTGGTGCTGGCTGTCGGGCGCCTGATGCAGGTGTTGGTAGTCGAAGTCGAAGGGTTCGTAATAGTCGTCGATCTGCGGCAGATCGGGATTGGCGAAGATCTTCGCCAGCATGCGCAGACGGCCGCCGGCCTTCAGGGTCAGCTTGCCGTTGCCGCCGCGCACCCAGCCGCCGTTCCACTTGCGCTGGTTTTCCCACTCTTTGGGATAGCCGATGCCGGGCTTGGTCTCGACGTTGTTGAACCAGGCGTACTCGACGCCCTCGCGCGAGGTCCACACGTTCTTGCAGGTGATCGAGCAGACATGGCAGCCGATGCATTTGTCCAGGTTGAGGACCATCGCGATCTGTGCGCGGACTTTCATCGTGCAGCCTCCTGTTCGGCGGGGACCGGTTCGCCATCGAGCCAGTCGACCTTGTTCATTTTGCGCACGATCACGAACTCGTCGCGATTGGTGCCGGTGGTGCCGTAATAGTTGAAGCCGTAGCTCAGCTGCGCGTAGCCGCCGATCATGTGCGTGGGTTTGACCACCACGCGGGTGACCGAATTGTGGATGCCGCCGCGCGTGCCGGTGATCTCCGACCCGGGTGTGTTGATGATGCGTTCCTGGGCGTGGTACATCATCGCCATGCCCGGCATCACGCGCTGGCTGACCACAGCGCGGGCCGAGATTGCGCCGTTGACGTTGAACAGCTCGATCCAGTCGTTGTCCTCGATGCCCGCGTTCTTCGCATCGTCTTCCGACAGCCAGACGATCGGCCCGCCGCGCGACAGCGTCTGCATCAACAGGTTGTCGCTGTAGGTGCTGTGGATACCCCACTTCTGGTGCGGCGTGATCCAGTTCAGCACGATCTCCTTCTGCCCGTTCGGCTTCTTGCCGAGAATCGGCGCGATGGTCCTGGTGTTGACCGGCGGGCGATAGCCCATGAAGCCCTCGCCGAAGGCGCGCATCCACTCGTGGTCCTGGTAGAACTGCTGGCGCCCGGTGAGCGTGCGCCAGGGAATCAGCTCGTGGACGTTGGTGTAGCCGGCGTTGTAGCTGACGTGTTCGTCCTCCAGCCCGGACCACACCGGCGACGAGATGATCTTGCGCGGCTGCGCCTGCACGTCGCGGAAGCGGATGGCTTCATGTTCCTTGCCTTCGGCCAGATGGGTGTGGCTGCGGCCGGTGAAGCCGCCGAGGGACGCCCAGGCTTTCACCGCGACGTGGCCGTTGGTTTCCGGCGCGAGATGCAGGATGACTTCAGCCGCGTCGATCGCGGTGTCGATCTTCGGTCGGCCGTGGCTCACGCCGGGTTCGGTGACGGTGCGGTTGAGTTCGCCGAGGAAATGCACTTCGTCCTTCGTGTCCCAGACCAGGCCCTTGCCCCAGTTGCCCAGCTTGTCCAGCAGCGGTCCGAGCGAGGTGAACTTGCGGTAGAGGTTCGGATAGTCGCGTTCGACAACGACCATGCTCGGCATGGTCTTGCCCGGGATCGGCTCGCATTCGCCCTTCTTCCAGTCCACCACCTCGGGCATCGCCAGTTCGCCGGGGCTGTCGTGCAGGGTCGGCACCAGAACAAGATCCTTCTCGACGCCAAGCACGCCCGGTGCCAGCGCGCTTACCGTGCGCGCGATGCCCTTGAAGATGTCCCAGTCGCTGCGCGCTTCCCAGGCCGGGTCCACCGCCTTCGACAGCGGATGGATGAAGGGATGCATGTCCGAGGTATTGAGGTCGTTCTTTTCGTACCAGGTGGCGGTCGGCAGCACGATGTCCGAATACAGCGCGGTGGTGCACATGCGGAAGTCGAGCGTCACCAGCAGGTCGAGCTTGCCTTCCGGCGCTTCGTCGCGCCAGGCGATTTCCTCGGGCTTGGCCGCACCGCGCTCGCCCAGGTCCTTGCCCTGCAGACCGTGGCGCGTACCGAGCATGTGCCTGAGCATGTACTCGTGGCCCTTACCGGAGCTGCCGAGCAGGTTCGAGCGCCAGATGAAGAGGTTGCGGGGGAAGTTCTGCGGTGCGTCGGGATCGGCGAAGGCGAAATCCAGCGCGCCGGACTTGAACTGGCGGACCGCATACTGCACCGGATCGATGCCTTCGCTTTCGGCGGCCTTGACTACCGACATCGGATTGACGTTGAGCTGCGGCGCCGAAGGCAGCCAGCCCATGCGCACCGCGCGCAGGTTGAAGTCGGCGAGGCTGCCGCGATATTTCGCCGGATCGGCCAGCGGGCTGAGGATCTCTTCGACGCTGAGCTTTTCGTAGCGCCACTGGTCGGAGTTGAAGTACCAGAAGCTGGTGCCGTTCATCTGCCGTGGCGGACGGCTCCAGTCCAGCCCGAAGGCCAGCGGCAGCCAGCCCGACTGCGGGCGCAGCTTTTCCTGGCCGACATAGTGCGCCCAGCCGCCGCCGCTCTGGCCGACGCAGCCGCACATCACGAGCATGTTGATCAGCCCGCGATAGTTCATGTCGTTGTGGTACCAGTGGTTCATGGCTGCGCCGACGATGATCATGCTGCGCCCGCGAGTCTTGTCGGCGGTGCGTGCGAATTCGCGCGCGATCGAGATCACCTCCGCGCGCGGCACGCCGGTGATCCGTTCCTGCCAGGCCGGCGTACCGGGCACGTCGGCGTCGTCGTAGTCGGCCGCGACGTGACGACCGCCGAAGCCGCGATCCACGCCGTACTGCGCGAGCTGCAGGTCGTAGACGGTCGCGACCAGGCAGTCGCTGCCATCGGCGAGGGCGATGCGACGGACCGGGATGTTGCGCTCCAGGATGTCCTCGACCTTCGCGCTGGCCCACTTCTCGTGTTCGATGCCGCCGAAGTAGGGGTAGCTCACCGCCTCGATCGCGTCGTGCGCATCCTTCAGGCTCAGCAGCAGCCGCGTTTCGCGGCCGGCGCTGTCGCTTTCCTCGATGTTCCACTTGCCCTGTTCGCCCCAGCGGAAGCCGATCGAGCCCTTGGGCACGACGATGTCGCCGCTGTTGCCGTCGAAGGCGAGAGTCTTCCATTCGGGATTGTTGCTTTCGCCGGCACCGCCGAGGTCGCTGGCGCGCAGGTAGCGACCCGGGACAAGGCGGCCGTCGTCGCGGCGCTCCAGGCGCACCAGCAACGGCATGTCGGAATACTGGCGGCAGTAGTCGGTGAAGTACTGCGACGGCTTGTCGACGTGGAACTCGCGCAGGATCACGTGGCCGAAGGCGAAGGCCAGTGCGGCGTCGGTGCCCTGTTTGGGATGCAACCACTGGTCGCACAGCTTCGCCACTTCGGCGTAGTCGGGCGTGATCGCGACGGTGCGCGTGCCGTTGTAGCGCGCCTCGGTCAGGAAGTGCGCATCGGGCGTGCGCGTCTGCGGAACGTTGGATCCCCAGCAGAGGATGTACTTGCTGTTGTACCAGTCCGCCGATTCGGGCACGTCGGTCTGTTCGCCCCAGACCTGCGGGCTGGCCGGTGGCAGGTCGCAGTACCAGTCGTAGAAGCTCAGGCAGGCACCGCCGAGCAGCGACAGATAGCGCGCGCCCGCCGCGTAGCTGACCATCGACATCGCCGGGATTGGCGAGAAACCGATCACGCGGTCCGGCCCGTATTGCTTGACCGTGTAGAGGTTGGAGGCGGCGATGATCTCGTTGGCTTCGTCCCAGGCCAGGCGCACGAAGCCGCCCATGCCGCGACGGCTTTTGTAGCTCTTCGCCTTGGCGCTGTCCTCGACGATGCTGGCCCAGGCGTCGACCGGCGTCTTGTCCTTGCGCGCCTCGCGCCACAGCCTGAGCAGTGTGCCGCGGATCAACGGGTACTTCACCCGGTTCGCGCTGTACAGGTACCACGAGTAGCTGGCGCCGCGCGGGCAGCCGCGAGGTTCGTGATTGGGCAGGTCCGGGCGGGTGCGCGGGTAGTCGGTCTGCTGGGTTTCCCAGGTGACCAGGCCGTTCTTGACGTAGACCTTCCAGCTGCAGGATCCGGTGCAGTTCACGCCATGGGTCGAGCGCACGATCTTGTCGTACTGCCAGCGCTGGCGATAGCCGTCCTCCCAGCTGCGGTCGTCGCTGCGGGTCGCGCCATGGCCGTCCGAGAACGATTCTGGCGCGGGCTTGAGGAAGTTCAGCCTGTCGAGGAAATAACTCATGTCGGGTCTCTCGTGATGCGTCGTGGCTGCGGACGGTGTGGTGGCGACGTGGCGTTGCGAGGCAGGGCAGTGGTGCTCAGCAGGCTCAGATCAGCATGGATACTCGGCGCCCTTGCGGAAGTAGCACCACCAGGTGATCGCGATGCAGGACACATAGAAGGCGATGAAGACGTACAGCGCCGCCTGCGGGCCGCCGGTCATCGCGATCGAGGTGCCGTAGCTCTTGGGGATGAAGAAGCCGCCGTAGGCGCCGATCGCCGAGGAGAAGCCGATCACCGCCGCCGATTCGATGCCGGCGCGGCGCTGTGATGCGGCGCGTGCGTCGGCGTCGGCCGAGGCCGGCAGCAGGCGTTCGTGCAGCGTGCGGAAGATCACCGGGATCATGCGGAACGTGCTGGCGTTGCCGATGCCCGAGAGCACGAACAGCAGCAGGAACATCGCGAGGAAGCCGTTGAAATTGCCGGCCTTGCCGTCGCCCGGGAGGAACTGCATCACCCCGAACACGCCAGCGGCCATCAGCACGAACACCCAGAAGGTCAGCACCGCGCCGCCGGTGCGGTCGGACAGCCAGCCGCCAAGCGGGCGGGCGAGGGCGCCGACCAGCGGGCCGAGGAAGGCGAAGGCCAGCGGATTGACCTCGGGGAACTGTGTCTTGATGAGCATCGGGAAGCCGGCCGAGTAGCCGATGAAGCTGCCAAAGGTGCCCACGTACAGCCAGCACATCAGCCAGTTGTGACCGCGCTTGAAGATCACCGACTGCTCGGAGAAGCTCGAACGTGCGCTGCTCAGGTCGTTCATGCCGAACCATGCGGCGAAGGTGCAGACCAGCAGGAACGGCAGCCAGATGAAGCCGGCGTTCTGCAGGTACAGCTGTTTGCCGTCAGCTGAGGCCTGCGGCGTGCCCGCGATCGCGCCGAACAAGCCGGCCGAGATCACCAGGGGAATGATGAACTGCGTCGCCGACACGCCGAGATTGCCGAGGCCGGCGTTCATGCCGAGCGCGTAGCCCTGCTTCGACTTCGGAAAGAAGAACGAGATATTCGACATCGACGAGGCGAAGTTGCCGCCGCCGAGGCCGGCCAGCGCTGCGATCGCGACGAAGTGCCAGTAGGGCGTGCCCGTATCCTGGACTGCGATGCCCAGCCACACGGCCGGGATCATCAGCGATGCGGTGGAGAGGGCGGTGAAGCGGCGACCGCCGACGATCGGCACCAGGAAGCTGTAGAAGATGCGCAGCGTCGCGCCGGACAGCGCTGGCAGGGCGGCGAGCCAGAACAGCTGGTCGTCGCTGAAGGTGAAGCCGACATCCCTGAGCTTGACCGTCACCGCCGAGAACATCATCCACACGGCGAACGCGAGCAGCAGCGCGGGAATCGAGATCCAGAGGTTCCGGCGGGCGATGCGCTGCCCGGTGGCGGACCAGAACGCCGGATCCTCGACGTTCCAGTGATGGAGGGTGCGGGAAGGCGGGCTTCCCGGTTCGTCGCCGCGCGGTGCGCGCGGGACCGTGGTCGTCTGAAGGCTCATGCTGCATTCCCCTCTTGCGGGATCCGGCGGCGTGCGTGCCGGCTTGGACCACAGTCTTCCCTCGGGAGCGCCGAATCGCCTTGACCTCGGTCAACCGGATTCCAGTTGTCCGATGCTGCGCTGCACACCGCGGCGGTGGCTGTCGCGTACGTCGATCTCCACCGTCACCTGTAGCGGGTCCGCGCCGGTGTCCGTCCAGTCGAAATGCAGGCCGTCGCGGCGCGGCCGGGCGCTGGCGAAGGCCTCGAACGCTTCGCGTGGCAGGCGCACGCACAGCGCCTCGGGAGCGGCGCGCAGCTCCGGGGCCGCGATGTCGCACAGCAGCAATCGCCAGCGAAGCGCGATCTGCGGCGACAGCGTGGTCGCGGCGTCCACGGCGTCGCCACCGAGCAGACGCGCGAGTTCGTCTTCGCCGATGCGCAGCCGCAAGCTCTGTCCGTCGAGCTGGATCTTCATGGCTGGCCTCCCGCATGCCCGAGGCCGCAGCCGCAGCAGTCCGAGGCGCCCGCGATTGCGGGAATGGCCGGCGCCGGCTCGGGCTCGGACGCCGGCTCGACGCACAGCGCACAGCCCTCGCTCCATTCGCTCCTGCCGTCGACGTAGTGCTCCTGCTTCCAGATCGGCGCCTCGTGCTTGACCGCCTCGATCACCTCGCGGCAGCCTCGGAACGCCGCATCGCGATGCGGCGTGGCGAAGGCGACGACCACCGCCACGTCGCCGACCTTCAACCGCCCCTTCGCATGTGAAACATAGGCCTTCGCGGCGGGACCGAACCGCTCGATGGCCGCTTCGGCCTTGCGCCGGAAGATGTTCAGGGCGAGCGGATCGAACATGTCGTAGTGGATGCCGATGACCGCGCGGCCCTGGTTGGCGGCGCGCACGCGACCTACGAACAGGTCGATGCCGCCGAAGGCGTCGTCGGACACGAAGGCGAGCGCGGCGATCGGGTCGGGCTGGCCGTCGACGGCGTCGACGACTTCGACATGAACGAGATCGGCAGGGATGCGCACATCCGTCGATGCCTCGGGCGAGGCTTGCGTGTGGATCGTCATGTCAGCCTCCACTTACCGGCGGAATGATCGCCAGCCGGCCATCGGCGGGCAGCGGGCTGGCGGCGCGGAGCAACGTGTCCTCGGTCGCGAAGGCCGAGGTGCGCAGCAGCCCGGAGGTGAAGCCGGGCCAGTGCGCGCGGCCGTGGGCATCGAGCGCGCTGCGCACGTCGTCGACGGTGCGTGCGCCGGGGCAGTCGAGCGTCAGCACGTCCTCGTGCTGGAACTGGCGGAATGCGCCGTAGAGATGGAGGGTCACTTGCATGGTCAGGGCCTCGCGAACAGGTCGTCGTCGAAGTGGAGGAGGGGATGCACGTCGACCAGGTGGCCGGCGGGGAGCGTGTCGGCATCGGCGGGCAGGCCGGCCCAGGCGCGCGTGCGCAGCAGCGGGCGCGTGCGGAAGGATTCCTGACCCTGCAGCAGCGACACCGCGACGCGGCCGTCGTCGTCAAGGCGCAGTTCGGCCTTTTGGTAGAGGTGGAAGCCGCGCTTCTTCGCCACCGGTGCGGCCAGGGGCAGGCGCCATGCGCATTCGGGCGGCATGCCGAGCATCGCGCGCAACGCGCGGTCGACGAAGAAGCGTGCACCGACGGCGCTCGACACCGGATTGCCCGGCAGACCGAAGAAGGGAATGCCGCCGGGCAGCATCGCGAACAGCAGCGGTTTCCCCGGGCGCATGGCCAGGCCGTGGAACACGATCTCGGCACCCAGTCCAGCGAGCGCGTGCGGCACGAAGTCGTAGCGGCCTTTCGAGACGGCGCCGGTGGAGATCACCAGGTCGACGCCGTCGTCCAGGCTGCGGCGCACGGCATCGACGAAGGCATCGGCATCGTCCGCCAGCGTGTCCGCGACATGGATGCGCGCGCCCGAGGCCTTCAGTCGAGATTCGAGCCAGGGTCGGTTGGTGTCGTGGATCTGTCCGCCTGCAAGCGCCTGGCCAGGGGTGTCGACCAGTTCGCGCCCCGTGCTGAACAGGGCAACGCGCGGGGTTCTCGCGACGTCGACCTCGGCGATGCCCGTGCCGCGCAGCAGCATGCACGCCGCCGCGTCCAGGCGCGTGCCAGCATCGACCGCGCGCGTGCCCTGTGCGATGTCCTCGCCCGCGCGGCGCACGTGCTGGTCGCGTTGCGGCATGCGTTCGATGCGGATGCGGCGCGGTCGACCATGGCCGTCGCGCAACAGCACGGCCGCGTCCTCCACCGGCACCACGAGGTCCGCGCCGTCGGGCATGCGCGCGCCGGTCATGATCGCGATGGTGCTGCCGTCCTGCAGTCGCGACCGGCCTTCGCCGGCGGCCTGCTCGGCGCTCACGTCGAATTCGCGCCCCGCCGCGAGGTGCTCGTCCCAGGCCAGCGCGTAACCATCCATCGCCGCGTTGTCGAAGGGCGGCAGGTCGACAAGGCTGTCGACCGGCACGGCCAGGACGCGGCCTTCGGCCTGCACCAGCGGTAGGCGCTCGCAGGGCAGGGCGGTGATGCGCGCAGCGATGCGTGCCTGCGCCTCGGCGACAGCGAGCAGCGGTGCGTGCGCAGTCTGCGATGCGCAGCAGCCCGTGTCGTGTGCGATCGGTCGAGCGTTCATGGATGCGTGCCTCCATCGATCATCGCCAGTGCGTGCGGAAGCAGGGGCGCGAGGATCGCCATGCCCTGTTCGACGGCCACGGGGCTGCCGGGCAGGCAGACGACGAGCATCCGTTCGCCGACCAGCGCCGCGGTCGCGCGGCTGAGCCAGGCGCGATCGGTATGTTCGGCGCTCGCGCTGCGGAAGAGTTCGGCCAGGCCCGGCACGGTGCGCGTCGCCACATGCGCCAGCGCTTCCGGCGCGAGATCGCGCGGTCCCAGCCCGGTGCCGCCGGTACAGAGCACCAGCCGCGTCGCCAGCACCGCCTGCGTCTGCAGCGTGCCGGCCAGCGGCTCGATGCCGTCGGGCAGGATCTCGCGGCGCACGTTGGCGCCGAGCGCCTGCAGCGCCGCAGCGGCGACCGGTCCACTCCGATCCTCGTAGACACCCGACGCGGCACGGTCGCTGAGCGTGATCACCGTAGCGTCGATGCCCTCCAGTCGCGCGGCCGGGCGTGGACGATAGTGCGCGCGCTCCGCGTCCGTCATGCCGTCGGGATGGATCCACAGGCCGGTCTTGCCGCCTTCCTTGAACAGCAGGCGGATCGCGCCGATCGACAGCGCGGGCTCGACCGGCTTGGTCAGGTCGTACAGGGTCAGCAGCGCGGCGCTCGCACCGGCCAGCGCTTCCATCTCCACGCCGGTGCGCGCGGTCAGCGCGGTCTCGCAGTACACCCGCACCGACTGGCGCTCGGGCACGGGTTCGCAGCGCACGTCGACGTATTCCAGCAGCAGCGGATGGCACAGCGGCATCAGCATCGCCGCCTGTTTCGCACCCTGCAGGCCCGCGACTTCGGCCATCGCCAGCGCGTCGCCCTTGGGCAGCGTGCGCCCGGTGATCGCCGCGAACCCCGTCGCGCCGGCCTGCAGTTCGCCCACCGCCACCGCGCGGCGCGGTGTCGCGCGCTTGCGGCGGATGTCGGCCATGTGGAAGCCCTGTGGCGTCGTCGACATGGTTCAGCCCCCGATCATCGAAAGATTGGCGGTCATCCCGGTCTCGCCGGCATGCAGGCCATGCCCGTGCGCCTTGATGCCGAGCTGTCCGAGCAGGCGCGCGACCAGGGTCGCGTGGTCGTCGTCGGACTGCAGCAGCGGCCGCAGCGGTACACCCACGTTGCCGAACAGGCACAGGCGCAGGTCGCCCTGTGAGGTCACGCGCAAGCGATTGCAACCGGCGCAGAAATCGCGCGAGTAGGGTGCGATCACGCCGACGTGTCCGACGAAATCCGGATGCGCGTACTCGCGTGCAGGACCGGCGTCGCCCGCGCGCGGCAGCAGGCGCCAGCCGTCTTCGGCCAGCTGCGCCTCGAAGGCATCGGCGCGCAGGTGGTGGCGCGCGAAGTAGTCGGCGTTGTCGCCGGTGCGCATCAGTTCGATGAAACGCACCGAGACCGGGTGCGTGCGCAGGTAGTCGCGCCACAGCGGCCACTGATCGTCGTTCAGACCGCGCAACAACACCGCGTTGAGCTTGACCGCGCCCAGGCCCAGCGCGAGCGCGCGGTCGATGCCGCGCAGCAGGTCGTCCAGGCGGTCGTGGCCGGTGATCGTGGCGAAACGTTCGCGGTCGAGGGCATCGACGCTGACGTTCAGATGGGTCAGACCCGCGTCGCGCCAGGCATCCACCCGGCGCGACAGCAGGCAGCCGTTGGTGGTCAGCGCGACCTTGTCGACGCCGGGTGTGCCGGCAGCGACGGCGATGATGTCGGTCAGATCCCTGCGCAGGCTCGGTTCGCCGCCGGTGATGCGCAGCTTGCGCATGCCGACAGCGGAAAACGCACGTAGCAGGCGCGCGATCTCGTCGACCTGCAGTGACGCCGGGCGACCGGGCACGGCGCGGAAGCCGTCCGGCAGGCAGTAGCTGCAGCGGAAGTTGCAGGCCTCGATGACCGAGAGCCTGAGATACGGGAACGCGCGGCCGTAACGGTCCGTGAGCACGTTCATGCGGGCATTCGCTCCTTTCCAGCACGGGCGGCGCGATCGTTTCCCATCGCACCGGGTGGACCGCGGGATTGCGGGCCACGGACGCCGGCCATGCCTTTCGGCAAAGGTGCGGCGCCTCGGAGTGCCGCGACGTGGGGGCGTCCCGGCATGCACAGGCTAGGGGCGAGGGAGGCGCGACGCGTTGACGCAGGTCAACCGGACGGCGGTTGCCGACGACCCGGCGATGGCTTGACCGACGTCATGGCCGGCTCCGGTACGGCCGCGCAGACTGCCGCCACCGTCCACGCCGGAGCGTCCGCATGCCTGCCGCGAAATCCTCCCTGCCTCTGGTCTATTCCTGCTCCGGTTGTTCCAGCGCCGCGCAGATGGCCAATGCGTTCGCGATCCGTCTCGATCGCGCCGGCCTGGCCGAGATGTCCTGCATCGCCGGCGTCGGTGGCGGCGTGCCCGCCCTGGTGAAGACCGCGCAGAGCGGTCGCCGCATGCTGGCGCTGGATGGCTGCGTGATGGCCTGCGTGGCCGCTTGCCTGCGTCAGGCCGGTGTCGAAGCCGACACCCATCTGGTGCTGTCGAGCTACGGCGTGAAGAAGACACGGCATGCCGATGCGGACGCGGCACAGTCCGATGCGGTCTACGCGACCCATGTCGTACCGGCTGCGCGTGGCCTGCTCGATGGCGAAACGCCCCCCTGCAAGAGCGAGACCCCTGCGGAGAACAGAAGCGATGGACCTTCAGGCCCCGGCCTCCTCCGCTGACCGCTCCGGAATCCGCTCGTCGAGCAACGCGGTCAACAGGCGATCGAGGAATTCGAAGTAGCCGGCCAGATAGCTGCTGCCGTTGCCGTCGTCGAGCAGGAACGGATGCATCAGCGTGTGTCGCAGCACGACCATGCGATCGGCATCCTCCTCGCCCGGACGCAGCGCATCGTCGGCGAAGCCGAGGTCTTCGAGCACCCGTCGCGTTTCCTGTGGTCCCAGGGATTCGGGCTTGAGCGTGGTGATCGAGCCGAAGTATTCGCCCAATTGCAGCGGCTTGCCCGGATCCGCGCTGAGGCGGCGGTGCAGGGCGCGGATGAAGGCGTTCATGCGCAGCGGATCGCGATTGCCGAGCGGATTGATGGCCAGGCAGACGAGGTTGCTGTCCGGCGCGAAGGGCACGCAGGCCCGCACCCGGCCCGCGTTGCGCGCGATGAAGGCAGCGGCCTCGGTGGCGAAGGCTTCCGTGCCGCGGATGCTCTGCGCCTGCAACCGACCGAAATGCACGTGGTCCAGCGGCAGCGTGCGATGGGTCACGTACACCGCCGCGGCGTTCGCGCCGGGTTTCGAGCCTTCCGGCACGTAGCGGCCGATCTGGCGATGGCGCGCGAAGAAGTCGGTCGCACCGCCGTCGCTGAAGACGTAATCGGCCGATTCGGGCAGCAGCTCGACGGCGCGCTGGTCCCGGCAGACGAACGCGCCGGAACCGTAGGGAAGGTAACCGAGCTTGTGCGGATCGATCGTGACCGAATCGACCTCGGCCAGCGCCGCGACCGCCGCATGCACGGCCGGTGTGGGAAACTGCGCGAATTCGCGGCCGATGTCGTCGAGCGCGCGCAACCGGTTGTCCTCGTCGCGGAACAGGGTGCAGAGATAGCCGCCCCACGCGGCGTCGACGTGGATCGCGAAATCCAGGCCCTGCGGCTGCATCCGCCGGCGGGCCGCGACAATGCCGTCGACCGGATCGATCGTGCCGAATTCGGTGCTGCCGAGCACGCCCACCGCCATCAGCACCGGTTGCCGCTGGCGTAGGCAATCGTCAAGGCCTGTCTGTAGCGCATCGATGTCGAGGCGCATCGCGCGACCCGGGATGAGGCGCAGTTGGTCGCGCCCCAGTCCCAGCAGTTTCATGCCCTTGCTCCACGAGTAGTGCGCGGTGGACGGCGCGAACACCACCGGCGGCTTCAGCGCGGGATGGCGCAGGATGAAATCGTGCAGGCCCAGCGCTTCGAGGCGTTCGGATTCGATCCGCGAGCGCCAGCGTGCGCGCTCGTGCTGCGGCATCGCGGCCAGCGCCGTGCGCCAGCGATCGAGCAGGGCGATGGTGTCGGCATGCGCCAGATTGAACGCCTGCCAATCGTCGTCCGGCAGGCCGTCGATCGGCGCAGCGGCACTGCGCAGCGCGACCGGGAACGCCTTCATCGCCAGCGCCAGGCGCAGGCCCTGCACGTTCGCCAGCGTGCCGCCGGAGGTGAGGTGGCCGAACGCGCAGTCCGCCCGCGCGGGATCGGCGACGAAGCCGACCATCGCCGCGAGCTGCAGCCCGACCTTGAGTTCCAGGTCGATCGTCACCGGCGCGGCTTCGGCGGTGACGTTGTTCGGGTTGTAGGGCAGGGCGAGCATCTGCGCCGCCAGCCCGGGGATCAGCAGGTCGCTGACCATGTGCCCGATGTAGCGCGGGCTGTGGAACGGGACGCTGCGCTTGAGTGCAGCCGAGAGCGCATGCAGCTCGCGACGCATGCGCGATTCGAAGGCGATGTAGTCCGGGCGGCGATTGGCGCCGGTCGGAATCGCCGGCGCGTCCTCGGGATGCAGGTTGCGCCGCCAGTAGGCATGGTCGCGCAGGAAACCGACGACCAGCGATTCGAGCAGGTCGTCGTTCTCGGCATACGGGCCGAGGAAGCAGGGATAGAGCGCGGGGTCGGTCATCGCAATGGCTCGAAAGGCAGGTGTGCTCAGCCGGGCTTGCCGTCGAGGCGAGGCGTCGCGTAGATCCACGCCGACCGCAGCACCCAGGGCAGGAACACCAGGACCCACGCCAGCGCCGTGCCGCGCCACCACAGGCCCGGGTCCGGCATCCATTCGGCGATCACCCGCGACAGCGCGACCAGTTGCATGCCGACGAACGCGAACGCGGCCACGCGTCCCAGCACCAGCGGCCGCCCGGAATGCCCGGCGGCGACCCGCGTCGCCATCGCCACCAGCACCGTGCCGAAGAAGCCCACGGCCAGCGCATGCAGCGGCGCGCGGCCGAGCGAAAGACCGAGGTTGAGCAGCTGCGACAGGCTGTCCAGCGCATGCATCGCCATCGCCAGTGGCAGCCAGGCGAAACCGGCGAACAGCACGATCAGCAGCGGCGGCGCCTTCGCGCGCGGCCACCAGCGCCACAGCAGGTGACCCGTGACGCCGACGAGCAGCAGGTCCGGCAGCCACCGCCAGGCGAGCAGGCCGGACAGATCGGCGAGCACGTGACCGACGATGCCGATCCACAGCACGCGCAGCGCCCAGGCCGGGCGATGGATCGTG
Source organism: Lysobacter sp. (assembly GCA_019634715.1). Lineage (GTDB taxonomy): Bacteria > Pseudomonadota > Gammaproteobacteria > Xanthomonadales > Xanthomonadaceae > Lysobacter_I. The sequence continues at coordinate 44,051 of JAHCAU010000005.1, forward strand.
TAGCCGGGCACGACATTGCCGGCGAAGAACGGGAACACGCGATGCGCGACCGTCACGTAGACCGGCATCAGCACAGCCACGGCCGCGAGTCGGATCGGCGGATGCATCCAGTCGATCCGGCCCAGATGCAGCGCCACGACGAACACCACGAGCCCGCACAGGCCCAGCGTCATCGCGGCGAACGCCGACATCGCATGCAGGTCGCGCCCCTGTGCCGCGCGCAGCCAGCCCGCGAGCACGACGAGACCCGCGATCCAGCCTGCGAGCGTGTTCAGCAGTCCCAGTTCCAGCGCCAGCGACGAACCGGTCCACGCGGCGACCAGCGTCGCGGCCTGTCCGCCCAGCAGCGCCAGACCCACGGGCAGGTAGTGCCAGCGGGTGGCCTCGCGCTGCGCGAGCCAGCGCGGGAACACGGTCAGCAGGAAGCCGAACATGAAGGTCGGCAGCACCTGGTACTGCATCAGCAGCCCATGCAGCCACGGCGCGGGCACACCGGTCACGGCTGCCGACGACATGCCGCTGAGATGCATCCACCACCACAGCATGGCCGCCAGTACGTTCGCCGCACCGATGAAGAACATCAGGCGATGCGGCGCGGCGGTGAGCGCGGGCCAGCGGGACGGCGGGGCCGGCTTCGGTGCGAAGGGGGAGAAGGCGGGTGAAGCGGGGGAGGGACGGTTCATGTCGGTCGTCTCAATGCGTCCACTGCAACTGCAGCCACAGCTTGCGGGTGTCGCGCGCGAAACCGTCGCTGCGATAGTCGGCGACCTTCACCAGCCCGTTCCAGCCCTTCCACAGCGGACGGCCGAGGGACAGGTCCAGCTCGCGGCCGTAGCGGCTGCCGAAGGCCATGCGCGTGTCGGTGCGGTAGTCGTGCCAGGTCGCGGCCCAGGCGAACTTGCCCGCCTTGCCGTTGGCGCCGACGTAACGATCCTCCAGGCCGCCGGCTGGCGTCACCAGGAACTTGTCGGCCCAGCCGTTGAAGGCATGCAGTGTCGCCAGCGGCGATTGCAGCGCATGGCGGCCATCGCCGCCGAGGTGCTCCCAGCCGACTTTCCAGGTCACGCCCTTCGCCTGCAGCGACGGTTCCAGCAGCCAGTAGCTGTACGCGAAATCCGCAGGATTGTCGGCGTGATCCATCTGCCGGGCGACCTCGGCCGTCCAGCCCCAGGTCAACGGCCCGCGCACGAGACTGCCAGTCCAGCGCAGCCCGTAGGTTGCCGTCGATGCCGCAGCGACATCCTGGTCGTCGTGCAGGTAGGCGTAGCCCGTCCATTGCTGCTTGCCGCGCTTGTATCCGGCATTAAACAGATGCGTTGACAGGTCGCGCTCGCGCGCCAGCCGGTCGCGTGCGTCGTCGCCGGACACGCGATGCACCCGGTCCAGCCAGGCGTAGCGAAGGGTCCAGTCCTCGGACGGCTTCAGCGTGAGATCCAGCGCATCGAAGGTCTGCTCGTTCTGTCGCCAGGCCACGGCGCCGATCCAGCGCTGGTTGTCCAGGTTGAGCCGCTGCCGTCCGACTGTCGCGGCGAAGCGCTCGCGCTTCCAGCCGATCCAGGCCTGGTTGAGTTCGATCCCGTCCGGATCGATCACGGCCGGCCGTGTCGTCAGCCCGTTCGCGCCGTTGTTGTGGCGATCGCCGGCATCGGCGATGCCTTCACCCTCGATCAGCGCGGTCCAGCCATGTCCGAGGTCGAAGCGCAGCCCGGCCCTGAGTCGTGCCGTGGTCGCATTCGCATCGCGGGCGAAGGCCTCGTCCTCGACCTGCTCGTGGCGCAGGCGCAGGTCCCATTCAAAGGTGACAGGGTCGGCTGCGGTTGCGGGTAGGCAGGCAGTCGAAAGCAGGACGGCGGTAGACGATGCAATGATGCGCATATGGCACCCCGGTTCAAGACATGCGCCATTTTTCGACGAACGCATCGCCGTGCATATGATCGAGGTCAAGTCGAGGCCCCAGCCCGTTCAAGCCAGGTTTCTTGCAAGCAGTCGATGCCCGGCGCCCTTTAATAGCCCAGATCCGGCCATCGTCTTGCGCTGAGTGAGGTCCCAGGGGCGGCGCCATTGCCATGTACCCGACTTGGGGGGATTTCCGAGGAGGTCATGTCACCGGCTGTTTCGTCCTCTTCGCCCGATCAGCCGAAAATCCTCTGGCCTATTCTTGCCATTGCATTCAGGTCCATGGATGCGTGCCAGGTTGCGGCCTTCCGCTCTGCACCATTCAATTCAATGGCTTGCGGGTTTTCTGCTGCAGACGCGCATCTTGTGCAGCAGCCGTTCGCGGCCTCGCTCTGGCGCTTCTCCCTGTTTTGTCTTGCCTGCGCGAAGCGTCCATGCGGACGATTGAACGGCGATGGTCGTGAAGGGCTGTCAGCCGATCCGTTGCCGCCCGGGAAGAAACGAGAGCGGTCACGATCGCCGAGGCAGTCGGTGCCAAGCTGTCGAAGCTATTCGCGTAGCGAATAGAACGGCCTCCCCCCTATATCCCTCTCTCCAAGAGATACAGACAGACAGTTTCAGTTGAAAAGAACGCGACGGCCTGCAACGGCAGATCGGTGGACGGAGTGCCCGACCGATATCAGCATGGTGCGTTCGCCAGGCACAAGCAAACGCGCCACGGCACGAAGTCCGGGCGCGTCCCAAGTGATCCAGCGTGACGGGTTGAATGCGGCGCGCATGTCGTGAACTGCGCGGAATCGACGATCAGGGATGCGGTGTCGGCGGGTGGCGTCCGTTGCGTCGATGCTGGCACCACGGGCATGCGCGGACGGTCGCCGGCATCGTGGGCGGCAGCCAGACAGGGCCGCAGCCGGTGCAGCGGGCGACATGCGTCCAGCCGGCTGGCACGACGCCTGCGGCCATCTGCCGCGACCTGTGCAGGGCACGCAGGTAAGCGCCGAGGGTGGCCGCTGGCAGACCCGCGCATGCGCCCAGGTCGCGCGGATCGATCGCGTCGACGACGGCCTGCGGAATGCCTCCATCCCGGGCGATGGCCGTCAGCATGGCACGTACACTCTCGCATGCCTGCGAATCGCGCGATTCGGTCGATTGCCTACGGTTTGCATGTCCCACGGCATCGCATGACGCTCCATGCGTGCCCGGACGTTCTGCCACACAGACCTGCGAATCAGCATGCTGCTGCGCGAACCCATGCGAGTGACTTGGTCCGCCGGAGACCACCTCCAGCGGCTCCATGCACTGGGAATGGGCCACCCCCTGCGAATCGCGCGATTCGGGCGCGGCGCGCCCGTTTTCGCATCCCATCGCGTCGGCCCGCATCCCGGGACGACCTTGCGGGGTGGTCGTCTCGGAATGCGAATCGTCGCGCACCATCGCATCCAGTTCGCGTTGTTTCAGGAAATCGGCGAGCGAGCCCATACGGCCAACGTCTCCTGTCGAATAGGCCACGCCCGCGCACGCAGCTTGCCGTCAAGCAGGACGAGATGCTGTTCGGGCTCGACCCAGCCCGCATCCTGCAACTGCTTCATTGCGGCCAGGAACGCATCGCGGGTCCGGATTGCGCTCGGCCCATTCCGGAGTACGTCCGACGAGTACAACCATTCGCGTTTCGTCCGGCGGCACCACTGGAGCAGGCTTTCGGCATGCTCGATGGGCTGCCCCGGGCTACTGGTGCCGATGATGCGCACCGCCTCGTCCAGGTGGTACTGCACAAGTCGGGTTGCCCGTTCGATCATGTGCAGCGGGATCGTGCCCGCCTGGGCGTCCTCGACCAGCGTGAGCACGCCCGCGATGCGCAGGATCTGCGCGTCGGCCTTGCCCGCCGTGCCTCTCACACTCTGGAACACATCACGCAGGTCGCGTTCGATATGGTTGATGACCTCGATCCAGAGCGCCTTGGCATTCGATGCGAGCGTGAGCGTGCGCGGGTCCAGTTCGTTCCTCGTCCCGGGCTTCATGGCCGCCGGCATGGCCAGCAGACCGTGCATCCGCTGCCAGTAAGACTGCATCACCGGATCGACCATCAGGTCTTCCGCCACATACTCCCGCGTGCCGATGGTCGATTCCGGCCAGCACACCAGGTAGCGCGCGAGAAAGCCCTGCTCCAGCAGCGCCCGATCCGACAGCAGTTGCTCGGCGATCACCGGCTGGATCATCAGATGCATCGCCAGACGACGCCCGTACCACTTCGACGTGCCGTCGCCACCCCGGGTGCGGCCCATCTCGCCGGCATCCCACATCCTTGAGAAGACCGCCGCCGTCCTGACACGGTTGTCACTGGACATCGCATGGCCGTGGATGAAGTCGCCGGCGTCATCGTTGAACAGGCCCATGCTGGGGCGTCCTCGCTGGCAGAGCCGTTGTACGCCTTCCAGCGTGGGTTCGTTCAACAGCATCCAGGGTTCCAGCGGACGCTGCGGTGCCGGTCCCAGCGCCTTGCGTGCGGCACGTACTTCGTCGGGCTCGCCCTTGGCCTCGATCCGTCGCAAGGCCGCCTTGTGCGCACTGGCGTCGCCTTCGTACGCCGCCAGTTCCTGCACGAAGTCGTCCGCCAAGGCGCGCTCCCGCTCGCGATGCGCCCGCAGCGCCAGGGCATCGGTCGCGCTCTTGCGCTCGCCCGACTCGCCGATCGACAGGTGCCACAGGCTCAGCGGCAGGCGGCGACCGTCGATGGTGACATCGGCCAATGCCTGTACGGCCAGGCTCGCCGCAGACAGCACGGATTGACCGCACAGCCCGGCCGGGGACTGCACGACTTCGCGGATGCGCGAGGCAGCGGCCCCCAGTACGCCGCCCAACGCTTCCAGCGGGTATGGCTGGGCGCGGCTGACTGGCCGTCGCAGCAATTCCGGCACGGCGCGGGGCCGGGACTGCGTGGGTTCACGGCGAGCAGGCCGCCCAGGTTCGCGTACGGCAACCGTGGCAGCGCGTGCCGGCGACGCCTCGCCCATGTCAGGAGCGAGCAACCTCGGCAGCTGCAGCACGTCGCTCCATGTCGCGCTGGGGTGCATCGCAAGCCAGTCGATCACGTCACCGCCGTCGGGCAGGTCGAGTGCCGCGACATCGATCCAGTCCACGTTCACATGCAGGATATGCAGCCGACGCGTGAGCTGTCGCGCGTACTCCAGGCCAGCCGGATCGTTGTCGCGGAAGCACAACGCCATGCGCCCTTCGCACGGTGACCAGTCCGCACCATCGGCCGAAGTCGCGCCGCCGCTGGTCGTGGCTGTGCCGCCGAGCGCGATCAGCGCATCGGCTTTGCACTCGCCCTCGACGATGACCACGACGGGGCTGCGGCTGCTCAGCAGTTCGGGCAACCGATACAGCGGCTTGCCTTCGGCGGGTGCCGACTGTTCGCCTGCCGTATAGCGCTGGCCGTCCCAGTGGAAGGCCAGGAATTTCTTCTTGCCGTCCGGGTGCTTGAGCCGGACGCGCCAGAACAGGATGTCGCCGTCGCCCGTAGCGTACGGGTAGACGCCTTCCAGCGCGTAACCTTGGCGCAACGCACTCGCACTGAAGCGCTGCACGGCCTGTTCGAGCGTCTCGCGGTGGGAAGCGGGTTGAATCGCAGTCGTCATCGTGTGCCCTCAACCAGGTCACGGACGGCGTCGCGGAAGCCCAGTCCCTTCAAGCGCATGTGGAAAGCGACCAGATCGCCCTTGCCGCAGCCGGCAAAGCAGATCCAGCCACCGCGCCTGCCGTCGAGGTTCACCGACAGGGACGGGGTGTGATCGTCGTGGAAGGGGCACAGACCCTGCGCCCAGCCATCGTCACCGGCACGCCCGAGGCTGGAGACGTGCTGCCGGTAGTAGGCATCGAGTTCGGGCAGGCGCTGCCGCCAGCGCCCCGGCAAGCGCCTGGACGGCGTTTGCAGGGCGATCGCACGGGATGGGCGCGGGCGGGTTGCGGTGTCGTGCGGGACGCGCGTCATGCGGCCCCCTTCGCGTCACGCTGGGCGATGCGCTGGCTGATCCAGGCATCGACTTCGTGCTTGCTCCAGGCGCTGGCACGCTGGCCGAGTTTGACCGGCGCGGGGAAGTCGCCCATTGCGATGCGGCGGTAAATCTCGGAACGGGACAGCCCGGTGCGGGCTTTGACTTGGGGGAGGCGTTCGAGGACAAGCGGGCCGCTCGGTGGCCCGGAAGGCGTATGGGTCATGTGCAGGTCTCTGATGGGGCCTGCACCGGCTGGAACAGGCCGCTGCGGGTCGCAGCGGCTACCTATTCTTCACACGGCGGTGTTGCTGTAACGATGAAACATTCGGGCGTAACTACGCCGAATTTTTCCCCCTTGACGCCATGCGGTCGATGGTCCCGCGCAGTTCCTCCTCTTCCGCTCTGCGCTTGTGCTCCACAGCACGGATCCTTCGCTGGATCTCGTCCAGTTTCGCTGGCATCGGTACACGGGCGGCTCGCAGGAGTCGCTGCGTCAACTTGGTCGCCTCCAGCTTGGTTTTCTTTTCCTGGGCATGGGCCAGGATCAGGTCCCGCACGTCCGTAAGCAGCACATCGCGCAGCCCGGACGATTTGCGGCCAGGCTGCATGAAATGCGCATCAATTTCAGCCGCTGCCCATTGCAGGTCCATCAGGACCGTATCCAGCGCCAGCACCCGGTCGAGCATGCTGCGTGCGTTCTCCGGCGCCGTGCGCGCCCGTAAATCGAGCAGGGATTTCGACAGGGGCGGGAGTTGATGCAGGCGCGCGAAGGCGTCCTGCAGCGTGGTTGCCGCCTGCAGGGTGGCGTCCCGGGCCGGCTTTGCCGACAACCCGCCGCCGGCCAATGCCGTGTAGTACCGGTAGTGGCCCAAGGCCACGCCCAGCGCAGCGGTGAATGCGGGCATGTCCAGCACGGCGGCCCACTCCGGCGGAATGGCGGCGAGGACCGGCTCGGGAAGTGTGGGGTCGTACACCACGCCGGGGCCGTAGTTCCAGATCGCACCCGGAGTGAGGGGGGCACTGAAAGCGGGAAGAGCCTTGGTGCGCTTGCGGGGTTTCTTGTCGGTCATCCCGCTATTATCGAGGAGCTTCGCAACTAGAGTAAGGTTGCCCCTATAGGTGGCGCTGAGGAATTCATTCTTATGAAGGAAATATCCTACACAGCAGCATTAGATGCTGGGCTCGAGCCGATTTCGTACCGTGGTGATGCGCTAAAATCACTCGGAGAAGGTCGATTTCCGGGGCGGCTTGATGGATTGGTATGGTCCAAGCGAGAGCCATGTTTGATGGCTTTACTAACCTTGGACTCTGGAGTGCGGGTGCAGGTGCTGGGCTATCAGAAGCATACTCGGAAGGACATACCAGAGTACTTGGGTTTCAGACTTTTAGTTCCCGGGCAACGAATCCTTCTTCAAGTTGATCGTGGCTTGCGCGGCGGACTCCGGCCACTCGTTCTGCCAGATGATTCATTCCCATAGCGTTTGATCTGAGGGTGACGCACAGTGTTTCTGCTTTGATACAGTGAAAGTCCCTACTTTCTATACGCATTGAAGTCATGAGTACCCCGAAGTCCTGCATCCTCTGCGCGATCAGGTGCTGGACGCCACCTGCACACTTCCATCGTCCATCAATAGCCATCAGACTCGAATCCAGCAGCGCCTGCCGTTGTTCGATGGCCTTGCCGGCGCATACGCTGTAGTGGCTTCGACCGGCGTCCGGAACGGGGCCGCAGAACGGAGCGACGCCGCGCGCAATGGGACCTCACGCTGCTTTCCCGCCCGCATCCGGCTGCGCGGGTGCCTTCGCGCAGTGCGCCTTGCAACCACGCCGTCGGATCCATGCGTGGCGCATCGGGGGGGGGCGTGGCGCTGAGCGCCGGCTGGTGCCGGGGCCGAAGAGTGGGAGGTGAGAGGCGGCACGATGGCGGCCAGAACGCAAGCGCAGCGCCGCAGGCGCCAAGGTCGATCAGGCACCGCCTGTTCGGCGGACTCGCAGGGTGCGCCAAGCGCAGTGCGGCGGGTAGGAGTCACGGCCTCTACCCGGAGGTAAGCGCAGCAGGAGTCACGGCCTGCCAGGGACGAAGGCGTCAGCTGACCGCACGGCGAGAACATTGGCACCCGTCCGGAGCGATACGACCCGGGCCGCTCGATGCGCAGCGCGGCCGTGCATACCCGGCTAGTGCGCAAAATACGTTAGTGTTGCTTTGGATGTGGGAGAAAAAACGGAACTTGGAGTGAAGGGCGCGGCGATGCCTGTTGCCGGCGGTGACCTTGACTCGACGGCGGTTCCAGGCATTCTCCGCAGCAGGGACGTAAAGTTTTTTCAGGAGATAGGCAGTGAGATTTGAGCAACTCCAAGCGTTCGATAGCTACTTCGACGAGGACGGAACGCCGCTGGATTTTTGCGTGGATCGCATGACCATACATGTGGAGGAGGTACGCGTCGTCCTCGATAGGCTGCCATATCTTAGGAATCCAATGACCGGAAGTGTTCGCTTCACAACGGCGGCGGTTCACATCATTGACAGCTACGTGGCGGAGGTGAGGGGAAAACAATCGGCTCAGGCGGTCATCAACCAGTTTGGACGCTTCGAGCGAGGTGGGCTTCCACTTGGGAAGGGTGCTCAGTTCCGATATTCCGCTGCCGAGCATTTTTTCATCCCGGGGCTTGTGACCAGCATGCCTTCCGAGGGGTATCTGACGCCTGTGTACTTCAGCAGAAATGTTCTGATGAAGTATCGGCATGTCGAGGGGTACGGCCTTCAGTCTTTCACAGATTCGTTCGGATCGATCTCGATCGACGGCGGCGGCACTCTTCCCTATGGCGTGAACAAGGAGGGCTACGTGATGATGTGGCTTGGTGACGTTGTTAAGCTGGATGAGAGAGAGCGCTTCTATCTGTATTCTGAGAATGTGGGCCCTCAGTACGATTTGCATTCCGACTTCTATGACAACCAGATTCAGAACAAATGGATCTAGCCGTCCTGGTCGACTTCGAAACTCGCAGTAGCGTGAAGTCCAAGCGAAGAGAGTTTTGAAGGCGCGATGTCGCAGTGCGCCAAGATGCGGTGAGAATGCTCGCAATTCGTTACCATTGGCGTTGCCGTGACTTGGTGCAATGACACCTAAGTCACGGCGTCACCTGTTAAGGCGAGCACTAATCAGAGGGGGCAATGCCCGGTCTGGGCGCGCCGCCTGAATCGCCGACATGGAGGGGAAATGAGTTTCACGTACTTTGAAGATGCCGATGCAATCGTGAACCGCTTTATTGCACTGTTGACCTCGCTGGGTATCAACCCCGCAACCGGCTCCAAGATTGAGAGTGAATTCCTTTCCCCGCTGCAACTGCTCGAACTAACTCGCGATGGGGGGAATTTAGCCGACGGCCCACAGTTGCTGACGGATGCCGGGGGCATGTATGACTTCGCAGCAAAGGTGCTAGCCGTCGAAAACCAGCCTGAACTTAAGTCGTTTTACCCCCATTTGAGGCTATTTGAGGAGGGTGGCGACTTCGCAACGGCGGTACAGCCGAAGCAGGGCGATATCCGAGACGATGTCAACCGAAAGTTGGCCGAACTGTATCTCGGTGCGCTGGCCATCCACTTCGCGTTCGATGTTGAACTGGATCACCCCAAGAACTCCAAGGGCGACAATCCCGATGTCATGTTCACGATTCGACGTGAGGGCCACGAGGACAGCCGCTGGGCGTTGGCCATTAAGACGGTGAGCACGAATTCGGGCCAGACGCTCTTCGAGAACATTCAGAAAGCCGCAAGGCAGATCGACGCTGAAGCCTGTGCCGCGGATCGCGGCATGGTTGTCATCAACCTCAAGAATGCATTGCAGTACGCAGAGCTTGCAGGAAATACTTACGCCTCGCTAGACGAAGCACTTGGCTCGCTGAGGGCGCAAATGGACGCACTGATCACTGCAGCCGAAAGAGACAGGCCAACATATGAATGGGAGCCGCTGTTCGCGCGGCGCGTGTCGCCGCTCGTGTTCTATTACGCCCATGCGGTCGTGAGGGTCCGTCTACCAGACGGACGCGAAACTCCGACGATCCTGAAGATGGCGAAGCTCGCGAACCCTTTGGGACGGTCGGATGATGTGGCTGAATACATTGCAATCCATCTGAATGACCGGATGCAGCGAATACTGCGCGGTATCCCTGGCGGGCCCAATCAGGTGCCTTCATGATCCACATGCCCCGAGGGCGAAGGCAGTGAGTCGCATGGGTGGCAGCAAGGATCATGCTACGCCAAAATGGACCGTCCGCCGATGGTGCTTTACTTGAACATCCCCTTTTCCATTGCCGCAGGCTCAGCATACTGATGGTCCGCTTCGACAACTTTCAGCAACTCGACCCCGATGCCGTAAACTTGGCCCGTGAACTTGTCGGTGTCATTGCCGACGAGCGCTCTGCATTCTCATCATTTTCTCACGCGTGGATGGCATTCAACGGCTGGATGGAGTGCGTCAGCGAGGAGGAGACGGATGCCGCGATGCTCAATGCGCTGGCCGACCACCCTAAGCTCGTCACTGCTTATGAGGATCTGCTCGGCATGGATGCCACATTCGCCGACAGCGTGGCGGAAATCGCGGCGCTGTTACCTGTGCTAAGTGTGCGGGACGTGCGCAGAAAGCTCGGGCGAGACGCCTTTTCCCAATACGAACGTCCCCAACTCCTGCATGAAGCCAAGTGTGCCGGGGTCAAGCAACAGCCCAGAGATTGGACGAGCGGAACCAAGCTTACATGGCCGGAACTGTTGCGCACGATCTACCTCGTTCGGTGCAATCTGTTTCACGGGGCTAAGTCTCCGCGAAATGACAGAGATCGGAATCTGGTGCACGCCTGCGACAAGATCCTGAGACTGTTCATCGAGCGCACGCAATGCTTTACATGGCACGACTGACGTGCCGTGCGTAGTGCGCGCGCATACGCCGAACGCACAGGAATGACGTCATCTTACAACCATGGGCACCAAGTGGACGCTGCGCGGCTCCGGGAGCGCCCCTGCAAACCGGTGCTGATTCGATACCCACGTTATCATCGCCCCCAGCGATTCATCCCATCGACGCCACCTGGTTTTACCTTGGATCGAAGACACATTCAAATGGAGCGCCTCGCGCGCGACGCACAGGGCCATGAAGAAAAATCGAAGTGCACGCAGGAAACGGAAGGGTGCCGACAGCGCGCGGGGCCCTTTCATCCGTAGTGTGCCCGTGAGTCAGCTGACGGAAGACGAGCGCCATGAGTTTGCGGTCGCAACCGGAGAGCGTGCCCGCGCGGAGATGGCAGAGGTCATCGAACAAATCCTGGCGATTGCTGCGCGTGTCGATCCCTACCACGCACTTGGCGTATTGGGATGCTATGCCTTGATGCGATTCCCTGGAGGTAGCCAGACACGGGCCGAAACGGCCAGTGCCGTACAGCAGAGCCATATGGAATACCTGCAGGCAATCTTTCTGCGTGCGCTGCCACTAGACGATGCTCCAGTTGCGGACGTCGACGACATCCAGCTGTTATTCGACCTGCTTCCGAGACTGTTTGCCGCACAGCAAATTGCTCGCATGCCCACCAGAGAGCAAGTAGGCACCGTGGAAACGCCGGAGCAGGGGGCGCTGCGCCTGGTCCAGGAGTACCTTCGCTCGCATACCAGCACGGTCAGGAACTGGGGGTATTTCAACGCCGTCACGCGAATCTCGACCGAGCTTCTTGCCGGCATCGACACGCAGTTCAAGGCAGCGTTCCGGATGTCGGCCACGGAAACGACAAAGCTCTTCGAGCACATGATCCGGCGCCACGAGCATCAGGTCACTGCGCACTGGAACCGGCTGCAGGACGTATTCGCCATTCCCACCGTGGATGAGATGGTCGACGCCTTCTTCGTGCAGTTTCCCTTCGAGGGAGAGGTGGAGGACCGGATCGACATGTTGAAGCGGGAAGCGCTGACGACTGAGCGCCTCAAATACGCGCTGATGCCATTGGCGGACAGGTTTCTAACGGCAGCGATGTTCTTCAGCAGCGATCAGGTGGCGAACGAGACCGGCCTTGATGCCAATGCAGTCGAAGCTCTGTTCAGGCGTCTGAGCCTGGCCCCCGGGGCGCTTGCAGCCAGTTCGGCCGAGCAGTTGTTTCTCGATAATCCGGTTTGGCTCAGGCCGCTGATCGCATTTCCGAACGGGGAGTTCTTCAGCGCCTTGCCCCAGACACTCATGAGTTTTGTCTACAGCATCATTGACGAACTCGTGAAGCCCCACGTCGCCCTGAGCCAGCGGCTGAGCGAGGTGCGTGCAGAATATCTGGAAGCAGAGGCGGAGCGCATGCTTCGCGCCGCCTTCCCGCAGTCCCAGGTCGTCAGCCAATACCGGTGGCGCCACGACGGAAAAGAATACGAGACGGATCTGATCCTGCGATTCGACTCTGTCCTTCTCCTGGTGGAAGCGAAGTCCGGAAAGGTGTCCTGGCCGGCACTGCGCGGTGCGCCCAGCCGCCTAGTCGAGCATGTCCGGAACCTGATCGTGGCCCCGTCGGAGCAGTCGGGCCGCCTTGCGGAAACACTACGGGGCGAGATCGATCGTCGCCAATCGGGCCAGGCTGCGCAGCTGGATTTTCCGCTGTCGCTGGAGGATGTCACTGTCGTACTTCGACTGTCCGTGTGCCTGCATGACTTCGCCACCGTACAGAGTGTTCCAATGCTGTTGGCGCAGGCAGGTGTATTGGACAACCACTACCCACTGGCGCCCTGCATCTCGCTTGCCGATCTGGACGTGATGCTCGACATCCTCGAGGAGCCGCATGTTCGAATGCATTACATCCGACAGCGTGCCTCGTCCCTGCTGACGCAGCATGTCATGGGTGACGAACTGGACATGATCGGTCTGTACCTCGATACCTCGCTGAACTTCGGCGACCTGCCACAAGGCGAACAGCGCATTTTCCTCAGCGGGTATTCGGGGCGGCTGGATCGATACTACACGGCGCGAGACGAGGGGCAGTACGCCCGCAAGCCGCGGCGTGCGACGATCTCATGGGTCAACCGGTTGTGCGATCAGATTTCTCGGCGGCCGCTCATGGGCTGGAGCGAACTGACGACCGCATTGCTTTCGCTGGCGCCACCCACGCAGCGCGACCTGGAGCGGAGCGTGCAGAAGATCGCCAGGCGGATTCGCGACGAAAAACCGTTGCGCAACCAGGAAGATACGGTGGTTTTCCTCGGTCCACCCTGGGTGACTACCGCACTTGCGGTCCGGGTCAGGAACCCGCGCCTCGCCGGTCGAGCGAGCGACGGCCTCGAGGCGTTCGCTTCGATGGTGTTCGAGCATGAGCATCTAGAACGCTGCTGCGTCATCTTCGTCAACGCGCTGTCGCCGGAGCTGCCTTATCTCGGCGGGGCGCTTCTGACCCGGACGGACCGTCCCGTGCCTGCGACGATCTTTTTTTGACCTGATGCAGTCTGTCGCCCACGCGCCGTGGGCCGAAGTCGCGCGCTATCAGAATTGGCGCACTCGCAAGCTATGTCGAAGGTCGCGAACGATGCCAGATGGCGTCGCGCTCGGCGGGAGCACCAGCGATCAGGTGGCTCGGTCCGCGAGTCATCCGTCGGATCCAAGCCTGTCCTTGAGTTCCGAGAGCGTGGTCTGGAGCTTGTCGATCTCATTGCTGAAGGCACGCTTAGCCCGCTCCTGTTCGCTCAGATTCTCGGGTTCGGCATCAGCGGGCGCGGTTGAAAAGTCCACGATCGAAATGTGAGGTCGTCGCGCCTGCTTGAAATGCTGCGCCCACAAGTTCAAGGCCAAGATCGCGCGCAGTTCCTCTTCGTGCAGGAACGGGGCCGTGACGTCGTCGTTCGGGTGCTCGTCTAGCCGCGCGGAAAACAGCAGCACGCCGTGAGCCACGAGCTTGCGCAAGCCGTCGAAGGCATCGGCCAGAAGCGCCTCTTCGCTCCGCGAATGCATAGAATGGAATGGCCATGACTCTTCGCTGAGAAGGCCCAAAACAGAGAGGGGTTTACCCAAATCCTTCAGTGGATAGGCTCCCCCGGGCAGGACTTCGCGGCGCGACCATAGCCTCAGGATGAGGTCTGTCGCCGCCTTTTCAGCCTGCTTCTGTTTGACGCCTTTCAGATTCCTTGATTGCTCGAGCAGTTCGGCAAGGTGGTGGGCCATCCAGCGACCCGCGGTATCGGTGCTGTCGTCCAGTCCGAGCTCATGAACCAGCCGGTCGCCAAGTGCCAAGATCTCGTTCGGCGGCCTGGATCGCCCCGTCTCTCCGGAGGAGGAGGATCCTCTCGAACTCGACCTCCTTGGGTTCTTCTTCGTGATCGGAGTATCGGGATTTTCTTGATTCACGGCGCGTGATCTCCACTTCAGCAATTAAGTCCTGCTTCCTCTTGTCCAGGAATTCGGCCAAGGCGCGTTTGCAGACGAGCAGGCGATGCCCCGACGACTCGGTCTGGCGACCATAGCGACGGTCCCGCTCCGGTTCACTCTCCTGTTGGCCCCAGGCTTGGTACACGAAGCTCGGACCTTGCTGGCCAGCACGATACCAGCCAATTCCAGATGCAATGCGCCGCGTCAGCCCAAGCAACTTGGTGACGGACTTTCCAGGACGGGAGTCGATGCGCCCAACGCCATTTCGGAAGACGTCCTTCTCGTCGAGTAACGTGTCGCCTCCTGGGGAGACCAGCCATCCACTCAACTGGAAGCCGGGCTCGTCGATTTCCAGCTCGTGATCCTCCGGGCAGATGTAGAAGGCCGAGCTGTCCGCGGTGGTCTGGAGTGCGCGGACCAGCGCATGAGCAGTCTCCGGCGACACAAGACCCGTCGAAACGCGCACGGTCTGGTGATGCTCGCTCGATCGGTCGTCGATGTAGGCGTTGGCGACGACAAAGCCGGGGGCGTCGCTGGCCATGAACTCTGCGAGGAACTCATCGTCGGACACGTTCTTGAGCCATTCGGCTATCTGGGTGGGCATCTGCCAACGCCCCGGCTGCAGCGGCACCGGTCCGGCCAGGTCGGCCAGCCAGAGGGGCGGCATGGTGAGCATGTTGTAGCCGATGCGTTCCGCAAGCTCGTCCACGCCGTAGCTGCGTGCTGCCAGAGGACGACTGCGCAGCAGTTGCCCGGTGGTACACCACATCGCGTTCCACTCCAGATAGGTCTGGAAATCCTCCAGCGTGGGATTGCTGCCATGACCATTGCTGTAGAGATGCCAGTTTCGGTCCCTGAAGCGGTGTTTCCTGGGGTCGAGGGGGCGCCGGGCATCACCTGATCGCGCGTCCCACGCATCCACAATCCACTGTTCGGCGGTGACTAGGAATTCCCGCGGCGTCACGTTGGGGAAGGCGCGAAGCAGGGGTTCATACCAATATCGCAGCGTATCCATGCCATCGAAATGGAATCGCAGGCCTTCGTCGTGACTGTGAAAAGAGTCGAAGCTCCTGCCGTAGTCGCGCTTCTTCCGGCTGCGGGGCAATTGGCTGCAATTGACTTGGGCCAGCGCTTCTCTTTTCCCGCTGTCGGCGACGAGATGACCTGATTCGATCAGCTTCAGGCAGGCGTCGCGTGCGAAGCCCCTGACCAGGACGTGGGGGAACTCCTCGTTCAAGGCGACCTGATGGAGCCAGCTTCCATGCCTGGACACCGCCTCCGGCGATTCCAGCGCAATCCTGTCCAGGGAGATGATCAGCCACAGGCGTGCCGCCACCCAGTAGAAGGGCGCGCCAGGCATGCGGAACGCCGGTTCGCCTGCGCGCGCGTACTGGGCGACGACGGCGTCCAGAATGGCGTGCTCCCCCATGCGCGCGAGGCGCCGGAGCGCGTGGGCGCAACGCCAGCGCACGCGGACATCGACATCGCCGAGCATGGCGTAGAAGAAGCGGCCCAGGGTTTCGGCGATCTGTTCGGGGATCGTAGCCGCCTTGACGCCTTCCCTGTCCCGGTCGGTGATGCGGCCGGCGAGACGCTGGATGTACCAGCCGCAGAGTTCCGAGACATCTTCGCTTTGCAGTTCGCCGGTGACGACTCCCGACACGGCAAAGAGGCCAGACGCACGGAACCGATCGAAATTGAGCTCGATACCACGTAGCAACACCTCCCCTAGATCCGTTCCTGCGGCGCGCGCCATCGTCAGCGCGGACCGTAGCTCGTTGTCATGGTGGGGAAGATACCGGCACAGGGCAGCAAGCCGTCGCGAGAGCAGGTCCGCGATGTGACGGTCCCGCCATTGCGCAACCGCAGGGCTGCCTGCCCAGGTCTCGAGTCGGTCTAGCAGGGCATGCAGCACTCCGGCCTCGTCCCACGTCGCGTCCAAGTGCAGGAGCGCTTCGAGATGACCGATGCGAAGGCGGCCCGGGACGTGCTGCGCAGCCTGCGACAGCAGTTCTTCGGTCGAACGGTAGCGTCGATCCTGGCGGGACTGTTCTTTGATCCGGCGAAGTTCCACCCCGAGCAGGTCCGCGCTGACCAGGACCGCTTCGTCCCACGAGGGGGGCGGAGCAGCCGGTTCTCTTTCCGCGTCACGCGTCGGATCGTTGATATTCGCATCCGGGGCAGGCGCCGCAGCCAGCTTGCCCCGAAACGCATACTGGGCGCCAAGCCGCCTGGACCAGTCTCCCCGGGCATTTCCGGCGACGAAGGCCCGAATCGCACGCTCATTGTCGAGACGACCGAGCAGGCAGTCACGCGCGAGCTCGTCGGCCATCCCTGCGGACGCGTCGCTTCCGTCGCGTTCGGCCTGGTCGCAGAGCTGGCGCAAGGCCTCTTCGTCGATGTTCTGCAGGAGCACGGCGAGCGATGCGGCTTGGGGGGCGGACAGCGCCTCCAGCTCGAGCCCGGCCTTGAGCGCGCTGTCGAGGGTCCCGTGCAGGTCGACCAAGTCAGAATCGTCCCAGCGGGCGACGGCGGCGAGCGCGGTGGGGTAGTCCAACTGCGCGAGGGCCCGAATCGAATCGGACCAAGGGAAGTGGTCGTCGCTGTCGATGCGGATCGCTGCATCCTGGATGACCTCAGTGAGTTCCGTGGCGAGGACACGCCCTCCAGCTCCGACGCTGCGATGGCTCTGCATGGTCATCTGCGAGATCAGGCGAAGCTGGTCGATGACTTCCGTGTCCAGCTCGCCCGCGACTTCGATGGACCACTGGAAGATGGCATCGGCATCCGACGGGCTGATCGTTGCCAACAGGGATGCGTAGGAGGACAGCGCCTCCGATCGGTCTCCGGCCGGTCTGCGCTCGGTGCGCTTGGCGGCGGCCGCCTGCGCGATGCCGGCGATCAAGGGATCGTGCAGTGACGGGACTGCGGCCAGTCGAAAGAACAGCTCACGCCCATCGCTTGCCGACCAGCCGCGGCGGACCTCGAGTGCGCAGTCCATGATCGATGCTGATGGAATGTCTGTGGCGAGCAGCAACGACACGCTCTGCGCCGCCTTGGCCCGCATCGCGGCGGTCCCGTAGCGACGATCGATGCTCCAGCTGTCGCGCTCCAGCCGTGTCGTTGCCTTTCCCAACAGTTCGACGTCGCTGACTGCACTGCCGGTCGATGCGACGAGCAACCTTGCGCGTGCGGAGTAAAGTTCGACGAACGCGTCAACTAGTTCGCGCACCTTGCGATCGTGATCATCGGCATGGCTGTCGTACCGCGTCTTCCTTTTCTCCTCGTCCGATCGCTCCGGCCTCGGCGTGAGGATCGGCTCGGCCGCACCGCTACCACTGGCGAGGACGTCGGTCAACGTCATCGCGCGCAGGATGGCGTCGATCATCAGGTGGTGGGATTCATGGACCTTGTCGACGCGGCGAAGCTCAGGGTCCAGAAAGGGCGAGAGCGCGTCCATCGCCGCGTACCGGTCCCCGTTGCGGGCGATCAGGATCTCCGCGGCAGTCAGTGCCGTTTCGACGGTCCATAGACCTACCTCGTCCCGCGAGAGTTCCGCGCGGGCCACGATTGTCCCGGCCTTGCGCGTCCAGCGCCTGATCAAGCGCAGGCCGGAGGCCACGCGACGCAGATCCACGTTGCGTCCCGCGGCCGCCATCGGGATTAATAGGAACAGCGCCTCGACATCGTTGAGGCGCTCCGCCGCATTCTCGATATCCTGCATCCTGCCTTCCGCGAGCAGGCGGCTGACGAGGTGCTTCGCCGAGCGGTAGGCAAGGTGACGCGATCGAACGCGCCAGAAGTGCTCTACGGCTGCAGCGTAACCTTCCAGCAGGAGCGTCGAGTAGAGGGCCGCGGCGATGTCCCTGGGCGAAAACTGCCACGGCGTGGCGTGACTGTATCGCTGGATCTTGTCGGCGAAGTCATCTCGGCGCGCGCTCTCCCACGCGCGAAGGCGACGCCAACCTTCCCTGACGGAGATGGCGTCGCTACGTGCGGCGTCGTCGGCCAGCAGATGAAGCAGGAGCGGGCCATGGTCTGCGATTTTTTCCGGATCGCCGAGGACAAGCCGGCTTGCGGTGTCCCTGGCGTAGCGCGAGGTGAGATCGGGATTGGCGACGAGTTGCTTCAGCGTCGCTTCTTCGGTCTTCATGGCCTCGGCGCCGATCAGCACGAATCGCAGCGCGTGGGCAGCATCCTTCGCCTCTCGGCACACGCGGATGGCCAGTTGCAGCCGTTGCATCTGCACTTCGCGCCGGCGGATCGGATCGGGCAAAAGTGCGACGGGCGGCAGGGGCTCCCGTTCCACCAGTTCCAGGAGATCCTTGCTCCTGCCGGCGATCAGCAGCGCGGGTGCGACGTTCAGGGCCGCGTAGGCGTCGACACCCGACCTGCGGTGGAGGTGTTCGGCCGCACGGGCCTGTACACCCTCGATCGCAGGCTGCGCAGCGGTCCTGACGAAAGCCTCGAAGTCCTCGTCGGCGAAACTGATCAGCCCGCCGGCATTCCGCACGCCTGGTGCAAGGTCTCCGCAGACATCGCTGATCAAGACCTGAGGCTGCTCCAGGACGACGGCCAGGTCGTTGGCTGGTATAGGGCGCGGGAGCGAGATCAGCCCCGCGCACAGCTGCGCCAGATCGTTCTCGCGCGCATTCTTCCGAAGCGCGAACACAAATTGTTCGCGGAACACTTGGTCCAGATCCTTTCCGAATGGACGAAGTGCGTCGAGCGCGTGTTCGGGTGTGTTGGCCGCGTTCTTGAAGGCGTAGGCCTGCACCCGGGGCACGCCGCCGGAGAGATGGTGGAAGTCTTCGACCCAAGGCGGTGGCGCCGCCCAGTATCGACGGGCGTTGGCGGCCGTCTCCTCCAGCGAAAACGCCGGCAGCAGGACGCTCTCGAAGCTCATGGGCAACCGAAGGTCTGTCAGCCGGCCGGTGCGTGCGCTGATCAGCACACGCACGTTGTCGGGCAAGCCTTCCATGGTCACCAGATCATGAACGAAGCTGGCCTCGGGCGGAGATCGCGTCTGTGCCGCCAGTACCGAGTTGTCCGCCGCGTCGATGGCCACAACCAGCAACGCTCCGGGCGACGTTGCCGCCATTGCGGCGGCGGCCGACTCTAGGCGCTTGCGGAAGGCTCGCGGATAGTCGCGCAACGCCTGAGGCACGAGCAGGAGAGGCAGGCGAAGCCGATAGGAAATCTCGTTCGTGAGCTGCACGAACGCATCTTGTGGACGATGGCGAAGTGCGCTGGCATCTAGGTAGGAGCCTGCGCCGTAGCAGTCGAACACCACCATCAGCGAGCCTTCGGGCAGTGCCTGTTCGATCTGTTGCAATGCGGTGGTCTTGCCTGCGCCCCCTCCGCCGTGCAGGCACAGATGCCGGGCGCCTGTCCTCATCCGTTCCGCGATCTCGGCCGCGACCTGCCGAGCCACTGCCGTGGTCACCGGTTCGATCTTCGAGGGGCACGGAAACAGCGTGTAGTCTTCCGACACGCCCACGAACTGGACCAACACCTTTTCGCGCGTGATGCTTTCGCCCGCCGCCTCGGGAAGCATGCGCTTCCGAATGTACTCGCGCACGCGGGTCGCCGATGCGAGCAGTTCGGCATCCGTCCATTCCGCAATGGCCCGCAGCATGCCCTCTTCAACCGCGAAGCGCGAACCGCATGCGCCCTGCAGGTCGAGGACCTTGGCAAATTCGATGAACTCCGCGGGCCTCAGTCCGCTGGCATGGACCAGTCGATGCAGGTCGGGCAGGCCTGTCGTCCAGGTCTTGCCATAGGCGGCGGGCACCGCGCGGCGCGCGTCTTCGACCAGCATCAGTAATTCGGATGCGACTGGCTGGTTCGAGACCAGCACGATGCGCAGCGAATTGCTGGGCTTGCCGGGGCGCTTGGCGAGCAAGCCCTTGTACGCATCGGCCAATCGCCGGATGGGCGACGTCCTGGGACTACCGTCCTTTCCCGTGCAGAGCCGCGACGTCGTCCAAGCGCTGCTCGGGCTCGCTGCCGAATACTTCAGCTGTTGGACCTCGACCCGCTCCGCGCTCACCGCGTCGTCGCCGCCGAACAGCAGGCTGCAGTCCACTCCGTCCCAAGCCTTGTCCGCGCCTTCGTTCGCGGTCAGTCCCTCCACGGTGACGACCGACAGCGAACTGCCAGCATCGAGCAACTTCAATGCTTGGCGCGCAGCCCACAATTCATGGTACTCGTCGCCAGTGTTGGATCCTCGTGCGGAGGTGTAGTCAATTTGAAATTCGGACTGAGACACCAAGGCATTCCCTCAGGATGCATGCTCTGCCGTATCGTCCGCCGGATTCAGCGAGCCCGTCAACACGGGTCATCGGCGCGAACGTGCCGACGATCAAGCGGCTTTCTACCGGGATCATGCTTCTCGCGCGCGACCCAGGACGCGGGTTCAATAGGGAAACTTCATGTAGGGGGATAGAGCCTGAGTTGATCGATATGTCCGTTATAGCCCTCGAAATTTTCCGTGGATGAGGCGAGGATCATGGCAGCAATTGGTACGCTACGGCCCTACTTGAGAAGGCGGCCTGCTGGATTGTCCTCCGCTGCACCTGCTTGAGAACACCTGATCACACTCGCCACCGCGTGGTGCTCAGTCATCGCCATCACCGCCGGCAGCGGAACGCGTTGCCTGACGGCCTCGGTGACAAAGCCCGATCTCAGGTTATGCGCTCCGAAATCTCCATGCAGCCCGGTCATACGGGCACGACGCCTCACGATCGCAGCTACCGAGCCTGGGAGGAGGGCGGGGCCGACCCGGTCCTTCCAGATTCAGCGGAAGATCGCCCCTTCCTGAGTTTCAGTGGCTTCGAGTCACGCAGCAAGTGTCTCGGCGCTACGCCCCAGGATCTGCTTGTCTGGTGTCAAATCCGCCGTCACACCGGCCTGCTGGGTTTTCGAGTAATCCAACTGGTAGATGTAGCCGTTCTCGCCGACCTTGTGCAGGTTCCTCATATCCGCTGCGGTAATTTCGCTACGCCGACGCCCACCACTGACAAAGCCGAAGTAGAGTAGGGTACGGTCGCGCAGGCCTTGCTGGCTGTCATCGCAAGTCGCCAGCATTGCCTCGAGCTCAGCGCGAGTGATGGCGTTTTTTTTGGTGGAGCACTCACGTCGCTTGACCGCCGCGCACCTGGCTCGACTGAGCAGCGACCGCGCCGAACTCACGGAACGGCTGGCATGCCAAGTCGAAGATGCGTCGGAGGAGCGCCAGGCGCTTGCACAGCATGCGCGAGCCTTCGAGGATCGTGCGCATCAGGCCGTCCGTGGAAACGAGTTAGAACCCATCAACGCGCGAGGGTGTGTAGACCACTGCGAAAGAATCGCCAAACAAAAAGCCCACATCGAAATGTGGGCTTTTATGTGGGACAAATCAGATGATTGGTGTTAAATCATTGATTTTATTGACTCATTGGCGGAGAGGGAGGGATTCGAACCCTCGGTACGCTATTCACGTACGCCTGATTTCGAGTCAGGTACATTCAACCGCTCTGCCACCTCTCCGAAGGGGCAGCGGCAAGGAGGCCTCGCCGCGGGGTCGCCATCATAAGGGGCGGGGCGTCGGACCACAAGACGCGTACACTGGCCGCCCCGAATCACTCCGCCGCTGCCCACCATGTCCGAAATCTCCGTCCCCGTGTCCTTCGGCGAACTGCTCGACAAGATCGCGATCCTCCAGATCAAGTCCGAGCGGATGACCGACCCGGCCAAGCTGGCCAACGTGCGCAACGAGCTGTCGGCGCTTGAACGGACGTGGATGGCGCACCCCGCCGCAGGGCACGACATCGTGCGTCTGCGTGCCGACCTGAAGGCGGTGAACGAGCGGCTGTGGGTCATCGAGGACGACATCCGCCTCAAGGAAAAGGCCCAGGCCTTCGACGACGAGTTCATCCGCCTGGCGCGCAGCGTCTATTTCGAGAACGACGAGCGCGCCCGGATCAAGAAGGACATCAACCTCGCCCTGGGCTCGTCCTACGTCGAGGAAAAGTCCTATCAGGACTACCGGGCGGGTCACGCTGCACCTTGAGTCGATCGAGTGGGTGCGATCATCTGCCGTCGGCCAGTGACTGCGTATTCAGTCACGAAATGAAAGTCGACAGGAATGCTCACCCCGATAGCGATACTCACGTCAGCTAGTTCACTATTGGTAGCGGCTTGTTCGATTCCATGAGAAAAACCCGGTGTTTTTCGATGGTCGCTACCAATACTGGCTGGGAGCGGGGTGCAGGGCATCTTCCTTCAGGAAGGCTTCATGCGTAATGTCTGCCTCGCACGTCAGGCATCCCGCGCTGCACCGAAAGGTGACCGGGATCCCGGAGCGATCGGTTCGCCGATCACCCGAAGGCACAAGGAGGTGCCGCGTGCTTTCGCCCTCCGGGGCGACGCGGCGGGCGGGACGCCCACCGTGGAGGGTTCGACGCAGGATGCGGTTCGCAGGGAAGGAGTCCCACCATCGCATGGAGCCGATGGGCAGAACCCGGGTCGATGCGCGGGAGCCACGGAAGGCCCCGCCGCGACAGCAGTACAAGAGGAACGACGACCGCCGCGAGGCGGTTTTTTTTTGCCCGGTATCTGGCCGGGCGGGGTCAGCCCAGGCTTGCGCGGCAGCGTTCGAACGCCGCGATGCCGTCGTCCACGGTGACCAGGTCCATCACGCCCTCGCGCTCGATCTTCGTCCCCCACTTCAGCTCGGCGGCGGGTTTGCCCACGTACTTCCGGGCGGCCTCGTCGTAGCGGTCCGCGCAGAAGCGGATGTCGGAATACGGGCCGCTGCGGCGTGGGTTGCTGGCGGCATGAAGGCCCAGCACCTTCGTGCCCATGGCGTTGGCGATGTGCATCGGCCCGGAGTCGGGGGTCATGAGCAGGTCGGCACGTGCGAGCAGGGCAGGCAACTGCTTCAAGGTGTCCTTGCCGACCAGGTCGAGCACGTCGCCCTGCGGCGAGGCAGGGCGCATCGCGGCCAGGATGGCATCGGTGGTCTCGCGTTCGAGGGTGCTGCGCCCACCAAGCAGGACCACCCGCCAGCCCTGCCTGCGGGCGTGATCCGCCACGGCTGCATAGCGTTCCGGGCGCCAGTTGCGCAGGGCGTGGCTGGAACAGGGCGAGATCGCCAGGGTCCGGATGCCGTCATCGGGCCACTGCGCCCGTGCCCAGTGATGGGCGTCGTCAGGCACGGGCAGGTGCCAGACGACTTCGGTGCGCTGCAGGCCCAGCGGCTCGCAGAAGCTGCCGATGGCATCCAGCACGTGGATGCCGGGCCGGTCGGGGATGCGTTCGTTGATGAACAGGCCGTGCAGTTCCTTGGACCGGGCGCGGTCATAGCCGATCCGTCGCTTGGCCGGGATGAAGGCCGACAGCAGGTTCGCGCGCGCGGACACCTGCAGTTGCAGCAGCACGTCGAAGCGGCGCCCGCCGAACTGGCGGCGCAGCGCGCGCATGCCGGCGAGGCCGGTCTTCTTGTCGTAGACGATGAAGTCGACGCCGGGCAGGCCGTCGAGCAGCTTCTGCTCGCCGCGACCGATCACCCAGGTGATCGGCGCATCGGGCCAGGCCCGGCGCAGGGTGTGGATCAGTGGCAGGACATGAGTCACATCTCCGAGCGCGGACAGGCGCAGGAGGCAGATCGAGGGGGGCGTTGTCTCGCGCAATTGTTAGACTCGGAAAATATGGTCGCCTTCGATGCCAGCGAAAGCCTGATGCCATTCCGCGCAGAGCGCGGGAGCGGCGCCATTCTGTTCGACCTGGAGCGCCTGCGGCAAGCCGGATTGAAAGCGGCTGACCCGGCCTGGTTCGATCCGGCGTCCTGGGGCGAGCATGCCCAACCGGTCGGCAGCGGCGGGCGCGGCGGTGCCTGGTTCATCGATGCCGAACCTGCCGGTGTACCGCTGGGCGCCCTCGTGCTGCGGCACTACCTGCGTGGCGGCGTCGCCGCCAGGCTCAGTCGCGACCGTTTCCTCTGGCATGGCGCCAACCGCACGCGCAGTTTCGAGGAATTCCGCCTGCTGCGCGAAGCGCTGCGCCGGAAGCTGCCGGTGCCGCGGCCGGTCGCCGCGATCTACTGGCGCGAGGGCCTGCACTATCGCGCCGGGATCCTGCTGGAGCGGCTGTGCGGCGTGAGTGCGCTGGCGGACCTGGCCGCCGAGCGCGGCG
Source organism: Lysobacter sp. (assembly GCA_019634715.1). GTDB lineage: Bacteria > Pseudomonadota > Gammaproteobacteria > Xanthomonadales > Xanthomonadaceae > Lysobacter_I. The sequence continues at coordinate 68,490 of JAHCAU010000005.1, forward strand.
GTGAAGCGCCTTGGGATGTCGCCGGACGCCTGGTCGCGCGCATGCATCGCGCCGGGCTGGACCACGCCGACCTGAACGCGCACAACCTGCTGTTCGACGATGCCGGGCGTGCGTGGATCATTGACCTGGATCGCGGGCAATGGAGGATTCCGGCCACGGCCTGGCGCGAGCGGAACCTGTCGCGCCTGCAGCGTTCGCTGCTGAAGCTGCGCGGCGCGCGCGGCGTCGCCGAGGTCGAAAAGGATTACGCGCGGCTCCGCAGCGCGTACGATGCGCACTGGCAGCGCGGGACCTGACACGGACGCTGCCGCTGTCCGCTGCGAGAGGGCGTCATCGAGATGAGTTGGGCTTTGCGATTCCACGGCGTCGGCAACGCCTCGTCGGTCGAACTGGGCTCGGCGATGGCGACGATCGAACGCGATGGCCGCCCGTGGCTGACCATCGACTGCGGTGCCGAGGGCCTGACCGCGTATCTGGCCCATTACGGCGAAGCGCCCCGCGCGCTGTTCATCACCCACACCCATCTCGACCATGTCGCCGGTTTCGAGCGCCTGTTCGTCGACAGCTATTTCGACCCGTCGCGATGCGGCCGCGTGCGCGTCTACGTGCCCGCGCCGGTCGTGCCGCTGCTGCACCAGCGGGTCGGCGACTATCCGAATGCACTGGCCGAGGGCGGCGCGAACTTCTGGGACGCTTTCCAGGTGATCCCGGTCGGCGACGCCTTCTGGCATGACGGCGTGCGCCTGGAGACCTTCGAGGCGCGCCACCACTGGCCGCGCACCGCCTACGGCCTGCGCCTGCGCGGCAGCGTGGTCTGGACCGGCGATACCCGGCCGATTCCCGAAACCCTGGCCATGATGGCGGGCGAGGGCGAGCAGGTGGCGCATGACTGCGCGATGCGCGGCAACCCCTCGCACACCGGCATCGCGGATCTCGAACGCGAGTATCCGCGCGACCTGCTCGATCGCTGCATCCTCTACCACTACGTCGGCGCCGCCGAAGGCGAGGCGCTGCGTGCGCGCGGCCATCGCGTGGCCTCGCCGGGCGAGTGCGTGGCGCTGGCCGAGCCGACGGCCGCGCGGGCCGAACCCTTCGTGCCCGAGGGTGGCGCACCGGATGATCCGGTCGCGGCCTCTTCTCAGGCATCGACGACCTCGGCCTGAGCCATGAACGCCGTACCGCACCCCGATCCGCAGGCCGAGCGCCATCCGCGCGATACGCTGGGTCGGCCCCTGCGCGACCTGCGCCTGTCGGTGATCGAGGCCTGCAACTTCCGCTGCCCGTACTGCATGCCGGCCGACCGCATCCCGGACGATCACGGCCTGGATGCGGCGTCGCGGCTGTCCTTCGACGAGATCGAACGCCTCGTGCGCGGCTTCGTCCGCGTGGGCGTGCGCAAGCTGCGGATCACAGGCGGAGAGCCGCTGCTGCGCAAGCGCCTGCCCGAGTTGATCGCGCGGCTCGCCGCGCTCGACGGCCTGGACGACATCGCGCTCACCACCAACGGCAGCCTGCTCGCCGCGCAGGCCCGCGCCCTGCGCGAGGCCGGGCTGCACCGGCTCACGGTCAGCCTGGACACCCTCGATCCGGCCGGTTTCGCCGCGTTGTCGGGTGGACGCGGCGCACTCGCCGATGTCCTGCGCGGCCTCGATGCCGCCGCCGGGGCCGGCTTCACCGGCACCAAGCTCAACTGCGTCGTGCAGCGCGGCATCAACGACGACCAGGTACTGCCGCTGGTCGCGTTCGCGCGCGAACGCGGGCACACGATGCGTTTCATCGAATACATGGACGTGGGCACCTGCAACGCATGGTCGATGGACCACGTGCTGCCATCGTCCGCACTGCGCGACGCGATCCATGCGCGCTGGCCGCTGCATCCGCTCGATCCCCACTATCGCGGGGAAGTGGCTGCACGTTACGGTTTCGACGATGGCCTGGGCGAGGTCGGTTTCGTCAGCTCGATCACCGCCCCGTTCTGCGGCGACTGCCACCGCGCCCGCGTTTCCGCCGACGGCCGTCTCTACACCTGCCTGTTCGCGGCCGATGGCACCGACCTGCGGCCCTGGCTCGGCGACGACGAAGCCTTCGTCGAACGGATCGCCTCGCGCTGGCGCGCCCGCAACGATCGCTACAGTGAACTGCGCGACCCGGCCCGCGCGTCGCGCAGGCGCGTCGAGATGTTCCTGGTGGGGGGGTGAGCATGACCATGTCGCGTTTCGCCGAGGATGGTGCCTCGCGCCTGTCCTCGGCATTGCCGTCGGACCTGCTTGCCGCGCTGCCGGCCGATGCCGCGCTGGACGATGATTCGGCCGGTTCGCGAGACCTGTTGTCGCAACCATGGTGCGCCGAACTCGTCGCGCCGATCCGTCGACGCCTGTATGCCATCGGTGCGCTGGCCGAGGACGCGGTCGCGATCCAATGCACGCTGTTCCGCAAGACAGCGACGTGCAACTGGAAGGCGCCTTATCACCAGGATCTGTCCGTGCCGGTCGCCGTGCGGATTGAGCATCCGGACTTGTCGGGTTGGTCGACGAAGCCCGACGGCCTCTACGTGCAGCCACCGGAAACGCTGCTGTCCAAGCTTCTGGCCGTCCGCCTGCATCTGGACGCCTGCGGCGAGGACGATGGTCCACTGCGCGTCGTGCCCGGTTCGCACCGTTCGGGCCGCCTGCCTTCCACCACGATCGCGGACGTGCCCAAATCTGCCGTCGAACGCACCTGCGTGGCGGAGCGTGGCGATCTGTGGCTGATGCGGCCCCTGCTGCTGCATGCATCGTCCCGGGCGGCGCGACCGAATGGACGACGCGTCCTGCACTTCGTGTTCGCACCGCCCGACCCGGGCCATGGCCTGCAATGGAGAATCGCCGTTTGAACACGCGTTCACGCAGCACAGGTTCACGACTCACCCATCTCGACGCCGACGGCCGCCCGGCGATGGTCGACGTGTCCGCGAAAACCGCGACCGCGCGCATCGCCACCGCCGAGTGCCGGGTGAAGTTTCCCGCGGCCGTCGCCGCCGAACTGCATCGCAACGGACTGAAAAGCGCCAAGGGCGGCGTGGTGGACACGGCGATCGTCGCCGGCACGCTGGCGGTCAAGCGCACGCACGAACTGATCCCGTTCTGCCATCCGCTGCCGATCGACGGCATCCGTTTCGCCATCGACTGGCGTGGCGAACGCGAACTGGAGATCGTCTGCACGGTGAAGACGGTACATCGCACCGGCGTCGAGATGGAGGCGCTGACCGGCGCCACCGTCGCCGCGCTCACCGTCTACGACATGTGCAAGGCCCTGTCGCATGCCATCGTGCTGGGGCCGGCGAAGCTGCGCGGCAAGCGCGGCGGCAAGCGCGATGTCGGCACGGTCGCGGTGGCGCCCTGATGGTGCGCGTGACCGTGCTGTACTTCGCCAGCCTGCGCGATGCCGCCGGCTGCGACAGCCAGGCGATCGACCACGAGGGCGACTTGGCGGCCCTTTACCTGCGGTTGCAGGCGCAGCACGGCTTCGCGTTGCCGATCGAGCGGGTGCGGGTCGCGATGGCGGGCGCCTTCGCCGACTGGCGCGACCGCCCCCGCGATGGCGCCGAGGTTGCGTTCATTCCGCCGGTCTCCGGGGGATGATCGGCACATGGCCTGAACAGCCCGTTTCAGGCGGTCTTCTGTGATCCACTTCGCGAATGGGGTAGCCTTGCGGTCCCGTTTTCGCTGCATGAGCCCCGCCGATGACCCGACTGCATGCCGTCACCGACCTCGATACCGCGCTCGCCGACTCGGGGCGCCATGACGCACTGATCGTGGTCGCCCATGACCTGCCCGCCGTCGCGCACCCCTTGGTTTCCCGTGCGTTCGCAACCGCCAGCGCCATGGATGCGCGCGCCGCCCAGGTCGTATCGCTGGCGCCTTGCGTGGATGCGCCCGGCGGACGCGTCGTGCTGTCGCCCACCGGGCCGGTGCTGCGCGACCACGACGACGTGCGTCGCTACGCCGAAGCCGCTCAGGCGGGCGTGCGCCGCGCCCGCGATGCCGGCGCGCGCAGGCCGCTGGTGCTGCTGGCGCCGCCGCCGGCCGATGCCCGCCATCGCCAGGCCGCGCGCGTGGCCGCGCTGGCCGCGATCGGCGGCTTGTGGGAACCCCTGGAAGCCCGCGAGGCGCTCGGCGCTTCGGTCGAACCGGTGGAATCGATCGGCTTTTCCGTCCTCGACGGCAGTTTCGGTGATGCCGACGCCACCTGGGTCGAAGCCGTGGATGCCGGCATGCGCCTGGCCCGCGATCTCGCCGGCACCGATCCCGAGCGGATGGCGCCGCCGAAATTCGCGCAGTATTGCGTCGATGCCTTCCGCGACACGTCGGTGCGCGTCTCGGTCAACAGCGATCTGGATACATTGCGGCGCGACTACCCGCTGCTCACCGCGGTCGCGCGCGCCAGCCTCGATGTCGAGCGCCATCGCCCCTGCGTGGTGCGCCTGGAATATGTCCCGCAGGGCGCTGTCGAACGCACGCTGCTGTTCGCGGGCAAGGGCCTGACCTACGACACCGGCGGTGCGGATCTCAAGACCGACGGCCACATGGCCGGCATGAGCCGCGACAAGGGCGGCGCCGCTGCCGTCGCCGGTTTCATGCTGTCCGTGGCGCGCCTCGGCCTGCCGGGCGTGAAGGTCATCGCCGAACTCGGCGTCGTCCGCAATTCGATCGGCCCGGACAGTTTCGTCGCCGACGAAATCATCGCCAGCCATGCCGGCGTCCGCGTGCGCATCGGCAATACCGATGCGGAAGGCCGCCTCGTGCTGGCCGACCTGCTGTCGCACCTGCGCGAGGATGCGCGCCAGGCCACGGCGCCCCGTCTGTTCAGCGTCGCCACTCTGACCGGTCATGCCAGTCGTGCGGTCGGTCCCTACAACATCGCGCTCGACAACGGCCCCGCGCGTGCGGCGGGCGTCGCCGAGGCGCTGTCGGTGCAGGGCGATCAGTGGGGCGACCCGTTCGAGGTCTCGCGCCTGCGCCGCGAGGACTACGACTTCGTCGCGCCGCGCAGCCGTGCCGACGACCTGCTGTCGTGCAACAACCTGCCGTCGTCGGCCACGCCGCGCGGCCACCAGTTCCCGATGGCCTTCCTCGCCATCGCCTCCGGCCTGGACCGCCACGGCAGCGATGCCGCGCAGCCGCTGCCGTTCACCCACATCGACATCGGCGGCAGCGGCGTCGAAGGCAGCGACTGGCAGCACGGTCGTCCGTCCGCGCGCCCGCTCGTGGCGATGCTTGCCGCGTTGACCTGAGGATCCGGCGGGCATGGCGCGATTCGCGATCGCCGACGACGCGTTCGACATCGCGCCCCTGCGCGCCGGCCTGCTGCGCGCCGAAGCCGGCGCCTATGCCAGCTTCGAGGGTTGGGTCCGCAACCACAACGACGGCCGTGCCGCCACCGGCCTGCGCTACGAGTCCTATCGCGTGCTCGCCGAAGCCGAGGGCGAGCGCATCCTCGACGAAGCGCTCGCGACCTTCGCCATCGCCGATGCCGCCTGCGTGCATCGCACCGGCGAACTGGCCATCGGCGATCTGGCGGTGTGGGTGGGCGTCAGCGCCGCGCATCGCGACGCCGCATTCGCGGCCTGCCGCTGGATCATCGACGAAGTGAAGTCGCGCGTCCCCATCTGGAAGCACGAGCGCTACGTCGAAGGCGATGCGCAATGGCTTCATCCGCGCCCACCGGATTCGCAATAGCCGATGACGTCCGGGCCTTCGCCCGCCCTGGGGCATGGGCATCAAGTGGTGGCTCTGACAAACGTCCCGGGGTTCATGGGCGAAGCCCACGAATGGCGATGGCCCCGCCGGCTGACCTCGGCACCCGCATCGACCGATACCGTTGCTGCCTTCCGGCCCTGGCGGGGTTTTCGATCTAGCGTCGCGAGGGGCCGACGGGGCCACCATGGACGTTGCATCAGCGACGCTGACGAACCTTGAATCTGGCGGAGAGAGGGGGATTCGAACCCCCGAAGCGCGGTTTAGACGCTTACACACTTTCCAGGCGTGCTCCTTCAACCACTCGGACACCTCTCCGCATTCTTCCCCGGCGTTGGCGTCCTGCCGCGCTTGGGCCGACAATTCTAGCCATCTGCCGCTCCCGGGACAAGGAATTCCCCGTTCCGGCCTTCGTCCTGGCTCGGTCCGGGAGCTCTGCATGGCAGAATGTGCCCATGTCCTATCTCGTCCTCGCCCGCAAGTGGCGCCCCAAGCGTTTCGCCGAACTGGTCGGGCAGGAGCATGTGGTCCGCGCGCTCAGCAATGCCCTCGACACCGGCCGGGTCCACCACGCCTTCCTGTTCACCGGCACCCGAGGGGTGGGCAAGACCACCATCGCCCGCATCTTCGCCAAGTCATTGAATTGCGAGCAGGGCACGTCGGCCGAGCCCTGCGGCCAGTGCAATGCCTGCCGCGATATCGACGCCGGCCGGTTCATCGACCTGCTGGAGATCGACGCGGCCTCGAATACCGGCGTGGATGACGTCCGCGAGGTGATCGACAACGCCCAGTACATGCCCTCGCGCGGCCGGGTGAAGGTCTACCTGATCGACGAAGTCCACATGCTGTCGAAGTCGGCGTTCAACGCGCTGCTGAAGACGCTGGAGGAGCCGCCGGGGCACGTGAAATTCCTGCTCGCGACCACCGATCCGCAGAAGCTGCCGGTCACCGTGCTGTCGCGCTGCCTGCAGTTCAACCTCAAGCGCCTGGAAGAGAGCCAGATCCAGGGGCAGATGGCGAAGATCCTCGAAGCAGAGGGCATACCGGCCGAGCCGGGTGCGATCCGTCAGCTGGCGAAGTCCGCCGACGGCAGCCTGCGCGACGGCCTCTCGCTGCTCGACCAGGCGATCGCCTACACCGGCGCCAGCACCACGCACGAGGGCGGGGCGGGCGTGCCGCTCACCGACGCCGGGGTCGCGACGATGCTCGGCACGGTCGACCGGATGCGGGTCGGCGCCGTGCTCGGCGCGCTGGCGGCTGGCGACGGCGCTGCGCTGATGGCCGAGATCGCGGCCTTGTCGGACTTCTCCCCGGACTGGGCCGGCGTGCTGGATGCGCTGGCCGAGGCGCTGCATCGCGTGCAGGTCCGGCAATTGGTGCCTTCGGCCGAGATCGAGGCCGATGGCGTGGCGATCGACGCACTTGCCGCCCAATTACGGCCGGAAGTCGTCCAGCTGTGGTACCAGATGGCGCTCCATGGCCGTCGCGACCTGGGCTATGCCCCCAGTCCGCGCGCCGGCTTCGAGATGACCGCGCTGCGCATGCTGGCGTTCCGGCCGGCCGAGGGCGGCGGTACCCAGGTCGAACGGCCTTCGAGCAGTGGCGTACGGGGTCCCGAGGCCGCGCGCGCCGCCGCGTTCGACAGCGCGCCGGCCAAGCCTGCGCCGCCGATGTCCCGCCCGCTGCCACCGGAGGCGCGGGAGAATCCGGCCGCTCCCGAGCGCCGCCCGGCACAGCCCCCGCCGTCGCCCCGGATCGAGATCGCCGCACCGCCGGTGGCGCCGCCTGCAGCAGCGCCTGCCGACGTCCCGCCGCCGATGATCGCCATCGACAGCGACCGCTGGCTGAGCCTGGTCGCCAACTGCGGCCTGCGCGGCCCCGCGCGCGAACTGGCTGCGCATGCCGCGTTCATCGACTACGCCAACGGCGTGATGCGCCTGGCGCTGTCGCCGGACGACGACCACCTGCGCCTGCCCGGCCTGATCAATGCGCTGACCGATTCGCTCTGCGCGCAGCTCGGCGGACCGGTGCAATTGCGCTTCGAGACCGGCAAGGCGCCGAACGCCGAAACCCTGCACCAGCGCAACGAACGCCAGCGCGACGAGAGGCAGGCGTCCGCCGAAGAGAATTTCGTGGCCCATCCGGATGTGCAGCGTCTGGTGAGCCAGGGCGCGAAGCTCGTGCCCGATTCCATCCGTCCCTACGAAGATTGAGAGAACGCCGACATGCGTGGAAACATCGCCCAACTGATGCAGCAGGCGCAGAAGATGCAGGAAAACCTGCAGCGCGCCCAGGAAGAACTGGCCAAGCTGGAAGTCACCGGCAGCGCCGGCGGCGGCATGGTCAGCATCACGCTCACCGGCAAGATGGAGTGCCGCAAGGTACGCATCGAACCGAGCGTGCTGTCCGACGCGGAGATGACCGAAGACCTGATCGCCGCCGCGATCAACGACGCGGTGAACAAGGTCAACGCCGAGTCGCAGGCGAAGATGTCCGGCGCCACCGCCGGCATGCCGATCCCGCCGGGCATGAAGATTCCGGGGATGTTCTGATCCCTCCGCGTTTCGTAGAGCGGGTCGAAGATCCGCTGCCCCGTCTCCAGAGAGGTGTGTAGCGGGTCTTCGACCCGCTCTACAGGCCTGACATGACCGCTTCCCTCCTCGAACAACTCATCGACGCCTTCCGCGTGCTGCCGGGCGTGGGCCAGAAGACCGCACAGCGGATGGCCTATCACGTGCTCGAGCGCGATCGCGAGGGCGGTCAGCGCCTGGCGAATGCGCTGGCCAATGCGGTCGAGCGCGTCGGCCACTGCGAGCGCTGCCGCGACTTCAGCGAAACCCCGGTGTGCGCGATCTGCGCCAGCGCCGCTCGCGATGCGCACCTGCTGTGCGTGGTCGAGTCGCCGGTGGACCGCCTCGCGATCGAACAGGCGACGGGCTATCGCGGCTACTACTTCATCCTGCAGGGACGCCTCAGCCCGCTCGATGGCATCGGCCCGCGCGAACTCGGCCTGGACGCGCTCGCTGAAAGGCTTGCCGAAGGCGAAGTACAGGAACTGGTGGTCGCGACCAATCCCACCGTGGAAGGCGAGGCCACCGCGCACTACCTGGCGCAGCTCGCGCGCCAGTACAAGGTCAAGCCGACCCGGCTCACCCACGGCGTGCCGCTGGGCGGCGAACTGGAATACGTCGATCGCGGCACGCTGTCGCATGCGTTCGGTTCGCGCAGCGAGATGCCGGTCTGAGGAACGCGGATCGGCCCGATCCGCTTACAATCCGGTCATCGCCACAGGAGACGGCCATGTCGGACACCATTTTCCACAAGATCATCCGCCGCGAGATCCCCGCGACCATCGTCTACGAGGACGACGGCATCATCGCCTTCAAGGACATCGCGCCGCAGGCCCCGATCCACATCCTGTTCGTGCCGAAGGTGACGGTGCCCACGCTCAACGACGTGCAGCCCGACCAGGCCGAAGTCATTGGTCGCCTCGCCATCGCAGCCGCGAACTACGCGAAACAGCAGGGCTTCGCCGAAGACGGCTACCGCATCGTCATGAACTGCAACGACCACGGCGGGCAGACCGTCTTCCAGATCCACCTGCACCTGCTCGCGGGAGCGCCGCTGGGGCGGTTCGGGTGAAAGCTCGGCTCCCATACCTGCGTACGGCGTCCATGAGGTGGCTTTCGGTTGCCGTTCTGCTGGCGGCTATCGCGGGATGCACCGAGCAGGATGGGGTCAATCGGCAGCAAGCCGGACAGACGCAGTTGCTGCAATGCTGGAAAGACACGGATTGCAAGGGAGAGAGAGTCTGCGAGTCGGGCAAGTGCGTTGCTCCGCAAACGGCCCAGCCGATGGTCCCCCTGATTGCGGGCGGCAACGCCGGCAAGACGGATGGTTTCGTCGCAGTTGACCCGATTCCGCTCTGCGTCGAGGGGGATGGAAAGACGCCTATCCCCGTGTGGAAGCCCGCCGTGGACGAAGACGGCAACCTGTCTTCCGATCCGTTGCAGAAGGATGGGCAGATCGTCTATATCGAATTGTTTCAGGATGCGCCGAGTGTCGTCTGCAAGGAGAGCGAATTGAATTCCTTCCAGCGGCCGGTGAATCCCAAGGACGCCCTGGAAGGTGGCCTGTCCGTGAATCTACGGGGCAATACACAGTTCACGAACGGACTCTGTTACTTCCGCGGCTTTTACATGAACGAGGATGTCATGGGCATGCATCAGGGTTGGATCGAGACCTATTTCGGTGCTGTCGAGAAGCAGAAGGTGGTCATGTCGGACAAGTATTGCCTGACGGAGCGGATCGATTGATGGTGCAGACAGGCCGCTTTCCGGATTCCCGTCCGAGCGAAAGGCTCTCGCTCTGCGATCGGATGGTCGCCCTTGGCGCACTTCGGCCCAGCGGGCGGCTTCATCCGTGATCGTGGATTCAACCGAGGCGAATCTTCGGCATCTTGCTGATCGTCTGTCGCCTTTTTCGTCCGTCGTCTCGATACGAGGCTCCGGTGCGGGACGATTCCTCTATGTCGTGTGTCATGGCCGGTCAGCTGAAATCTCGCCGGCAGCGGAAGGCTGGTGGGTCGAGTTTTGGGGCTCGCTGGATGAAGATGCCCAGCCGAAAAAACAGGTCACGCTGGACTCGATTGCCGAAGTCGAAGTCCTTCTGCGGGGTCACTTCTTTCCTGATGGCAATCCCGGGCTGACGGCATGAACCTTCCTCTGAGGCCGTCTGCCGCAGGCCTTGCTGCGCCTACAGCGCTTCCTTGATCGACAGCGGCTGGCCCACCGCGCCAGCATAGAACACGACCAGCTTCAATGGCGTGGTGCCGACATTGCGTCCGTTGTGCAGGGTGTTCACCACCTCGGCGAGCGTGTCGCCCGGCTTCAGGCGCTTGACCGAACCGTCCTTCAATCGGACGTCCAGCTCGCCTTCGAGCAGCATGCCGAACGATGGCACGGGATGCTGGTGCCAGCCGGTTTCCCCGCCCGGCGCGATTTCGACGAGAAGACCGGTGATTTCGGCCTGACCCGAGGGATACGCGATAGGCGTCCCGTCCCAGCTCGACGAGGTCTTCATCAGCGTCGTGGTCTTGACCGATGCGGTGGGGTCCAGCGCGTGGGCGTTCGGTTGGAACAGCAGGCCGAGCGCGAGCAGGCAGAGCGTCGTTCTCATGTTCGTGCGTTGCGCGCTCCTGGAGGTCGTCGACATGCATCCGCAGACGCCTGTTTCACCGACAGGCTAGCGCCAATCGATCTCCCCACGCACCACCGTGCACACCCGTCCGCCCGACCACACGTCGCCTGCATCGTCGACGGTGAGTTCGATGATCGCGTCGTGGCCGACTTCGCGGCCCTGGCTGATGCGGTAGAAGCCGCTGTCGCCGGGCAGGGCGTCCTGCGAGGCGAGCCAGGCGGCGAGGGTGGCGTTGGCGGCGCCGGAGGCGGCGTCCTCGAACTGCGCGGGGGCGCCGACCCAGGCGCGGACGGCGAGGTAGTAGACCGGGTCATCGCTGCGCGCGAAGGCGCACAGGCCCATGCTTTCGGTCGATTGCGCGAGTGTGCCGATCGCGTCCCAGGGCGGTGTCGCATCGCGCAGCGCGGCTTCGCTTTCCAGCTCGGCAAGCCACCAGCGGCGGCCGCCGTCCATCAGCGCGGGCGGCAATGCACCAAGCGGCAGGGTCTTCAGCACGTCGCGCAGGCGAGGGTCGTCGGCGCTGGCGATCTCGCGCACGCTGGCGCGCGGCGTGCGCACCGCGATCGTGCGCGTGCGGCCTTCGCCGTCCACCCGCAGCGGCAGCTTGCCGGCGATGCCGTCCTGCACCAGCAGGCCGTCCTTCGGTGTCGCAAGTCCCGCTTCGAGCACGGCATGCGCAGTGCCGACGCTGGGATGCCCGGCGAACGGGACTTCGCGGCGCGGGCTGAACATGCGGATGCGATAGCTGCTGTCGTCGCTGACCGACGGCAGCACGAAGGTGGTTTCCGGCAGGCGCGTCCACTTCGCGATGGCCTGCATCTCCGCGTCGCTCAGGCCCTCCGCATCGAGCACCACCGCCAGGGGGTTGCCGGCGCCGGGGCGGTCGGCGAAGACATCGACTTGCACGTAACGGCGGAGACTCATTGCGTACTGCATCCGGGCATCGGGGCCGCGAAGCTTAGCAGCGTGCGACACGCAACGCGCGCAGGCTGCGCCATCGTGAGGAATATCCTGAAAACCCCAGATTCTTTGGCAGTTTTTGCCAAAGTTTCAGATGCAATCAGTGCACCGTATCGTCCTCGCCGGCATCGGGCGGCCACAGGTGGAAGAGGTGGCATTCGCCGTCGCGCGCGGCGTCGTCGTAGGCCTCCAGCCATTCCAGGTCGTCCTCGCAGGCGGCGCGGTCCACCAACTGCGGCGGTTGCTCCTGCACCACCACCTCCCAGTCGCCGTCGCGGTAGTAGGCGAGGGCGACGGCCAGCGCGGCATCGGCATCGTCCGCGCGGACGAAGCTGGTCGCGATCGCACCGCCGATCTCGGCGAAATCCGCGCTGTGCGGCGCGGGGCGGAGTTCGTACTGCATGGCGTAGATCATCGGTCCACCACCCTCACCATGCCACCGCGCCGTCGATTACCGGCACCACGTCGCCGCCGATGAAGACATCGCCATCCGCGTCGACGCGGATCTCGACGCGGCCATCGCGGCCCAGCTCGCGGCCCTGGCTGCCGACATAGCGGCCGTCATGGCCCGGCAGCTGGCCGGCGTGGGCCAATCGTGCGGCGATGCCAGCCTGGGCGCTGCCGGTGACCGGATCCTCGGGGATGCCGTCGGCCGGGCAGAACGCGCGGACGACCAGATGGTGTCCGTCGCGTTCTTCCGGCGCATGCACGGCCAGCCCGACCGCGCCGGTGGCCTCGGTCAGGGCGGCGATGGCGGGCAGGTCCGGGTGCAACGTGCGCACGGCCTCGGCGTCGGCCAGTTCGATCAGCCACCACTTCGGCCCGTTGTCCCACAGGGCGGACTCAAGCCCGCCGATGTGCATCGTCGATGTCACGGCTTCAGTGAGCGCAGGCGCCAGCTCCGCACCCCCCAGCCGCCGCGCCCGAGGCGCGCGGATCGCGGTGCGCCTCCGGCCGTCGCGATGCTCGATCCGTACCGGCAGCAGCCCGGCGGCGCACTCCTGCACCAGCGTGGTCCGGTCCGGCGCGACCAGCCCGGATTCCAGCACCGCCCAGGCCGCGCCGACGCTGGGATGCCCGGCGAAGGGCAGCTCGCTGCGCGGCGTGAAGATGCGCACCCGGTAGTCGGCTTCGGGCGTGGTCGGCGGCAGCAGGAAGATGGTCTCGGACAGGTTGGTCCAGGCGGCGAAGGCCTGCATGCGCGCCGGGTCGAAGCGTCCGCCGTCGATCACCGCGCCGAGCGCGTTGCCCATACCCGGGCGTGCGGCGAACACGTCCATCTGCAGATAACGAAGCACCATCTATCCATTGCTCCCGCTGGCTTAGAATGAGGGGTTCCGGCGACGGCGCCCGCCATGTGCGGCCATGTCCCGGCATCCGCAGTCTACATCCCCCCAACTCCCCATCCTCAAAGCAGACCAATGCCCGATACGCATCCTGCCGACCCCCGCCAAGGCGCCTGGGTCGTGCTCAAGTTCGGCGGCACTTCGGTGTCGCGCCGCCACCGCTGGGACACCATCGGCCGGCTGGCGAAAAAACGGATGGATGACACGGGCGGTCGCGTGCTGGTGGTGGTCTCGGCGCTGTCGGGCGTCACCAACGAATTGACCGCGATCGCGGACGGTCGCGAGATCGATGATCGCATCGCCGCGCTGGTCGAACGCCACCGCGCGTTCTGCGTGGAGCTCGATCTCGATGCCGACGTGGTGCTCGGCGAACGCCTCTCGATCCTCGCCGCGCTCGGCACCGATCCGCGCGCCGCGTCGCGCGCACTCGACTGGCAGGCCGAGGTGCTCGCGCAGGGCGAACTGCTGTCGTCGACGATCGGTGCTGCCTACCTGCATGCGCAGGGCCTCGACATCGGCTGGTGCGATTCGCGCGACTGGCTGTCGGCGGTGTCGCTGCCGAATGCCAGCGCCTGGGCGCAGCGCCTGTCGGTGAACTGCCAGTACCTCGGCGAGAAGGTCTTCCTCGACGATGTCCGCAGCCGCTTCGCCGCGCAGCCGACGCGCGCGCTGATCGCGCAGGGCTTCATCGCGCGCCATGCCGACGGCCAGACCGCGATCCTCGGCCGTGGCGGTTCCGACACGTCCGCGGCGTATTTCGGCGCGCTGCTCAGGGCCTCGCGCGTCGAGATCTGGACCGATGTGCCGGGCATGTTCAGCGCCAATCCGCGCGAGGTGCCCGATGCGCGCCTGCTCGCCCGCCTCGACTACGCCGAAGCGCAGGAAATCGCGACCACCGGCGCCAAGGTGCTGCACCCGCGCTCGATCGCGCCCTGCCGCGACAGCGGCGTGGCCATGGCGATCCTCGACACCGAGCGCCCGGACCTGCCGGGCACGCGCATCGACGGCAGCGCCGCCACCGTGCCCGGCGTGAAGGCGATCAGCCGCCGCAACGGCATCGTGCTGGTGTCGATGGAAAGCATGGGCATGTGGCAGCAGGTCGGCTTCCTTGCCGACGTGTTCGAGCGCTTCAAGCGCCACGGCCTCTCGATCGACATGCTCGGCTCGTCGGAAACCAACGTCACCGTGTCGCTCGATCCCAGCGAGAACCTGGTCAACAGCAGCGTGCTGGCCGAACTCTCGGCCGATCTGTCCGAGGTCTGCCGCGTCAAGGTCATCGCGCCGTGCGCGGCGATCACCCTGGTCGGTCGCGGCATGCGTTCGCTGCTGCACAAGCTGTCCGACGTGTGGGCGACCTTCGGCCGCGAGCGCGTGCACCTGATCTCGCAGTCGTCGAACGACCTCAACCTGACCTTCGTCATCGATGAAGCCGATGCAGACGGCCTGCTGCCGCACCTGCACGGCGAGCTGATCCGCAGCGGCGCGATGCCGGTGCAGGACGGCGCGGTGTTCGGCCCGAGCTGGACCGAGATCGCGCACGGCAAGCCGGAGCGCGAAACGCCATGGTGGCGCGAGCGCGTGGCCGACCTGGTCGCGCGCGCCGACGCCGGCACGCCGCGCTACGTCTACCACCTGCCGACCGTGCGTGCCCGTGCCCGCGCGCTGCGCGAAACCGCCGCGATCGACCTGCGCTTCTTCGCGCTCAAGGCCAATCCGAACCCGACGATCCTGCGCACGCTCGAGGCCGAGGGTTTCGGTTTCGAGTGCGTGTCGCTGGCCGAGGTCGAGCACGTGTTCGCCACGCTGCCGTACATCGATCCGGGCCGCGTGCTGTTCACGCCGAGCTTCGCGCCGCGCGCCGAGTACGACGCGGCGCTGTCGAAGGGCATCCACGTCACCGTCGACAGCGTCGAGGCCCTGCAGCGCTGGCCCGAGAGCTTCCGCGACCGCGCGATCTGGCTGCGCCTGGACCTCGGCCGCGGCGATGGCCATCACGAGAAGGTGCGCACCGGCGGCAGCGATGCGAAGTTCGGCCTGCCGGTGGCGAAGGTGAATGCGTTCGTCGCCGAGGCGCGCAAGCTCGGCACGAAGATCGTCGCCCTGCACGCCCACCTCGGCAGCGGCATCGACAATCCCTCGCACTGGCGCGACGTGTTCGCCGACCTGGCCAGCCTCGCCGACCAGGTGGGCACGGTCGACATCATCGACATCGGCGGTGGTCTGCCGGTGCCGTACACCGCCGATGCGCGGCCCTTCGACATCACGGCCTGGCGTGCGGGTCTGGACGAGATCAAGGCGGGTTACGGACGCTACCGCCTCGCGGTCGAACCGGGCCGTTATCTCGTCGCCGAGGCGGGCGTGGTGCTGGCCCGCGCGACCCAGGTGATCGAGAAGGACGGTATCCGTCGCGTCGGCCTCGACGGCGGCATGAACGTGCTGATGCGCCCGGCGATGTACGGCGCCTACCATGCCGTGCACAACCTGTCGCGCATCGACGATGCAGTCGTCTCGGCGTTCGACGTGGTCGGCCCGATCTGCGAAAGCAGCGACGTGTTCGGCCGCGCGCGCATGCTGCCTTCCGTCACCGCCGAAGGCGACGTGTTCCTGCTCGCCGACGCCGGCGCCTACGGCATGGCGATGGCGAACACCTACAACCTGCGGGCGCTGCCGGTGGAAGAGGTGATCGAGTGACCCAGCGTCCTGCCTTTGCGGCGATCAGTGCCATGGCGGCCTTGCTCGTCGCCGTGGCATGCCTTCTCGGCCTGACCGCATGGATGGGAGGGTTCGAGCACCTCGATGGCATCCTGGCGGCTGCTTTTCCTCTCGCCGTGATGCCTGCCGCAGCTGCGGCAGGTATCGCTGCCTGGCTGGTGTCCCTGTCCAGGCGATTCGATCGATTCAGTACGCTGTCGTGTTCGATTCGGGTCTGCCTGACGGCATACCTGGTCTTTTTCATGCTTGTCTGGGGGGCTGTCTGGACGTGGTTGCAGTTCAATCAGTACCTGCCACCGTTGGAGCGACCGGGCAGTGTGTTTCGCATGGCAGGAACCGCCATGAATTACACCGTGCTCGCGTTCATGATTGGTGTTGTTCCTTCCATCGCAGCAGAGTATTTCGTCGTCCGATTCGTCCGCAGGTATTGGCAGCCCGCGCTTTCTACCGAGGTAGCTCCGTGAGTTCCGAATTCAAACGCGACGAGATTCGCGCCTTCCGTTTCGTCCGCTGCGCCTTCGATGCGCAGACAGGCATCGCGCAGCTGGTCTACGCCTTCGACGACGGCCCGGAGCTGGTCGAGACCGTGACCGTGCCGGGCGCGCCGTTCGTGCTGGACGGCGTGCGTGCCGAAGCGGCGGAGCGGGCGCTGCGACTGCTGCACCTGATCGCGGGCGTGAGCTACTACAAGGCGGCGGTGCCGGAGGAGATCCGCATCGAGGGCTACACGATCGATGCGGACACCGCCGCGCTGCTGGAGAGCGTGTACCTCAACGGTCTCGGCGAATTCGCCTATCGCAACGGCCTGAACCTGCGCGGCCGCATCCGCTTCCCCGTGGGCGATGCGGTTGCAGGAGGGCCTTCAGGCCCGAGCTCTTCCGGGATCGCGCCTGAAAGTCCTTCTGCAGGGACAGCGCCTGTTCTGGGCCTGCCCGAACACGCCCTCGTCGCCATCGGCGGCGGCAAGGATTCGCTGGTCAGCATCGAGGCGCTGCGCGGCGTCGACATCCAGCAGACCGTGACCTGGATCGGCGGCTCGCAGCTCATCAAGGCCTGCGCCGAGCGCACCGGCCTGCCCACGCTCAACCTCGGCCGCCAGCTCGCGCCGCAGCTGTTCGAATACAACCGCCAGGGCGCATGTAACGGCCACATTCCGGTCACGGCGGTGAACTCGGCGATCCTGGTCTTCGCCGCGCTCCTGACCGGCGCCAACCATGTCGTGTTCTCCAACGAGCGCTCGGCGAGCTACGGCAGCCTGATCGAGGGCACTGGCGAAGTGAACCACCAGTGGTCGAAGGGCTGGGCCTTCGAGCGCGACTTCGGCGACTACGTGCATGCGCGCATCGCCGCCGACCTGCATTACTACTCGCTGCTGCGTCCGCTCAGCGAGCTCGCGGTCGCGCGGCAGTTCGTGAAGACCGATCACTACGACGCGCACTTCTCCAGTTGCAACCGCAACTTCCACATCCTCGGCGAACGTCCGGTCAACCGCTGGTGCGGTGTCTGCCCGAAATGCCATTTCGTCTTCCTCGCGCTGGCGCCGTTCATGCCGAAGCCGCGCCTGGTCGGCATCTTCGGCCGCAACCTGCTGGACGACCCCGCGCAGACCGCCGGCTACGACGCGCTGCTCGAATTCCAGGACCACAAGCCCTTCGAGTGCGTGGGCGAGGGCAGGGAATCGCGCGCCGCGATGGCGGCGCTGGCCGAGCGCCCGGAATGGCGCGAGGACGACATCGTCGAACGCTTCGTCCGCGAGATCCGGCCACAACTGGACGCGACGGAACTCGATGTCGATGCGTTGATGGCGCTCGACGACGAGCACCGCGTACCGGCCGCGATCTGGGAACGCCTGCGTGCGCGCTTCGCGGCCTGACGACGTGCCGGAGATCGCCGCGCTGGCGGACCTGAAGGTCGCCTTGTGGGGCTGGGGCCGCGAAGGCCGTGCCGCGTGGCGCGTCCTGCGTCGACGCCTGCCGGCGCTGCCGCTGACGCTGTTCTGCAGCGCAGCGGAGCTTGCCGAGGCCAACGCGCTCGGTGATCCACTGCTCGCTGCACGCGCCGACGCCAGTGCCGACGCGCTGGCGGCTTTCGACGTCGTGATCAAATCGCCAGGCATCAGTCCGTACAAGCCCGAAGCATTGGCGGCTGCCGAACGCGGCACACGCTTCCTTGGCGGCACCGCGCTGTGGTTCGCCGAACACGCAGGGGCGTGCACGATCTGCGTCACCGGCACCAAGGGCAAGAGCACCACCACCGCCTTGCTCGCGCATCTGCTGCGCGCCGGTGACCACCGCACCGCGCTGTGCGGCAACATCGGCCTGCCGCTGCTCGAAGTCATCGACGTCGACGATCCGCCTGAATTCTGGGTGATCGAACTGTCGAGCTACCAGACCGGCGATGTCGCCGCCTCCGGCGTGCGCCCCTCGATCGCGGTGGCGACGAACATCTTCCCCGAGCATCTCGACTGGCACGGCAGCGAAGAGCGCTACGTCGCCGACAAGCTGTCGCTGTTCACCGCAGCGAAACCGCGCATCGCGATCCTCAACGGCACGGACCCGCGCCTCGCGGCGCTGTCGCTGCCCGACAGCGAAGTGCGTTTCGTCGGTGGCGAGGATGGCTGGCACCTGCGCGGCGATGTCGTGCATCGCGGCGAACGCGCGGTGTTCGACACTTCCGGCGTGCCGCTGCCCGGTCGCCACAACCGCAGCAACCTCTGCGCCGTGCTCGCTGCGGTCGAGGCTCTGGGCCTTGATGCCGAAGCGCTGGCGCCGCATGCAGCGACGTTCCAGCCGCTGCCGCATCGCCTGCAGACCCTGGGTACGCGCGACGGCCTCACCTGGGTGAACGATTCGATCAGCACCACGCCGCATGCGAGCCTGGCCGCGCTGGACTGCTTCCGTTCGCGACGTGTCGCCCTGCTGGCGGGCGGGCACGATCGCGGCATCGACTGGTCCGCGTTCGCCGAGGCCATGCGCACGCAGGCGCCGGCCGCGATCGTGACCCTCGGCCAGAACGGCCCCAGGATCCACGACATGCTGGTGTCGGTCGCGCGCGAGGCCGGGTTTGCGTTGCTCTCTGCCGACGATCTGGCCGATGCCGTCGGTCAGGCACGGACAGTGCTGGACGGCGAGGGCGTCGTCCTGCTGTCGCCGGGTGCGCCCAGCTTCGGCAGCTATCGCGACTACACCGAACGCGGCCGGCACTTCGCGGCGCTCGCCGGATTCGACCCCGAGGCGATCACCGCGATCCCGGGACTCGGCATCGCCTGATCGTCGCATCGCTTGCGATATCCTTGGGGCTTCGCACCCTGCCGAGGAAGCCCGCATGTACGACCCCCTGCTCGAACACATCATCGACCTGGCCGAAGCCGAGACCCCGGTCGAAGTCGAAGTCACGCTGATCGTCGGCGGCATGCTCGTCACCGGTCGTGTCGTCAGCGAAGAGACCTACATGGCGCATCACGCGCTGACCCGTGCGTATCTCGAACTGGATGACGAGTCCGGAGACGAATCCGACGCTGAAACCTCCGATGAGGGCGACGACGAAGACGAAGAGGATGACGACTTCGACGACGAAGCCGCGTACCTCCACCTGCGCGATGCGCATGCGCCGGGCGGCAAGCTCGGGTTCTTCCGCGTCGCCCTGAGCGATGTGTCGGGTTTCTCGCTGGTAGGTTGATCGATCGGCGGTGTCCGCGATGCTGCGGACGTCGCCATCGCTTCACGCATGTAGCGGAGCAAGCTCCGCTCGGTTTCACGCACGAAACATGAGCAGAGCAAGCTCCGCTACAAAATCGCGAAAGGTCGTGTGTCGGGCTGTTGTAGAGCGGAGCGAAGCTCCGCTGTGTTCTTTCCGCAGGCCGTGATCGCGACGACGCGGTGCGTGGGCTGACGGAGGCGGTGCAGCGGAGCTACGCTCCGCTCTACAGAGACGCGGAAATTTCGCGATTCACCCTGTGCTCAAGGCGCAGTTGCCGAACGTGCTGCCGCCACGGCGCCCGCGATGGCCGATTTCGCCTGCGGGCTGTTGCGCCAGCAGGTGGTGCCGAGCATGCCGGCCACCTGCTGCAGGATCGTATCGACGTCCGTATCCGCAAGCGCGGCGAGCGAATCGATGCCGATCTGTTCGAGCCTGTCGATCACGGTCGGCCCGACGCCCTTCACCGACAGCAGCAGCGTGCGCTCGTCTGCGGCAAAACCCATGTCAGCGGTCGCGACGCACCGCGTAGCGCGCCAGCCCGCGCAGCGCAGCGAGGGCGTCGTTGTCGCCCAGGCCATCGAGCGCGCGTTCGGCGGCATCCGCGTAGTGTTCGGCACGCTTGCGGCTGTAGTCGATGCCGCCGGTGGCCTCGATCGCGGCCAGCACCTCGGGCATCGCGTCGACATCGCCTTCCTGCACGATGGTGCGCAGGCGTTCGCGGGTGGTCGAGTCCGAATGCAGGATCGCGTGGATCAGCGGCAGCGTGGCCTTGCCTTCGGCGAGGTCGTCGCCGAGGTGCTTGCCCAGCGCCGCCTCGTCCGCGCTGTAGTCCAGCACGTCGTCGGCGATCTGGAAGGCATAGCCCAGGGCCATGCCGTAGTCGTGCAGCGCCTGCTGGACGGCGGCATCGGCACCGGCGAGCAGCGCGCCCAACCGGGTCGCGGCGGCGAACAGCACGGCGGTCTTGCGCTCGATCACCTTCAGGTAGGCCGGCTCGTCGGTGTCCGGGTTGCGGATGTGCAGCAGCTGCAGCACTTCACCCTCGGCGATGGCATTGGTGGTGTCGGCGAGGATCTTCATCACCTCGACCCGCTCCAGTTCGACCATCAGCTGGAAGCTTCGCGAGTACAGGAAGTCGCCGACCAGCACGCTGGCGGCATTGCCGAACACGGCATTGGCGGTCTTGCGGCCCCGGCGCAGGTCGGATTCGTCGACCACGTCGTCGTGGAGCAGGGTGGCGGTATGGATGAACTCGACCACGGCGGCCAGTTGCCGGGCGTCCGGCCCCTCATGACCCAGCGCGCGGGCCGCGAGCAGCAGCAGCATCGGACGCAGGCGCTTGCCGCCGCCGGAGACGATGTGCTCGGCCACCTGGTTGACCAGGACCACGTCCGAGCCGAGGCGGTGGCGGATCAGGGCGTCCACGGCGGCCATGTCCGGGGCGGCCAGGGCCAGGATGGCGGGCAGGTCGAGCGAGGCGGGCACCGAAGTGGCTTCCATGGGGGGTCCAGACGTGTGAGGCCGGCATTATAAGGGCCGGTGGCACCGGCTCAGACCCCTCCCCGGGCAAGAGCCCGACCCCGCAATGCGGGCTTCCCCGACCCCGTCGCGGGCGGTTGCCTGATGCCGCCGAGGCCCCGGTTATAATGGAATGTCCTTCGCCACCCACGGCGACACAGCAGGAACTCTTCATGGCACGCGGCATCAACAAGGTGATCCTGGTCGGCAACCTCGGCAACGATCCCGAAACCAAATACACCCAGGGCGGCATGGCCATCACCAAGGCCAGCCTCGCCACCACCTCGGTCCGCAAGGACCGGGAAGGCAACACCCAGGAGCGCACCGAGTGGCACCGGGTGACCTTCTTCGGCAAGCTCGGCGAGATCGCCGGCGAGTACCTGCGCAAGGGCAGCCAGGTCTACGTCGAAGGTTCGATCCGCTACGACAAGTACACCGGCCAGGACGGTGTCGAGCGTTACACCACCGACATCATCGCCGACGAGATGCAGATGCTCGGCGGCCGTGGCGATGGCGGCGGTGGCGGTGAACGCCCGCAGCGCGCGCAGCGTTCGGAAGGCGGCGGCGGTGGCGGCGGCTACGGCGGCGGCCAGCGCGGCGGTGGTGGCGGTGGATATGGTGGCGGTGGTGGCGGCGGTCAGCGCCAGGCCCCGGCCAACAATCCGCCCCCGGCGATGGACGATTTCTCGGACGACGACATCCCGTTCTGAGCGGCAGCCTCCACTGCGCAGATCATGAAAGAACCCGCCGGCGACGGCGGGTTCTTTCGTTGCGGGCATGCATTTTCTGCCGCGTCGATCCGTGGCGAAAGATCTCAGTCGCCATCCACCGCGCGACGCCCCACGGCCGGGTCGTCGGTGAAGAAGCCGTCGATGCCCACGGCGATGGCGTCGCGGATCTGCCGGATCGATCCGGCGTCGTTGCGCGCGGCAGGTCCGCCGCTGCCGCGATAGTCGCCGGGCAGGAAGTGGTTCTCGGGGCGGAAGGTGTAGACGATCACCTTCAGCCCTGCCGCATGCGCGGCCTGGACCAGTGCGCTGCGCGCCGTGCCGTCTTCGGCCTTGCGCGGCGCCAGTGCGAGGTAATGCGGGCCGATGGCATCGGCATACGAGGCGACCTCGCGCAGCGCGTCGGGCGTGGCCAGTGAGGCGTAGGTGCGCGGCGCGCCGGCCGCGACGGTGTCGTAGGGTTTCTCGTCCGGGTCGCCGTACAACTGCAGCAGCGTGAGGTTCGAACCCCGCGGGATCCGCTCGCGCAGCGCGCGCAGGTTCGCGGTCTCGAACGACTGGATCACCACCGGTGCGGTCCGGGTATGCGGATGGGCGTTCAGCGCCTCGATCAGCCGGCCTTCCATCGCCAGGCCCAGCGACACGAAATGCGTCGGGTGCTTCAGCTCCGGGGCCAGGCCGATCGTGCGGCCGCGCGCGGCGGATTCGGCGGCGGCGAGATCGAGGATCTCGGCCAGGGTCGGGATCTCGAAGCGGTCGTCCCATGCGGTGTCGCGCAGGTCGGGCAGGCGCTCGCGGGCGCGCAGGGTCTTGAGTTCGGCGAGCGTGAAGTCCTCGGTGAACCAGCCGGTGACGCGCTCGCCGTCGATGGTGCGGGTGGTGCGGCGCACCGCGAATTCGGGCCGCGAGGCGACATCGGTGGTGCCGGAGATCTCGTTCTCGTGGCGCGCGACCAGCACGCCGTCGTGGGTGCTGACCAGGTCCGGCTCGATCAGGTCGGCGCCGTCCTCGATCGCCTTGCGGTAGGCCTCCAGCGTGTGTTCCGGGCGCAGCGCGCTGGCGCCGCGGTGGCCGATGACGAGGACGTGGGCGGGCTGCGGTGTGCTCATCGTGCTGTCGGGTGGCGTGGCGGTGGTGGCGGTCGATGCGGGCGGGCTCGCGCAGCCCGTCGCGATCATCATGAGGGCGAAGGCCCAGGCGGTGGCCGGGTGGGTCGTGCGCATGGGGGTTCCGGGTCGGTGGACGTGACCGCGCAGCATGCCGCCGAACCACGACAGTGGCATGGCAGCCGCGTTCATGTCGATGCACCCGGTCGACGCGAGGCGACGGCATCGGCCCGTCGCGTGGGTTCGGGCAGCCGGTAGCGGCCGACGTAGCGCATCGTCATCTCGACGGCGGCCTGCATCGACACGCGATGCCCCGGAGACACCACCAGCGGCAGGCAGCGCACCTTGCTGCGCAGCAGCCAGCCGATCTGTTCGCCGCGATGGCGCAGCGGCACGCGCGCGCCGCGTTCGTCCCCGAGCACCCCGTCGGCGGTGCCGACCAGCGGCTTCTTCGCCACGCCGATGCATGGCAGGCCGGTGGCGACGCCGAAGTGCGCTGCGATGCCCAGCCGGCGCGGATGGGCGATGCCCTGGCCGTCGACGAAGACCAGGTCGGGCGTTTCCGGCAGCATCGCCAGCGCGGCGAACAACGCCGGCAACTCGCGGAAGGACAGCAGGCCGGGGACATAGGGCATCGAGGTCGGCACGCGGGCGACATGCGCATGCCGCACTTCGGCAGAGTCGCCATCGAGCAGCACGGCGGCGGCGCGCGTGGTCTCGCCGCCGTCCTCGAAACCCACATCGAAGCCGGCGATCAGGCGCGGCGGTGCGGTGAAGTCGTCTTCCAGGCGGACCTGCTGCGCCAGGCGTGCCTGCAGGACCCGGGCGCCGGCGATGCTGCCGTCCCAGCCATCGAATGCGTCGGTGCGGTGTGCAGTGTCGTTCATGTGCAGATTGTGCCCGGAACGCCTGAAGACGCGCTGCCGGCATTCATTTGCCGTTGCGGCACGTCGAGGCCGCCGGACGCTCCGCTACCATCGCGGTTCGTTCATTCAGGGATGTCCGTCCGATGTCGTACGTGCGTTGTCTTCGCGGCCTGGCTTCCGGCATCGAATACCCGGCCGACGTGCCGATGAACCTCGATCCCGCAGACGGCCGCCCGGTCGAGATGGTGCTGGATCTGGAACGTCTCGCCGCCGAGAAGCCCGGTGCCGCGTGGTACGACCCCTCGCGCCGCGACCTGTGGCGCTTCGGCGCGCTGATGGCGCTGGACATCGCGAACGCCGACGACGCGCGGCACATCGTCGCACTCGGCGAAGGCGGCACGCCGCTGCTGGACTATCGCGATCATCCGCTGGCGGCGTCGGCGGGACTCGCGCTGCAGGTGAAGGAAGAGGGCAAGGCGCATCCCGGCTTCGGCGCGAATCCGACCCAGAGCTTCAAGGATCGCGGCATGGCGATGGTGGTCGCGCAGGCGCGCCGCCTCGGCCTGACGAAACTCGCGGTGCCGACCCAGGGCAATGCTGGCGACTCGCTCACGCGCTACGCGCTGGCCGGTGGTCTGTCGGTCGTCGTGGCGATGCCCGACGACACGCCGTCACCGATCCTCGGCAATGTCGCAGCGGCAGCGCTGCGCCATCCGGATCGCGTCAAGCTCGAACTGGTCGGTCCGACCATCCGCGAGGCCGGCGCCTACCTGAAGGAGCACTACATCCCGCAGGGGTATTTCTCCGTCGCCACCTTCCAGGAACCGGGCTGGCGCATCGAAGGCAAGAAATCGCTGGGACTCGAACTGGCGGAGCCGCTGCCAGGCGAAACACTGTGGTCGCTGCCCGATGCGGTGATCTATCCCACCGGCGGCGGCACCGGCGTGCTCGGCATGTGGAAGGCCTGGAACGAACTCGAAGCGCTGGGCCTGATCGATGGCCGGCGGCCGCGCATGCTCTGCGTGCAGAGCGAAGTCACGCCGCCGCTGGTGCGCGCCTTCGATGCCGGCGCGGACGACAGCACGGTCGTCGAGGCCGGCAGCACGATGAGCTTCGGCCTGAACGTGCCCGGCGGCGTCGGGCACTTCAAGGTGCTCGACATCATCCGCCGCAGTGGCGGCGCCGCGATCGCGGTCAGCGAAGCCGACACCGCCGCCGAACTGCAGCGCGTGTGGCGCGACAAGCGCTGGTGGAGCAGCCCCGAAGGCGCCGCCTGCCTCGCCGCGATCCCGCAACTGCTCGATCGCGGGCTGCTCAAGCGCGGCGAGCGCGTGGTCGCGGTGAATACGGGGTCGTCGGAGAAGTACCTGCCGGCGGTGCGGGACCTGATGTAGGCGTGGAGCGCGCACGGAGCACCGAACCCCCGTGCTACCGTATGCTCGCCCCGGCGGATCGGTCGCGGGTCGCTGATCCGCAGCGGACGCGGAGACAGGCCGGTCATGCCGGTCGCCATCGGAAGGGACTGCACATGTCGGGATTCGTACCGTGGGACAGCCAATCGCTCGAGGACTGGGCGCGCCAGCATGCGCGTGGCACCACCATCGACCTGGCGGGTCACCGCACCCATTACATCGAGAAAGGCGAGGGGCCGCCGCTGATCCTGCTGCACGGCTTCTTCTATGATTCCTATCTGTGGGCCGAAAACATCGATGCGCTGTCGCGGCATTTCAAGGTGTACGCGCTCGACCTGTGGGGGTGTGGCTACAGCACGCGCGAACCGATGGAATACGGTTACGCGCTGTATGCCGAACAATTGCGCCTGTTCATGGACGCGATGGGGCTTTCAAGGGCGTCCATCGCTGGTCAATCGATGGGCGCCGGTACGGCGATCAAATTCTGCGTGCAGCATCGAGACCGTGTGGATCGACTGGTGCTGGTCGATGCCGCTGCGATGCCGAATCCGCTGCCGGCGATGGCGAAATTCTTCAATCTGCCGGGACTGGGCGAATTCCTGCTCACCCGCAAGACCGATCTGTTCCGCAGGACGGCGCTGAAGGATGTCTTCATCCACGACGCATCGAAGATCACCGACGACTACTACGACAACGTCACGCGCGCACACAAGATCCGGGGTTCGGTCGCGGTCGGGTTCCGCATCCAGCGAGCCGATTTCTTCGACAAGCTGTCCGATGAGGTGCGAGCGCTCGGATCTCTGGACGTTCCGGTCCTGCTGGTCTGGGGGCGCGAGGACAAGGCGATCCCGCTGCGCTGCGCGCAGCAGATGTATGCGCTGCTGCCGGGATCCCGGCTGGAGATACTGGACAAGGCCGGCCATGTTTCGAACTTCGAGCAGGCCGACGCGTTCAATCGACTGGCGATCGATTTCCTGCGCGCGAGCGCATCGCCGAGCAATCGGGCCGTGGAGGCGACTGCGGACCGCGGCAATCCGATGCCAGTCGCGTGATCGCCGCGATCCCGCCTTCCATGCGCACGCGCGCGGCCGGGTTCGCCGAGTGCACGCGCACGATCGGCGGCACGAAGCCGCGCGTGACTACGGCCTCCTCGATCCACGCGACCACGTCGTAACCGGTACCGCGCGCGTCGTCGCCGAGGTCGTGGTCGAGGCTGATCTCGGCCACGTTTCCCGTCTCCAGCAGCGCGATCGCTTCATCGGGCCAGTAGACGCGGGTCCAGCCTTCGGGCGTGGCGCGTTCGTCGTCGAGGTAGACGCGCATGCTCTCGCTTCAGACGTTGTAGAACCCGCGATACCACGCCACGAAATTCCTCACGCCCACTTCGATCGGGGTATCCGGCGAATACCCCGTGTCGCGGGTGAGCGCGGACACGTCGGCGGCGGTGTCGGGCACGTCGCCGGGCTGCAGGGGCAGCAGGTTCATCGTCGCCTTGCGGCCGAGGCAGTCTTCCAGCACTTCGATGTAGCGCAGCAGCTGCACCGGATTGTTGTTGCCGATGTTGTAGACGCGGTACGGCGCGGAGGAGGTGGCGGGCGTGGGGGCGAGCGGGTCGTGGGTCGGGTCGGGACCGGGCACGCGGTCGAGGGTGCGGATCACGCCTTCGACGATGTCGTCGATATAGGTGAAGTCGCGAGTGTGCCTGCCGTGGTTGAACACGTCGATGGGTTCGCCGGCGAGGATCTTCCTGGTGAACAGGAACAGCGCCATGTCCGGGCGACCCCACGGGCCGTAGACCGTGAAGAAGCGCAGGCCGGTGGTGGGCAGGCCGAACAGATGGCTGTAGGTATGCGCCATCAGCTCGTTGGCCTTCTTGCTGGCCGCGTACAGGCTGACCGGGTGGTCCACGCTGTCCTCGACCGCGAACGGCAGCTTGCGGTTGGCGCCGTAGACCGAACTGGACGAGGCGTAGACCAGGTGCTCGATGCCGCGATGGCGACAGGCTTCGAGGATGTTGAGGAAGCCGACGATATTGCTGTCGATGTAGGCGTGCGGGTTCTCCAGCGAGTAGCGCACGCCGGCCTGCGCGGCGAGGTTGACCACGCGCTCGGGCTTGAAGCTGTCGAAGGCCGCTTCGAGCGTCGCGCGGTCTTCCAGCGAACCCTTGACGAAGGTGAAGCCGGGCAGCGGTGTGAGGCGCGCGAGGCGGGCATCCTTCAGTGCCGGGTCGTAGTAGTCGTTGAGGTTGTCGTAGCCCAGCACCGTGTCGCCACGGGCGATCAGGCGCTCGGTGAGCTTGGAGCCGATGAAGCCGGCGGCGCCGGTGACGAGAACGCGCATGGGGGTCGCCTCTGTGGATCAGGGGGTCATTGTAGAACCGTGGAGCGGGCGTACGCCTGCGTCGCACGCAAATTCCCCCGCCAACGCTGCGCGTTGTCGACCCCCTTTTCCAAGGGGGCTATGGATTCACGGTCTTGCACTGCAGTTCCCCCCTTTTGAAAAAGGGGGGCAGGGGGGATTTGCTTTTCGCGACAGAAGACTCTTGACGCCGAACCGCACCGCATCTGGCTTGCTGAAGGGACGGCGCATCCAGCCGATTCATGGCTCTTCTTCGAGGCCTCGTGCCGCCATGACACGGGCCCAGACGTCCTCGGAGCTCGTGGTACGCCAGACGCCGTGCAGCGTCCGGCGGAAGATCGGGTCCCGCCGGGCCGCGGCCTCGATGCGATCGATGAAGTCGTCGCCACATTCGCCGATCAGGTCTTCGATCGGACCCGCTGCGAGCATGCCCAAGGTCCAATCTGAAGGCTGTTTGGCAACGACCTTCAGGATGAAGCGCCAGATGGCTTCAGCCTGCGGGTTGCCGACGCCGAATGCCGAATATGCAGGCTCCGATGCCAATGCCGCATCTGCCCGTTGCTGGTCGGTCGTCGGCTGTTCGCGATGCGCAGCGATATAGGCTTCGACCCACTCGTCGAGCTGCGCCTCGCTGTCGAACGGCCAGGCCATCGGACCTTACAACCGCCCGTCCACCTGATCCCGCGGCAGCAGTCCCTTGACGTCGAACAGCACCGCGCCGGGCTTGCCGAAGCGGCGGATGCCGTCGACGCCGAGGGCGGCGAATTCGCGGTGCGACACCGCCAGGATCACTGCGTCGTAGGCGCCTTCGGCCGGTTCGGCGGTCATGCTCAGGCCGTATTCCTCATGGGCGAGGTGCGCGTCGACCCAGGGGTCGTGCACGTCGACCTGCGCGTTGTAGCTGCGCAGCTCGGCGAGGATGTCGACCACGCGGGTGTTGCGCAGGTCGGGGCAGTTTTCCTTGAACGCCAGTCCGAGCACGAGGATCCTCGCGTTGGCCGTGGGCAGGCCACGACGGGTCATTTCCTTGATCGTGCACTGTGCGACGTGCTGGCCCATGCCGTCGTTGATGCGGCGGCCGGCGAGGATCACGTCGGGGTGGTAGCCGATCTGCTGCGCCTTGTGCGTGAGGTAGTAGGGATCCACGCCGATGCAGTGGCCGCCGACCAGGCCGGGCTTGAACGGCAGGAAGTTCCACTTGGTACCCGAGGCAGCCAGCACATCGTGGGTGTCGATGCCGAGGCGGTGGAAGATCAGCGACAGTTCGTTGATCAGCGCGATGTTCACGTCGCGCTGGATGTTCTCGATCACCTTGGCTGCTTCGGCCACGCGGATGCTGCTGGCCTTGTGGGTGCCGGCCGTGATGATGCTGGCGTACAGCGCGTCGACGAAATCGGCGACCTCGGGCGTGGAGCCGGAGGTGACCTTCATGATCGTTTCGAGGCGATGCTGGTGGTCGCCCGGGTTGATGCGCTCGGGGCTGTAGCCGGCGTGGAAATCGACGTTGAAGGTGAGGCCGGATTCGCGCTCGACGATCGGCACGCAGGTCTCTTCGGTCGCGCCGGGATAGACGGTGGATTCGTAGATCGCCACGCCGCCCTTGCGGATCGCGCGGCCGACGGTGCGGCTCGCGGATTCCAGCGGGCGCAGGTCGGGACGCTTGTATTCGTCGATCGGCGTCGGCACGGTGACGATGAAGACGTTGCAGCCGTCCAGATCCTTCGCGTCGCAGCTGAAGGACAACTGGTCGGCAGCGCGCAGTTCGGCTTCGCTGGTTTCGAGGGTGCGGTCGTGGAAGGTTTTCAGTTCGGCGACGCGCTGGGTGTCGATGTCGAAACCGACGACCGGATAGCGCCTGCCGAAGGCGGCGGCCAGCGGCAGGCCGACGTAGCCCAGGCCGATGATGGCGATGCGGGCGTGATCGAGACTGAGCGTGTCCTGGGCGGGAAGTGCGGCCTGCATCGTGCGCTGTTCCGGGAAGTCGTGAAGCAGAATGAAAGTCTAGCAGTCGGGTTGCCGGCGGCGGCGCGATGCCGCACGATGGCGCCGGCCGTGACGCGGCGTTGGCTGGGGGGACGCGGAAAGCGCGTGGATCCGGCCAGATCTCGATGCGGAATCGCCCGTTCGCATCCACCGTGCCCGGCCTCCTGTCTCTCCAACGGAAGCTTTCATTCGATGCGAGTCCTGGTCTGCGGCGGTGCGGGTTACATCGGAAGCCACACCTGCGTGGCGCTGGCCGAACGCGGCCACGAGGCGGTGGTGGTCGACAATTTCTGCAACAGCTCGCCGGCGGTGCTGGCGCGGCTGCAGCGCATCACCGGCCAAGCGCCGGACCTGCATCGCGTGGACGTGCGCGACACCGACGCGCTGGCGGCGCTGTTCGCCGGCGAAGGCTTCGATGCCGTGCTCCATTTCGCCGCATTGAAGGCCGTGGGCGAGTCCTGCGAGAAGCCGCTGGACTATTTCGACAACAACATCGCCGGCACCATCGCCCTGCTGAAGGCCATGCAGGGCGCGGGCGTGCGCCGCCTGGTGTTCAGCTCGTCGGCCACGGTCTACGGCGATCCGGCCTCGGTGCCGATCGACGAGGACGCCGCGCTGTCGGCGACCAACCCCTACGGCCGCACCAAGCTGGTGATGGAGCAGCTGATCGGCGATGTCTGCGCGGCCGACCCGGCGTGGCAGGCGATCAGCCTGCGCTACTTCAACCCGGTGGGCGCGCATCCGTCGGGCCTGATCGGCGAATCGCCGAACGGCATCCCGAACAACCTCATGCCCTACATCTGCCAGGTCGCGGTGGGCAAGCGCGAGCGGCTGCAGGTGTTCGGCGGCGACTGGCCCACGGTCGACGGCACCGGCGTGCGCGACTACATCCACGTCATGGACCTGGCGCAGGCCCACGTGCATGCGCTGGAGGCGCTGGACGGCGTGCAGGGCCACCTGCCGCTGAACCTCGGCGTCGGCCGCGGCGTGAGCGTGCTGGAACTCCTGCGCGCCTTCGAAGCCGCGAGCGGGCGCGAGGTGCCGTACAGCATCGTGGCGCGCAGGGCGGGCGATGTGGCCGCGGTCTATGCCGACCCGGCGCGCGCCGAGCGCTTCCTTGGCTGGCGCGCTGGCCGCGGCGTGGACGAGATGTGCCGCGATGCCTGGCGCTGGCAGTCGATGAATCCCGACGGCTATGCCGACGGCTGATCCGACCCGGCTGCGAGCGCCCGCGCCACGGCCTCGGGCCGGCGCATCCAGGCAAAATGATCGGCCTGCGTGCCGAGCGCGGCAGCGTCGAGCCTGGCGCAGCGCAGCCCCGCCGGACGCATCTTGCCGAGCAGAAAGTCCAGCGAGGATCGCGGCGCCAGCCAGTCGTCGGCGCAGAGCACCGCGTCGACCTCGGCCGTGACGGTGCCCAGGGCCGCTTCGAGGTCGCGCCCCATGCCGGCGCCCGCATACCGGCCGCTCAAGCCGGTGCGCGCCCAGTCGCGCATCACGCCGCGCGCTTCGGTGCCGCCGAAGCCGATGGTGCGGCCGGGCAGGGCGCCGCGACGCTCGGCCAGCCAGGGCAGGAAGCGATAGGCCAGCGGCAGCAGCCAGCGTCGCGGACGCGGGAAGGCGGACCAGTAGGGCGCGCCGCTGGCGACCAGCCACAGCCGCGAAGCGGCCGCGCTGTCCAGCCCGAGCAGGCAGGCCGCGAGCTGCCCGCCGAGGCTGTGTCCACCGACGATGCGCGGCAACCCGGGGGCCTGCGTGCGCATCGCGGCGAGGCTGGCGGGCAGGTCGTGGTCGAGCAGTTCGCGGTAGCCCCAGTCGCTGTCGTGCCCGGCGCGGCGGTCGCTGCTGCCGTGGCCGCGCCATTCGTGCACGAACACCGCGATGCCATGCCGGGTCAGGGCCTCGGCGAAGGGCAGGTAGTGGCGGGCGGCGACGCCCAGCGCAGGCAGCCAGAGCAGCGCCGCGACCGGGGCTTCCGGCCGGCGCGCGAGCAGGCGGAAACGGTGGCCGTCGCCGGCTTCGACCGGCAGGCCATCGCCCTCGGCCGGGCGCTCGGGGTCGGACGCGTCCGACGGCTTCAAGCGCGGCCCGCCGCGCCGAAGTGGTCGAGCACCAGCACATCGCTGCGCCCCGGCCGCGTGCCGGTCTTCAGCGCGCGATGCACGTAGGCCGAGGCGGCGTGGCAGGCCTCGTCCAGCGGCAGTTCCAGCGCCAGTTGCGCCGCGATCGCCGAGGCCAGCGTGCAGCCGGTGCCATGGGCGTTCACCTGCAGTCGCGGGTGGTGGATTTCGCGATGCATGCGGCCGCCGGACTCGCGCCGCGCCGCGAACAGGTCGACCACCTCCGGACCGGTGTCCAGGTGGCCGCCCTTGAGCAGCACCGCGCCGGCGCCGAGATCGAGCAGGTCGTCGCAGGCCTGGCGCATCGCATCGAGGTCGGGAATCGCCCGGCCCAGCAGGAATTCGGCTTCGGGCAGGTTCGGCGTGACCACGGTGGCCATCGGCAGCAGGCGCTTGCGCAGGACGTCGATCGCGCTGTCGGCCAGCAGTTGCGCGCCCGAGGTGGCGACCATCACCGGGTCGACGACGATGAAGCGCGGGCAGTGCTGGTCGAGCGCCTTGACCACGGCGTGAACCATGTCGGCGTTGGCGAGCATGCCGATCTTCACCGCGAGGATGTCGAAGTCGTCGAAGCAGGCGTCGATCTGCTCGCGCAGGAAGGTCGCCTGCGGTACTTCCACCGCCGTCACCCCGCGGGTGTGCTGGGCGGTGAGCGCGGCGATGGCGCACAGGCCGTGCACGCGGTGCGCGGCGAAGGTCTTGAGGTCGGCCTGGATGCCGGCACCACCGCCGGAATCGGAGCCGGCGATGGTGAGGACGGAGACGGGGCGGGGGAGGTTCATGGGGCGATCGTACTCAGGGGAGCCGTGCTCGGGGGAAGCGTGCTCGGGGGAGGGGGCGCAACTGCAATCTACGACGGAATGTTCCTGTTCCAGTGGCGGTAGGCGGCATAGGCCAGCCCGACCGTGCCGGTGAGGGCCGCCGGCACCGCCAGCGCCCGGTAGGCCCAGAGCCGGAACAGCCAGGCGCCCAGCACCGCGCCGACGAGGAATCCGGCGATGATCAGGGCGCTGAGCCGCAGCCGCCGGGTCTGCAGCGGCAGTCCGCGCAGGGCGTGGCCGATGCCGATGCCCAGGTCGGTGAACATGCCGCTGAGGTGGGTGGTGCGGATCACCGCGCCGCTGTAGGTGGTGGCCATGGCGTTCTGCAGGCCGCAGGCCATCGCCGCGGTCCAGGCACCGGCGATCCATTGCCGTTCCAGCATCGGGATCGACGCGAACAGCAGCAGCGACACCGTCGCCAGGGCCACGCCGTAGCGGCGGCCCAGGCGCAGCGTGCTGTCCTGCACGATCAGGCCGCTGAGCATCGCCCCGAGCACGAAGGCGACGATCACGCCGCCCAGGTGGACGGCCTTGTCCAGCTCGGCTTCGGACAAGGCGTCGCCGAGCAGGGTGGTGGTGCCGGTCAGGTGGGTGATCGCCTGGTGCTCGAAGCCCAGGTAGCCGGCGACGTTGACCATGCCGCCGATGCACGACAGCACGAACGCACCGATCCAGACCCAGCGCGGCAGGTGCACGCCCATCTCAGTCGCCTCCGGCGTCTGCGCGCGATGCCGCGAGATCGCGCGGCAGCAGCGAGAACACGACGGCGTCGCAGGCCGAGCCGTCGAAGACGATCGCATCGCGGGCGATGCCCTCGCAGACGGCACCGAGCTTGATCGCGACCCGCAGGCTGGCGCGATTGTCCGGCTGCACCAGGATCGAGATGCGCTGCAACCCGAGGCAGTCGAAGCCGAAATCCGCGGCCTGGCGCGCGGCCGCCACCGCGACCCCGCGGCCGCGCGCGGCATCGGCGACCCAGTAGCCCATGTGCGCCGAGCGGTAGGCGCGGATGCGGTGGTTCAGGCCTACGCCGCCGAGCACGGCGCCGGTGTCCGCATCGAAGACGCCAAAGTGGTGCTCGTCGTCGGCCGCGCGCATGCGCGTGCAATGGTCGATCCAGTCGTTCGCGGTGTCTGCATCGTAGGCATCGCTGGCCCAGGGCAGCCATTGCGAGAGCGTCGGCAGCGACGAGCGCACCGCAGCGTGCAGGTGCGTCGCATCGTCCGGCCGCCATGGGCGGACCAGCAGGTGGCAGGCATCACGGGGCATGGCGCATCCACGGGCAGGGCATGCCCGATGTTAGAGCCTGTGATGCAAATTTTTCACGCATCGCCCGCATCGGGCTGCGGCGGAGCGGCTTCAACGCGCGACGGCCTGCAGCACCGACAGGATGCGTTCGCGCATGCGTCGCGGCATGCGTCGCAGCGCCTGCAGGCAGGCCGCTTCAAGCTCGTCCTGCGCGCGTTCGTCCGTGTCCGGGGAGGCCTGGCCCGCTTCCGGACACGGTTTTCCCCGGCCCGTTCCCAACCATTCCAGGTGCACGCCCGTATGCTGGGCGATCGCGATCAGGTGGTCCATCGACGGCAGGCTGCCGTTCGGGCTCTCCCACTGCGCCACTGCGCCGCGCTGCACGCCGACGAGCTGCGCGAGTTCGGCCTGGGTCAGCCCGGCGAGCGTGCGGGCGCGGCGTATCCGGTTGTCCAGTGTCGGCATCCTTCGACTCCTGAAGGCGCGCGTCGAGGGGGCGCGGGCAGGGGATGGCCTACAACTTGTACGGAATGGGTGACATTCGCAAGGGGGCGGGCGTCCTGTCGCATGCGACAGGACGCCTGTGGAAGGCCCGTCTCATGCGGCCAAAGCGCGCATTTCCGGCGTCGCGCGCGCCGCGAAACGGATGCGCGGCATCGCGATTGCCAGCGATATCGCATCTTGTCGCAGGAAAGCGCATCGGCGTATCAAGGACGGGCGCGACGGAACAGGGCCATGAATGGCGGAGCTTTCGACCGCAGGCCATGCCGTCGCCCATCCCGAAATCACATGGAGGCGTCATGCGCAACGCACTCGTGAAACTGTCCCTCATCGGTCTTGCCGTGGTGGTGCCGACCGCCGCCGCAGGCATGCTCTGGCTGTCCAGCAACAGCACAGGTCTCGCGCCCGAATCGATGCGCGGCGAACTGGCCGACGGCATCGTCGATGCCTGGTCTTCCGAAGCATCGAAACGTTACGGCGTCGCCCCTGGCGAATGGGCACGATCGGTCCAACCCGCCCTCGCCAAGGCCGACATCGCCAATCTCGAACGCGCCGCCAGCGCGCCGAGTTTCGAATCGATGTCCCTGTCCCTGCTGGGCAGCACCCAGTCGCCGGCCACCAGCATGAAGCTGGGCACGGCCGGGTCCGACCTGGTCTACACGCCGTTGACGCCATGCCGCATCGTCGACACCCGCGTGACCGGTGGCCCGATCGCATCGAACACCATGCGCAGCTTCGTCGCCTACACCGCGACCGACTTCAGCGCGCAGGGGGGCGACGCGACCAACTGCAACCTGCCGGAGAACGTCTCGGCCATCACGGTCAAGATCACGGCCTCGAATCCGATCGCCAACGGTTACCTCACGGTGTTCCCGTCGAACGAGGCCCGGCCGTTCGCCTCCTCGCTGAACTACATCGCCAATATCGACACCTCCAACGAGTCGCACTTCAGGCTGTGCCGCCCCTCCTGCCCGACCGGCTTCAGCGTCTACACGCTGTTCCAGAGCAATGTCGTCATCGATGTGAACGGTTACTTCATGGAACCGGAAGCCACCGAGCTCGACTGCACCGTGGCGCAGCAGACCGGCAATCTCGCCCTGCTCGGCGGCTTGCAGCCGCGTTCGGTCAGCTGCCCGGCCGGCTATACCGCCACCGGCGGCGGCTGCGGCGGTCCGCTCGGGATCGGCGTGAGCAATTCGCAGCCGCTGGTGACGGCCGGCAGGCCGACCGGCTGGTCCTGCGACCTCGTCGGCTCGCTGCTCAGCATCATCAGCTACCAGGTCAGCGCGACCTGCTGCCGGACGCCCGGTCGCTGAAGCCTGTGTCATCTCCGCAAACGCAAGAGCCCGCCAGAAGGCGGGCTCTTGCTTGATGCGCGTTGCAGCTTGCGTGCGCTCAGAGCACTTCCGACGCATAGTCCGCCAGCCGCGAACGCTCGCCGCGCTTGAGGGTGATGTGCGCGCTGTGCGCCCAGCCCTTGAAACGGTCGACGGCGTAGGTCAGGCCGGATGTGGTTTCGGTGAGGTAGGGCGTGTCGATCTGCTCGACGTTGCCCAGGCAGACGATCTTGGTGCCCGGGCCGGCGCGGGTGATCAGCGTCTTCATCTGCTTCGGGGTGAGGTTCTGCGCTTCGTCGAGGATCAGCCAGCGCGTCAGGAACGTGCGGCCGCGCATGAAGTTCAGCGAGCGGATCTTGATCCGCGAGGCGAGCAGGTCGTTGGTCGCCGCACGTCCCCAACTGCCGCCGTCCTGGGTGTTGGGCATCAACACTTCCAGGTTGTCGGTCAGCGCGCCCATCCACGGCGTCATCTTCTCTTCCTCGGTGCCGGGCAGGAAGCCGATGTCCTCGCCGACGCTGACCGTCGCGCGGGTCATGATGATCTCGCGGTAGCGCTGCTGGTCCATGGTCTGCGCCAGGCCCGCCGCCAGGGCGAGCAGGGTCTTGCCTGTGCCGGCGGTGCCGAGCAGGGTGACGAAATCGATCTCCGGGTCCATCAGCGCGTTGAGCGCGAAATTCTGCTCGCGGTTTCGCGCGGCGATGCCCCACACCGCGTGCTGGTGGCTGCGGTAATCGTCGACGATCTGCAGCGTGACCTTGTCGCCGTCGATGCGCGCCACCCGCATCTCGGTGTCGGCGTCGCCGGGCAGATAGAGGAACTGGTTCGGATACCACTCGTCGTCGGCGCCGCGGACGATCTCGTAATAGGTCCGGCCCTTCTCGGTCCACGAGCGCAGGTCCTTCGCGTAGCGCGACCAGAAGTCCTCCGGCAGCGGCATGGAGCCGGTGTAGAGCAGGCTGAAATCGTCCAGGGCGCGGTCGTTCTCGTAATCCTCCGACGCGATGCCGGCGATCGACGCCTTGATGCGCAGGTTGATGTCCTTCGACACGAACACCACCGGCACGTCCGGCTCGGTTTCGCGCAGGTGCAGGATCGCGCCGAGGATCTGGTTGTCCGGCATCACCGCGCCGAAGCGCTTGGCCGAATCGAAGCTGCTGGTCTGGAAGCGCAGCTTGCCGATGCTTTCGGCCGCGCGCAGCTGCAGGCCTTTCGGTCGGGCCAGGGTCAGGCCGCTGGCGATCCGGTCGGTGCCCTGGCCCTCGATCAGCTCGTTGAGGAAGCGGCTGACCTGGCGCGCGTTGCGGCTGGCTTCGGAGGTGCCTTTCTTGGCGTTGTCGAGCTCTTCGATCACCTGCATCGGCAGGTAGACGTCGTGTTCCTCGAACTTGAACAGCGCCGTCGGGTCGTGCATCAGCACGTTGGTGTCGAGGACGTAGATGCGCTTGCCTTTGGTCATCATGCGGTCGGTGTACCGATGCGAGGGAGTGATATGGATGTTGTAGAGCGGATCGCAGATCCGCTGGCGCCTTTCCTGAGACGATGCAGCGGATCCGCGATCCGTTCGGCAGCGTCGGTGGTCAGGCAGCGCGACGCCACCGCGGCCCGCAGGGCGGGGCGGTGGCCGGTGGTGTGGGATGCGGGGGTCACTGCGATCGGGCTGCCTTCAGTGCGTCGAGCACGGCCTGGGCATGGCCGGCGACCTTCACGCCGCGCCATTCCGCAGCGAGGACGCCGCCCGGGGCGATGAGGAAGGTGCTGCGGACGATGCCGAGCACCTTCTTGCCGTACATGTTCTTCTCGTGGATCACGTCGAAGGCCTTGCACAGGGCTTCGTCGGCGTCGCTCACGAGCGGGAATCCGAAGCCCTGTTTGGCGCAGAAGTTCTGGTGCGACTTGATCGAGTCGCGCGATACGCCCATCACGTCGCAGTCGAGCTTGGCGAACTTCGGCAGCAGCGCGTTGAACTCCTGGCCCTCGGTGGTGCAGCCGGGCGTGGAATCCTTGGGGTAGAAGTAGAGGACGACCCAGCGCTCGGCGAAATCCGACAGCTTGACGGTCCGGTCGTCGGACAGGGCCAGCGGCAGCGCGAGGGTGGACTTTGGGAGCGGTTTTCCGAGCTTGGAGGCCGTCATCGTCAGAACTTCATCGGGTCCATGATGGCGTCGAGGTTCAGGTGGTCGCAGAACTCGAGGAAATCGTCGCGCAGGCCGGCGATGTGCATGTCGGCCGGCACGCCGATGGTGAGCTGGGCCGAGAACATCTCCGCGCCGGTCTGCATGGCGCGGTAGCGCGCGCAGTGCAGGCTCTCGATGGTGATGCCCTGGCGGTCGAAGAAATCGGCCAGCTGGTACAGCACGCCGGGCTTGTCGGCGGCGACCACCTCGACCACGTAGGGCAGCAGGTTGGACTGCAGCGGCTTGGGGCCGGTGCGGTACCACATCAGCTTGAGGCCCTCCTCGCGCTCCAGCCGGCCGAGCATGGCCTCCAGCTTGGCGATCGCGTCCCAGGGGCCGATCGCCAGCGCGGTCACCGACACGTCCCGGCCGACGGTGGACAGGCGGGCGTCGACGAGGTTGCAGCCGCTGTCCGCGATCCGGCGGGTCACCGACAGCAGCGGCGACTGCGGATGCGTCGTGTAGGCGTTGATCAGCAGGTAGTTCTCGTTCGGCGCGGGCCGGGAGACGGTGGAGGGTTCGCTCAAGGTGGAGTCCGCCAAGGGGCGTGAAGTGGAGACAGGCGCGTCCATGGGCCAGTCGCGGGGCATCCGGATGCGCGGTCAGGATACTGGTCGGTGGTTTCGGGCCGCAAGGGAAACCTCGGAATGCCCCGCTGCACTGCCGGCATGTGCCCGCCTGACGGGCGAATCGCGCCGCAAGTGCCTGATTCGGCGGCACCGGGCGACAACATGCCTGCCGGGAAGCGGCCCGGGCGGGCGCGCCGGAGGATGGAGTGTTCAGTCCTTCCCAAGTAACATCGCGTCCCGGTGCGGTGCAGGGCCATGCCTACGCCGCCGCCCTCCGATTCCGCATCCCCGACCCTCGACTTCACAGTTCCCCAAGGCATTCGCGTGCATCTGTCCGGCAGTATCACTGCGCTGGCGAC
Source organism: Lysobacter sp. (assembly GCA_019634715.1). Lineage (GTDB taxonomy): Bacteria > Pseudomonadota > Gammaproteobacteria > Xanthomonadales > Xanthomonadaceae > Lysobacter_I. The sequence continues at coordinate 107,244 of JAHCAU010000005.1, forward strand.
GCCGTTCACGGCGGCCGGCCCTCTCGATGGCGACATCGACTTCGACGCCTGGGAGCGCCTGCTGCGCGCCCAGGTCGCTTCCGGAACCCAGGCCCTTGTCGTCGCCGGCTCGACCGGCGAGGCCAACGCCCTGTCCAACGACGAATACGGGGCGCTGCTCCGCCGCGCCGTGGAGATCGTGGGCAAACGCATCCCGGTGCTCGCCGGCACCGGGCTCTCGAATACCGTCAGGACCATTGAATTGACCCGCCGCGCCGCCGCCTGCGGCGCCGATGCCGCGCTGGTGGTCACGCCGCCCTACGTGCGCCCGACCCAGGCCGGCCTGGTCGCCCACTACCGCGCGGTCGCCGACGATGGCGCCCTGCCGGTCGTGCTGTACAACGTCCCCGGCCGTACCGGCTGCGACCTGCTGCCGGCCACCGTCGCCGAACTGGTCGACCACCCGCGCATCGTCGCCATCAAGGAAGCCCGCGCCGAGCCCGAGCGCATGGCCGAACTGCTGGCCCTGCGTTCGCCGACCTTCGCCGTGCTGTCCGGCGACGATCCGACCGCGACCCGGGCGATGCTGGCGGGTGCCGACGGCGTGATCTCGGTGGCCTCGAACGCCATTCCGGCCTCGATGCGTCGCCTGTGCGACCTGGCCCGGGCCGGCCGCCGTGCCGACGCCGAGGCGCTGGATGCCGAACTGCAGCCGGTGTTCGAGTTCATGGGCGTCGAGCCGAACCCGATCCCGCTGAAGGCCGTGCTGGCGCGGCAGGGCATCGGCCACGGCCTGCGCCTGCCGCTGACCACGCTGTCGGCCGCCCACGCCGAGGCCGCCGACCGCATCGTCGCCCGCATCGCCGGGCTGGAGGCGCGCCCGGCCTGAGCCGGATGCGTCGCCGCCTGCATTCCGGGCCTTGCCCGAACCGTTTTCCACCAGGAGTTGCCATGTTCCCGACCCGCAGTGTCCGCCTCCGCCACGCCCTGTCCCGCGCCACGACGGTCGCCCTGATCGCTGCGATGTCCGTCGCCGTGCTCGGCGCCTCGGGCTGCAAGTGGTTCCGCAAGGACAAGTACTACGGGCAGGACGAAAGCCAGCGCCCGCTGGAATTCCCGCCCGCATTCGACGCGGCCGAGGCCGAGCGCAGCGCCAGTGCCGCCGCCGGCTCGGTCAGCCGTTCCTCGCTCACTGCCGCCGGCACCAATGCCCGCGCGCTGGGCTTCAACGTCGAAGGCGACCGCGCCAGCGTCTTCGCCAGGGTCGGCGACGCCCTCGCCAACATCTCCGGCCTGACCGTGGCCAGCCGCGCCCAGCTGCTCGGCGCCTACGACGTGGACTACCAGGGCCAGAAGTTCCTCGTCCGCGTCAGCGAGAGCGGCAACGGCAGCCAGGTGTCCGCGGTCGACCCGCGCGGCGTGCCGGCGGACCACGATGCGGCGTCGTCGGTCATCGCCTCGCTGAAGGCGGCCCTCGGCGGCCATTGATCTCGCGCCCCGTTCGCCGGCTCGCCCCGGTGGCGCATCGACGGCCCGCGCGAGCGGGCCGTCGTCGTTTCGGGCCGGGGTGACGTTTGCGGGTTTTCCACCTGCGCCGATTCGGTGAAGATGACGCCCCGCTCGCCCGCTCGCCCGCTCGCCCCCCCCGTTCCAGGACCCCCGCATGACCCATGACCCCGCGTTGCAGCCGGTGGCTGCCGGAGAACGCATCGAGACGATGGACGTGCTGCGCGGCTGGGCGCTGCTGGGCATCCTGCTGATGAACATCGAGGCCTTCGTCGGGCCGATGATGGCCGCGATCACCGGCCTCGACCCCGCGCTGACCGGCGCCGACCGCATCGCCGATGCCGCCGTCTACATCCTCGTCCAGGGCAAGTTCTACCTGCTGTTCTCGCTGCTGTTCGGCATGGGCTTCGCGGTGATGATGACCCGGACCGAGGCCAGCGGCCGGCCGTTCGTGGCGCCGTACCTGCGCCGCAGCTTCGCGCTGCTGGCCATCGGCCTGGTGCACCTGATCGTCGTCTGGCAGGGCGACATCCTCACCGTCTACGCGCTGATCGCGCTGGTGCTGCTGGCGCTGTTCCGGCACGTGCCCACCGGCCAGCTGCCGTGGTGGGCGCTGGGTTCCCACGCCCTGGCGTGGCTGTTCTCGGCCGGGCCGCTGCTGATGGGCGCCATGGCGCGCATGGTTCCGGGGGCCGCGACCGAAGTCGACAAGGTCATGCAGGCCGAGGGCGTGCGCATGCAGGCGCAGATCGAAGCCGAGCGCCTCGTCCTGGGGTCCGGTTCGTTCCTCGACGCACTCGCGCACCGCGCCGGCGAGGCGCCGGAGATGCTGTTCTTCGTGCTGTTCGCCGGCGGCCAGATCCTCGGCATGTTCCTGCTCGGCATGTGGTTCGTGCGCAGCGGCGCGATCACCGACCCCGCGCGCTTCCCGCGCCTGTACGCCTGGCTGCGCTGGTGCGCGCTGCCGGTGGGCCTGGCGATGATGCTGGTGTCGTTCCGGCTGATGCCGACCGCCGACTTCAGCGTGATGAGCTTCGCCAACGGCTTCGCGACCCTGCTGTCGATGATCGCCGCGCTGCTGATGTGCCTGGGCTACGTGGCCTGGATCGAACGCGGGCTGTCCACGCCGCTGGCGCCGCTGCTGCGCGTGGTCGCCCCGGCCGGGCGCATGGCGCTGACCAACTACCTGATGCAGTCGCTGGTCTGCACGTTCATCTTCTACGGCTACGGCCTGGGCTGGTTCGAACGGCTGCCGCGCGCCTGGCAGGTGCCGTTCGCGATCGCGCTGTTCACGCTGCAAGTGCTGCTCAGCCGCTGGTGGCTGGTGCGCTTCCGCTACGGCCCGATGGAATGGCTGTGGCGCGCGGCCACCTGGCTGCGCTGGCCTGCGATGCGGCGCGCGGACTGATGCGACACCGGCGTGCTTGAATGCCGGATGCCCGATGTAGGGATGGAGGAAGGCGGAACGATGTCGGAGATCGATGTGCTGGTGGTCGGCGGTGGCGTCAGCGGCCTGGCCGCGGCGCTGGCCCTGCTCGAAAGCGGGCGCGGTGTGCGCGTGATCGAAGCGCGCACGGTCGGCAGCGGCGCCTCGCACGGCAACTGCGGCACCATCACGCCCAGCCACGCGCCGCCGCTGGCTGCGCCGGGCGCCGTGTTCAAGGCGCTGAAGTGGGCGCTCACGCCCGACGCGCCGCTGTACATTCCGCCGCGCTACGACCCGCTGCTGTGGCGCTGGCTGCTGGGCTTCTCGCGCCGCTGCAACCCGCGCGACTGGGAGGCCAGTGCGCGCGGCAAGCATGCGCTGCTCGCCGACTCGCGCCGGCGCCTCGGCGACTGGGTCGCGCGTTTCGGCCTGGACTGCGAATTCGTCGAATCCGGCGAGGACTACGTCTTCCGCGATCCGCGCGCCTTCGCGCACGGCCAGCGCGAGATCCCGCTGCTGCGCGAGCTGGGCGTGGCGGTGGACCTGATCGACGGCAAGCGCCTCGAAGCCGAGGAACCCGCACTGAAGCCCGGTCTCGCCGGTGCGCTGCGGTTCTCCGGCGACGCCGCGCTGCGCCCGGATCGCTACCTCGCCGAACTGGTTCGCGCCATCCGCGAACGCGGCGGCCACATCGACGAGCACTGCGCGCTGCACGGTCTGCGCGAGGACCGCGAAGGCGTGGTCGCATTCACCGGCCACGGACCGGTGCGCGCGCGCAACATCGTGCTCGCGCTCGGCGCATGGAGCGCGACCACCGCCGACGCGGTCGGTCTGCCGTGGATGAAGCGCATCATCCAGCCCGGCAAGGGCTATTCCATCACCTACAGCGCGCCGTCCCGCGTGCCGAAACGTCCGCTGGTGCTGCGCGAGCGCTCGGTCTGCGTCACCGCCTGGGGCAGCGGCTACCGCCTCGGCAGCACGATGGAATTCTCCGGCTTCGACGACACCCTCAACGCGCGTCGCCTGGCCGCGCTCGAACGCGGTGCGCGCGAATACCTGCACGAACCGGTCGGCAACGAAGTGCGCGAGCAGTGGTACGGCTGGCGGCCGATGAGCCGCGACGACATGCCGCTGATCGGCCGCGCGCCGGGCATGCGCCGGGTCTGGATGAACACCGGCCACGGCATGATGGGCGTGGGCATGAGCTGCGGCAGCGCGCAGCTGCTGGCCGACCTGATGGCCGGCCGCGCGCCGGCCATCGACCCCGCGCCGTACCGTCCGGAGCGCTTCCTGTGAATGCGGCATCGAACCGTTTCGACCTCGTGGTGATCGGCGGCGGCTCCGGCGGGCTCGCCGCCGCGTTCCGCGCGGCAACGCATGGCGCGCGCGTCGCGCTGTGCGAGCCGGGATCGCTGGGCGGCACCTGCGTCAACGTCGGCTGCGTGCCGAAGAAGGCGATGTGGCTGGCCGCCGATCTCGCGCAGCGCCTGCGTCTGGCCGCATCGCTGGGCTTCGACGCGCCGCCGCCCGCGCTGGACTGGCCGGCCTTCCTCGCGCATCGCCAGCGCTACATCGACGGCATCCACGCTGCCTATCGCAGCCGGCTGGACACGCACCGCATCTTGGTGCTGCCGACCCGCGCGCGCCTGCGCGACGCACGCAGCGTCGCCTGCGACAGCGGCGACGTGCTGCAGGCCGAGCGTGTGCTGATCGCCACCGGCGCCCGGCCGCGCCGGCCCGACGCGCCCGGCGCCGAGCTCGGCGGGGTGTCCGACGACGTGTTCGGCTGGACCGCACCGCCGCCACGCCTGGCCATCGTCGGCGGTGGCTATGTCGCGGTCGAGTTCGCCGGCGTGCTGCAGGCGCTGGGCAGCCGGGTCGAACTGTTCGTGCGCGGCCCGCGCCTGCTCGATGGGTTCGACGCGGAACTGGCCGCGCGCCTGGCCGAGCACTACCGGCAATCCGGCATGCGCCTGCATTTCGATCATCGCCTCGCCGAAGTGCAGCCCGCCGACCGCCAGGGCATCCGCCTGCTCGAGGCCAGCGGCGCGGCCAGCGACCGCTTCGATGCGCTGGTCTTCGCCACCGGACGCGTGCCGAACAGCGAGGATCTCGGGCTGGAGGCGCTGGGCGTCGCCCGCGACGAACGCGGCCGCGTCGCGGTCGATGCCTTCAACGCGACGAATGTCGATGGCGTGTTCGCGGTCGGCGACGTCAGCACCGATCCTGCACTGACGCCGGTCGCGATCGCGACTGCGCGTCGCGCGATGGACCGCGTGTTCGCCGGCGACGCGCGCCCGCTCGATCGCGACCTCGTGCCGACCGTCGTCTTCTCGAAACCGCCGCTGGCGCGCATCGGCCTCGACGAAGCCGAAGCGCGCACGCGCCACGGCGATGCGGTGCGCGTCTACCGCGCCGATTTCCGGCCGATGCTGCACGCGCTGGCCGATACCTCGCAGCGCAGCCTGTTCAAGCTGGTCTGCGTCGGCGACGACCGGCGCGTGGTCGGCCTGCACATGTTGGGCGAAGCTGCGGACGAGATACTGCAGGGCTTCGCGGTGGCGGTGAAGCTCGGCGCCACGCTCGACGACCTGCACGACACCATCGCGATCCATCCCACCAGCGCCGAGGAAGTGGTGCTGATGCGCTGACGCGCGCATCGCATCGAACCGCATCGCACGACACAGGACGCCATCGCATGCAAAGGAATGAAGGGAAGGGCAGCAAGGCCGCGCACTGGATGCAGGCATTCGGCATGGCGTGTCTCGCCTGTCTCGCAGTCTCCGGCATCGCGCGCGCCGAGTCGCCGGCCGTGCGCCCCACCATCGAAGCGCTGATGTCCGCACCGCGTCCGGAACCGCCGGTCGCGGCTTCGCATGCAGCGGTGATCGCCTGGGCCGCATCGGAACGCGGCGTGCGCAATGTGTGGACCGCACGCGCGCCGGACTTCGTGCCGAAGCGCTTGTCGGCCTACAGCGAGGACGACGGCCAGGTCTTGACCGGCCTGTCGCTGAGCGCCGACGGCCGCTGGCTGGCCTACGTGCGTGGCGGCGCGCCCGATGCCGCCGGCGTGGTGGTCAATCCCGCCAGCGACCCCGACGGCGCCGAGCAGGCGGTGTGGCTGGTGCCGACGGATGGCTCCGCGTCGCCGCAGCGCATCGCGTCCGGTCGTGGCGCGCTGTTCGCCCCCGGTGGCGATGCGCTGATCGTGCAGGGGCGCGGCGTCGGCTGCGTCGCGCGCCCGGGCGCGGCCGCGCCGGCCTGGTGCGTCGATCCGCTGCTGAAGAATCGCGGCGCGAATTCGGCCGTGGCGTTCTCGCCCGATGGCACGCGCCTGCTGTTCGTCAGCCATCGCGGCGACCGCGCCTTCATCGGCGTGCTCGACCTGGCCGCGCGCAGCGTGCGCTGGATGTCACCGGATTTCTCGATCGACAGCGCACCGGTGTGGTCGCCCGATGGCCGCCGCATCGCCTTCCTGCGCCAGCGCGCGCTGCGTCCGGGCGAGGCCTTCGACCTCACCGCCGCGTGCCCCTTCGAGATCTGGGTGGCCGATGTCGACAGCGGCGAAGGTCGCCGTCTGTTCCGCTCGGGCGACACCGCCGGCGGCTACGCACAGTTCGCCGTCGACACGCCGCTGCGCTGGGCGCGCGACGGGCGGCTGCTGTTCGCGTCGGAAGAAAACGGCTGGCTGCACTGGTACGCCGTTGCGGCCGATGGCGGCACGCCGACGGCCTTGTCGCGTGGTGACTGCGAAGTGGAGACCGCCGTGCTCGGCGACGACGGCGCGCTGGTCTACAGCGCCAACTGCGAGGGCATCGACCATCGCCAGCTGTTCCGCGCCAGCAAGGGCGCACCGCTGCGCCTGACCGCGCGCGACGCCATCGCCAGCGATCCGCTGCTGCTGGCCGATGGCACGATCGCCTTCCGTCATGCCGATGCGCGCCTGCCGACGGCCATCGCGGTGATGCCCGCACGCGGCGGCGACCCGCGCCGCATCTTCCCGGCGACGCTGCCGGCGGACTTTCCGCTCGATCGACTCGTAGTGCCGCAGTCGGTGACGTTCAAGGCCGCCGACGGCCTGACCGTGCATGCGCAGGTGTTCCTGCCTCCGGCCACGCATCGCGGGCCGCGCCCGGCGCTGCTCTACCTGCACGGCGGGCCGATCCGGCAGATGCTCGCCGGCTGGCATCCCGGCGCCTACTACTACAGCGATTACGCCAACCAGCAGTGGCTGGCCAGTCGCGGCTTCGTCGTGCTCGCGCTGAATTTCCGCGCCGGCACCGGCTACGGCCAGGCGTATCGCCGCGCGCCGGGGCAGGGCCCGCGCGGCGCGAGCGAATACCAGGACGTGCTGGCCGCGCAGGCCTGGCTGGCCGCGCGTGCCGACGTGGACCGTGCGCGCATCGGCGTCTACGGCGGCTCGTACGGCGGTTTCCTCACGGCGATGGCGCTGGCGCGCAATTCCGACCTGTTCGCGGCCGGCGTCGACCGCCACGGCGTGCACGACTGGCGCGAGAGCGCCAAGGGTGGCGACAACAGCGGCCTGTGGGGCCTGCGTCCGCACGAACTCGAATTGGCCGGCCGCTCGTCGCCGGTCGAGCATCTCGACGGCTGGCGCTCGCCGGTGCTGGTGATCCACGGCGACGACGACCGCGCGGTGAAGTTCAGCCAGGGCATCGACCTGGTGCGGCGCCTGCGCGACCGCGACGTGCCTGTGGAAACCCTGGTCTTCCCCGACGAGGACCACTGGTTCCTCCGCCACGCGCACTGGCTGCGCGCGCACCGCGCCACCCTGGGCTTCTTCGAGAGGCACCTGCGGCCCTGAGCCGGTCGGCGGTTAAACTGCCCGGCATGGACATCTGCACGTTGCATCGCGGCACCGCGCCGCTCCTGGTCAGCCTGCCGCACGACGGCAGCCGCATCCCCGACGATCTCGCCGCACGCATGACCCTCGAGGCGCGGCGCGCGCCCGACACCGACTGGCACGTGTCGCGGCTGTACGCCTTCGCACGCGAGCTCGGCGCATCGATTCTCGTGCCGCAGTATTCGCGCTACGTCGTCGACCTCAACCGCCCGCCCGACGATGTCTCGCTGTATCCCGGGCAGAACACCACCGGCCTGTGCCCGATCGTGCGGTTCTCCGGCGACCCGGTCTATCTGCCGGGCCAGGAACCCACGCCGGACGAAGTCGCCTCGCGCGTCGACACGTACTGGCGCCCGTACCACGACGCCTTGCGCGGCGAACTCGACCGCCTGCGTGCGCAACACGGCCGCGTGCTGCTGTGGGAAGGCCATTCCATTCGCGGCGAATGCCCCTTCCTGTTCGACGGCCGCCTGCCGGACCTCAACATCGGCACCGCCGCCGGCACGAGTTGCGCAGCCGCGCGACAGGCGCGCATCGAAGCTGCGCTGCAGGCGCAGCAGGACTACGACTGGGTGCTCAACGGCCGTTTCAAGGGCGGCTACATCACCCGGCACTACGGCGATCCCGCCAACGGCATCGACGCCGTGCAGCTGGAGATCAGCCAGCGCATCTACATGGACGAGGACAGCTTCGCCTACGACGACGCGCTCGCGGCCTCGGCCGCACGCGCCATCCGGACGTTGATCGAAGCCGCGCTGCGCGCGGACGCATGAGCGCCACCGCCATGCCGGACGCACGCCGGCTCGATCCGCTCGGCGTGCTGCTGGTCGCATGCGCCGCGGTCGCGTTCTCCGGCAAGGCCATCATCGTCAAGCTCTGCTACCGGCACGGCGTCGATGCCGTCACGCTGCTGGCGCTGCGCATGGTCGTCGCGCTGCCGTTCTTCCTCGCCATGGGCGTGTGGGCCGCGCGCCGCGCCGCGCCGCTGCAGGCCGGCGACCGCTGGCGCATCCTCGCGCTCGGCGCCAGCGGCTACTACCTCGCCAGCCTGTTCGATTTCCTCGGCCTGGCCTACATCTCGGCCACGCTCGAACGCGTCATCCTCTACCTCACGCCCACCCTGGTGCTGCTGATCGGCGTGCTGCTGGCGCGGCGCTGGCCCTCGCGGCTGCAGTGGATCGCGCTGGGCGTGAGCTATCTCGGCGTCGCGCTCGCCTTCGGCCACGACCTGCGCGTGGACGGCGAGGGCACGCTCATCGGCAGCGTGCTCGTGTTCTGCAGCGCGCTTTCGTATGCCGCGTATCTGTACGGCAGCGGCGAACTCGTCGGCCGCATCGGCGCGGTCCGCCTCACCGCCTACGCCAGCATCGTCGCCAGCCTGCTGTGCATCGGCCAGTACCTGATCCTGCAACCGATGCCGCTCGCCGATGTCGCCCGCGAGGTCTACGCGATGTCGCTGCTCAACGGTACGCTCTGCACCGTGCTCCCCGTGCTCGCCACCATGATGGGCATCCGCCGCATCGGCTCCGGCCCCGCCGCACAGATCGGCATGATCGGCCCGGTGTCCACGATCGTGCTCAGTTTGCTGATCCTGCATGAGCCGATGGGCGCGTGGCAGGTGGCGGGCACGGTGCTGGTTGCGGCGGGGGTGTTGGTGGTTTCGCGGGGGAGGGTGGGGTGATTGAGCCTGTTGGTTCTGACAGGGTTTGTTGAACTGATAGCTCTGGAAATTTCTCAAGACGCGCGTTACTGTCGGGACTGGGGGTTGCAGGAAGATTTGGTTGCCGACGTTTCGCGGCATCAGAAGTCATTGTCCGCTGGATTTGCCCCGGTTAGCACGAGTGCAGCGTATCGCGCTCGCATCGCTTGCGAAGGAGTTCCTGCAACCCTCTCTCTACATGGATTCGTTATGAGTGCGCTTACAAATATTAAGGCATGCAATACATTCAATGATTTCGCACGCCTACTTGGATTCAAGGCTAACTCATTAGCTTATTTGCTATGGGGCATGCATGCCGATACGAAATACACCACGTTTGATATCCCGAAACGCTCAGGCGGAAAGCGCACAATTTGCGCGCCAAATCCAAAATTAAAGCTCGCGCAAAGTCGGCTATCCGAGCTTTTGCAGCAATGTGAAAAGGAGGTCGAAGTAATTCATGCTGTCAAGAAGTCTCTCTCGCACGGCTTCAAGAAAGAGCATTCAATCCTGACTAACGCAGAAGGGCACTGTGGAAGGCGTTATGTCCTCAATATCGATCTAGAAGATTTCTTCGGGACAATTCACTTCGGAAGGGTTCGAGGTTTTTTTATCAAGAATAGGCAATTTGCGCTGAATCCCACAATTGCAATGACTATTGCACAGATCGCTTGCCATGAAAATAAGCTGCCGCAAGGCAGTCCATGCTCGCCTGTTATCTCCAACCTGGTAGCAAATATTCTTGATATCCGCTTGGCAAAGCTTTCGAAAATTCACGGCTGCTCTTATACGCGCTATGCGGACGACATCACTTTCTCAACATCCATGCCGGATTTCCCAGAATCCATTGCATTTAAGCAGATTGATTCTAATCACTGGGTGCTCGGGAAGCCCTTGGTAGATGCGATTAAGGCATGCAAATTTCGCATCAATTTATCTAAGACTAGATTGCAATATCGTCGTTCACGCCAAGACGTGACCGGAATCGTTGTAAACAAGCAGCTCAACGTGAGATCGGAGTATCGAAAAGCTCTTCGAGCAATGGTTTACAAGCTACGTGAGACAGGGTCTTTTTCTCGAAATTACTCACAACTAGGCGCGAATGGAGATACACAAGTTATCGCCAAAGATGGCAGTCGCGCCCAGCTATTCGGCATGCTGTCATATGTCATTCAGGTAGAGAGATGGAGAAATAGGAGGATCGATAGCCCGCCGGAAAGACTCAGCGCAAACGAATGGCTGATGCGCGAGTTTCTTTTCTATACGATGTTCGCAAACGCAGATCGACCTTGTATTGTTTGCGAGGGCAAGACCGATTCGATATATATTCGAGAAGCGATTAAAAATCTTGGGGCAAGTTTTCCTTATTTAGCAAAATCAAACGCTGGCAATAATGAGGTCATCGTCAGTTTGGTCCGAAATACTGATCTGCTGGCTCGGCTCTTTGGCCTTTCTGGGGGCGAGACACGCCTTAAAGATTTCGTCAAGAACTACAGGGATGAGTATCGAAAGATCAAGGGCCCAAAAGGCTCGCACCCTGTCATTATTCTTTTTGATAACGATTCAGGGGCCAAGGACGTTCTGAATCTTCTCGCAAATTTATTCAAAGTCATTCCGGTAGTAGGAAGGCAGTACTTTCATGTTCATGACAATCTCTATGTCATGCTCACGAGTCCGGTAGGCGCCGGTCCTCACTACATTGAAAAATGCTTCGATGCTGCAACTCTGGCGATGACTTTAGGCGGAAAGACATTCAATCCGGCCAATCAGACCCTTGGGCCAAACGAATATGGAAAAGGATTCTTTGCCGAAAAAGTAATTGCGCCTAATGCGCAATCAATTGACTTCTCTGGGTTTTCCACGATGCTTGCTGAGTTTTCTAGCATCATTGTGAGCCATGCCGCCCCATCGCCATCGCTACCAGTACCGCCCGGTATGGCACCGAGTCCCTAAAGGCCGTAAGAGCCTGTTTAAAATCTCCTGAGGACCAAGGCCATAAGGTGTATCTGTAGGGCGGAACCCGCGAAGCGGATTCCGCCGTGAAGTTGGCGTGAGTCTCACGGCGGGTTTTCAACAGCGAAGCTGGTCATCGCCTTCGGCGGTTCCTCCCTACGAAAGGCAAAATCCTGCACCGATGGTGTGTGGTGGATGCCCACCGTTGTCGTCCCAGTGTCGCATCGTGCTCGGCGCGTCAAGGTCGAGGCAACGCGGACCAGTGGTCCGCACTACGCAAACCTTGACGCGCCTGCGCGCGGTGCGGGTTGGATTCGCCAACGGCGGCCACAGGGGCTGCCGGGCGAAACGGAGTGCCGTCATGTCCAAGCCCAAACCGTTCCAGCCGTCCAACGTCCTGCTGATCGAAGTCCCGCCCCAGTTCATCGCCCTGTGCGAAGCCAGCGGCGCCAGCCCGCAAGCCGCCCTGCGCGGCATGGCCGCAATGGTCTGCGGGTTGCGGTATGACGATTGCAATCGTCTTTTGCCGATCGAGGGTGTCTCCGCGTAAGCTTCGCCCGGGCGCAGCCGGTGCTTGCGCCCGGGTTTCCTGCCGATATCGAGGTTTTGCTTGATTCTTCTGGACAAGGCTCCGCCCTTCTATCCGACTGAATCGCCTGGAAGCTTCAGGTGCGATCTCCCGCAGGATTGGCTTGGGAAATTGAGGCGCAGGCACGCATGGCAATCAGAGTATTCACGAAACGAATGACATTACTGACGTGGGTTCTTCTGCTGCTATCGGCCGGAGCAGTGTCGGCCGGACCTTCTCGGTCTGCGGTCATGGAAGAGCTGTCTTCTCGCAGCCGGATCCCGGTTTCAGAGTTGCGGTTATTGCTCAGCGACTGCGGTCGTACGCAGCTCAGCATGAATATCTGTGCCTTTCGTGATTTCGTCGAATCGGATCTTGAACTCGATGGTGCACTTGAGGTCAAGCGGAGAGCGTTGCCCAAAGCATGTGGGATTGAATTGGGACGCGCTCAGATGGTTTGGGAAGCCGAGCGTGATCGCGAATGCCAGGAGGAAACACTGGATGCCGAAGGAGGTTCGATGCGTCCCATGCTGATCAGTGCCTGCAAAGCCCGGGCCAACAAGACGCGCATCGCCAGCGTGAAGAAGGTTTGGGCATGTCCTCTGATGTAGCAACCGGTAAGTGTCGTAGGGCGGGCTTCAGCCCGCCGGAAAGGAGTTGCGTACTGGAAGAAGCAACATGGCTCCGAGATGCGCATTCGACTGCTTGCGGTGTATCGCGCGTTGCAATGGCGGGCTGGAGCCCGCCCTACAAAAAAGCTGTTGCGGACTTTGTCGACAGGCACCTGCAGTCGTTGTCCCATTGATGCATCGTGCTCGGCGCGTCATGGTCGAGGCGAGTTGCGGGTTGGACTCGCCAATGGCGGCCACAGCGGCTGCCGGCCATCAGGCATACTCTCTTCTCCGTCCGCCAGGATCACTGTCCTTCATGGCCAACTACACCGATCATTGGAATGACCTCCGCAGGCGCGAACGCTGGATGCTGTTCTTCTTCATCGCCTATGTCCCCGTCGTGGGCGGGTCGGTGGCGCTGCTCGAACGATTCGTTTCGCCCGATGTGCCGGCTGTCGTCCTCGCCATCGCCTGGATGCTGATGATGCTGGTGGCGTGGTACAGGCTTCTCTCGTTCGCCTGTCCCCGTTGCGGCGAATGGTTCCGAACGAAGTGGTTCGGCTGGATTTCGCTGGGGCGTCGATGCGTCCATTGCGGCCTGCAGCGGGGTGCTTGATGTCCACGTCTGACGGAGCGCCGGACCCGTGAAAGACAGGAAGCCTGCCCGTCCTCCCGTTCTCGAACGCCATCGACTGAAGCGCGGCGCGAGGGAGGCGAAAGTCGCCCGTGAGGAGGAACGCGATCGCGGACGGAGGCTGCGCGACATCGCGAATACACACCTGCTGGTCAATCCGGCGAATGTCGGGTCGAACAACAGCTACGGCGTTCCCGAATTCGTGGCGCGCGGCTACTACGTGGACATGCCGTTCCATTGCAGATCCTGCGGCGTCGCGCAGGTGTGGACCGAGACACAGCAGAAGTGGTGGTACGAAACCGCGAAAGGCGACGTCTGGGCCGTCGCGGTGTTGTGCCGTCCCTGCCGCAGGCGCGAGAAGGCGCGCCGGGCTGAGGCGAGAGAGGCCCATCTGTCCGGATTGGCCGCCAAACGCAAGGGAATGACTTGAGCATCGCCAATGGACTTGTTTCCTGGTCGTGATCCATGACGCGAATCGCGGCAAAACCGCCTGATCGGAGAACGCACATGATCGAACTACCCGTCAGGGACCCCTGTGACCTCTGCGTGGCCATCCACGACGAACGATGGAAGATCATCGAGGAAGGCGAGCACACGCTGACCGTGATCAACCCGTGGCAGTTCGAAGTCGGCCAGTGCTGCGTGATCACGCGTCGGCATGTCGCGACGCTGCTCGATCTGTCCGCCGAGGAGTGCGCCGCCGTCATGTTTGCGGCCAGACGCGTCGCGGTGGCGCTGGTCAGGGCGTATCGACCGCTCGGGATCCTCACGTTCCAGAACAACGGGGTCTACAGCGGGCAGGAGACGCCGCACTTCCATTTCCATGTCGTGCCCCGGCAGAAGGGCAGCGACTGGGGCATCGGCCCGCCGCAACTGGCCACGTTCGAGGGTGCCGGGCGCGAACGGGGGACCGCGCACGATCCGGGCGGCGATGCGCAGCGCCGCGAACGGGTCCGGGTTTCCACCGGTCAACTCGCCGACACCGTGGGACTGATCCGTTCGAATCTTCCGGAGTAACCCTGCGCGACGAAGCCGCCATGGACTGCTGACAGAAACGCGTCGATGACCGTGCGATCGTGCTTGTGGCAGGTGCGCTTTGCATGGCTCGATCCTGGTACGTGCGCAGCTGGCTCCATCCCATCTTCGGGCAATCGCATGACAAAGCTGGACTTCAAGCGCGAACTGAAATCCCTGTATGCGTCGAGTCGAAAGGCCGTCGAGGAGGTGATCGTTCCGCCGATGAACTTCCTGATGATCGACGGCGAAGGCGACCCCAACACGTCGACCGCCTACACGGACGCCGTCGAGGCACTGTTCTCGGTGTCCTACAAGGTGAAGCACGTAGGGTGCATAAGCGAATCGTCATGCACCTTCTTCGGGGCAGCCATGATCGGCGCCGCATCATGGCGCATGACGCCTTCGGCTTATGCGCCCTACGAAAGTCAAAAGCGTGCGCGGATGGTCTGTGGTGGGTGTCCACCGTTGTCGTCCCATCATCGCATCGTGCTCGGCGCGTCAAGGTCGAGGCGAGTTGCTGCGCAAACCTTGACGCGCCTGCGCGTGATGCGGTGTGGACTCGCCAACGGTGCCCACTTCGGGTTCCGGGCGAAACGGAGTGCCGTCATGTCCAAGCCCAAGCCGCAGTTCCAGCCGTCCAACGTCCTGCTCGTCGAAGTCCCGCCCCAGTTCATCGCCCTGTGCGAAGCCAGCGGCGCCAGCCCGCAAGCCGCCCTGCGCGGTATGGCCGCGATGCTCTGCGGGTTGGGGTATGACGACGACAACCGGTTGATGCCGATGGAGGATGCCGTCGCGTGATGCGTCACGGGCGCGGGTCATCCCCGCGCCCGGATTCCGCCATCAGGGTGTGCCTCGGCGCACCGCTTTGGTCGCGGCGGTACGAAAAGCCGGTGCGCCGGGGCGTACCCTATGCGCGATGCGGCTCTGGATTGCCGGCGGTGTCGGGCGAAAAGCTGACCTTCGCGACAGAGTTGGCGCTCGGTACGCGGCTGTATTTGTCTGCTGTCGCAGCATGTCCTATTGTCTGTTCCGCGCGGCATTCCCGCGCGCCTCGGATTGCGCGCATGTTCAAGGTTCTCGGCGTCCTGCTTGCCCTGTATGTCTGTTATTCGGTCGTGGCCGGGCGTGTCCTCGCCAAAGCCGGAGTGCGCATGCGTGAAGTCCATCGTGACGAGTCGCCACGGTATTTCTGGGTCGTGATCGCCATCTACACCGGTCTGAGCATCGCGCTGGTCACGATCTTCTGACGGACCGAGGAATGCGCAATCCCTACCGTCCGCCGGAAAGCCGGGTCGATCAGGCGCTGCCCGAAGATCCTCGCGGAAACGATGCGCCTGGGGCTTCGTATCCGGAGTCGTCTGGTCGATCCTGATCATCGCGATCTTCTTCGTGCTGACAACCACGGATTCTCTCCATGAAGCACTGTTCCGTGTCCGTTTCGATCGAATAGCGGTCATTGCATCGGGATGCGGTGTTGCCTGCGCAATCCTTGCGCTTGTCTTCCGGCGCTTCCCGCTCTGGCTGTACTGGGTCATTGGCCTGGTGCCGATGATGCTGCTGGCCGTGGTCAGCATGTTCGTCTAGCGTCGTAGGATGGACTCAAGCCCGCCGACAGGCGTTGCGAACTGCAAGAGGAGATTCATCTCCGCGATTCGTATTCGACTGCCCGCAGAATGTCGTTCGTTGTGTGGTGGGTTGGAGTCCGCCCTGCAAAAGCAGCCGTTGCAGGCTTTATGGAAAGGTACACACCGTTCGTCATCCCATTGGCGCATCATGTTCGGCCCATCAATGTTGTCGCGATAGCTGCACGCAGGATCGAGGCGATTGATCGTGCCCAGTTTGCTGATTCGTGACGCAGCAATGCAGTTTCCGCCGGATCGGCCGCAGTTTTCTTTGTGGCTTCCGCAAAGTGTGCTACTACTTGATCGGCTCGAAACCGAGTCCGGAGCGACATGCACGTCATGGACGACGCGCAGGCGGCATGCATGAAACGTGCTGCCGCAGGTGACAGTCCCTGATATGCGCCCGCTTCGATGCGGAAGACCTGTGGAACATGTCCGTCCGGATGTTCGGGTGGACACTACTCGACCATCATCACAAGGAGATCGAAACGATGGGAAGCAAGACATTTGCATGTGGCGTTGCAGGGCTCGCTCTGGCGCTGTCGTTGAGTCTGGATGCGCGCGCCGCGGACAATCCGCAGCAGCGTGTCGGTATCGAGCACAACGAGTATCTCGCCTGTCTGATGAGCGCGGGCGGCGGCGCTCTCGACGTTGCACTGCGTAACCTCGTCGAGAAGTGCGGATTCGACCCCGGCATTCCGGTCGGGGAATTCGTCGCGTTCTACTCCAGGGAGTTGAATATCGATCCCTTGCTCAGTGTCGAGAAGCGCATGCAGGCGTACCGCTCGTTCTACACTGAGGAAGAGTTCGCGTATTTCCGTCGCATCGATCAGGCTTTCGCGACATCGACCGGCCCGGCGGAAGCGGACCAGGAGCTCGCGAAGCTGGAAGAGGAAGCGGTCGCCCGCTTCTCCGGAAAGACCGATGGCGAAGCTTCGCTGCTTGCGCTTCTGAGCACGGCGCGTCATTCCCTCGCTTACTGGTCCGCGTCCGGAGCGCCGTTGCAGGCGAAGGCCGGTGAGGTCGGTGCCAGGAAGCTGAAATGGTGGCAGAAGGTCCTGATCGTGGTTGGAGCCGACTGCGTGGGCGCTGGCATCGGCTTCCTGATCGGCGGACCGGTCGGCGCGGGCGCCATCGGTGCAGGCGCATCCACCGGTACCGGCTCGGCAATCGCCAACGATTGATGCATCGCTGTCCCGTGTGGCGGATGGGTTGCGCAGGTGCGCAACCCATCCTTGATCACAGTCCGCAGGCTGGGTCATCGACCCAGCGGCTTGTTCGGCCGATAATTGCTGGGTACAGAGCACCCAGCCTACGGACTCAGGGGTCAGTCGCAGAATGCAGAAGCGAATCAGCTTTACGAAAATATGGTCCGACGATGATCTGATCGAGCTGCGGGTGCTCGTATCCGACGAGAACTCCTTGTTCTCCAATACTGTCTATGTCAGCGAGGCAGTGCTCCAGTCTCTGGCAGAAGAGCTTTCGGTCTTTCGCAATCATATCCATGGCGGGATCAAGGACATCAGAATCGGAGAGTTCGGGCCGGAATATGCAAACGGCGCGTTCCATGCACGGTTGCACTTCCGTGATCCCGGCAAACTCTTCATCTCCACGTATCAACAGTCTGAATTTTCGTCGTTCTCTATCGGCGAAGTCGCCAGTGAAGCCAGGATGTATGTGGCCAGCGAGCCGGTCCTGCTCGACAATTTCATTCCCGAGTTCAAGAGGCTCGCGAGCGGCTTGAATGATGAGGCGATTCTTGTTTGCCTTTGATCGGTCGCAAGGGGCGACATCGACCAAGCGTTGAATCGGGTATGATTCCACTCGGTGCTGCAGCATGGATTTCTTGTTCATCCTTTTTGTCGAAACTCGATCCTTCGGTACGGCACATCCCATCTGGAGCGCCTGATTCGTGAAAGACAGGAAGCCTGCCCGTCCTCCCGTTCTCGAACGCCGTCGACTGAAGCGCGGCGCGAGGGAGGCGAAAGTCGCCCGTGAGGAGGAACGTGATCGCGGACGGAGGCTGCGTGAAATCGCAAAGGCGCACCTGCTGGTCAATCCGGCGAATCTCGGGCCGAACAACAGCTACGGCGTTCCCGAGTTCGTGGCGCGCGGCTACTACGTGGACATGCCGTTCGATTGCAGATCCTGCGGCATCGTGCAGGTGTGGACCGAGACGCAGCAGAAGTGGTGGTACGAAACCGCGAAGGGCGACGTCTGGGCCGTCGCGGTGTTGTGTCGCCCATGCCGCAGGCGCGAGAAGGCGCGCCGTGCTGAAGCGAGAGAGGCCCATCTGTCCGGATTGGCTGCCAAGGGAAAAGCGGCGATCTGAATACGCTTCGATCGATATCAGGCCCGCCCGCACGCCTCGCTGTGCCAGAATCCTCGGTTCTTGCTGGCCTGCTCGAAGGAATCCCGCGTGACCCGACTCCTGTTGTTCTTGCTCCTTGCGACGTCATCGACCGCCGGCGCCATTGTCGTCCGGGATGACGTCGACGACGCGAAGTATCGAATCCCGGTGTCGGAGTTTCCCGCGCTCGTCGACATGCCCGGCGAGGGGCATGGCGTCCTGATCGCGCCGCAGTGGGTCGTGACCGCCGCCCATGTGATTCCGGCGCATGCCGAGCCCGAGCAGGTGGTCATCAACGGCATTCCCCGGGATGTCGAGCGCGTGATCGTGCATCCCGGGCACAAAAGGCCGCCGCAGGCGCTGGCCGATCAGGCGTTGGCGACATGGGACTGGACGCTGTTCATCGTGCTGCTGTCGTCCTCGGACGACATCGCGCTGCTGAAACTGGCGCAGCCGGTGACCGATGTATCACCCGTCGTCCTCCACGACGGCGCAGACGAGTACGGCCAGGTCGTCCGGATCATCGGCAAGGGCGCCACGGCCGATGGCATCGCGGGCTTCGACATGCACAGTCCGCATCGCACCGAGCTGCGTCGCGCATACAACACCGTCACCAGCGCGCACGACCGCTGATTCTGCTACGTGTTCGACAAGCCGTCGGAAGCGCTGCCTCTCGAAGGCGGCTCGGGAAGCGGCGACAGCGGCGGGCCGGTCCTTATCCAGACGGCGAATGCCTGGCGATTGGCGGGGCTGACGTCGTGGACCGCGCCCCACCAGGGTGCGACCCGGGTTCCGTTCGGGCAGTACGGCCAGATCAGCTGCAATGTCCGCCTGCGACACTACGAGGCGTGGATCGAAGGCGTGATGCGGCAGGAAACGGCGCTTCGTCTGTAGCCACGTACTGCGTTGTCTTGATGATGCATGCCCGGATGATTCATCCTTGTTCCGTCGACGTGGTCGATGCCTGCCCTGTTGGAGATTGTTGATGGCTCACGCTTTTGCCGCTTTCGCCGTGCCCGATGCGCACATCCATGTCCTGCAGCAGCACCCCGGGCTGGTCCATGACTATCTGGATGGCGCCGTGCCGCCGTCTGTTGCCGCCCTGCCGTTGCCGGGCGGCTGGCCGCAGGAGCCGCTGGAATCCCTGGGTTCCTGGGGCATCAACCATGGCAACGCGGATCTGTATCACTGGATCCTCAATGGCGGCCCGGAACTCGCCGAGGGCGCGGGCTCGATCTTCCAGACATGGTACGAGCCGGATGTGCATGCAGCGCTCAAGCTCGATCCTCTCAACGAACGCTTCGCCTTCCTGTCGACGCAGTTGCCGGACCTGCTCGCACTGGTGGATCGGGTGGACGTGCCGCGCGTGCAGCATGCTTTCGTCGAGTGGCTGAAGCGGCGGGGCGAGCGCCACGACGACATCGACCAATATGCCTGCCAGCCGTTCGTCGACGAATTCCAGCAGTTCGCCCGAGGCCTGCAGCAGGCCATCGCCCGGGGCGACGGTCTCGTCTGGTAAGGCCGTGCTTCGCTGATGAATACGGGCATGACGTTCTCCGTCAAACCATGGGCCGCCATCCGCTTCGGACTGTTTGTCCTCGCCGTGCTGGGCATCCTGTTCGCGCCACCCGCAATCACCGCCCATGCATGGCTCCTGCTGCTCGCGGTGCCGCTGATCTTCTGGACCAAGGCAAGCTTCGATGCGTCGCTGCCGCCGGGCGACAGATCGATCAATCGCGTGCTGGCTGCGCTGGCGTTGTTCGTGATCGTGGCGCAACTGTTGCGCGGGTGAACCCGCGGGTGGCGGTCAGCGCTGCCGCACCGCGCCGATATCGACCGTCGCGTCCTTGCGCACTTCGACCTGCACGCGCGGGTTGCCGCGTTCGTCTTCGATCACCCAGGGCAGGGGCAGGTTGTCGGGAATGACCAATAGATCATGCGTGCCGACGGCGACGCGTTCGAAGCGGAAGCGCCCCTGGTCGTCGGTCTTCGCGGAGAAGCGGCCGTCGAGCAGGACGGTGATGTTCGCGGCGGGTCGTTCGCTGGCGCCGCGCACGCCGTCGCCGTTCTCGTCGAGGAAGATCGTGCCGACGATGTCGCCGGTGGCCGAGTTGGGCGGGCCGCCGATCACGCCGCGCGGCTGGCCGGCGCGGTAGTCGTAGCGCAGGCTGAGGAAGATCGAGCGGTCGTGCGGCAGGGTCTCGAACACCGGCTGGTTGGTGATCGGGTCGAGCACGAAGGGCGAGCGGCGCGAGCCGCGGCTTTCGATCAGGTTGCCCAGCAGCGCCCAGCGCGAGGCGATGCGCCAGCGCCAGCCGAGGTTGAGGTCGGTGCCGCGGCTGTCGTCGGCGCCGCTGCTGCGCACCCAGCGCACGCTGCCGTCGACGGAGAAGGTGTCGGTGAGGTCGAAACCGCCGTACGCGGCCAGCGTCGCGGTGCGGCTGGAACCGTCGCGATCGCGCGCCAGTTCGCCGAAGCCGGCCGAGACCGACAGGCGCGAGCCTTCGCGCATGCGCAGGGCGTGGTCGAGCAGGAACTGCCAGCTGTCGGCGCCGCCGCTGTCGTGGGCGCGGTCGTACTGCAGGCGCGTCTGGCCCCAGTCGGAGAGGCGGTCGACGAACAGTTGCAGCGTCTGCGCGCTGTCGTCGCTGCCGTCGCGTCCGCTCTGGCGTGCGGTCAGGCCGCCGCCGTAGCCCAGGCGCGGGCTGGCCTGGTAGCGGACGTAGCCGTTGCCGTACCAGCCGTCGAAACCGTCGCCGGACACCGAGTCGATGCGGTCCAGCGCCATGTTCCAGCTCCAGCGCGCGCGGTTGTAGTCGAGGCGGTAGTAGCCGCCCCGCACGTCGTTGTTGATCGGCCACGCGCCCCAGGCCAGGTCGGGTTCGAGATGGAACAGGCCGTAGCGATGCACGAAGCCGCCGCGGTCGCTGCGCGCGTCCAGCCACAGGCCGGCGGCGCTGTCGCCGTTGCCGTCGCTGGCGAGCAGGTTCAGCTGCAGGCTGTCGCGCGTGCCGTTCCAGCGGTGGCCGGTGAACAGCGCGCGGGTGCGGCCGTTCTGGAATTCGGGCAGGCCCTGGTTGTCGGGCACGATGCGGCCGTCGGTGAGCAGCACGTCGACCGCGCCGTCCATGCGCGGCGACCAGCGCCACTGCGCGGCGGCGGTGAACACCGAGCCGTCGCCGATCTCGAAACCGTTGAGCCGGGAACCCTGGTAGGTGCCGCCGCGACCGATGCCGGCCTGCACGCGCAGGCCGCTTTCGCGCTGACGCCAGTCGGTGCTGGCGCCCACCATCGGCACGGTGGGCAGGATGAAGCGGTACTGGTCGCGCAGCAGGTCGGGCATCGGCGTGTTGAGCACGCCCAGGCCGTTGTCGAGCGACCAGCCGCCGGGCATCTGCAGGCCGCGCTGCCACAGCGTCGCGGTGCCGCGCAGGCGCTGGCCGTCGTCGCGGTCGCGGTCGCTGTGGAAGAGCAATGCATCGGCGCTGATCGCACCGAGATCCGAGGTGTCCCGATAGCCGCCGAATCCGAGTCCGAATTCCAGGCTGCGTTCGCCGCCGAAGCGGGTGCGGTGGGCGATGGCTTCGAGGTGGAAGGCGCGCGGCGGGCCGGACAGCGCGTCGTCGTCGTCCTCATCGGGCGGCAGCGGTGCGAGCTTGTCCGGCGCGATGATGCGGTCGCGGTAGGCGGGCGGCGCGTCGCCCGCGTCGTCGTCGACAAGGCCGAAGGCGCTGAACGGGTCGTAGACGGCGTTCTCCGCATCGCTGCCGTCGCTGCCGGGCGAGGTGCGCGCCGAAGCCGAAGCCGGCGCAGTGCCGGCTTCGCGTGTCGCCGCCCCCGGACTGGCCAGCGCGGTGCCGCTGGCAAGCAGGGCGGCCAGCAGCGCGAGCGCGAGCGTGCTCCGGGCGGGAAGTTGCGGTTGTGGCCACGCCGTGCGTCGGGTCATCGATCCAGGGTCGTGTCGATGTCGAGGCGCTGCCGCTCGGCGTCGAGCCGGCCCTTGATCCGCAGCGGGTAGACGATGGCGGGCAGTTGCGCGCCGTCGGACGGCGGTTGCGGGTACAGCGCGATGTCGCGCGTGGTGCCGACGAGGATCGGGCTGTTGTCGGGCACCAGCACGAAACGCTGGTTCTTCGCATCGACGCCGGCGAGGTAGCCGTCGAGGCGGCCGTGCATGTCGCCGTCGTTGCGCACGCGCAGCGCCGGGATCCGTTGCCCCTGCGCGTCGATGCCGCGGGTCTCGGCGACGACCAGCTTCGGCGCGGCATCGCCGATGGCGAGATAGACGATCACGCCGATGCGTCCGCTGATCGGCAGCGGCATGTTGCCGCGCGCGGGCTGCGGCTCGCCCTCGATCATGATCGCGAAACGGCATTCGCCGCGCGGCGCGTCGGCGGGCACCGCCACTTCGAAACGGAAGCGGCGCTTGCCGTTGCCTTTCACCGTGATCTCGTTGGCCTCGATGCCCACCCACTGGCGGCAGCTGTCCTGCGCCAGCGCCTGGCTGAACACCGGCGCGCCCTGGGCGTCGAGCACCCAGTCGGCGGTTTCGACGCTGAACTTGGCGGACCGGGCCGACGTGTTATTCAGTTCGAACACGTTGCGGTAGGTCGTGCCGGGCTTGGTGCGGTCCTCGAAGCGCGGCGGCGACACCACCAGCGCGAATTCCTGCGCCATTGCGGACAGCGAAACCAGTGTCAGCGTCGCGGCCACGAGCATGCGGACGGAAGCGGGGGCCTTCATGGCGACTCCGGTTCGAATTCGAAGCTGAAATGCAGGTCCTGCGGGCGCAGCACGCGGTTGCCGTCGGCCTGGATGGTGAGGCGGAAGGTGTCCTCGATGCGTTCGGACGCGATCGCGCCGCTGAAGACCAGTGCACGATCGCCGTCGCGCACGCGGCCGGGCAGCAGGGGGCCGTTCGCGGACCATGCGGCGGTGATCGGGCCGTTCGGCACCGGGGCGAGGCGCTGGTAGATGCGGCCGCGGCGACCGCGCCATTGCGACACGTCCAGCCGCACCAGCACGACGACCTGGCCGGTCATCGTCGCCGGCTGGCCCGGACGCGGCACCACGGTATCCCAGCGCATCTTCAGCGGACCGCTCTCCAGCACCTGGCTGGCGCTGTCGTCCACGGGGAAGGTCTGCGCCGTGGCAGCGAAGCACGGCAGGGCGAGCAGCAGCGGCAGCAGCAGGCGGCCGTTCATGGCGTCGCCAGCGTGTAGGTGGCGCGCGCGTTGTACGTACCCGCGGCGCGGATCGCGGCATTGGCGTAGCTGAAGCTGTGGCAGCTTTCGGCCCAGGTGTTGCGCAGCAGGGTCGCGAGCGTCTGCGTGCCGCCGGTGAAGGTGCCGGCCGGGAAAGGCTGGGCGCCGGTGTCGCCGTTGCCGCTGCTCGTCCAGCTGATTTCGGTGATGGGTATGGTGTCGCCGCCGGTGCTGGTGAGGTTGGCGGGCGTGTTCACGCGCAGCGTCGCGCTCTGGTTGGTCGTCGTGGGCAGGCGGAAAAAGGCAGCAATGTAGGTCTGCCCGGCGTTGCAGAAGGCGAAGCCGTCCCAGTCGCTGGTGACGCGGCCGGTGCCGGTCATGGCCTGCGGGGTCGCATTGCCGACCGAGGCCGCAGGCACGGTGACGCTGACCAGGTTCACGGTGGTGTTGGCGGCAGGCGTGCCGCCGGAGTTGTAGTTGCCGCCGGTGATGCTGCCATCGCCGACACGCAGGTAGGCGGCCTTGGTACCGGTGCCGATGGTGACGGTGAAGGCCATCGCCTGGCCAAGGCCGCACAGCGCCAGCAGCAGCGACAGCAATGCGATGCGCAAGACCCGGTTGCGGAAGAGACGCGATTCCATGGCGTGTTCCTCTCGAACGAAGGGGCTGCCCATGAGGACAGCCCCTTGGCGGACATCGGCCCGGTGCGGGCCGGTCGGTGGAACGAGGCTGTCGTCGATTACGGCAGGGCTGCAGTATAGGTGACGCGGCCGTTGTTGACGTTCACGCCGCCGTAGCTGCCGGCGCCGACGAAGTTGGTGTTGCTGTAGGCGAACGACCAGTTGGCGGTGCGGTTCACGACGCGGGTGCCGACGTTCGGCGTGACCGTGATCGCGGCGCTGGTGCCGCCGTCGATGAGGGTCGGGACGTTCAGGTTCGGGTCGGAGCTGGTCGAGAGGATTTCGGCGAACGAGATGTTCTCGCCGGCGCCGTTGTTGAGCTGGCCGAGCGTGGTGCCGGTCAGGCTGACATTGCCGTTGTTGCTCTGCAGCAGCACCGGCACGGCGCCGCCATTGGTGCGGGCGATGTCGCTGCCGTCGCCGACGTTGGCGGCCGGGACCGCGAATTCGACCAGGTCCACCGTGGCACCGGCGCTGCCGACCTGGAAGCGGATGAACTTCGGAATGACCACGCGGAAATCGAGGCGGGCGTTGGCATTGAGCGCGCCGGCACCGGTCTGGAAATCGGATTCGGCATGGGCGGGCAGGGCGGCGGCAAGGCCGAGGGCGATGAGGCTGATGGCACCGGCACTGCGGAAATTGCGGAAGAAATTCATCTATGGCTCCGAAAAAGTGTGCGTGTTGGGTTTGACCTTTCGAGTCCGAACCGTTCATGTTCCCGGACTTGGGCGTGGTAAAGCAGGGACCGTGCCAACAATGACACCGCGTGCCCGTTCGACAAATTCAACGGACTGTTGGCGAATATGCGTACTTTGGGGCGGCTCCCTGTCCAAACGTGACGCGCAGCGACGGCAACTCTTGTCCCATCCGGGCGAACGCGGGCCGGATGGCCTGGTCGGCCGGGGCATGGGGCTGCGGGGCACGCGGGGATGGTAATGGCCGTCGTATGGCGACGATATGTCCAGATCTCATGAGGACTGCGGCCGAGGGGATGAGCAGGCCGGGCCGTATCCGCTCGCCGACCCCGTACACTGTTGCCGTTTGGCGATGCCGGAGGGGGCATGACGGTACTGAACATTGGCCTGGTGGTGCTGGCGACGCTCCTGGGCGTCGTCCTGCTGTTCTGGTGCCTGCTGCGCTACGCCCTGCCCTGGTGGCTCAAGCGCAAGCTCGCCGCGCTGGCGGCCCTGCCGGACCAGCCGGGGATCGCGGCCCGCATCAGCCTGGTGCCCGACGCCACGCCGTACGGCCGGCCCGAGACCGAGGCGGCCATCGCGATGATGCGCGACGCGGGGTTCTTCGAAGTCGGCCGCTACGCCGTGCCCGAGATGCCGGGCATGCGCCTGTGGGCCGCGCACCATCCGGGCGACGGCCTGGCCGCGGCCGTGTACGACCACACCACCATGCCGACCTTCTTCGACGTGGTGCGCGTGGCCGAGGACCACAGCACCTGCACGGTCAGCACCAACCCCATCCACGATCCCGACAACGTGCCGCCCGGCAGCCGCTGCATCGCCGATCCGGCGCTCAGCCCGATGCAGGCGCTCGCCCTGATCCGCGGCGAAGCGCACCAGGCGCCGCAGTTGCACGTGGACGCGGGCAATTTCGAATCGGTGTTCGTCGAGCTGTATGCGCGCTCGATCGACCACATCCTGGGCCGCGGCGTGCCCGATGCCGACAAGATGCGCGAAGTGGGCGAACGCGTCGCCCTCGCGACCGGCGAGCCGATGCCGCAACTAGACGAACGGCAGATGGCGATGGCCGTCGACATGGAGCGCGCCAGCCGCCTCGCCGCGCTGGAGCAGGCGATCATCGACCGCTTCCTGCAGTCGGGCCAGATCGATGCCCGCGAATGGGAGCGCGTGCGCGACCGGGTGTCGGTCGTGCACGACCTGCTCGGACGCGAGGACGCCGCCGATCTCGCGCGCAGCCGGGCCGACTGGGAGGCCGCGCAGCCGCTGGTCGACGCCGCGCTGGCGCAGCCGCTGTCGGCCTTCGAGACCTTCGAGCGGGTGTCGGACAGCCTGCCGCCGCAGCAGCGCGTGCGCGTGCTGGGCGAAGTGGACCATCCGCTGTACGCGCAGATCGTCGTTTCGTCGCCGTAAGCGGCACGGTGTGGATCAGCTGGCCAGCAGGGCCTGCAGTTTCAGCACCGTCGCCCAGTTCCGCGCGGTGACCCGGTCGCGGAATTTCGTGCCGGACAGCGCGTCGCCGATGCGGCTGTCGAGTATGCCGTCCGGGCACCAGAGGTAGCAGGCGTGTTCGCCCACGGCGAAGCGTTCGTCCGGATGCGCGCGTCGCAGCGCTTCGAACGGTGAGCGGTCGTCGCCGAGCAGGAAACCGACCAGAAGGCGCGACGGATCGTCGGCGTCGTTCGCGTAGGGGTTGGCGGCCGCGACGGCGTCCAGCGTCGCGGCTTCGAGCACGAGCACGCGGGTCGTGATGCCCGTGCGCTCGGCGACGGCGGCGCCGATGCGCTCGGCGTCGCGTGCAGCCGCGGCCCGGCCCGCCGCATAGACCACGTTGCCGCTGTTGAGCAGGGTGCGCACGTCGTCGAAGCCCAGCGCCTCGAAGATGGCCTTGAGTTCGGCCATCGCGATCCGATTGGCCTTGCCGACGTTGATCCCGCGGAACAGCGCGACGCGGCGCGCCATGTCAGACTTCCAGCGTCGCGAGGTCGCCCGCGCCGCGCATCGGCGTCCGCCGAGGCACATGCTCGGGCCGTCGCAACGGCTGGCAGGAGTGAATGGCCACGTCGTACTCGATCTCAGACTTCCAGCGTCGCGAGGTCGCCCTTGTTCTCCAGCCACGTCTTGCGATCCGACGCCCGCTTCTTCGCCAGCAGCATGTCCATCAGCGCATGGGTTTCCTGCGCGCCGTCGACCGTCAGCTGCACCAGGCGGCGGGTGTCGGGATGGATCGCCGATTCGCGCAACTGCTGGGGGTTCATCTCGCCCAGGCCCTTGAAGCGGGTGACGTTGATCGCGCCCTTGATCTTCTCCCGCTCGATCTTCTCCAGCAGCAGGCGCTTTTCCTCTTCGTCCAGCGCGTAGAACACCTGCTTGCCCACGTCCACGCGGAACAGCGGCGGCATCGCCACGAAGATGTTGCCGGCGTCGACGAGCGCGGGGAAATGCCTGAGGAACAGCGCCGACAGCAGGGTCGCGATGTGCAGGCCGTCGGAGTCGGCGTCGGCGAGGATGATCACCTTGCCGTAGCGCAACCCCGAGATGTCGTCCTTGCCCGGGTCGCAGCCGATGGCCACGGCCAGGTCGTGCACTTCCTGCGAGGCGAGCACGCTGCCGGACGCGACTTCCCAGGTGTTCAGGATCTTGCCGCGCAGCGGCAGGATCGCCTGGAAATCCTTGTCGCGCGCCTGTTTCGCCGAGCCGCCGGCCGAGTCGCCTTCGACCAGGAACAGTTCGGTGCGCGACAGGTCCTGGCTGATGCAGTCGGCGAGCTTGCCGGGCAGGGCGGGACCCTGGGTGACCTTCTTGCGGACGACCTGCTTCTCGGTCTTCAGGCGCGCGGCGGCGCGCTCGATCGCCAGCTGCGCGATCTTCTCGCCCAGTTCGACGTGCTGGTTCAGCCACAGCGAGAACGCGTCGTGCGCCGCGCCCTCGACGAAGGCCGCCGCCTGGCGCGAGGACAGGCGCTCCTTGGTCTGGCCGCTGAACTGCGGGTCGGTCATCTTGATGCTGAGCACGAAGGCGACGCGGTCCCACACGTCTTCCGGCGCGAGCTTCACGCCGCGCGGCAGCAGGTTGCGGAAGTCGCAGAACTCCCTGAGCGCATCGGTGAAGCCGGTGCGCAGGCCGTTGACGTGGGTGCCGTGCTGGGCGGTGGGAATCAGGTTGACGTAGCTTTCCTGCACCAGGTCGCCGTCGGGGACCCATGCCGCGGCCCAGTCGACGACCTCCGAATCCTTCTTCATCTGGCCGACGAACAGTTCCGGCGGCAGGGCCTCGGTCGCGCCCAGCTCGCCCTTGAGGTAATCGCGCAGGCCATCTTCGTAATACCAGCGGTCCTTCTCGCCGGTGGCGGCATCGAGCAGGGTGACGGTCAGGCCCGGGCAGAGCACGGCCTTGGCGCGCAGCAGGTGGCGCAGGTGGCGCACTGCGAACTTCGGCGTGTCGAAATATTTCGCGTCCGGCCAGAACTTCACGCGCGTGCCGGTGTTCTTCCTGCCGACGCTGCCCACGACTTCCAGCGGGGTGGCGCGGTCGCCATCCTTGAAGGTCATCCGGTACTCGTTGCCGTCGCGCTTGATGTGCACTTCCACCAGCGTCGACAGCGCGTTGACCACGCTCACGCCGACGCCGTGCAGGCCGCCGCTGAAGGTGTAGTTCTTGTTGCTGAACTTGCCGCCCGCGTGCAGGCGCGTGAGGATCAGTTCGACGCCCGGGATCTTCTCCTCGGGATGGATGTCCACCGGCATGCCGCGGCCGTCGTCGGACACCTCGCAGCTGCCGTCCGGATGGATCGTCACCTCGATGTTGCGCGCGTGGCCGGCGAGGGCCTCGTCGACCGCATTGTCGATGACTTCCTGCGCCAGGTGGTTCGGGCGCGTGGTGTCGGTGTACATGCCCGGCCGGCGCTTGACGGGGTCCAGGCCGGAAAGGACTTCGATGTCTGCGGCGTTGTAGCGACTGCTCATTCGTGTCTGCGGATCGGTGGGGTGCCGGAGGAGGTCCGGCCGTGGCCGGCGAGCTTGGCGGCACCGGGGTGGCGGGTCAAGCCGTTCAGCGGTGGGCCGGCAGGACCGGGAGCGTTCATGGCGCAGTCCACCCGGTGGCGCTATGGTGCCTGCGCCCCGAAGAAACCGCCCATCCGGGCGCCGCGGGCACCCGAAGCGCCATGAAGACTCTCCGTCGAACCCTGCTCGTCCTCGCGCCCGTGGCGGCGCTGGGCCTGCTCGCCGCCGGAATCGCATCCGCGCAGCCGCAGGCCGCCAAGCCCCCGCAGAGTGCGGAGGACGCCGACAAGGCCAAGGCCGATGCCGAGAAGCGCCGCCAGGACGAGGCCGCGAAGGCCGAAGCCGCGCGCAAGGCCGAGGCCCGCAAGCCCAAGCGCGACAAGTCCCGCGACGGCAAGGACCCCGAGCGCGAGCTGGAAGAGGAAGAGGACATCTGATCCGCGCCTCAGCGAACGCGACCCGCGCGATCCCACCGACGCCCCGGCTGGTCCGGGGCGTTTCTTTGTCCGGGAAATCAAATGCTTGCGCGCGCCGTGTCGCCTCGCCGGCCGCTTCCCGGTACACTACCGCTTTCCAGCGACCCGCTGCCGCCATGAACTCCCCCAGCTCTGCGACTCCCCTCGTTTTCGTGACCGGCGGGGTGGTGTCCTCGCTTGGCAAAGGTATTGCCGCCGCCTCCCTCGCGGCCATCCTCGAAGCCCGCGGCCTGCGGGTGACGATGATGAAGCTCGATCCCTACATCAACGTCGATCCGGGCACCATGAGCCCGTTCCAGCACGGCGAGGTGTATGTCACCGACGACGGCGCCGAGACCGACCTCGACCTCGGCCACTACGAGCGCTACGTCAACACCCGCCTGTCCGGCAGGAATTCGATCACCACCGGCAAGATCTACGAGTCGGTGATCCGCAAGGAGCGCCGGGGCGACTACCTCGGCGCGACCGTCCAGGTCATTCCGCACATCACCGACGAGATCAAGCGCTGCATCGACGCCGCCACCGAGGGCTTCGATGTGGCCCTGGTCGAGATCGGCGGCACGGTCGGCGACATCGAGTCGCTGCCCTTCCTCGAAGCGATCCGCCAGATCCGCACCGAGCGCGGCGCCGACAAGGCGATGTTCATGCACCTGACCCTGGTGCCCTACATCGCCGCCGCCGGCGAGCTGAAGACCAAGCCGACCCAGCACTCCGTGAAGGAACTGCGTTCCATCGGCATCCAGCCCGACGTGCTGCTGTGCCGCAGCGAGCAGCCGCTGCCGGACGGCGAGCGCCGCAAGATCGCGCTGTTCACCAACGTGTCCGAGAAGGCCGTCATTTCCGCGGTCGACCTCGACAACATCTACAAGATCCCGATGTGGCTGCACCAGCAGCAGCTCGACCAGCTCGTGGTCGAACGCCTGCGCCTGGAGCACAAGGCCGCGGCCACCGCCGACCTGTCCGAATGGCTGGCCGTGGTCGACGCCTCCGAGCATCCGATCGACGAAGTCACGATCGCCGTGGTCGGCAAGTACGTCGATCACCAGGACGCCTACAAGTCCGTGGCCGAAGCCCTGAAGCACGGCGGCCTGCGCCAGCGCAGCCGCGTGAAGCTCAAGTGGATCGAGTCCGAGGATGTCGAGCGCGAAGGCGCGGCGACGGTGCTCGCCGGCGTCGACGGCATCCTGGTCCCGGGCGGGTTCGGCGATCGCGGCTTCGAAGGCAAGGTGCTCAGCGCGAAGCACGCGCGCGAACAGGGCATTCCGTATTTCGGCATCTGCTACGGCATGCAGGCGGCGGTGGTCGATTACGCCCGCCACGTCGCCGGGCTGGCCGACGCCAACAGCACCGAGAACGATCGCCAGGGTCCGCATCCGGTGATCGGCCTGATCACCGAATGGCGCACGTCGAGCGGCGAGATCGAGCGTCGCAGCGAAAAGAGCGACCTCGGCGGCACCATGCGCCTGGGCCTGCAGGAACAGCGGGTGAAGCCGGGCACGCTGGCGCACCGCATGTATGGCAAGGACGTGGTCGGCGAGCGCCATCGTCATCGCTACGAGTTCAACAACCGCTACCGCACCCAGCTGGAAGACGCCGGCCTGGTCATCGCGGCCAAGTCGATGGACGACCTGCTGGTCGAGATGGTCGAGCTGCCGCAGTCGATGCATCCCTGGTTCCTGGCCTGCCAGGCGCATCCGGAATTCCTGTCGACGCCGCGTCACGGCCATCCGCTGTTCATCGGTTTCATCCGCGCCGCGCGCGAGCACAAGGCCAATGAAGGGCAGGCGGGCGGCAAGCTCCTCAAGGAGGCAAACGCGTGAAACTCTGCGGATTCGAGGTCGGCCTCGACAAACCCTTCTTCCTGATCGCCGGTCCGTGCGTGATCGAGTCGGAGCAGCTGCAGCTCGACGTCGCCGGTCAGCTCAAGGAAATCACGTCCTCGCTGGGCATTCCCTTCATCTTCAAATCGAGCTTCGACAAGGCCAACCGCACCTCCGGCACCAGCTTCCGCGGCCCGGGCATGGAGGAAGGCCTGCGCGTGCTCGCCGAGGTGAAGCGCCAGATCGGCGTGCCGGTGCTGACCGATGTGCACGAATACACGCCGATGGACGAAGTCGCGAGCGTGGTCGACGTACTGCAGACACCCGCCTTCCTCGTGCGCCAGACCGATTTCATCCGGAAGGTCTGCAACGCCGGCAAGCCGGTGAACATCAAGAAGGGCCAGTTCCTCTCGCCCTGGGACATGAAGCCGGTGGTCGAGAAAGCGAAGTCGACCGGCAACCACGACATCATGGTCTGCGAGCGCGGCGCCAGCTTCGGCTACAACAACCTCGTCAGCGACATGCGCAGCCTCGCGGTGATGCGCGACACCGGTTGCCCGGTGGTGTTCGACGCCACCCATTCGGTGCAGTTGCCGGGCGGGCAGGGCAGCAGCAGCGGCGGCCAGCGCGAATTCGTGCCGGTGCTGGCGCGCGCCGCCACTGCAGTCGGCATCGCCGGCCTGTTCATGGAAACCCATCCCGATCCCGCGAAGGCGCTGAGCGACGGCCCGAATGCATGGCCGCTGCCGAAGATGCGCGCATTGCTGGAGACGCTGGTGGCGCTGGACGAAGTGACCAAGCGCAACGGGTTCCTCGAAACAACCGCATAGGGTGCGCCCCGGCGCACCGTTTCCAGGTCAACGACAAAAAAGCCGGTGCGCCAGGGCGCACCCTATCGAATCCACCTCAACTCGACGCCCATGACCACGATCACGAAGATCCACGCCCGCGAAATCCTCGACAGCCGAGGCAACCCCACGCTCGAAGCCGACGTCACGCTCGCTGACGGTTCCTTCGGCCGCGCGATGGTGCCGTCGGGCGCGTCCAC
The DNA here is from genome assembly GCA_019634715.1 of Lysobacter sp. Classification (GTDB taxonomy): domain Bacteria; phylum Pseudomonadota; class Gammaproteobacteria; order Xanthomonadales; family Xanthomonadaceae; genus Lysobacter_I. The sequence goes on from JAHCAU010000005.1 coordinate 139,397, forward strand.
CGGCACCAAGGAAGCCGTCGAACTGCGCGATGGCGACAAGACCCGCTACCTCGGCAAGGGCGTGCAGAAGGCCGTCGGCAACGTCAACGGCGCCATCGCGCAGGCGCTGGCCGGGTTCGATGCCGCCGACCAGGCCGGCCTGGACAAGCGCCTGATCGACCTCGACGGCACCGAGAACAAGGGCCGCCTCGGCGCGAACGCGCTGCTGGGCGTGTCGATGGCCGCCGCGCACGCGGTCGCCGCTTCGCGCAGGCAGCCGCTGTGGCAGTACCTCGCCAATGGCCGCGACGCCGTGCTGCCGGTGCCGATGATGAACATCATCAACGGCGGCGCGCATGCCGACAACAACGTCGACCTGCAGGAATTCATGGTGCTGCCGGTGGGCTTCGAGTCGTTCTCCGAATCGCTGCGCTGCGGCACCGAGATCTTCCACGCGCTGAAGTCGGTGCTCAAGGGCAAGGGCCTGAGCACGGCGGTCGGCGACGAGGGCGGTTTCGCCCCGGACCTGCGCAGCAACTCGGAAGCGCTCGACACCATCCTCGAAGCCATCGGCAAGGCCGGTTACAAGGCCGGCGAAGACGTGCTGCTCGGCCTCGACGTCGCATCGAGCGAATTCTTCGAGAACGGCAAGTACAACCTCACCGGCGAAGGCAAGCGCCTGACCAGCGAGCAGTTCGCCGACTTCCTGGCTGGCTGGTGCAACGAATACCCGATCATCACGATCGAGGACGGCATGGCCGAGCACGACTGGGCCGGCTGGAAGCTGCTGACCGAGCGCCTGACCGGCAAGGTCCAGCTGGTCGGCGACGATCTGTTCGTCACCAACCCGAAGATCTTCAGGGAAGGCATCGACCAGGGCGTGGCCAACGCGATCCTGATCAAGGTCAACCAGATCGGCACGTTGACCGAGACGCTCGAAGCCATTGCGATGGCGGACGCGGCGAAGTACGCGGCGATCGTCTCGCACCGCTCGGGCGAGACCGAGGACACCACCATCGCCGACATCGCCGTCGCGACCACCGCCACGCAGATCAAGACCGGTTCGCTGTGCCGCAGCGACCGCGTGGCGAAGTACAACCAGCTGCTGCGCATCGAACAGCAGCTCGGCGCCGCCGCGAAGTACGCCGGCCGCGACGCGTTCGTCTCGCTGAAGCGGGGCTGATGCCGCGCGGATGAGCGACGCCCATCGCCCGCTTCGGATCCTCGCGCTGCTGCTGTTCGCGCTGCTGGCGTGGCTGCAGTACCGCCTGTTCCTGGGTGAGGGCGGCGCGGTCGCCACCGCGAGCCTGCAGGCGCAGGTGGACCGCCAGGCTGCGGAGAACCGTGGCCTGGGGCAGCGCAACGAGCAGCTCGCCGCCGAGGTCGAAAACCTCAAGTCCGGCGAAGCGGCCGCCGAGGAACGCGCACGCAGCGAGCTGGGCATGATCAAGCCGGGCGAGACCTTCTATCGCGTGGTGGAACCGCCGGCCGCGATCGACCCGCCTGCGGTCGATGACGAGGCGCCTGCGCCGTGATGCCGGATCCGGTCCGCGGCGGACTCTGGGCGGTCGTGCCGGCCGCCGGTCGCGGCACGCGCTTCGGCGCGGACGTGCCCAAGCAGTACCTGCAGGCCGGCGGGCAGCCGCTGATCGCATGGGCGCTGCAGGCGCTGCTGTCGCATCCCTCGGTCGTCGGCGCGATGGTCGTGCTGTCGGCGGACGACGCGCACTGGCCCGGCTGGCAGGAGATCGCCGGCAAGCCGGTGTCGACCTGCCTCGGCGGCGCCGAGCGCGCGGATTCGGTGCTGGCCGGCGTGAACGCCTTGCCCGACGAGGTGCGCCAGGACGACTTCGTGCTGGTGCACGACGCCGCGCGTCCGAATCTCGCGCTTGCCGATCTCGACCGCCTGCTCGACCGTGGCCGTGCCGACCCGGTCGGCGCCATCCTCGCCGCACCGGTGCGCGACACGCTCAAGCGCGCCGGCGACGATGGCGGCATCGATGGCACCGAGCCGCGCGAACGCCTGTGGCGCGCCTTCACGCCGCAGATGTTCCGACGACTGCAACTGTCGAAGGCGCTCGACGCCGCGCATGCCGCGGGTGTCGCGATCACCGACGAGGCGATGGCGATGGAGCGGCAGGGCCTGCGCCCGCTGCTGGTCGAAGGTCGCGAGGACAATTTCAAGGTGACCACGCCGGCGGATCTGGCGCGGTTCGAGTTCGAGTTGGCGAAGCGATGAGCCTGCGTGCGGCCGCGCGCGCGGCAGCCCGGCTTCCAGCGCGGCATGTCGATGACGGGGCGCATGCCTGGCGCTTCCTCGGCGAGTCCTGCGACGTGCTCTGCCCGCGCTGCGATCGCCTCGGTGTCGTGCGTTACCTGCGGACGGACGATGCACCGCGGATCACCGCCTCGTTCCATTGCCACGGCTGCCACCTGGACGTGCGTGGCGTGCCTCTCTACCGATATGCCTCGTCCGTCCTGCCGGGGGTCGACTGGTTCGGCCCATGCTGCGCGCAGGGAGAGCGCAGTTGCGGGCACTGCGGTGCCCGCGGTCTGGGGTATTGCAGACGACTCGATGCCGGCGAGGCGTACGCAATGCATCGGGTGCAGGTGCGTTGCCCGGGATGCCGACACGAATCCGAGCTCACCTTGTCCGTCCTGCCGATGGGCGACAACGAGGTCGGCCACGAGCCGGCCACCGGCATGCGCCTGGCACGCAGCGAGCCGGTGATGCAGGGCCGGTTCGTCTGGGCGTACAACGCAGGCCACCAGGCCGAGCTGACGCGCTACGTGGCGGCGCGCCTGCGCGAAGCGACCGTGGTCGCGAACGCCGGTTTCGTTTCGCGGCTTCCTGCATGGCTGAAATCCGCGAGGCACCGCAAGAAGGTGCTGGCGGCGCTCGCGAGGATCGAGCGTCGCATGTCATCCAACGAGGAATAGCACATGAATGCGATCTCCATCCGCATTGGCCAGGGTTTCGACGTCCACGCCTTCGGCGAGGGCGACCACGTGATGCTCGGCGGCGTGCGCGTGCCGCACGAGCGCGGCATCGTCGCGCACAGCGATGGCGACGTGGTGCTGCATGCGCTGTGCGACGCGATGCTCGGCGCGCTGGCGCTGGGCGACATCGGCCGGCATTTCCCGCCGAGCGATCCGCAGTGGAAGGGCGCCGACAGCCGCGCCTTCGTGCGTCATTGCGATCACCTGGTCCGCAACCTCGGCTGGAAGGTCGGCAATGCCGACATCACCGTGATCTGCGAGCGGCCGAAGGTCGGCCCGCACGCGGAGGACATGCGCCGGCTGATCGCGCTGGACCTCGGCATCGACATCGGCGACATCAGCGTGAAGGCCACGACCACCGAGAGGCTCGGTTTCACCGGTCGAGGCGAAGGCATCGCCGCGCAGGCGACGTGCCTGCTGGTGCGCGCGTGAGCGATGCCGTATCGGAAGTCGGCCTGGCCCGCGCCCACGGCGTGCCTGCGCTGGCGGCGCGGATGCGCACGACACCCGAGGACTTCGTCGTCGAGGAAATCGATGCCTTCGAGGCCAGCGGTGCCGGTGAACATCTGTTGTTGAGCATCGAGAAGCGCGGGATGAACACCGCCTTCGCCGCCAAGCGCATCGCGCAGTGGGCGGGCGTCGCCGAATCTGCGATCGGTTATGCCGGGCTGAAGGATCGCCACGCGGTCACGCGCCAGCGCTTCAGCGTCTGGATTCCGAAGAAGGTGTCTCCCGATGTCGCGACGCTGGATTCGGACGAGTTGCGCGTGCTCGCGCAGGCCTGGCATTCGCGCAAGTTGCCGCGCGGTGCGCTGGCGGGCAACCGCTTCGTGCTGACCCTGCGCGAGGTCGAGGGCGATGTGGCGGCGATCGAGACGCGCCTGACAGGCATCGCCTCGCGCGGCGTGCCGAACTATTTCGGCGAGCAGCGTTTCGGGCGCGGTGGGCGCAACCTCGACAAGGCCCTGGCGATGTTCGCCGGGCGCAGAGTGCCGCGCGAGGAGCGCACGCACCTGCTGTCCGCCGCGCGTTCGGAGCTCTTCAATCGCGTGCTGGCCGCACGGGTCCGCGCGGACTGCTGGGATGGGCCGCTCGACGGCGAAGTCTGGTCCCTCGACGGGAGCCGCAGCGTGTTCGGGCCGGAACCGTGGAGCGACACCCTGGCCGCGCGCCTGACGTCGTTCGACATCCATCCGAGCGGGCCGCTCTGGGGACGCGGCGAACTGCGCAGCGATGCAGCGGCAAAGGCGCTGGAACTGGAGGCGCTGGCGGAGGCCTCCTCGCTGGACTTGCGCGAAGGACTGGAGCGCGCCGGGCTGGAACAGGAGCGGCGCGCGCTGCGCCTGCGTCCGACGGACCTGCGCTGGGAATGGCCCGGACCGGGCGTGCTGCGCCTGCAGTTCGCCTTGCCGCCGGGATGCTACGCGACGACCGTGCTGGCCGAGCTGGGCGAGGTGAGCGACGCGTCGGGCGCTTCCGGACCCGTCTGACCTCCACGGGCTGCGCCGAGTCCGGCGGCATCGACACCGTTCATCGGAAAGCCGGAACGGCAAAGGCAGACGCGGCCGGGCGGGCGTATAAGCGGATCGATGGCGCCTTGCGCCGGGCAGGGCACGGTGCCGTCGCGCATCCACCGTCCACCGGAGGTTTCCCATGAACACCTGCATCCGCCTGTCGCTCGCGCTGGCCGTCGGTTTGTCGTTGTCGGGTTGCGCCACCACCAGCGACCTGGCCTCCGCGCCGGCCGCGAAACCGGCGCAGCCGGGCACGAAATATTCGCCGCGCATCGAAGACGATGATGCCTACGTCGCCTATGTCGAACGCACCGCGCGGCGTCGCGGCATCACCGTGCACTGGGTGCACAAGCCCGTGAAGCGCAACGTCGACGTCAAGGACGATTGAGCGCCGCAACCGCGTCAGCGCGCGGACAGCAGCACCAGCACCGCACCGGTGCCGCCCTGCGCGGGCGGTGCCGAGTGGAAGGCCAGCACGTCCGCGCGCTGCCGCAGCAGGCGATCGACCAGGTTCTTCAGCGTCGGCACGCCGTCGGGCGCGTGCAGGCCCTTGCCGTGGATCACGCGCACGCAGGTGAAGCCGGCGCCCATGGCTTCGCGCAGGAAGCGGCGCAGCATCGCCTCGGCCTGCGCGCTGGCCGCCAGGTGCAGGTCGATCTCGTCCTGCGCGGCGTACTCCCCGCGCGCCAGGCGCCTGAGCACGCGCGGCGGCACCTCGTCGCGGCGATGGCTGAGCGTGTCGCCGGCCAGCAGCGGCGCCGCGTCGAGCGCTCGCTGGAATTCGCTGCGTGCGTCTTCCTCGTCGAGGTCGCGCATGCGGGTGTTCGGTCGGGGTTTCGGCTTCGATGGCGGTGCGGGCGGTGCCGGCAGCTCGCGCACAGGCCCGATCGAGGCGCGGAACAGCGCGGCGTCGTCGGTGTCGTCCGTATCGTCGGGAGCGGGCGGGCGCGTCATGGCGCGATGCTAGCAGGCTTGTCCGCGCGTTCGAATTCCGGCGATCGCGGCCGGTTTCGCCTGGCCGTGATCGCGTGCGGGGTGCGGACACCCGGTGCGATTGGATATGATTCGGCTTTGTTCCGAGCCGAGATCGCATGCGCATCCTTGTCAGCAACGACGATGGCGTCGACGCCCCCGGCATCCGGGTTCTCGCCGATGGCCTCCGCTCGGCGGGGCACGAGGTGCTGGTGGTCGCGCCCGACCGCGACCGTTCAGGCGCCAGCAATTCGCTGACCCTCGACATGCCGATCCGCGTGGTCCGCCAGGACGAGGCCACCTGGCGCGTCCACGGCACGCCCACCGACTGCGTGCACGTGGCCATCACCGGCATGCTCGAGCGCGAGCCGGACATCGTGGTCTCCGGCATCAACAACACCGCCAACCTCGGCGACGACGTGATCTACTCCGGCACCGTCGCTGCGGCGATGGAAGGCCGCTTCCTCGGCCTGCCCGCGGTCGCGGTGTCGCTGGTCACCGCCGACCACAAGGGCCGTCATTACGAGACCGCGGCGCGCGCGGCGGCCGAGATCGTGGCACGACTGCGCGTCGACCCGCTGCCGGCCGACACCATCCTGAACGTGAACGTCCCCGACCTGCCGTGGGACGAGATCGCCGGCTTCGAGGTCACGCGCCTGGGCAATCGCCACCGCGCCGAAGCCTGCACGCCGCAGGAAGACCCGCGCGGTCGGCAATGGTGGTGGATCGGCGCCGCCGGCCCCGAACAGGACGCCGGCCCGGGCACCGACTTCCACGCCGTGCGCCGCGCCTGCATCTCGATCACCCCGATCCATGTCGATCTCACGCGCTACCAGGCGCTGGATCAGGTGGCCAGCTGGGTCGGTGGTCTGGCGGCATCGCTGCAGGACGATGTCGTCCAGAACGCGGGCGGCGCAGCATGACCGCGCGGATGCGCCTGCAGCCCGAGGCGCTGGGCATGGGCATGACCTCGCAGCGGGTGCGCGACCGCCTGATCGAGCGCCTGCGTGAGCAGGGCATCCGCGACGAACGCGTGCTCAACGCCATCCGCACCGTACCGCGCCACCTGTTCGTCGATGAAGCGCTCGCGGCGCGCGCCTACGAGGACAACGCCCTGCCGATCGGCCATGGCCAGACCATCTCGCAGCCGTGGGTGGTCGCGCGCATGACCGAAGCCCTGTTCGAGGATGGCGCCCAGCCGAAGAAGGTGCTCGAAGTCGGCACCGGATCCGGCTACCAGGCCGCGATCCTCGCCGCACTGGGTCTCGAGGTGCACACCGTCGAGCGCATCGGCGACCTGCTGCGCACCGCGCGCAAACGCTTCCGCAACCTCGGCCTGAACGTGCGCAGCAAGCACGACGATGGCCGTATCGGCTGGCCCGAGAACGGCCCGTTCGACGCCATCGTGGTCACCGCTGCGGCGCCGGCGCTGGTCGATGCCCTGACCGAGCAGCTCGCGCCCGGCGGCACCCTCGTCGCGCCGGTGGGCGGCAGTGGCGGCCAGTCGCTGCTGAAGCTGCGCAAGGATGCCGACGGCGCGATCGAGCGCACCGAACTGGCGTCGGTGGTGTTCGTGCCGCTTCTCTCTGGCATGGTGGACTGATGACGCGGATCCCGTTTCCCGACGCCTCCCTCGGCGAACAGCTCACCCAGGTCATCGACAGGCTTCCGCCAGACACCCTCAGCCTGCAGGAACTGCTCGACGTGTTCGGCGACGAAGGCCTGCTGCTCGTCACCATCCTGCTGACCCTGGTCTTCCTGATCCCGGTGTCGATTCCCGGCGTGAGCACCGTGTTCGGCGCGGCGATCCTGCTGGTCGGCATCAGCCGCCTGATCGGACGCCCGCTGTGGCTGCCGCAGCGGCTGCGCAGTCGCGCGTTGCCCGCCGACAAGCTGCGGCCGGGCCTGACCGGTGGCCTCGTCTGGGTGCGTCGCCTGGAGAAGATCAGCAGCCCGCACCGGTTGCGCCTGCTGGTCGACGGCAGTCTGCCGCGCGTGCTGAACGATCTCGCGTTCATCCTCGCGGCGCTGCTGCTGATGGCGCCTTTCGGTTTCGTGCCTTTCAGCAACACGCTGCCGGCGCTGGCCCTGCTGCTGTACGCCATCGGTTTCATCCAGCGCGACGGCGTGGCCGTGCTGCTCGGCCACCTCGCCAACATCGGCACCCTGATCTATTTCGGCGTGCTCATCAGCGGCGGCGGCCTGGCCGTGCGCGAACTGCTGCAGAGGGTCGGCCTGTGAGCGTCGGTGTCGTCCGCAATCTTGGGCTGAAGACGCTCATGGCGGCGACGGCCTGCGCGCTGCTGCTCGCCGGCTGCGCGAAGACCACCGTGGTCCGCAGCCCATCGGCATCGCGCTCGCCGCCGACTCCGGCCGCGACGCCGCGGCCAGCCACCGGCGCCACCGCCACCGTGCGCAAGGGCGACACCCTGTACCGCATCGCGAAGGAACACGGCGTCAGCGCGCTGGACCTGGCGATGTGGAACCGCATCGCGCCGCCGTACACCATCCATCCGGGACAGGTCCTGCGCCTGTCGGCCCCCCCGACGGCGCAGGCGGCAACGTCGACGAGGCCGGCGGCAGGCACCCCTGCCGCGCCCGCATCAGGCAAGCCTGCGCAGGCCGGCAATTCCGCGACGCCATCGACACCTGCGGCGACCCCCGCCGCGCCGACGACGAAACCGCCTGCCACCGCGCCGGCCAGGCCTGCCACCCCCGTTCCGGCGACCGTGCCGCCACCGGTGGCCGGCTTCGCCTGGCGCTGGCCCGCCGAGGGCACCATCGTCGGCGGCTTCGTCGCCGGCGATCCCACTCGGCAGGGCATCGACATCGCCGGCAACAGCGGCGCGCCCGTGCGTGCGGCGGCCGACGGCGTGGTGGTCTATTCCGGCGCAGGCCTGGTCGGCTACGGCGAACTGATCATCATCAAGCACAGCGAGCAGTGGCTGTCGGCCTATGGCCACAACCGTGCGCGGCTGGTCAACGAAGGCCAGCGCGTGAAGGCCGGCGACCAGATCGCCGAGATGGGCCGCAGCGGCGCCTCGCGCGACATGCTGCACTTCGAGATCCGCTACAACGGCAAGCCGCAGGATCCGCTGCAGGCGTTGCCGAAACGGTGAGCGCGTCCGCGCCCTGCACGGCGGATCTCCGGCCCGGCGCAGCGCGCCGGGCGCTCGCCGATGCGCGATCCGGTGGATCGCAGTCCGCATCGGCTCGCCCGCTGCAACGGCAAGCCGCAGGATCCGCTGCAGGCGTTGCCCAAGCGCTGAGACCTCATTCGCCACCCGCAAGGAATCGTCCGATGTCGCGCCATGGGTTCGCCGCGTTCTGCGCGTTCGCGCTGTGCTTCGTTTTTCCCGTGTTGCCCGTGCATGCGCAGGCATCGGCACCGGCGCCCGCCACCGCTTCGCAGCCGCTGTCGATCGGCGAGACCTTCACCCTCGACTCGAAGGTGATGGGCGAAACCCGCCGCATCAACGTCTACCTGCCGGCCGGCTATCACGAGCGCCCCGACGCCAGGGTGCCGGTGATCTACATGCCCGATGGCGGCCTCGCCGAGGATTTCCTGCATGTCGCCGGCCTGATGCAGGTGTCGATGGGCAACGGCACCATGCGCCCGTTCATGCTGGTGGGCATCGAGAACACCCAGCGCCGTCGCGACATGACCGGCCCGACCGAAGTCGCCGCGGACCGGAAGATCGCGCCGGTGGTCGGCGGTTCCGCGACGTTCCGTGCCTTCATCCGCGACGAACTGATGCCGGAGATCGACCGCCGCTATCGCACCACCGGCGAAACCGCGATCGTCGGCGAATCGGCCGCCGGCCTGTTCATCATGGAAACGCTGGTACTCGCGCCGGACATGTTCGATGCCTACATCGCGATCGATCCCAGCCTGTGGTGGAACGATCGCGCACTGGCCAAGAGCTTCGGCGCGTTTCTCGAAGCGAACCCCGGCCTGAAGACCCGGTTGTTCATCGCCCACAGCGGCGAGCCCAGCATCGCGAATGTGGTGAAGACCTTGCCCGCGATGCTGGAAGCCTCCGCGCCGAAGGGCCTGCGCTGGCATGTCCTGCCGCTGCCGGAGGAGACCCACGCGACGGTCTATCACCCTGCGGCGCTGCGCGCGTTCCGGCTGCTGTTCGCGCCGGATACGGAATGATCATGCCGTCGGGCTGGCGTCGATGGGCCGCTGATCCCGCGAATTGATCGTGGGCAAACCGGTGTCACGCGTCGCAAGCCACACTCGCGCCATGTCGATCCTGCGCCGCCGCCACGCATGCATGCTTGCGCTCGCCTTGCTGGCGAGCGTGCTGCTGCCGTTGCTCCCGGCGGCGGGTCGCCTGCATCAGGCGCGGCTCGCCGCGCAGGCCGTCGATACCAGCGGCCTGCATGCGCTGTGTACCACGGCGGGGCTGCGCTTCGTCGAGATGCCGCTGTTCGATCCCGTGCCGGAGGAGGCGCCACGCGAGACCGGGCACGGCCACGACTGCGCGTATTGCCCTCTGCTGGCTGCGACTGCTTTGCCGGGCTTCCCCGCTGGTCTGGCCGCACGCCGGATCGCGGCGCCGCCGCGCGCGCACTGGACCGATGCGGCTCCAGCGGCATTCCGCGACCGGGCACGCGGCGCACGCGCGCCGCCACGGGGACGCAACGCCTGACCGGGCGTCTCCGAACCGAGCGTTTCCGACGCCTTCCCGCACCCGTCCTTTCCATGTCGCCGCCACGCTGCCGTGTGCGGCGCCGGGCGCGCACGCGCGCGCCTCGTTCCCGAACCGGAGTCCTCATGTTCCTGCGTCCCCAACCGCTTGACCTGGCGATCCTCGCCGCGCTTCCCTTCTGTGCCTGTGCCGCCGTGGATGGCGATGGCGCCCCCACCACCGGCGACAGGATCGCCACCTTGCCGGAGGTCGTCGTCCATGGCGATCGCGCATCGATCGCGCCGGCGCGTCGCCTGGACGCCGATGCGGCCCGCACGGCGGCCACCAGCGACACCGCCTCGCTGCTCGATCGCCTGCCGGGGGTCAGCATCAATGCCGCCGGCGGCGTGTCCGGCCTGCCGTCGATCCGCGGCCTCGCCGACGACCGGCTGCGCATCCAGGTCGATGGCGCGGATATCTCGGCCTCCTGCCCCAATCACATGAACCCCGCGCTGTCCTATGTGCCGGCATCGCAGGTCGGCAGCATCACCGTGTATCCGGGCGTCGTGCCGGTGTCGCGCGGCGGCGATTCAATCGGCGGCAGCATCGTGGTCGACACCGCGCCACCGGCATTCGCCGCACCGGGGGAAGGCGTGCGTCTGTCCGGCGAAGTCGGCATGTACTACCGCAGCAACGGCAATGCCCATGGCGCGAACATCGGCGCGACCCTCGCCACCGAGCATCTCCGTGCGCACTACGCCGGGTCGACGGCTCGCGCGGACAACCTGCATGCCGGCGACGACTTCAAGTCCCACGACTTCACCGGCCGCGCCGGACATACGCTCGATCGCGACGAGATCGGTTCGACCGGCTACGCGACGCACAACCAGCGCCTCGACCTGGCCTACACCCGTGGCGACCATCTGCTCGAAGCGCGCTTCGGTTGGCAGTCGATGCCGCGACAGGATTTCCCGAACCAGCGCATGGATCTCACCGACAATCGCCAGCGCCGCATGCACCTGCGCTATCTCGGCGACTTCGACTGGGGGCGCATGGAGCTCCGCGGCTATCGCGAGCGTCTCGAACACGCGATGGATTTCGGGCCGGACAAGCGCTACTGGTACGGCATGGCGTCCGGCGGCAGCTTTCCCGCCGGCGGTGGCGCGGTTCCCTGTGCGCCGATCGGCGCCACTTGCGCGGCGGGCATGCCCATGCTCACCGAGAGCGACACCTCGGCGTTGTCCGCCGCAGCCGATATCGCGCTGACCGGGGATGGGCGCCTGCGCATCGGCGCCGAGTTCCGCCGCCACCGGCTCGACGACTGGTGGCCACCTTCGGGCGGGATGATGTGGCCCGGCGCCTTCTGGAACATCCGCGATGGCCGGCGGGAGCGGGACGCCGCCTACCTGGAATGGGAACAGCGCCTGGGCGAGATCTCCACGCTGGAGCTGGGTGTGCGCCACGAACGCGTGCACATGGATGCCGGCATGGTGCGCGGCTACGACCCGGCCAGCAACATGATGGGTTCGTTCCAGATGCGCGACGCCGCGCGCTTCAACGCCCGCGATCGCGCTCGCAGCGATGGTCATTGGGATGCCACCGCGATCCTCCGCGTCGCCGCCGGCGAGCGTGCGGACCTCGCCTTCGGCCTTGCGCGCAAGACGCGGTCGCCCGGTCTGTACGAGGTCTATCCCTGGTCGACCTGGACCATGGCCGCGGTCATGAACAACACCGCCGGCGATGGCAACGGCTACGTCGGCAACCTCGACCTGCGGCCAGAGCGCGCCGCGACGGCGTCGATCACCGTCGACCTGCATGCGCCGGATCGCCGCTGGGAACTGCAGTTCACCCCGTATTACACGCGCATCGCCGACTACATCGATGCCGTGCAGTGGGATCCCGCCACCGATGCGCCGCGTGCCGTGCCGCTGCGCGACGCGTTCGCCGTGCTGCGCTACGAGAACCAGTCCGCACGGATGTACGGCATCGATGTCTCGGGCAAGGCGACACTGGCCGAGACCGCGGTCGGTACCTTCGGCATCGACGGCGAACTGGCCTGGGCCAGCGCGTCCAACACACGCACGGGCGACCGGCTCTACCAGCAGATGCCGCCGCACCTGCGCCTGGCAATCCAGTGGCGACATGCCGGCTGGGAAGCGGCCGCGGAGGGCCTCGGCGTGCAGCGCAAGGATGCGGTGTCGCGCGTGCGCAACGAAGTCGAGACCGCCGGTTACGGCCTGCTCAACCTGCGCCTGTCGAAGACATGGTCCAAGGTGCGCGCCGAGGTCGGCGTCGACAATGCGCTCGATCGCTTCCACGCCTTGCCGACTGGCGGCGTCTACCTGGGGCAGGGCACCACCATGTCGATCAACCCGGCCGCGCCGAATCATCCGCGCTGGGGCACGGCGGTGCCTGGCCCCGGCCGATCGCTGTACGCATCGGTCAACCTGCGCTTCTGAGGCCGTCGCCACCTTGCCGCGCGGTGCGGCTGGCGGGCGTCTTCAACCCGCGACGCACAAGGACGTGCGCCGCGTGCGGTCCGAGCCCCAGGTGCGGAAGCCGGCAGTGTCGATGTGGATGGCGGTCGGCGTGTAGAAGCCCAGGCCCATGCGCGCCTTCGGGCCGTGCGTTCGCCACCACGCGCACAGTGCCGCGACGTTGTCGGTCTGCGCGGGCAGGTCGAAATCGAGGGCGTTGTTGTGCAGGTGGCGGCTGCCGGTCGCGCCGCCGGCGCAGCGGTTCACGCGTGCGTCGCGCCAGCCCGAGCGTGCGAGCGCCGGATCGACCAGGCCTGCGTCGTGCAGCCGTGCGACCACGCGCAACGTGGCCTCGATGTTCGGCTGCAGCGCGGGTGGCGGGGTGGCGAATTCGTCGTGCAGGCACAGATGCCAGCGTCGCGAGGAGCGCAGCAGCGCCTCCATCGGCACGGCGTCCGCGAGCCCCTGTCCTTCGAGGCGAATGCGATAGGCAGCCACGGCATCGCGATGCCCGGCGTCGAGCCAGTGCTCGAAGCGTGTGTGCTGCTCGATGCGACGTGACGAAGGCGGTGCAGGGTCGCCGCAGGCCGAGAGCATCGCCGACAGCCCCAGCGCGATGGCGAAGCGCGCCGTCGACGCCCCGGGCGCCACGTTCAGCCGCCGAGCACGAAACCGGCCACCACGCGACGGCCTTCGCTGGCCAGCACGTTGAAGGTGCGCGCGGCGGCGGCGTTGGTCATCGTTTCCAGACCGATGCCGCGCGACAGGCAGGCGCCCATCGCCGCGGCCGGCGGGAAGGCCTGCGTCGCACCGCTGCCGAGCAGGACCAGTTCCGGTTCGAGCGCGAGCAGCGGTTCGAGGTCGGCCGGCGTCATCGCGCGCACGTCGCCGACCGGCCAGTCCTCGATCAGCCGGTTCGGCGCGAGGATGAAGCTGTGACGCAACACGCGATCGTTGATCTTCGCGCTGGCGCCGTCGGCGCCGCGCATGAAGTATTCGAAGTCCGGTTGTTCGAGATGGAGCAGCATCGACTGGAGCGCTCGAAACGGGAAGGCTTCGGAAGGGGCTGGAACCGCGGCCCGGCGACGGCCGTCAGGCCCTCGGCAGCACGATCTGGCGGTGATCCCTGCTCTGGCGGTACAGCACGGCGACGTTGCCGATGCGCTGCACCAGCGCCGAGCCGGTACGTTCGGCCAGGTCGCCGACCATGGCGTCCCGGGCTTCGCGATCTTCGGCGCCCACGCGGATCTTGATCAGTTCGTGATGTTCCAGCGCGAGGTCGATCTCGGCCACCACGGCGTCCGTGACCCCCTTGGCGCCCACCTGGAGCATCGCCTTGAGGCCGTGGGCCTGGCCGCGGAGGAATCGGATCTGGGCGTTCGTGAGGGAGGTCGACATGCAGGACGGGCGTGGATGGGGCGTCGCGCAGGGTATCATGGCCGACCGCGCGCCCGCTGGACCGGTCGAACCCCATGCGGCGCGCGCGCCTCCATTTCCCTTCTGGTCCCGTATCCCCCGCATGTCCCGCAGCAAGAGCAGCCACCGCTGGCTCAAGGAGCATTTCTCCGACCCCTACGTCAAGAAGGCGCAGGCAGAGGGTCTGCGCTCGCGTGCGGCGTACAAGCTGGAGGAACTGGTCGAGCGCGACCGCCTGCTCAAGCCGGGCATGACCGTGGTCGACCTCGGCGCCGCGCCTGGCGGCTGGTCGCAGTGGGTGCGCCAGGCCCTCGGCGACAGCGGCCGGGTGGTGGCCCTGGACATCCTGGACATGCCCTCGCTGGCCGGGGTCGAGTTCATCTGCGGCGATTTCCGCGAGGACGAGGTACTGGCCCAGCTCGAAGCCCTCCTGAACGGCCAGCCCGTGGACCTTGTGCTCTCGGACATGGCCCCCAATATGAGCGGCGTGGATGCCGTGGACCTGCCCCGGGCCATGCATCTGGCGGAACTGGCGATGGACTTCGCCGACCGCCACCTGCGGCCCGGGGGTACCTTCCTGATCAAGCTGTTCCAGGGGGTGGGGTTCGACGATTACGTCCGGGCCTTGCGCAAGCGCTACACCCGTGTCGTGATTCGCAAACCGGCGGCCTCGCGCAAGCGTTCGCCCGAAGTGTACGCCCTGGCCCAGGGCAAGCATGCGGCTCCGGTCGGATGACCGGGCCGGTGCCCAATCCCGTTGTTTGATTTGACCAGGCCCTTCGCGGGCCGCGAGTGGAAGGAACAAGACCTTGGCCAAGAATCTGATCCTGTGGGTGATCGTCGCCATCGTGCTGATGGCGGTCTTCAACAGTTTCTCGCCCCCGGGAATGGGCATGGGCGGTGCCGGCCCGCTGGCCTACGACGAATTCGTCCAGCTCGTGGACAACGACAAGGTCCGCGAAGTCAAGATCCAGGAAGACCGGGTCACGATCGAAGGCGTCACCAAGGACAACACCCGCTTCGTCACCTACAACCCGGGTGACAATCAGCTGGTCAACGACCTGATCAACCACAAGGTCAAGGTCACCCAGGTGCCGCCCTCGTCGGGGCGCAACATTTTCCTCAGCCTGCTGCTCAACCTGCTGCCGATCGCGTTGCTGATCGGCGTGTGGCTGTACTTCATGCGCCAGATGCAGCAGGGCGGCGGCAAGGGCGCGATGTCCTTCGGACGCTCGCGCGCCAAGCTGCTCAACGAGGACCAGACCAAGGCCACCTTCGCCGATGTCGCCGGCTGCGACGAGGCCAAGGAGGAAGTCGCCGAACTGGTCGAGTTCCTGCGCGATCCGGGCAAGTTCCAGAAGCTCGGCGGCAAGATTCCGCGCGGCGTGCTGATGGTCGGTCCCCCGGGCACAGGCAAGACCCTGCTCGCCAAGGCCATCGCCGGCGAGGCGCGGGTGCCGTTCTTCAGCATCTCCGGCTCGGACTTCGTCGAGATGTTCGTCGGCGTCGGTGCCAGCCGCGTGCGCGACATGTTCGAGCAGGCGAAGAAGCATGCGCCGTGCATCATCTTCATCGACGAAATCGACGCGGTCGGCCGCCATCGCGGCGCGGGCCTCGGCGGTGGCCACGACGAGCGCGAACAGACCCTCAACCAGTTGCTGGTCGAGATGGACGGCTTCGAGGGCGGCGAGGGCGTGATCGTGATCGCCGCGACCAACCGTCCCGACGTGCTGGACCCGGCGCTGCTGCGCCCGGGCCGCTTCGACCGCCAGGTCGTGGTCGGCCTGCCCGACGTGAAGGGTCGCGAGCAGATCCTCAAGGTGCACATGCGCAAGGTGCCGCTGGCCGACGACGTCGAGCCGATGGTCGTGGCGCGCGGCACCCCGGGCTTCTCCGGCGCCGACCTCGCCAATCTCGTGAACGAGGCCGCGCTGTTCGCCGCGCGCGAGAATGCGAAGGAAGTCCGCATGGACCACTTCGACCGTGCCCGCGACAAGATCCTGATGGGCGCCGAGCGCCGCTCGATGGCCATGAGCGAGGAAGAGAAGACCCTCACCGCATACCACGAAGCCGGCCATGCCATCGTCGGCCGCCTGATGCCGGACCACGATCCGGTCTACAAGGTCACGATCATTCCCCGCGGTCGTGCGCTGGGCGTGACCATGTATCTGCCCGAAGGCGACCGCTACAGCTACAACCGCACCTACATCGAGTCGAATCTCTGCTCGCTGTACGGCGGCCGCGTGGCCGAGGAGCTCATCTTCGGCATCGACAAGGTCACCACCGGCGCGTCCAACGACATCGAGCGGGCCACGAAGATGGCGCGCAACATGATCACCAAGTGGGGCCTGTCCGACGAGATGGGTCCGATCGCCTATGCCGAGGAGGAAGGCGAGGTGTTCCTCGGCCGCAGCGTGTCGCAGACCAAGAATGTGTCCGACGACACCGCGCGCAAGATCGATGAAGTGCTGCGCGGCATCCTCGACAAGGCCTATGGCCGCACCACGCAGATCCTGACCGACAACATCGACAAGCTGCACGCGATGGCCAAGCTGCTGATGCAGTACGAAACCATCGATGCGCCGCAGATCGACGCGATCATGGAAGGCCGCGAGCCGCCGCCGCCGGCGGGCTGGGGCAAGTCGGGCAGTCCGCGCGACAAGGACGACACCTCGACGCCGGCCCCGCTGATCGGCGGGCCTGCCGCGCAGACCTGAAGCGTTCCCCGGAGGCCGAGGCGATCCCTCGGCCTCTCTCTTTTGTGCGATATCGCCGGAACGGCGGGTGACGATGGATTCGATGCGCACGGTGGCCGAGGACGTGATCGAGATTCCCGGCTTCCTTTCCCGGCAGGAATGCCGGGCGTTGATCGACGAGGCCGAAGTGCTGGGATTCGAGTCGGCGGGTGTCGGCCCCGGGCAGCAGAGGATCGAGGCGATCCGCAACAACGACCGCAGCGTGCTTCGATGC
Organism: Lysobacter sp.; assembly: GCA_019634715.1. Classification (GTDB taxonomy): domain Bacteria; phylum Pseudomonadota; class Gammaproteobacteria; order Xanthomonadales; family Xanthomonadaceae; genus Lysobacter_I. The sequence continues at coordinate 156,362 of JAHCAU010000005.1, forward strand.
CCATCCTGGGGCGCCGGACTCCAGGCGAGGCTGCTCGCTTTCGGGCTGCCCACGATCGATCGCCAGCAACCCGTTGGCTTCACCGATTACTGGCGCGTCTACCGCTACGCACCCGGCCAGCGGTTCAAGCCGCACAAGGACGGCGCCGCCGAGCAGGGCGGCATGCGCAGCCGATTGACGTTCATGGTGTACCTCAACGCGGGATTCACGGGCGGAGAAACCCGATTCCGCGCCAGGCCGGGCGATGCGCACGGCATGGCCTTCGACATCGCCCCCGAGGCAGGCAAGGCGCTGCTGTTCGCGCACGAGCGCTGGCATGAAGGCGTGCCGGTGCTCGACGGTGTGAAGTACGCGGTGCGAACCGATATCCTCTACGGCTGATCGCGTTCGCACCAGTTGATGGTGCAGGAGACTTGCATGTTCGATATCTCCCCCCAGCTCGACTGCGCCGGCCGCGTGCTGGTCCTCGATCGCCCGCGCGTGATGGGCATCGTCAACGTCACGCCGGATTCGTTCTCCGACGGTGGCGAGCACGCGAGCGTCGATGCTGCGGTGGCGCATGCGCTGCGTCTGGTGGAGGAGGGCGCCGATCTCCTCGACATCGGCGGCGAATCCACGCGGCCGGGTGCTGCCGATGTGCCGGTCGACGAGGAACTGGCGCGCGTCCTTCCGGTCATCGAGCGGTTGGCGGACGCGGTCACCGTGCCGATCAGCATCGACACCTCCAAGCCGGAGGTGATGCGCGCTGCCGTCGCGGCCGGTGCCGGCATGATCAACGACGTGCATGCGCTGCGTCGCGAGGGCGCGCTCGATGCCGCCGCGGCGCTGGGTGTGCCGGTGGTGCTGATGCACATGCAGGGCGAGCCGCGCTCGATGCAGCAGGCGCCCGATTACGACGACGTGGTCGCCGAGGTGCACCGCTTCCTCGCCGAGCGCATCTTCTCCGCCGAGATGGCCGGAATCGCGAAGAAGAAGATCGTGATCGACCCGGGCTTCGGCTTCGGCAAGACCACGGCGCACAACCTGGCACTGCTGGCGCGTCTCGACCGCTTCGCCGATCTCGGCGTGCCGGTCCTGGCCGGGCTGTCGAGGAAGCGCAGCATCGGCGAACTGACCGGACGCGACGACCCGCATGCGCGCGTGCATGGTTCGGTCGCCGCGCACCTGATCGCCGCGCAGCGCGGCGCGACGATCCTGCGCGCGCACGATGTCGCCGCTACGGTCGATGCGGTCAGGGTCTGGAATGCCGTGGCGAAGGTGCCGATGCCCAGACCCGGGGCCGCCGCGCCCGGCATCCGCTGGCCGGACGAGGCTTGAACGAAGGTCTCAGCTGGTCTTGTCCAATGCCCAGAGCAGCATGCGCCTCAGCGATTGCCGGAGCCTGCCGCGTTCCCCGGGCGCAGGCAGCGGTGGATAGCGATAGACCAGCTGTGGATACGCCTGCTCGGCCGTGAGATCGAGCTCCCGGACCAGCAATTCCTGCACGGCATCGAACGCGCCGAGACAGGAGCCATGGAGGGGGTCGTCGAGAACGATATGGCTTCCGGCAAGGAAATGCGGCTGGCAGGCGCGTATGACGTACTTGATCGGCGCGTAGATGTCGCAATCGATGTGCACCAGGCCGGGGCGATGACCCTGCGCCAGCACGCCGGGCAAGGTCTGGTCGAACAGGCCCTTGACCAGCACGAGATGGGAGGTCAGGTCGTGCTCCGCGACGTAGGCGTTGAGGCCCTCGAAATCGCTCGTGGCGAAGTCGCCCTTCCTGTGCAGGTCGCGCACGAGGTCGGTCTCGGGCATGCCCTCGAAGGTATCGAAGGCGAAGATCCGGGTCGCTCGTCCGAGTTGTTTCAGCACAGTCGCGATGAACACGGCCGATCCGCCCTTGAAGCTGCCGAATTCGAAGACGTGGCCGTCTTCGGGCATCGCATAGCGCAGGATGAGGTAGAGATTCGCCAGCTTGTTGTCGGAGAGCAGCGAGTCGCGTTCGCGTGCGGCCTTGATCGCCGCCATGAAGATGGCGTCACCGGACAGCACCTTGCCGACCATGTCGGCGAACTCCAACTGGCAGCCCCGGAAGTGACCGGCCAGGATGTCGCGTCCATTCGATGCGCGCAGGGGATAATTCGACGCGTCGAAGAGATCGTCAGGCGTTCTGGGCTGGCTCATCCGGCGATGATGGGGGCAGGTGGACGACCTAGCGTAGCACCTGCCGTAGAGAGGCTGCCGTTTGCGTGACGGCAAAGCCTGCGCCATGTCCGGGTCGGCTCCGGCGCCACCATCCACTTGTGCACAGTTCCTGTGGGCAAGTCGTGGCCGCTTCCTGTGGACAACCGGCTGCGGTCCTTGCGTGGCGGGCCTTCCCGGCAGTCTGGTGAAATAAACATCACGCGACGAGAGCGACGGCGCTGGTGTTATTTTCATCAGACTGGCTGCAGCCCCCGTGGCCATTGGCTCGCAGCCGATCATCCACAGACTTGCGCATCGGTTGTCCACAGGCGCTGTGGATGAGTGTGCCGGGGATGCCGGCGTGCCGTTGCGAAATCCCGGCCTGCATGGCGGCCGGGGTATGCTGCCGCTCCGCCTCCGGTGGCCGCGAGCGACTCCTCTTGCCGGCGCTGCGATGCCGGCTGCTTGGGGGCCGCCAGAGACTTCGTCGCGGCCAGTGCGACATTCACAGGACCCTTTCGACGCCATGCCCGCCGACACCCGCCCCATCGCCATCGCCCTGATGGGTCCGACCGCTTCGGGCAAGACCGCGCTCGCGCTGGACTGGGCGGCGCGCTTCGGCGGCGAGATCGTCAGCGTGGACTCGGCGCTGGTCTATCGCGGGCTGGACATCGGTGCGGCGAAACCCGCGGCCGATGAGCAGGCGAGGGTGCGGCACCACCTGATCGACGTGCGCGATCCCTGGCAGACGTATTCGGCGGCGGACTTCGCCCGCGATGCCCGCGTGGCGGTCGACGGCATCCTCGCGCGGGGCGCGCTGCCGATCCTGGCCGGCGGCACAGGCCTGTATTTCCGGGCGCTGCTGCAGGGCTTGTCGCCGATGCCCGAGGCCGACCCGACGGTGCGGGCGCAACTGGAGGCAGAGGCCGCCGAGCGTGGTTGGGCCCAATTGCATGCCGAGCTTGGCCGGATCGATCCCGTGGCCGCCGCGCGCATCCACGCGACCGATCCGCAGCGGATCCAGCGCGCGCTGGAGGTCTACCGGCTGAGCGGCCGGAGCCTCACCGACTGGCAGCGCGAGGCGCGGCCCGCCGCCGAGCGCTTCCCGTGCCGCGTACTGAAGCTGGCGGTCGCGCCGGACGATCGCGCGGTGTTGCACGACCGCATCGCCCGCCGCTTCGATGCCATGCTCGATGGCGGGTTCCTCGACGAAATGCGCCGCCTGCGCGCCCTCCCGCCGTTGCGCGACCATTCCTCGCCACTGGATCTTCCCGCCATGCGCGCCGTCGGCTACCGCCAGGCCTGGGAGCACCTCGACGGTGCGACCACGGCGACCGAGTTCCGCGACCGCGCCATCTTCGCCACTCGCCAGCTCGCCAAGCGCCAGCTGACGTGGCTGCGCGGCGAGCTGGACCTGCGCAGCTTCGATCCGCAGCGGCAGGCCGAAGCGCTTCGTGACGCCGTGCACGCCTTCGTCGCGACCGCCTGATCGCCTGTCCCCATCGGACATCCCGTCCGGCTTCCGGTCGCGGGCGGGTTGTGTAACCATCGGGTGCCCGACCGGGGAATGCCGCCTCTCACCGGGTGCGGATGGTCGGGGACGAACCACGCAGACCCATCCAGAACGATGACTCTTCCAATAACAAGACCCAAAGTGGGGAACACCATGTCCAAAGGGCAATCCTTGCAAGACCCTTTTCTCAACGCCCTCCGCCGCGAACGCGTTCCGGTCTCGATCTACCTGGTCAACGGCATCAAGCTGCAGGGTACGATCGAATCCTTCGACCAGTTCGTCGTCCTGCTCCGCAATACCGTGAGCCAGATGGTCTACAAGCACGCGATCTCCACCGTCGTGCCCGCGCGCAATGTCCGCGTCGGTCCCGGTGGCGGCTACGTGCACTCCACCGCCGACCAGGACGACGAGTCGGCCCCGGCCGGCATGCTCGCCACCACCGGCGGCTGATCCTGTCCCCTGTGCCGTGACTCCGCCGGCCGCCCGCAGCGGCCGGCGGGTCCGACGAGGGGGGGCGGGTACAGGTTCGCGGCACCCGGAAGGCGCCGCACGCGTCATACTGTCCGCCCGATCGCCACGGATGCATTCGTTTTGTTCGAACGTTCCCGCAAGGGCGAAATCGCCCTGCTGATCCAGACCCATGCCGGCGGCCCGCCGGAGCCTGACGTCCTGGAAGAATTCGCCGACCTCGCACGCTCCGCCGGTGCGACCGTCGCCGCCCTGCTGCATGCGCGGATCGACCGCCCGAATGCGGCCACGCTGATCGGCAGCGGCAAGCTGGAAGAGTGCAAGGCCGCGGCCGATGCCACCGGCGCCGACCTCATCCTGGTCAACCACACCCTCAGCCCCGTGCAGGAGCGCAACCTCGAAAAGGCGCTCGGCCGCCGCGTGGTGGACCGCACCGGCCTGATCCTCGACATCTTCGCCCAGCGTGCCCGCAGCCACGAGGGCAAGCTGCAGGTCGAGCTGGCCCAGCTCCGGCACATGGCCACGCGCCTGGTCCGCGGCTGGACCCATCTCGAACGCCAGCGCGGCGGCGCCATCGGTCTGCGCGGCCCCGGCGAAACCCAGCTCGAAACCGACCGCCGCCTGCTGCAGAAGCGGGTCGAACAACTCCAGCGCCGCCTGGAGAAGGTCGAAGTCCAGCACACCCAGATGCGTCGTGCCCGCGTCCGCAGCGAACTGCCGCGCGTGGCCCTGGTGGGTTATACCAACGCCGGCAAGTCCACCCTGTTCAACGCGCTGACCGGCGCCGAAGCCTACGCCGCCGACCAGTTGTTCGCCACGCTCGATCCGACCGTGCGCCGCGTCGCATTGCCCGGCGGCGGCATGGTGCTGGCCGACACCGTCGGCTTCGTCCGCGACCTGCCGCACGATCTGGTCGCCGCCTTCCGCTCGACGTTGTCGGAAGCACGCGAGGCCGACCTGCTGCTGCATGTGATCGACGCCGCCGACCCGCACCGCGAGGAGCGTATCGCCCAGGTCGACGAAGTGCTGGCCGAGGTCGGCGCCGGCGACCTGCCGCAACTGCTGGTCTACAACAAGATCGACCGCATCGAAGGCGCCGAACCGCGCCACGACCGCGCCATGGCCGAGGACGCCGAACCCCTGGGTCTGGAGGAGACCGCGCGCGAGCGCGTCTGGGTTTCGGCGCGCGATGGCGTCGGCCTCGATCTGCTGCGCGACGTGCTGGTGGCGCGACTGGGCCTGCAGCGCGTGGTCGGCACCGTGCGCCTGCCGGCCCGCGCCGGTCGCCTGCGCGCGCGGCTGTACGCGCTGGAGGCGGTGCGCAGCGAAGTCCACGAGGACGACGGCGGCTGGACGCTCGACCTCGACATGGCCCGTCCCGACGCCGAAAAACTCGCCGCAGGCCCCGACGGTGACGCGCTCGACGCGCTGTTGCCGCCCGGCGACGACGATGGCGCCTGGTGAGCACGGCACCTCGTCGACGCGGCACCTTGTAAACTCACCCTCCCGCCCGCATTCCTGCGTGGCGAATCTTCAGATGGAGCAGGCATGGCCTGGAACACTCCCGGTAACAACAACGAGTCCAACTCCGGTGGCGGCAACCGCAACCCGTGGAAGCCCCGCCAGACCGGTCGCGGCGGTGGGGGAGGCGGTGCCTTCGATGAACTGATCGAACGCCTGCGCGGCTTCGGCGGGGGCGGCGGTGGCGGCAATCCGCTGCGCTGGGCGGCCATCGCGCTCGGCCTGGTCCTGCTGTTCAACTCCTTCGTGCTGGTGGCCGAGCAGGAACGCGGCGTGGTCCTGCGTTTCGGCGCTTTCCACCGCGTGATGACCCCGGGCCCGAACTTCAAGTTGCCGTGGCCGATCGAATCGGTCACCAAGGTCAACGCCACCCAGATCAAGACGCACAGCGAGAGTGTCCCGGTGCTGACCAGCGACGAGAACATCGTCCAGGTCGAGATCAACGTGCAGTACCGCATCAGCGACCCGAAGCTCTACCTCTTCGGCACCCGCCACAGCGAGGAAGTGCTCAAGCAGGCCGTGGTGAGTTCGGTGCGCGAGCAGGTCGGCCGGTCCACGCTCGATACCGTCCTCGGTGCCCGCGACGCCTTGTCCGTTGCCGCGCGGCAGAGCGTCGACAAGTCGCTCAAGGCCTACCGTACCGGCCTGACCCTGACCGAACTGAACCTGCCGAATGCGCGTCCGCCCGAAGCGGTGAAGCCTGCGTTCGACGACGTGAACTCGGCCCAGCAGGACAAGGACCGCCTGATCAGCGAAGCCCGCGCCTACGCCGCCAAGATCGTGCCCGAAGCCCGCGGCCAGGCCGCCCGCATCCGCACCGTGTCGGAGGGTTACAAGACCGCCGAGATCGCCCGCGCCACCGGTGACGCGACCCGCTTCACCCAGCTCGTCCAGCAGTACCGCGGCGCACCCGAAGTCACCCGCAAGCGCCTGTGGCTGGAGACCGTGCAGTCCGTGCTGAGCCAGAACCGCAAGATCGTCGGCGGCGACAGCCGCCAGCTGCTCTACCTGCCGGTACCGCCGGCACGTGGCGGCTCCGGCACCTCGCAGATGCAGGCTCTGCCGCCCGAACTGATCGCGCCGACCGTGACCAGCACCCCCGACGACAACCCGCAGACGCTACGCCGGCCCCGCAGCCAGGGCCGCGATGGAGGCAGCCGATGAGACCGTCCCTCTGGATTCCCGTGGTGTTCGTGGTGCTCTTCGGCCTGCTCGGCTCGGTCTACATCGTCCGCGAAGGCCACACCGCCATCGTCCTGAACCTCGGCAAGGTCGTGCGCAGCGACATCAAGCCGGGTCTGCACTTCAAGTGGCCACTGGTCGAAACCGCGCGCGTGTTCGACGCGCGCCCGCAGGTGCTGCCGGCCGATCCCGAGCGCTATCTCACCTCCGAGCGCAAGGACGTGACCGTCGATTTCTTCGCCATCTGGCAGATCCGCGACGCCCGTGCCTTCTACCGCGCCACCGCCGGCGACGAGCGCGCCGTCATCGACCGCCTCGACCCGATCATCAAGGACGCCGTGCGCAACGAGATCAACGCCCGCACCCTGTCGCAGGTGGTGTCCGGCGAGCGCGGCAAGATCGCCGGCAGCCAGCTCGACATCATCAACAAGGGCGCCGAAACCCTGGGCGTTCGCATCGTCGACCTGCGGATCAAGCAGATCGAGCTGCCCACCGACAGCAAGGTCATCGAGGACGTCTACAACCGCATGCGCGCCCAGCGTCGCCAGGTCGCCAGCAAGCTGCGAGCCGAAGGCGAGGAGCAGGCCAACACCATCCGCGCCCAGGCCGACCGGGACCAGGCCGTGATCCTGGCCGAAGCCGAGCGCGATGCGCAGAAGCTTCGCGGTGAAGGCGATGCCGAATCCGCGCGCATCTACGGCCTCGCCGCCAACGCCGATCCCGGCTTCTTCGCCTTCCAGCGCAGCCTCGAGGCCTACCGCGAATCGTTCAAGGACGGCGATGCCGTGATCGTCCTCGACAAGGACGATCCGTTCCTGCAGTACATGCGCAGCGATCGCTGATCCGATCGGGCTTCGCCGATGACCGACCTCTGGGCCGCCCTCGCGCTGGTCGCCGTGCTCGAAGGCCTGGTGCTGTTCGCCTTCCCGGGCGTCTGGCGACGCACCGCCGAACAATTGCTGTCCACCCCGGTGGGGCGGCTGCGGACGATCGGCGGGATCGTGATGGCCGTCGGTCTGGCGGCGCTGTATTTCGTCCGGGCTTGAGCGGCGTCCCGACCTCCGGGCAGGGGCATGGAGTCCCGCATGCCGATGACCGGTCATGCTGCGATGCAAAAAATCATGAGGAAAGGGTGGCCGCGCGCCCCCGAAACCCGGATAATGCACAAAAGCCGGATGGGGCCTCGCCCCTCCGGCTTTTTCCGTGTCGGCGGGCATCGCGTCCGCCGGCATCCAGCCCATCGCCGCAGCCCGGGTAAGCGAAGCGCACCCGGGATGAATGGCGGTCAGCCCCGGGTGCGCTTCGCTTACCCGGGCTATGAATCACGAATTCCGGAGTCAGAAATGGGTCAGTCGGTTGTGGTGTTGGGCGCCCAGTGGGGGTGAGAACGAGCGTTTGCGCGCCATTGGCGCGCGCTCGTTCGAACGCCCTGCGCATCAGCGCAGGGCCGGGTCGCCCCCGTCGGGCGAAAGTTGAATTTGGAGAATTGCAATGGGTCAGTCAGTCGTAGTGTTGGGCGCCCAGTGGGGCGATGAGGGCAAGGGCAAGATCGTCGATCTGCTCACCCAGGACATCGGTGCGGTCGTGCGCTTCCAGGGCGGCCACAATGCCGGCCACACGCTGGTGATCGGCGGCAAGAAGACCGTCCTCCACCTGATCCCGTCCGGCATCCTCCGCGACGACGCGCTGTGCCTGATCGGCAATGGCGTGGTGCTGCACCCCGGCGCCCTGCAGAAGGAGATCGCCGAACTCGAATCCAACGGCGTGGAAGTGCGCAGTCGCCTGAAGATCAGCCCGGCCACGCCGATCATCATGCCGTACCACATCGCCCTCGATCAGGCCCGCGAGAAGGCCGCCGGCAAGAGCGCCATCGGCACTACCGGTCGCGGTATCGGCCCGGCCTACGAGGACAAGGTCGCGCGTCGCGGCATCCGCGTCGCCGATCTCAGCTACCCGGCGGAACTTGCCGAGAAGCTGCGCAGCACGCTGGATTACCACAACTTCGTGCTCACGAAATATCTCGGTGTGGAAGCCGTCGACTTCCAGCAGACGCTCGACGAAGCCCTCGCCTTCGGCGAATACATCGAACCGATGAAGTCCGATGTCGCCGGCATCCTTCACGACCTGCGCAAGCAGGGCAAGCGCGTGCTGTTCGAAGGTGCGCAGGGTTCGCTGCTCGACATCGACCACGGCACCTACCCGTACGTCACCTCGTCGAACACCACCGTCGGCGGCGCGCTCGCCGGCACCGGCGTCGGCGCTGATGCCATCGATTATGTGCTGGGCATCGCCAAGGCCTATGCCACGCGCGTCGGCGGCGGCCCGTTCCCGACCGAACTCGACGACGAAGTCGGGCAGGGCATCCGCGACCGCGGCCAGGAATACGGCGCCACCACCGGCCGTCCGCGTCGCTGCGGCTGGATGGACATCGTCGCGCTGAAACGCGCGGTGGCGATCAACGGCATCACCGGCCTGTGCATCACCAAGCTCGACATCCTCGACGGCATGGAGAAGCTGAAGATCTGCATCGCCTACGAATACCGCGGCAAGCGCACCGAGTACGCGCCGCTGGATGCCGACGGCTGGAACGAGTGCAAGCCGGTCTACCTCGAATTCCCGGGCTGGAGCGAATCCACCGCCGGCATCACCGAGTGGGACAAGCTCCCCGCCGCCGCCCGTGCCTACCTCCGCGCGCTGGAAGAACTTGCAGGCTGTCAGCTCGCGATCGTCTCCACCGGCCCGGACCGGGACGCCAACATCGTGTTGCGCGATCCCTACGCCTGATCGCTGGCTGTTCTTTGCACCTCAGTCCCGGAAGCCCCGCCTCGCGCGGGGCTTTTCTTTCATCCCGTCTTGCCTGCGGTACACGGCTTGCGAACTGGGTATCCGGCGCGCGGTTCACTGACGCGATGTCCGGGGGCGAGCGTGATGTGCCTGCGCAGCCATGCGGCGAAATCGTCTTCGGAGAGGCTGCCTTCGGCAAGTGCAATGTAGACCGGATAGAGCGCCAGATCGTCCGCCACCAGATTCCCATCGTTGAGGCGGATAAAGGTTTCACAGCAGACCGCAGCCGTACGCTTGTTGCCGTCGACGAAGGGATGGTTGCGTGCGAGTCCATAGGCCAGACTGGCGGCAAGCGCGGCGAGATCGGGCGGCGGTTCGCCATAGGTGAACAATTGCTGCGGCCGGGCGAGGGCGGAGTCCAGCAGTGCCTCGTCGCGTATTCCGGTGCCGCCACCATGTTCGGCGAGCTGGCGTTCGTGGATGGCCACCGTCAGTGCCCTGCTGATCCAGATGATCATGGTGTCTTCTCACTTCGCCAGCTTGTGCAGCAGGTTGCGGCGTTCGCGCATCACCTGCTCGGCCACTTCCATCTGCGCGGCGAGTTCGGGGTCGTAGGTGGTGAGGCGGATGCCGTCCGGCGTTTCCAGTGCATAGAGTTCGTCGCCCTTTTCCAGACGCAGGCGGGCCAGCAGTTCCTTGGGCAGGATCACGCCGGCCGAATTGCCGACGGTGGTGATCTTGAGTTTCATCGCGGTGCTCCGAGCTTGGTTATAACGAATGTTATACGCTGTGCATGGAGGGGTGCAAGATGTCCGCTCGGTCGGCGGCTGGGGGCATCGCGTTACCCTGCGCATGCCCTTCGCCTCGACGCCCGCCATGCCGATCAAACCCCATTCCCCCAGTTGCGACCGCAACCAGGATCCGATCCTCGATATGCTGCGCGTGCACTTCGCCGACCGCCGGCACGCGCTGGAGATCGGCAGCGGCACCGGCCAGCATGCGGTCCATTTCGCGGCGGCGATGCCGTGGCTGACCTGGCAGTGTTCGGATGCCGAGGCGTATCTGCCCGGCATCGGGATGTGGCTGGACGAGGCGCGGCTGCCGAACACGCCCGCGCCTTTCCCCTTGCAGGCAATGGCCGTCCCGGCCGCGCATTTCGCGCCGCAGCCCGTGCCGATGCCAGCCGGCGGCTATGACGCGGTGTTCAGCGCCAACACCCTGCACATCATGGGCTGGCCGGAGGTCGAGGCGCTGTTCGCATCGCTGCCGACGCTGCTGGCGGACGATGCGACGGTGGCGGCGTACGGGCCGTTCAATATCGATGGTGCGTTCACCAGCGACAGCAATCGGCAGTTCGACGACTGGCTGAAGGCACGCGACCCGCGCTCGGGCATCCGCGATCTCGAAGCGGTCAGCGCGCTCGCCGAAGGCATCGGCCTCCAACGGATTGCCGACGTGGCGATGCCCGCGAACAACCGGATGCTGGTGTGGCGGCGTGGCACAATCGAAGCGATCTGAACCACGGAGCGATGCGATGCGTGCGATGAACCTGATCCTGTGCGCGGCCTGTGTGTTGCCCGCTGCCGCGACGGCGCAGGATGATGCGTCGGCGTATCCCGAAGTGATCTATCCACGCCTGCCGGCCCATGGCGCGACGGTCGCGGATTTCGTGCCTCGCGGCTGGCGTATCGAGTTCCAGCCGAAGGGCGACCTCGACAAGGACGGGCGCGACGACGTGGTCCTGGTGCTGCGCATGGATGACCCCGCCAACATCGTCGAGAACGAAGGCCTGGGCGCCAGCGAGTTCGATACCAATCCGCGCCTGCTGGCGGTGTTGTTCGCCGGAGAGGCCGGCTACCGGCTCGCGGTGCAGGACCATGCCCTGATCCCCCGCCCGGACAGCCCGGTGATGGCCGATTACCTGGAGGGCGGCGATGCCGTCGCGGTACGGCGGGGTGCGTTCATCGTGCGCCTGCACAGTTGGGCCAGTGCCGGCTCCTGGTCGATGGGCAATACCACGTTCACTTTCCGCCACCAGGACGGCTGCTTCCGCCTGATCGGCTACGACACCATGAGCGTGCACCGGGGCAGCGGCGAGATGCGGGAAAGCAGCCTCAACTTCCCGGCCGGAAAGGCGGTCTTCAAGCACGGCAGCATCGAGTCCGATGCCCTGCAGACGAAAGCCCGGACCATCCCCCGGCGCGCCATGCCCTGCCTGCAGGACATCGGCAGCGGATTCGAATACGACCCCGGGGTGGAATCGCCGTTCGGCGGCTGAGGTCCGCACCCGTTGCGGGCCGTTGCCGGGACGTTTTCGGGGGGAAGCGCGGGCGTTATCCCGGATTCGCCGCCCCGGCCGCGAGTGCCGCGACTAGATTGTATGCACGCCACCGGGACAGGTGGCGATACGGGCGACGGCCGCTGCCCGTCCATTGCGATTCATCCGCACTTGTGTGCATCCAATCGGGAGAGAGTCTTCATGAAACGACTGATGTTGTCCGCGCTGCTGGTGTTGGGCTTCGCGCCGGCCGCCATGGCCGTGCCGCCGTGCTGGCCTGGTTCCGTGGTGAACGTGGGGCCTGCACAGTACCTCAGCCCGGCGCAGCTGAGTGCCTGGTGGTCGACCAACGGCGTGCCTGCGAACGTGGCCAATGCGCATTACTACGTCGCCTTCCATGCATCCGACCAGCGCTGCAAGGCCCTGTACGGCAGCGGATCCTGGGCCCAGATCACCGGCCCGAGCTCGATCATCAGCACGCTCAACGGCTACACGATCTCGCAGGGCCTGAACTTCCAGTGCAAGAAGTGCTCGGGCGGCGTGATCGGCGTGCCGATCGAAGTCGAGAAGTGATCGAAGCAGCGCGGCCTGTCGCGATCGGGCCGCACTGATCGACCGCGTACGGAACGGACGCGTGGTCTCGCAGGGAGCGCAGGAGGCGGCGGGGAAACCCGCCGCCTCTTTCATGTCTTCAGCGCTCGCTGGCTGCCGGCGTATCGCGGCGCGCCGAGGCGCGTGCGGAAGCGCTTGCGGCGCCGTTGGCCGAAACGCCATCGCGCGATGCCCGGGCACTGCCGTCGGCATTCGCGTCGGCCGACACGTTCGCCCCGGTGCTGCTGCGGCCCTGGCTGTCCTGGCCGTGCTGACGACCGGCGAGGTCGAGCGACTGCGACGCGTCGGCATGGCCTGCGCCCTGCGTGCTCGCGTCGCGCGCCGACGATGCCGCGCCCGTTGCGTTCGCGGCCGCCGTTGCCCTGGCGTCTGTCGCGAGCGACGCGCCATTCGACAGGCCATTCGACACCACGTCACGGCCGGTGGCCAGCCCGTGCCGCGCGCCATCGCGACTGCGCTGCACGGCAGTGGACGCCACGTCCGTGGCGGTGTCGCGAGTGTGGGCCGCGGTGGCTTCCGCGCGACCGCGCAGGCGTTCGGCACGCTGGGCGCTGCGTTCGCGCAGGCGCTGGATCCTGTCGCTGCCCGCGTCCACGCCATCGAACACACGGCGCGTGGGCAGGTCGCCGTGCAGCGCGCCGCGACCGCTCAGGGTGCCATCGATCGCGCCGGACACCGGTCCGGCATTGCCGCCGAGTCCGCCGCCGAGGGAGCCGTTGCCGCCCAGCAACTGGGCGTGCGCGGCGCTCGACAGGGTGCCGGCGAGGATCAGGGTCAACATCGACATCTTGCGCATGGTGGGTCTCCGGATCACGCGGACCATCCGCGTTCCCATGGCAGGACGAGCGAGGCTGCGCGATTCTTCCCGGGCAGGCGGGCCGCGTTGTTTTTCGTTCAGGGAACAGGCGCGGCTGGACTCGCGATGGCGCCGACGCCGCAGCGCGGGTCGCGGCCGGGCGCTGCGACATCGACGGCCTCGCGCTCCAGCATGCGCAGTGCCTGTGTCGCGCCGATCGCCGCGACGTGGCGCGCAAGCGCATGCGCGACGATCGGTGCGGCGAACGAGGTGCCGCGCGCGTCGCGCGACGCCACGCCGTCGGCGCAGAAGTCCAGATGCGGGCCGGCCGCCGACTCCGGCAAGGGGTGCCGGCGTGCATCGAGCGCGCCGACTGCGATCACCGAAGGATAGGCGGCGGGATAGCGTGGCGGTGCCGCCGGCCCGTCGTTGCCCGCTGCGGCCACGAGCAGGACGCCGCGCGAGGCGAATGCCTCGACCGTGCGTTTCAGCGCGGCGTTGTCCGGTCCGACCAGGCTGAGGTTGACGACCGGCACGCGCTCGCGCGCCATCCAGCGCAGCGCATCGATCACGCCCAGCGTATCGCCGCCCGCGCGCGCGCCGCACCACAGGTCCGCTGCGAAGAGATCGCCCGTCGCACCCGCGACGAGACGGCCTGCGACCTGCGTGCCATGGCGCTGCGGCACCGCGCGCCCGTCGCAGCCGTGGCGATGCACCTTGATGCGCGACAGCGCGGGATGGGCAGCATCCACGCCGCCGTCGACCAGGCCGACATGCAGCGTCGGCGTCGCGTTCGGCGCGCCCGCTGAAGCGCTGGCAGCCTCTTCGCCGGCCGGCAGATAGAGATGATGGAAATCGATCGTCGCATCGGGCATCGCGTCGCGCAGTGCGCGCAGTCCGCGCGCGGGCGTGCGGTTGCGCGTGTCGCGTAACTGCGCGATCGAAGGTGCGATGTCGTCGGCATCGTGACGGACGATCGTGAAGCCTGCGACGCGCGCGCGCGCGAGGCCATCCGCGCTGGCGTCGATGGCGAGATATTCGCCGCGGCGCATCGCGTCGCCCGCAGGCGTGACATCGACGCGCCGACCTTCCCGGCGACGCAGCGTGTCGATGCGGCGCGCGTAATCGTTCAAGGTGCCGAGCGCCGCGTCGGCGGCATTGCGTGCGTTGCGCACGGTGTCTTCGACCGGCGTGCCGGGCAGCGTCGTCGGCGGCAGCGCGGGCAGCGGCACCTGCGCCATGGCCGGCGACACGGCCAGCAGGCACGGCAGGAGCACGCGGAAAAGGGATGGGGAGCGCGTCACGACGGTCTCCTGGGCGACGACGGCACGCATGCTAGCATCGGCCCGGACGACGCCCGCTGAGCGGGTGGCGCAGACGAGGGAAGAAACGGCCCCGCCCGAACGTATGACGGCTGAACCCACTTCGCAGAGCCTTCCCGAGACGATGATCCGCGACGCCCTGCCGGCGCTGCTGCCGCGCATGCGGCGCATGGCCCGCGCCCTGACCGGGCACGCCGCCGATGCCGACGACCTGGTGCAGATCGCGCTGGAGCGTGCGCTCGCGCGCGCGACCCAGTGGCGCCCGGACGGCCGTGCCGACGCGTGGGTGTTCGGCATCCTGCGCAACGCCTGGCTGGACGAGTTGCGCAGCCGGTCGCGCTGGCAGCAGGTGCTGGCCCCGGAAGAGGCGGGCGAAACCGTCGGCGAGCCAGCGATGGAGCGGCAGACGACCGCCTGGTCGGTTGGCGAAGCGGTCGGGCGCCTGCCGCCGGAGCAGCGCGAAGTGGTGGCGCTGGTGCTGGTGGAAGGCCTGGGCTATCGGGAAACCGCCGAACTGCTCGGTATCCCCATCGGTACGGTCACCAGCCGCCTGGCGCGCGCACGCGCCGCATTGCAGACATGGTTGGGTGAGGCATGACGAACGAGAAGACGCACGAGATCGATCCCATCGAATGGCAGGCCTATCTCGACGGTGAGCTGGACGACGACGCGCGCGCGCGGGTCGCCGTCGCCATCTCGACCGATCCCGCACTGGCCGATCGCCTCGCGCGCGACCTGCGCCTGCAGGCACGGGTGCGCGATGCGTTCGCCGATGTCCTTGAAGAACCCGTGCCGGGGCATCTGCACGCGATGCTTGCGGTTGCCGCGGCACCGCAAGCGTCCGCCGACCCGCCATCGCAGTCACCGGGAGACACGAACATCGTCGTTCTTCAGTCTCGCAGCACGCATCGACGCATCCCGCCCGCATGGCTGGGCTATGCCGCAGCGGCAGTGCTGGCCGTCGTCGCGATCGGCGGCGCATGGCAGCACCTGCAGTCTCCTGTTCGCATGCGTGGCGGCGAACTCGTCGCGGGCGGCGCCTTGGCCAGGGGACTGGACCACGCACTCGCTTCCGCACCGGAGACCGCATCGACAGTGTCGATCGGCCTGACGTTCCGTGCCCGCGACGGACGCGTCTGCCGCAGTTTCCGCTATCGCGGCGACGCGGCGCTGAGCGGACTGGCGTGTCGCGACGACGACGCATGGCGGCTGTCGGCGCTGGATCGCATCGATGCCGCAAGCGAAGGCGAATGGCGCCAGGCTTCGTCCGCGATGACGCCCGCGGTCCAGGCTGCGGTCGATGCCGCGCTGGTCGGCGACGCCTTCGATGCCGAAGCGGAACGCGCTTCGCGCGCCAGCGGATGGCGCTGAACAAGGAAAAGGCCCCGCAATGCGGGGCCTTGTTCGTCTCATCGCGAGTCGAAGCGACGCTTACGCTTCGACCGCATCGTCCTTGTACGCATCCACCGGGATGCAGGCGCACATGACGTTCTTGTCGCCGTAGACGTTGTCGACGCGGGCGACCGGCGGCCAGTATTTCTGCTGCTTCAGCGTGGCCAGCGGGAACACGGCGAGTTCGCGCGGGTAGGCGTGGGTCCACTCGCTGCCCGACACCATGGTCGCGGTGTGCGGCGCGTTCCTGAGCGGGTTGTCCTCGCGGTCGAGGCGGCCGTCTTCGATGGCGCGGATCTCGTCGCGGATCTGGATCATCGCGTCGATGAAGCGGTCGAGTTCGTGCTGCGACTCGGACTCGGTGGGTTCGACCATCAACGTGCCGGCGACCGGGAAGCTCAGGGTCGGGGCGTGGAAGCCGAAGTCGATCAGGCGCTTTGCGACGTCCTCGGCGCTGATGCCGGTGGCGTCCTTGATCGGGCGCAGGTCGAGGATGCACTCGTGCGCGACCAGGCCATTGCGGCCGGTGTACAGCGTGTCGTAGTGCGGCGCGAGGCGCCTGGCGATGTAGTTGGCGTTGAGCAGCGCGACCTGGGTGGCGCGGCGCAGGCCGCCGGTGCCCATCATGGTGATGTACATCCAGCTGATCGGCAGGATCGAGGCGGAGCCGAACGAGGCCGCGCTGACCATGCCGACCTTGCCTTCGCCCACGCCCTGCGTGCGCAGGCCGGCGGTGCCGAAGGCGTTCGGCAGGAAGGGCGCGAGGTGCGACTTCACCGCGCAGGGGCCGACGCCCGGGCCGCCGCCGCCGTGCGGAATGCAGAAGGTCTTGTGCAGGTTGAGGTGCGAGACATCCGAGCCCCATTTGCCGGGCTTGGCGACGCCGACCAGCGCGTTCATGTTCGCGCCGTCGGTGTACACCTGGCCGCCGTGCGAATGGATGATCTCGCAGATCTCGACGATGTCTTCCTCGAACACGCCGTGCGTGGACGGGTAGGTGACCATCAGCGCGGCGAGGCGGTCGCTGTACTTCTCGGCGGCGCGGCGCAGGTCTTCGACGTCGACGTTGCCGTTGGCGTCGGTCTTGGTGACGACGACGGTCATGCCGCACATCTGCGCGCTGGCCGGATTGGTGCCGTGCGCGGAGTCCGGGATCAGGCAGATGTCGCGATGGCCTTCGCCGCGCGACTGGTGGTAGGCGCGGATCGCGAGCAGGCCGGCGTATTCGCCCTGCGCGCCGGAGTTCGGCTGCAGGCTCACCGCGTCATAACCGGTGCACTCGACCAGCATCGCTTCGAGGCTGGCGATCAGTTCCTGGTAGCCCTGCGCCTGCTCGGCCGGTGCGAGCGGATGGATGTTGCCGAATTCCGGCCACGTCACCGGGATCATCTCGGCCGTGGCATTCAGCTTCATCGTGCACGAGCCCAGCGGGATCATGGTGCGATCCATCGCCAGGTCCTTGTCGGCCAGCGAACGCAGGTAGCGCAGCAGTTCGTGCTCGCTGTGGTGGGTGTTGAACACCGGATGGGTCAGGAATTCCGACGTGCGCAGCAGCGACGACGGCAGCGCGTCGGCGGTGGCGGCGTCGAGCGCGTCGATGTCGGAGGCGTCGGCGCCGAACAGCGCGGCGAGCGCGGCGACATCCTCGCGTGTGGTGGTTTCGTCGAGGCTGATGCCGAGGCTGCCGCTGTCGATCGCGCGCAGGTTCATGCGTGCGGCGCGCGCCTTCGCATGCACCGCGGCGGCGTCGATGCCGGTGACGTGCAGGGTGTCGAAGAAGTCGCTGCCGACCGCGACGCCGGCCTTGCGCAGCGCGGCGGCGAGGATCGCGGCGAGGCGATGCGTGCGGCGGGCGATGCGGGTCAGGCCTTCGGCGCCGTGGTAGACGGCGTACATCGAGGCCATCACCGCCAGCAGCACCTGCGCGGTGCAGATGTTCGACGTGGCCTTCTCGCGGCGGATGTGCTGCTCGCGGGTCTGCAGGGTGAGGCGATAGGCCGGCTTGCCTTCGGCATCGATGGACACGCCGATCAGGCGGCCGGGCATCGAGCGCTTGAACGCGTCCCTGCAGGCCATGAACGCGGCGTGCGGGCCGCCGAAGCCGAAGGGCACGCCGAAGCGCTGGGTGTTACCGACGACGATGTCGGCGCCCCATTCGCCGGGCGCGGCGATCAGGGTGAGCGCGAGCAGGTCGGTGGCCACGGCGACCAGGCCGCCGCGCGCGTGCACGGCGTCGGCGACGGCGCGGTAGTCGCGCACGTTGCCGAAGGTGTCGGGGTACTGCAGCAGCACACCGAAGCCGTCGGTGGAGGCGGCCTGCGCGTCGTCGCCGAACACCAGCTCGATGCCCATCGGCTCGGCGCGGGTCTTCAGCACCTCGACGGTCTGCGGATGCACGCCGTTCGATACGAAGAACACGTTCGACTTCGACTTGGCCGAACGCTTGGCCAGGGTCATGGCCTCGGCGGCGGCGGTGCCTTCATCGAGCAGCGAAGCGTTGGCGATCTCCATGCCGGTGAGGTCGGCGCACATCTGCTGGAAGTTGATCAGCGCTTCCATGCGGCCCTGCGAGATCTCCGCCTGGTAGGGCGTGTAGGCCGTGTACCACGCCGGATTCTCCAGAACGTTGCGGAGGATGACGTTCGGCGTGTGCGTGCCGTAGTAGCCCTGGCCGATGAAGCTGCGGAACACCTGGTTCCGGTCGGCGATGGCGCGGATCTTGGCCAGCGCCTCGACCTCGGTGATCGCCTCGGGCAGGGCCAGCGGCGCGGGGGACTTGATGCTGGCCGGCACGATGGCGTCGGTCAGCGCGTCCAGCGAGTCCTGGCCGACCACGCGCAGCATGTGCGCGATCTCGGCATCGTTCGGGCCGATGTGGCGTTCGAGGAAGGCGGAATGGTGCTCGAGGTCGCGAAGCGACGCGCGGGGTGCGGCATGCTGGGTCATGGAGAAGGCATCGTCTGGCGCGGCCGGGCCGCGGGAGGGGCGTTGCGACCCGTCGAGCCGGGTCGAATGAGTGCCCCTCTGTCCTTCTGCCTGAGAGTTTGGAAGCGCGGTCCGCGGGAGGCGGGGGGAGGGTCGCTCCCGTGACGCGTTTCTTGCCCCTTCGGCGCCGGCGCTGCCCGTACTGCGGTGGGCGGCCGATCTCTCCAGAGTGTTTGGATCGACGGTGGTTGTGGGGCCTGAGCGATTACGGGCGTTTGCGCCTTCGGCAGCGGCCGCGCCCTCCGACGAGTCGAGGACAGCCGCTTCTCCCACCGTGCGGCGGGATTATAGCGGCTCGTCGTCGGCTCAGGTGACGACGGGATCGCCGGCGTCGTGGCGCCATGGCATGGCCGGTGCCGGAATGCGTCGCGACGGAAGTGTCGCAAGTGTTTGATTGTTTGAGGAATCGATGTGGCGGGGGCCGGTCGTCGGCCCCGCCATATCCTCACGTGACTGCGTTCGTTCCGGCCAATCCGATGAACGGGTGGGCGGCCGCGTCGCAGCGGGCAGCGTTTACTTCAGGGTGACCTTGAAGTGGTGTTCGACGCACTTGACGTAGTCGCCGGGGACGAGCGCGTTGAAGGGCGTCTGGTAAGCGACCAGCTTGCAGGCGTAGGTCTTGCCGTCGGGCCGGGTCGGGTCGTAGCTCCAGTCCTGTTCCCAGTTCAGCGGCTGGGCGCCGGCGCCGTTGGCGGGGAAGGGTTTCTGCGTGGCGCAGCTCAGCGACTCGGTGGTCGGCACGGGCACCACGAAGAACTTCGCTGTCTCGGGGTAGTAGGCGATGCGGTTGGCCGCCTGCGGCTTGTCGGTGCCCGAGTTGCACTCGATGCCGCCGTTGATGATGTTGATGGTGGCGCCGAACCCTGCGCTGATGTTCGCGGCGGCATCCGCGGCGTTGGGTTTCCAGGTGCCGTCGACCACGTGCAGCATCGAGGGCTTCGGCGGTTGCGGATACACGTAGAAGAACGTGGCCGACGCCAGGTTCAGCCAGGTGTCCGCGACCAGTTCGGGCCTGTCCAGCAGCGTGCGCACGGTGCCGAACATCGCCAGCGAGAACGGGCCGTAGTTGTAGTTGTACGACAGCTGCTTGGCGCCGCGGCCGTAGTACTTCTTGAAGCTGCCGTCGGCATTCCTGCCGCAGGGCCAGGTCTGTCCCTGCCAGGTCGACGGCGCGCACTCGGCGTTGTAGCCGCAGCTGGTGCCGGTGTCGCTGCAGCCGGCTTCGCGGAGGAAATACAGGCCCTGGCGCCACTGCGGGATCGGCGAGTTCGGGTCGTGCGCGCCCGTTTCCTGGGCGAAGTGGGCGAACATCGTGGCCAGGCCCTTGCTGCAGATGGCGTCGGCGTTGCGGCCGTCGCTGTAATCGGCGCAGATGGCGGGGAATTTCGCGACCGCCTGCAGGAAGCGGGTGTAGGTGTAGCTGGCATCACGCATGGGGAACAGCAGTTGCCAGTCGTTCGCCGTCAGCAGGCGTTCGACCCGCTTCACGTTCACCGGATTGGCGGCACGACCGGGCACGACCGCTTCCACGGACGCGGTGTCCAGCGTACGCACCGAGGCCTTGATCTGCTGGAACAGCGGGCTGGCGGTCAGGCGGACTTCGGTCGCTTCGGCCTCGCTCTTCGTCGGGATGCCGGTGGGCGTGCCCGTGCCGGGGCCGGTGCTGCCATCGAAGCTGCATTCGCCGGATGGCCTGGCTTCCCAGACCTCGTTCTTCGACGGCTCGTTGTTCTGCGTCCACCACTTGGCGCGCCAGGTGGTGGTGTTGTGGACGACGTAGTGGCCGCCGAGATAGACCTTGCTGGCCTGCCAGTATCCGCAGGTGGGAAGCGCGGTGGCGAGGCGCGTGGTGCGCGGCGATGCGGCATGGACATCATGGGCGGATGCACCACCGAGCAACAGCAGGCAGAGCAGTGCGCCGACATGGGTTCGATCGGGTCTGGACATGGATATCTCCGGAAGTCACGTATGCGAGGGCAGGCATGCTCGACGGGGTGCGCAGCGAGGTGCGGCGCCGGGTGCGTGTCTGCGATCGACGGGTGGGATGCACGCGCCGTGGCGCGCGGATGGGCGGCGCGCTCTGGCCGCGCCGCCCCGAGACCGGTTCATGGCCGGCTACGGCCCGCTCATGGCAGGTAGGGCAGCCAGGGCTTCTCCTCCCGGATCGCGTACGTCTTGCCGCCCAGGGCGACGGTGTAGTTCGACGGCCCGGAGATCGGATACTGGTACACGAGGGTCAGGGTCACGCTCTGGCCGGCGGCCAGGCTCTGCCAGGCCGGCAGCTTCACCGCGATGCGGTGGAAGTCGCCCTTCAGGCCGCCGATGTTGTTGCCGCTGTGGCCGGTGACGACCGTGCGCAGGCCGAAGCCGGACTGGTCGGACAGGTTCGCCGGTGCGGCGGTGGGCACGTCGAACTGGAACTCGGTGCCGCCGGGCAGGGCGCGGGTGGAGCGGTTGGTGATGGTGAGCTTGGGCGAGATCGGGTAGTTGCTGTCGCCCAGCGCGAAACCACCCAGTGCGAAGCGCACGTCGATCGCCGCCGTCGGTGCCGCGATCGTCGGGGCCTGCACCTGCACCGGCGTGGCCGACGCGCGGCTGAAGGTGTCGTGCAGCAGCGTGGTCAGCGTGGTGCCGATGAAGTACTCGCCCTGGCCGTTGTTGCGCTGCGGGTGCCAGGCGTAGTCGCCGGCCAGTTCCCAGAACATCACGCCGCCGACGTCGTTGCGTTCGGCCCATGCGGCCTTGCGCGCGATCGAGGTCTCGTCCTCGGTCGACAGGAAGACCTTCTTCGTCGCGTTCCACAGCCAGGGCGCGGCCAGCGTTGCGTCGTAGTGACGCTGGTAGCTGCCGGTGACCTGGTTCGCGGGCAGCGCCGGGTTCAGGCCGTAGCTGGCGAGGTAGCTCCCGCCATGCTGGCGTTCGAGGTTCTTCGCGTGCCACATCGGGTTGGAGCCGGCGCCGACTTCACGGCCCTGCTCCTCGTCGTGCCAGAGGTTGTCGATGCCCACCGCGCCGTCGCCGCAGGTCGTCAGGCCGGCCGGGCAGCCGCTGGACAGCGGGGCCTTGCCCCAGAGGCCGTTGGTGCCGCCGACGACGTTGCGCCAGCCGCGCGAGTAGTAGGGCACGCCGATGTTGATGCGCGAACCCGGCAGCGCGCCGCGGTAGTAATGCCACGCCCAGTCGGTGTTGAGGTAGCCGATGCCGCCGAACTGCGCGCTGGTGTAGACGTTCCAGCGCACCAGCTCCGCGTCCTTGCCATCGTCGAACAGTGCCGCGTTCGGGCCGACGAATTCGTTCCAGGCACCGTGCAGGTCGTAGGACATCACGTTGACGAAGTCGAAGTAGCGCAGGCTGTCGAACGCTTCCATGCCGCGCAGCAGGTAGCCGGAGGCCGGCACCGCTGCGGTGAGCTGGTAATAGCGGCCATCCTGCGCGGCGGCGCGGTCGAGCTTCTCGCGCAGCGTCTTCATCAGCGCGTTGTAGCCCTTGTTGAGGTGCGCGCGACGCGGATTGGCGACCGCCCAATCCAGCGGATTGCCGGCATCGAGCATCGAGGTCGGGTATTCGTAGTCGATGTCGAGGCCGTCGAAGCCGTACTTGCGCAGGAACGCCACCGACGAATCGGCGAAGGCGTTGATGCCGGCCTGGTTGATGCTGCCGTCGGCATTGATGGTCATGCTGTAGAAGCCGCCGCTGTTCACGCGGTTGCCGCCGGCATCGAAATAGCCGCCGGTTTCGGCCCAGCCGCCGACCGAGATCAGCGTGCGCACGTTCGGGTGCAGGCGCTTGTACCTGGTCAGCAGGTTGAAATGGCCCTTGTACGGCAGCGACGGGTCGAGTTCGGCGCCGGCCACGCCGGGCCAGCTCATGTCGGTGGCGGCGTTGCCCGGGACGTTCTCGCCGACCGAGATGCGGTGGCTCGCATCGACGTGCGCGAAGGCGTAGTTGATGTGGGTGAGCTTGCCCCAGGGGATGTCCTTGGCGAGATAGGCCGGCTGGCCGTTCTTGCCGGTGCGCCAGCTGGTGAAGTAGCCGATGATGCGGCGCCTGCTCTGGTTCGCGAGTTTTTCCTTGCCGCCGCTCTGGTAGGTGTGGCAGTAGGGAACGTCGACATCGGGTGTTCGCGCCAGGCGCTCGGGCAGGCACAGCAGATGGCCCGTGGGCGGGGGCACGGTGACCAGGGCGTCGCCCGGCGGATTGGTGCCGCCACCGCCATCGCCGCCGCAATTGGCGACGAAGGCCCACGGGTCGCCCGCGGTCGGCAGGTTGCCCTGCGTCCACCACTTCGCCTGGTAGGTCTTCGATTCGTGGGTCACGCGCTGGCCGCCGGAATAGGCGGCGGTGGCGCTCCAGACCGGATCGGCGCAGCCGGGCGGATTGGTGCCACCACCACCGTCGTCGCCGCCACCACCGCAGTTGGCGATGAACTTCCACGGGTCGCCGGCGGTGGGCAGGTTGCCCTGGCTCCACCACTTGGCTTCGTAGGTCTTCGATTCGTGGCTCACGCGCTGGCCGCCGTTGTAGACGGCGGTGGCGCTCCACGCGGGGTCGGTACAGGCGGCGGCGATCGCGAAGTTGCGGGCGCCGGGCGCGAATTTCTGGGAGACGGTGCCGTGCAACTGCCACGCGGCGGCGCTGGTGATCACCGCCACGACACCGATCTTCACGGAGAGGGAGGATCGCAACATGGTCTTTCCTTGATGGGCCCGCGGGGACGGGCGTGGTGCGGGGGAAGCGGTGCGTCGTCGTGCCCGCCGCGATGGCGATGTTCGGCGGGCTGAGGATGACAACGATGGTCAGCCTGTTTTCAAGGCCATCGGTGCGCATCCTGATGAAATCGATGACAACGTTTTCCTCAGTCAATCACGTTTTCGACCGCCGAGGCGGGTCTGCCGGCATGGCGGTGTGTCATGACCGCAAAGCGCGGCGTGATGGCTCGCTCCGCTGTCCGGCGTGCGTCCTGTCGATGTCCATCCGGTGCCCGTCGCGGGTCGCGGCATGGCCTGCCCGTGTCGATTTCCGTTCGCCACGGGCCTGTGCTTGAATGCCGGGCCAGCTCCGCTCACGTCCCCGGTCGCGCCGTCGCGCGCATCGCCGGGCGAGGATCCGTTCCGATGCACGACCACGATGCCGCCCGCAAGCCCGGTTCACGCCGCCTGTCGCTGATCCTCGGCGGGCTGGCGATGCTCGGCCCCTTCTCGATCGACACCATGTTTCCGGCCTTCCCGCAGATCGGCGCGCAGTTCGGTGCCGACAAGGTGGCGATGCAGCAGACCATCAGCGTCTACCTGCTGGCCTATGCGCTGATGAGCCTGGTGCATGGTCCGCTGTCCGACGCGGTGGGTCGCAAACGCGTGATCCTCGGCGGACTCGTCGTGTTCGCATTGGCCTCGGTGGGCTGCGCGCTGGCCGACAGCCTGCCGATGCTGCTGTTCTTCCGCGCGCTGCAGGGCATGTCGGCGGGCGTGGGCCTGATCGTCGGCCGCGCGGTGATCCGCGATGTGTTCCAGGGCCAGTTCGCGCAGAAGCTGATGAGCCAGGTCTCGATGATCTTCGGCATCGCGCCCGCGCTGGCGCCGATCCTCGGCGGCTGGATCCTCGGCTGGGAACGGTGGCCGGCGATCTTCTGGTTCCTGGTGCTGTTCGCGGTGGCGATGATCGCCGCCACCTGGTTCGGGCTGCCCGAGACGCATCCGCCGGAGGCGCGCTTCCGCCCGTCGCCGAAGCAATTGCTGCGCAATCACGCGTACATCTTCCTCAACCGGCGTTTCCAGCGTTTCGCCGCGGCCGGTGCGTTCAACTTCGCGGCGCTGTTCCTGTACATCGCGTCGGCGCCCGCCTTCGTGCTCGATCACCTCAGGCTGCGCGAGGACCAGTTCGGCTGGTTCTTCGTCCCGACCATCGCCGGCATGGTGCTGGGCGCGTTCCTGTCCGGTCGCGCCGCAGGACGCATGGGCGGGACGCGGCTCGCCGGGATCGGATTCGCGCTCTGCGGCTTCGCCTCGATGCTGAACATCGCCCTCAACCTGTGGGTGCCTTCGCCGCCGGTGCTGCTGGCCGTGCTGCCGATGGCGATCAACGCGATGGGCATCTCGCTGGTGTTCCCGATCCTGACCCTCGCCATCCTCGACATGTATCCGCGCCAGCGCGGCGCGGCTTCGTCGCTGCAGGCGTTCACCAGCCTGATCGTGCAGTCGGCGGTCGCGGGGCTGCTCTCGCCGATGCTCAGCCACCATCCGATGTGGCTGGCGCTGGGGGCCGCGGCAGGCACCCTGATCGGCTTCCTGCTGTGGTGGTGGGAGGTGCGACGCACGCGCCTGCCGCCGGAATCCGAACCGGTCGCGGCCGCGCCGCCGGCGCTCTGAAACGTCGGACGGGCGGGGCGCCGGGGTTCGATGCCTGCGATCAGCGGCGTTGCGCGTGGCCGTCGCCCGAAGCCGGGCGCAGCGACTGCAACTGCGAAACCGTCGAGCTGGTCTTGTTCGCCGGGCGCGGGCGCAGCAGCGGCCGCGAGCCGTTGACGGCTTCGGGTTCCGGCTCCAGCCAGCTCTTGAGGTTGGGGAAGTCGACGTCGAAGCGCGAGTACTCGTCCCAGTTCGCCGAATTCGCGAGCGAGCCGGTGTTGCTGCACGAGGCGTCCCCGCGCCATAGCCCGCCGCGCAGCACGTAGCCGCCGGGGCCGATGCTGAACAGGCCCGAGCCGCTGCTGCCGCCCTCGGTGGTGCCGCTGAGCCAGCCGACGCGGGTGACGTTCGTGCCGATGCTGCGCGTCTGGCCGGTCGAGACCTTCTTCGAATCGCCGCGCGGGTGGTGGATGCCGGTGATCGCATCGCTGGCGGCCAGCGGCTTCGCGTTCCAGCCCGCGAAATACGCGCCGCTCGGTGCGGGACTGTTGAGCCGCAGCAGCATGCCGTCCGTCAGGTGGCTGGAATAGAGATAGGTGGCGCCGCCGGTGAGCTGGGTCGTGGTCGTCTGGATGAGGTTGCCGCAGCCGGTGGTCTCGTAGTTCCAGAAGGTATTGAGCGTGTTCGCCACCGACTGCATCTGCGAGGCGACCGGCGCGACCGAACCGTTGTCGGTGAAGCAGTGGTTGGCGGTGTGGAAATAGGGGATCTGGGTCGTCGGCGCGGTGTCGTTGAGCAGGGTGCCGGTGCAGATGAAGGTGCCGCCGCCGGTGCGCACGTAGCGCATGTGCGCGACCGCATTCTTCACGCTGGCGAAGGTCGGGCCGAGTTCGTTGATGCGACAGACGACATCGACGTTGCAGCTGCCGGATTCGCCGATCTTGTCGATCAGCTTGAAGCTGTTGCGGCTGTCGGCGACGAGGTGCGACAGCATGGGGGCTTCCAGCATCACCGAGCCGGCCTTCACGCCGGCCGGGCGGAAGAGTTCGATGAGCTGCGCTTCGCCGTCGGTGCCCGGGGTCCAGTACAGGCCATCGGGGCCGGGCAGGCGCTTCGCGTCGGCAGCCCGCACCATCGCCACGATCTCGTTCGGGCGCGCCGAGCCTGCGAAGCGCAGTTCGACGCCGTCGGGCAGGCGGCTGACGTCCAGGCCCACGCGCAGGCCCATGGCGTCGGGCGAGGCGATGCGCACGCGTGCGACGGCGTTGCCGCGGCTGTCGCCCATCCACTGCAGGCGCGGCAGGCGAGCCTCGCGGCTCTCGATGCCGGCGCGACGCCCGATGCCGATCTGCGGCGCCTTCATGCCGCGCGCGACGTTGCGCGTCTGCAACTGCAGCAGGCGCTCGGCCGGCATCGTGTCGTAGGTCATCTCGCTGCTGCGCAGGTTGCGGTAGGCCGCACCGCGCCATGCAAGCGGCGCGGCCGGCCGCGACTGACTGACCTCGCCATGCGCGAGACCTGTTGCCGCGAAGGCGGCGGGACAGGCGAGAGACAGGGCGATGACGCAGGACAGCAGGCAGGCAGGAGGCGACATGGACGGGATTCCGGGAGGGCGTGACGGACGATGGCGCGGAGCGCCGCCGGCTGCGGCGGGCGCAGCGGGGATCATAACGCCATGCCTCCCGCCGGGGGATACGGATCGGTGCCCGGCCGGATCGAGTCCGCGCGCCGGGCTGCCTGCGGGCGCGCGTCAGCCCGGGGCGCGGCGGCCTTCGAGCGCGTCGCGGTAGGCCCGGCGCAACAGTTCCTGGAAATGGTGCACCGCGTTCTCGCGCAGCGGATTGAGCCGACCGGCGTGATACGAACCCGAGGCCAGGCCGCGTTGCACGTCGATGCAGATGCCGATGTCCTCGTCCTGCACCACGTCGCTGAACGACAGGTCCGCGTCGCGGCGCGCGCGACCGGCATCGGTGTCGTCCTGCGCGTAGTAGAAATCGAATTCGACGCGGCAGCGTCCGACACCGCGCGGGATGATGCGGTTGGTCTGCAGGCGGCCGGGCAGGATGTTGAGCATCGTGTTCGGCCACATCCAGTAGTACAGCGCATCGCCGCTGCCGTAGAGTCCGTCTCCGCTTTCGAGCGGGCTGAACTGGAAGGAGTGCCACTCGGCGGTTTCGGTGACGTAGCTGCGGTAATCGAGCAGCTTGTTGAGTTCGGGGTGCACGTGCGGGACGTGGTAGCCCTCGAGGTAGTTGTCGACATAGACCTTCCAGTCGCAGTCGATGTCGTAGCCGATGTGGTGGTGGTGGCCGAAGCGTTCGAGGCCGCGGTCCGGGCCGAGGCGCGCATCGATGCCGGCGGCGAAGGCCTCGAACGGCGGCGCGGTCGCTTCGTCGATGGCGGCGAAGACCATGCCCTGCCACACGCGCACCGCGAGTTGCGGCAGCTTCACCTCCGACGCATCGAAATCGGGCGTCGCGGCCATCTCCGTGGCGCTGCGCAGTCGGCCGTCGAGCGTGTAGGTCCAGCCGTGGTAGCGGCAGCGCAGCGACTTCGCGCCGAGGCCGTCGCACTGCGCCAGCGGGCCGGCGCGATGGCGGCAGACGTTGTGCATCACGCGGATGGCGTCGTCGCCCCCGCGCACCGCGATCACCGGCAACCCGCCGAGATCGGCGACCACATGGTCGCCGGCGCCGCGCAACCGGGAGACATGGGCGACGAGTTGCCAACTGCGGTCGAAGATGCAGGCCCGGTCGATGACGGCCATGCCCGGGTCGGTGTAGTACCGCGCCGGCAGCGCAGTGGCGTGGTCGAGCGGTTGCGGAGCGAGTTCGGCGGCATGGTCGTGCAGGTTCATCGGACGAGTATCGCCCAGCGCCGATGGGCTGCGCCAGCGCACCGATCGTGGCCCCGACGGACGCCTTCAACCGCTGTCGGGGGCGTGGCCGCGCAACCGGCCCAGCGTGGAGGCGATCAGGCAGCGGATGGCATCGTCATCGAGATCGTCACGGCCCGTCTGCGCGAACATGGCCGCCACGGCCTGCCAGACCAGCGCGTCACGCAGCAGTTCGGCGTCGAAGGGCGGTGCATGCACGGTGCCGCGTATGCGTTCGGCGATGCGCTGCAGGTAGCCGGCCACCAGCGCCAGCCCGGCATCGTCCAGGCCAAGGTCGGCGGTGAGCGAGAGTCCGGGGCGCAGGTCGCGCGACGCGGTGCCCGAGGCCCCGGCGATGATCATCAGTGCGTCCTGTGCCGCCGTGGCCAGTTGGCATTCGTCGCTCTCCATGGGGTGCGTCTCCTGTCGAGGCCCAGTGCATGCCGCCCGGGCCGGCTTCCCGCGCCGCCGGCGCGGCGCGGGTCATATCCCTTCATGCCGACAGGCGCAGCAACTGCTCCACGGGCACCCCGAAACACCGCGCCAGCTCGCGCGCGATCCGGAATCGCACCGGGTGCCCGCACTCGGCCCGCTTGATCGTCGCGATCGACACCCGGATGTCCCGGTGCCAGCAGTCGTTGGCCAGGTCCTGCTGGCTCATGTACCGGGACAGCCGCAGCCGGCGCAGGATGTCGCCGTCGAGCTGGATCCAGCCTTTGTTCATACGCTGGAGGAGGGCGTCGATGTCGAGTGGCGGGAGGGGCTGGGTGCTGTGGTCATTGACGTCGAGTCGGGGGCATCGAGGTGTTTCGATGGGGTGGGCATGAAGCGAGGCGCTGTCGTTCACGGGAGTCTCCGGGAAGGTGTGGGTCGGCTCCGGCCCCGCCATCGCTGCCGTTGGGCAGGGCGGCGGGGCCGGGGTGAACCTTCACTTCGCGGGCCGGAGATCGCCTTCCGGAAATCTTCCGATCAGTAATGCTTTGATTCTTTTCAATTTTTCTTGGGTAGGGCGGTCGCCGTGGCAGGTGTGAAAGGGACAGGTTGGCTCGGTCAGGCGGGTGGAGGCACAAGCAAGAGCGCTTCAATGAAGTTGCCCGTGCCGGGCGGGCCATTGCCGACCTGCGGATCGCAGAGGTAGTACTCAGGCTTGTCCACGCCCGACCGAAGAACTTCGACGATAATCCCGACGAACACCATCTGACGGGGAGCGAGCAGGATTTTCAGCCCGATCTTGTGGATGTAATCGGCGTTGGCCTCGTAAAGTTTCGCGTTTTGCACGGCATCGATTTTTGCGACTTCGAACCCATCTTCTCCGGATGTGCTCGGAGTTTCCCCTTTCTTCGTAACCCACTTCCTGTTGACGTGGACCCTGTCCAGGCTCGTTTCGGTGCAGCAGTACGAAACGATTCCCAACTGTTCTGGCTGCTCGTATTCGGGTTCGTCCTCGACGGATCCGGGCATGGCATCAATATGGATTTCCGCGTCGCCCGTGACGATCATTTCTTTCTCGGTGAAGACGTACTTCGCCTTCTTTTCCTTCTTGTGGACGATGACGCGGAGCGTCGTTTGATTTTGTCCGGAATTGATCGGTAAGTGTGATATGAGCATGCTTTCCTCCATCGGTTCGGAATCTGAATCAGGCTTTGTATTAGGGTATTTCGATCCTCGGGCAGGAAGTCTGCTTTGTGCCCGCAGTGCAGTATCGGTCACGACCATGCGCGGGAAAGCCGTAAATCGGTGGCGATTTAGTCTCTGATTGGGTGTTCGGTCGAGTCCATGGCGAATAATTCGTATATCTACGAATTTGTTGGCGATTCATCTGGGTGGAGATGGTAGCTGCCCGCATTTCGTGATGATGCAGCCATGGTCGTAGTCCCTGAAGCCGGTAGCTGTCATTGCGCGCGCGAACAATGCCGCGCTGGCGTTGCGACTGCCTCCATCGAGCATCAGATGCGATGCCACCCAAGGGGCGGACATCTTCACGTCCATGGAGTCGGGCGAGCTTGCACTCGAGACTTTGATCGCTTGG
Source organism: Lysobacter sp. (assembly GCA_019634715.1). Classification (GTDB taxonomy): domain Bacteria; phylum Pseudomonadota; class Gammaproteobacteria; order Xanthomonadales; family Xanthomonadaceae; genus Lysobacter_I. Next base: position 186,629 of record JAHCAU010000005.1, read on the forward strand.
AGGAAATCTTCACGAGCGGAAGCAGCCCGGCCTTGCTGAAGCAAAAAACGACCTCTCAGGAAATACGCATTCGCCAGTTCGATCCTGATCTGGCGGTCACGCGGGCTACTGCCCAGCAGGGCTTCTAGGTCGGATACGGCGCGGTTGATCGGCTCGACATCGTTGAGGTCGGATTGTGAAATTGATGCGACGAGACGGATCGTTGCATCCAAGCGTTGCCAGGCAGGCAGCATCCGGTTGTTTTCCCTGAGTCTGAGCGAAAGGGCATACGCCTTGCTCAGGTGGGAAAGCATGGCCTCGCGTTGTCCGAGGATCTTGTTGATACGGCTGGCCTCGAGGTGCGCATGGGCGAGTTCGCGCCTCCAGTCGTAGGCGTAATTGTTTGTTTGTCCGATGCGTGACAGCAGGACGATACTCTCTTCCGCCTGCCTCAGGCCTTCTCGCAGATCGCCGATGGATGCCGAAAGATTGGCGCTGAGGATGAGGATGTTGGCAAGCCTGTTGTCGCGGGTCAGGGCTTGGCCGGGAGGCGGATCAAGCGCGCGAAAAGCCGCGATTACGGCTTTGTACCGGTCCGATGCCGACCTCAATCGTCCGAGGCGCTCGTCCGCGGTGGCGATCCAGGACAGCGTATCGATCAGGGCGTACTGTAGGTCATATTCCGTGGGAGAGATCGCAAGAGCTTCGCGCTTTCTTTCCTCCGATTGTTCGAACATCCGCCGGGCTTCCAAGGGTTTGTCGACATCGAGCAACAGGCTGCCCATGTTGTTGAATGCATAGGATAATTCGGTCAGGTACGTCGGGTTCTTCCTGTCGCTTTCGTGGAGGCGCTTTGCCAGTGAAAGATAGTTCGACCAATGCCGGTGCGCCTCATCGAACTCTTTCGCGCGGTAATGCGAGTAACCGACCCAGTACTCGGACTGGCTGTGGGCGAATCGGACGGCGGCGTCATCGGGTCTGCGTTCTAGCGCCGTTCGCGTATGCACATAGGCGCGTTCGAACGTTTGCCGGGCTTCCTTGATGCGCGCACTCGACATGAGCTTCTTGCCTGCATCATGCAGATGTTCTGATGCTTCGATGCACCGTCCGGATGCTTCGTACTGTTTCGCTTTCGTCAACGTGGAATCGATCGCCCCACTGTCGTTCGTATCCGTCTCGCGGCCTGCGATCGAATAACCCGGGTCGCTCAGCATCATGTCGGCGAGTCTGAGAGAATCCTCGTGCCGATGCTTGGCGGTATCGCGAGCTTCGAGCGCGTACAGAGAAAGCGCGCAAGAAACAATGGTCAATGTGATCAGGCCGGCAATGGCGAGTTTGCGAACCCGTCGCTGCTGGAAAACCATCTGCCCGGATCGATGTACGTATTCCATGTCCAGTGGAGTGAGTTCGTCAGGAAAGCGCGAGGCCACTTCCTGCGCTTCGCTGAATGGCTGCCCGGAATTGAGCAGCAGATCATCCCTGCGTTCCTCGCGTACCCATCGCGCTGAAGCGCCCCTCAGGCGTTCCCGTGCCTGCAGCAGTCGCCGATTGTCGCGCGTCCAGTCCACGGCTCGCGGCCACTGGCGCAGCAGGGCTTCGTGCGCGACGCGATATACGGGGCGATCGCCGTCGAGTTCGGCTACGAAAAGACGCGCGCAAGCGAAGGCTTCGACGAAGATGCAGGCATCGTGGTCGAGTTCAGAACGATAGATGCGTTGGGCGTTGACGCCCTCGTGCTCCGGTTGCATGACGATCATGCGAGACATCACGCGCCCCAGGCTTTCGCGCACCTGCGCCGGCAGCGAAGAATATGCCTCCTCCGCGCGATGGGCGAGGGCGCCCTCAAGGCCGCCCATTTCGTGGTATGTCGCGAAGCGTAGCTCGCCGTCCTCACTGCGCTGTTCATACAATGCCTGAAGCGTGTGCTGCAGCAGCGGCAGCGCGTCCGGATGGGCGACCGCGGCATCACGCAATACATCGTCCAGGTGGTTGCCTGTCTCTGCGTCTTCCTCGAAGGTCAGTCCGGCGATCGCGGCGGGCAGGCGGATGATCTGCGCGAGTTCGCCGGGGCGCGGCGTCAGTACGTCGAGGTGACCATCGCTGCCCTTGCGATCGGCGAGGCTTGGGAATGCTTCGATCAGGGAAAGATAGTAATCGCCGCGCACGATCATGATGACGAAGGCGCGCGGCGATTCGCACAAGGTATGTACCATTCGTTCGAATTCGGCCTGTCTTTTTCGATCGCGAGACTCGCCGGATACCAACGCTTCGGCATGATCGATCAGCATGAGCAGATGCGCTTCAGGCTGGTTGGCGATGTCGCGAGAGGCCTTCCGATGGAAGGCATCGTCGATCGTGTCGATGATGCGCTCGGGACGTTCGCATAACCATGCAGCGAGATTGCTCGCAGGTTGTGGCGCGAAGACCGGTCGCAAATCGAGCATCCACTGCGCCAGCGCGCCAGAAAGACTGCTCACGGGATCATCCGCCTGCGTGCCGGCAAGGTTGCAGCGGGCCACCGAAAGCGCTTCGAGGCCGTCGAAACCACCAGTTTGACGCAGTCTCGGGATAACGCCTGCATTGAGCAATGACGTCTTGCCGCAGCCACTGGCGCCGACGACCAGGACGAAGCGGCGCCGCTGCTCGATCTGCCTGCGCATGGCGGTGAGGCATTCGGCGACCATGCGACTGCGGCCGTGGAACACATCGGCATGCCTGTCGTCGAACGCATCGAGGCCCACGTACGGGCTGCCACCGCGCCAGTCCCGTTCCTGCAAGGGAATGCGCCTGTAGTCGTGGGGGAAGGCGACGGCCGCGATCAACCGGTAACCGCGCTTGCGGATGGTCTCGATGTAGCGGGGCGCCTTGGGGTCATCTCCGAAAGCCTTGCGCAAGGCATTGATGGCCTTGTGCACTGGGTTGTCGCCGAAATGCGTGTGCTTCCAGACTTCCAGCAGGATCGTCTCGGCACTCAGCGTGTCGCCAGCGCTTTCCGCGAGCACGATCAGCACTTCCATGATCCTCGGTTCGACGACGTGCTCTTCGCCATCGAGCATGATCGCCAGGCGATCGGGATGTATTTGGACCGCGCCGATGCGGAAGCGTGCGCGGATCAGCCGTTCCTTGCGCTTGGACATGAGGACGTATCCTGCCTATCGATCATTACGAGGCACTGCCGTGCACGGCGCAATCGGCGCCGCGAATGATTTTCGGGCATCGATGCTGCGACAGTCGCGAAGGAGAGGCGCGTGCGCGATGCCGGGTACGCGTGGGTACGTTCTGATCCATTCCCTGCCCCCTGCCGTGGATGCGGATCACCTGCGGATCGAGCCTAGCAGAGTCGATCGCGGCACGAGAAGAGGTTCTCAGGCGTGGCCCGGTGTCCGTCGGTCTTCGTCGAGCAGCCCCGCCCGGATCGCGTCGGCATAGCGCGCCGGATCCGCGCCGTTGGCGATGATCCTTTCGAGCGACCAGATCGCGCCGCCGCCGAGTTGCGTTTCACGGGCATGGCTGCGGAGGGATTCGCGGATTTCCTGCGGCATGTTCTCCGCCCATTCTGCGGCGATGATGAAGCCATCGGCATCGAAGCCGGGTGCGGCGGCTTCGAAGGCGCTCGCCCATTCGCCGGGGGCGTTGCCGCTGCCCTTGGCGTGGCACTGCAGATGGCATCGGCGCACGCGTCCGGGATGGCGGCGGTGCAGGTCGGCGAAAGCCTGCGCCCAGAAGTCGCGGAACATGCTGGGTCGCAGGGCGAGGTCGAAACCGGCTTCGGCCAGCAGCGAGGCGAAGGCGATGAAGGAGTCGTGGTCGTAGGTGTCCTCGCAGGCCAGCTCGATGCTGTCCAGCCAGGGCATCGCCGCGCGCAGCGCGAAAAGGTTGCGGCGCAGCCCGCTGTCGGCGAACCCCGCGCCATGCCGGGCGTGCAGCAGCCGGATCGCGCGAAAGTCATGGTGGCCGGCACCACCGAAGACCAGGGCGATCCTCGGACCCTGCTCGCCTGCGGAGGCGCCGAGCGCCGCAGGCCAGCCGGGCGGGCCGATGTAGCGCCCGTCGGAGAAGAGCAGGGTGTCGTTGTAGCGAAGCTCGCCTGCGATCACGGTGTCCTCGTCGCGACCCACGTGCATGAGGCCGAGGCTCAGCGTGTCGAAACCCGCCGCGGAGACCTCGTCGAGCATCCGCGCCAGGCTCGCCTGCGGGAGATCGGGATCGAACTCCTCCTCGGCATGCAGGACGATGACGCTCATGCGGCGTGCTCCTGGGCGGGCATCCTTGGCGGGACGGGGAGTGCTGCGAAGCGCATGGCCCGGGCGGGACGCGCCATCGCGACTCCGGACGCGGGTGTCGCGACCGACGTCCCGATGCGGGACCCCGGCTCAGGCCACCAGCGGCTGCGAGGCGGCGGTCGCGCTGCGCGGCCGGAGGATGTCGGCGACCGGCACGTCGAAGCAGCGGGCCAGCTCCCGGGCCACGCGGTAACGCACGGCATGCCCGGCTTCGGCGCGCTTGATCGTGGCGATGGAGACCCGGATGTTGCGGCGCCAGCATTCGTCCGCCAGGTCCTGCTGGCTCATCAGGCGGGCGGTCCGGAGGCGGCGCAGCACGCCGCTGTCGAGGATCACGCTGCCATGGTTCCGGGCCACGCCCGGCACCTGCGCCGCCTGGAAAAGGGCGGCCGCGTCCAGCGCGGGATTGAAATGCGGCATGGCGGAGTGGGTGTCCTGGATGGCGGAGACGGTGAGCGTCATCGGAGAGTCCTCGTTGCGTGGTGCGTCGCGGTTCTTGGCGGAGCCCGGTCCGTTGCCGGACGGGGCGCTGGCGCCGCTGGCCGGGTGGAAGCGGGTCCGGCGGGGCAGGGCCACGATGCATCGCGCGTCTCTTTCGCGCCTTTCGGAAACCTTACGGTTTGCAGGTGATTGTTTTTGCTGCAATTGTTCGTGATCGAAACGAATGCTCCGAACGCGGGCGCGAGGCGAGACGGGTCGTCCGTGAGCCGGTACGGTGGGCGGCGGCGGTGTACGACGACCGCTCCCGGTCGCCTCGGCTGCAAGCCCGGGGACCGGAAACGACCGGGTCCGCCATGGGGCGGACCCGGGATCGAGGGCGGTCGGCGATCCCGGGCCGGGCTGGCAGGCGGCTTCGCCCGGGGAGGGCGGACGCGGGGTCAGAGCTTGGGGTCGGGATCGTTGCCGACCTGCGGGTCGCAGTCGTAGATGTTCCCGGGATCGGTGCCGGTGTCGTAGACGTTGATGCTGAAGTAGGTCTGGTCGGCCGAGGTCGAGCTGAAGGCGAATGCGAAGACGACGGAGGTCGTGCCGTAGCCGAACTGTCCGTACTGGTCGGGCGCGGGAGTGGCGGTGGGTTCCACCACGGTCGAGAAGTACTCGTAGATGTAATAGCGGCCGGCGTATTGGGGCTTGTCCACCGCCAAGGTGACGTTCAGGTTGTCGTTGGTCGTCCCCTTGGGGAACTCGAAGGCGCCGTTCTGGCTGAGGTTCGAGAATCTGTAGCCCTTGAAGCTGCCGTCCGGGTTGGTGAGGATCGTCAGCGTCGTCGCGATCGTGGCGGCGCTGCCGTCGCCGCCGTTCGCGTCCTCGACCTTGACGAGGCTGGCGCCGAGCGTGGCGCGCTGCTTGGGATCGGGATCGTTGCCGACCTGCGGATCGACATCCGAGCCATGGGTGTCGACGCCGGTCTCGTCGATGATGTGGAAGATCAGGTCGCCCGCGACCTTCCGGCCGTTGAACTGGAAGGTGATGTCGAGGGCATCGGTGCCGAGGCCGTCGACGAATTCCTGCACGCCGCTGACGGCGTAGCTGAAGCCCGCGAACACGAACGTGCCGGGGATCTGCGAGGCGATGCGGCACTTCAGCGTGCGCGTGGCGCGCCGCGCATGGAATTCGATCGACGCCGGCGTCGTGGTGTAGGTGACCGTGCCATCCGGGTTCTTCCCGGTGATGTTGACGGTCAATGTCTTGCTCGCGGTGTCGAAGGCGGTCTCGCTGGACGCGGTCATCGGAAGCTCCTGGGTGGGTATCGGGAAACGATGCGTCGTGCGATGTGGGCGACGACGCGGCGGGAGTATGGCACGCATCCCTTCGCGTCCATGTCGTGCTGGCTCCTCCGTATTGTCCCGTTGCGCGGCGCGATGATGGTCGCTGCACGGCATCGCATCGGGATCAGTTTCCCGTCGGCCCATGCCCCGACAGGACCGGCCCTCCGGGTTGTGCCGCAGCGGCCCGCTGGCCGCCGTGCGCCGCTTGGCTTGACCACCCGTCAAGCGCTGCGCGACGCCCGACACACAGCGGCCGCTGCGACACAACGAGAGGTATGGAGAGATCTTGAACAGGCTCTCAGTGGCCCTGGAGGATGATGCGTGTCTGGTCGTCGATGCCGTAACCGCGCAGACGGGCATCGGCATCGGCGACGAGGTCGCGGCGACCGACCAGAGCGTGGGCATGGATCCATAGCGCGAGCAGCTGCGGATCCGACGATGTCGCCGCCGCGCCGCGCAGGTGCACGATGGTGCTTTCCGCGTGGCGTTTCGCTGCAGCGGCATCTCCCGCCGCGATCTGCGTCGTGGCGAGGGAGAGCGCGGAGCCCGCGTAGGCCTTCAGGCCAGAGACGTCGTCCGGTGCCTGCTCGACCAGCGCGCGCAGGTCGGTGACGGCCTGCGTCATCGTCTCGATGCCTTGCGCGCCACCGTTCGCGCCGCCCTGGGCGCGCGCCAGGCGGAAACGGATCAGCGCATCGAGCCGGCGCCACGCGGGCAGACGCTGGTCGCGGCTCTGGGAAGGGCGCGTCTGTTCGCGCGCGAGCGCGAGATGGGACAGTTCGCCGGCGGCATCGCCGTTGGCGCGGGCGATGTCGGCCGCGTCCATGTGCGCATGGGCGAGATTGCGGATCCACACATGGTTGCTCGGTTCTGCGCGCACCAGTCGCGTCAGCAGCGCCACGCTCTCGGTGGCCTCCGTGCGCGCCTGCGCAAGACGTCCCATCGACACCGCGAGTTGCGCGCTGCTGCGCAGACGGTTGGCCAGTCGGCGCTCCCATGCGCGTGCGCCGGGATGCCGGGCGAGCATGTCCCGCAGCAGCCCGATCTGCTCGGTGTAGCCGGCTGCGGCCGAATCCAGGCGGCCAAGCGATTCTTCGCCCGTGCTGATCCACGACAGCGTGTCGATCAGTTCGTAGCGGAGGTTGTCGTCGTCGGGCCGGCCGGCGATGGCCTGCTTTTTCAAGGTGGCGGAGCGGCGGAAGAAATCGATGGCTTCCTGCGTGCGGCCCTGGTCCTGCGCCAGCGTGCCGAAGTTGTTCAGGGCGTAGGAATGTTCGAGCTGGCGGTGCGGGTCGTCCGGCGTTCGATCGAGCAGGCGGCGGGTGGCATCGAGATAGATCGTCCAGTGCGCGTGCGCGTCGGAGAAACGTTTCTGACGATAGCGGTAATAGCCCAGCCAGTAGCCGGACAGACCCCATTCCTCCAGCGCCTCCACCGAGTCGGGCGTGCGCTGCAGCGCCTCGGCGGCAGCGGCATTCGCGCGCACGAACGCGGATTCGGCGTCCTTGAGCTTCGACTGTTCCAGCATCACCTCGCCCAGCGTGCGCAGCGCGCGCGAGGTGTTGATGAGGTCCTCGGTGCGCATGCGGTCGCCCGGACGCTGCGCGAGCTGGGCGAGCGCCTTGGCGCTGATGCTGTCGAGCAGCTTGAGGTTACCGAGGGGACGCAGCTTGTCGGCCAGTTCGACCAGCATGAAATCGGTGAGCTGGAAGGCCTCCTCGCGGCGCAGTTCGGCTTCGCGCTGTGCCGTGACGGCCCACAGCGCCAGCGCGCTGGAGGTCAGGGCCAGCAGGGCCAGCATCGCCACCGCGGCGGTGCGGATGCGCTTGCCGCGGCGATGGTGGCGCTGCGACACGGCGAGCAGCGCGCGTTCGTCCTCGCCGAGCATCCCCGGCAATCGCTGCGCCGCTTCGGCCGCTTCGCTGAGCGGTCGGCCGGGATTGAGCAAGTGGTCCTGGCGACGGCCTTCCTCGGTCCAGCGCCGCGTCGCGTGGCGCAGGCGCGCATGCGCCTGCAGCAGGCGCCGGTTGTCGCCGGCCCAGTCGCGTGCACGCGGCCATTGCCGCAGCAGCGCTTCGTGCGCGACGCGGAAGCCGGGCTTGCCGTCGCTCAGTTCGCTCACGAACAGGCGCGCCTTGACGAAGGATTCGGCGAGCGCGCGCGCCTCGTCGTCGGGCAGCGACGACCACAGCACCCGGCGCGCATTGACGCTGTCGCTGTCTGGGTGGATCACGATAAGTTGCGAGAGGACGGCGTCGAGCCGCGCCTGTGCATCCGGCGGCAGCGACGTGAAGACCTCTTCCGCGCGATGGGCCAGCGCGCCTTCGAGTTCGCCGATCTCGTGGTACGCGGCGAAGCTGAGCGTGCCGGTGTCGTCGCGGCGTTCGTACAGCGCCTGCAGCGTGTGCTGCAGCAGCGGCAGCGCATCGGGATGCTGGATCGCCGCGTCGCGCAGCACGTCGTCCAGCCGCGCCAGCGTCTGCGGGTTCTCCTCGAAGCCCAGGCCGGCCAGGATCGCGGGCATGCGGATGATCTGCGAGATTTCGCCGGGGCGCGGGGTCAGCACGTCGATGTGGCCATCGCCGGACTTGCGTTCGGCGATGACCGGCACGGCTTCGATGAGCTTGGGATAGAAATCGCTGCGCGCGACCATCACCACCACGATCCGCGGGTTGTCGCACAGGCGCTGGAGCAGGGTCGAGAACGCGGCGCGCTCGCGGTCGCCGATGCCCGGCGCGGCGACCAGCGCTTCGCCATGGTCGACCACCAGCAGCAGGTGCGCGCGCGGATGCTCGGCAAGGCCGCGATCGGAGTGGCGGCGGAAGGCTTCCTCCACCGTGGCGTCCAGGGTATCCGGTCGCTGCAGCAGATCCTCCGCCCGCGATTCCGGACGCTGCGGCGCGAACACGGGCCGGTCTTCGAGAGTCCACGTGCCCAGCGCCAGCGCGACGTGCGGCAGCAGGTCGCCGCCGTTGCAGCCGGCGAGGTCGCAGTACGCCACCGACAGTGCCTGGGTGCCGTCGAAACCGCCGGCCTGGCGCAGCAGCGGAATCACGCCGGCGCGCAGCAGCGATGTCTTGCCGCAGCCGCTGGCGCCGACCAGCAGCAGGAAGCGGCGCTGGCTGTCGATCTGGTTGCGCACGGTCGCCAGCAGTTCGGCGGTCATGCGGCTGCGGCCGAAGAAGACCTCGCTGTGGCTGTCGTCGAACGAGGCCAGCCCCACGTACGGACTGCCGCCGGTCCAGGCATTGCCCTGCTGCGCGCCGCGCCGGTAGTCGTCCGGGAACGAGACCGGCGCGATCAGCCGGTAACCGCGCTTGCGGATGGTTTCGATGTACTTCGGCGCGCGGCTGTCGTCGCCGAGCAGCTTGCGCAACTGCGCGATGACCTTGTGGACCGGGTTGTCGCCGTAGAACGTGCCGCGCCAGACCTCGATCAGCAACTGTTCGGCGCTGACGACTTCGCCGGCATGCTCGGCCAGTGCCATCAGCACTTCCATCATGCGCGGTTCGAGCGCGAGTTCCTCGCCGTCGACACCGATGGTCAGCCGCTCCGGCTGCACCAGCAGCGCGCCGATGCGGAAGCGGCCGCGCGACGCCAGCGATCTGATCCTGTCCGAACGTTGGGTCATGGGTCCATGCGGGCTTCGGCTGCCGCAGGATGTTAGCAGGCTTGCACGACGTGGACGCGTGACGGCTCCCCCATCCGCCGGCATCGGGACGCGAAACGCACAGGGCCGGCATGCGCCGGCCCTGTGTCGGTGCGGACGGAATGTCCGGCGATCAGCCCTTGGACGTCGGCTGCCAGCCGCAGCTCTGGCCTTCGTTCTGCTGCTTGAGCCAGGCCTGCAGCGGCGCGAAGTATTCCAGCACCGCGGTGCCGTCCATCGTCTCGCCGCCGGTGAGTTCCTTCATCGTCTTCTGCCACGGCTGGCTGGCGCCCTTGCCGAGCATGGCCCAGTAGCGTTTGCCGGCTTCCCTGTTGCCGTAGAAGCTGCAGTCGTACAGCGGCCCGGTGTGCCCGGAGGCGTCGCACAGCGACTTGTAGAACTGGAACTGCAGGATGTGGGAGAGGAAGTAGCGCGTGTAGGGCGTGTTCGCCGGCACATGGTACTTCGCGCCCGGATCGAAGAACTCCTCGCCGCGCGGCGTCGACGGCGCCACGCCCTGGTACTTCGCCTTGAGGTCCCACCAGGCCTTGTTGTACTGCTCGGGCTTGATCGAACCGTCGAACACGCCCCAGCGCCAGCGGTCGATCATCAGGCCGAAGGGCATGAACGAGATCTTCGCCAGCGCCATCCGCATCTGCGTGTTGATCAGGGCTTCCTGGTTCTGGTCGCCTGCCTTGGCGAGGTTGATCGTCTGCAGGTACTTCGGCGTCATGCCCAGCACGATGGTGTCGCCGATCGCCTCGTGGAAACCGTCGTGCGCGCCGTTCTGGAACAGCGGCGGCTGGTGGTTGTAGGCGAGGTAGTAATAGACGTGGCCGAGCTCGTGGTAGATCGTGGTGAACTCTTCCTCGTTCGGCTTGATGCACATCTTGGTGCGCACGTCGCCGGCCATGTCCATGTCCCAGGCGCTGGCATGGCACTGCACCTCGCGGTCGCGCGGCTTGATGAACTGGGTCTTCTGCCAGTAGCTGGCGGGCAGCTTGGGCATGCCCAGCGAGACGTAGAAATCCTCGGCGGTCTGCGTCATCTGCTTCGCGGTGATCAGCTCGGCCTCGCGTTCGATCTCCACCCGTTCGGCGGGCGTCGCGTTCGGCTTCTCCGCGCGCAGTCTGGCCAGATTGGCCGCGTGCCTGGCCTGCAGCGCGCCGTTGATGTCGAGGCTGCCGGCGTCGGGATAGGGCTGCAGCACGTCCCAGAGGTTGCCCCAGTCCTGCTGCCACAGGTTGCCCATCAGGTGCGCGGGCAGCATGCCGCCGTCGACCTGCCCCTTGTCGTCGCCGTATTTCGCCTTCAGCTTGGTGCGCGCGTAGCAGTGCAGGTCGTCGTACAGCGGTTTCACCTGGCCCCAGAGGCGGTCGGTCTCGGCGGCGAGCGCGGCAGGCGTCATGTCGTAGCCCGAGCGCCACATTTCGCCGGCATCGGCGAAGCCCATCTCGCGCGCGCCTTCGTTCACCAGTTCGACGAAGCGGACGTAGTCCTTGCGCATCGGCTGCGAGATCGTGTGCCAGCCGCGCCAGGCGTCGAGCTGGGCGGTGTAGTCGCGGTTGCCGGCCAGCACTTCGCTGAGCTGGCCGATGTCGCGGCAGACCTTGACCGGGCCTTCGCCGGTGCAGGACTTGCCGGCACCGTACATGCCTTCCATGCGTGTGGCGATCGTGGTCAGTTCGCTCACCTTCTTCGGGTCGCTCGGCGGCGGCATCGCGGTGGCCAGTTTCAGCAGCAGGATGGCGCGCGCGCTGTCGGCCGACATCGGCTTGCCCTCGAACTGCCTGGCGGCCTTGATCCAGCCGTTGAGGCGGTTGAGGTTCTGCTCGCTCGCCTTCGCTGCGAGCAACTGGCTGTCGTCGTTGATGTAGGTCGAGGACAGCCACTGGGCCGCGTTCAGCTCGGGACTCGCGGCCTTGTATTCGTCGTTGACGCGCTTGACGAAGGCATCCGCGCTGGCATCGGTGGCGCCTGCGACAGGCGGGGCATCGGGCGTCGATCCGGCCGTTTCGGGCGTGTCCTTGCTGCAGGCGGCGAGCGTGAGCAGGCCGGCGCCGATGGCGAGGGCCAGCAGGGTATTGCGATGGATCACGGTGGTTCTCCGGAGCGGTGGGCGCCGCCGTCCCTCGGCGACATCGGATGGGGCCGGTCGCGACGCTCGGCGACGGGTCGGCACGCAGGCTAGCAGGTTGTCCGCCGGCCTTCACCGGGGCCGGTGGTCGGCGGACCCGCTGGGAAAGGGGTTCAGCCTGCCGGCGGCGCGAGGCGGTCGCGGGCAAGGCGGTCGCGGATCCGGGTCCGCAGCCGTTCGGCGCGTCGCCGCAGCTTGCGGTCGCGCAGCGACGGGATCCAGCGCGAGACCGGCACGATCTCGCGGCCGTCGAGGATCGACTTCACGTCGACACAGACCAGTCGCACGCCGCATGGAGTGCGGGGGGCGTCGACCACGACGAGATTGCCGCTGTTGAGGTCGAACAGCGGAATGCCGTGGCGCAGCAGCCAGGCTTCGAAGGCGTCGACCGCGGCGCACAGCTGCACGGCCGTGTAAGGCGTCGATTCGAACAGGTGCGCGTACAGGCTGCGCGCAGGCGTGCCGCCCGCATCATGCACCAGCACGCAGCGCAGGGCCGGACCTTCGGGTGTCCGCACGATGCCGTCGCAGGGCGTGACGAAGCCTGCGAGCGCATCGCCCAGGCGCGCCTGCAACTGCTGCCATGCGCGCAGTTCCGTACGGTTTTCGCCGAGCGTGGGCATGCGTCGCGCGAGCCAGCGGCGCAGGCGCTGGCGCGTGCCCACCCGGGTGCGCTGTTCCGGCGGCAGTTCGTATTTCAGGCAGTGCGTGTCGGAGCTTGGATCGCGCACGCAGATCCGGTTCGCGCCGTGCGCGAGGACGCGATCGGCCGGGAAGCGCAGCGCGCTCAACGGTACAGACCGTCGACGACCGGATGACCCGAGGCTTCCCCGCGGTCGTCGACGCAGCCGGCTTGCCAGGCCAGGAAATCCGCATCGGCCAGCACGGTGTCGCGATACGCCGTCGCGATGCCGGAGCCTTCCACGGCATAGGTGCGCAGCCGCGTCGCCACCGGTGCGAAGAAGGCGTCGGCGATGCTGCGCGTGCCGAACAGCCAAGGGCCGAGGTGGGCATGGCGTTCGCGCAGGTCGGACCACAGCGCGTCAAGGCGCGCGAGCTGGCGACGGGTGTCTTCCGGCCACTCGGGCGCGCGCTCCATGCGTCGACGGATGTTCATCGACAGGTCGCGGCGCACCGCGGCGAAACCGGAGTGCATCTCGCAGGTCGCCGAACGCGCCTGCGCGCGCAGCGCCGCATCCTCGGGCCACAGCACGCCCGGCGCGACCTGTTCGGCGGCCCATTCGGCGATGGCGAGGCTGTCCCAGATCACGAGCCTGTCCATCGGCCCGTCCGCGTGCAGCGCCGGCACGGTGCCGTTCGGCGCGACGGCCTTCACTTCGGCGATCTCCTGGCGGCCGTAGCCCGGCTGGTCCAGCCGCAGCACACGCTCCTCGAACGGAATGCCGGCCCAGCGCAGCACCAGCCACGGGCGCAGCGACCACGAGGAATAGTTCTTGTCGCCGATGAAGAGGACGTTGGACACGGTGCGCTCCTGCGCAGGACGGGACCGCGATGTTATGCCGCGAAGCGGGCGTCGTGCGCCAGTGCGCGAGGACAGGGCGTTGCGCGGCGCGGGCGCGGATCAGTGGTTGGGCGTCGCCAGACGCGCCGGCAGCAGGCCATCGAGATGCGGCAGGTCGCGCAGGTAATCCGCGGCGTCCCCGGCATCCTGCTCGAACCACGCGCGTGCCGAACCCAGCCGGAAGGTGTAGCCCCAGGCGTCCATGTCGGCGAAGGCGCGCGCGATGCCGAAGCCCGGGATCTCGTCGGCGAGCAGCAACTGCAGGTAGCAGGTCGCGTCTTCCTCGAACTGCGAGTCGCTGGCATCGGTGTGGATGCGCATGCGCAGCGGCGGCGGGATCACGATCAGGTGGCAGGCTTCGTGCAGCAGCGAATGCAGCGGCGTATCGCGGCGCGCGAACACGTTCGCTCCGATCAGGCCGGCCTCGCGCTCGCCCCAGAAACTGCCGGGGATCGGCGCGCCGTCGGCCACCAGTTCGAGACGCAGGCCGTAGCGGGCGAGCAGGGCGGCGACATCGTCCAGCGACACGTCGGCCAGCGTCAGCACCGCGGATTCGCCGGCGGCGGGACCTGGGAGGGTGGTGACGGACTCGGTGGTCATGCGCATCGGGCGCGAGCGGTTCGCGCCCCCGGGATCAGCCGGCGGAAGGACGGTCGTCGGGCAGGGCGACGGAGATGTCGAGCACGTCGTGGTCGCCGTCCTTCGCCATTTCCACCTTCACCGCGTCGCCGTCGACCGACACGTACTTGCGGATCACTTCCAGCAATTCGCGCTGAAGCAGCGGCAGGTAGTCGGGCGCGCCGCGATGCGTGCGCTCCTGCGCGACGATGATGCGCAGGCGCTCCTTCGCGATCGAGGCGGTGGCGGTCTTCTTGGGCTTGAGGAAGTCGAAGATCGACATGCGTCAGCCTCCGAAGATCTTGCTGAAGAAACCCTTCTTTTCCTGCAGGGTGAAACGCATCGGGCGCTCGTCGCCGAGCAGCCGCGCGACGGCGTCGTCGTAGGCCTGGCCTGCGTTCGATTCCATGTCGAGGATCACCGGTTCGCCCTTGTTCGAGGCGTTGAGCACGTCCGGCGATTCCGGGATCACGCCCACGGCCTTGAGGCCCAGCACTTCCTCCACGTCCTTGATGCTCAGCATCTCGCCGGTTTCCACGCGCGACGGGCTGTAGCGGGTGAGCAGCAGGTGTTCCCTGACGCGCTCGCCGGCTTCGGCACGACGGGTCTTGGACGACAGCAGGCCGAGGATGCGGTCGGAGTCGCGCACCGACGACACTTCCGGATTCACCACCACCACCGCCTGATCGGCGAAGTACATCGCCAGGAAGGCGCCCTTCTCGATCCCGGCCGGCGAATCGCACAGGATGATGTCGAAGCCCTCGTCGGCCAGTTCCTTGAGCACCTTCTCCACGCCTTCCTTGGTCAGCGCGTCCTTGTCGCGCGTCTGCGACGCGGCGAGCACGAAGAGGTTCTCGAAGCGCTTGTCCTTGATCAGCGCCTGCTTGAGCGAGGCTTCGCCATGGATGACGTTGACGAAGTCGTACACGACCCGGCGCTCGCAGCCCATGATCAGGTCGAGGTTGCGCAGGCCGACGTCGAAGTCGATGACCGCGACCTTCTTGCCGCGACGCGCGAAACCGCATGCGAGGCTCGCGCTGCTGGTGGTCTTGCCGACGCCCCCCTTGCCCGACGTGACTACGATGATTTCAGCCAAAGTCTTTCTCCTGTTGCGTGTGTCCGCGGCTCTCAGGCGAGCGCGGCGATGTGGATTTGCCCGTTGTCCAGCCAGACCTGCACGGCCTTGCCGCGCAGGTCGGCCGGGATGTCCTCCATGACCTTGTAATGTCCCGCGATCGCGACGAGTTCGGCGTGGAACTCGCGGCAGAAGATGCGTGCCTTGTCGTTCTCGCGCGCGCCGGCGAGGGCGCGTCCGCGCAAGGCGCCGTAGATGTGGATCGAGCCGTCCGAGATGACTTCCGCGCCGGCGCCGACGGTGGCGAGGACGGTGAGGTCGCGCTGTTCGGCGTAGATCTGCTGGCCCGAGCGGATCGGCGCGGAGACCATCATCCCGGGTTCGCCCGCAGTGGTCGCGGCCGTGCGCGCCGGCTCGGGGCGTGTCGACTCAGTGCGCGCATGCTCGGTGCGGGCAGGCGCCGACGGCGCTGCCTGCGCGGCGGGTTCCTGCGATTCGTACTGGGCGCGGAACTTGGCCAGCAGCGGCAGGCCCAGTTCGACCGCCAGCCGCTCGTTGTCGCTGCTGCCGTAGGCCAGCGCGACGGGAATGACGCCGGCGGCGCGCAGGGCATCGAGCAGGGCGCGGGCGGTGGCCGCATCGGGCGTGCCCGGCAGGCCGCCGAAATCGACGATCACCGCGGCGCGCTCGAACAGCTTCGGCGCGCGCGCCACGCGTTCGCGCATCTCGGTGCCGAGGCGTTCGACGTCCAGGGTGCGGATGCGCAGGTTGGCGATGCCGACCTGGCCGATCTTGAGGTCGCCGGCCAGTTCGTAGTTCATCGAGGCCGCGCCCGCGCTCATGCGCCGGTGCCCGTGGCCAGCGGGCGCTGCGTGGCGGCACGCGGCGCGGCCAGCCACGGCACGTCGGGCAGCTGGGTGCCGTAGGTCTCGTGGACCCACGGGTAGCTGCACATGTCCTTCATCAGCATGGCGGCGCGCAGGCCGGTCTCGGGCATCATCTGCTGGCCGACCTCGCGGAAGCCGAAACTGCCGTGGAACAGCAGGGCAGGGTCGGGCAGGCTGGGGTCGTTGGCGGTGTCCAGGAACACCTCGCAGGCCAGCAGCGGGTAGCGCAGCTCGGCATAGCTCTGGGCATCGGCGTAGAAGGCGCGGCCCACGCCGCCACCGCGGCGGCGGCTGGCGACCACGATGCGGTCGATGTAGAAGAACCGGTCGTAGCGCTCGGCGAACCAGCGGAAGTTGCTGCTGTCGTGACCGGCCTGGTTGCCCACGCCGATCATGAAACCGACCAGCGTGCCGTCGCGCTCGGCGACCCGGAAATACTCGGCGGTCTCGAAGAAGTGACGCAGACGGGTCTGGTCGAAGGGCAGGATGGTCGGGCCGGCGGCATTGTTGAGGGCAAGGACGGAATCCAGCTCGTGCTCGCGCACGTCGCGGATGACAATCGACATTCCAATGGCTCCGGCGGTCTGTTGGTGCGGGGGCGGATGCCCGCCTGGGGACACGGGATTATCGCATGACCGTCACAGCGGCGACATCCGCCGCCTGTCCGCCGATGCCGCACGGGACAGGGGGCCGGCGCGGGCCTCGCGACACCGCATCCGATGCCCGGACCCATGACTTCCGGTCGAGTGCAGGGCGGTGGGGGTGGCCTACACTGCCGGCATGGTCTCGCGCATGAACCACACCCGCCTGCTCCGCTATGCTGGCCTCTTCACCTGGGGCATGGTCGGCTTTCCGTTGCTCCTGCTGTCCCTGCAGGCGGTGGAGGGCGGCGACGGCGTGGTCGGGCCGCTGTCCTGGCAGGGCTGGATCGCCTGGGGCGTGTTCGGTGCCTGCTACGCCTGGTTGACCCGCAACCTCGGCGCACGGCAGATCACGCCGCTGGACTACCTCGCGCTGCTGGTGCTGACCGCCAGTGCCATCGCGATCAGCTATTTCAACGAAAGCGGCCTGGGCAGCATCCTGCTGACCGTGGTCGCCTACCTGCTGCCCTGGATGCTGCCGCTGGCGGTGGGCATCGGCTGGATGGTGCTGGGCCAGCTGGCGATCATCCCGGTCTTCGTGGGGGGGCTGGACTTCCCGCTGCCCGAGGCGGTGATGCTGTCCCTGCTGTACGCCGGGTTCTCGGGCTTCATCTTCGTGACCAGCCTGGTCGCCCGCCAGCAGGCCCAGGCGCGCGAGGAGCAGCGTCGGCTCAATTCCGAGCTGCGCGCCACCCGGGCGCTGCTGGCCGAAAGCGTGCGCGTGAACGAGCGCACCCGCATTTCCCGCGAACTGCACGACCTGCTCGGTCACCACCTGACCGCGCTGAGCCTGAACCTCGAGGTCGCCAACCATCTGGTCGAGGGCAAGGCCCAGGAGCACGTCTCGCAGGCGCACACCCTGGCCAAGCTGCTGCTCAGCGACGTGCGCGAGGCGGTCAGCCGCATCCGCGACAGCGATGCCATCGACATGAACGCGACCCTGCAGCCCCTGACCGACAACGTGCCCGGCCTGGCCGTGGACATGCGCATGCCGTCGCCGTTCATGCTCGACGACGCCGAGCGCGCCCATGTACTGCTGCGCTGCACCCAGGAAATCATCACCAACGTGGTCCGCCACGCCCAGGCCTCCACGCTGGACCTGCACTACCGCTGGCACGACCAGGGCATCGAACTGAGCGCGCGCGACAATGGCCGCGGCGCGGACGATCCCACCGCCGGCAACGGCCTGCGCGGCATGCGCGAGCGCCTGGCGGCCTACGGCGGCGACGTGGAGATCGACACCCGGCCCGGTGCCGGTTTCGGCCTGCGCCTGTACCTGCCGCTGGCCGTGCTGCCCGTCGCCGGGGCCGCGTGATGGACCCGCAGGCCCCATACTCCCCCGACATCGAGCTCCAGGAGGCACCATGATTCGCGTTTGTCTGGTCGACGATCAGACCCTGGTCCGGCAGGGCATCCGTTCCCTGCTCGCGCTGGCCGAAGGCATCGAGGTCGTCGCCGAGGCGGTCGATGGCCGTCAGGCGGTCGAGATGATTCCCCAGATCCGCCCCGACGTGGTGCTGATGGACATGCGCATGCCCGCGATGTCCGGCCTGGAGGCCCTGCAGGCCCTGGCCCGCATCAACCAGTTGCCGCCGACGATCATCCTGACCACCTTCGACGACGACCAACTGGTGCTGGCCGGCATGAAGGCCGGCGCCAAGGGCTACCTGCTCAAGGATGTGTCGCTCGACCAGCTGGTCGGTGCGATCCAGGCGGTCGCCGACGGCGGCTCGCTGGTCCAGCCTGCGGTGACCCAGCGCCTGCTGTCGGGCCTTGAGCACATGCGCAACGACTTCGTCAGCCTGGACCGCCCTGATCCGCTGACCGATCGCGAAACCGAGATCCTGCGCCTGATGGCCTCGGGCTTCTCCAACAAGGAGATCGCCAATTCGCTCGGTGTGGCCGAGGGCACGATCAAGAACCATGTCTCGAACATCCTGTCCAAGCTCGGCGTGCGCGACCGCACCCGCGCCGTGCTCAAGGCCTTCGAGCTGCAGCTGATCTGATCGACAGGATGGCCGGCCCGGCGCAGCGCGCCGGGCGTTCGCGCCGCCGCGCGGCAGTGCCGCGCAGGCCGGCGGCGTTCACCCTGTCCAAGCTCGGCGTGCGCGACCGGACGCGTGCCGTGCTCAAGGCCTTCGAGCTGCAGCTGATCTGATCGACAGGCTGATCCGGGCCGGTGCGTTGCACCGGGCGTTCGCGCCGCCGCGCGGCGGTGCCGCGCAGGCCGGCGGCGCTCACCCTGTCCAGGCTCGGCGTGCGTGATCGCACCCATGCCGTGCTCGGGACATGCGAACAGCCGTCGATCGAATCGAGATCCCATGGACGAATGGCCGTCCGGCGCCGCTCCGGCCGGCGCGCATGCGCCCGGGTACGGGTCGCGCGTGGCGTGACAGCGGTCGCGACGATGTCCGGACCTTGGCCGTAACACCGATTCAGAGGTGCCGGGGCTATCGCCCCGGGCCTGTCTTCCCTGATACGATTCGGGTCTTGCCCGTCTGGAGCGGGCATTGGTCCTGGAGAGCCCCTGAATGACCCGTCTGCTCGAGATCCTGATTTCCCTGGCGATCGTCGCCGTGCTGTTCCTCCTGGTCGGCATCGTTCTGCCGTCCAGCCGATTCCTCTCCGAGCGGATCGAAACGAACCGCAAGCTGACCATCGTCTACGACACGCTGAACAACTTCAGCCGTTTCAAGGACTGGAACGCGATCCCGCTGCGTGATCCCAAGATGCAGATGCGCATCGCCGGCCCCGATTCGGGCGTTGGCGCCGAATTCCACTACGAGTCCGACAATTCGCAGGTCGGCAAGGGCACCTGGAAGATCGTCGAAAGCGTGCCGAACGAACTGGTCGCCATGGAGATCGAAAACGACCGCATGGGCACCGGCAAGCGCACCGAGTTCAAGCTCAAGCCCACCGGCAAGAACAACCGCAACGTCGAGATCACCCAGACCTACAAGGTCGTCTACGGCTGGAACCTGTTCGGCCGCTACGCCGGCCTGTACGTGCGCAGCCACGTCGGCGACGACATGAAGTACGGCCTCGCCAAGCTGGTCAACGTGCTCGCCTCGATCCCGAACATCGACCACACCGTCTACGGCGAGAAGCTGACCGGCCTGGCGGTCGTTCCGGTGCCGTCCGAGCATCTGCTGTACGTGTCCTCGGGCACCCTCAAATTCGATGACGACGTCATCGAGGGGTCGATGAAGGCGAACACGGAGTGGATCAACCGCAACATGGCCGCGAACGGCCTGGTCGCCGCCGGTCCGATGCGCATCATCACCAGCGAGCAGGGCCGTGAGACCTACACCTTCGACATCGCGCAGCCGGTCCGCAAGACCGCCGACACCTCGGGTGCGCCGGCGACCGCCGAACTGACAGGCCTGACCCTGCAGGGTCCGGTGAAGTACCAGCTCACCCCGGCGCGCCGTGCCGTCACCGCCAAGTTCACGGGCTACATCCGCGAGCTGGAGAACGTCCGCAACGCGCTGCGTGCCTGGTCGGCGCCGCGTGGCCTCGAAGTCACCGACCGTCCGTACGAGGTCTACGACAGCGGCATCGCCGGTGCCTTCACCGAGGACGGCAAGTTCACCGCCTACTGGGCGATCAAGTGATCGAACGCGACGGCCCGCCCGTCGCGAAGTGGTACATCGAAGCGCCGCCTCGTGCGGCGCTTCGCTTTTCGGGAGCGAGGACATGAGCGCAGACACCCTGCGTCGCGCACTGATCGCCTGCGGCGGGCTGTATGCGTCGGCCGGCGTCGCGCTGTCCGCCTATGCCGCGCATGCCGCCGATGCGGGCGCGCGCGGCAGCCTGCAGTCCGCAGCGCTGATCGCCCTGCTGCATGGCGTGGCCCTGGCCGCCTTGCCGCGACAGGTATCACGCCATGTCGGGTGGGCGGCCTTGCTGATGCTCGCCGTCGGCACGGCGCTGTTTTCGGGAACGATCGTGGCCGCACACGCGTTCGGCATGCCGACCCGGCTTGCGCCGTTTGGCGGCTCGTTGCTGATCCTCGGCTGGCTGCTGTTCGCGATCGACGCAATCAGACGCTGATCCGGACACGCCTGCGCCGCATCCGCGAGGCGCGGACATACAATCGACCGTAGTCCACTTCGTCACGCCGGAGTCCTGGCATGCCTCGATTTGCGCGCGGATTCGATACCCGCGAAGCCCACGACCACCTGTCGCGCCGCGACCGCAAGCTGGCGACGTGGATGAAGCGCATCGGACCGATCGAACCCGATCCGCGCTGGAAGAAGCGTTTCGATCCGGTCGATGCGCTGGCGCGCGCGATCCTCTACCAGCAGCTCAGCGGCAAGGCCGCGGCCACCATCGTCGGGCGCGTGGAAGCCGCGATCGGCAGCGACCGCTTCCACCACGACACGCTGGCCCGCTGCGACGACGCGACGATCCGCGCCTGCGGCGTGTCGGGCAACAAGCTGCTGGCGCTGCGCGACCTCGCCCTGCGCGAATCGCGCGGCGAGATTCCGGACCTGCGGCGCATGTCGGCGATGGACAACGACGCCATCGTCGCCGCACTCGTGCCGGTGCGTGGCATCGGGCGCTGGACGGTCGAGATGATGCTGATGTTCCGCCTGGGCCGCGCCGACGTGCTGCCGATCGACGACCTGGGCATCCGCAAGGGCGCGCAACGCGTCGATCGCCTGGACGAGATGCCCGCACGGAAGGCGCTCGCCGAACGCGGCGAACGCTGGGGACCGTACCGCAGCTATGCGAGCTTCTACCTCTGGCGGATCGCCGATTTCGCCGAGGGAGCGAAGGCCCCGACGAAGCGTTCGCAGGACTGAAAGCGCTGGCGCGCTCGAATGCGCGATCGAAGGCTTGATCGCGTGCGCTAGCGCGGCAGGTAGCGATCCCAGAGCGCGTTGCGGAAGCGCCCGTGCGGGTCGATGCGCGCCTTGAGCGCCGCGAACGCTTCCGCTTCGGGATAGGCCTGCAGGAACTGCTCGCGCGTGGCATGCGGCCGGTAGGGCAGGTAGTAGCGCCCCTCGCAGGCCAGCACGGCGTCGATCAGCTGGCGCGTCCACACCGTGGCGGCGCGATCGGCGCTGCGCGTGTTGCGCTGCTTGTGGTAGAGCACGAACGAGAACACGTTCTGGCGCGCCCAGGCCAGCAGGGTGTCGCGATCGGCGGATGCATGGCGGATCGACACGTTCAGCACGTTCGCGTCGTGGGCGGCGAGGATGCGCTGCAACCGCCTGGCGAACGCCGCGAAGTGCCGCTCGGGAACGAAATATTCCTGCAGCAGGTAGGTCGACATCCTGCGCGTGCGCGGTTCGAGCGCATCGGCATCGAGGCTGGCTTCGAGGTTGCGCCGGACCACGGGACGGTCGTGCAACTGCGACCGGGTGAGGGTCTTCTTGCGCACCGAATCGCCGAAAGGCAGTTCCGAGGCCGCCCAGATCAGGTTCTGTTCCCGGGCATAATCGAGGTCTTCCGGCACCAGCCGTTCGGTCCGGGTCAGGGCGGCATCGCTGCGCCGCCAGGTGATCGCGAGCGGCTGGTCGAAACGCGGCGGCGACAGGTCTGCGTTGTGCAGCACCGCATCGCCGCTGTCGAGCACCCGGCGACGGAACCAGTCTGGATAGATCTCCAGCGGCACGAACTCGGCCTCGCGGGCGATGCGGTCGTTGCGATCGAGGTCGAGCTCCACTTCGGTGATCACGCCGAGTCCGCCATAGCCGCCGGCCACCGCGGCGAACAGCGCTGGCTGCGCGTCGCGCGACAGCTCCAGGGCTTCGCCTTCGCCCGTCACCAGGCGCAGTGCACGAAGGCTGTTCACCAGTGCGCCCTTGCCGACGTAGCGTCCATGGCAGTTCACCGAGACCGAGCCGCCAACGGTGAAATTGCTGTAGCTCTGCATGATCGCGACCGACAGGTCGTGCGGGTCGATGAGAGACTGCAGCTCGCGCCAGCGCATCCCGGCCTGCACGCGGATGCGGCGATCGGCGGCGTCGAACCGCACCAGCCGGCGCAGGTCGCGCATGTCCAGGTGCAGCGAGTCCGGGCAGGCCGTCTGGCCACCCATGCTGTAGCGCCCGCCGCCGATCGAGACGGGCAGCCGCGTATCGGCCAGCGCGCGCGCGATGTCTCGCTCGGAGGCCGGACGCAGCACGCGGTCGACGATGGTGCGATCGATCTGGCCGACGTCGGTGATCTCCGGTCCCGTGCGCCGTCCGCAGCCGGTCACTCCGGCGGCGAGTGGCGACGCGGCGAGGCCGCCGAGCAGTCGCCGCCTGCGCGCGTCGACGGGATCGTTCACGCAGAAGCACCGTCGCCGCTGCCTGCGGTCTGTGGCCGCAGGGAGTTTTCATTCGTCGGGGGCGCGCGGTGCCGCTTCCAGCGCAATGCTGGACGCTCCACCAGGAACCAGGACGCGGCGGCGCAGGCCAGGGCGAGTGCGGTGGCTGCGAGCGTGTTCGCGGCGACGCTGGCGGCGCCGGCCAGCAGGGCGAGCTGCTGCATCGGCCAGCCGTAGAGATACAGGCCGTAGGACAGGTCGGTGCGTTCGATGCGCGGCAGCGGTGCGCGGAAGGCCAGACAGAACACGCCGTAGGCGACGGCCGCGAAATAGGCGGGCACGAACCCGGGCGTCCCGCGCGCCAGCGCGGCGGCGGCGAGCATCGGCAACCACAGCCACCACGACAGCGGGATCGTCGCGCGCAGCACCCACAGCAGGATGCCGGTGATGAAGAACGCGGTCACCCACAGCAGATATTCCAGATGCTCGGGCAGGGGCTGCGACCACCAGGCGAAACCCGCGGCGCCGGCGATCGCCAGCGCCCAGGCCGGCACGTAGCGTTTCGGCGCGAGCATGCCCAGCAGACCTGCGACGAACAGGGCGAGATACAGCCGGCCTTCGATCGGCAGCGTCCACAGCGAACCGTTCACCGCGGTGCGCGGCAGTGCCTCGAATACGCCGGGCAGGATGAATTCCGCGCGCCACAGCGTCGCGTTCGACCACAGGTAGCGCCAGGTGCCGGGATTCGACAGGTAGTCGGGCGCTGTGCTCAGGATCGGCCCGAGCACGCCGACCGTCAGCGCGACGCAGACGATCAGCGCCGGGTAGATGCGCAGGGCGCGGGCGCGCAGGAAGTCGCGCCACGTGTTGCGCTGCAGGCTGGCCGCGACGAGGAAGCCGCTGATGACGAAGAACACGTCGACCGCGAAGGCGCCGGCCGAGCGCGTGCTCAGGCGCGCGAAGTGGTCATGGCCGGCCGTGCCGGTGATCGCCCAGGCGTGGCTCCAGATCACCAGCGCGGCGGCGACCAGGCGGATCAGGTTGAAGTTGTTGCGGCCCGTGCGCCAGGCGGCGTCGAGCGTCGTCATCGCCGGCATCGATCAGTCGCCCCGCCAGGCGTCGCTCTGCGAGACGGCCCCGCGCCAGCACCAGTGCCATGGCTCGTAGACGATGCCGTGCGCGTTGTCGCGCGGATAGCTCATCGCGAAGCCGTGACCGCCGGCTTCCGCGCGCAGCCAGGCGAAGGCGCGCGTGCGCTCGAACGATTCCTCGGCCGGCGGTTCGTCCGGCGTGCCGATGTCCAGCGCCCGCCCGCCGTGGTGTTCGCTGTAGCCGGGCGCGGCGTTGACGGTGAGGATCTCCTCGACGCGGAGGCCGCGCGCGCGCTTGCGTTCGAAGATGCCGAGTTGGTAATCGTGGCTGCGATAACCCGAGATGGCCTCCAGCACCACGTCGTCGCGCCGGGCGGCCTCGCGCATGCGGGTCCAGGCGCGGGCGGCGCCGCAGTGCAGCCAGAGCGGGCGGCGGTAGCGGTCGAAGCCCGCGTGGGTCAGCCAGGTGGGTTCGGGTTCCAGCGACAATCCGCTGCGTGCGGCATAGTCCGCGGCGTCGAGTCCCAGGGCGTGCAGGCGTTCCTCCAGGGCGTGCAGGGGCAAGCCGCGGGGCGGACGTGCCGTCGGCGGTGCGGCGATGGCCTGCAGCGCGTCTGCGAGTCCCGGCTCGCGCGTCCAGCCGGGCATCAGCCCGATGGCGCCTGCTGCCCCCACGGCGGCGACGTAACGCCCGTCGCGCTTGCGGCGCACCACCTGCCGGGCCTGCGCCAGCGCGCGCGCGTCGCGGTTGTTGCGCGCGCGCAGCAGCCACGCGGGCCAGACCTCGTGGTCGGAGGTGTTGAGCAGGAAGCGGAGGGCGTGGCGCATCCGGACAGGGTAGAGGGTGCGATGGCGTTTTTCATCCGTCGCATCGCATCGGCCGGGATCCGGGTCGGGTTCGGGCGTCCGCTGGCTTCAGTCGGGCCGCACGCCGCGCAGCAGGTCGATCCACAGCGCGACATCTTCGAGCAGGTCCGCCGAGACCCGACCGGGGACCTGGTAGCTGCGCGTCGATGGCGGACCGCGTTCGGCGATGCCGAGGTGGTTGAGCGTGTCGTAGTACGCGAAGGTGACCCGGGGGGTGTCGGCGAAGGCGCGTCGCCAGCGCAGCCAGTCGGCGGAGACCACGTGAAGGTCGCGCCCGCCCTGCAGCAGCAGCATCGGCTGCGGAATCGACGCGGCCTCTGCAACCGGGTCCACGGCATCCACGCTGCGCCAGTAGCGTGCAGGCAGGCCCATGGGCAGGCGCGACGCGGGCGGTTCGTGCCCGGCGCGGATCGCGTGCACGCCTTCGACCAGGCGGCGCAGCGCGACCTGCTCGGCATCGTTGATCACGCCGTCATTGAGCAGGTCGATCCGCCGGTGCTGTTCGACCAGGAGGTCCAGCAGCGGGCGCGCCGGTGCGGCGAGCAGGATCACGCCGGCGACATCGGGTGCGCGTGCGGCGATGCGCGGCGCCAGCATGCCGCCCTGGCTGTGGCCGAGCACGAAGATGCGTCCCGGGTGGATCGCGCGCAGCTGGCGCAGGCGCGCGATGGCCAGCAGGGCGTCGTGCGTGGTCTCGCGATCGATGGTGAGCTGGCCGTCGGACAGCAACTCCGGGTGACGGCGCGTGCGCTTCTCGTAGCGCAGCACCGCGATGCCGCGTTCGGCCAGGCCATGCGCGATGTCGCGGAAGGGCGCGTTCACGCCGATGCTCTCGTCGCGGTCGTGCGCGCCCGAGCCGTGCACCAGCACCACCGCCGGGAACGGGCCGGCGCCGCGCGGCAGCGTCAGCGTTGCGGGCAGGCCGTCTTCGCCGCCGATCTGCAGGTCGATGTCGATCCGGCGTGCCACGGCCAGGCGCACCGTCGCCGCGCCACCGCCGCTGTCCATCGATGCAGCGCCTCCCGATGGCTGCGGTGCGGGGAGCGGCATGGCGAGCGTCGGGCGGAGAGGGCCAAGGCTGGCGAGGAGGGCGATGGCCGCGATCGAGACCATCCTCGCGACGATCGCGCGCGCAGGCAGGCCGGGTGCCGGGCGGGACGCCTTCGAGGAAATCCGACGGATGCGAGGCATGCGGCACCTCCTTGTGTCTGCGCTTCATACGGAGACGCAGGGAAATCCGTCTCCTCGGTCCGCATCGTGATCCGGACGACCGTCGACGGCCATGATCTGGATCAAGGCGGGGCGCGTGTCGAACCTGCGCAAGCGACGACATCGCGTTTCGAACGAGTGTGCTCGCCTTTTTCACGCATTGCATCAACGAAATGGCATTCGTCGGACACGCGGCCATGACGTGTCAAGGACCGATGCATTCCGTCTTTCCTGCGTGCTGCCTGTATCGACGGCATGAATCGCCTGGCGTCTGGCGCGAGCTGTCGTCGTGCGGATTGCCCGATGCCGGATTCAACGCCCCTTGCGCGTGGCGCGTTCGCCCAGGGCGTCGATCAGCGCCTGCGGCCGCACCAGGCTGAGCAGGAGCGTGCGGCCATCGCGTTCGCGCAGCGCCAGCACCTTGCGGCGGGTGGTCAGCAGCAGGAAGCCGCGGCTGCGGTCGCGCAGGCGGAAATGTCCGGCGTGGAAGCCCGGCATCGAGGTGCCGAAGGTCTTGAGCAGCGGGCGCAGGCCGGGTTCGCTGTCGAGATCGACGATGCGCGCCGATGCGATGTCCAGCGCGTCGAGCGGGATCGCGGCGCTGTTGAGGCCGGCGGCGACCCGCAGCGTGTCGCCGTCGATCGCGACCGTGCGGCGCCGCAGCGACCAGGCGATGACGGCGCAGACCAGCGCGATCACGATGAGCAGCAGCCACGCACGCGGCTCCTCGCGTGCGGCGAAGGCGATGCCGATCGTCGCCGCGCCCAGGCTGATCGCGGGCAGCAGCCAGACCATGCGCGCATCCGGCGGCACGACCTCGAACGCGCGTCGCATGTCAGCGCGCCGCCTTCGCGCGCGGCGCCGCGGATTTCGCTGCAGCTTGCGCATCGATCCAGTCGGCGATGTCGGCGATGAGTTCCGGGGCGACATGACCCGGGCGACTGTACTCCTGGAGGCTGCCATCGCCTTCGCCCGGGATCGCGAGATGGTTCAGCGCTTCGTAGAGCTTGAAGGTGACGCGCGGGTCGTCATGGAAGGCCTGCCGCCAGTTCTGCCAGTCCGCATCGACCACCTGGATGTCGCGCGCGCCCTGCAGGATCAGCATGGGCTGCGCGATCTTCGCGGCGTCGGCCACCGCATCGACGGCGTCCACCGTGCGCCAGTAGGCCGGCGCCAGGCCCATCGGCGACTGCGCCGCCGTCATCTCGCGGCCGTCGCGCACCGCCTTGACGCTGTCGCCCAGGCGCATGAGCGCCGCGCTTTCCGCGTCGCTGATGCGGCCATCGTCGAGCACGGCCAGGCGCTTGTTCTGCTCGACCAGGATGTCCAGCAGCGGCCGCGACGGTGCGGCCAGCAGGACGAGGCCGGCGATCTTCGGCTCGCGCTGCGCGATGCGCGGGGCCATCATCCCGCCGAGGCTGTGGCCGAGCACGAAGACCTGCTTCGCGTTCACGCCCGGTCGCGTACGCAGTGCCTGCACGGCGAGCACGGCGTCGTCGGTGGTCTCGCGGTCGATGGTCGGCTCGGTCATGAACGTGGCCGGCTGCGCCTTCGTGCGCTTTTCGTAGCGCAGCACCGCGATGCCGCGTTCGGCGAGTCCGCGGGCGATGTCGAGGAAGGGACGGTTCGGGCCGATGGTCGAGTGGCGGTCCTGCGGCCCTGAGCCGTGCACCAGCACCAGGGCAGGGAAGGGGCCCTTGCCCTTGGGCATCGCCAGCGTCGCCGGCAGGCCGCTGGCCTCGTCGCCGATGCGCAGCTCGGTTTCCTCGAACAGCGCATCTTCCGGCACCGGCGGTACGTCGACGACGGGCGCCTGCGGCGGGCGCAGCGCGAAGCCGGTGATGCGATGGGCCTGGTCGAAGGCGACGACGGCCACCAGCTCGGCGCGCTCGAAGCGCAGGGGAATCGTCACCAGCGCGCCTGCATCGCGCACGTCGCCGACCGGTTCGCCGCGCGACTGCAGGTCGCCGACGCCGGCCTTCATGCCCGCGAGTCCCTGGGCGAGTTGTTCGGCGCTGACGGCGGCGGCCATTCTTTCGTCGAAGCGCGCATGCACCGAAGCGGTGTCGCCGGAGAGGAAGGCATCGAGCACCTGCTGCGCTTCGCGCACGGCGTCGAAGGGGTTTTCGGGTTCGGCGGCAGGCGCGGAAGCGTCCTGCGCGCGCGTGGTGCTCGCGACGAGAAGACCGGCACCGAGCGCGAGCGCCAGTGCGGACGCGAGCAGCAGGCGCGGGACGAGCAGATGGCGCCGCGACGGCGGCAGGTGGCGCTCGATCTGGCGGATCACGTGGATCATTCGGAGTCTCCTGTCGTGGGTGCATCGTCCCGATCGGGCGAGGCGGGTGTCTTCAGCCGCCCGGCCTTGCGCAGCGCATCGCGCAGCACGTATTCGATCTGGGCGTTGAGGCTGCGCAGTTCGTCGTCGGCCCAGCGCTGCGTCGCCGCGAGGATCTCGGCGTTGATGCGCAGCGGATAGGCTTTTTTCTCGGACATGGCGGCGGTGTCGTCTGGCGTGTCTGTCTGGGCGCGGCGCCGGCCGCGATCAGTACAGGGAACCGGCGTTGACGATCGGCTGGGTGGAGCGCTCGCCGCACAGCACGACCAGCAGGTTGCTGACCATCTGCGCCTTGCGTTCCTCGTCGAGCTGCACCACGCCGTTCTTCTGCAGTTCGGCCAGCGCCATCTCGACCATGCCGACCGCGCCGGCGACGATGCGCGTGCGCGCGGCGATGATCGCGTTCGCCTGCTGGCGCTGCAGCATCGCCTGCGCGATCTCGGGCGCGTAGGCGAGGTGGCTGATGCGCGAATCCAGCACCTTCACGCCGGCATCGGCCAGGCGCTCCTGCAGTTCCTCCATGAGGTGCCGGGACACTTCGGTGGCGTGGCTGCGCAGGGCGAGCTGGCCTTCCTCGTGCTGGTCGTAGGGGTAGCTGGTGGCCATGGTGCGTACCGCCGACTCGGACTGGATATGCACGAAGCTCTCGTAATCGTCGACGTTGAAGACCGCCTCGGCGCTGTCCACCACCTGCCACACGATCACCGCCGCGATCTCGATCGGGCTGCCGTCCAGTTCGTTGACCTTGAGCTTGCTGCTCTCGAAGTTGCGCACGCGCAGCGAGACCTTCTTCTTGCCGTAGAAGGGGTTGTTCCAGCGCAGGCCGTTGTCCTTCACGGTGCCGACGTACTTGCCGAACAGGTCGAGCACGGCGGCCTGGTTGGGCTCGACCTTGTACAGGCCGAGCATCAGGAAGATCGAACCCAGCACCAGGGCGATGCCGGCGATCCAGGCGGCGGAGCCGTCGCGGGCGCTGGTGCCGATCAGCCAGGCGCCGGCCAGGATGGCCACCAGCAGCAGGAGCAGCATCGGAATGCCGGGGAGCGAGCGGTAGGTGTTCTCTTTCATGGCGCGGACTCGGTGGTCGGGAATGAGGATGTGATATCAAATTGATATCACTTGACGCAAGCAGCTTCGGACGAATGGCGGCAACCGTATACCGGCTTTTGTGCAAGCCATTGATTTAAAATGAGGACTTTCCGCCGGAACCCTGCCCATGCCCACCTTCCCCGAGATCGAATTCGGTACGCCGCTGTCTCCTTCCGCCGTCCGGGTGCTGCTGCTGGGGTCCGGCGAACTGGGCAAGGAAGTCGCGATCGAACTGCAGCGCTTCGGCTGCGAGGTCATCGCCGCCGATCGCTACGCCGATGCCCCGGCGATGCAGGTCGCGCACCGCAGCCACGTGCTGAACATGCTCGACGGCGATGCCCTGCGTGCGCTGATCGCCGATGAACGCCCGACCCTGATCGTTCCGGA
Organism: Lysobacter sp.; assembly: GCA_019634715.1. GTDB lineage: Bacteria > Pseudomonadota > Gammaproteobacteria > Xanthomonadales > Xanthomonadaceae > Lysobacter_I. Next base: position 216,429 of record JAHCAU010000005.1, read on the forward strand.
GATCGAGGCGATACACACCGAGACCCTGGTCCAGCTCGAACGCGAGTTCGCCGAGCGCGGCACCCACACCCGCGTGGTGCCGACCGCGCGCGCCGCTCGCCTGACCATGGACCGCGAGGGCATCCGCCGTCTCGCCGCCGAGACCCTCGGCCTCGCAACGTCGCCATACCGCTTCGTCGACACGCTGGACGACTACCGCGCCGCGGTGATGGAGATCGGCATTCCCTGCGTGGTCAAGCCGGTGATGTCGTCCTCGGGCAAGGGCCAGAGCCTGGTGCGCACCGCCGACGACGTCGACGCAGCGTGGGACTACGCGCAGACCGGCGGCCGCGCCGGTGCCGGGCGCGTGATCGTCGAAGGCTTCATCGATTTCGATTACGAAATCACCCTGCTGACCGTGCGCCATGCCGGCGGCACCGATTTCTGCGACCCGATCGGCCACCTGCAGCGCGATGGCGACTATCGCGAGAGCTGGCAGCCGCAGCCGATGTCGGCGAAGGCGCTGGAACGCGCGCAGGCGATCGCGAAGACCATCACCGACGATCTCGGCGGCTGGGGCCTGTTCGGTGTCGAACTGTTCGTGAAGGGCGACGAAGTGTGGTTCTCGGAAGTCTCGCCGCGTCCGCACGACACCGGCCTGGTCACTCTGATCTCGCAGGACCTGAGCGAGTTCGCCCTGCACGCGCGCGCGATCCTCGGCCTGCCGATCCCGAAGATCGGCCAGAGCGGTCCGTCGGCGTCGTGCGCGGTGCTCGCCCAGGGCCACGGCGTGCCGGCCTTCTCCGGCGTGGCCGAGGCGCTGCGCGCGCCCGATACCGCGCTGCGCCTGTTCGGCAAGCCGAAAGTCGAAGGCCATCGCCGCGTCGCCGTGACCCTGGCGCTGGGCGCGGACATCGACGAGGCCCGCGCGAAGGCGCGCGACGCAGCGGCGGCGCTGTCGATCGAACTGCGCTGAGCCCTCGCGACACCTCTGCTACCCTCGTCGGAACCGCCTGACGGAGCCATCGATGAACGACACCAACGGCTACGCCGTCTTCTTCTTCCCGCAGGCGCTGGATGTGCTGGGCGATCCGATCCGCCCGTTCCTGCAGGACGGCCCGGCCGGTCCGCACGTGGCCTGCGCCACCATCGACACCGGTGGCGCCTTCATCGAGATGACGATCGAAGGTCGCACGCCGGAAGGCCGCGAGGTGTCGCTGGAACTGATGGTACCCAGCAGCATGGTGCGCATGGTGGTGTCGACGCAGAGCGAAGCGATGTTCGGTTTCGGCCTGCGCGATGCGGACCCGCTGCCGGTCGCGTTGCCGGTGCTGGGACCGACCGCTGAGCCGGCGAGCGCGCAACCGGAGGCGTTTCCGTCCTCGGAGGAGGATGCGCCTGCTGGCGCATCACCCCCGGATCACTGATCTTTCCCTTGCACGAGATCCTCCGGTTGCACACAGTCGAGCGCTTTGTCATCCCGGGTTGAAGGCGAGGGACCTGTTTCCCGCTCGGCTCACTCCATCCGCGGCAGATCGAACACCAGCACCTCCGCGTCGCGACCTTGTTCGATCCCGATGCGCGGTTCGTCGCGATAGAGCAGGGCGTCGCCGGCCTTCAGCGCATGGCCGTTCACCACGACCTCGCCGCGGACCACGTGTACGTAGCCGAGCCGGCCTTCGGCGAGATCGAGCGTGGCGCGCTCGTCGCCGTCGAACAGGCCGGCGTACATCCGCGCGTCCTGGTGGATCGTCACCGAATCGTCGGCGCCGTCCGGGCTGACCACGAGACGCAGTTGCCCACGCTTTTCGGCGTCGGTGTAGCTGCGCTGCGCGTAGCCGGGCGTCACGCCCATGCGGTTGGGAATGATCCAGATCTGCAGGAAATGCGTCGTACCCTGCGCGTCGTGGTTGTACTCGGAATGGGTGACGCCGGTGCCGGCGCTCATCCGCTGCACTTCGCCGGGCACGATGCTGGCGGCGTTCCCCATCGAATCCTTGTGGCCGAGCGCGCCGGCGATCACGTAGCTGATGATTTCCATGTCGCGATGGCCATGGGTGCCGAAACCGCGTCCCGGCGCGATGCGATCCTCATTGATCACCCGCAGCGGACCCCAGTGGACGTGGCGCGGGTCGTGGTACTCGGCGAACGAGAAGCTGTGCCAGGAATCGAGCCAGCCGTGGTCGGCATGGCCGCGTTCGGCGGCGGGGCGGACAGTGATCATCGGGCGGCTCCGGCGAAGGTCGTGGCGTTGCGGGTGGCGCGGCGGGCGAGCAGGGCATCGAGGCTGAACCGGCCTGCGCCATGCGCGGCCAGCACCAGCAGGCCGCCGGCCATCGCGATGTTCTTGAGGAAATGGATCATCTGGTTCTGGTCGGCGAAGTCCGCATGGAACAGTGCGGCCGCGACCACCGAGAACAGCGCGAGCGCGGTGGCGGTCGTGCGGGTCAGCAGGCCTGCGACCAGGGCGAGGCCGCCGCCGAGCTCGGCCAGGATGACCAGCGGCAGCAAGGCGCCAGGCACGCCGACGCTCTCCATGTATTGCTGGGTGCCGGCGTAGGCGGCGAGCTTGCCGGCGCCGGACAGCACGAAGATCAGGGCCAGGGCCGTGCGGCCCGCGAAGGTGGTGGCTGAAGCGGTCATGGCATTCCTCCCGAAGGCGGCCGGGCGGGGCGCGGGATGCGTCCGGAGGCCTCGGCGGCGTGGACGTATCTTCAGGAAGATTCAAAAATAGAACAATAACTGAAAATCAAATCGATTGTTCCACCAATAGCCTTAGTGTGCGACGAGCGCACTGCGACGGCCCGTACGCGGCAATGGTCGGGGTCTGCCGAACAGGTACCCCTGTCCGAACTGGCAGCCCTGTTCGAGCAGGATGTCGCGCTGGGTTTCGGTCTCGATGCCTTCGGCGATGGTGTCGATGCCCAGGGTCAGGGCCATCGCCAGGATCGCGCGCACCAGGGCCAGGCTTTCGATCCTCGTCTCGCCCTCCAGCCCCGAGACGAAGCTGCGGTCGATCTTCAGGCCCTGGATCGGGAAGCGGTGCAGGTAGGACAGGGCCGAGAACCCGGTGCCGAAGTCGTCGAGCAGGGCCGCGACGCCGTGACTGCGCAGCTCGCGCAGCACCTTCAAGGCCCGGTTGGCATCCTCGATCAGGGCGACCTCGGTGATCTCGATCCGCAGCCGGTGCGGGTCCTGGCCTGCCTCGTCGAGCATGCGCAGCAGGCGGTCGGAGAAGTTGTCGGACAGGAAATGCCGCGGAGAGACGTTGATCGACACGTAGTCCTGCGGGTATTCGCCCATCGAGGCGACGACATGGCCGTACATCAGCCAGTCGACCTGCTCGATCAGCGAACTGTCCTCGCCGACGCCGATGAACTGGGCGGGGGTGAGCAGGCCGCGCTGCTCGTGGTTCCAGCGCACCAGCGCTTCGTAGCCGACCTGCCGTCCGTCGCTCAATCTGAGGATCGGCTGGAAATGCGGCTCGAAGGCATCATGCATGATCGCGCGGCGCAGGTCGGCTTCGAGGTCGAGCAGGCGCATGGCCTCGGCGCGCATCTCCTCGCCGAAGACCTCGCTGCGGTTGCGCCCCCGGCGCTTGGCGCGATACATCGCCGCGTCGGCATCGCGCAGCAGTTCCTCGCTCTTGCGGTAGCGCGGATGCCACAGGGCGATGCCGATGCTGGCCGACGGGAAGACCTCGCGACCTTCGATCCACAGCGACTGTCCGAGGCACTGGAGGATCTCGGCGGCATACTGGCGTGCCTGTTCCGCGGTTTCGACGTTCTCGACGAGGAGGGCGAACTCGTCGCCGCCGAGGCGGGCGACGAGGTCGTCGCCGCGGATGACCTGGGAGATGCGCCGGCTGGATTCGACCAGCAGTTCGTCGCCGGCGACATGGCCGACGGAATCGTTGATCAGCTTGAAGCGGTCGATGTCGAGGAACAGGACGGCGAAGGGCCGGGCATCGGTGGAGGCGACGCGCATGATCGCGTCGTCGAGGCGTTCCTGCAGTTGGGCGCGGTTGGGCAGGCCGGTGAGGCTGTCGTGGCGGGCCTGATGGCGCAGGCGCTGTTCGGCACGCAGTCGTTCGGCGATCTGCTCGCGCAGCTCGCGGTTGGCGTCGGCCAGTTCGCGGGTGCGGGTCTGGACGCGGGTTTCGAGTTCGGCGTGTGCGGCGACGAGGGTGTCCTGTGCGCGCTTGCGGGCGAGGGCGGCGTCGATGTGGTGGGCGACGAAGGTCAGCAGTTCCTGGTCGCGGTCGGTGAAGTCGATGCCGGGGGTGTAGCTCTGCACGCCGATGACGCCGATGGCCTTGCCGTCGCGGGTCAGCGGCACGCCGAGCCAGCGATGCGCATGGCGCCCCATGCTGCGCACCAGGTCGCGGGCTTCGAGGTCGTCGATCATCGGGCGGTCGGCCAGCAGCGGTTCGCCGGTGTCGATCACGTATTCGGTCAGGCCCTTCGCGCGTGGACGCGAGCGTGTGCGCCGGGTGTCGTACTCATCGGCGACGTAGGGGAAATCGACGGTATTGCCGTCCGCCGAGAGCAGGGCGATGTAGAAATTTCCTGCATAGAGCAATTCGCCGATGATCGAATGCAGGTCGGCATAGAAATGTTCGAGGCTGGTGGCGCTGACCGACAGTTCGGTGATGCGGAACAGCGCCTGCTGCAGCTTCTCGGCGCGCTCGCGCTCCAGCACTTCGGTCTGCAGTTCGAGGTTCGCCTGTTCGAGCGCCTGGGTACGTTCGCGCACGCGGCGTTCGAGTTCGACCTGCGCGGTCTTGCGGTCGAGCGCGGTGAGGATGTGCTGGCCGACGTACTCGAGCAGCGCCTGCTCCTCGCTGCCGTAGCGGTTCGGCTGCTCGTAGTCCTGGACCACGATCGCGCCGCAGACCTGGCCGTCGCGCAGCAGGGGCACGCCCAGCCAGTCCATGCTCTGCGGGCCGCTGACCACATCCTCGTCGGGGATGCCCAGCGCCGCGGTGATCGCCTGCGACGGCCCGATGAGCGGCTGCCCATGGCGCAGCAGGGTCGCAGTGAGGAAGCTGTCGGACAGCGGGACATCCTCGTCCGGGTCCGGATGGAACCTGTCGCGGCTGTCGGCGAAATAGAGGAACCGGAGCGTGTCGCGGGCGGCGTCGTACTGGACGATGAAGAAATTGTCCGCCGGCATCAGCTCGCCGACGACATGGTGGATGCGCGCCAGCATGTCGCGCATCTCCAGGTTCGAGCCGGCGAGGTCGGAAATTTCGTACAGGGCCTGCTGCAGGCGCTTGGAGGTCTCCAGGGTCTCGATGCGCGCGTTCGCTTCGCCCAGCCACAGGCTGGCCTGGACGAGGTCGGCGGCCAGTGCGAACAGGGCCGGCTCTGGCGGTGCCGGCAGAGCCTCCGTGGCCGCCTCCGTCCTGCAGGCGAACATCATGCAGGCGAACACCACGCAGGACCGCTCGCGTTCGCCTTCGATCCGCACAAGTCGGATCGCATCGTCGGGCGGTCTCGTGCCGGGGGCGGCGAGCGCCCGTTGCGCCGCATCCTGCAGGGTTCCGTCTCCATCCTGGTGTCCGATGCTGCCGTCGCCGAGCGCCGGGTGTCGCCAGGCGATGGCGAAGCGGCTTCCGGCGGGCAGGGCGCGACGCAGGGCATCGACCGCATCGGCCAGGCAGGCCGATCGCGATCCGTTCCCCGTTGTTCCGCCTGTCCCTGCGCTCACGTCGTCACCGCCGAGGATCATGCCGCCAGCTTAGAGCGTGTCATCCGGTTTTTCACGTACTGCGTTGGCGTCATGGCCCGACCCTCGCTTTCGCCGGATGCGTGCAGGCGGCGCCTGCCGTGGATGCCTGCCTCGGAACGCGTCTGGAAGCCATGCCTCAATGCAGTGGACGATGCCCGGTGCCATGGCGCACGGCAGCGATGGGGTTGCCGTCGCGTTCGAGCATCCTCGGCGCGCCGAAGAGAAACCCCTGACCGAACTGGCAGCCCTGTTCGAACAGGATGTCGCGCTGGGTTTCGGTCTCGATGCCCTCGGCGATCGTGTCGATGCCCAGGGTCAGGGCCATGGCCAGGATCGCGCGGACCAGCGCCAGGCTCTCCGTGCTGGTCTCGCCTTCCAGCCCGGAGACGAAGCTGCGGTCGATCTTCAAACCCTGGATCGGGAAGCGGTGCAGGTAGGACAGGGCCGAGAACCCGGTGCCGAAGTCGTCGAGCAGGGCTTCGATGCCGTGGCCGCGCAGGTCGCGCAGCACCTTGAGCGCCCGGCTGGCGTCCTCGATCAGCGCGACTTCGGTGATCTCGATGCGCAGCCGGCGCGGGTCCTGCCCAGCCTCGTCGAGCATGCGCAGCAGGCGGTCGGAGAAGTTGTCGGACAGGAAGTGCCGCGGCGAGA
>JAHCAU010000006.1 GCA_019634715.1 Lysobacter sp.
CAGAAAAAGTGGGGATACCTCAGGCTGAAGCCCTCTCGTACAGCGGAGCGAAGCGCCGCTGCACCCCCTCCGAAGCCGGCACAGTCACCGTGACGGCAGCATCGGCGGCTAGCGGAACGTGCGCAGCGGCGCTTCGCTCCGCTCTACATGGCGCCATCGCATGATATGCATCGCAACATCCGGCCACCTGCGTGCCGCGATGGGCGATAATCGGGCGATGACCTCGCCCTCCTCTTCCGCATCGATGCCGGCCGACGACAGCTTCGTCATCGCCGGCAAGACCTACCACTCGCGCCTGCTCACCGGCACCGGCAAGTTCAGGGACCTCGACGAGACCCGCCGCGCCACCGAGGCCGCCGGCGCGCAGATCGTCACCGTCGCCATCCGCCGAACGAACATCGGCCAGAATCCTGGCGAGCCCAACCTGCTCGACGTGCTGCCGCCGGACCGCTACACCATCCTGCCGAACACCGCCGGCTGCTATACCGCCGAGGACGCCGTGCGCACCTGCCGCCTCGCCCGCGAACTGCTCGACGGCCACAACCTCACCAAGCTCGAAGTGCTGGGCGACCAGCGCACGCTGTTCCCCGACGTGGTACAGACCCTGAAGGCCGCCGAGCAGCTGGTCGCCGACGGCTTCGACGTGATGGTCTACACCAGCGACGACCCGATCCTGGCCAAGCGCCTGGAAGAGATCGGCTGCTGCGCGGTGATGCCGCTGGCCGCGCCGATCGGCTCGGGCCTGGGCATCCAGAACCGCTACAACCTGATGGAAATCATCGAGAACGCGAAGGTGCCGATCCTGGTCGACGCCGGCGTCGGCACCGCGTCCGATGCGGCCATCGCGATGGAACTGGGCTGCGACGGCGTGCTGATGAATACCGCGATCGCCGGCGCGAAGGACCCGGTGCGCATGGCGCTGGCGATGAAGCTGGCGATCGAGGCCGGCCGCCACGCCTTCCTCGCCGGGCGCATCCCGCGCAAGCGCTTCGCCTCGGCCTCGTCGCCGGTGGACGGGTTGATCGGATGAGGCCTGCGTCGGGTGCGCTCAGGTTCGAGTGGGATGCGCGAAAAGCCATCAGCAACCTGCGCAAACACGGCGTATCCTTCGAAGATGCCGCGACGATTTTCGGCGATCCACTCGCCTTGACCTTCGCGGACCCCGACCATTCCGTGAGCGAGGCGCGCTTCATCTCCATCGGGCAATCGCATCGAGAACTGTTGCTCGTTGTCGCGCATGTGGAACGCGGGCGAACGTTGCGGATCATCAGCGCCCGCAAGGCAACAAGACACGAGCGAGCGATCTATGAGCAGGAATGACAGCATGCGAAACGAGTACCGACGCGACGACCTGGGGAAGGGTGTGCGTGGCAAGTATCTGCGCCGCTACACGAAGGGCACCAATCTCGTCCTGCTCGACGACCGAGTCGCCCGGGCATTTCCGGATGCGGATGCGGTGAATGAGGCCTTGCTCGGCCTGCTGGCGCTGGCGGAAAAGGCCGGCAAGACCACGCGCAAGCCGCGCAAGCCCGGCGCCTGACCACGATGTCCAACGATCAGGCACGCGACCAACCCTTCACCGTCGAGCCGGGCCAACGCAAGATCCGCAGCTTCGTGCTGCGCCAGGGTCGCTTCAGCCCGGCGCAGCAGCGCGCGTTCGACGAGCTCTGGCCGCGCTTCGGCCTGGATTACGCGGGCACGGTGCGCGACTACGACGCCGCGTTCGGCCGCGCCGCGCCGCTGGTGTTCGAGATCGGCTTCGGCAACGGCGAGGCCCTGCGCTTCGCCGCGAAGCAGGACCCGTCGCGCAACTACGTCGGCCTGGAAGTGCATGCGCCCGGCGTGGGTCGCCTGCTGAACGCGCTGGGCGACGACGGCAGCGATCACGTCCGCGTCTACCGCCACGATGCCGTGGAGGTGCTGGAACGCGAGGTCGCCGACGGCGGACTCGATGAAATCCGCATCTACTTCCCCGACCCGTGGCACAAGAAGCGCCACAACAAGCGCCGGCTCGTGCAGCCCGAGTTCGCCGCGCTGCTGGCGCGCAAGCTGCGCGACGGCGGCCGCCTGCACCTGGCGACCGACTGGGAAGCCTACGCCGAGCACATGTGGGACGTGCTCGACGCCACGCCCGGCCTGCGCAACGTCGCCGGCCCGCGCGGCACGGTGCCGCGCCCGGAATGGCGGCCGCAGACGCATTTCGAGACCCGCGGCCAGAAGCTCGGCCACGGCGTGTGGGACCTGCTGTACGACAAGGTCCCGGCGGCATGAACCCGGTCGAATAGAACGAGGCGATGGAGAACCAGCTCACCCTCACCAGCGACATGCAGCTCGTCCTCGGGCTGACGGTGCTGACGATGGTGCTGTTCCTGTTCGAGCGCCTGCGCGCCGACGTGGTGGCGCTGGTGGTGCTGGTGCTGCTGGGCCTGACCGGGCTGGTGGCGCCGGAAGACCTGTTCAACGGCTTCTCGGGCAACGCGGTCATGAGCGTGATCGCGACCATGATCCTCGGCGCCGGCCTCGACCGCACCGGAGCGCTCAACCGCTTGGCGGTATGGCTGCTGCGCCGCGCCGACGGCATCGAGAAGCGGCTGATCCTGTACACCTCGGCGATCTCCGGCCTGAACTCGGCGGTGATGCAGAACCCGTCGGTGATGGCGCTGTACCTGCCGGTCGCCTCGCGCCTGTCCTCGCGCACCGGCATGCCGCTGTCGCGGCTGCTGCTGCCGATCGCCGTGGCCATCGTGATGGGCGGCGGCCTGACCATGGTCGGCAACTCGCCGCTGATCCTGCTCAACGACCTGCTGGTCTCGGCCAACGCCAACCTGCCTTCGGGCCTGACCACGCTCAAGCCGCTGCCGATGTTCGCGCCGCTGCCGATCGGCCTGGCGCTGCTGATCGCCGGGCTGGCCTACTTCCACTTCTACGGCGGCCAGCGCCTGCACGAGAACGATGCCGACGCCGGCGTCACCCCGGCGCGCACGCAGAGCTATTTCGCCAGCGCCTACGGCATCGAGGGCGACGTCTACGAACTCACCGTCACCGCCGACAGCCCGCTGGTGGGCATGTCGATGCGCGAAGCCGAGGCGCTGCACGACGCGCCGCTGATCCTCGCGCTGAAGACCGGCAACGAATCGCGCCTCACGCCGCCGGGCGACGCGCGCATCTGGGTCGGCAGCGTGCTCGGCGTGATGGGTCCGCGGCAGGAGATCGCCGATTTCGCGCAGAACCGCTTCCTGCGCATGAGCGCGCGCCTGCGCGAGTTCGCCGACCTGTTCAATCCTGCGCGCGCGGGCATTTCCGAAGCGGTGATCCCGCCCACGTCCACCTGGATCGGCAAGACCGCGACCCAGCTCAACCTGCGCAAGCAGTACAACCTGCGCCTGCTCGCGATCAACCGCGACAAGCAGGTGCTGCGCGAGGAGGTCCGCGAAGTGCCGCTGCGCACCGGCGACCTGCTGGTGGTGCACAGCATCTGGACCGACCTGGCGCAGGCCGCCGGCAACCGCGACTTCGTGCCGGTGACCGACTTCCCCAAGGCCGAGCAACGCCCGCACAAGTTCAAGATCGCGATGACCATCTTCGCGATCACGATGCTGATCGCGCTGTCGTCGCGCATCCCGGCCTCCGTTGCGCTGATGACCGGCGTGGCCGGCATGCTGATCACCGGCGTGCTGAAGATGGACGAGGCCTACGCTGCCATCAACTGGAAGACCGTGTTCCTGATGGCCTGCCTGATTCCGCTGGGCTGGGCGATGGACTCCAGCGGCGCCGCCGCATGGGTGGCCGGGCATACCCTGGCCCGCCTGCCCGAGGGCACGCCGGTGTGGCTGCTGGAGATCGCGGTCGGCCTGCTCACCACGGCCTTCTCGCTGGTCATCAGCCACGTCGGCGCGACCATCGTGATGGTGCCGATCGCGATCAATCTCGCCCTGGCCGCCGGCAGCGATCCGACCGCGTTCGCGCTGATCGTCGCGCTGTCGGCCTCGAACAACTTCATGACCGCCTCCAACCCGGTGATGTCGATGATCACCGGCCCGGCCGGCTACAGCGCGAAGGAACTGTGGAAGGTCGGCGCCCCGCTCAGCCTGATCTACACCGGCATCGTGGTGCTGGTGACCAACCTGCTGTTCTGAACGCACCGGGCTGGCCGGTCCCGGCCGCCCCCTGCGTTCGCTCCACCACGGCCCCGGCCTGCCCTGTTTCATCGGCCGCATGCGAATGGACCTCGAATGCCCGGCGCGTTCGATCGCCACCGCAGCCGGCAGCACCGCTCCCCATGCAAGGAACCGCCATGACCACACCCTCCCCCGCAAGCGCCGCGCCCGCGAACGCCGCCGAGATCGGCCGCCGCGTCCTGCAGCTGATCGACACCATCCACGGCCCCGAGCAGGTCGACGCCGCGCACATCGAGCGCGTCACCGGCATCCCGGTCGAATTCAACGACACCAACCCGCAGCAGTACGGCTTCGGCGGCCAGCTCTCGCCGGACTGGGCCTACAACCTGGTCTCGCTGACCGAGCTGGACGGCAGCAGGCCGCATCGCCTGATGTTCTCGCTCGACGACCGCAGCGCCGATGCCAACGCCGACATGGCGCCGATCGACCCGCTGGCCTTCGAGGCCTGCGACCAGGCGCTGGCGTCCGCCGGTTACACCGGCGCGCCCAACCTCGGCCGCTACGGCCAGGTCGAGTACTGGGAATACCAGCGCGGCGACGTGTCGCTTCAGGTGCACGTGCGCGGTGAGAGCGATGCGGAAGCAGCGCGCGCCTGCGTGTCCATGATCGTCATCAACGCCTGAGGAGACGACCATGGCCGACAAGACGCCCGCCGAAAAACTCGAAGCGCTGGTGACTGCCTTCGAAACCGCCAACAAGACCGCGACCGACAACCCCGGCAAGGTCCTGCGCGACCTGATCGCCACCTCCCCGGCCCTCAAGCAGCAGCTCGAAGACGCCGTCTCCAAGGGCGAGCTGACCGAATTCAAGGGGCTGCCGCCCGGCACCAACGCCGGTGGCCAGTATTCCGGCACGACGATGGAGATCCCGGTCGCCAAGTTGAACAAGGCCGCCACCGACAAGGCCGCCGCGAACGAAGTGGTGTTCGTGCTCGGCCACGAGACGCGCCACGGCCTCAACAACCCGGCCGAGAAGATCGCCGGCGAGGCGTTCAACAAGTCGCTGGAAAGCATCGCCAAGGTCAAGGGCGGCAAGCACGATTACACCGCCGCGGTCGAAGGCTACATCCAGCACTACCGCGACAACGAAGCGCAGGCGCACCTCAGCGGCTGGAACGCGCTGTCGTCCAAGCTCGCCAAGGAGAAGGGCGCCAATCCGACGCTGCAGGACATGTACGACGCCGCACCGGGCCGCATGCAGGACTTCATCGACCGCACCGGCACCGCACCCAAGTTCAGCTACGCGATGAAGCCCGGGCTGACCGTCGACAAGGACATGCAGCTGCCGCTGGACGCCGCGAACGTGAAGGCGATGGGCGGCTACTACTTCGACAAGCCGCTGAGCAAGGGCTCGCTGGGCGCCAACGGCAACCAGAACTACCCGAACTACTACGGCGACTACGCCCTGAACCGCGTGCAGGCCTACGAAAAAGCCTACACGGACCACTTCAGGAAGACCGACGCCGCGTACACCGGCGCGGAAGTGCAGGTGGACCTCGGCAAGCTCGGCCTGAGCAAGTCGGTGCTCACCACCGGCCTGACCTACACCGACATCACGCCGCCGAAGAAGCCGATCGAACAGGGCGTCGGCGGCGCGGAACCCGCGCTCTACACCCAGGCCGCCGCCGCGCTGCAGAAGCTCGACGGCGCACCGCAGGGCACCGAACTGCGCAACATCGCCGCCGCGATGGCGCTGCAGGCGCAGAAGGACGGCATCACCGGCATCGATGGCGTGGTGCGCGGCAGCAACGGCAACCTCATCGCCTACCAGGGCGACCCGGCGCAGGACCACGCCAGGCGCGCGACGGTGGACCAGGCGCAGGCCAAGGATGCACCGGCGGAGAAGTCGCTGAGCGACCTCGGTCAGCTGCAGCAGCAGGCCCCGCAGCGCCAGGAGCAGGCGCAGCCGCAGCGCGCGGTGGGGATGTAAGCGCCCGGATCACCGGCACGCCAACGCAGCACCAACGCAAACGCCCCGCGAAGATGCGGGGCGTTTGTTTTCGCGGCTTTCGCGGACCTGAAGTTCAGACGACAAAAAAAGCGCATCGTCATCCTCGCGCAAGCGAGGACCCATGCATCAGCGGCGACCAGGCCTGGGTCCTCGCTTGCGCGAGGATGACGTTGTTTCGTTCTTGCTGCGACGTCTTGTTCCTGCTGCGATGCATTGGCTCTTGCAGGACCGCGATCGAACGACGCGCTACAACCCCTGCGCCGCCTGCTCCACCGCGCGGAACAGCGCACGGCCCTTGTTCATCGTCTCTTCCCATTCCTTCTGCGGGTCGGAGTCGTAGACGATGCCGGCGCCGGCCTGCACGTGCAGCTTGCCGTCCTGGATGACCGCGGTGCGGATCGCGATGGCGGTGTCGGCATCGCCGTGCCAGCTGATGTAGCCGATGCTGCCGGCATAGACGTTGCGTTTGATCGGTTCCAGTTCGCGGATCACTTCCAGCGCGCGGATCTTCGGCGCGCCACTGACCGTGCCGGCCGGGAAAGTCGCGCGCAGCACGTCGGCGTAGCTCATGCCGTCCTTCAGCCGCCCGGTGACTTCGCTGACGATGTGCATGACATGGCTGTAGCGTTCGATCACGAAGCGGTCGCCCACTTCAACGGTGCCCGGGTCGCTGACCCGGCCCACGTCGTTGCGGCCGAGATCGATCAGCATCACGTGCTCGGCGCGCTCCTTCGGATCGGCCAGCAGCTCGGCTTCCAGCGCGACATCTTCCTCGTGCGTGCGACCGCGCGGGCGCGTGCCGGCGAGCGGGCGCACGGTGACCTTGCCGGCGCCCTCGTCGTCGTGTTCGAGCCGGACCAGGATTTCCGGCGACGAACCCACCACCTGGGTGCCGCCGACATCGAGGAAATACATGTAGGGCGATGGATTGAGCGCGCGCAGGGCACGGTATACGTCGACCGGGCGCGCGCTGAAGGGCACGGTGAGGCGCTGGCTCAGCACGACCTGGAAGATGTCGCCGGAGCGGATGTATTCCTTCGACTTCTCCACCGCCGCGATGAAACCCTCGCGCGTGAAGCCGGAAACGAAGTCGCCCTCGTTGAGTCCGGCGCTGTGGCGCGGTTCGGGATATCCCGCGCCTCCCTGGCGCAGGCGGTGGGTGAGTTCGTCGAGGCGGCGGTTCGCGCGCGCCCAGGCCTGCGGCTCGCGCGGATCGGCATGCACGATCAGGTACAGGCGCCCCTTGAGGTTGTCGAACACCGCCACGTCGCGGCTGTCCATCAGCAGGATATCGGGCGTACCCAGTTCGTCAGGCTTGCCACCGCCGCGCAGGCGCGGCTCGATGTACTCGATGCACTCGAAACCGAACCAGCCGACCAGGCCGCCGGTGAAACCCGGCAGGCCCGGCAGGCGCGGGATCTTCTGCGCGCTGCGCAGGCGTTCGACCTCGGCCAGCGGATCGTCGACCACGCGGCTGTCGACCAGTTCGCCCAGTTCGCTGACGAACAGCGTGTGCCCGGCGAAGGCGTACACGCGGTGCGCGGGCAGGCCGATGATCGAGTAGCGGCCGAAGCGCTCGCCGCCTTCGACCGATTCGAAGAGATAGGTGTTGTGGCCGTCGGCGAGCTTGAGATAGACCGACAGCGGCGTATCGAGGTCGGACAGCACCTCGCGCACGACGGGAACGAGGGTATGGCCGTCTGCGGCATGCTGCTGGAACTGTTCGAACGAAATCACTCGGAAATCCTTGGGGACGATGGGAACGGCGGGCGAAGGCTCAGGCAGGGCGCCGCCATCGCCGACTCGCGTTCCAGTGGGCCTTCCTGGCCGTCAGGCAGGGGGATGGGTTGTCGTTCATGGCGCCATGCTAGCGGCTCGCGCCCGGCATCGCACCCGCGGCGACATGCCTTCGACCCACGGTCGTCATCAGGCTGTCACCGTTCGCCCGGAACATGGGAGTCCATCGCAGGGACGACTGACGGAAGCGGGATTGCTTCCAACCTCACCGGGGCGGCGCCGACAGGCGTCGCCCTTTCTGTTGCGGGTAAGCCACGGCCAGTTCAGGCGGGGCCAGGTCGAACGCATCGATTCGATGGGTATGAACCATCGTCATGTCGAAACTCCCTTTCTGTAGGAGCGACGCGAGTCGCGACGCTGAGTGCATCCGGTCGCGACTCGCGTCGCTCCTACAAAAAGCCAAGACAAGCCCGTGACAGGCATGCGGAAATCACGCCCCGAACAGCAACGGGCAATCCACCGGCAGGTGCATGCGCAGCCGCGCGGGCTCGCAGGCAATCTCGAAGCGTGCCGCCTCCAGCGGCTCGCCGTCGAGGTTCAGCACGAGCGGCGCTTCCGCCACGATCCGCAAGCTCGCCAGGCGCGCGCGCACCGAAGCCTGGTCCAGCGCGGCCTCGCGGCCTTCGGCGAGCAGCGTGCCGAGGGTGGCGGCCATTTCGCCTTCCAGTGGCGGCACAAGGGTCAGGTCGAGCAGGCCGTCGTCGATGCACGCATCCGGGCACAGCGGTTGCCCGCCGCCGGCCTGACGACCGTTGCCGATGCCCAGGGCGATGAAGTCGCCTTCCCAGACGAAGGCACCTCCTTCCGAACGCCCGCCCTCGAACCGCGCGCGCAGCGGTTCGATCCGTCCCAGGCTGAGCAGGCCCTGCAGCACGTAGGCCAGGCCGCCCAGCGCCTTCTTCAGTCCCGCGCCGGTGTCTCGGGTGATCGCGGTGCCGAAGCCGCCGCTGGCGAGATTGATGCAATGGCGGACCGCATCATCTGCTGCGATCCGCAGCAGATCGACCGGCACCGGCGGACGCCGGCACAACGCCAGCGCATCGGCGACGGCCTCCGGCACGCCTGCGGCGACCGCGAAATCGTTGGCGGTGCCCAGCGGCACCACCGCCAGCGCCGGCAGGACCTCGGCACTGCCTGGCATCGAGGCCAGCGCGGACGCGACCTCGCCCAGGGTGCCGTCGCCACCGGCCGCGACCAGCGTGGTGCCCCCCAGAGCGATGAGCTCCTCGACGCAGCGCGCGGCATCGCCGCTTTCCCAGGTCACCCGCACGTCCACCGCGATGCCTTCGTCGCGCAGGTCCGCGACGGCCTGGCGCAGGGCCTCGTCCGCGACGGCCTTGCCGTTGAGGACAAGGCCGAGGTGCATGCTCAGCGCACCGCCGCCACGGCGGCCTTCATCGCCGAGACGATGGCCGGGTAGTCCGGCTGGCCGAAGATCGCCGAACCGGCGACGAAGGTGTCCGCGCCGGCCTTCGCGATCTCCGCGATGTTGTCGACCTTCACGCCGCCGTCGATTTCCAGGCGGATCGTCTTGCCGGTGCGCGCGGCCACCGCGTCGATGCGCTGGCGCACCACGCGCAGCTTGTCCAGCGCGGAGGGAATGAAGCCTTGGCCGCCGAAACCGGGATTCACCGACATCAGCAGCACCAGGTCGAGTTCTTCCAGCACGTAGTCGAGCACCTCGACCGGCGTCGCCGGGTTGAGCACCAGGCCGGCCTGGCAGCCGCTGGCCTTGATCAGCTGGATCGTGCGATGCACGTGGCGGCTGGCCTCGGGATGGAAGCTGATCAGCGAGGCGCCGGCCTTCGCGA
Organism: Lysobacter sp.; assembly: GCA_019634715.1. Classification (GTDB taxonomy): domain Bacteria; phylum Pseudomonadota; class Gammaproteobacteria; order Xanthomonadales; family Xanthomonadaceae; genus Lysobacter_I. The sequence continues at coordinate 9,737 of JAHCAU010000006.1, forward strand.
AGTCCGGAACGATGCGGTCCACCGGCTCCACCATCAGATGCACATCGATCGGCGCGCTGACGCCATGCTTGCGCAACGCCTCGCAGACCAGCGGTCCGATGGTGAGGTTGGGCACGTAATGATTGTCCATCACGTCGAAATGCACCCAGTCCGCCCCCGCGGCGAGGACGTTGTCGACCTCCTCCCCGAGCCTGGCGAAATTGGCGGATAGGATGGACGGGGCGATGACGGTGGGTTGCATGGAGGATGACATGGGAGCCCGCGGCAGCAGCGATGTGAGGAGGCGATTCTACAGGCCGCCCGCATCCGCCGGCCTGCCGCCACCGTAGGCATGGGTACCCGTGGAGCGCCACGACAACCGGAGCAGTCGCCATGCGTACGACCCAGACCACGATCCTCGCCGTCCTGCTCGCTGCCGCCCTGCCGGCACAGGTCCTCGCCAACGACACCCCGTGGCGTGGCTTCCATGCCGGCGGCAGCCTCGGCGGCAGCGAGCCGCTGTCCAGCGATGGCGGCCGCATCCTGTTCGATACCAACCTCGACGGCCGATTCGGCGACACCGTCCGCACCGGGACCGGTGCCGATGCCTTTTCGCCCGGCTTCTGCGGTGGCGCCGCCTACGGCCGTACTCCAGCCAGCGGCTGCCGCGAGGACAGCGGCGGCGCCGAGACGAGCCTGCGCGTCGGCTACGACTGGCAATCCGGACGCTGGGTCTACGGCATCCTCGGCGAGTACACCGACCACGACGCCCGCGACAGCGTGGCCGCCTTCAGCACCACGCCGGCCCTCTACACGATGACCCGCGACCTGGAGCACTCCGTCGCCCTGCGCGGCCGCGTCGGCATGAGCTTCGGCGGCGAAGGCCAATGGCTGGGCTATGCCACCGCCGGTGCGGTGCGCGGCAGGATCTCCAACAGCTTCGTGACCAGCAATGCCGCGAACCGGTTCACGCCCACCGGCAGCAGCGACGCCAGCGGCTACCAGGCTGGCCTCGGCATCGAACGCCGCGTGCTGGGCAACCTGTCGATCGGCCTCGAATATCTCTACACCCGCCTGGACGACGGCGATGCCCGGGTGCGGGTCGAACGCGGCACCGCCCCGGCGACCAACCCCTTCCTGCTGGTCAACCCGGCCGGCACGAACTTCCGCCGCAGCGACGACGATTTCAGCGTCGGCAGCCTGCGCCTGACCGCGAGCTGGCGGTTCTGATCTGCCGCGACTCGCGCATCAGCCGCGTTTGCGCAGGGTCTTGATCCGGTCGTAGGCGGCGTTGATCTCGCTGGCCTTGTCCTCGGCCTGCCGCCTCAGTTCCTCGGCCACCCCGGCCAGCTTGTCGGGGTGGTACTGGCTGATCAGGCGGCGATAGGCCTGGTCGACCTCGGCATCGGTGGCGTCTTCGGCCAGGCCGAGCACCCGATAGGGGGTATCGCGCTTGCTGCGGAACCAGTCGGCATCGAAGGCATGGCCCAGCAGCAGGCCCAGCACGGCGCCGGCGGGGTGCCGGAGCAGCAGCCAACCCGCGATGAAACCGAGGACTTTTCCGTACCAGCGATTGTTCATTGCGGGAGTGTAGCGCGTGGGCCGGCGCCCGGCCGCAGGCTGGCGGGATTCCCTTACACTAGCTGGCCCGAACGCTTCCCCCAGGACTGCGCGTGGCGACCACCCTGCTTCAATCCGACCTTCCCGGCCTCACCCTGCGCCATCGCGGCAAGGTCCGCGACGTGTTCGACCTCCCGCCCGAACTGCTGCCGGCCGAGGCGCGCGAGCATGGCCCGCTGATGCTGATGGTCGCGACCGATCGCCTGAGCGCCTTCGACGTGGTGCTGCCCGACCCGATTCCCGGCAAGGGCGAGATGCTCTGCCAGATCAGCAATTTCTGGTTCGACAAGACCGCGCACATCCTGCGCAACCACCTGACCGGGATCGATGTCGCCCGCGTGCTGCCGGCCGGCGTCGACGCCGCCCTGTACGCGAAGCGCGCGGTGGTGACGAAGAAGCTCAAGCCGGTGCCGGTGGAGGCCATCGCCCGCGGCTACCTCATCGGCAGCGGCTGGAAGGACTACCAGCGCACCGGTCGTGTCAGCGGCATCACCCTGCCCGACGGCCTGCGCCAGGCCGAACAGCTGGCCGAACCGATCTTCACGCCCTCGACCAAGGCCGCCGTGGGCGACCACGACGAGAACATCGATTTCGACACGATGGTGAAGACCGTCGGCGCCGACCTGGCCGAGCAGGTACGCGACGCGACCCTGCGCATCTACCGCTACGCCGCCGACTACGCCGCCGAACGCGGCATCCTGCTGGCCGACACCAAGTTCGAATTCGGCACCGACGCCGACGGCCGCCTGTACGTGATGGACGAGATGCTGACCCCGGACTCGTCGCGCTACTGGCCCGCCGACGAATACGAAATCGGAATCAGCCCGCCGAGCTACGACAAGCAGTTCGTGCGCGACTATCTCGAAACCCTCGACTGGAACAAGACCGCCCCCGGCCCGGCCCTGCCCGCCGACGTGATCGAACGCACCCGCGCCAAGTACGCCGAGGCATTGCAGCGGCTGGCGGGGATTTCGGTGGACTGAGGCGAGCCGAGGCATCGAGCGCAACGCCAGCAACCTTCGCAGCCAGGAGATGAGCGCATGAACGCCACCGCCGATCCGCAAGCCTTCACCCGCCCCATCGACCGCTGGTTCGCGAGCTATTCCGCCGACCACCAGAACGCGACCAACCAGAAGATCCACTACCTCGCGGTGCCGCTGATCCTGTGGACGGTGACCGCGCTGCTGTGGTGCATCCCGGTGCCGGGCACGTTGTTCCAGGCCGGGTTCTGGTGCGCGCTGGCGATGTTCGCGGCGTGGAGTTTCTACTACCGCGCCTCGCGGCCGCTGGGCTTCGGCATGCTGGCGGTGTTCATCGCGATGGCATGGTTCAACCGCTGGCTGTACCTCACCATCGGCGGCACGATGCTGTTGAAGGTCGCGATCGCCGTGTTCGTGATCGCCTGGATCGCGCAGTTCGTCGGCCACAAGATCGAAGGCAAGAAGCCGAGCTTCCTCACCGACCTGGTCTACCTGCTGATCGGCCCGGCCTGGGTGCTGGCCAAGGCCTTCCGCGCCGTCGGCCTGAAGTTCTGATGCCGGTCGTTCCAATGCCGTGCGGCAGGCCGACCGGCGGCAGCCGGTGAGCGACACCCGTTTCGGCGCGCGCGATTTCACGCTCGCGCTGGTCGTCTGCATCGTCTGGGCCGGCAACTTCCTGACCTCGGCGCACGCGCTGCAGGAGATCCCGCCATTCCTGTTCAGCGCGCTGCGGATGATCATCCTCGCGCTGCTGCTGGTCGCGTTCCTGAAACCGCCGCCGCGCGCGCAGTGGGCGCGGCTCGTCGCGGTCGCGCTGCTCAACGGTGCGCTGCATTTCGGCACCAGCCTGTGGGCGCTGCGCATGGCCGGCGACCTGTCCTCGCCGGCGATCGTGATGCAGAGCTACATCCCGATGTCGGTGCTGCTGGCCTGGGCGATCCTCGGCGAACGCTTCGCCTGGCGCACCAGCTCGGCGATCGCGCTGAGCTTCGCGGGCGTGCTGGTGCTCGGCTTCGACCCGCTGGTGCTGGATCATCCCGCATCGCTGGGCATGATGCTGTTCTCGGCCTTCCTGATCGCGCTGGGCACGGTGCTGATGCGCGGCCTCAGCGGCATCGACGGCGTCAGCCTGCAGGGCTGGACAGCGGTGATCGGCATCGTGCCGCTGCTGGCGATCAGCGCGGCGATCGAACCCGGCGGTTTCGCCGCGTTGCGCGACGCGCACTGGTCGAGCTGGGGTTCGGCCGTGTACTCGGCGGTGTTCGCCTCGCTGATCGGGCACACGCTGTTCTTCAGGCTCGTGCAGCGCCATCCGGTGGCGCAGGTGATGCCTTACCTGCTGCTCACGCCGGTGTTCGCGGTGGCGCTGGGCATCCTCGCCTGGGGCGACCGTCCCGGCGCGAACCTCTGGATCGGCGGCGCGATGGTCCTGGGCGGGGTGCTCGCGATCGCGCTGCGCGCGCGCAGCAAGGCCCTGCAGGCCGGCTGACGGCCAACTGCACGGCTCGCTCCAACGCGGGAACGCAGGCATGCAGGACATCCTGCACATGTCGCCGCGCGGCTGTCCGGTCCGGGAAAAGCTTCACGTCAATCCGGGGTGAGGTCCGCGGCGCCAGGCCGGCGCCATCCCCCGGAGGACACCATGCGCATCCTCGAACACAAGCTCTTCCGCTACAGCGCCATCGCAGCATGCTCGGTCATCGTCGCCAGCGGCTGTGTCCTCGACCGCAGCCCGATCCTGCCCGGGTGGGCGACGCTCGAACCGATGGAGTACTGCGCGGGCGACACGCTGCGCGCGTCCTACGACCTGCTCCGCAGCGACACCTGCCCGGCTGGCGTGGATTGCTCGCCCTTCCTGCCGAACGTCACGATCAGCAGCGGTTCCGGCGAGTTCTCGCCGACGCCGTTCCGCGCCTACGCCGGCAACGTCGGCTTCACGCCGGCCGGCGATGCGTCCACGGTGACCTTCGACATCGATCGCGACAACGTGCTGATTCCCACCGATCGCTTCGAAGGCGGGAACCGCGTCTTCCTGCAGCGCACGAACCTGCGCGACACCACCCTGACCGCGCGCCGCATCACCGGCGCCCGCGAAACCACGCACATGCACCCGGGCATGTGCTCGGGGGCGAGTCCGGTCAACGCGCCCGCGGAACTGCCCGGCCCGCCGCGCACCTCGGCGAACCTGCGACTGACCGGACTGTGCAACGCCAATGGCGTGCCGGTGAACGTCACGCTCAGCGGCGGCGCTCCCGGCGTGGTGTATTCGCAGGACCTGATGCCCGGCGAGTGCATCGACACCGGCATGCCCGGCGTGCCGGCGGGCGTCGATGCATCACGGATGGTGGAGATCCGCCCGCTCATCGGGGATCCCTCCACGCGCTGCACCGCCACCGGACCGAACAATCCGCCGCCCACGCTGCGCACGCTGGCGCGCATGGCCTGCCGCTGAGCGCCGGTCGCGCGCCGCGACCTGCATCCACCCAGCCAAAGGAATGCCGTCATGCCCCTGTTCCGAACTCCCGCGCGCGTCGTGTTGTCCGCGATCGCCGCAGGCGTCCTGCTCACCAACGGCTGCACGCTGCCGCATGCGGCGGTGACGTACGCGAAAGTCACGCCGGCGCAGTACTGCCCGGGCGACGCGGCCGTCGCCGAGTACGACACCATCGGCACGCAACCCTGCGTATCGCACAGCGGCGTCGACTGTGCGACGGTCACGCCGACCGTGGTGATCGCCAGCGATTCGGCATCGCTGCCTGCGGGCAGCATCACCGCCTTCACCGGGTCTCGGATGTTCATGCCGACCGAAAACACGGTCGCGGTGACGTTCACCGCGACACCCGCCGACCTGATCTATCCCACCCGCGACAGCACCGGTCGCAACGTCTTCGCGCGACGCGACCTCCGGCCGATCACCCGCACCATCAGGCGCATCGACGGCGAACTCGCCGAAACCCTGAGTCACAACGGCATGTGCCTGGGCAACAATGCGGTGCATGCGCCGGCGCCGTTGCCGGGCCTCCCGCAACGGTCCGCGCGCCTGGTCGCCGATCGGATCTGCAATTCGAACATGATCCCGGTCTTCGTGAGCATCACCGGCGCCCCGGGCGGACCGGGCGCCTCCGGCATGCTGTCGCCCGGCCAGTGTCTGCCGCTGGGCTTCCCCGCCAATGACGGCGTGGTCAGCGTGTCGCCGGCGGTGGCGATGCCCGGCCAGCAATGCGGCTCCACGCAGACCGGCGAACCGCCGACGACGCTGAACACGCAGGTGTTCCTGCGCTGCGGCTGATCGCCCGCCGCATCCCCTCTGCCATCCGCCCCCCTTTCGCACGCCAGCCCCCGGAGTGACGTCCATGACCCGCATCCACGCCCTCTTCATCGCCGTGCTCGCGCTCGGCACCACGCTCGCGCCCGCTTCCGCCGTGCAGGCGCAATCCGCCACCGACTTCCTGTACTCGCTCGACAAGACCACCCAGAGCGGCGCGCTGGAAGTGCGCGTCGACCTCTATCCCGCGCCCGACAAGTACGGCAAGGTCGGCCAGCCGGAACGCTATCCCGCGAAACTGCTGTTCCAGCGCCCGGACCGCTTCCGCATGGTGATCAGTCCTGGCGAAAAGAACGAATACCGTGCGGTCGCCGAAGCCGGCATCGTGCGCTGGTTCGATCTGTCGACCGGCCTGTCCGGCAAGGACCGGACCGATGCGCTGGTCGATCCGCTGGCCGTGGCGCTGCTCGGCACCGCTGGCGAACTCGCGCGCTTCAGCAGCGCGAAGGACCTGCCGCTGGCCAAGGGCAGCAAGCTGCTCGGAGCAACGCTCACGCCGAAGGGCTGGGGCAGCGGCGTGGCCCAGGGGCTGGTCTGGCTTGATACCAACGGCAGGCCGGTGGGTTACGAATTCCGCCTCGCGGACGGACGACGCCTGTTCGTCGCCGTGCTGTCGTTCCAGCAGAACCCGCAACTGCCGCCGGACACGTGGACGCTCTGAAGCAGCGGCTCAGTCGGGCGACGGGAACATCGCCGCGACCGGATGGAAGCCGCGCGGCGCGTAGCCGAAATCGCGCTGCGCGTCGGCCGCGTCGAACACCAGGTCGCTGCGCATGCGCGCGACCGCCGCTTCGTTGAAATCGAGCGCGATGCCTGCGGCGTGCGCCAGCGCGAGCATCAGGTTGAACACCGGCGAGGGCACTTCGTACAGGCGCGGCGGCGGCTCCAGCGCGGCGAGCACGCGCGCGACCATGTCGCGATACGACAGGGTCTCGCCGCCCGGCAAGGCGTAGGTCCGGCCGAATGCGACCTCGGCCTCGATGCAGCGGAACGCCGCATCGGCGAGGTCGTGCGCATGCACCGGCTGGCGCAGGCCGCGCGCGTCGCGCGGCAGGACGATGCGGCCGAAACGCTGCGCGACCTGCGCGATGCGACTGAGGTTGCGGTCGCGCGCGCTGCCGTAGACCAGCGTCGGGCGCAGCACGGTGACTGCGGCGCCACGCGCGGCGGCGGCCTCGAACAGGGTGCGCTCGGCCTCCCGCAGGCGCGCGACCAGTGCGCGCTCCTCGGCATCGGCCGAGCCGCGCTTGACCTCGATGCTGGTCGAGCCGAAAGCGATCACGCGCGGCGCATCGGCATCGCTGCGCGCGTACCACTGCGCGAACAGGTCCAGCGGGCCGCAGCTGAAGATCGCGTCGGCCTGCCGTGCCGAGGCATCGAAGCGAGACAACGCGCCCCCGGACATCGCGGCACCGGGCGGCTCACCGGACAGATCACCCGGCAACCAGACCAGTCCGGGCTGCTCGGCGCGCGGCGCACGCGACACGGCGTACACGCGCCATCCGTCGTCGCGCAGCCGGTCCAGCAGCGGCATGCCGATCTGCCCGCTGCCGCCGAACACCAGCGCGGTCTTCATCGCATGCGACCGCGCCGGTGCGGCGTCGGACTCACGCCTTGCCTGTTCCCGCTGCGGCCCCGCTGCGCGCCGGCAATGCCCAGCGCAGCCACAGATAGCCCATCACCGCCGACACCACGGATGCGCAGAGCACGCCGAGCACACTGGCTTCGGCCTGGTGAGGCGACGTGGAGAACGCCAGCGAGGCGATGAACAGGCTCATCGTGAAACCGATGCCGCAGAGCATGCCCAGGCCGAGAACGGCCTTGAAGTTCATGCCTTCGGAGAAACGGGCCATGCCGGTGACGTGCGCCAGCACGGCAGCGGCGACGATGCCGACCGGCTTGCCCACCACCAGGCCCAGCGCGATGCCCAGCGGCACCGGCTCGAGCAGATCGGACGCCGACATGCCGGCCAGCGCCAATCCCGCATTGGCGAACGCGAACAGCGGCAGGATCGCGTAGGCGACCCACTTGTGCAGCGCGTGTTCCAGCCATTCCAGCGGCGAGTACTCGGTCTCGTCGTTGATGTCGTTGTTCTTGTCCACGTGCGGGATCAGCAGGCCCGTGGCCACGCCGGCCAGCGTGGCGTGCACGCCGGACTTCAGCACGAACACCCACATCACCGCGCCCAGCACCAGATAGGGCGCGAGCGAACGCACGCGCATGCGATTCATCGCGATCATCACGCCCAGCACCACGAAGGCGCCGATCAACGCCCCCATCGACAGCTCGCTGGTGTAGAACACGGCGATGATGATGATCGCCATGAGGTCGTCGATCACCGCGATGGTCGACAGCAGCAGCTTCATCGCCAGCGGCACGCGCGACCCCAGCAGCGACAGGATGCCCAGCGCGAAGGCGATGTCGGTCGCGGTCGGAATCGCCCAGCCGCGCATGGATTCCGCATCGCCCATGTTGACCCAGGCGTAGATCGCACCGGGCACCGCGACGCCGGCGATGGCGCAGACCAGCGGCTGGATCAGCTGTGCGCGGCTCGACAACTGCCCGCTGAGGACCTCGCGCTTGATCTCCAGCGCCACCAGCAGGAAGAAGATCGCCATCAGGCCGTCGTTGATCCACAGCAGCAGGGGCTTGGCCAGGTTCAACTCGCCCACGCGCATCTGCACCGGCAGGTCGCGAAACGCCTCGTACCACGCGGACCACGGCGAATTGGCCAGCACCATGGCCAGCACCGCAGCGAAGATCAGCAGGATGCCGCCGGCGGCCTCCATCTGGAAGAAATTATGCAGCGCGCGCGCGGCGCGCCCGGGCAGGACACGAATGATGACGGACTCTTTCCCACTGGTGGACATGATGCGATGAACCTCCCGCGCCTCAGCGCGTCAAGACGATTTCGAAAACGACCCAGAGCACGAAGGCGAGGGTCAGCACCCCGCCTTCGGCACGACTGATCCGCAGATCCCTGCGCAGCATCGGATACAGCAACAGCGACACCGCCAACGCCGCCGGCAGCTCGAAGCCGACGAAGGACGCGGGGATCGGCAGCGGCCGCAGCGCGGCCATGCCGCCGACCACGATCAGCAGGTTGAACAGGCTGGAGCCGATGACATGGCCGACGACGATGTCGCCCTGGCCGCGCCGCGCCGCCACCACCGCCGCGACCGCTTCGGGCAGCGCCGTGGCGATGGCAATGACGATGAGGCCTGTGAGCAGCGGCGTGAACCCCAGCCCGGCGCCGACCACCGGCGCGTGCGCCACCAGCCACTTCGCGCCGAAGAACAGCAGCGTGCCGCCGATGGCGAAACGCGCCAGATTCAGGCCCAGGTCGTCGCCGGTGCGCAGGTAATCGGCGATCTGCGCCTGCAGCGCATCCGGTTCGCGCCGGCCGCGTACCCAGGCCCAGGCGAGCACCACGATGAAGGCGGCGACGAAGGCCAGACCCTCGCCGCGACTCAACACGCCGTCGTAACCGAATGCCACCAGGGCAAGCGTGGCGGCGACCAGGCACAGCAGCAGCGGCGCGAGCGTGCGCCAGCGCACCACCAGCGGCGCGGCGAGCGCGGCCACACCGAGGGTGAGTCCGAAGTTCACGATGTTGCTGCCGATGGCGTTGCCGAGCGCGAGACTCTGGCTGCCGACGACGAAGGCGCGCAGGTTGACGGCGAGTTCGGGGATCGAGGTGCCGAAGGCCACGAGCAGCAGGCCGGTCGCGAACGGCGACAGGCCGAAGCGTCGGGCCATCCCGGAGGCCCCCTTCAGCACCGAATCGCCGCCCAGTGCCAGCAGCAGCAGCGCCAGCGCGCACCAGCCGATCGCCAGCCCCATCCCGACTCTCCGTCATGCAAAACAGCCCCGATTCTAGAGCGTGCCATTCATTTTTCATATGTCGCGCGGCGCGGCGCATGGCTCCGGGACAGGGTTCGGCGGCGCAGCCCGTCGCCGGGGACCGGGACTGGCCTGGATCGAACCGCATCGCATCCACCCCGCGAGCGAACCCCATGCCCGGCCCTTCGCCTGCGGGCGCACGACCGCGAATGTCACGGCGGTTTCATGCCGCGTCGCTAGATTGCGCGCATTCGCCTCCCCCACCGGGCTCCGTCATGCTGCTGCTCAAGACCGAACTGGCGCGCGCCGCGCTGTCCGACACGAAGTCCGCCGCGCTGTCGCTGCATCATCGCCGCATCCTGATCCTCACCGACGGCAAGCGCAGCATCAACGATCTGATGGCGATGCTGGGCCACGACATCCTCGGCGACATCGATGCGCTGATGCGCGCGGGCTACCTGGCCGCCGGCGATGCGCCGGGCGCGCGCGCAGCGACCGGCGCCGGGCTGGGGCAGCGCCTGCGCGAAGCCGCATCGCGCCTGCGGCCAACGGGCGCCGAAGCGGAGCCGGTGGCCGCGCGGCCCGGCATCGACGGGTCCAGCCCGGCCAGGGGCGCCTCCGCGTCTCCGGATGCCCCTTCGACATCCGCCGGATCGGCCGCCATGCCCGCAGCGTCGCGGCGCTCCCTCGCGGCGTCGAAGATGTATGTCATGGACCTGCTGCAGATGCAGCGCGACCTGGGCATCGCCGAGTGCCGGACCGAGATCCAGTGCGCCCAGGACGAGACCGCCACCGTCGTCGCGCTGCTGGACGGCGTGCGCCACCTGATCCCGCTGGTGTCCGCGGGCATGGCCGGGCGCATCCTCGCCCGCCTCGATGAAGTGCTGCCCGAACCCTACCTGCCGGCGCTGCGCGCGCTGCAGTCGGAGCTGACCGGAAAACCGGTGCTGGCGATCACCAACGCCGCCTGAGTCCTGGCGCTCCCGCCTGAACGTCCGCGCCACGGCGTGCCGCCCCGGAACGCCCCGGGGCGGCGATGCGCTAACATCCCGCCCCCGCGGCCGCTTCCCGGGCGCCACGGGGCCGGCCGCTTCCCCCGCGCCGGACGTGACCGTTGGCGCACAGCGTGCGCCGCGACTTGGCCACAATGGACTGCGGCAGGCAATGCGGATCGAGCAGATGCGACCGGAAGATGTCCGGCTGGAAAAGACCGAGAAGGCGCGCAGGGTGCTGGCCAGCACGCGCGCCTCCGGCCTGGGCGTGGCCGAACGGCGCATCCTGATCCTCGCCGACGGCCGACGCAGCCTGGCCGACATCGCCGGCGTGCTCGGCGACGACATCCTGCCGGCCGTGCAGGCGCTGGTCGATCAGGATTACCTCGCCAATGCCCGGTCCGCATCGCCGACCGGCACGCCGCTCCACCGGGCCGAACTGACCGAGCGCCTGGGCCACCTGCTGCGCGGCGCCTCGCTGATCCGTCAGGCACGGACGCGCGACGATACGCTCGCCCCCTCCGCCACCGCGCCGCGCGCCGACGACATCGTGGTGCTGTCCGGCGACAGCGCGCATGCTTCGCTGCTGCCCCGGGAAGTCGCGCCGCGCTCGATCATCTCGGCCAAGACCCATGCGATCGACCTGCTCGCCATGCTCCGCGACACGCGGCTGCATGCCGCCGTGGACACGATCCGCGACGCGCGCGGCGAGGACGACGTGGCCCGCGCCATCCTCGATGCCGTGACCACCCTGCGCGACATGGGCGAACCGCAACTGCTGTCCGGCGCGGTGGCCATGCTCGATCCCTTGATGCCCGAACCCTGGCTGCCGGCGCTGCGCGCCCTTGATACCGTCGCCGTGGAACCCGGAACTGAGTCGGCGTTCACTGAACCGGCCCGCGATAGTCGCTAGCATCCGCGCGCGGTCGCGGCCGGACCCTGCGCCGCCATCACATTCGCACCCCACGGACCCGGGGTGTCTCGCGGCCTGCCGCCGCATCTACGCAAGGAAGCCCCATGCCGTTGAGCACGCTCAAGCCCCACCGCGTCCTGCTGGACAAGACCGACAAGGCCCACGCGATCCTGTCGAAGACCTGCGCCGAGACGATCACCCTGGCCGAACGCCGGATCCTGATCCTCACCAACGGCCAGCGCAGCCTGAAGGATCTGGTCGACACGCTCGGCGAGACGATCATGCCGTCGGTGCACCACCTGGTCGAACAGGGCTATCTCGTCGCGCGTCCGCGCGACAAGGCCATCGATCGCTTCGTGCTGGCTCCGGCCGACCGCATCGGCGGCCTGCTGCGCGGCAAGTGATCCCGGCAAGTGACCCTGGCGCGGGGTTCGGCGCGCAGGATGCGCGGGACTCGAACCACCGCGCATCCCGGCGTGTCCGCGAACGGACTCAGCCCTTGAAATGCTTCGCCAGGCCGGACCAGCACTGCTGGTAGTCGGTCTGGCGATGACGCGCGTGCAGCGCCTGGCGGGTCGGGCGGATCACCGCGCGGGCCTCGAACATGAAGGCCATGGTGTCGCGGATGTAGTGCGGCTTCGAGGTGTCGGCATGGCTCGCCGTCTCGAAGGTCGCCGCATCCGGGCCGTGGCCGGTCATGCAGTTGTGCAGCGAGCAGCCGCCGGGCGCGAAACCTTCGGCCTTGGCGTCGTAGGCGCCGTGGATCAGGCCCATGAACTCGCTGGCGACGTTGCGGTGGAACCACGGCGGGCGGAAGGTGTCCTCCATCGCGAGGATGCGCGGCGGGAAGATCACGAAGTCCATGTTGCCCACGCCGGGCGTGTCGCTGGGCGAGGTCAGCACCAGGAAGATGCTCGGGTCCGGGTGGTCGAAGCTGATCGAGCCGATGGTGTTGAAGCGGCGCAGATCGTACTTGTACGGCGCGTGGTTGCCGTGCCAGCCGACCACGTCCAGCGGCGAGTGGCCGATGCTGGCGCGCCACAGGTGCCCCTGGAACTTCGCGATGAGCTCGAAGTCTCCCTCGACATCCTCGAACGCCGCGTGCGGCGTCAGGAAATCGCGCGGATTGGCCAGGCCATTGCTGCCGATCGGGCCGAGATCGGGGATGCGCAGGTGGGCGCCGAAGTTCTCGCACACGTAGCCGCGCGCCACGCCGTCGGGCAGCGACACGCGGAAGCGGATGCCGCGCGGGATCACCGCGATCTCGTGCGGCTCCAGTTCGATCACGCCGAGCTCGGTGTCGATCTTCAACCGGCCCTGCTGCGGCACGATCAGCAGTTCGCCGTCTGCGCTGTAGAAGAAGCGGCTCTGCATGTCGGCGTTCGCCGCGTACAGGTGGATGCCGATGCCGCTCATGGCCTCGGGCGAACCGTTGCCGGCCATGGTGAACAGGCCATCGATGAAATCGACGCGCGGCGCAGCCGCATCGCTGCCGGGGAGCGGCAGCGGATTCCAGCGCAGCTGGTCCGGGGTGACCGGGCCGTCGCCGAAATCGTTGTGGAACTGCGGCATGGCACCGGGCGCCGGCGCATACGGCGCGAAGCTGCCGTGCATCGCCGCCGGCCGGATGCGATACAGCCAGCTGCGCCGGTTCTCGTGGCGCGGCGCGGTGAACGCGGTGCCGCTGATCTGCTCGGCATAGAGGCCGTGGGCCACGCGCTGCGGCGAGTTGCGCCCCACCGGCAGCGTGCCGGGCAGCGCCTCGGTGGCGAACTCGTTGCCGAAACCGGATTGGTAGCTGACTGTCATTGCGGTGATGTCCTCAAAGCGTCTTTTTGCCACGGATTTTCGCGGATTGTCACGGATGAAGGACAGGATGGCTCAGATCAAGTGGATCCACTCCGCCTTTCGCTTCATCCGCGCCCTCCGCGCGAATCCGTGGCCAATTGCCTTTACAGCACGCCGCGCTTCATCTGGTCGCGCTCGATGCTCTCGAACAGGGCCTGGAAGTTGCCTTCGCCGAAGCCTTCGTTGCCCTTGCGCTGGATGATCTCGAAGAAGATCGGGCCGATCGCGTTCTGGGTGAATATCTGCAGCAGCTTGCGCTGCTTGGTCTCCGGATCGGCGTCGATCAGGATCCTGTTCTTCTGCAGGCGCGCCACGTCCTCGCCGTGGTCGGGCACGCGCTGGTCGATCACCTCGAAATAGGTGTCCGGCGTATCGAGGAACTCGACGCCCTGCGCGCGCATCGCCTCGACGGTGGCGTAGATGTCGTCGGTGAAGCAGGCGATGTGCTGGATGCCCTCGCCCTTGTAGGCGTCGAGGTATTCGTTGATCTGCGACTTCGGGTCGCTGGATTCGTTCAGCGGGATGCGCACGATGCCGTCCGGCGCGGTCATCGCCTTCGACACCAGGCCGGTCTTCGCGCCCTTGATGTCGAAATAGCGGATCTCGCGGAAGTTGAACAGCTTCTCGTAGTAGTTCGACCACTTCTCCATGTTGCCGAAATAGAGGTTGTGGGTGAGGTGGTCGATGAAGGTCAGGCCGAACCCGACCGGGTTCTGGTCGACGCCGTCGATCGGCGCATAGTCGGCGTAGACGTTGCTGCCGCTGCCGTAGTCGTCGACGAGGTACAGCATGGCGCCGCCGATGCCCATCACCACCGGGCGGTCGATCGCGCGGGTGTCCTCGCGGCCGACGTGTTCGCCGCCACGGGCGAGCACTTCGGCCTGCACCTCGGCGGCCGGCTTGCGGAAGCGGATCGCGAAACCGCAGGCGCAGGGGCCGTGGGCGGCGGCGAAGTCGGCGGCGAAGGAATCGGGATCCTCGTTGACGAGGAAGTTCACGCCGCCCTGGCGGTAGACCGTGATCGCCCGGGTCCTGTGGCGCAGCACGGCGGTGAAACCCATGTGGCGGAAGTAATCGTGCAACGCGTCGGCGCGGCCGGCCGGCGCGGCGAATTCGACGAACTCGAACCCGTCGATCCCCATCGGGTTCTCGAAGGTGGTGACCTGCATGCCGAGATTGGGCTGGGCGCTCATGGACGTGCTTCCTGGAATGGGAGGGAGACGGGTCGTCGAAGCCGCGACGGCCGCCCGCACACCGGGCGTCACGCCACGTACACTGCCGGGTTCCACGTCTGCGCGGCCGCCCCGACACAGGGGGCCGGGCGACGGACGCGGACGGCCCCGGCGTCGATGGACCGAATCCGGGAATATAGTTTCAATTGAAACTACAGACAAGACAGTTCCGACCGATGACCGATCCCGCGATCAGCGATCCTGCGATGAACGACGCCGCGCACACCGGCGCGGCAACCCCCGCCCGGCCCGCGACGCACGCCGCGCTGGATCTGGAACACTTCCTGCCCTACCGGTTGAGCGTGCTGTCGAACCGGATCAGCCAGACCATCGCCCAGACCTATGCCGAGCGCTTCAACCTGGTCATCACCGAATGGCGGGTCATCGCTGTGCTCGGCCGTCACCCCGGGCTGTCGGCCAATGGCGTGGCCGAACGCACGGCGATGGACAAGGTGGCGGTGAGCCGGACCATCGCCAGGCTGCTGGAGCGCGGGCTGGTGCAGCGCGACATCCACGGCGACGACCGCCGCCGCTCGGTGCTGGAACTCAGCGAGGCCGGCTACGCGATCTACGACGAAGTCGTGCCGCTGGCCCAGGCCTGGGAGCAGGCCCTGCTCGCGCATTTCAGCGATGAGGACCGGCGCCAGCTCGACGATCTGCTGTCCAAGCTCGGCCAGGGCCTGGAGCGGCTGACCGGACAGGGCCTGCCGGAAGACTGAACGCCAGCGGCACCGCCTGGTGTCGCGTCAGCGCAGCCAGCCCCTGGCGCGGGCACGGCGGGCGAACCAGACCTCGAACAGCGCGCAGGCCAGCACCAGCGCCGGCAGCACGGTGCCGGCTGCGCCGACGACGGCGAACGCATCGGCCATCAGGAAGGCATGGCCCATCTGCACGAAGACGCCCAGCAGCGACAGCACCAGCACCGGCACCGCGGCACGACGACGGATCAACAGCAGCAGGCAGCCGGCGACGCCGCCGAATACCGCCACCGCGTACGCCGCCGTGGCCCAGGCGGGCCGCGATACGATCAACGTGCGCTGGCCCTCGGACAACGCCTGCAGCGCTTCGGCGGTCAGGGTCGCCTCGCCGACGTAGGCAGCCACGCCCATGCCGTTCCACAGCAACAGCAGGACACCCACGATCCAGAACCACAGCGGCGGTTTCTCGCTCAGAGCCATATGTCCTCCCCAGGACAGACGCGACGGATGCGTACGCGCTCAGTGTGTGCAATCGCGGCACGCGTGATGGTGGTGGCACCGGAACGACGACGGGCCCGCATCCGCGGACCCGTCGAGCCATCCGGATGATCCGGATGGTACGCCGCGACACGGGGTCGCGGCATGTGCGGCTCTTGCGAGCCGACGTCTTGCGGGCTTACTTCACGCCGTGCATCAGCCTGTTGATCAGCGGCGCGGCGAGGAAGTACACCGCCGCGATCACGATGCCGATGAAGAACAGCTGCTGGAAGGTATCGGCGTACTGCGCGAGCGAGCCGGCGGCTTCGCCGTGGCCGGCGCCGCCGCCCGAGGCGATCGCGGCGATGCGGCCGGCTACGAAGTTGGCCATCGCGATCGACAGGAACCAGCCGCCCATCGCCAGGCCGGTCTCGTGCGGCCGTGCCAGCTTGGTCACCATCGCCAGGCCGATCGGCGACAGGCACAGCTCGCCCATGGTGTGGATCAGATAGGTCAGGGTGAGCCAGACCCAGGAAATCTTGCCGCCGTCGTCGACGAAGTTCTGGATCGCGAACACCAGCACGTAGAAGCCGACCGCAGCGCCGATCAGGCCGTAGCCGAACTTGCGCGGAATCGACGGATTCCAGCCGCCCTTGTCGAGCTTCAGCCAGAGCGAGGCGAAGAACGGCGCGAGCAGGATGATGAAGATCGGGTTGACCGACTGGAAGACCTCGAACGTCGGCGTCCAGCCGAAGATGCTCACGTCCGGCATGCGCACGTGGTCGCGCGCGAGGAAGTTGAGGGAGGAGCCGGCCTGTTCGAACAGGGCCCAGAACAGGATGTTGGCCGCGAACAGGATCAGCATCGCGATGTAGCGGTGCAGTTGCGTCTTCTCGCCGCTGCGCACGCCGCTGTAGATGAAGTAGGCAACCAGGCCCAGCATCATCGCGATCAGCAGGCCGCCGAGCACGTCGCTCTTGCTGAGCAGGAAATAGACCGGCACGACCAGCACGGCGCAGGCCGCCGCGACCTGGAGCATCGGGCCGAAACCGCGCTTGTTTTCGGGCGCCTTGCCGACGTGGCCGAGCCAGCCCTTGACCACCTGGAACACGATCAGGCCGAGGATCATGCCCATCGCGGCGGTGAAGAAGCCCCAGCGGTAGCCGTACTTCTGGCCGATCAGCGAAGCGCACACGATCGGCGCGACCAGCGCACCGGCATTGATGCCCATGTAGAAGATGGTGAAGCCCGAATCGCGGCGGGCATCGCCCGGGGCATAGAGCTTGCCGACCATGGTCGAGATGTTCGGCTTGAACAGGCCGTTGCCGACCACGATCGTCGCCAGGCCGAGCAGGAACATCGGCAGGGTCGGCGACATCAGCATGAAGCAGCCGATGGCCATCACCACGCCGCCGAGCATGATCGAACGCTGGTAGCCGAGGATGCGGTCGGCGACGTAGCCGCCGAGGATGCCGGTCATGTACACCATCGCGGTGTAGCCGCCGTAGGTCTTGCTGGCTTCGGCATCGGCATCGGCGCCGAGATGCGCGAAGAACGCGGCCGCCACGTGCACCGCCAGCATGGCGCGCATGCCGTAGTACATGAAGCGTTCCCAGAACTCGCTGCCGAACAGGTTCCAGAGGGCCTTGGGATGACCGAGGAATTCGCCGGGCGGCGGCGGAACGAAATCGTGCTGTGTCTGGGTGGTTCCGCTCATGCGGGTTCTCTCTCAGGGTGGAAACGAAGTGAACCCGCGCTGTCCACGGGGCCGGCGGAGAATGACCGACCGGCCCCGACCCGTCAAACCGGCCGCGTATTGTTGCAATGCAGCATGCGCATTGCGCTCAGCCGCCCGCCGGATAGGTGTAGGACGACTGCACGCCGAGCGGCAGCCCGAGTCCCCAGAACGCCATGAGCAGCAGGGTCCACACCACCAGCAGGGTCACGGTGTAGGGCAGCATCATCGCCACCAGCGTGCCGATGCCGGTGCCCTTCACGTAGCGCTGGCAGAACACCACGATCAGCGGGAAGTAGGGCATCAGCGGCGTGATGATGTTGGTGGTGGAGTCGCCGACGCGATAGGCCGCCTGGGTCAGGTCCGGCGACACGCCGAGCTGCATCAGCATCGGCACCATCACCGGGCCGATCAGGCCCCACTTCGCCGAAGCCGAACCCACGAAGAGATTGACGAAGCCCGTCAGCAGCACGATGCCGCACAGGGTCACGCCCATCGGCAGGCCCATCGCCTTGAGTCCTTCGGCGCCTTCCAGGGCGAGCAGCGCGCCGAGGTTGCTCTGGCCGAAGGCGTACACGAACTGCGCGCAGAAGAAGGCCATCACGATGTAGTAGCCCATGCCGTTCATGGCCTTGCTCATGCCGTCGATGACGTCGCGATGGGTCTTCACCGTGCCCGCGACCATGCCGTAGACCATGCCGGGCACGAGGAAGAACACGAAGATCAGCGGCACGATCGACTGCATCAGAGGTGCGGCCCCCACCGCGAGCCTCCCGACCTCCTCGGGCTTGGCCGTGCCCGGCGCGCGCCACGGCGACGCTTCCGGCAACGCGCTGAGCAGCAGCAGGCCGAGCATCGCCACCATCGAGATCACCGCCCACAGCAGGCCGCGCCTCTCCTGCGGCGTCATCGCTTCCATCTGCTTCGGCAACTGCGCCGGGTCGCCGTCGACCGGCGTGCCACGCAGGCGCGGTTCGATCACCCGGTCGGTCAGGAACCAGCCGACCGTCATGACCAGGAAGGTGGAGGTCGTGGTGAAGACGTAGTTGTTGAGCGGATTGACGGTATGCGCCGGATCGATCAGCTGCGCCGCCTGCTGCGTGAAGCCGGCCAGCATCGGGTCCAGGCTGGACGGCACGAAGAAGGTCGCCGAGAACCCGCCGGACACGCCGGCGAAGGCGGCCGCGATGCCGGCCAGCGGATGCCGGCCCGCCGCGTAGAAGATGACCGCGCCCAGCGGGATCACCAGCACGTAACCCGCATCCACGGCCACGTGGCTGAGCACGCCGACGCCGATCAGGACCGGCGTCAGCAGCATCTTCGGGGTGACGCCGAGCATGGCGCGCAGCGCCGCGTTGATGAACCCGGTGTGTTCGGCGACCCCCAGTCCGAGCATGGCGACCAGCACCACGCCGAGCGGCGGGAAGTTGACGAAGGTCCGCACCATCTCCGACGCGAACCCGGTCAGGCTGGCGCCGGCGAGCAGGTTCCTGATCCTCAGCGGTTCGCCGCTGCGCGGATCGATCGCTTCGAACTGCACGTTGGCCAGCAGGGCCGACAGCACCCAGACCAGCAGCATCAGCCCGAGGAACAGCACGGCCGGGTCCGGCAGCTTGTTGCCGACGCGTTCGACGCCGTCCAGGAAGCGGGTCAGGACGCCACGCGGCGCGGCGGATGGAGTCGGTGTCGGCACGGCTTGCGGCATCGCGGGCAGCCTCGGTCGGTCAGGAACACCGAATCCTAGAGGCTGTGCCGCACATTTTCACCCCATCGCGGACAGCGCACGCGCTGAGGGCGGCTTCCGCACAGTCAGCGACCCGGGCCGATCGAGGTGCGCACGTCGAACAGTTCGGGGAAGAAGGTGAGGTCCAGCGCCTGCCTGAGGAAGCCCGCGCCGCTGGAGCCGCCGGTACCGCGCTTGAAGCCGATCACGCGCATCACCGTGCGCAGGTGGCGGAAGCGCCAGATCTGGAACTGGTTCTCCAGGTCCACCAGGTCCTCGCACAGCGCGTACTCGCGCCAGTAGGTGCCGGTGTCCTCGTAGATGCGCTCGAACACCGGGACCAGCGCCGGATCGTGCACGTGCGCCTTGGTCCAGTCGCGCGCCAGGTGCGCGGCCGGCACGGCGTGCCCCCAGCGCGCGAGGTAGCACAGGAATTCGTCGTACAGGCTCGGCGCCTCCAGCACGGCCCGCAGCCCGGCCTGCGCCTGCGGGTCGTAGTCGAACACCTTCAGCATCGCCGCGTTCTTGTTGCCCATGAGGAACTCGATGGTGCGGTACTGCAGCGACTGGAAACCCGACGACGGGCCGAGCGTCGCGCGGAACTGCATGTACTCGGACGGGGTCAGCGTTTCCAGCACCGACCACATGCCGGTCAGCTGCTCCTGCACGCGCTTGCAGCGCGCGGCGACCTTGCCGAACTGCCAGACCCGGTCGTTGCGCAAGTGGTCCACCGCGGCCGTCAGTTCATGCACCAGCAGCTTCATCCACAGCTCGGCGACCTGGTGCTGGATGACGAACAGCATCTCGTCGTGCTGCGGGGGATCGGACAGCGGGTGCTGGGCGGACAGCAGGCGGTCGAGGTGGAGATAGCCGCCGTAGGTGATGCGCCCGGCGAGGTCGGTGTGGATGCCCGATTCGAGGGGGCGTTCGTTGCGTTCGATGCTCATCCATACAGGATAGCGCAGGAGCGTATGGAAAATCGCCGTCGGGCAGGCATACAGCGCGGCGGCCCCGCCCCGGTCATCGGGCTGCAACGCACAGGCCGCAGGATTTCCGTCACAATCCGCGATCGCCACCGGACGGAGGCGAATGGTCCGATCCCCACAGGCAACGAACGCAGGGGCGACGACACGGCAACACACGCTGCACCGTGCGAGCAGGGAACGCCGCACCGAGGGGCGAGCGCGATGGCGCGCGCCCGTGGGGAGCCTTTCCGGTCGGGACCGGGAGGGAGATGAGGGGGGCGGACACGATGTGCGTTCCCTGACCAACAAGCCAAGGGGACATCGAATGCTTCGTCACGTTGGCCGCGCACGCGCGGTCGCTCTCACGTCCAGGCCCGCGCGCTTCGCACTGGCGGCGCTCCTGCTCTGCGGTGCCTGCGCTCCAGCGCTGGCCCAGAACATCCAGCTCACCGGTGGTACCTACACGCAGGACTTCGACACGCTGTCGAACACAGCGGGCAGCACCACCAACAGCACCCTGCCGACGGGCTGGCTGCTGGTCGAAACCGGCGGCGGCGCACGCGACAACCAGCAGTACGCGGTGGACACCGGTGCCAGCAACACCGGCGATACCTACAGCTACGGCGCCGCCGGCAGCACCGAACGCGCGCTGGGCAGCCTGCGCAGCGGTACGCTGGTCGCCACGTTCGGCGCCTGCTTCACCAACGCCACCGGCAACACGCTGACCAGCTTCGACGTCGCCTACACCGGCGAACAGTGGCGCCTCGGCACGGCCTCGCGTACCGACGCCCTGAACTTCGAGTACAGCACCAACGCCACCTCGCTCACCACCGGCACGTGGACGCCGGTCGCGGCCTTGAACTTCGTCACGCCCAACACCGCCACCGTCGGCGCGAAGGACGGCAACGCCGCCGCCAACCGCACCGCGCTCAGCGCCACCGTCGGCGGCGTCGTGATCGGCAATGGCGGCGGGTTCTGCATCCGCTGGAACGACACCGATGCGACCAGCGCCGACGACGGTCTGGCCATCGACGATGTCTCGATCAGCGTCGGCGGCACCGCCACGCCGGTGGTCTCGGTGAACGACGTGTCCGCCGTCGAAGGCGACAGCGGCACCACCGCGTTCTTCTTCGCCTTCGGCCTCAGCCAGCCGGCCGGCCCGGGCGGGGTGACCATCACCTACAGCACTGCCGACGGCACCGCCACCGCGGGCAGCGACTACATCGCCACCGGCGGCACCGTGATCATCGCCGAGGGCCAGAACGCGATCGCCTTCAGCGTGCTGGTCAACGGCGACACCACCCCCGAGGCCGACGAGACCTTCTTCGTCAACATCGACTCGGTCACCGGTGCGATCGTCGCCAAGGCACAGGGCATCGGCACGATCCAGAACGACGACTTCAGCGTCGTGCAGATCCACGACATCCAGGGCAGCGGGCTGGTGTCGCCGCTCAACGGCGCCGTGGTCACCACCGAAGGCATCGTCACCGCGCAGAAGTTCAACAACGGCTTCTTCCTGCAGACGGCCGACGCCAGCGTCGATGCCGATCCGAACACCTCGCAGGGCATCTTCGTCTTCACCTCGACCGCGCCGCCGGCCACCGCGACGGTGGGCAACCGCGTGCGCGTCACCGGCACGGTCGCCGAGTTCACGCCCAGCACCAACCTCAACCAGCTGTCGATCACCCAGATCGCATCGGTGACCTCGATCCAGGTGCTGTCGACCGGGAATGCCCTGCCGACGCCGGTCGAACTGACCGCCGCCGATTTCGGCGCCACGGCCAATCCGGGCACCGCCGAGAAGTACGAAGGCATGCGCGTCAGCGTGCCGCGCGCGTTCTCGGTCTCCGCCTCGGCCGGCAACATCACCGAGTCCAGCGCCACCTCGTCGACCACCGGCGTGTTCCACGTCACCCTGCCGGGCGTGGAGCGCCCGTTCCGCGAGCCGGGCATCAGCGTCCTGGACGTGTTCCCGATCCCGGGCGGCAAGACCCCGCCGCGCTTCGACACCAACCAGGAACGCCTGATGGTGCGCAGCCGCGGCCAGGTCGGTGCCACCGCCGTCGCCATCGACGCCGGCACCGACGTCAACGGCATGGTCGGCGTGCTCGACTACTTCTCCGGCACCTGGGCGCTCCTGCCCGACCCCGACACCCTCTCGGTCAGTGGCGGCAAGACCCCGACGGCGGTCGCCGACGCGCGCTACGAGGACGTCACCATCGGTGCCTTCAACCTGCTGCGCCTGTTCGATGAAGTGAACAACAGCAACGGCGGCCCCACCCTCACTGCGGCCGCGCTCGACAAGCGCCTGACCAAGACCTCGCTGGCAATCTGCGACTACCTGAAGGCGCCCGACATCCTGGGCGTGGTCGAGGTCGAGAACCTGCGCGTGCTGGGTCTGCTGGCCGATCGCATCAACGGCACCTGCGCGAGCGCGCCGCAGTACGTGCCCTACCTGGTGCAGGGCAACGACCCGGGCGGCATCAACGTCGGCTTCCTGGTCAGCGCCCGCAACCTCGGCGCGGCCAATCGCGTCGAAGTGCTCGAAGTGACCCAGTTCGGCAAGGACACGGTGTTCTCGAACCCGAACGGCAGCACGTCGCTGCTCAACGACCGTCCGCCGCTGATGCTGCGCGCCCGCATCCACCAGGACAACGGCGCCAGCTACCCGGTCACGGTCTTCGTGAACCACCTGCGCTCGCTCAACGGCGTCGACGACACCAGCGGCGGCAGCAACGGCTGGGCCAGCGAAGGCCATCGCGTCCGCGCCAAGCGCGGCCAGCAGGCGCTGTACCTGGCCAACCTGGTGCAGGCGCGCCAGCAGGCGAACCCGGACGAGCACATCGTGCTGCTGGGCGACTTCAACGCATTCGAGTTCAACGACGGCTACGTCGACGTGATGGGCATCGTGCGCGGCGATGAAGTGCCGGCCGACGAGGTGATCAACGACGTCGACAGCCCGATCACCACCCCGCTGATCGATGGTTCGGAACTGATCGCCGATGCCGCCGAGAAGTATTCGTACGTCTTCGATGGCAATGCGCAGACGCTCGACCACGTGGTCGTCAACGAAGCGATGGTCATGAACGTGGCCGGCCTGTCGGTCGATCATGCGCGCATCAACGCCGACTTCGGCGTCCACCACTTCGGCGTCGCCGGCAACGCGATCCGCGTGTCCGACCACGATCCGGTGCGCCTGTCCATCGGCGTGGCCGACTTCCGCACCGCCGACCTGTCGATCGCCGCCACCACGCCGTCGGTCAGCGTCGCCGCCGGCGCGTCGGTCCCGTACACCATCACCGTGAACAATGCCGGCCCGAACAAGGCCTCGTTCCCGGCGCTGGCGCTGGTGTTCAACGCGCTGGTGCCGGTGAGCGTGTCCGCGCCCGCCGGCTGGACCTGCGCCGCACCGGTGCAGGCCGGCGGCACGACCACGGCCACCTGCACGGCCTCGTCGCTGGCCGACGCCGGCCAGGCCGTGTTCACCGCCACCGCCACCGCACCGTCGCAGGCCACCGCCAGCACGCTGGAGATGGCCGCATCGGTGCAGTCGCAGACCCGCGACCGCGCCAATGCCGACAACAGCACCGTCGTGAACGTGTCGGTGGCATCGGTCGCGCTGGCCAATGCCGACCTCTCGCTGCGCATGATCGGCGGCCCCGCCGGCTTCATCCGCAGCGGCACCTCGGCGCAGTTCTCGGTGCCCGTGCGCAACACCGGCCCGGCCGCGACGGTGCAGACCCTGGTGACCTTCTCGGGCACTTCGCCGCTGAGCGGGACCACCGTGGCCGCGCCTGCCGGCTGGGTGTGCGTACCGACCGGCGACGCGACCAGCCACGTCATCGCCTGCCGGCTGAACGGCACGTTCGCGGTCAATGCGCGCGCCACGTTCACCTACACCGCCATCGCACCGTCGCACCTGACGCAGGGCACGCTGAATCTGAATGCCAGCGTCAGCGCCCCGGACATCAACGACCCGGTGCCGAACAACAATGCGTCCAGCTACACGGTGAACATCGTCGCCCCCTGACCTTCGCGACACGTCTCACCTGCACCACCAGAAGCGCGGCTCCGGCCGCGCTTCTCTTTTGCGCGACGGCATCGCCACGGACGACAAACTCCATACCGCTGCGCACGTCGTATACGTTTTCTTCACGAAATCAGCAGCACAAGCGCTGTCAAGTGCGGTCGTGCACCCCCGTCATTGCGCAGTGCGCAAACGCCGCCATGCCGACAACGGCTATCATTCGCGTTCGCCCCTCGGAACGACCGAACACGATGACCGTCGCAGCCCGATTCGAAATCGAATACCTGCAGTACCTCGGCCCCGACGGCACGCTCGTCGCGGAACCCCCGTCGGCCTTCAAGGATCCAGCCACGCTGCTGCCGCTGTTCAAGCAGATGCTGTTCGTGCGCACCTTCGACAGCAAGGCCATCGCCCTGCAGCGCACCGGCAAGCTCGGCACCTACGCCGCCTGCCTCGGCCACGAGGCCACGCACGTCGGCATCGGCGCTTCGATGCGGCCCGAAGACGTGTTCGCGCCGAGTTATCGCGAATACGGCGCGCAGCTGGTGCGCGGCGTGCGCCCGCGCGAGATCCTGATGTACTGGGGCGGCGACGAGCGCGGCAACGACTTCGCCGAAGCGCCCAAGCACGACTACAGCTGGTGCGTGCCAATCTCCACGCAGTGCCTGCACGCCGCAGGCGCTGCGCTGGCGTTCAAGCTGCGCAAGGAGCCGCGCGTCGCGGTGGCCTGCTGCGGCGACGGCGGCAGCTCGAAGACCGACACCTACGCCGCGATCAATTCCGCCGGCGCCTACGCCCTGCCCTTCGTGCAGTGCATCATCAACAACGGCTGGGCGATCTCGGTGCCGCGCGCCGCGCAGACCGGCGCGCCGACGCTGGCGCAGAAGGGCCTGGCCGGCGGCCTGCACTGCCTGCAGGTGGACGGCAACGACCTGATCGCGGTGATGGAAGGCATGCGCCGCGCGATGGAGCGCGCGCGCAGCGGCGAAGGCGGCAGCGTCATCGAATTCATGACCTACCGCCTGCACGACCACACCACCGCCGATGATGCGCGCCGCTATCGCGGCGAAGAGGAAGTGAAGGCCGCCTGGACGCGCGACCCGATGACCCGCCTGCGCATCCACCTCACCAAGGCCGGGCTGTGGGACGAAGCGCAGGAAAACGCCTGGGCCGACGAATGCGGCAAGCGCATCGACGTCGAGATCAACGCCTACCTGGAAACTCCCGTGCAGCCCGTGAGCGCGATGTTCGATTACCTCTACGCCGACATGCCGCCGGACGTGCGCGCCCAGCGCGACGAAGCCATCGCCGCGGAGGGCCGCAAGCATGGCTGACAACGCACCCGTCACGCCCGCGCCGATCACGCTCATCGAAGCGATCACCCAGGCGTTGGCCTACGAAATGCGCAAGGACGAGCGCGTCCTCGTGCTCGGCGAGGACGTCGGCGTCAACGGCGGCGTGTTCCGCGCCACCGCCGGCCTGCAGGCGGTGTTCGGTTCCGAGCGCGTGCTCGACACGCCGCTGGACGAAACCACCATCGCCGGCCTCACCGTCGGCCTCGCCGCGCAGGGCATGCGCCCGGTCGCCGAAGCGCAGTTCGACGGCTTCGTCTATCCGATGGTCGACCACATCATCTGCCACGCCGCGCGCTTCCGTTACCGCACGCGCGGCCGCCTGACCTGTCCGATGGTGCTGCGCGTGCCGTGGGGCGGCGGCATCCGCGCACCGGAACACCACAGCGAAGCCAACGAATCGATCTTCACCAACGTGCCCGGCCTGCGCGTGGTCATGCCGTCCTCGCCCGCGCGCGCCTACGGCCTGCTGCTGGCCGCGATCCGCGACGAGGATCCGGTCATCTACATGGAACCCAAGCGCATCTATCGCCAGTACAAGGAACTCGTGCCCGACGACGGCGAAGCGCTGCCGCTGGACGTGTGCTACGTGCTGCGCGACGGCACCGACGTGACCCTGGTGACCTGGGGCGCGCAGGTGAAGGAATGCCTGGAAGCCGCCGACGCCCTGGCGAAGGACGGCATCAGCGCCGAAGTCATCGACGTCGCCACGCTCAAGCCGCTGGACTTCGACACCATCGCCGAATCGGTGAGCAGGACCGGCCGCTGCGTGATCGTGCACGAAGCGCCGAAGACCGCCGGCTTCGGTGCCGAGATCGCCGCGCGCCTGGCCGAGGAATCGATGTACGACCTCCTCGCTCCGGTCGAGCGCGTCACCGGCTACGACACCCACATCCCGCTGTTCCGCCTCGAAATGAAGTACCTGCCGAGCGTCGAGAAGATCGTCGCCGCGGCGAAGCGGACGCTGGCGGCGGGCTGAGCCTTGTTCATGACAGGTGCAAAGGCAAATCCCCCATCGCCTGCGCTGCAGGCGATCGCCCCCTTTTTCAAAGGGGGCTTGTCGCACCGCACGTCTTTCGCCCATTTCCCTGATGAACACCGCCATCGCGATCTGCCCTTCGTCCGCCCTTGCGATGTGGGCCGCCATCGCGACCGGCCCTTCGCCCCCTTTGCAAAAGGGGGCCGGCATCGCGCAGCGATGACGGGGGGATTTGCTCTCCGCGCGAACGTATCGCAATGACGCGCACCCGCATCGTCCGCGACTATCGCACCCGGTACGCGAACCCGATCCGGTTCGCGGCCGGCGATGTCGTCGCCCTTGGCGAACGCGACACCGAATGGCCCGCGTTCGCCTGGGCGATCACCGCCGACGGCAACGCCGGCTGGGCACCGTTCGACTGGCTGAAGCCGATGGGCGACGGACGCGCCGAAGCGCTGCGCGACTATTCGGCGCAGGAACTGGATGTCGACGCGGGCGACGATGTCGTGCTTCACCATGAACTCGGCGGCTGGTGGTGGTGCGAGCGCGCGGACGGACGCTCCGGCTGGGTGCCGGCCGAGCACATGGTGCGCGCATGAGCGATCCGAACGTCGAACGCCTCCTGCAGGACCTGCAGCTGATCCACCCCGACCTGCACGCGGTGGTGCAGACGGTGCGCGCGACCGTACGCGAGGTCGCGCCCGCCGCATCGGAAAAGCTGATGTACGGCGGCATCCTGTTTTCCGCGCCGCAGCAGTTCTGCGGCGTCTTCGCCTATTCCGCCCACGTGACGATGGAATTCGGCCGGGGCGCCGAACTGGACGACCCGCACCGTGTCCTCGAAGGCAAAGGCAAGTTCCGCCGGCACATCAGGCTGCAGACCGTGGCCGACATCGCATCGAAACACCTGAAAGACTACATCGCGCAAGCGCTCGCCTTCTCCACCGCATCCTCGACCGACGCCGGGAACGGCGTCGGCAACGCCACCTAAGGATTCGCCCATGAGCCAGACCAAGACCTTCCTCCTCCCCGACCTCGGCGAAGGCCTGCCGGACGCCACCATCGTCGAGTGGTTCGTGAAACCGGGCGACGTGATCAAGCTCGACGCGCCCCTGGTGTCGATGGAAACCGCGAAGGCTGTGGTCGAGGTACCGTCGCCGGTGTCGGGCAAGGTGCTGAAGCTGGCCGGCGCCGCGGGCGACGTGATCGTCACCGGCACGATGCTCGCCGAATTCGAGATCGATCCGTCGATGCCGCAGCGCGCCGAGGGCCAGGACACCGGCCACCACCATGGCGCCGCGCACACCGGCGACCGCGCACCCGGCACGGCGAACAAGGTCGTCGCCTCGGACGAAGGCGGCGCCATCGGCAACGCCGGCGAACCCGCGCCGAAAGGCGAGCCGCGCGACGACGCCGGCACCGTCGTCGGTGCGATGCAGTCATCCGACGCGGTACGCACCGAAGCCGCGGTCGCGGTCGGCGGCGTGAAGGCGATGCCGGCGGTGCGGGCGATGGCGCGCAAGCTCGGCGTCGACATCGCCCGCGTCCGCGCCACCGGCGCCGACGGCGTGGTGACGATGGACGACGTGAAGCGTGCCGCCGCCGATGGTTCGGCCAAGCCCGGCGCGTCCGCACCGGCACCGCGCGCCGCTGCGGCGCCTGTCGCTGCGACGGCCGCCGCGGCTGCGCCTGCTGCA
Organism: Lysobacter sp.; assembly: GCA_019634715.1. Lineage (GTDB taxonomy): Bacteria > Pseudomonadota > Gammaproteobacteria > Xanthomonadales > Xanthomonadaceae > Lysobacter_I. Next base: position 38,122 of record JAHCAU010000006.1, read on the forward strand.
GCCGCGCAGCGCACCCAGCTCTCCGCCAGCGGCAAGCCGATGCGCACCCAGCCGCCGTCGGTCACCGTCACCGGCCAGCCGGAGCAGCTCAAGGGCGTGCGCCGCAACATGGCCCGGGTGATGGCCGACGCGCACAGCAAGGTCGTGCCGACCACGCTCAGCGATGACGCCGACATCCACGCCTGGGCACAGGGCAACGATGTCACCGTGCGCCTGATCCGCGCGATCTGCGTCGCCGCCAAGACGGTGCCCGCGCTCAATGCCTGGTTCGACGGCGACAAGCTCGTGCGCACCCTGCATCCGCAGGTCGACATCGGCATCGCGGTCGACACCGACGATGGCCTGTTCGTGCCCGCGCTGCGCAACGCCGACGTGCTCGACGCCAACGGCGTGCGCCAGGGCATCAACCGCCTGCGCGCCCAAGTCGAGGACCGCAGCATCCCCGCGAGCGAGCTCACCGGCTACACGATCTCGCTGTCGAACTTCGGCATGTTCGCCGGCCGCTACGCCACCCCGGTGGTCGTGCCGCCCTGCGTCGCCATCGTCGCCGCCGGCCGTGCCCGCCACCAGATCACGCCCGTGATCGGCGGCTTCGAATCGCACAAGGTCATCCCGCTGTCGGTCACCTTCGACCATCGCGCCTGCACCGGCGGCGAAGCCGCGCGCTTCCTCCGCGCGATGCTGGATGATCTGGCGCTGCAGAACTGATGCAGGGTGGATGAGAAGCGATGCAGAGCGGGCCTCGGCCCGCCTCTGCAGCAGCGGTTTTTCGTAGGAGGGCCTTCAGGCCCGAGCTTTTCGCATGGGCAATGATGATCCATGAAGAGCTCGGGCCTGAAGGCCCTCCTACACGTGCGTCCGGCAACAGGGCAGCGGATCTTCGAACCGCTCTACAAGGTCGATGGCATCAGCGTCGACGCCGGTTCGCTCAATACCTCGGCACCGCCGGATCGACCTCAAGGCTCCACGCATCGATCCCGCCGACGACGTTGTAGAGGTCGCTGAAGCCCTGCTGGGCGAAGTACATCGCGGCCTGGGCGCTGCGGCCGCCGTGGTGGCAGAGGAAGGCCAGCGGTGCGTCCCTGGGCAGGGCGAGCAGACGCTCGAGGCCGCCATCCTCCAGGCCCTGGAACGGCGCCGCCACGGCGGCGATGTCGCGTTCGGCGGGCGGGCGCACGTCGACCAGGGTGACGCTGCCGTCGCGGGCACGGGCGTCGGCGTCGGCGACGGACAGGTTGCAGAAGGCCATGGTCGACTCCGGATGCGTTCGGCGGGGCGTGGCATCATGCCGCGATGACCGACCGCTCCGCCAGTCCGCCTGCCACGCTCGACGACGCCATCGGGGAAGCGATCCATCGCGTACCGCGCAGGCCGCATGCCTGGATCGTGTTCCTCGCGCTGTCGCAGGCCGCCTTCCTGCTGATCTGGTGGCGCTGGGGCTGGACCGTCGGCCTGCCGGCGATGATCGCCAGCCATGCGCCGTTCTGGTGGGGCATCCTCTGGCCGCACTCGGCAGTGTACGGTCCGGTGCTCAACCGCCTGCCGGTCGACGACAGGCGCGTCTGGCTCACCATCGACGACGGCCCATCGGACGACACCCTGCCGATTCTCGACGCACTGGACGCACACGACGCGAAGGCGACGTTCTTCCTGGTCGGCGAGCGCGCGGCGCAGCGGGCGGAACTGGTGCGCGAGATCCTGCGGCGCGGCCACGGCATCGGCAACCACAGCCATTCGCATCCGGCGCGCTGGTTCTGGGCGCTGGGTCCGTCGCGCATGCGCCGCGAGATCGCGGACACGCAGCGCATCCTGACCGAGATCGCGGGCACGCCGCCGCGCTGGTTCCGCGCCGTGGTCGGCATGAGCAATCCCTTCGTGCAGGCGCCGCTGAAGGCGCATGGCCTGGCGCGCGCGGCATGGAGCGCACGCGGCTTCGATGGCGTCGCCGCCGATCCCGATGCCGTGGTGTCGCGCATCGAACGCAGTCTTTCGCCCGGCGCGATCGTGCTGCTGCACGAAGGCGCCGCGCACGGCGGCAACGTCGAGACGATCCGGCGGCTGTTGCAGCGGCTGGACGCGCTGGGCTATCGCACGACGCTGCCGCCCGATCCGGACCTCAGCAGATAAGGACCGCGCTCGACCGCAATCGCGTCACCGGCCAGGCCTGCATCCGCTCACGAGGGATCGGCAGTGGCAGCGGCGCCGTCGTCCGGGTTCGCGGACTGCTCCACCTCGCCTGGCTGCGCTTCGAACTGCTTCACTTCGGCCTCGGCCTCGGCCAGGCATGCGCAACGTTCGCGGAATTCACCCAATCGTTCATGGCGATCCGGCACCAGCGAGAAGCGGCGCATCACTTCCTCGCGAGCCTTCGCATACAGACGCAGGTCCTGCTCGTTCAAGGCGAACACCTTGGCGTAGAGCGCATCGCCCCAGGCCTGCCGACACGCGGACGTGATCGCTTCGCTTCCCGATTCCACCACGTGCGGCTCGGGCGCCGACACATTCTGCCGGACGTACGCCATCGACAACGACGGGAACATCGGCTTCAGGTAACGCTCGATCGCCACCATGCTGGCGTCGAACAAGTCGACGACACCCAGCGCGCAGACGCGCTCGACGACCGCGCAGGCCTCGTCGCGATCGGCAGCGCCTGGCGGGCGTGCATAGAAACCGCCATTGGCGATGAAATTGACCTGCACATCGTTGATCGCATGCGGCGCATGTTCGACCAGATGCGCGATGAATCCGGCTTCGTCGTACTGCAGCGCCAGCCCGCCCAGCCAGGTTTCCGGATCCTGCTTGCGCCCGTAGTGGTAAAGCGAACGGATGCGATCGAGCGGATGGCGGATGAAGCAGACATCGATGAAATGGATGCCTCGCATCGCCGGCTTCGGATAACGAAGATGGTGGCTGGTGACGGCCTGGATGGAGAGGTCGCTGCCTACGAGGGGCAGGACGTCGTCCGCCATGAGCTGCGCATCGTCGTGCACGCCATGGAATTCGACGAATCCTTCGCCGAAGTTGCGCGAGAGCGCATAATCGATCGTACTGCCTGCATTCTTGAAAATGTGGTAATGCAGGATGACGAAGCGATCCTTCGCGGCCGGAACCTGAATCTGTCTGGGCATCTCTTGCAGCTTGTGTCGCAGTATCGGACGACACCATAACAGAATTCGCCATGCTGCGTCCCGGCACGCGATCACGGCAAAAGCGCACGGAAAGCGCGATGCGCAGCAGGATCGACGCCTGGAAACCCGACACGTTCAGTCGGAGGACGAGACGCGCCGCATGCGCGCCTCGCCTGCATGCCTTGGATCAACGCACCTTGCGGATCTGCGCTTCCACCGCGGCGATCGCGGTCATGTTGACCACGCGACGCGGACTCGATGCCGGCGTGAGGATGTGCGCCGGGCGGTTCAGCCCCATCAGGATCGGGCCGATGGCCACGCCGTCGGTCATCACGCGCACCATGTTGTAGGTGATGTTCGCCGCGTCGAGGTTCGGCATCACGAACAGATTGGCGCGACCGCTGAGCGTGGTGTTCGGGAACATGCGCTTGCGCAGGCCGTCGTCCCACGCGGTGTCGGCCATCATCTCGCCGTCGATCTCCAGCTTCGGCGCGCGCGCGCGGATGATCTCGTAGGCGCGACGCATCTTCGCCGCGCTCGGATTGTCGTGGCTGCCGAAGTTCGAGTGCGACAGCAGCGCGACCTTGGGCTCGATGCCGAACAGCTTGAGGCGGAAACTGGCCATCAACGTGGCTTCGGCGATCTGCTCGGCGGACGGGTCCACCTGCACGTGGGTGTCGAGGAAGAACCACACGCCCTGGTTGTTGATCACGCCGGTCATCGCGGCGGTACCGGCGACGCCCTTGTCGAAGCTGAAGACGCTGCGCAGGTAGCCGAGCTTCTTGTGGAAGCGACCGACCAGGCCGCAGATCATCGCATCGGCTTCGCCGCGCTCGACCATGATCGCGGCGATCAGCGAAGGGCGCGAGCGCAGCAGGTTCTTCGCCGCGGCCGGGGTCACGCCGCGACGCTCGGTCAGTGCGTGGTAGTGCTGCCAGTAGTCGTTGAAGCGCGGGTCGTCGTTGATGTTGGTGAGGTCGAAATCGACGCCCGCCTGCATGCGCAGGCCGAGGCGCTGGATGCGTGCTTCGATCACGTCGGGGCGGCCGATCAGGATCGGCCGCGCCAGGCCTTCGTCGATCACGGTCTGCACCGCCTGCAGCACGGTCTCCTCTTCGCCTTCGGCGTAGACCACGCGCTTCTGCTCGCTGCGCGCGCGGTCGTAGATCGGCTTCATCAGCAGGCCGGTGCGGTAGATGAACTGGCCGAGCTTCTCGCGATAGGCATCCAGCGACACCATCGGGCGCTGGGCGATGCCCGAATCCATCGCCGCCTGCGCCACCGCCGGCGCAAGCACGGTGAGCAGGCGCGGGTCGAAGGGACGCGGGATGATGTAGTCCGCGCCGAACTTCGGCACTTCGCCACCGTAGGCGGTGCCCAGGTCCGAGGCTTCCATGCGCGCCAGCGCGGCGATCGCGCGCACGCAGGCGAGCTTCATCGCCTCGTTGATCTCGGTCGCGCCCACGTCCAGCGCGCCGCGGAAGATGTACGGGAAGCACAGCGCGTTGTTGACCTGGTTCGGGTAGTCCGAACGGCCGGTGGCGATGATGCAGTCCGGGCGGACCTTCTTCGCGTCTTCCGGCAGGATTTCCGGGTTCGGGTTGGCCAGCGCCAGGATGATCGGGCGCTCGGCCATGGTCGCGACCATCTCCGGCTTGAGCACGCCGCCGGCGGACAGGCCGAGGAACACATCGGCACCGGCGACGATGTCGGCCAGCGTGCGCTTGTCGGTGTCGCGCGCGTAGCGGGCCTTGTCGGGGTCCATGTTCGGGCGGCCGGTGTGGAGCACGCCGTCGCGATCCACCGCGAGGATGTTCTCCGGCTTCATGCCCAGCGCGACCAGCATGTCGAGGCAGGCGATGCCGGCGGCGCCGGCGCCCGAGGTGGCCAGCTTCACGTCGCCGATCTTCTTGCCGACGATCTCCAGCGCGTTGAGCACCGCCGAGCCGACGATGATCGCGGTGCCGTGCTGGTCGTCGTGGAACACCGGGATCTTCATCCGCTCGCGCAGCTTGCGCTCGACGATGAAGCATTCCGGCGCCTTGATGTCCTCGAGGTTGATGCCGCCGAAGGTCGGCTCCATCGACGCGATGATGTCGACCAGCTTGTCCGGGTCGCGTTCGTCCAGTTCGATGTCGAACACGTCGATGCCGGCGAACTTCTGGAACAGCACGCCCTTGCCTTCCATCACCGGCTTGCCGGCCAGCGGGCCGATGTCGCCCAGGCCGAGCACGGCGGTGCCGTTGGTGATGACGGCGACGAGATTGCCGCGCGCGGTCATCTCGCTGGCGGCGTTGGGGTCTTCGACGATGGCCTCGCAGGCGTAGGCCACGCCGGGCGAGTACGCGAGGGCCAGATCGCGCTGGGTGACCAGCGGCTTGGTCGGGGCGACCCTGATCTTGCCGGGGGGGTCCTGACGGTGATAGTCGAGGGCGGACTGCTTCAGATCGTTGGCGTTGTCGGACATTCGGGGTCTGGTGGGCCGTGCGCCGGCCGTGCACGTTGGGCCCCCGATTCTAGCCGCAAAGCACGACCGGAACCGTGCGGTGACGGATGGTCGTCATAGGGTGCGCCCCGGCGCACCGCCCGGGTGGCGCCGTCCCGAAAGCCGGTGCGCCGGGGCGCACCCTTGTACCTCGACGGCACCCGGTTGGGTATCGTTCCCGAGGACGCTCGGGGGGATGGGGTAGGCCGTGCGCACCCTCAGGCTTCGAGCCTGCAACATAGATTGGCCGCCCCATCCCGGCTTGCCCAACAGACCGAACGGTATCTGAGGCCGCGCACCGCGCTGAGCCTGCGTTGACAAGGTAGGTCCGGGCTCGCGCGTCGCCCTTTCGATCAGGACAAGGCCATGTTCACACTCGGAATCGATGTTGCCAAAGACATGCTGGATGCGGCGCTGTTCGATGGCGCCAAGTACAAGACCAAGACCTTCCGCAATACCCATGCAGGGATCCAGGGCCTGCTGGAATGGGTCAATCATCATCATGCTGGGCATTGCGCGGCCGGCCTGGAAGCTACCGGGAGCTACAGCGAAGCCGTCGCCTGCACGCTGCATGATGCCGGCCATCCGGTCAGCGTGATCAATCCTGCCCAGATCGCGGCGTTCGTCCGCGCAGAGCTCGGGCGATCGAAGACCGACACGCTCGATGCCAAGCGCATCGCTCGCTTCACGGCGCTCCACAGCCCGCCGCAGTGGTCACCTCCACCACAGGCTGTCCGCGTGCTGCAGGCGCTGGTCCGGCGCTTGGACAGCCTGCTTGATCTGCAGCAGCAGGAGAACAATCGGCTGCATACCGCGCACCCCAGCGTCCAGGACTCGATCCGGGCCGTCATCGATGCACTGCAGGTGCAAATCGACGACCTGCGCCAACGCATCCGCGACCATGTCGATCAGGATCCCGAACTGCGCCAGCGGCGCGACCTGCTCGAATCGATACCGGGCATCGCCGAGCGGACCAGTGCAGTGCTCTTGTCGCATGTGCACATTCTCGATCGCTGTCGCTCGGTGAAACAATGGGTTGCCTATGCAGGATTGGACTGCGCGATCGTCCAGTCCGGCAGCAGCGTCCAGCGCACCGGGCACATCAGCAAACGTGGCCCGGCCGCCTTGCGTGCGGCGCTGTACATGCCTGCGGTAGTGGCGATGCGGCACAACCCGGTGCTGTCCGTCTTCGCAGGGCGTCTGCGCACCGCCGGCAAACCTGGGCGAGTCACCATCTGTGCGGTCATGCGCAAACTGATGCATATCGTCTACGGGGTGCTCAGAAGCCGAAAACCCTTCAGCTCGACCCCGGTTGCAGCCATGTGAGCAAGACGGTATCTATACCCCCAGCCCCAGCACCAGGTCGTCGGCCTCGACGCGGTCGAGGCGGATCTTGTTGGCGAACAGCGAGAACGCGAGCATCCCCGCCAGGCCGTTGGCGCGCTGCATCCAGGGCGGCACGTAGCGCGGCTGCGCGATCACGCCGCTGTCGAACATCGGCTGCAGCGCGAACACGTCCTCCAGCGCCAGCTTGCCGGCGAACAGCTGCCGCGCCACCGCCAGCTTGCGATGACGCAGGCACCAGCGGAAGAAGGTGTGCACGCTGAGCAGGCCGTGCAGGTACACGGTGTCCTTGGTGAAGGCCGCGCCGCCGCCCAGCGGGGCGCCGCGGAACACGCGCTGCGCCGAGGCGAAGCTGTCTTCGGGGCTCTGTCCTGCATCGAGGAAGAAGCGGAACACCTGCACGAAATCGGCGCCGCCGATGGCCATGTCGATGGCGACGATGCGCAGGCTGATGCGCTTCATGCGCTCGATGTCCATCGAACCGGAAATGAGTTCGGCGAAGGTGGCCAGCCCTTCCTGCGTCGCCGTGGTGCGCGGCGCGCTGCGCGCCATCGACTGCAGGTGCGGCTGTTCGCGGCCGTTGATGCCGGTCAGCGTGTGCACGAAGGCCTCGTGCACGAGCAGCTGGTGGCGGTCGTATTCGCTGAAGCCGGTGTTGGTGCGCACGCGGATGCGGGTCGGGCTGGCCGCGGCCTTGGCGATCAGCGCCGGGTCCAGCTCGACCTTGACCCTGTGGTCGGTGAAGAAGGCGTCGATCTCGGCCTGCAGTTCGTCGCGCACGGTCTCGGCGGCGAGCACCGCGTCCGGTTCGATGATGCGCAGCTCCTGGTCCATGTCGTCGGCCAGGGTGACGAAGTGCTGCGCGGCTTCGAGGTTGGTCGGGCCGTCGCCGGGCAGCAGTTCCACGGGGCGGCCGTAGAGTCGCGTCGAGTAGGCGGTGATCCGGAAGCTGCCGGCGGCGTCGAGCAGGCGGGTGGCGATGCGCCAGCTGTCGGCGGTCCGGATCAGGTACTGGCCCAGCGGATGATCGGGGTCGGCGGCCGCCGTCACCGCGTCCAGCTCGGCGCGCACCTCGGCGTAGTCGTGCGTCGGGTAGGTAATGTCGGGCAGGTGGATGCGGCCGATCTTCCACGCAGCCAGAAAGGTCTCCTGCGCGCTCGCCGGCCAGCTGAGGGTGGCGAGCAGGCGAATGCCGCGCACCGCCGAGGCCAGGCGCGCATCGAGCGCAACGTGGTGGGCGATGTCGCGGGGCACGCTCATCGCAACTGCACCGATTTTTCGTAGGAGCGACGCAAGTCGCGACCGAAGCGGATGACGATGCTTCCGACAGTCGCGACTTGCGTCGCTCCTACAAAAGCCATGGCCTCAACGCTTCCCATACTTGTCTTCCAGGCGCTTGTTCAGCGCCTTGCCCTGCACGCGGGCGTCGGACTTCTGCGCCAGCCGCGTCGCCAGCACGTTCGCGGCGCCGGCGACCTCGTCGCGCAGTTTCAGGTAGTTGGCGAAGCGGGCGCGATCGAGCGTGCCGGCGTCGATCGCGGCGCGGATCGCGCAGCCCGGTTCCTTCGCATGCCGGCAGTCGCGGAATTTGCAGTCGCCGGCCAGCGCTTCGATATCGGCGAAACCGCCGTCGGCCAGGTCTTCCTCGCCGGTCGGCTTGAGTTCGCGCATCCCGGGCGTGTCGATCAGGCAGGCGCCCGAGGGCAGCGGGATCAGCGTGCGGTAGGTCGTGGTGTGGCGGCCGCGCGCATCGCTCTCGCGCACCTCGCCGGTCTTCATCTTCTCGGTGCCCAGCAGGGTGTTGGTCAGCGTGGACTTGCCCGCGCCCGACGAACCCACCAGCACCACCGTGCGCCCCGGACCCAGCCAGGGATCGAGCGCGGCGACGCTGTCGCGGTCCTTGGCGTTCACGGCGACGGCAACGATGCCCTGCGCCGCCAGTTCGGCCAGCGCGGCCAGCGAGGCCTCGGCGTCGCTGCCGTCCTTGTCGGCCTTGGTGAGCACCACCACCGGCTCGGCGCCGCCGCCGCGCACCAGCAGCAGGTAGCGCTCGATCCGGCGCGGGTTGAAGTCGGCGTCCAGGCCGCAGACCACGAACACCGTGTCGATGTTCGCGGCGATCATCTGCTGCTGGTAGTGCTCGCCGGCGGCGGCGCGCTTGATCGTGCTCCGCCGCGGCAGCAGGGCCGCGATCTGCGGGCGCGGACTCGCCTCGCGGATCAGCACCCAGTCGCCGACGGCGGCACGGTCCTGGGCCGGGAAGCGGCGGCGCATCCATTCCGGCGGCGACTCCACCGTCAGCGCCTGGCCTGCGGCCTCGGCGACCACATACCCGGTGCGGTGCTGTTCGATCACCCGCGCCGGTCGCGCATCGGGATGGGCGTCGATCAGCGCGGCCCAGGCCGGGTCGTCGACATCGCCGGCCGCCATGCCGGGCCAGGGCCAGCCGATCGCCGCCAGGACGGCGACGGACGGTGCGGATGCGACGGAACTCAAGCGGGTCGGGGGATGGCGTGCATGCGGCGATTCTAGCGGGCGTTCCCGGCCGCGTCCCGGCACGGCAGGCCGATTTCCGCTAGGCTGGCGGCTTCTTTTGTCCCCCCACCCCGACCCCGTCGCCCCGATGTCCGCCTCCAGCCCGAAGCCCGCCCTCAAGACCCGTGAACGCCTGTCCGAAGTCCGCTACGAGATCCGCGGAGAACTGGCCCGGCGAGCCCGGGAGCTGGAAGGCCAGGGCCGGACGCTGATCAAGCTCAACATCGGCAACCCGGGCGCGTTCGGGTTCCGCGCGCCGGAGCACCTGCAGCGCGCCATCGCCGACCACATCGCCGACACCGATCCCTACACCCACCAGCAGGGCCTGCCGGCCGCGCGCGAGGCCATCGCCGCGTTCCACAGGCAGCGCGGCACGCCCAATGCATCGCCCGAGCGCGTGTTCGTCGGCAACGGCGTCAGCGAACTGATCGACCTGTCGCTGCGCGCCCTGCTCAATCCCGGCGACGAAGTGCTGCTGCCCTCGCCCGACTACCCGCTGTGGTCGGCCGCGACCATCCTCAACGACGGCCGCCCGGTCTACTACCGCTGCAAGGCCGGGAACGGTTTCCTGCCGGACCCGGACGAGATCGCCAAGCTGGTGTCGTCGCGCACCCGCGCGATCGTGCTGATCAACCCGAACAACCCGACCGGCGCGAACTACAGCCGCGAGATCCTCGAACGCATCGTCGCGATCGCCGCGAAGCACCACCTGCTGCTGATGGCCGACGAGATCTACGACCACATCCTCTACGACGACCACGTCTTCCAGCCGCTCGCGCCGCTGGCCGGCGACCTGCCCTGCCTGTCCTTCGGCGGCCTGTCGAAGGTGCACCGCGCCTGCGGCTGGCGCGTGGGCTGGGCCGTGCTCAGCGGCGACCCGCTGCGCAGCGGCGACCTGCACCACGCGATGGACCTGCTCGGCGCGCTGCGCCTGTGCGCCAACGTGCCGGGCCAGTTCGCGATCGAAGCCGCCCTGCACGGCACCGACACCATCAGCGAACTCACCACGCCCGGCGGCCGCCTGTACGAAACCCGCCGCGCGCTCATCGAAAGCTGCGAGGCCAGCGAACACCTGTCGCTGGTCGCGCCGGCCGGCGCGCTGTACGGCTTCCCGGCCGTGGTCGGTGACGCCGCGAAGGGCTTCGACGACCACGCCTTCGCGCTGGAGATGCTGGAAGACGAGGACGTGCTGATCGTCCCCGGCTCCAGCTTCAACGTGCCCGAGCGCAACCATTTCCGCGTCACCCTGCTGCCGGAAGCGCCGATGCTGCGCGAAGTGTTCGCGCGCATCGACCGCGTGCTCGGCCGCCGCGCCGAGCGCGCCCGTGCGCAGCAGGTCGCGGTGGCCTGATGGCGTCCGGCGCGACGATCGTCCCCGCACTCGCCACGATCATCGCGGCGACCACGGCAGCGACCACCGCCGCCAGCCAGGCGCAGGCGAAGGACGGCGCCCGCACGGGCTACCTCGCACTCGGCGACAGCTACACCATCGGCGAGGGCGTCGGCGACGCCGACCGCTGGCCGATGCAGCTCGCGCGGCGCCTGCGCGAGGCCGGCATCGCCCTCGACGACCCGCGCATCATCGCCACCACCGGCTGGACCACCGACGAACTGTCCGCCGCGCTCGATGCCGTCGAGCCGCTGGACAGCGACTGGGCGCTGGTCAGCCTGCTGATCGGCGTGAACAACCAGTATCGCGGCCGCCCGGTCGACGACTACGTGCCCGAATTCACCGCCCTGCTCGACCGCGCGATCGCATATGCCGGCGGCGACACGGGCCGCGTGATCGTGCTGGCGATCCCCGACTGGGGCGTCACCCCGTTCGCCATCGCCGGCAGCTTCGACCCCGAGGTCATCGCCGAGGCGCTGGACGCCTACAACGCCGCCGCCGCGCGCATCTGCGCCGAGCGCGGGGTCGCCTTCGTCGACATCGCCCCGGTCAGCCGCGCGCGCGGCGCCGAGACCGCGATGCTGGTCGAAGACGCGCTGCACCCGTCCGCCGCGATGTACGCCGAGTGGACCGCGCTGGCGGCACCGGTCGCGCAGCGCCTGCTGTCCGCAGCCCGCACCGGAGGCCGCAGCGCATGACCGACACCACACTGTCCGGTCGCCCGCTGCCCGCCGGCCACGCCAGGGCCATCGCCCGCGCCTTCCTGCCGACGCTGCCGATCGGCAACCGCTACGACTACTACTACGTCGGCGCCAAGCTGCGCAGCGACCCGCTCTACCCCGGCGTGCTCGACGCCCTGCGCGGCAGCACCGCGCCGGTGCTCGACCTCGGCTGCGGACTCGGCCTGCTCGCGCACACGCTGCGCCAGGACGGCCAGTCGCAGGTCTATCGCGGCGTCGACAACGACCGCGCCAAGATCGAACGCGCCACCCGCGTCGCCGGCAAGACCGGCCTGCGCGACGCCACGTTCGAGGTCGTCGATCTCGCCAACACCCTGCCCACGCACAGCGGCTCGGTCGCCATCCTCGACGTGCTGCAGTATCTCGACGCCGACGCCCAGCGCAGCCTGCTCCACGCGGTCGCACGCATGCTCGACGGCGACGCCCGCCTGGTGATGCGCGCCGCCCTCGACGGCGGCGACCGCCGCTCGCGCACCACACGCGTGACCGATCGCCTCGCCAACCTCGTCGGCTGGATGGGCTCGCGCCCGCGCCACTACCCCACCCGCGACGGCCTCGAAGCGATCCTCAGCGAGGCCGGCCTGCGCACCGAATTCCGCCCGCTGTACGGCAACACCCCGTTCAACCACTGGCTGATCGTCGCGCAACGCTGACCGCATCGCGAAACCACCCTTGCGGAACCGCCTTTGCGGAACCGCTCTACAAGAGCGCCGACCAAGCCGTCTCCCGCATGTCGCTCCACCTGTCCCGCGACATCCCCCGCCGTATGGAATCGTTTTCGCCCCGACAGGCCCGGCGCACATGCCCGCAGGCCATCAGGGGTCCGGGGATCGCCTGTTAGAATCTCTGCTCCAATTTCGTATACCCCCCACAATCGCGGCCAGGTGGCCGCAGCGGAGCCCACGGCATGAGCTGGTTGAACGAACTGCTGCAGAACGACCCCGACCCCACCGAGACCCGCGAATGGGTCGAGTCGCTCAAGGCGGTGATCGACGCCGACGGCCCCGAACGCGCGCACCAGCTGCTCACCGGCATGGTCGAACTGACCCGCCGCGCCGGCGCCCACCTGCCCTTCGCCCCCACCACCGAATACATCAACACCATCCCGGCGCACCTGGAACCCCGGATGCCCGGCGACCAGCACATGGAATGGCGGATCCGCTCGATCATCCGCTGGAACGCCATGGCCATGGTGGTCCGCGCCAACCGCAAGCCCGGCGACCTCGGCGGCCACATCGCCTCGTTCGCCTCGTCGGCCACCCTCTACGACGTCGGCTTCAACCACTTCTGGCGCGGCCCCGAGGGCGACCACCCCGGCGACCTCATCGCCGTGCAGGGCCACAGCTCCCCGGGCATCTACGCCCGTGCCTTCCTCGAAGGCCGCCTCACCGAATCGCAGATCGACCACTTCCGCATGGAAGTCGACGGCAAGGGCGTCAGCTCCTACCCGCACCCCTGGCTGATGCCCGACTTCTGGCAGCTGCCCACGGTGTCGATGGGCCTGGGCCCGATCAGCGCCATCTACCAGGCGCGCAACTGGAAGTACCTCGAAGCCCGCGGCCTCATCCCGAAGTCCGACCGCAAGGTCTGGTGCTTCATGGGCGACGGCGAGTGCGACGAGCCCGAATCCCTCGGCGCCATCTCGGTCGCCGGCCGCGAAGGCCTCGACAACCTGGTCTTCGTCATCAACTGCAACCTGCAGCGCCTCGACGGCCCGGTGCGCGGCAACGGCAAGATCATCCAGGAACTGGAAGGCGGCTTCCGCGGCGCCGGCTGGAACGTGGTCAAGACCGTCTGGGGCAGCTACTGGGATCCGCTGCTGGCCAAGGACACCACCGGACAGCTCAAGCGCCTGATGATGGAAACCGTCGACGGCGAATACCAGAACTGCAAGGCCTTCGGCGGCGCGTACACCCGCGAGCATTTCTTCGGCAAGTATCCCGAGACCGCCGCGATGGTCGCCAACCTCAGCGACGACGACATCTGGCGCCTCAACCGCGGTGGTCACGACCCGCACAAGGTCTACGCCGCCTACGACAACGCCCGCCAGACCAAGGGCATGCCCACCGTCATCCTCGCCAAGACGGTCAAGGGCTACGGCATGGGCGCCTCGGGCGAATCGCTCAACCCCACGCACCAGACCAAGAAGCTCGACGACGAAGCCGTGCGCGCCTTCCGCGACCGCTTCAAGATCCCGGTCAGCGACGAGCAGCTCAAGGACGGCGCCGTGCCGTTCTACCACCCCGGCGAGAAGTCGCCGGAAGTGGAATACATGATCGAACGCCGCCGCGCGCTCGGCGGCTTCCTGCCGCAGCGCCGCCGCAAGGCCAGCCAGGACCTCGAAGCGCCCAAGCTCGAAGTGTTCGACCGCCTGCTCAAGAGCAGCGGCGACCGCGAGATCAGCACCACCATGGCCTTCGTGCAGGCGCTGAACGTGATCCTGCGCGACAAGCAGGTCGGCCCGCGCTGCGTGCCCATCGTCGCCGACGAAGCCCGCACCTTCGGCATGGAAGGCCTGTTCCGCCAGATCGGCATCTACGCCCCGCACGGCCAGAAGTACAAGCCGGTCGACCGCGACCAGCTCATGTACTACCGCGAAGACGCCGCCGGCCAGGTGCTGGAGGAAGGCATCACCGAGGCCGGCGCCTTCGCCTCGTGGATGGCCGCCGCCACCAGCTACAGCACCAACGACGTGCAGATGCTGCCGTTCTACATCTACTACTCGATGTTCGGCTTCCAGCGCATCGGCGACAGCGCCTGGCAGGCCGCCGACATGCGCGCGCGCGGCTTCCTGCTCGGCGCCACCGCCGGCCGCACCACGCTCAACGGCGAAGGCCTGCAGCACGAAGACGGCCATTCGCACCTGCTCGCCGGCGCCATCCCCAACTGCCGCGCCTACGACCCCACCTTCGGCTTCGAAGTCGCGGTCATCCTGCAGTACGGCATGCAGCGCATGCTCGCCGAGCAGCAGGACGAGTACTACTACATCACCCTGATGAACGAGAACTACGCCCACCCGGACATGCCGGAAGGCGCGCCGGAGGGCATCATCAAGGGCATGTACCTGCTCAAGGACGCCGGCAAGCCGAAGAAGGGCGAACTGCGCGTGCAGCTGCTCGGCAGCGGCACCATCCTGCGCGAAGCCATCGCCGCCGCCGAACTGCTCGACAAGGACTTCGGCGTCACCAGCGACATCTGGTCCTGCCCCAGCTTCACCGAGCTGCGCCGCGACGGCTACGACGCCGAACGCTGGAACCGCCTCAACCCCGAGGCGAAGGCGCCGCGCAAGGCCTACGTCACCGAACTGCTCGAAGGCCGCCAGGGCCCCGCCATCGCCGCCACCGACTACGTCCGCGGCTTCGCCGACCAGATCCGCGCCTTCGTCCCGATGCGCTACACCGTCCTCGGCACCGACGGCTTCGGCCGCTCCGACACCCGCGCCAACCTCCGCCGCCACTTCGAAGTCGACCGCTACTACATCGCGCATGCCGCGATCGACGCGCTCGCGCGTGAGGGCAAGATGACAGGAAAGGACGCGGCCCGGGCGATCAAGCTGTACAGGATCGATGTGGACCGGGGGAATCCGGTGGGGGTTTGAGAACAGACGCAAAGTATCGCCCATTCAGGATGCGAAGATGAATACAACGCCTGAAAACTCATCACGGAAAGCCACCGCAGCTTTAGAATCGTTGCTGCTAGATGCGGAGAATCCAAGATTCGGAGGCATAGGCAACTCAAGACGTGATCAATCTGAAGTGCTTGAGCACATTGTTGACACTTTTGGTGTTGACGACTTGCTTAGCTCGCTTTCTGTTAATGGCTACTTTGAAGCAGAACCATTGGTAGTCCGGGAGACTGATCAAGGCCTTGTTGTTGCTGAGGGAAATCGTCGACTAGCGGCATGCCTAATGCTTGCTGGCGACTTCCGCGCCCGGAGAGTTGAAGAGAAATCAGAGAAGTATCGAACGGAGTGGGAAAGCCATGGAAGCCCATCGATAGACCCACTTCCAGTAATTATTTTCACTGGAGAAGACTCCAAGAGAGAATTACTTTCCTACTTAGGCGTACGACACATCTCATCGTCTAGGAGCTGGGACTCTTTCGCCAAAGCAGCATGGGTAGCTGATGTTGTAGAGCAACATCAGCTACCGGTCCGCGATATAGCCACCATGATTGGCGACCAGCATGGAACAATACAGCGCCTTCTACAGGGCTACTACGTCGTCAAACAATTGAGCGAATCTGGTGACTTCAGACCTACCGACAGCCTCAGAAGCGGTCGAGGCAGCGTTACTGACTATCCGTTTTCATGGGTCTACACCGTCCTCGGATACGAAGCGACTAGACGATACTTAGGTTTAACTGGAACTGCAGCAGAACCAAACCCCATCCCACCGGATAACAGTGGGCGAGGCGGGGTTCTCATGCGCGCGATGTTTGGCGACAAGCGCCAAGCCCGAAACCCATCCGTGCGCGACTCCAGACAACTTGGCTTGCTTGCGTCAATGCTCGTTAACCCCGAGAAATTGACTATGCTGGAACAAGGCAAGTCTGTCGATGAAATAGAGTCAGCGACTCAAAAGATCGAAGACAAGCTCCGGCACGGAATTGAGCAAGTCAGAGAGATACTAAGGGAACTTATTTCGCGCATGGACGAGGTTGAAGTAGAAAGGTCTTTAGCACAGAGCGTCCTGCCCAACGCAGAAATGGCAAGCAAGCTGAGCACTTCACTCGTCAAAAAAATCAGGATTGCATCTATTGAAAGCGCCCCGGATGCAGATTCAAAGGAATAGCACTCCATGCGCCCAAGCCCCTATGCATTAAGGACAGAAGAGCCACGGGTTTCAGCAAATGCGGACCAAGTTGAGTTCGGCGCTATGCGCTTTATTTCGTCGGTAATTGACGATGCAGCAAGAGACGAGATTTTTTCCGGCGAGCTTGATGATGAGGCGGAACTCGAATCAAGCGTTGAAGGCGACCGCCATGCATGGCAGCAACAAGATCTTGCACAAGAGGAATTGGTAGGGTCTACCTTGCTAGAAATCAAAAGAAGGGCCGAAATACTCGGGAAACACTATCCATTTGAAGTCATTAAAAACAAACTTGAATACCGATCGAGCTCAACTGGGTTTTACGAGTTTTGCCTCGCAACAGCATGCGCCCCATCGATTACAATAAAACCGTATGTAGTTTTCCCAAGAATTTTTGAACGAACAGTCACTGGCTTGGTCCGGGAATACTTTGGCCCGCACTGCTCAGCACTGCATACAGGCTGGCCAAGAACACCTAAGAAGCGCTTTAAAGAAGCGATGTCTCGTCTGGCCGAAAACAAGTATGAATGGGTATGGTCACCTGAGCATGGACTTGATGATGATCCGCCATACGTAGTTGTCAAAGATGAGCCTGTGGACTTCGTAATTACCAGCAGACTTATGGACCAAAGACCAGGCAATCTTTACGTTCTAGGTCAATGCGCCTGTGGAGACGATTGGGACTCAAAACTTGAAGAGCCAGACCTCCCCAGAATAAGAAAATGGTTCTCCCCTCCTTGGATAATCCCTCCAATCAGGGCCTTCACAACACCCTTTGTTTTAGGGGATGAAACATTGAGGGAGGCATCAAGAAGAAGTCAGTCTATCGTCTTCGATCGCATTAGGCTGACGCTGATTTCCGAAGAAATATTGCCTCATCAAATCAGGAAATCCATGAAAAGAAGAATGCTCCACTTTGCAAGCACTGCATCAAAAGCTTAGCGCTACCAAATATCCGGAATGCTTTCGGCAACTGCACGAAATAACGGAGGCGGCACCGCGTTACCCACCACCTTGTATCGCGTATACATCCCACAACTATCCGGAAAATTCATTTCGCCACTAAATCCTTGGAGCTTCGCCGCCTCTCGGTAACTAAACCGACGCGCTGGTTTCTTCGAAGAGAACTCATATTTGTCAGGCCCCTTGTATACGAGCTCTGGACTCATGGGATGCAAAGGCATGTGCCTTGCGCGGCTGACAATCGTCTTTGAGGTTTCATCCCACCCCCTGCGGCGATTTCGGGACATGTAGTACCAATGAAAAGGCTCTGCATTAAATTCACCCTCAGGCCACTCGGGCAGCCCCTTCAACGCGTCCCTGATCGTAGTGTAAGGCTGGGAAACTTCAGGCCCATGTGTAGGGCTTGGAAACTGAAACGCCACACCGATATCACTGCGAATACCCACGATAATTACTCGATGACGTTCTTGGGCCACGCCAAAGTCGGCAGCATTGAGAAGCTGCCATGACACTCTGTATCCTGCAGATCGGAAATTGCGCAGTTGCCAGTTGAACAGTTCCTTGTTGTCTGCGCGCGTCAAGCCAGACACGTTCTCGACAATGAAGGCACGCGGTTTGATCGCGCGCAAAGCGCGACCAAACTCCCTGAAAAGATAGTTGATGTCTCTGCCAGCCTCACGCGCGCCACCTTGGCTGTAGCCTTGGCATGGATAACACCCCACCAGTAAGTCGGCCTTAGGGAACGAGTTAATATCCTCCACGCTGCACACACGATAGTCGGTCTCGGGCAGATTGGCCCTGTAGACCTCGGCGGCGTAAGCGAGGATGTCATTGGCCATAAGGATGTCGAAACCGGCTTCAACCAAGCCGGCATCCGACCCTCCACATCCCGTGAACAGCGAAACCGCCGTCGGCATAGCAATCCCCTTGTTCAAATAAAACAATGGGTTAGGCCAAACTCCTTACCCACGCAGGCATGATTATGCTGAGAAGTGATTAGGCTTGGTAGAGCCTCGCACCGTCAGTTCGCAAGGCGGGCGTGAGCCCGCCCCACGAAGATGACTGACGCAGGGCGGCCTCCGGCCCGCCGCAGAGACGCAAGCGGCAAAGCCACCTTTAGGCCGCAACGCTCATGTCGCCGGCTCGATCACGATCCGCTTCCTGCCCACCTGCACGCGCACGTGCTGCCCGACGGCGAAGCCGGCCTGTGCCAGCCACTCGCCGCCGAAGCGCAGGACGGGAAATTTCCGCGACCCGGTCCAGAAGCGGTCGTCGTAGTAGTCGCGGTAGATGTAGCTGACGGTGATGCGCCGCTCTTTGCGGGCCTTGCGGGTGCGTCCAGACATGAGTTGCTTCCTAGAGATGGTTCGAATGCGCCCCCTGTTCAGAGGGGCGGCCGGGTGCTTGAACACCGCTCTAGGACGGCCCGCAGTTTTCCCCTTCCGGGTGTTGTATGGCTGCGCGCCACCCGGCCATAGCGATATGTCGCCCAGATTCAGGCAACACGAATCCTACGGACGCAAAAAAACCGCCTGACTGACGAGGGCGGTCGACCGCCTAGAGATGAGGTGTGTTCAGCACCGTCGCCGACTCTACGCACGCAGGCTCCGACGGTCAACCTGACAGAACGGGAGAACTGGGACACCCACTGCCTATCCCTCTCCAGAGTTCCAGAGCTTCGCGCCATGTGGCGCAAGCGATTGATTGATAGGAAAAGATCGGGAGCGCACACTTTTCTTGCAGGTGAACGGGAAGGCCGGGACACCGCCAAGGAACGGGTAAGCATCCAGAGGCCAAGGATGCGCATGCGTCGACGCATGCGGGGAACCGGCTGCGGAGGGGCCGAAGGGCCGCGCCAGAGGCCACGGAGCGGTGCAGGCGGTCGAGACGGGCGAGGAGGCACGGGATGGGTAGAATGGACGACAGTCGAACCCGGAGCGCGCCCATGCCAACCGCCAATCTCAGCAAGCAGGTTCACCGGCTTGCCGATCAGTTGCCGCCCGATGCGACCTGGGACGATGTGATCGAGCGCGCTCGCTTCCTGAAAGCCGTTCAGGAGGGCGTCGAGGCGGCGGATCGAGGCGAGTTCGCCAGCGATGAGGACGTGCGTCGCGTCTTCCGCAAATGGGGCGTGAATGTTGACGGTTAAGTGGTCGGTCAAGGCACTGATCGACCTCGACGAAGCCCAGGCATACAGCGCAGGAGAACCCATTCGCTGCGCAGACGGTGGCCGAACGTATCTGGCAGGCGGTCACGCGGTTGGCGGAAATGCCGCAGATGGGCCGGCCTGGCGTGGAGCCGGGCACGCGGCACTGGAGCGTGCAACGCACGCCGTATCTGATCATCTACCGCGAGAATGCAGGCGCGCTTGAAATCCTGCGCGTGTGGCATGGCCGGCAGGACTGGCTGGGCGAGGACTGAGGGCGCCGGCCACTCATCTACGAAGTCGTTCCGGAGCGGGTCAATATGCTGGCCGTTCTGCATGGCCGCCGCCTGATTGAATCCCTCGGCGAACGGTTCGAATGAGGCCCCGGGACGCCTGCGCGTTTGCAGGTGTATCCGTGAACAACCGGACGGGTATGTACTGTCGAACAAGGAATCGCCCATGACGTGCCCACTGCCTCTTCGCACCCCGCTTTTCCTGCTGGCGCTCGCGATGCCGATGGCAGGACTCGCCGGCAACGATTCGCCCTATCCTGCTGCTGCAGCAAGCCCCGGCCAGAAACCGCAGCATTCGCGCGCCGAGACCGTGCCGGAAGATTGCGACGGCATCCCGTCACTGGGCGACAAGCGTGCTTGTCATGCGCGGCAGGATCAGAGCCTGATCGACGCATGCGAGCGCACGCATCCCATGCGATGCAAGCCATACCGTGACATGGATGGCGCGGAGCGCGAACTCGTGGAAGTCGAACAGTCTTCGATCGCTTCTGCCCGAAAGGCCTATGCCTCATACGCCGACGACGATGCCGCCTACCTGGATGATCTGGAGACCGCCGCTCGCGAGGCGAATCACGCATGGCGCGCATACCGCGAAGCGCAATGCACCCTGGAACCGTTCGCGCAGGGTATGTCGCGCGATCTTTCCGAGCACTTGGCCGAGGCCTGCCGGGTACGCATGACCCGGGCACGGATCGATGAAATCAAGGGATTCCATACTGATGCGGATCCAAGCCGACCTGCGGGAAACGGGCACTGAATCCGCAGGCGGTGCCGACATGGGATTGCCACGCAGACGTCAATAAGCATCCGGTGGCACCCCAGATGTCGGAAAACCCTGACACTGGCTCGGGTGGTTCTCCGATGCAACACACCATGCCCTTTCGGCAGCATGACACCAAGTAGAGGCTCGGGGCCTCGACTGCCCTAGAATGCGCAGGCCCCAGCCAAGACATGGAACGACGTCATGGATTCCCTGAAAACTCCAGCCTTCGCCTGCATTGCACTCTCGTTGATGCTTCTGTCGGCATGCCGGAAAACCGAACCCACAGAACAGGCAATCGCGCCGCAGTCGGCGGATCAGCCCGAAGCCGCAGCCCTCTCGACACGAATGCCGGCACCTGCAGAAGAAGCCTCGGTGACGGCCAACGTCAGTCGCTTCGTGCGCTCATCGGACTTCGATCGATTCGACTACGTCATGTCGAGGGCATCGATCACATGCGCAGACGCAACACGAGGGCTGGATTGCACTACGGGCAATCCCGACAACGGCGATACGTTCGATGTCCGCATGTATTCCGGGTGCGGGGAGTCGGGCCTCTTCGGCGGCGTGACCGCTGAGGCCAACCTCTTCGATCGCTATCCACCTAAGTCGGGCGCATGGCCTGCCTCATTTCGCGAAGGCCAGTTCGTCTGCATCCTGGCTCAAGCGGGAAGCCCGGGCAAGGCCTATCTGTACTACGTCGTGGAAACACCGACGGACAGCGTCGCCGACTGCAGTGATAACAGCTTGTGCAAAGACTATG
This sequence comes from Lysobacter sp., assembly GCA_019634715.1. Taxonomy (GTDB): domain Bacteria; phylum Pseudomonadota; class Gammaproteobacteria; order Xanthomonadales; family Xanthomonadaceae; genus Lysobacter_I. The sequence continues at coordinate 59,480 of JAHCAU010000006.1, forward strand.
GCAGCAGACCGGTTGTATGGCATGTCCCTCGCAGCGGTACCGAATGCCGGGCAACTGGCAAGGGCGCATTCGAAGGCGATTGCGCCATGGGCTGGGTGGACTCCAAGAACGTCGAGGCGTTCACGATGGGGCTGGTCCCCGAACCCGACTATCGACAACCACAAGGATGATGATCAATGAACCAAGGAAGGATCGTTCGCCTCGTCGAATCCGAGGGCAAGACACGTACGCTGCAACTGGAAGACGGCCGCGTGATCGAGCGCTCCGATGGCAGCCCCTCGTGGCGGAACAATAACCCGGGCAACCTCAAGTTCGAATTCGATGGCAGTGCGGACAAGACCGTGCGCACGACGAGAACCAAGGACGAGGCTCTCGCGGCTGCGCAAGGCAGGTATCGCGGCATCGTAGGCCTGGACCAGTGGGGTAATGCGGTTTTCGAAACCTATGAAGCGGGCCGCGACGCGAAGATCCAGCTGCTGACCCGTCGCCATGGCGACAAGGATGTCGAGGCCATGATTCGTGGCTATTCGGTCGCCGACTACAGCGGGCAGACGAATCACGCCTCCCAAGCCGCTTTCATCTATCGCGAAGGCGATCGTCAGGGCTTCGACCTCCGGAACAAGCGGATCGGCGCGATGTCGGGGGAAGAACTCAAAGCGCTCGCGGACGGCATCCAGGGTTTCGAGGGCTGGTTCGAGGGCCAGACCCGGGAGCTATCCTCAGCGCGAGTCCGACAATCGCCGACACCCAGCCATGCCATCTATCGCGAGATCGACTTCCACTTCTTCAAGAGTGGACGGAACTACGAGTATGGTCGTCCGGACCTTCCGAAACTGGACAGAGACCCCAGCCGGCTGGAACGCGACCTCGACGGTGATGGACTCTATGGCGTGGATTGTTCTGCATTCGTATGGCGTGGACTCAAGAACGCTGGATTCAATGTTCCCGGCGACACTGCTGCAGGATTCACGACCCACACCTTGTTCAATGGCAACAGGATCACCCCTTTTGCCCAGAAGAATTTCGATCTGATACCAGCAGATGAGGCTCGGCGCACGCGCGGCAGTCTGCAGCCCGGCGATATCGTGCTGTTTGCAGGCACTTGGCAGCATGTGGGCGTCTTCAAGGAGTACGACGACAAGGGGCGCATCGTCTTCGCCGGCTCGCAGTCCAGTACCGGGCCGAACGAGGTCGCCATCGAACCAGGCAAATACTGGGATGGCGGCAAACTCAGGATCGTCGGTGCCCTTCGCGCGAAACCAGAGTTCCAGGTCCGGGAGCCGCTACACGGACAACCTTCGGCACCCGATGTCTCGGCAAGCCTGGAACAATTGGGTCAGCGCTTGCGAGGGCTCGCGGGTACGGGGGACCCATCGACGGCACCCGATTTGGGTGTCGCGAACGGCATCCCTGCGTATTTGACGCCGGGGCAATCCAGCGGACGCTCGCGGACAACCGACAGCACGCCGAATGGCGCATTCAGCGACGGCCGCTTCAATGCAGGCGACACCGGCGTCGGCGTGCAGATGCTCCAGGCTCGACTCGCCGGACTCGATTACCCCGGCAGGGATGGTCGTCCGCTCGTGGCGGACGCCGAGTTCGGCCCGAACACGCGACATGCCGTCACACTGTTCCAGAAGGATCATGGCTTGCCGCAGACGGGCGCAGCCGACATGGACACGCTGCGCACGATCGAGAGTGCGATTTCAAGACAGGCAAAACACGTTCCGGACACATCACGTACCAAGGAAGATGTTCGTGAAGTGCCACCACGATCGACCGATGAACAATCTGCACCGAGAAGCGTGGTCGATGCGATGTCTCCGGATCCCGGAGTCGTCCGCGATACCCGGGCATTGCATGCGGCCATCGAGCTTTCGCAGATCGGACATGAAGAACCGCGAGTCAGCCTGTCTGGAGGCGCGTTGATCGGAGCACCCGGCGTACACCCACCGCAGGCAGCAGGTGGCAGTGACGCACCACCGCAGACGGAATCGAAAGCGCCCGCCGACGCGATTGACGGAACACAACGTACAACGATCCTCCTCGACAACCCCGCACACCCGAATCACGCGATGTATTCCGTTCTGCTGAACGTCGTGCACGAACGCGACCGCGAACTCGGGCGCACACCGGATGAACTCAGCAAGCAGTTGGCGGGTGGCTTGACCGAGCAGGCCCTCGCTCGCGGCTTGACCAGCATCGGTTCCGCGAAATTTTTCGAGGATGGCCGGCTGGTCGGCATGACCGACACCACGGACCCGTCCGCAGAGTGGGCGCGGACGGCCATCGGCAATGTCGGCGAACTGGTCGGCAAGCCGCTGGCCCGGAGCAGCGAGAACACAAGCCAATTGAACCAGCAGATCCAGCTGTCGCAAGCGCAGAGCCTGACGCAGAACGCACCGACGCAGGACGATCCGTCACCCAAAGGCCCGAGGGTATAGAGCGGCTGCATAGTGCAGAGGGCCACGCGCAGCATGCCCGCCCCTGCCCGTCATCGCCCGGCCATCAATCCCACCACAGCCACACCCACGCCGATTTCGCGAGCGCGTCGGGCTCCATCTCGAAGGTTTCCTCCAGGTCCGGGCAGAATTCGACGATCTGCTGCGTCAGTTCCGTCACGTCCTCGGGCAGGCGCAGGAAGCGGAAGACGACGGTTTCGGTGTCTGCGGCGACGATCTCGACGCCGTGGCCTGCGTGCCAGCGCATGAGCTGCGCGACGACATCTTCTGCGGCAAGACCGTGGTTCACCGGGTCGACCTCGGCGACGCGGATGACCTCGAACGGGTCGCTGGAAGCGACGAAGACGACGTGGTCGCGACCGTGATGTTCGGCATCGTCGCCGAGGTTGCGCAGCGTGTTCGCGAACACCTGCACGCCCGGCGGCAGGCCCATGCTGCGCAGGAGTCTCACCAGTGCGATGCCCTGCTCGCCTTCACGGCGACCCGCGCGATCCACGAGTACCGTGCGTGCGCCGTCCCTGCGGCCGCGTCCGAAGTCGACCGTGCTGTATTCGACCAGTTCGCCGCCCGTCTGCGCGGCGACCATCGCAGCGAACGCACGCGCGCGTTCGTCATCGGTAGCGGACGCAGGCGCTGCGGTGGATGACGCATCGCCGTCCTCAGGTGGTCGAGGGCGGATCGCGAGGCGCAATGACTGCCCACAGCTGCAGGCACCGACGCTGCGGATCGCGCAGCGGTCGCAGCGCATCGCATTGCAGGCGCCGCAGGAAAAGCCGAACAGCGACCACTGCTCCGGATTCGCATGGGCGATCGGGCTGCCGCCGGGCACCATCGAGCTGGAGATCATGCGTTCGCAGTCGGGGGTGGCGCAGCCGTAGACGGTCATGGTGGATTCCGTGATGTGCGTGAAGTGCGATGCGCCCGCCATGCACCCCGGAGGCGCGCGGCGATCGATGATGCCAAATCATGCGCGACACGACACCTCGTGTCGTCACTCGGCCTGCCGCTGGCGCACCCAGGTCATGATCTCGCCGAAGGTCGCGACCCAGTACTCGTCGCGATGCGCATCCAGCCAGGCCAGCAGTGCGTCGTGGGCCTCGTTGGAAATCTGCAGGTAATCGCCGCCGATGCCATGGAAGGTGAAATTCACCATCGTGCCCTTGCGCCCGGCCTCTTCCACCCGCGCGATCAGCTGCGCGCCGGTCATGCCTTCGGGCGCCAGCACCGGCACGGCAGCGGGATTCAGCGTCGCCATGTCCACGACCACCGCATCGCCCGGCACCTTCACGCCGATGAAGCGGCCGGCGATGGCGGCGACGTAATCGCCATCCTTCGCCTGGCGGTCGCCGCAGGGCACGGTGAAGCTGCGCGGCGCCGCACGACCATCGATCTGCGCCAGCAGTGTGTCCGCGAGTTCCACCTGCGCCACCATCTGCGCGACCGTGGCCGCATCCAGATCCTGCGCCGGCGCGACCCACTCGCGCCCCGGGCCACGACCCGAGCACTGGTGGAACAGCGTGTGGTTGCCGAGTTCGTGGCCATCGCGCGCGGCCGCACGCCAGTCTTCCCTGCGCGTCCACACCGTGTCGCGCGACAGCTGCAGATAGAAGCTGCCTTTCAGCCCATGGCGATCCAGCGCCGGAATGGCATTGTCCAGGTGCGACGCCAGCGCGTCGTCGTAGGCCAGGCTGACCGCCGCCTTGCGACCCTGCGGCCACGAAAACCCGTCGCCCGCCAGCGCGATGCAGGGCCACAGCACGAACGACAGCAACAGCGGGTATCCACGCATCACCGCGTCTCCTCCAGCAACCGTGGCCAGCATAGGCCGCATCGCGGGCCATCAACCACCCGGATGGAGTTGATGGATGTTCGAAGTCGTGCTGCAGGCAGGCCCGTTCGGAGCTTAAGCGCCCGGGCGGACCCGGGCGCCGTCGAAGCGGATGCGGAGCGCTCTCGTCAGGGAAGGCAACCCGCGCCGCCGCTGAGCCGTGTCAGCGGAATCGTCCGGATCGGCCGCCCGGGAATGTTGTAGGTCAGCGATGCCGTGTTGCAGCTCGAGAACGAGAGCGTCGCGGTGCCCACCGGCGTGGTCGTGGGCGTGGGCGGGTTCGTGTCGAAACGACCGCCCTTGGTCTCGTAGATCGGCAGGTTGACCGCCTGTGCGCTACCGGGGGTGTAATTGCCTCCGATCGTGTACCAGCGCTGGCCGCTGGGCCCGGGGCCGGACTGGCCGTTCACATCGTAGGTGTACCAGGCGAGCGACACCAGGTTGTTGTTCTGCGGCATGAACAGGAACTGGAAGCCCTGGCCCGAAGTCCTCTGTTCGTACCAGGCGCCATTCAAGGATGGATTGATGCCGTTCTGGCTCAGGCTGTACGACGGGGTCGTGCCCGCGACGCATTGGTCGGCGGAACCGAGCCGGGTCAAGGGGATCGATCCGCTGCGGTACAGCCCATCGACGGTGACCTGGTAATCGAACTTCCCGGCCGTGCAGCTCTGGAAGCTGATCGTTGCGCTTCCGATGGCAACGGATTGTGTCGTCGGCGTGTCATCGAAGTTGCCGCCGGTGTTGCGATAGACGGTCAATGTTTTCGAGGTCTCGCCCTGCGTGTACGGCGACTGGGCGGTGTACCACCGCTGCTGCTGCGCGCTGCCGCCCGCCTGGCCATTGACGTCGAACGTGTACCAGCCCGCGAACACGAAGCCCCCCTGGGCATCCACGTCGACGAAGAAGCCCTGGCCGGAGGTTTCGGGCTGGTACCACGCCCCACTGAAGCCTGCCCGCAGCGGCAGGTTGGCTGGCGGCGCGGGCGGCGGGATGAAGAGGAGGCGATTGGGGGAACCGCTGCCGGCATCGATGACCTTGTTCGGCGTTGAATTGCCGAGGATCGCGGCGGTGACCTGCGCCGGGGTGGCCGTGGGGTTGCTGGCGAGGTAGAGGGCCGCCGCCCCTGCGACGTGCGGCGCAGCCATTGACGTACCGCTCCAGGACGCTGATGCGGTGTCGCTGGCAATGGCCGCCGACCGGATGCTGCCTCCCGGCGCGAACAGGTCGAGGCATACACCGTAGTTCGAGCTGGTCCGACGAGTGTCACTGTTTTCGGTCGCACCAACCGTGATCGCATTCGGCACGCGTGCAGGCGAGTAACCGCAGGCAGTCGTGGCGTCGTTCCCCGCTGCGGCTACGACCGTCAAACCGGCATTGATGAGATTGTTCACGGCGGTATCGGTGGCAGAGTTGAAAAGACCACGGATGCTCATGTTGACGACCGCAGGCTTGACATGATTGGCAGCGATCCAGTTGATGCCGGCAAGGGTCCCGGAGTTGGGTCCAGTTTCACCACAGCCGATCATGCGCACCGGATGAATGGTCACGCCCTTGGCAACACCCCATGTCGTGCCACCGATGGTGCCGGCGACATGCGTACCATGCCCACTGCAGTCTTCGGTACCGAGGCCATCAGCGATCGCAGTGAAGCCATTGCCGATACGCCCGGCAAACTCGCTGTGCGTCGAACGAACGCCCGAATCGATGACGTAGACGTGGACGTTGGATGCGGTGCTGCCGTAGATGTAGGTCCCGTTCAACGGCAGGTTGCGCTGATCGACACGGTCCAGGCCCCAGGTCGCATTCGTCTGCGTCGTACTCACGGTGTCAAGGCCATCTTCCTGCACGTATTCGACACGGGGATCCGCCAGCAGTTGCGCCAGCGTTGCATCGCTGGCCTGTATCGAGAACCCGCGCAGCACATGCGTGTAGGCGTGCTTGATCGTGCCGCCATAGGACGCCGAAAGCTCGTCCGCCAGCTTGGCGACCGATGGCTTTTTCGCGTCGTTCGTTTCTGTCGCGAGCTTGGCCGACGTGCTTTTCAGCACGACGATGTAGCTGCCGGCGATCGGGTTGGGGACGGTGCGGAACTTCGGGCCGGCGACATCGTTGGCGTCGCTGGCGGCAGGCGCTGCGACGACGGAGAAGCCCCGGATCGCCTGCGCGGATGCCAGCAGCGGCAGGCTTGCCATGATCGCGATCGCCAGTCGGCGTAGCGGCATGCGGAAATGCGGATGCAACATGTGGCTGGTCCTTTTCATTACGGAGGGGATGAACACCCGCGCCCCTGACGACGAGCCGCCGGGCGCGGATCGGCGCATGGCACGGCACGCACCTTCATGACAGAGCGAAATGCCGTGGCGGGCAGGATCACGGCGGGTGCGCACGGAATCCCGGGGGACGACGGCAGCGGCGGGCAGCACGCCTCGATCGGCCGCAGGGAACGGAACCACGCTGCGCACGCCTGACCGCAGCCCCGTTCAGTCATCCGGCCGGCTTTCCGCCGGGCGGCGCTGACATGGCCCGCACCGAAGCGCTACCCTTTCCGCAGGCCGGCCTGCCGCAACGACGCGGGCGGCTTCGGCCCATACGCCATGGATGTGACGGGAGCATGCGATGTCACGAGGACGACTTGCCGGCTGGTCGCTGTGCCTGACCGCCTTCATTGCCGGTGCATCGCTGTCTTCATGCGCGAGCGCCGGGTCGCCGCGCAGCGCCACGGCGAACCATACGATCACGACAGAAGGAGTCGGCGCCATGCTGGAGGAAATCTACGCGTCCCGTAAACCCGTTCGTTTCGAGCAGCTCGATGTCAGCGACCTGGTGCTCAGGCACCTGCCGCTGGGCACGGACAGGTCGGCGGTCGTCGCTTCGTTCCAGGCCTCGGGCACGTCGAAGATCGTCGAGGACGCACCGGGCAAGCTGGTGGTGCGCGACAACAGGGGCCAGGCGATGCTCGATCCGGATGCGCGATCGATCGTGATGACCTTTTCGTTCGGCCCCGACGGCAAATTGTCCGGGCTGAAGGCCCTGCACCTGAAGAACCAGTGAGGACGCGGCCATGGACGAACGCATCGAAGTCGGTTACCGCAACATCGGGTCGGCGCTGGGCAAGGACTACCACCACAAGTACCTGATCTACACCGACAGCCAGGGCCAGCAGCACACCATCAGCGGCTGGACCGGCAATCCGGAACCCGGCCTGCCCTACGGCCGCATCCATGTCGAAACCAACCTGCCATTCGACGCATCGAATCCCGACCACCCCGACAATCCGAACACGACGGGACAGCGCCAGTACCGCGAGCTGATCGCCACCGGCCCCGACCTGTCGCAGACCTGGCAGCGGATGGTGGCCGACGCGCAGTCGAAGGACGACCGCTACCCGTACGACCCGCAGCTCCAGAACTCGAACACCCTCGCCGACAGCGTGCTGCGCAGCGTGAACCTGCCGGAGCCGCGCAACGACGGCTTCTTCGGCCACTGGTCGCCCGCGTCGGGCCGCACGCTCGATCTCAATATCCAGCCCGTCGTGCCGGGCCTGGGCAACTCCGGGCGCACCTTCAGCGCAGTCGATACGCCGGCGGAGACCCGCCACGCGGACGCCGCACGCCAGGACCCGCTGTTCCGGCAGGCGCTGGCCGGCCTCGAAAGGATCGGCCCCGAGGCGGGCGGCTACCAGAACCAGGCAGAGAAGGAACGCATCGCCGGCGCGCTGGCGGTGCAGGCGAGGCAGCACGTGCCGCCGCTGCCCGAGATCCAGGAGGTCCAGCCGAGCCGGACCAACGGCAACCTGTTCGCGGTCTGGACCAATCCGGGCAACGACCAGGACGTGATGCGCCCGCACGTCGACAAGCTCGCCGCCGCGCAGCAGCCGCTGGAAGACAATCTCCAGCGGCTGGACGCGCTCGGCCGGCAGCAGGCGCAGGAGCAGGTGGCATCGCGCAGCGTCGACGAACCCGGACGCAGCAGCCCGCGCATGAGCTGACACTGCGACCCGGGTCACGCGCGAGCGCAAGCCGCTCGCGCGTGGGCTGCCGTGAAGGCGGAAAGACCGATCAGCGGCAGGTGGTGTAGCAGGAGATCGCGCCGAAGGCGTAGTCGTCCGCAGCTTCGGTCCATTCGTCGCCGCAACCGCCGAGCTGGGAGTTGTGGTCGCGATTGCAGACATCGTGGTCCAGGCAATCCTGGTACCAGGCACCGACGCCGTTGGCGACGCCGCAACCGGCACCGCAGCGGCCCGCGCAGGAATTCGATCCGCAACCGTAGGCCACGGTCTTGCTGGTGTAACCGTGCGACGGGCAGTAATCGTGCGACGAACTGCGATAGAACACCTTGTCGTCGTCGCAGACGTTGGCGATGCCCTTGAGGTTGATGAAGCTGCCGCCGCCCTTCTCGTTGCAGGCAGCGGCGACGATGTCGCCACGCGGCTGCACGCCGCCGCCGAGGGACAGCAGGCTCTCGCGGGCATCGCCGAGTCCCTGCGGCGTCATCGGTGCGTCGGTGCCGCGCCGGATCACCCATTCCTTGCCCAGCCGGTGGCCCAGCGGCACTTCGGAATACATCTCGGACAGGCGCCAGAGCATGTCGTGGGGTTTCGACAGGGTACGCACGCTGCCCTGCAGGGCGAGGTCGCGGCCGAGTTCGGACTGGAAGCTCTTCAGCACATCGCGGTCGGCGGCGCTGATGACCACCTCTTCCGCCGCGCGCACGGTGAGCGTGCCGGCTGCGTAGTCGATCTCGTGGTCGAGCACGGCGCCGTTGACTTCCAGGCGGACGCGCACGCGCCCGGGCGTGGCGCCTTTCGCGGCGATGCGGCCGCTGGCGTCGAGGCTGCTGGTCTGGAACGACATGGCGCCGGCGGCGGTCTTCAGCTGGCCGGCCATGTCGTCGCCGGCAAGGCGTTGCATCCGCAGCGTGCCGGGCAATGCCAGCGCCTCGGCGGGGGCGGCGGTGTCTTCCTGTGGCCTGGCCTGCAGCGCGAACGGCGCGGCCGTGGCGAAGACCGTGACCAGCGACGCCAGCACGACGGTCTTGAGCGTGTACGCGAACGACTTCTTCATGGATCGAGACTCCCTGTCAATCGATGGATGGCACGCCTCCTGCCTGCCATGGCGAACCATCGCTGGCGGAACATGCACGGCGGATGTCGGTGCTTCCGGATGTCCGGATGGCGCTCCCATGCGCCATCCCCTCCCCCGCGGCGGCATCCCCTGCGCCTGCGGGTCGCCGGCTTGCGCGCGGCTTCGGCAGTGTGTGCCGAAAGACGGGGCCGCGCCAAGCCTCTTCGCCGTGATGCTGCATGCGGCGGCGCAGCATGACCCGGCCCCGGAAAGCAGAAACCCGGCCGAAGCCGGGTTTCTGGTATCGCGTGCTGCAGTCGAACGTCAGATCACTTCGACCTGGTCGGCCTGCATGCCCTTCTGGCCCTGCGTGGCGACGAACGAGACGCGCTGGCCTTCCTGGAGGGACTTGAAGCCCGAGCCCTGGATCGAGCGGAAGTGCACGAAGAGGTCGGGGCCGCTTTCCGGGGTGATGAAGCCGAAGCCCTTGGCGTCGTTGAACCACTTCACGGTGCCGGTCTGTTTCTGGGACATGGTGTTATTTCCTTGAGCTGGAGTTTTGTTGAGTGCCGCGGGAGCGGCGGAGGCTGGCTGCAAGGAAGGAAACGGGAAACGGTGTAGGTGTACGTGTACTTGGTCTACAGCGGCAGGCCACGATCCGATGGTGACCCTTGACATTCAGCGGGCGATACTATGGGCCGAATCGGCCAACAAAGCAAATACCCCCGCGCCGGGACCCCGGCCGGGCCGCTCCCGGGCGACGGCCGCCGGCCACGGTCCCGGACCAGGCCGAGCCAGGCCCGCCCGCCCCCCGGACCAGACGAAGGAACGCACATGCCGCGCCTCCTCCCCGCCGAACTCGCGTGGTACGCCACCGGCCGCTTCTACCGCGCCGAGGACGGCACGCTGGCCGACTGCGGCTACTTCCTGCACCTGCCGTTCGCCGGGTGCCCGCTGTTCGACGGCGCGCGCAGCGAGACGACCGCGCACTTCACCTTCGCCGCGCGTCCCTTCACGGACCGCCCGCTGTCGAACGGATCGCTGTCGCTGTCGATCGACGCCGACGGGGAGTTTTCGCTCTACCTGCAGCGCGTACCGGCCGGCGACTTCGGCCGGCCGGCGTCCTTCGCCGAGGGCGAATGCATCGCCACGTTCCAGCGGACCTCGCTGGTCGTGGACACCGCGCTGGACGCGGGTTCGACGCCGCAGTGGATCGCGAACCTGTTCTCGGCGCGGCTGGTCGACAGCCGGCCGTTCGAGTTCGCCGGCCGGCGCCACGACCTGGCGGACTGGATCGGACGCGGCGTGACCCAGTCCGGGATCGCCTCGACCACGCCCGCCACGCCGCTGCCGCAGGGCTGCCGCGTGGCCCTGCCCTTCACCGGCTCGGCCCTGGCGCTGGGCTGAGAGCCTGTTCACGATCTCTCCATGCCTCTCGCCGGTCCTGTCGGGCGCGGGGCAAGGAAGAGAGAGGGAGTGGATGTGCATCCACGACCGAGCGATGACGCCGCACCGCGCCCCGACAGGACCGGCCCTCCGGGTTGTGCCGCGTTCGTCCGCCGACGGACGGTCAGGCCTTGCGATAGAACCGCTGCAGCGCGTCACGCATCTGCGCGATGCCGCTGTCGTTGCCGAACGACATCCGCTGCAGGCGCGCGCCGACCAGGTCGCCGTCGTTGCAGCGCTGGTTCGGGCTGACCTGCAGCTTCGCCAGCGCGATGAAGGCCTTCACGTTCCGCGTGGCCGCGGCGAAGCACAGCGGCGTGTCGCGGTTGAGCTCGGGCAGCGGCCCGCTCAACGCGGCGACATCGGCCTGCTGGGCGATCGAATGCACCGTCCGCCCGTCCTGCGTGCGCAGGGCGCAGATCACCAGTCCGGTGGCGGCGGCCCGCGGGTTCGGGCTGGTGGCCAGGACCGTCTTGGCGAAGGGGGGCTCCACGTTCGCGCGACAGATCGCCTCCCCGAGCAGGCGCGGTTCGGGGTTCATCCCGAGCAGGCGCTGCATCGCGCGCTGGCTGTCGCCCACGGGCTTGAGGTCCTTGTCCAGGCGTTCGGCGCTCTTGCGGATCAATGCGGACGCGACCGTGGGCACCTTGCGCGCGGGGAACCAGGTGTCGGGCACCGGCTCGATCACCGGCAGCACCGCGTCGGCGCGACCGCCGTTGGCGAGCAGGTAGTCCGCGAAGTCCAGGCGTGCGTTCCAGGCCTCGGGATTGCGGGCGAGGTACGCATTGACGAAACGCGGATAATCCGCAGCCCGGCCGGTCTTGCGCAGCACCACCAGCAGATGGTTGAGCGCGGTCACGTGCACGTGCACGTGGCCTTCGGGCTTGGCCAATACTTCCTGGTACAGGTTGGACGCCGCGGCGTAGTCCTGGCGGACGTAGGACAGGTCGCCGAGGTAGAGCCGCAGCAGCGGATGGTCCGGCCCCAGGGTCCGGGCCCTGTCGAACGCAGCCACGGCATCGGTGTCGCGCCCCTGCAGGTAGCGCAGGCGCGCCAGCATCACGTGGGCGTCGGCATGCGTCGGGTCGAGTTCGATCGCCTTGGCGAGGTAGCGGTCGGCCTGCTCGTAGTTCGGACTCTGCAGCACCACGCGCAACTGCTCGCCGCTGGCCGGCATGGGTGGTGCGCTCTTGATCGCGGCTTCGGCGAGCAGGGACTTGATGGCGGCATCGGCGGGGGCCATCCGCTCGGCCTGCAGCAGCTTGGCCAGCGCATCGACCGCCGCTGCGGGCGAACCGATCTCGCGCAGCGAGCGCAGCGCGTCGGCGACCAGCGCTTCCTTGCCGGCCGATCCGCCGGGCTGCACGGTCTGCACGTTGTTGCGGTCGAACTGTTCGACCAGTTGCTCGTACCACTCGCCGGCGCGGAAATCGAACGCGCTGTTGAGCGCGACATAGTAATCGCCGGCGAACGTGCCTTCGACGAAGTTGAGATAGTCGACGAGATCGCCATCCGGCACCTTCACCAGGGCCGGCGCCAGCCAATCGTCGACCACGGCCTCCATCGCGACCAGCGAGGGCTTGGCCGGAGTGGCCTGCTGCACCGATTCCAGCACGGCGGCCAGCGCCGCCGCTTCGCCCTTCGCCACCGCGTCGATGTTGGCCTGGATGCGCTGCAGCAGCATCGCCGACGCGATCCCGCGCAGAAGCGCCTTCCGCTTGTCGGTCATCCGGGCGTCCTTCTCTTCCGAGGGTGCCGGGGTGCGGGTCCAGATCGCGTTGCTGATCGCGCGCATGGCGGGCTTGCGCGACCAGGCATCCAATGCGGCGACGCCCTCGCGCTGCGCGCTCAGCCCCGTGAACAGGCAGGCGGCGCGCTCGCGCAGGCGGTCCTCGGAGAACTGCTGGTCGAGCACCGGCTTCAGGCGCGGCATCAGTTGCGGATGGCGCTCGGCGAGCAGGGCGTCCAGGGTGGCGCGATGCTGCGCGAAGCGGCGGTTGACCTCGGCGATGTCGCCGGTCCGGTCCATGGCCTCGACCAGGCGCGCGAACACCTTGGCATCGTGCTCCGGTGCCGTCGCGCACTCCGGGACAGGCAGCTTGGGGCCGGCATCCTCTTCCTGCTTTCCGCACGCGGCGACCAGCACGGCCGCGACGATCCCCGCGCAAACAACGATTCCACGCATGTCATCCAACCCTTCGATATCCCTGTGACCGGCAGGATAGAGGGTGCGATGCATTTTTTCATGGCCCGGGCGGACCGGCTCCCCCGGCCTGCCGGCGCGCCCCGGTTCGAGCCGTAACATGAACGTCATCCGGCGCGTTTCTGCGGTGTTCAAAACCCGGTTTCGATCATGACCCGCATGGACCGCGCCACACCATTGCGACCACCGCGCTTCCGACGCATGCCTTCGCGCCGCGCCCTTCTCTGGCTCGGCGCGCTGCTGGTGACCGTGGCGGTGCTGGTCGCGGTGTTCGACTGGAACTGGTTCAGGCGGCCGCTGGAGCGACTGGTGGAAGCCAGGACCGGCCGCGCACTGCGCATCGAGGGCGATCTCGACGTCGACCTCGGGCGGGTGACGACGCTGGCCGCAGACCGCATCCGCTTCGCGAACGCCGCATGGTCGAAGGCACCGGTGATGGCCAGCGCCGACCGCATCGAGGTGGACATCGCGCTCTGGTCGCTGCTGTTCGAGCGCCGGGCGCGCGTCCCCGGCCTCCGCCTCGCCAAGCCCGATGTGCTGCTGGAGACCGGGCCACGCGGTGTCGGCAACTGGGTGTTCGGCGACGACGGCGGCGGCGAACCCATCCGTTTCGAACGGATCCGGATCGACGACGGCCGGCTGCGCTACGTCGATGCGCCGCGCAGGACGGACATCGACCTGCGCGTGAACAGCGCGCAGCCGCGCGCGGGCGCTGCGTCGCCCCCGGTCGACGTGGACGGCAAGGGCCATTGGGCGGGCAACGCCTTCAGGCTGTCCGGACGGGGCGATTCGCCGCTGGAACTCGCCAGGACGGCCCGCCCCTACCGCATCGACCTGCGCGCCAGCGCCGGCCGCACCCGGGCACAGGCGCGCGGCACGCTGACCGATCCCTTCCGGCTGCGCGACATCGACCTGCGTTTCGCCCTGTCGGGCGAGAACCTGGACGACCTGTATCCCCTGCTCGGCATCGCCCTGCCGCCGACGCCGCCCTACCGCTTCGATGGCCGCCTCGGCCGCGACGGCGACACGTGGCGCTACGAAGGCTTCACCGGGCAGGTCGGCGACAGCGATCTGGGCGGCTCGGCGGCGGTGACGGTGGGTCGCACGCGGCCGCGACTGGTCGCGAACCTGGTCTCGAAGCGTCTGGACTTCGACGACCTCGCCGGCTTCGTCGGCGCGCCGCCGCAGACCAGCGGCAAGGAAGCGAGCAACGCCGAGCTGCGGGCGCAGTCGGCGCAGCTCGCCGCCAGCCCGAAACTGCTGCCGGACAGGCCGTACAACCTCGACAAGCTGCGCACGATGGATGCCGACGTGCGCCTGAAGGCGCAGCGCATCGATGCGCCGTCGTTGCCGCTCGACGACATGGATGCGCACCTCAGGCTCGAAGCGGGCCTGCTGCGGCTGGAACCGCTGAACTTCGGCGTGGCCGGCGGCGACATCCGTGCCGACATCCGCATGGACGCACGCGAGCCGACCATCCGCACCACCGCACGGATCGCCGCGCGCCGCCTGGATCTGGCGAAGCTCTTCCCGGACGCGAAGCTGACGCAGGACGCGGTCGGCCGCATCGGCGGCGACATCGCGGTGACCGGCCGCGGCAATTCCGTCGCCGCGATGCTGGGCAGTGCCGATGGCGACATCGCCCTGGGCATGGGCAAGGGCCAGATCAGCAACCTGCTGATGGAACTGGCGGGCATCGACATCGCCGAAGCGCTGAAATTCCTCCTGACCAAGGACCGCAAGGTGCCGATCCGCTGCGCGTTCGGCGACTTCGCGGTGCGCGACGGCCTGATGCGCACGCGTGCGCTGGCCTTCGACACCGAGGACACGATCATCGTCGGCAAGGGACAGATCAGCCTGAAGCACGAGACGCTCGACCTCGAACTGCGTCCGCGCCCCAAGGACCGCAGCCTCCTCGCCCTGCGCTCGCCGCTGGTGGTCGGCGGCACCTTCAAGGACCCGTCGTTCCGGCCGGACTTCAAGCGTCTCGGCCTGCGCGGCGCGATCGCCCTGGCGCTGGGTTCGGTCGCGCCGCCCGCCGCGCTGCTGGCGACGCTGGAACTGGGTCCGGGCGAGGATAGCGGCTGCGGCGGCGACTACGCACGCTGAAGTCTTGCCCCGTGGAATCCGGACTCCGTCCGCGGGCGTGCTTCAGAGTCGGTGCACGCGGAACTTGCGGCCCTTGATCTTGCCGGCACGCAGTCGCGCCAGCGCGGTATCCGCCTGGTTGCGCATGATCGCGACGTAGGATCGCGTGGGATACACGTCGATCTTGCCGATGGCGTCGACCTTCAACCCGGCGTCGCCGGTGAGCGCGCCGACGATGTCGCCGGGGCGCAGCTTGTCGGTGCGACCGGCATCGATGCGCAGCGTGGCCATCGGCGCGGGCGACACGCCGGACGGGCGGCCGGTCAGCGGTGCCATCCGTTCGTAGCGCAACGACTTGCCCAGGCGCAGGGAAATCGCACTCTCTCGCGACATGTCGGCCGGCGTGCACAGGCTCAGCGCAAGACCCTCGCGACCGGCACGACCGGTGCGACCGATGCGGTGCAGGTAGGTGTCGGCGTCGCTGGGCAGGTCGTAGTTGATGACCGCGCCCAGATCCTCGACGTCCAGCCCGCGCGCGGCCACGTCGCTGGCGACCAGCACGCTGCAGCTGCGGTTGGCGAAACGCACCAGCGTCTCTTCGCGATCGCGCTGCTCCATGTCGCCATGCAGGGCCAGCGCGGTGAAGCCGTAGTGGGTAAGCGAGCCGACGACTTCCTCGGTGTGCTTGCGCATGTTGCAGAACACCACGCACGAGGCCGGTCGGTAGTTCAGCAGCAGTGCGGCGAGCAGCGGCGCCTTGCGCTCCGGTTCGACCTCGAAGAACAACTGCTCGATCGTCGCGGGTTCCACGCCGCCGTCCACGCTCACCTCGACCGCATCGCGCAGCATGGCATTGCCGAGCGCGCGGATCGCATCGGGGAAGGTCGCGGAGAACAGCAGGCCCTGCCGGTCCTTCGGCGTGCGTTTCACCAGTGCCCGGATGTCGTCCTCGAAGCCCATGTCGAGCATGCGGTCGGCCTCGTCCAGCACCAGCGTGCGCACGGCGGACAGCGACAGCGCCTGTTTTTCGACGAGTTCCATGATGCGGCCGGGCGTACCGACGACGACATGCGGTTCGTGCGCCAGCGACGCCAGCTGCGGGCCCAGCGGGATGCCGCCGCAGAGGATCGAGATCTTGAGGTTCGGAATGCCCGTGGCCAGCTTGCGCAGTTGCTTGCCGACCTGGTCGGCGAGTTCGCGCGTGGGACACAGCACCAGCGCCTGGGTACGCACGGCGGCGGCATCGATGCGATGCAGCAGGCCGAGGCCGAAGGCCGCGGTCTTGCCGCTGCCGGTGGGCGCCTGCGCGATCACGTCGCGACCGTCGAGGATGGCCGGCAGCGCCTGGGCCTGGACCGGCGTCATCGTGGTGTAACCGAGGGCATCGAGGCCCTGCGACAGGGCGGGATCCAGCGCAAGCGCGGAAAAATCGTTGGGCATGTTCATCCGCACATGATCGCAGACCATCGGGCAGAACGCAGTCTCCGGCCGGTGTCGCCCGGCTCCGGGGCCTGCGAATCGCATGACGCCATGCGGCTTGCAGGTTCGTGAAACATGCCTGAGCGCAGGCGGACGCTTTCATCCGCGGTTTGGAAATGCCCGGGAAGACTGCGGCCTCCCCCACCGGAGATCGCTCCTCATGAACGCATCGAGCCATGGCAAGAAGACCCGCATCCTGCTGGGACTGGCGCTGGCCGCCGCATTGTCGTCCGCCGCCCACGCCGGCGAAGGCGCACTGACCGAGGCGCAGGTCAAGGCCACGCTGGAAGCGCAGGGCTACAGCAGGATCAACGACGTGAAGTTCAAGGACGGCGTGTGGAAGGCCGATGCGCGCAGCGCCGACGGCAACCGCGTCGACGTGCGCCTGGACCCGAAGACCGGCCAGGTCTTTCCGGACGAGCAGGTCGCGAACCTGACCGAGGCCGACGTCAAGGCGAAACTGTCCGCACAGGGCTACACGGACATCGAAGACGTGCGCTTCCGCAACGGTCTCTGGAACGCCAAGGCGGACAACCGTGCCGGCGTCGAAATGGCGCTGCGGATCGATCCCGCCACCGGCGAGGTGATCGGCCAGGACAAGGATTGACCGACGGCCGCTCGCGGCGATCATCCGCCGCCAGGCACCCTCATCCCGTCGCGGCGCCGCCTACCTGCGGCGCCGCGTTGCATGTGCGGCACGCACATCCTCCGCGCGGCTCGCTGGCCAGGGCTTGCCGACTGCGCGAATGATCGCGGACTGATACCGCCCACCCCCCAGGATCCGGGTTACCCTTCCGGCGCAAGAACGCGCCTGCATGAAGATCGAAGGAGAACGGGATGGGCAGCCAACAAGCGACGCTGAGCAACGGACGGACGGTGATGCTCGCGGACTGGCACGACATGCGGCCGCCGCAGCACGGCGACAGCCTGCTGAACAAGCCCTGGGACCGCAGCCACGACAGGACCGGCCTCGCCTTCTACGAGTCGACCGTGAACCTGATGCGCAACGAGCAGGCCGTCGAGCGGATGCCGTCGGTCGTATTCACGCACGAGAACAAGACCTATCGACTCTTCATGAACGAGACGACCGGCACCTGGCACAGCCCGGAAGCGCTGGACATCGACCACGTGAAGGAATGGAAGCAGCACCTGGTCGACAAGCGCGTCAGCAACTACGCCGACGCGAACATGGCGTACAACGACACCGACAACCTGCGCCTGCTGCCCTCGTCGTACAACCGGTCGCGGAACAAGGTGGACCGCCTGCTCGAAGGCGGCCTGGATTCGCCGGAGTGGCGCAAGTGGCTCAAGGAAAACGCCGAGTTCGACCCGAACGCGACGCACCGCGAGTTCGATCCCGTCAAGGACAAGGCCCGCCGCCAGCAAAGCACGCTCAACGCGACCTGGTCGCCCGAGGACGGGCGCGGCGAACTGCGCTTCGACACCCGCGTCAAGAGCGTCTGGCTCGAGAACGAACTGTCCAAGCGCTACGCCCTGACGGTGGACATTCCCGACGCAGACACCGGGGAGCTCGCGTACTCCGTCCCGCTGTTTTACTGCGCAACGACCGGGCAACTGGTGACCCGCGATGCCTTCGACATCGACCACCGCCGGCCGATCAGCGATGTGCTGCAGGAAATGTGCGAGAACAGCGGCACGGGCACGATCAGCAAGGCCGCGGCACTGGATGCCTACAATGACGTGGACAACCTGCAGCTGGTTTCGCGCAGCGCCAATTGCTCGCACGAATGGGAACGCGACGCCCTCGGCCAGTTCGACGGCGCCCACGACTTCGGCGTCGAGGATGACCTGCAGGATTTCATCGACGATCGCGACCCGCAGCTCGTCGCGGTCGAAGGCCAGGCGCAGGAAGACGGCATCGTCCCCGCGACCGACGACCCGGCACCGGCCGGCCTCAAACGCGACACCCGGGATTTCGACGGCCGCATCACCGCCTGCTGGAACCCGGACGACCTGTCGCAGGACACCGACCCGCCGGCACGCAAGCGCATCACCCTCGGCCCACCAGAACCCCTGCCCGACCAGCCGCTGCTGCTCAAAGACCTGCTGCATCCGCAGTTCCACCTGTACGCTGACGCACGGGCGGCCATGGACCGATACGACCAGACCGGACAGATCTTCGGCCCCAACGAAGATCGTGAGTGCATCGCCGCCGCACTCGCGGTTGAAGCGCATCGCAGCCACCTGCAGCGCATCGATCACGTGACGACGAATCGCGAGGGCGGCATCTTCGCGACGCAGGGCGATCTTGGCGCACTCACGAGCATGAACGCCGGTACGACCCACTTCCAGGCGACATCCCGCAGCCTCGCGGAACACACTCGCGAGATCGACACCCTGCCGCAGCCGCTGCAGCAGAACGCGACGCAGCAGGCGCCGACGGTGTCGATGCAGCGCTTCTGACAGCCTGTTCGGCTTCGTCGCGACGAACCGGAAAGCGACGCGCGTTCGCGCGTCGCCTCAGTCGAAGCCGGCGCCGAAATACACGCCGTAGCGCTCGCGCCGGCCGACGCGCTCGATCGCGGCCTTCACGCCGTCGCGCGCCAGCAGCGCCTCGCGCTGGGAACGCAGGCGCTGCAGGGTCGGCGTAGGCGCGACTTCACGGTAGGACTGCAGCGCCTGCAGGATGTCGGCACGCTCCCGCGGCGCGTCGAGCAGCGCGATCAGCGCCTGCGCGGCTTCGTCGAGCCGCTCCAGCATCACCAGCGCATCCAGGTGGATCTCCTCGCTGTGCGCGCGCCCCTTGCGGATCGTGGCGAACGCACGCCTCATGCCGCGCGCATCCCGGGACAGCCACGCGGCGCACAGGCGCACGCGGGCCTGGAACATCCGTCCATAATCGCTGACAGGACCGGCATCGACCGCATCCGCCATGCGCTTCGCATCGGCGGCACGACCCAGGGTGCAATGGAACTCGCCGAGGTTCAGCGTCTGGCTGACGTTCGGTCCATTCCTGGTCGGCAGGCGGCGCGCGCGCTCCATGTCGGCGAGCGCTTCCTGCGTGCGTCCCAGGCGATACAGCGCGACCGCACGATTGTTGAGCAGCCAGGCATGCTGGCTCGGCGTGCGTTCGGCATTCCCATCGGCCGCTTCGCGTCCGGACCCGTCGTCCGATGCCAGCACGCCATCGACCAGTCGGATCAGTCCCTCGTGGTCGCCGGCGTCGAGCAGCGCATAGGTGAGCTGCACTTTCGCGTCCAGGTCGTCGGGACGGGCTTCGGTCTTTTCCTGCATCGCCTCGACCGCACGGACCGCCGCACGCTCGACGTTGAACGCCCAACCATTCCGCTCGACGACCGCATCGAAGCGCCTGTCGCTGCGCATCGACACGATCAGGTCCGGATGCACGATGCGACGCATCGCCGCGCGCGCAGCCACGGGTTCGCCGCGTTCCAGCCGCAACAGCGCCAGCAGGTGCCAGAGCGCGCTGGCGTCGCCGGTGGGGTCATCCCATTTCGCGTCGAGCAGCGTCTGCAGGAAATCCACCTTGGCCTGCGATCCCTCGGCGACCCGGGACTGCAGCCTGTAGACCTCGCGTGGCTCGATGTTCGCCAGCAGCTCCGGCCAGCGCTCGGCCAGTTCGGTGAATGCCCGGGCCGCCGCTTCCGGCTTGCCGCGCGCATCCTCGACCATCGCCAGCCAGTACCAGATATCGGGGTCGCTGTCGTCGGCTGCGTTCGCACGCGTCAACCCCTCCACGGCGCGATCGTAGCGCTGCGCGGACATGTCGATGCGCGCCTGCACGGCCCATGCGAGGCGGCGGTCCTTCGCCGGCAGCGCCTGGAAGCCGGGATCGCGCATCACGTCATCGAGGATGCGCCCGGCACCGGCCTGGTCGCGCCGATCGAAGAGCGATCGCGCCTGTTCGATCGATGTCGACAGCCTGCGCGTCGCCTGCGCCGCAGGCGATTGCGGCGGCCGCGAATACGGCTTGGACTTTTCGTTGAACTGCGGCGCGCAGCCGCTGCCGCCCGGGCACTCGGGTTCGGCGCGGGCGTGGAACGCGAACAGAAGGGCGGGCAGGAGAATGCCGGGGAAAAACAGGGATCTTGGCGCCATGCAGCATGGGTTCCGGTCAGAAGGCCGCGCCAGGCGGGCGACCCATCGCCCCTGCGCGGCAAGGTCAATGTGCCGGAGAGAGGCGGGTGTGGCAATACGCCGGAATGCTCGTGCCCGGGACGTCCGCTCATCGCGGCGCCCCGGGCAAATCTCACTTGCTGGATGTGGGCCGATCGAACAGCTTCAACACGGCGCGCGCATTAGCACGAGCTTCTTCGCTGAAGCTCGTACTCTCGGCACGCTCCTGGACAAGATCGCGCGGTGTCTTGCTGCCCGCGCAGGACTTGCCGGGATCGGCCTTCGCCTTGGTCAAGAGCCATTCGACAAGTACGCCATTCATCTGCACAACGGCGTTGCACAGCGGACTGTTGCCTTGCAGTCCCGGGTTCGGACGATCGATGTCGCGGATGAAGGGCAGGACGGCTTCGGCCAGCGTCGTATCCCTGTTCCACATCGCGCATGCCATCAGGCCATCGGCGAAGGCCTGTTGTGCGCCGCTGGCTCGGACCATGGCACCTGCGATCAGTTCCCGACCGCCCGTTCTGCAGGCGCTGTCGAGCGCATGCATGGGCTGCTCCGCGATCTCGAACACGCGCCGCGCCGCTTCGTCGCGTGAAGCTGCAGGCGCCTCCACCACCTCGCGGACACGGATATCGAACATCAGCGCACGTTTGGCATCCGGCAACCAGGTGTCGGGCACCGGTTCGATCATGGCAAGCACATCGCTGCTTCGCGCCCCGTTTCGGATCATGCGTTCCGCTTGTCCGATCCTGACATCCCACATGCGGGGATCGCGTTTCAACTGGCTCGCCACTACGGCATCGTATTCGCGGCCACGCCCCTGGGTGTCCAGGACGAGCCGCAACTGCTTGAGCGCGTGAAAATGGTTGTACACGCGGCCTTCGGGCTTCGCCAGCACCTGGCGAAGCAGGCGCTCGGCATCGCGCAGCCGTCCCTGCTCGTAGGCAAGACTCGCCTCGAACAGAGGCAGGCTCGGCTCCAGCGGATCCAGTGTCCGGGCCAGCGAGAAATGGCGGACGGCTTCCTCGTCGCGGGATTGCAGGAAGCGGAGATGCCCCATGTAAAGTTGCGCTTCCGCGTTCCGGGGATCGAACTCGATAGCTTTGGCGAGCCGGCTTTCGGCCTCGGCGAAGAGCGCCGGATCCTGTGAATGCGCGGCATCCGCCGTGAGCCTCAGTCGATCGGGGGCATACATCGTCTTGTTGGAAGCGAACGTCTTCGCGATTCTTCCCAGCAACGTCTGGATCTCCGCGTTGTCCGGGTCCAGCCGTTCCGCTTGCAGCAGAAGGGTACGCGCTTCCGGCATGACCACACGGGTACCGACCACATCGAGCAAACGACGCGCTTCGGCGAGCTTGTCCGCCGCCATCGCCGGATCCTGCGCCGGCACGGGTGACGCCGCATCCGCGGAGAGCAGCGCCCCCAGGCGTTCGTACCAGTCGGTCATGGTATAGACGTAGGTTTCCCGCAACGAGCGGTAGTAGGCCTTGCCGGAATTCGACTCTGCAAAGGCAAGAAAACGTTTGAGTTCCGCATCGGCGACACCCGCCAGACTCGGGCCGAGCCACGAGTCGATCAATTCCGTTTCGCTTGGTGGGCGCACGAAACGCTGGTTGCTTGCGATGTCCTGCAGGATGGACGAGGTAGGGTCGATCGCCGTCTCGGTCACGGCGATGGCCTGACGCTGCGCCGACATCAAGGTCGAGATGAGGGACTGGTAATCGGTGGCGACCAGAATGCGTTCGAGCAATGCGCGCCGTGCTGGATCCGCGGCGAAGCGCCCTCGCGCGGGGTTGGAAACCACACTCATCACCTGGCCGTGCACCTGTCGCATCACGGCGTCCGAAGACCAGCGCTGCCATTCCTCGACCATCTGGGGCGTCTGACCATTGCGTGCGAACTGGCACATCGCCTGGCTTTCGACCTCCTCGCCAGAAAAGAAGGCATCGAGTGCCGGCTTCAGGCGACCCGGTGCATCCGGCCGGGCAGTGGCAAGACGTTGCTCCACGGCCCTGCGCATACCGAGGTAGAACGCGGCCGCACGCTCAGCGTCGCCATTGCGCCGCAGGATCGCGACCACGCTGGCAAACTGTCTGGGGTCGTGCATCCATTCACCTCTACAGCCCGGGATTTCAACCGTCGGCGGATTGCCCCCCCTGACTTCAGGATCGGGAGAATGGGCTTCCGTACAACCGATGATCGCGAGAATGATGACGACTGCGTACCAATGTCCCTGTCGCATGGATTTTCCGGGCATGTGGAGCAAGGCACAGGATACCGCAGTCCAGGGGATGGGGCGCGACCGGGCCGATTGCGGAATACTTCACTGGCGCTGGCGCGAATCACATCGACGATAGGCTGCAATCGCGGCTCTGCAACTAGAATGCGCGGCATGACCGACCTCGTCTCCGCCAGCAGGTTCCTCAGCCTGATCCTCCGCCACCGTCCCGATCTCATCGGCCTGTCGCTCGATGCCGCGGGCTGGGCGGAGATCGAGGCACTGATCCGCTTGTCCCTGGCGCATCGTCCGTTGACGCGCGACCTCATCGAGGCCGTGGTCGCGGGCAGCGACAAGCAGCGGTTCGCGATCAGCGAGGATGGCCTGCGGATCCGCGCCAACCAGGGCCATTCGATCGCGGTCGACCTTGCGCTGCAGATCGTCGCGCCGCCGGAGCGGCTCTATCATGGCACCGCCGCACGTTCCGTCGACGCCATCCGTCGCGAGGGCCTGCTGCGGCGCAATCGGCATCACGTGCACCTGTCCGCGGACACCGACACCGCCATGCGCGTCGGCGCACGGCATGGCAAGCCGGTGGTGCTGACCATTCGCGCGGCGGAGATGGCGGCGGCAGGCCACGTCTTCCGCCGTTCGGCGAACGGGGTATGGCTGGCGGATGCGGTGCCGGTCGGCTTCATCGATTTCGGCGACGCCTGACGCATCTCGCGTCCATTCCGCGCGAAAACATCGGGAATACGATTTCATCCGCCCCTGCGCGCCTTGTCGCGCACGCCGGCATCGCGCAGAGTGCAATGCGATCCGTCGCCGAGTCATGCGCGGCGGATGCCGCACGACGTGCCGCATTGCAGCATCGCAAGCGTGTCCGTCCGACCCGATGCGAGACCCGACGCAACGCCCTGGAGGCCAGGATGCGCCCGACCCGATTCCGCCACGGCCGTTCGTTGCCGTTGTCCTTCCTGATGTCGCTGCTGCTGACGCTCCTGCTGGCCGGATGCGAGCTGCCGCTCGCGATGGGCGCGACCGCGATGGCGAGCGACACGCCATCGCCCGTGGCATCGACATCGCGCAAGCACACGCAGGCCGGCATCTGCGATGCCACCGACGTCAGCCAGGTGCTGGTGCCGGTGCCCGCGCAGCCGCGCGATGGCGCACCGCGCGACGTGCGCGTGCGCTACCGCCGCGAGGACGGCGCGTACGGCGACTGGGGCCTGCACCTGTGGCAGGTGGATGCCGCCGGCCAGTACGTGGCCGACTATCCGGGCGTGACCTGGAACGCACCGCTCGCGCGCGCCGGTGTCGACGCGTACGGCGCCTATTTCGATATCCGCGCGACCGCCTTCACACACCCTGCCGCAGCGGGTTTCGGCTTCATCGTGCATCCGCCGGGACAGGGTGGCGACCCCGGCGTCGATCGCCTGTGGTCGTTCACCGACGGCGGCGAACTCTGGCTGCGCTCGGGCGACGCGACCGTGTACCGCACCGATCCCGTCGCCTCCACGCCCGACATCGCGACCGTGCGCGTGCACTACCGGCGCTTC
Organism: Lysobacter sp.; assembly: GCA_019634715.1. GTDB lineage: Bacteria > Pseudomonadota > Gammaproteobacteria > Xanthomonadales > Xanthomonadaceae > Lysobacter_I. Next base: position 83,927 of record JAHCAU010000006.1, read on the forward strand.
GACGGCGCGTACGAGCAGTGGGGGCTGCACCTGTGGCCGGGCAGCGGCATCGACGCCTCGCGACTCGGCGGCCTGGCGCTGGACCAGTGGAACGCACCGGTGGCGCTGTCGGCGATGCCGAACCACGCCGTCGGCGCGAACGAAGTCGCGTTCGACCTGCCGGTGCTGAACCCGCGCGACGACGCGTCGCGACGCGCGGTCGAGTTCATCGTGCACGGCATGCCGTCGAAGCCGAACGGCGGCGTGAACGACAAGGATGGCTGGAACGACAACATCCGCGTGCCGTTCGCGGCACTGACCATCGCCGACGGCGTCGGCCACGTCTGGCTGGTGCAGGGCACGCCGAGGATCTTCACCGCGCCGCCTGACCTGCGTCGTGTCTCGACCACGGACGCGCGCGCATTCTGGCTCAGCCGCGACCGCCTGCAGTGGCCGCGCGCCGATGCCGCCGGCACCTTCCAGCTGTACCACTCGGCCGAGGGTCGCATCGTCGCCGCACGCGGCGAACCGGTGCACGGCGCCGACGGCGCCCTGATATTGCGCATCGGTGGCGACGTACCGGACGCGATCGCCGAGCGTTTCCGCTGGATCGAAGCCGGCGTGCGCCTGATGGTCGACCCGGCCGACGTGCCGCGACTGGACACGTTGATGACGCAGCAACTGCTGCTGGTGCAGGAAGATGCGGCCGGCCGGGTGCTCGCGGCGACCACGGCACAGCTGCCAGGCCTGCTCGACGATCGCTTCGCCTCGGCCGAAGGCATCGATGATCTCGGCGTCAGTGTCGGACGCGGGCGCACCGCCTTCAAACTGTGGGCGCCGACCGCGCGCAAGGTTTCGCTGTGCCTGGACCCGGCGCGCGGCAGCGGACGCGGCGAGCACGCGATGCGTCTCGATCCTGCGACCGGCGTCTGGTCCCTGGAACTGCGCGGCGAGCACCACGGCGGCCACTACCGTTATGCCGTCGAGGTCTTCGTGCGCGGCGTCGGCGTGGTACGCAACCTCGTCACCGACCCCTACTCGCTCAGCCTCGACGCCGATTCGCGACGCAGCCATATCGCCGATCTCGACGCGCCGTGGCTGATGCCGCGCGGCTGGCGCCAGTCGCGCGCGCCGGACCGGGTGCGCGCGCAGGAGGACATGGCGATCTACGAACTGCACGTGCGCGACTTCTCGATCGGCGATGCCACCGTGCCATCGCAGCATCGCGGCAAGTATCTCGCCTTCGCCCAGCGCGACAGCGCCGGCATGCGCCACCTGCGTGCACTGGCGCGCGCGGGCATGACCGACGTGCACCTGCTGCCCGTCTTCGATTTCGCGAGCACGCCGGAACGCAACTGCGTGACCCCGATCATCCCGCAGGCCGCGCCCGATTCCGACGCGCAGCAGGCGGCGGTCGGCGCGGTGCGCGCGAACGACTGCTTCAACTGGGGCTACGACCCCTGGCACTTCACCGCGCCCGAAGGCGGCTTCGCCAGCGCTCCCGGCGACGGCGCGGCGCGCATCCGCGAATTCCGCGCGATGGTGATGGCGCTGCACGAGGCCGGCCTGCGCGTGGGCATGGACGTGGTCTACAACCACACCAGCGCCTCGGGCCAGGATCCGAAGTCGGTGCTCGACCGCATCGTGCCCGGCTACTACCACCGCCTGAACGCGAGCGGCGACGTCGAGCGCTCGACCTGCTGCGAGAACACCGCGACCGAACACCGGATGATGGCGAAGCTGATGATCGACTCGGTGAAGACCTGGGCGACGCAGTACCGCATCGATTCCTTCCGCTTCGACCTGATGGGCCACCAGCCGCGCGCGGTGATGGAGCGCCTGCAGCAGGAAGTGAACGCGGCGGCGGGTCGCCCGGTGCAGCTGATCGGCGAAGGCTGGAACTTCGGCGAGGTCGCGAACGGCGCGCGCTTCGTGCAGGCCTCGCAGCTGTCGCTCAACGGCAGCGGCATCGGCACCTTCAGCGACCGCGCGCGCGATCACGTGCGCGGCGGCTCCGGCTTCGACAGCGGCGTGTCGCTGCTGCGCAACCAGGGCTACATCAACGGCCTGCACTACGCCGACAACGGCAGCGGCGGCGGCAAGACCCGCAACGACCTGATGTGGTCGGCGGACCTGATCAAGGTCGGCCTGGCCGGCTCGATCCGCGACTACACGATGACCACGCACTGGGACGCCACGTTGCGCCTGGACCAGCTCGACTACGGCGGACAGCCGGCCGGCTACGTGGTCGATCCGCAGGAAGTGGTCAACTACGTCGAGAACCACGACAACTGGACGCTGTTCGACAACAACGCGTTCAAGCTGCCGGTCGGCACCTCCCGCGAGGACCGCGCGCGCGTGCAGATCCTCGGCGCCGCGATCAACAGCTTCAGCCAGGGCGTGGCCTACTGGCATGCGGGCATCGATACGCTGCGCAGCAAGTCGCTGGACCGCAACAGCTACGACAGCGGCGACTGGTTCAACCGCATCGACTGGACCTACCGCGACAACGGCTACGCCGCCGGCCTGCCGCCGCAAGGCGACAATGGCGCCAACTGGGACGTGATGCGCCCGTTGCTGGCCAACCCCGGCATCGCACCGGGCGAAGCCGACATCCGCTGGACCCGCGACGCCTTCCGCGACCTGGTGCGAATCCGCGCCAGTTCGACGCTGTTCCGCATGCGCACCGCCGAGGACATCCGCCAGCGCCTGCACTTCCGCAACACCGGCAGCGAGCAGGTGCCGACGGTGCTGGCCGGGCATCTCGAAGGCCGCGGCTACCCGGGCGCGGTCTTCCGCGAGCTGCTGTACTTCGTCAACGTCGATACCGTGGCGCAGGCCCTGGCCCTGCCGGAAGATGCCGGCAAAGCCTGGCGCCTGCATCCGGTGCACACCGCATCCGATGCCGCCGATCGCCGCGCGCGCCAGGCGACGGTGGACACGGCGACGGGCCGCTTCGTCCTGCCGCCACGCACGGCGGTGGTGTTCGTGGTGCGCTGAGGACAGCGCCGTTGCATCCCGTTGCGCCATGAACGACGGCGACCGCAGGGCCGCCGTCGTTCTTCCGGATCAGGCCATCAGCCGCACTTCGGCCAGCAGGGATCCACGTGGTCCATCGGACTGGGCAGGTCCGGCCGGGTTTCCGGCTGCGCGCGATCGATCTGCGGCGGACCGGACACGACACCCTCGTAGTCCATGTAGTCGGGGTCGATCAGGATGATCGTGCCCTTGCGGTCTTCGATGTCCTTCGGATCGACTTCGATCGGACGCCAGCCGAACACCGTCTTCTGGGTCGCACCACGCACGCGTTCCCAGGCCTTGAACTGTTCCTCGGTCGGCTTGCCATCGCCGGTGTCCGCGTCGGGATTGACGTAACCCGAGCCCTTCTTCGGATAGCCGTCCGGACCTGTCCGGTCGTAGGAGCCATCCTTGTGGATCAGCACCTCATCGCCGGTGTCGAGCTTGATGAACAGGTCGCCGTTCTCGAATTTCTCGCTGTACACGACTTTCGGCCCCTCGGGAACATCCGTGCCGCCGTCGCCGTCTGCGCTGATGTGGCTGATGGCGACGCCGCCCACGCGACGCTCGGGGGTGTTCGTCTCCGTGTTGAAGCCGCGCACGAGCGTGAAGCCGTCGGATTCGATCGAGATGCCGAATTCGGCCATCTGCTTCGGATCCAGGCCGAGGCGGGTCGTCGCGTCCTTGCGTTCGCCCAGCGGGAACGCCGCCAGCGGCGACTCCGGCATCGTCCCGCCGTGCTTTTCCAGTTCGGCATGCAGGTCGGCGGGTCGGACCACCATCTTGCCCACGCCGAATTCGAAGGTCGGCAGCAACTGCGCGCCGATCATCTCGACCATCAGCGGCAGCGGCGGGCGGCTGGCGGGATCGCGCGGGTCGGTGCCGGCGACGACCTCGTCGGCATCGCTGACCCCGTCGCCGTCGCGATCGACGACGTTCCAGGCGTAGTAGCAGGCAGAGACATCGCACAGGCGCACCTGGCGCAGCACGGGTTCCTCGGCGCGCGCCGAAGGCGCGAGGCTGGTCAGCGCGATGCCGGCAGCGATCGCGGAAGCAATCAATGTGTGTTTCATACATCTCCTTGTCGTATCAGCATTCGGGGGATATCCATGCCGGCCCGTACCGATCCGCCGGCAAGGCGAGCTAACGCCGAAGCGACGAGCCGCAGGTCATCGCGATGTCGCAACGGACCTCCCTCGCAGAACCGCGCATCCATCGCGCGGCAGGGTGTCCCCGTCCGATCCATTCCCGCGTTTGGGCAGCCCGCGCGGCCACGGATGTCCTGCGCTACAGTCACGCTCCCCCGCCATGGATTCCGCGCATGCGTTTCGCCGTCTTCGTCCTTGCCGCGCTTTGCTGCGCACCGGCCGCGATCCGTGCGGAAACTGCGCAGACGCCCCCCGATCGCCGCATCGCGGTCACCATCGACGACCTGCCGTGGCAGCGCATGGCGACCACGCCGCCGGAGGCGCTGCAGGCCCGTCACGATGCGTTGATGGCGCAGTTGCGCATGGCCGGCGTGCCGGTGGTCGGTTTCGTCAACGAAGACAAGCTGGAGATCGACGGCCAGGCGCAAGCCGCGCGCGTGAGGATGCTCGAGGACTGGCTCGACGATGGCCACGAACTCGGCAACCACACGCATGGCCATGTCGACCTGCATGCGGTGGGCATGCCCGCCTACCAGGAGGCGATCCTGCGCGGCGAACGCGTGCTGCGGCCGATGCTCGCCGAACGCGGCAAGTCGCCGCGCTGGTTCCGCAATCCCTATCTGCGGGCCGGCATGACCGCCGAGGACAAATCGACGCTGGCCGGCTTCCTCGCCGAACACGGCTATCGCCTGGCGCCGGTGACCGTGGACAACGGCGAATGGGTCTGGGCCTTCGCCTACGCGCGCGTGCTCGACGGCCAGCCCGGGACGCCCAAGCGCGCCGCCCTGCTCGAACGCCTGCGCCTGGGCTACGTGCCGTACATGCTCGACAAGCTCGACTACTACGAGCGGCAGTCGCAGGCGCTGCTGGGCTACGCGCTGCCGCAGATCTGGCTGCTGCATGCGAACGAACTCAACGCCGTCGCCTATGCCGAGCTCATCGCCGGCGCAAAACGGCGCGGCTACCGCTTCGTCACCCTCGACGAGGCGATGCGCGACCCGGCCTACGCACGCACCGATGGCTACCACGGCCGCTACGGACCGAGCTGGCTGCATCGATGGGCGATGGCCGAGAAGAAGCCGAAGACGTTCTATGCCGGCGAACCGGTAGTCCCGAAGTGGGTGCTGGACCTCGCGGGTGTGGACAGCGAATAGGCGTTCAAGGCGAAGCGACGGCGTCCAGTGCCTTCGCGGCGGGCGCGGCCGTGCCGGTATAGGCATCGCCGCTCACGTCCGTGGACGTCCAGCCGCGATCCATGTCGAGTCCGGTGACCCGCCAGGTGTGCGCATCGATGCGCAGCGGGCCGCGCACGCGCTCGTGGAAGCGCACCGGGAACAGGTAGCCACCGACTTCGCGGTAGTCGAGGAAGGTGGTGTCGACGTGCGCGCCCCGCGTGGTCGCGAAGCCGTTGAGGCTCATGTGGATGCGGTACAGGCGGTCGGTCTCGCGATCGATCCACAGCACCAGATCGTCGCGTTCGGCATCGCCGAAACCCGGCACGGCAACGCCAGCGATGCGGCGATAGCTCCGCCCGCCCTCGGCGACATCGTCCAGACGCTTCCATTCCCCGACGCGACCGATGAACCAGCTCGGCCCGAAATGGAACATGCGGAAGGCATCGTTGGTCATCGCGGTCGCACTGCGCCGGGCCGCGTCCTCGTTCGCGCGGCCGTTGTAGGCGATCGACAGGCCGTCGGCGCTGCGCACCACGCGCTTGCGACCCTGCGGACCGTCGTGGTCCACGACGTACAGACCATCGGCCGGCCGGTAGCGCTCTTCGGAACGGATGCGGTAGCCGCTGTCGCTGACCAGCGGCTGGATGCGCTGGATCAGCGCGTACCAGCGACCGTCGGTGGACAGGTTGATGTCGCCGGGATGCAGGCGCAGGTCGCCGCCATGCGCGGCCAGCGTGCGCGCGAACACCGCGTTGCCATCGAGCGCAGCGCCCGGCGCGTCGGAAGTGCGCGCGGTGGCGGGTACCTCGGGCGGGAAACCGCCGCCGGTGGCGCAGGCGGCGAGCAGCAGGCTGGCGATGGGCAGGAGCAGACGGCGTGGAAACGCGAACGGCATGGCGGTCACCGGGGCAGGCAGGCGACTGCGATGACGGATCCACCGGCCGCCCGGATGCAGCGCGGCTCAGTCCAGCGCCTCGACCGCATCGCCGACGCGCAGCGTGCCGGTGCCGCGCGCGATCAGGTTCATGCCGAAGGTGATCCCGGCCGGGGTGCGCCGGTAGCCCTTGAGGATCTCCAGCGGCTGGCCATCCTCGCGACGGCAGCCGAGCGCCGGGTCGACGGTGGTGAAGACACAGCGGGTGCAGGGCTTCACCGCGTCGAAGTCGATGCCGCCGATGCGCACGCGGCGCCAGCCGTCCTCGGCGTGCGCGTCGACACCGTCGACCACCAGGTTCGGGCGGAAGTGGGCCATGGTCACCGGCGGACGCCCGGCCTCGGCGAGGCGCGCGTTCAGTCCCTCCAGCGCCGCCTGCGAGATCACCAGCAGCGGATAGCCGTCGGCGAAGCTGACCTCGTCGCCGTCCCGCCCGTAGGCAGGATCGACGGCGCGGCATGCGGCGTCGTCCATGTGCACCAGCCGCACCTCGCGCTGCAGGAAGGCGCTGAGCCAGGCATCGGCGGCGGAATCGGCGCGCAGCGCATCGATCGTGTTCTTCCACACCGTCACCGGGATGCGGGACGCGTCGGCGGGCGGTACGGCAACGTCCAGCGACGCCATGCCCGGCGCGGACAGCCGCAGGCCCGCGCCCAGCGGCTCCGCGCGGACCAGGACCAGCTCGCTCACCGCACGCGCGGTGACGAAGCGCCCTTCGGCATCCACCGCCAGCCAGCGCCGGTCGAAGCGTGGTCCGCGCGGTTCGATCTCCAGCGACGCGACCGGCAGCGCAGCGGAGGATTTCAGCGGATGCAGGGACAGGGCGGACAGGCGCATGGCGGCGGACTCGTCGGGGATGCGCCATTGTGACGCATCCCTCCGGCCGGTCGCGCCGTATCCGTCTCACCGATTGAGACGGATACGGCGACAATTCCCCCATGCAGATCACCCGCAAGCTCGCGATCCTGGCCGACGCCGCCAAGTACGACGCCTCCTGCGCGTCCAGCGGCGCCGGCGGGCGCAACTCGCTGAAGTCCGGCGGCATCGGCAGCACCGAGGGCATGGGCATCTGCCATTCCTACACGCCCGACGGCCGCTGCGTCTCGCTGCTCAAGATCCTGCTGACCAACTTCTGCATCTACGACTGCGCCTACTGCGTGAACCGGGTGAGCAGCAACGTGCCGCGCGCGCGGTTCGCGGTGGACGAGGTGGTGCGCCTGACCCTGGATTTCTACAAGCGCAACTACATCGAAGGCCTGTTCCTGTCCAGCGGCATCATCCGCAACGGCGACTACACGATGGAGCAGATGGTCGAGGTCGCGCGCAGCCTGCGCGAGGACCATCGCTTCGCCGGCTACATCCATCTGAAGACCATTCCCGAGGCCTCGCCGGAACTGCTGGCGCTGGCCGGGCGCTACGCCGATCGCCTGAGCATCAACATCGAGCTGCCGACCGAGGCCGGGCTGAAGAAGCTCGCGCCGGAGAAGCAGTTGCCCGGCATCCGCGCGGCGATGGGCACGGTCTCGGCGAAGATCGAGGAAACCCTGGAAGCACGCAAACCGTCGACCATCAGCAATGCCTCGCCGAAGCGGCGACGCCCGCCGCGCTACGCGCCCGCCGGGCAGAGCACGCAGATGATCGTCGGCGCGGACGATGCCGACGACCGCAGCATCCTGCACACGTCCAGCGGCCTGTACGGCGACTTCCGCATGCGCCGCGTGTACTACTCCGGCTTCAGCCCGATTCCCGATGCCTCGTCGACGCTGCCGGTGAAGCCGCCGCCGCTGCTGCGCGAACACCGGCTGTACCAGGCCGACTGGCTGCTGCGTTTCTACGAATTCAGCGTCGAGGAAATCGCCCCCGACACGAAGGCTGGCGGCAGCGGCATGCTCGACCTCGACATCGATCCCAAGCTGGCCTGGGCGCTGCGTCATCCCGAGAAATTCCCGGTGAACCTCAACACCGCGTCGCGCGAGATGCTGCTGCGCGTGCCGGGCCTGGGCACGCGCAACGTCGACCGCATCCTCATCGCGCGCCGCCACGGCCGGCTGCGCCTGGAGGACATGGCGCGGCTGCGCGCGCCGCTGCAGAAGATGCTGCCCTTCATCCAGCTGCCGGACCACCACCCGCGCAAGCGCCTCGACGATCCCGCCTCTCTGCGCGCGCAGCTCGCGCCGAAGCCGCGCCAGCAGGATCTGTTCGCGTGATGGACGGCGTCGCATGAGCCGCTTCCGCGCCGACGTCGATCCCGGCTGGGATCTCGATGCCTGGCGGCGGCTCGCGCGCATCGGCCTGTGCGCGGGCATCGCGCCCGAGGACATCGACTGGAATGGCGATGCGCAAGCCACGCTGCTCGCGGCGCCCGATCTGGCCACGGCCGCCGCGATCAGACCCGCGCCGCAGGTGTCTTCCGCGCTGTTCGAACTGGCCGGCGCCGTGCTCTGCCATCGCGATCCGCAGCGGCATGCCCTGCTCTACCGCATCGCTTGGCGGATCGCGCAGGGCGAAAGGCATCTGCTCTCGCACGTGACCGATGTCGACGTGCGCCGCGCATCGGAACTGGCCAAGGCGGTCGGTCGCGACACGCACAAGATGAAGGCCTTCGTGCGCTTCCGCGAAGTGCCGGGCGAGACCGATGCCTTCATCGCCTGGTTCGAGCCCTCGCACTGGATCGTCGACCGCGTGGCGCCGTTCTTCGCGCGCCGCTTCGCCGGCATGCGCTGGGCGATCCTCACGCCGCACCGCAGCGTGGCCTGGGACGGCACGGCGCTGGCCTTCGGTCCCGGCGCCCAGCGCAGCGACGCCCCGGCCGACGACGCCCGCGAAGACCTCTGGCGCACCTACTACGCGCACATCTTCAATCCCGCCCGACTCAACCCGCGGATGATGCGCCAGGAAATGCCGCAGAAATACTGGAAGCATCTGCCCGAGACGCAGCTGCTGCCCGAGCTGATCCGCACCGCCGGGCAGCGCGTGCGCGAGATGCAGGAGCGCGAGGCGCAGGCGCCGAGGCGGAGGATTCCGAAGCGGGACGTGCCCCGGGAATGATCGGCCCGCCGACGGACGCGCTTGCGGCATCGGCGTCGCGCCGTCACGATCGGCACCTCGACTCCGAGGAATTCCCATGTCCGCACCCGCCCGCGCCGGCGTCTTCATCTACGCCAAGGACCTGCCGCGTCTCGCCGCGTTCTACGCCGCCGTGCTCGGCCTGCGCCAGGTGCATGCCGACGATGACATCGCCGTCCTCGCCTCGCCCGACCTGCAGCTGCTGGTGCATCGCATTCCCGCGCACATCGCTGCGGCCATCCACATCGAAACGCCACCCGTCCGCCGGGAGGACTGCGCGATCAAGTTCTTCGCGACCGTGCCGAGTCTGGCCGACGCTGGCACGACCGCCGCATCGCACGGCGGCCAGTTGTTCGACGAACGCTGGCAGGGGCCGGGCTTCGTCGTCTGCAACGCGATGGATCCGGAAGGCAACGTGTTCCAGGTGCGTGAATCGCGGCCCTGAGTCGATGTCGACTCAGGCCAGATACCCCCCATCCACCGCCAGGCACGTCCCGGTGACGTAACTCGCCGCCGGCGAACACAGGAACAGCACGGCCGGTGCGATTTCGTCGGGCTGCGCGCTGCGCCCCAGCGGGATCAGCTGCGACATCACCGCCATCACCTGCGGGTTGGAAGTGATCGGCGAGGCGAACCTGGTGTCGGTGAGGCCGGGCAGCACCGCGTTGACACGGATGCGCTGCGGCGCGAGTTCCTTGGCGAAGCCTTCGGTCATGTTGACGATGCCGGCCTTGGTGATCGAGTACGCGCCCTGCCCGAACGGCGGGCGCTTCGCATTGACCGAAGCGATGTTGACGATGCTGCCGCCCTTCGCGCGCATCCGCTTCGCGGCCTGCACGCTGCACCAGAAATAGCCGCGCAGGTTCACGTCGACGGTCTTCTGGAAACTGACGAGATCCTGGTCGGCCATCGCGCCGTAGTAGGGATTGGTCGCGGCGTTGTTGACCAGGATGTCCGGCGTGCGGCCGGCGGCGTCGAGCGCGGCGAACACGGCCTCGATCGCTTCCGGTTCGCCGACATGCAGCGCATGCGCTTCGGCCGAACCGCCGGCTTCGACAATCGATCGCGCCACCGCATCGCAGGCTTCGACCTGGCGCGAGGTACAGACCACGTGCGCACCGTGCGCGGCGAGCAGGCGGGCGATGGCCTCGCCGATGCCGCGCGAGGCGCCGCTGACGAGGGCGGTCTTGCCGGACAGGTCGAACAGCGGGTCGTGACGGGACATGCAGCGGGCTCCAAACGGACTGGTATGCTCCGAGCCTATCGCAACCCACGGGCTTCCGCATGCAGCGACGCATCCTGATCACCGGCGCCGGCAGCGGCCTCGGCCTCGCCCTGGCGCATCGCTATGCCCGTGCCGGCGCGCGCGTCGCCTGCGTGGACCTGCTCGGCGAACGCGCCGAAGCCGCGCGCGCCGCGCTGCATGGCGACGGCCATCTCGCCCTGGTCGCCGATGTCGGCGACGACGCCTCGATGCAGGCCCTGCACGACCGCATCGCCAGCGAATGGCACGGCATCGACGTGCTGGTCAACAACGCCGGCATCGCCTCCGGCGGGCCGATGACCGGCACGAGCATGGAGGAATGGCGGCGCATCCTCGACATCGACCTGCTCGGCGTGGTCCGCGGCTGCCGGCTGTTCCTGCCGATGATGCTGGCCGCGAAGCGCGGCCGGATCGTCAACACCGCCAGCCTCGCCGGCCTCGCCGCCGCGCCGGGCATCATGAGCTACGGCGTGGCCAAGGCCGGCGTGGTCGCGCTGTCGGAGCAGCTTCGCGCCGAGCTGCACGGCAGCGGCGTGCGCGTGACCGTGCTCTGCCCCGCGTTCTTCCGCACCAACCTGATGGAGACCGCGATCATCGACGGCGATGCGAAACGCTTCGCGCAGAAGATGATGGACCGCTCGCGCGACACGCCGGACCAGATCGCCGACCGCTGCTTCGCCGCGATCGAACGCGGCGATTTCCTGGTCCTGCCCAGCCGGCGCACGCCGTGGCTGTGGCGGCTCAAGCGCTGGCTGCCGGGTCTGTATTCCCGGCAGATGGCGCGGATGGCGGTCCGCATGGCGCAGCACTGAGCGTGCCTGCGGGAGCGCTCACGCCTCCGGCCGCGACTGCGGCTGCCGCCACAGGCCGATCGCGCAGAGCGCGCCGAGCGATGCGAACACCAGCCATGGCAGGTGCGGCCAGTCGCGCGCAACGGCGATGTCGACCAGCCAGCCACCGGCGACATTGCCGACGCCGCCGCCGATCGCGAGACTGATCGAACTGACACCGAGGTAGGTGCCCAGCGCGGCCTTGTTCGACAGCGAAGCGATCAGGGTCTGCTGTGTCGGGCGCGTGAGGATCGCACCGATCGAGAACAGCGCGATGCAGGCGAGGAACCCGGCGAAACCGCCGACGAAGCCGAGCCCCGCCGTGCTGGCCGACATCAGCAGCACGCCCGCGACCAGGATGCGCCCGGGCGTCATGCGCGGCGTGAGCACGCGCAGCAGCGGCACCTGCAGGACCACGGTGAGCGCGGCGCTGAGCGCGAACATGATGCCGACGCCGTCCATGCCGCCGGACAGGCGCTCGGCCAGCAGCGGGAAACTCAGGTTCAGCTGCACGGCCATGCACCAGTACAGCATCAGCAGCAGCACCAGTTGCATGAACGGGCTGTCCCGCACCGCGACCGCGACGTTGCCGAGCATCGACGGCGGTCTGGCCGGAGCCGGCATCGACGGCAATCCGCGCCAGACGATCAGGAAGTTCAGCGCGAAGCAGGCGGCCGCCGCGTGGCAGACCCACTGGAAATCGAAGCGCAGCAGGGCGACACCGATCAGCGGCCCCAACGTGGTCGCGACGCCGCTGACCCAGTTGCTCAGCGCGTAGTAGCGCGGGCGGTCGTTCTCGTCGGTCAGCGCCGCGATCGCGGCCTGGTACGGCGCCTCGAACAGCGCGCCGCCGAGGGCCGACAACGCCATCGCGACCAGCAGCAGCGGCAGATCGCCGGCGAAAGCCAGCGCGGAGAAACCCACGGCGCGCAGCAGCACGCCGAGGCACATCATCGTCTTCACGCCGTAGCGGTCGGCGAGCATGCCGCCGCCGATCGCCAGGCCCTGCTGCATCACCTGGCGCAACGCCAGCGCCACGCCGACCGCCGCCACGCCCAGGCCCACGTTCTTCACGAAGTGCACCGCGACCAGCGGCATCAGCATCGCGAAGCCCGCGACCATGAAGAAGGTGTAGACCAGCAGCACGTTCAGGCCCAGTCGCCGGCGCGAATCGGCCATGGGCGCTGCCGCGGCGGCGGCCGATTCGATCCTTGCGTCGACGCTCATGCCGCGCGCGTCGCGGACGCCGCGTGACGGTAGAGATGGATCGGCGTGGGATCGGCGCTGAACTGCGAGAACGGGAACGGCTCGGCGGAGATGCCGGTGACGCCGTGGCCGAGGAAGCGCGGCACGATCGCGCTGCCGGTCTGCGCGTAGACGACGAAAGGAATGCCGCGCCGCCGCACCGCTGCGAGGATGGTGTCGAACGAGCCGTTGCCGAGGGTCATGCCGGTGGCGACGATCATGTCGGCCTCTTCCAGCACCGGTCCCATCTCGCGCACCACCGGCGTGCCGTCGGCGGTCGTGTCCATGTTGAAGTCGCAGGGCAGGCAGCTGCCGCCATGGGCGCGAATGGCCGCGACCAGCGGATTGACGACGCCGATCAGGCCGACGCGCTGGCCCGGGACGATGTCCAGCAGGCCTGCGATGGCGCGGTCGCGCGCTTCCGCGCGCTGCAGCGGCGTGCCGTGCGGCAGCAGCATCGGCGTGGCGCGCGGATCGTCGCGGTGCGGATAGGCCGCGCAGAGATAGGCGTCCAGCGCGGCGATACGCACCGGCGCGCGCGGATCGACCAGCAGCTCGGCGACGGAGCGACCGGAGAGTTCCTCGGCGATCTCCGACGGCAACTGGTCGCGCTCGAGGCAGCACCCGCCGAAGCCCGCGCCGACGCGCAGCACGAGGTAGTAGTTGCGGTACTTGTGGTCGGTGCCGGGGAACTGGGTGCTCTGGCGCACCCAGAACGCGCCGACGGCGTGCTGCCCGGTGGGATCGGGGCCGTGCTCGCCGCGCAGCACCGCGCGGATCAGGTCGTCGACATCGCGAGGTGCGGGCGAGGTGGAAGCGGATGATTCGGTGGACATGTCGGTTTCCATGGAAGATGGCTGCAGGTCGATGCGCAGATCAGTCGGCGAAGTCGAATTCGACGCGACGCAGGGCCTGTTCGGCATGCGCACGGGCGCCGGTGCCGTGCGCATCGAAGGCGAGCACGTGGCCGAGGTAGCAGGCGTTGTCGATCGGCGCGGACACGCTGACGTCGCGCAGCGCGGGCACCGCGGCGCGCACCAGGTGCGGATCCTGGTCGAGCGATTCCGTTCCCCGCAATGCGGAGAGCTGGCCGCCGCGCGGCGGCACCAGGAACTTGATCGCCGCGCTGTGCACGCCGGTGGTTTCCCGCGCGAGCGCGGGCCGGCGCCCCAGGGCCAGCTCGATCTGCGCTTCGAGCAGGTCGATGCCGGTGACGCGCTGGATCAGCTCGGCGATGTAGTTGCCGCCGGGACGCGGATTGATCTCGACCACGCGCGGACCGTCCGGGGTCAGCTTGACTTCGGTGTGGCTGATGCCGTGATCGAGCCCGACCGCGCGCAGCGCACCGAGCACCAGCGCGTGCACGGCCTGTTCGGTCGCCGGATCCAGCGCCGCCGGGAACATGTGGCCATCCTCGATGAAGTACGGGAAGCCGGTGACGCTCTTGTCGGTGATGCCGAGGATGGTGGTCTCGCCGGCATGGGTCACCGCCTCGACGCTGATCTCCTCGCCGGTCATGTACGCCTCCAGCAGCCACTGCATCGGCCGCGCCTGCTCGCGGAAGTTCTTCGGGAACGCGGCCAGCGCGTCGAAGGCCTCCTTCAGCTCGACCTCATCGCGCACGAAGCGCACGAAGGCGCTGGAGGCGAGGTCCGTCGGCTTGAGCACCAGCGGGAAGCCGATGCGGTTCGCTGCGGCGAGCGTGGACGCCCAGTCGTCGGCGACGGCGAAGTCCGGGTTGGGCAGGCCGGCGCGCGCGATCGCTTCGCGCACGCGATCCTTGCGACGGATGTCGGCCACGCGGTCCGGGAAACCCTGCGGCAGGTTCAGCGATTTGGCGACTTCGGCCACGGTGTCGATGTAGTAGTCGCAGATGGTGACCACACCGTCGAAGCCCAGCACCTGGTGCTGCTGGCGCAGGAATTCCACCAACGACGGCAGGTCGTTGGTCTCGGCGGTGAGCACGTGGTCGGCGTGTTCGATCACGGGGTGGATCTCGCGCGTGCGCGCATCCAGGTAGTGCGCGCGGTTGCGCGCGACGAAGGTGTAGCGGTGGCCGAGGCGGCGGATCGCGGCCGGAAACAGCCGGCCGGTGCCGCCGACCCAGCTTTCGATCATCAACAGGTGTGCCATGTGCGTTCCTTGCGGAAGGAGAGAAAAGGAAGGAATGAAAGGGCCATGAAACGGCGTCGGGCACTCAGGCCACGTCAGCCACGCGCGCGGCGTCGATTTCGATCGGGGCAGTCGACGCACCGGCCGGCGGCCATGACCGCCGGCCCCAGGCCATCGCCGACCAGGGCAGCGACAGTTCGTCGAGGCCATGCACCTCGCGCGGCGACAGCGCCTGCAGCGGCAAGGCGCGCTCGTGATGCGCGAACACGTGCTCGACGTAGCGATGGCCGGTGTCGGCGGCGATGAACAGCACGTCGCGGTCCGGACGCAGGCGCGCCTCGCGCTCGGCGACGAGGTAGGCGCAGCCGGAGGACAGGCCCGCGAACAGCGCGTGCTCGCGCAGCAGCGCGATCGCGCCGCTGAGACCATGATCGAACGCCACCCAGTGGATCGCGTCGTAGAGCGTATGGCGGACGTTCTGGAACGGGATCGAGCTGCCGATGCCGGCGATGATGATGCCCGGATCCTCGATGCGATCGCTGCCGAAGGTGACGCTGCCGTAGGGCTGCACGCCGATCAGTTCGACGGAAGGATCGTGATCGCGCAGCGCCACCGCCAGTCCGCCGGTGGAACAGCCCGAGCCGACGCCGCCGACCACCGTCAGCCGATCGGCGCCGATCTCGTGGGCGATGGTCTCGGCCACCGGCACGTAGCCGGCGTAGTGGATGTCGTCGTGGTACTGGCGCATCCAGTGCACGTCCGGGCGTTCGCGCAGGATCTCGCCGATGATCGCCACGCGCAGGCTCTGATCCATCTTCAGCGTGTCCTGCGGCGGCACCTGCTGCACGGTCGCGCCCAGGACCTGCAGCTGGGTCATCAGCGTGCGGTCCACCGTCTTTGAAGCGACGATGTGGCAGCGCATGCCGAACTTGTGGCAGGCCAGCGCCAGCGCGTAGGCGTAGATGCCGCTGGAGCTGTCGAGCAGGGTGTCGCCTCGGCGCACGCGGCCTTCGCGCAGCAGGCGGTCGACCGCGGCCACGGTCGAGTACACCTTCATCGTTTCGAACCGCGCCACGAACAGGTTGCGGCGCAGGCGCACGATCTGCGGCGCCTTGATCGCATCGGAAATATGCGCATGCATGGTCAGAACCCCGCAAGAACGAAGCGGCACTGGTGGCCGAGGTCCAGGAAGAAGGCGGACAGCTCGCCCATCCGCGCCGGATCGGGCGCTTCGCGGAACAGGTAGCCGATCACGCTGCCGGTGTGGGCAACGACAATGCCGTCCGCGCCGAAGCGCGCGCGCTGCGCGAGCATGGCGTCGAAGCTGCGCTTGGGCAGCACGCCCTGTGCGAGCAACGCGCTGGCGGTGGCGCAGTGCGCGATGCCGGCGGCGTCGCCGCGCTCGAAGGCTCCGACCGCGCGCTGCAGGTTGGCGGCATAGGCGTCGGCACGGCTGCGGTAGTACGACAGCAGCGCCGGACCGCTGCGCTCGGTGTCGACCGCACCGCCCTCGTCGATGTAGCAGACGTGGTACTGCGGCGTGTACGCGAAGCGTCGCACCACGGCCTGGCGTCCGCTGAGGTACAGCGCGTAGCGGTCGAGGAAGACGCTGTCGGACCGTTCGATCGCGCGCAGGATGTCGCAGACCACCGATGCCGGCGTGCGCGTGTCGAAGATCGAGTCCAGGCAGCGCAGTGTCGCGACCACGTCGGCGGTCGAGCTGGCCATGCCCTTGCCTTCGGGCAGTTCGGAGTCGTGGTGCCAGCGTCCAGGCGGAAGACGACGTCCCGTGCGCTGCAGGTACAGCCCGATCGCGCGCTGGCATCGATGCTTCGTGCCGAGACCGCACACGTGGCCCGCAGCTTCACCCGGCTGGAAATGCACCCAGCTGTAGCGGCGGATCGGCAGCGAGATCAGCCCGATCTGCAAGGTGCCGTCCTCGTCGTCGACCGGTCCCTGCAGCAGTTCGCCCAGGGTGCCGTGGCAGACGCCGCTGTGGCAGCGCGCAGCGGCGTCCATCGCCGACGGGCGCGTCGTGGCGTGCTGCGCTGTGATGGGGTCGCGTTCCATGCGCGTGTGCTCCGGTGTGGCGGTGCCTAGGGTCCGTTGAAGTCGATCGCCAGCTGCGCCTGGAAACGGCGGCCATCGGTCAGGCCGAAGCTGTTGCTGCCGTAGATGTTCCAGGTCCAGGCATCGGTGAAGTTCAGCGCCTGCAGGCGCAGCATCGCCTTGTGCCGTCCCAGTGCGAATCGATAGCGAGCGCCCAAATCCAGCATCGTGTAGGCAGGCACTTCGCTGCGTCCGTCGCGCGATGCCGTGCGGTCGCCGACGTGCGTGGCGGCGACATCGAACGACCAGCCGCGCAGTGCCGGCGGGCGGTATTCGAGATCGGTGCGGAAGGTGCGGTCGCTCTGCCCCACCGGCTTGTCGCCGATGCGGCCCTCGCGCACCGCGATGCCGGTGACTTCCGGCGCCATCAGCACCGCACCCACGATCACGCTCAGGTCCTCGCGCGGCTTGCCGCTGAGGCTCAGCTCCAGCCCGCGATGGCGCACGTCGCCCTGCACGCGCAGCACATTGGCGTCGTCGGTGATGAAATAGGGCTTGCGCACGTCGAACAGGCCCGCGACCAGCTTCATCGAGCCCCCGACCTGCCAGCGGATGCCGGCGTCGGTCTGGCGGGTGCGGATGGCCGGCAGGGCTTCGTTGCGATTGGCCACGTCCGCCGGCGCCAGGCCGCTCTCTTCCAGTCCGCGCGTATGCCCGGCGTACACGGCCAGGCGATCGGTGGCGAACCACGACGCGGTCGCGTTCACCAGCCAGGGATCGTCGGTGGTCGTGGTCGGCGGCGCGCCCGGCGGTTCGATGCGCTTCTCGTAGTCGGTCTTCTGCACGCCGACGCTCCATTCGCCGACCTCGCGCCAGCGGCCCTCGTAGGCCAGGCCCAGCGTGCGCTGTTCGACGAGGTCGCGCGTGCGTTCGCCGAAGACGAAATCCGGCCGCGCCACGCGCAGGATCTCGCCCAGCCGGCGTTCCGGCAGCACCAGCGGCGCCGCCGATCCGCCATAGCGGCTGTGCAGGCGCCGGCCGCGCAGCGAAGCATGCAGCACGTGCAGGCGCGGGCCTTCGACGAGGCTGCGGCTCAGGCGCAGTTCGCCGCTGGTGGACGCGTAGCGCTGCGAGGGATCGGCGATGACCGTCTCGCGGGTCAGGCCCTCGCGGGTGGTGCCGACGAACTGTTCGGCGAAGCCCTGCAGGCGCTCGAAGCTGGAATGGAACAGGCCGCCGGCGAAGGCCCAGTCGTGCCCGATCCGTGCCTTGGCCAGCACGCCGTAGTTCAGGCTCTCGGTCTCGCCATCGGCCCAGACCTGGCCGAAGTAGCGGCGACGCTCCACGCGCGGCGGCAGGAAGGATCCCGCCGTGCGGATCGCCGGCGGCGCCTCTTCGTCGCGGCCGCGCGACACGCTGGCGAACGCGAGCACGTCGATGTCGTCTGTCGGACGCCAGCGCGGCACCACCGCTGCGCGGAGGAACGGCGCATCCGAACCGTCGTAATACTCTTCCTGCGAATACGACACGCCGGCAGCGACGCCGAAACGCGCATCCGCGAACGGCAGGCGCACATCCGCCTCGACCGAACCGCCATCGTACGGACCGGCGGTCACCGCCAGGCTGCTCACGCGCCTGTCGCCGACCTTCTGCAGCCGGTAATCGACGATGCCCGTCGGCGCGGGAAACAGGTAGCTCTGCGCCGACAAACCGACGCGCACGGTCGAGCCTTCCATCAGTCTCGGCGGCAGCGCGCCCTGGCGATCGAAGTACAGGCCTTCGATGCGCACGTTGCCCGCCTGCACCGGCGAGAAGCCGCGCACGCTGCGCGCGCTGTAGATGCCGATGGTCTCGCTGCCGATCGATGTGCCGAACGCGTCCTCGGCTTCGGTGACGGCGTTGTCGTCCACGCGCTGCGCGAGGCAGGGCGCGGCGTGCGACAGGAAGGCGGCGGCGATCGCCGCCGGCAGGATGCGCATCATGCTTCAGATCTCCTTGGGCCAGCGGCGCAGGCGCCGACCGGCGAACAGAACGAGGGCCGCCGCCAGCAGCGACAGCCAGGCCGCCATGGCCAGCGCCACGCCGGCACGCGCGGACGGTGCGGCGTCGACCATCGAGAACGCCGGAATGCGGCGATGGTCGGTGAAGTTCTTGCGCAGGTAGTCGCGCTCGCCGCGGGGCGTGGGTCGCGCGATCTGGGTGCGGATGTGTGTGCCGAAGAAATCGCGCAGCGTGCCCTGGTAGCCGCGCACCTGCTGCTCGAAGCGGCGATGCCGCTCGGCATCGGTGCCGGCCAGCGTCGACAGCGCGCGATCCATGCCCAGCGCGGGCATCAGGTAGCCGGCGAAGACCGACCAGCGCTGCTGTCGCGTCGCGTTGTCGACGAAGGCGGCCTGGCGATCCGCCAGCCGCGATTCGATCATCGGCGCGAGGAAATACAGCCGCGTGGCGTAGTCCAGCGTGCCGACCTTGTCGCGATGCGAAGACAACTGCGGATCGGCGGCGAAGGCCGCGTCGATGAGCGCGAGACGATCGGCCTGCACCGCATCGGTCGCGCGCCGCTGGGCATCGATGTAGGCCATCCGCGACGGCGCCGGCGACAGCAGGGTGGCACCCGCCGCCAGCGCGACCGGGCCGCCGAGGCAGAGCGCGGCCCACAGCGCGACCGACGACAGCAGCGCCGCCGAAGCGTGCGGCAGCGCCGCGACGAGCACGAAACCCGCAGCCAGCCAGAACGCGGCATAGGCCACGACCAGCGCGCAGGCCGCAAGGATCTCGGGCATCGCCTGCGCGAACGGCACGCCCGCGCTCCACAGCGCCAGCAGCAGCGACAGCACCAGTGCCGGCAGCACCCAGGTCGCCAGCGCGAGCATCCTCGCGCCCAGCCACGTGCGCGCCGAGACCGGCTGCGCCGCCACCAGTCGCAGCATGCCGTGATCGCGCTCGAAGGTCGCGGTCAGCGCCACCAGCAGAAGCAAGGCCAGCGGCAGCAACTGCACCAGCACGAAGCCCAGGTCGAAGCGGCCCAGCGCCAGCGCGCGCGGCGGCTCGGCATCGTAGGTCGGCTCGATGCCGAACAGCGTCTCCAGCTTCACCGGCACGCGCGAGGGCAGCAGGTCGCTCTGCCCCACCGCCAGCGGCGAGGCCGGCAGATGCGGTTTCGTCGCTTGCACGCGCAGCATGTAGCGACTGAAGCCGCCGACATCGGTCGGATCCTGCCAGTAGGGCAACGGCTCGTCGGCCTGCACGTCGTCGCGTCGCACCTGCGCGAGCAGATGCTCGATCCACGCCGCGTCGTCGTGCGCCGCGCGCGCCTGCGCAGCGGACTGCACCGCGTGCAGCGACGCGCCCGCGCGCGCGCCCAGCACCATCGCCAGCGCCATCGCGATCAGCAGGCACCACAGCAGCGGCCTGCGCAGCAGCGCGGCGCACTCCCAGCGCCACAGCGCCGTGAGGCTTGCCTGCGCGAACGCTGCAGGCGCCGCGCGATCGCGCGCCGCGATCGGATCCGCCACCGCGCTCATGGCCGCACCCGCCGCGCGGACCAGAGGAAGGCCGCCAGCGCCAGCGCCAGCCAGGCGGCGATCGACCCCCACGCCACCGGATCGACCACGCCATCGTCCATGATGCGCGGCGGGCGATGCACGAAGTCCGGGATCTGCCGCCACAGCGATGCATCGGCCTGGTAGCGTCCGCCCGGCGCATCGCCGGCATGCTGCATGACTTCGGCGTTCATCCGGTTGACCAGCGCCCGGCGGTAGGACTCGGCCGCGACCACGAACGCGCGATGGTGACCGAAATCGGTGCCGGCGAAGGCCTGCGACAGCGCGCCGGCCGCGATCGCCGGCGACAGCGCGGCCCACCGGCGGAAATGCCCGTCCTGTTCGGCCATGCGCTGCTGGTAGCCGCCGATCACCCGGTCGAACACGCCATGGGAATGACGTTCGGCCGCATCGAGCTCGGCGCCGCGCAGGTCCACCGGCAGCGCCTCGACGCTGTCCACGCCATGGCGATGCAGCAGTTCCGCGCGCCGCGCCTTCGCTTCGTCGGCGAGCCAGTAGGCCGGCGCCTCGGCGAGCAACTGCGCGCGCACCTCCTGACCCGACGGCAACGGCAGCGCGCGGATCGCAGCATCACTGGCCCAGCGCGGCACCGCCACGAATACCACCGCCCAGGCCACGAACAGTCCGGCCACCGCCAAGCGCGTGGCGCGCATGCGCGCGACCACGGCGATGCCGAGCAGCACCACGATCGCCACGTAGGCCAGCGCGACGAGCAGCCAGCCGGCGGCGCGCGCCGCCGTGTCCGCATCCCACTCGCCGCGCGTGGCGACCGCCACGGCCATGCCGACGAAGGCCGGCAGCACCAGCGCGGTGGACACCAATGCCCACGCCGCGATGGCCTTGGCCGAAAGCATGCGCAGCGGCGACGCCGCGCCGGCGAGCACGAAGCGCCAGCTGCCGCGCTCGCGCGCCGACGACACCGCGGCATGCGCCAGCAGGAAGGCCAGCAGCGGCGCGAGCAGCAGCGACAGCGCGGCGGGATTGGGCAGGCCCGCGCGCTGCAGGCGCGAGGCGTCGGCCTGCGGCCGGTACAGGGGATCGTTCTGGTGGTGCGCCTCCAGCCAGACGGACTGGCCGACGAAGGGTTCGATCCCGGGATCGAGCGCGGCCAGCGGCAGGATCGGCTTGAACGCGTGGATGCTGTAGTGCGCGGCGGAATGCGGATCCTTCGCCTCCTGCCCCAGCCAGCGCGCGCGTTCCGCCGCGGCGACCTCGCGCTTGGCCGCATCCTCGCGCAGCAGTCCCGCGCTGGCCCAGGCCCAGGCCAGCAGCACCAGCACCGCCGCCGTCGCGAGCGCGCCCGCGATCCTGCGTTCGCGCAGCATCATCGTCGCTTCCATGCGGACCAGGGACGCGATCATGCCGCCAATCGCTCGAGGTACAGCGACTCCAGCGACGCGGCGCACAGCCCGTCGACATCGCGCTCCAGGCGCAGGCGACCGCCGTGCAGGATGCCGATGCGGTCGGCCGCGTCGGCCACGCGGTACAGGTCGTGCGTCGCCATCAGCACCGCCATGCCGCGCGAGGACGCGATGCGGACGACGCGGGTGAAGTCGTTCGAGGCCGACGCATCCAGGCCCGAGGTCGGTTCGTCGAGCAGCAGCAACCGCGCATCCTTCGCAAGCGCGATCGCCAGGCCCACCTTCTGCCGCATGCCCTTGGAATAGCCTTCGGTGCGGCGCGCATGCGCATCCGCCTGCAGGCCTGCGGACGACAGCAGTTCTCGCGCGGCCGACGCATCCACGCGCCGTCCGCACAGCAGCGCGAAATAGCGCAGGTTCTCGATCCCGGTCAGCGTCGGATTGAGCATCACCGTTTCCGGCAGGTAGGCGATCGCCGCGCGCGCGCGCATCGGATCGCGGGCGACATCGAAGCCATCGACCGACAGCTGCCCCGCATCCGGCGCAAGGAAGCCCAGGATCATGTTCAGCGTCGTCGTCTTGCCCGCGCCGTTCGGTCCGAGCAGCGCATAGATCTCGCCCGCGCCGATGCGCAGCGACAGGTCGTCGACCGCCGTGCGTTCGCCGAATCGCTTCGTCACGTGGTCCAGTTCGAGAAGGGTCTCCATGGCGTTCTCCTGTGCCGACATCAGAACCGCATGCGCCATTCCAGCTCGGCGCTGCGCGGCGCACCGAGCAGGAACTGGTCGCTGGCGCCACCCGCCCATTCGGCGTAGAAGGCGTCGCCGAGATTGCGCCCGCGCAGGGTCAGTTCGCCGCTGGCGAAGCGGTAGGCCAGCGACGCGTCCATCGTGGTGTGCCCGTCGACGCGATACAGGTTGGCGTTGTCGGTGTAGAACCGGCCGGCGTGACGCGCGCCGACGCTCACGGTCATCGGTACGCGCTCGAAGCCGTAGCTCGCGAACAGGCTGGCGATGCGTTCCGGCACGTTCGGCGGCGTGTTGCCGCGACGATCGGCGCCACCGGCTTCGATCAGCGCATCGAAGCGCGCATCGAGCGCAGCGAACGAAGCATCCACGCGCAGGCGTTCGCCGATGCGCGCGCCCAGCGATGCCTCGATGCCGCGCGAGGACTGTCGACCGCCCTGCACCGACAGCGCCGGGTTCGCGGGATCGCGGGTGACGATGTCGTCCTGGCGGATCAGGTAGCCGGCCAGGTTGGCATCGAGACGGCCATCGAGGAAGCTCGCCTTCAGGCCCGCGTCGTACGCGCGTCCCGAGGTGAGATCGAAGCGCGAGTTCGCCAGCGACAGGAGCAGCATGCTGCCGACGGGCGCGCTGGCTTCGCTCACCTGCGCGTAGGCCTGCACCTGTTTCGCCAGGTCCACCGTCGTGCCGATCCGCCACGACAGCGGGCTGTAGCGCCGGTCGAACGGCGCGCCGGCATTGATGCGACGATCCAGGTCGATGCGGTCGTAGCGCAGCCCCGCGACGAGCAGCCAGCCTTCACGGAGGTTCAGCGCATCCTCCACGAACACCGAGGCCACCTGCACGTCGCTATGGAACACGTTTTCCGCGCCCAGTCCGTAGGGGAACAGACCGCGCGCCGGCGCCTGCGGATCCACCGCCGCCACCGTCGCGAACTGGCGCGGATTGCGGAAGCGGTTGCGGTTGAATTCCACGCCTGCGCCGAAACGGTTGCGCAGGCCGCCCAGCGTCGCGTCCGCCGCCAGCGCGCCGCGCACGGTCCAGAAGCGGTGATCGTGCTCGATGCGCGTGCTCGTGCGCGCCAGCAGGCCCGTCGCTGGCACGTAGGTGTAGGTCTCGGCGTTGTGCCAGCGGCGCTCGGCGTCGTACAGCGCCGCATCGCCGGTGAAGCGCCAGGTGTCGCCGATCCGCCACTGCACACGACCGCGCAGCCAGTCGCTCTTCGACATCTGCACCGCGTCGTCGACGTTGTAGTTCGTGCGGCGCTGCGCGCGATCGATGACGTAGCCGTTGCGGCCGTCGCGCACCAGGCCGGACGGGTCGCCCGCGATCGCCACCGGCACCAGCGGCGCGCCCCAGTAGGCGGTGTCGTAGTCGTCTTCCTGGTGGTCGAAGGCCAGGTCGATGCGCAGGTCGTCGTTCGGCAGCCATGCCAGCGCCGCGGAGGCCGCCAGCATGCGGCTGTCGCTGTCGTCGACATCGCGGCCACCGGTGCGATGACTGGCCACCAGCCGCAGCGCGGTGGTTTCGGACAGATCGAGGTTGCCGTCCAGCGCGACGCGGGATTGCCCGAAGCTGCCGGCCGACAGCAGGCCCGACCAGGCGGTCTGGCCCGGCTGCGCGCGCTTGGGCACCAGGTTGATCGCACCGGCCAGCGCGCCTTCGCCGTACAGCACCGACGCCGGACCCTTCAGGACTTCGATGCGCTCGAAGGCCCAGGGGTCGAGATCGCGGGTGATCATCGTCGAAGCCGTCTGCCGGGTCCCGTCGACCAGCAGCGAGATCGCGCCGCCGGTGAAACCGCGCATCGAGGTCGTGCCCGGCGACGAGGGCAGGTCGGCTGCGGTGACGCCCGGCGACAGCATCAGCGCCTCGATGCTGCTGCGCACCCCGCGCGCCAGCAGGTCTTCCTGGTCCAGCACGTCCAGCGCCGCCGGCACCTCATGCTGCGCGAGGCCCAGCCGCGAACCCGTGTCGACCGGCCTGTCGCGCGCGTCCAGCCGCTGCCCGACCACGGTCACGCGATCCAGCGACGAAGCTTCCGTCACAGCGTCGCCATCCGGCCCGCCATCGGCCTTCACCGGGGACACGCCGACTGCAGCCGCGATCGCCACGGCCGGCACCATCCTTCCCACCCACTTCTTTCCCACGAGTACGCGCAGCGCCACGGCCAAGCCTCGAATCAAAATGTTATAACATCACATTCTACTCCGCCTGGGAAGTGCAGCCTTTGTCCGGCCATCGGGCGCTGGCGTGAGGAATCCCGGGGCACGGGGGCAAAGGAACGGGAACGGGGGTGGTCCTGTCGACGGCATGCACGCGCATCGGCGCACGGGAAGAAGCCCGGAAACGGGCGGGCGCACCATCGGCGACAGGCAATCTGCCGAATGCTTCAATCTGCGGCGAACCTGGATCGGCCCCGCTGCCCGCATCGACGCGATGCGCGGCGGATGCCTCAGCGTCTTTCCTTCATCGCCATCACCACGCCGAGGCCGGCGAGCAGCGAAACCGCGGCGGTGCCGCCGTAGCTGAGCAGGGGCATGGGCACGCCGACCACCGGCAGCAGGCCGGAGATCATGCTGGCGTTGACGATGACGTAGACCGAGAACGCGAGGCCCAGCGCGCCGGCGAGCAGGCGAGAATAGGTGTCGCGGGCTTCGCTGGCGATCCACAGGCAGCGGCCGACGACGAAGAGGTACAGCGCCAGCACGATGGAGACGCCGACCCAGCCGAATTCCTCGGAGAGCACGGCGAAGATGAAGTCGGTGGTGTGTTCGGGCAGGTAGTTCAGGTGCGACTGCGTGCCCTGGCCCCAGCCCTGCCCGGTCCAGTGGCCCGAACCGATGGCGATCTTCGACTGGATGATGTTCCAGCCGGCGCCCAGCGGATCGCGTTCGGGTTCGAGGAAGGTGAGGATGCGATCCTTCTGGTACGGGCGCAGGAACCAGAACCATGCCACCGGGGCCGCAGCAGCGCCGCTGGCGCCGGCGACGATGAACCAGCGCCACGGCAGGCCGGCGAGGAACAGGGCGAACGCGCCGCTGGCGGCGACCAGCATGGCGGTACCGAAGTCCGGCTGCAGCAGGATCAGGCCGGTCGGCGCGGCGATGATCGCCCCGCAGACCAGCACGGCGATGGCGCGCGGCGGCAACGGCTGGTGATGCAGGTACCACGCGGCCATCATCGGCAGGCTGAGCTTGAGCAGCTCCGCCGGCTGGAAATAGAACACGCCGAGATTGATCCAGTGGTTGCCATGCCTGCCGTCGCCGATGAACAGCACCGCGACCAGCGGCAGCAGCGATGCCGCGAACACCAGCGGCGTGACGCTGCGCAACTGCGCCGGCGACACCCGCGACAGCAGCCACAGCGCGCCCAGGCCCACGCCGTAGCGCAGGCCCTGGGCGACCACCAGGCGCGGACTCTCGTTGCCGGCGCTGTACAGCACCATCAACCCGACCATCATCAGCGCGAGCAGCGCGCCCAGCAGCGGCAGGTCGAGCGTGCGCGTGAAGCGCAGGAACAGGTCGTAGAGCCAGCGGACGAAGGTCTTCATGGCGTCTGCGGGATTGGGGATTGGGGATTGGGGATTCGCTCGTTCCGCTGGGTGGACGGATCCGAGGATGACTGCGACAACACAGCGGCGGCCGACGGTGATACGGCAACGGCTTGCGCCAATCCCGAATCCCCACTCCCCATTCCCGGCTCTTCAGGCATCTTGCCGAGCAGCCAGGCGTCGAAGATCTTGCGCGCGATCGGCGCGGCGGTGCTGCCGCCGTAGCCGCCGCCTTCGACCACCACCGCGAGCGCGATGGTCGGGTTGTCGGCCGGGGCGTAGCCGATGAACAGGGCGCGGTGGCGCAGGTGCATCGGCAGGTTGCGCGGATTGAGGCTGGCGCTGCCGCGGCGGCTGATGACCTGCGCGGTGCCGGTCTTGCCCGCGATCAGGTACGGAATGCCGTGGCTGATCGCGCGCGCGGTGCCGCCGGGGCCGTGCACGGTGCGGATCATGCCTTCGCGCACCACCTTGAGGTTCGCCGGATTGCGGCTGATCAGGCGTGGCGGCGGCTGTTCGAGCGGCATCCACGGCTTGTCGAAGTCGTCGCGGCGATCCTTGACCAGGTGCGGGCGGCGCAGGCGGCCATCGTCGGCCAGCGCGGCGGTGCCCTGCGCCAGCTGCAGCGGCGTGGCCTTCCAGAAGCCCTGGCCGATACTGGTGATGACGGTGTCGCCGAGGTACCACGGCCCCTGCTTCTTCGCGTTCTTCGCCTTCCACTCCGGCGAAGGCAGGATGCCGCCGGATTCGCCGGACATGTCGATGCCGGTGGGCGCGCCGAAGCCGTACAGCGCCAGGTACTCGTCGAACCTGCGGATCCCCATGTCCAGCGACAGCCGGTAGTAGTAGGTGTTCACCGAATCGGCGATCGCCTTGCGCGCGTCGGTCCAGCCATGGCCGCCGCCGTGCGAGTCGCGATAGCCGCGCTGCTGGCCCGGGATGCGGAATTCGCCGGTGGACAGCACGCGATCGCCCGGCGTGCGCAGGCCGCTGTCCAGGCCGGCCAGGGTGATCAGCGGCTTGAGCGTGGAGCCGGGCGCGACGCCGCCGAGGACGTTGCGGTTGAACAGCGGCCGCGCCGGGTCGTCCATGAAACGGCGGTAGTCGGTGTGCGAGATGCCGTTGACGAACAGATTGGGATCGTAGGTCGGCAGGCTGACCATGGCCAGCAGTTCCCCGGTGCGTGGATCGATCGCGATCGCCGAGCCGGTGAGGTCGCCGAAGGCGACGGCGGCGGCGCGCTGCAGGTCGGCATCGATGCTCAGGCGCAGGTCCGCGCCGGGCGTGGCCGGGATACGGCCGAGGCTGCCGATGATCCGCCCCTCCACGTTCGTCTCGATCTGCTCGAAGCCGATCCGGCCGCGCAGCACATCGTCGTAGTAGCGTTCGAGGCCGGATTTGCCGGTATGGCTGAACGCGGCGGTGCCTTCGCCGAGCGTTTCGAGATCGCGCTTGTCGACCCGGCCGACATAGCCGACGACGTGGCCGAACAGGTCGCCATAGGGGTAGCGCCGCGTGAGGTAGGGCACCAGTTCGACACCCGGGTAGCGCCAGCGGTCCACGGCGAATCGCGCGGCCTCCTCGTCGGTGATCTTCAGGCGCAGCGTCACCGGCAGGAAGCTGCGCGTGGCCCGGCGGGTGTCGTGGAAGCGCGCGATGTCCTCGGGCGTGAGCGCGATGATCTTCGACAGCGATTCGACCAGCGCTTCGATGTCGCCGGCCTCGGCCGGCACCACGTCGAGGCGGTAGGCCGGCACGTTGTCGGCCAGCACGCGGCCCTTGCGGTCGTAGATCAGGCCGCGCGCCGGCACTTCCGGGCGCTGCTTGACGCGATTGTCCTGCGACTTCTTGGCGTAGTCGGTGTGCTCGAGCACCTGCAGCTTGAAGTACCAGGCCGCCAGCCCGGCCAGCGCCAGGCCCACGCACAGGAAGCCCAGTGCGGCGCGGCGGCGGAACTGTTCGGCCACCAGTGCGGAATTGCGGATGTAGCTGCGGCGCATGGTCGGGCCGTCAGTGCTTGCGGCCCACGCGCAGGCCGTCGAGCAGGACGAACAGCGGCGGCCAGAGCGCCGCGCCGATCACCGGCGTCCACCAGTGCAGCCAGCCGTCGAAGGGCCGGCCCATGACGAAGTGGATCACGCTGGCGATCACCAGATCGTTGAGCAGCAGGCCGCCGATGGCGAAGGCCTGCTGCGCCATCGGGAAGAAGCGCAGCTGCGGACGGAAGCGCTGCAGGATGAAGGTCAGCACCGTCAACCGCAGCGCCTGCTCGCCGAGCAGGCTGCCGAATGCGATGTCGGCGACCAGGCCGAGCACGAAGGCGGAGACCAGGCCGACGCGTTCGTGGTCTTCCAGCAACCAGTAGGTCAGCACCAGGGCCAGCCAGTACGGCCGCAGCGGCGCGACGGCGGCCGGCAACGGCAGCAGGCCGAGCAGCAGGGCCACGAACACGGTGACCGGGAACAGCCAGGGGCGGCGCGCGCGGCTCATGGGGCGGGCCTCTGCTGTACGGGCGTCGTCGACGGCGGCGACAGTGCGGTGGGCGCAGCCGGCGACGCGGAGGATGGCGAGGCGGCCGGGACGGGCTGCGCACCGTCGACGGCACTGGTGCCGACGGTGGTGTCGGTCGCTGCCGGCGCGGGGCCGATCGGCGGACGATGCGGCGCGCGGCGCAGCAGCAGCACGTCGCGGCCACGGTCGAGCTGCGCCGCCGGCTTGAGGTCGCCGACCAGGAAGGCACGGCTCTCGTCGCGGCGCAGGTCGGCGATCGTGCCGACCGGGAAGCCCGGCGGGAAGCGCCCGCCGAGGCCGGACGTGACGATCAGGTCGCCCACCTTGACGTCGCTGGAGGTCGGGATGTTGGCCAGTTCCAGGCGGTCGCCGCGGCCATAGGCCACCAGGCGGATGCCGTTGCGCGAGACCGCGACCGGGATCGCGTGGTCGGGGTCGGTCAGCAGCAGCACGGTCGCCGTGGAGGGCCGCACTTCGATGACCTGGCCGACCACGCCGCCGGCGTCCAGCACCGGCTGGCCGACCACCACGCCCTGCTTCGCGCCGATGTCCAGCAGCAGGCGCTGGCGGGTGGGGTCGAGGGCGACATCGAGGATCGGCGCGAGCTGCACGTCCAGCCCGCCCTGCTCCACCGCGCCGAGCAGGCCGCGCAGGCGCGCGTTCTCCGCTGCCGAGGCCTGCAGCCGCGCGATGCGCGCGCCGCTGATCAGCAGCGCGTTGCGCAGGGTTTCGTTCTCCTTCGCCAGCCGTGCGCGGGTGGCCGCGTCGTCGCGCACCGAGTCGCCCAGCCGGGCCGGCAGCCCCGCCAGGCGCCACACCGGCTGCGCCAGCACTTCGACATGGCCCCGCAGGCTGGTCAGCCAACCGCCGCGATGGTCCAGCACCATCAGCGCGACCGCCAGCGCCAGCGCGGCCAGCAGCCGCAGCGTGCCGGCGATGTCCTCGGAACGGTGTGCGGAAGGGCCGGCGTAGGGAGGCATTCAGAAAGCCGGGAATGGAGAAACGGGATTGGGGAATCGAAATGGCGACCCGACACGGAGCCGGCACGGAAGCGCAGCGGGAACCAGGCATCTCCGGAGTCCCTCGCGACATGCGAATCCGCCTGTCACTTGCGATTCCCGACTCCCGATTCCCGGTTCCCGGCTCACTCGGGCGAGAAGAACTCGTTGCCGTGCATGTCGACCAGCTCCAGCGCGCGACCGCCGCCGCGAGCGACGCAGGTCAGCGGATCGTCGGCGACCTGCACGTGCAGGCCGGTTTCCTCGCTGATCAGCTTGTCCAGGTCGCGCAGCAGCGCGCCGCCGCCGGTGAGCACGATGCCGCGCTCGGCGACGTCGGCGCACAGTTCCGGCGGGGTCTGCTCCAGCGCCAGCTTGACCGCGCTGGTGATGCCGCCCAGCGGCTCGCGCAGGGCTTCCAGCACTTCGTTGGAGTTGAGCTTGATCATGCGCGGCACGCCCTCGGCGAGGTTGCGGCCGGAGACTTCCATCTCCAGCACGCGCGCCTGCGGATAGGCGCAGCCGATCTCCAGCTTGATGCGCTCGGCGGTGGCTTCGCCGATCAGGGTGCCGTGGGCGCGGCGCACGTAATTGATGATGGATTCGTCGAAGCGGTCGCCGCCGATGCGGACCGACTGCGCGTAGACGATGCCGTTGAGGGCGATCACCGCGATCTCGGTGGTGCCGCCGCCGATGTCGATCACCATCGAACCGCGCGCCTCGGTCACCGGCAGGCCGGCGCCTATCGCGGCGGCCATCGGTTCCTCGATCAGGTACACCTCGCGCGCGCCGGCCTCCTCGGCCGATTCCTTGATCGCGCGGCGCTCCACGTTCGTCGAGCCGCAGGGCACGCAGACCAGCACGCGCGGGCTGGGCTTGAGGAAGCGCGACTTGTGCACTTTCTTGATGAAGTACTTGAGCATTTCCTCGGTGTAGGTGAAGTCGGCGATCACGCCGTCCTTCATCGGTCGCACCGTGGTGATGTGCCCGGGGGTGCGGCCCAGCATCTGCTTGGCTTCGCTGCCGACCGCGGCGACCGAACGGTTGCCGCCGCTGGCGCGGTCGTGGCGCACCGCGACCACCGAAGGTTCGTTCAGGACGATGCCCTGGCCGCGGACGAAGATGAGGGTGTTGGCCGTGCCCAGGTCGATGGACAGGTCGTTGGAAAACATGCCGCGGAACTTCTTGAACATCGGATGGCGTGCCGGTGGGTGCGGAAGCGGAGGAATGGGGGGACTGCGAAGCGGAAGCGGACTCCGTGGCAAACCCGGAAAATCCGGCAAAAACCGGGGCCGGGCGCGGCATGTCCTGCGAACGCGCTAGGTTAGCAAAAAAACGGGGGGAGACTGCGCGCTCGCGCCCAGAATCCGGCCTCCGCATTCATTCCGCTCCGCATCCGTCGCCACCGCCACGCGCCACCGAAGGCGCCCGGCAGCCCCTGCCCGCCGGAAACTGGCCTCGCACCGGTCCAGCGGCTACGCTATCGCGCTCATTTCCCGGACGAAGACACGACACGATGGCAGCCCTGATCTGCGGGTCCCTGGCCTACGACACCATCATGGTGTTCCCCGACCAGTTCAAGAACCACATCCTGCCCGACAAGGTCCACATCCTGAACGTCTCGTTCCTGGTGCCGCGGATGCGCCGCGAGTTCGGCGGCTGCGCCGGCAACATCGCCTACAACCTGAAGCTGCTCGGCGGCGACCCGATCCCCATGGCCACCGTGGGCGCGGACTTCGGCCCGTACCGCGACTGGTTCACCGAGATGGGCATCACCCTGGACCGCGTGAAGGAGATCCCGGAGCTGTTCACGCCCCAGGCCTTCATCACCACCGACCACGACAACAACCAGATCACCGCCTTCCACCCGGGCGCGATGATGCGGTCGTACGAGAACCACGTGAAGGACGTGCCGGGCGTCACCTTCGGCATCGTCAGCCCCGACGGCCGCGAGGGCATGATCCAGAACGCCCGCGAATTCGCCGAAGCCGGCATCCCGTTCGTGTTCGATCCCGGCCAGGCCATGCCGCTGTTCAACGGCGAAGAACTGCGCGCCTTCATCGAACAGGCCGACTACGTGACCGTGAACGACTACGAATCCAGCCTGCTGCAGGAGCGCACCGGCTGGGACGAGAAGGTCATCGCCGGCAAGGTGAAGGCCTACATCGCCACCCAGGGTCCGCGCGGCGCGAAGATCTACGCCGACGGCCAGACCTACGACATCCCGCCGGCGCACGAGCGCCGGGTCACCGACCCGACCGGCTGCGGCGACGCCTTCCGCGCCGGCCTGATCTTCGGCATCGAGAAGGGCTACGACTGGCCAACCATCGGCCGCATCGGCAACCTGATGGGCGCCCTGAAGGTCGAGCACCCGGGCACCCAGAACCAGCGCTTCGACTACGAGGAATTCGCCGAGCAGTTCCGCCAGCAGTTCGGCTACGCGCTCTGATCCAGCCGGCGGCGCGGGCGGATGCCCGCGTCGCCGCTGCGCATCGGCTACCCTGCGGGCCTCCCCCGACACGAACGGAGTCCGTCTTGGCCATCGCCTACTGGTGCATCCTCATCGCCGCCGTCCTGCCCTATGTCTGGGTCGCCATCGGCAAGCTCTCGGGCGAGCGCTACGACAACCGCGACCCGCGCGGCTGGGCGGCGAAACAGACCAACCCCCGCGTGCATCGCGGGATCGCCGCGCAGTTCAACGCCTTCGAAGCCTTCGCGCCGTTCGCCGCGGGCGTGCTGATGGCGCAGGCGGCCGGCGTGGACCCGGCGCGTATCTCGCTGCTGGCGATGGTCTTCGTCGCCTTCCGCGTCCTGCACGGCCTCTTCTATCTCGGCAACGTCCACCTGCTGCGCTCGCTGGCCTGGTTCGGCGGGATCGGCTGCGTGGTGGCGCTGATCGCCCAGGCGGCGCTGGCCGCCTGAGCGCCTGCCTGGCGCCAAGGCCCTTGCGGCGGGCCGTCCCCGACCGCGGTCCGTTTTCCGGACGCACAAAAAAAGAGCGCGCACATATAGTGCGCGCTCCCGGAGAAGACCATCCTGACGTCACCCGTGCAGGTGCGTTCCCCCCCTTGCAACCTCCGTATTGCAGCCAGCGTCCCTACCGGCTGGAGTGAGAATACCGATGCAATTTCTGCTGCCAAGATGGGGCTATCGCCAAAAGCGGCCAATCCCGGTGAGCGGGCATGAGCAAATGGCGCTATCTGCCTGATTCGCATGCTATCAATGGTGGCATGCCACCAAAAGCAGACAATGTGATGCCAATCTCGGTAGCGACGTGAATCTGGCTATCATTTGCCATATCCTCAACGGAAGTGTTTCGATAAGCCTCAATCCCGCCGATTCGGTGAACTGAGTCACACAAATATGCATTCACAGGACCGGATACGACTCGCCCGCAGGCATTCGGGGCTTTCCCAGGCCAAGTTGGCCGAAGCGATCGGCGTGCAACGCAGCGCAGTCAGCCACTGGGAGTCGCCCCAGGGCAAGAACCCCAGCGTCGACCACCTGCGCACCGTGGCCACCGTCACCGGGGTCGCCTTCGAGTGGCTGGCGACCGGTCGCGGCAAGATGCAGCTGTCCGAGGACGCGATGCTGGACTCGGTGTCGGCCGCCGACGCGATCCTGGTCGAGGATCCGCTGGAACTGCGCCTGGTGACCTCGTTCCGCGAAGCCTCGCCGCGCACCCGCATCGCCATGGTCGAGATCCTCGAAGAGCTGACCGCCCGGCGCCTGGGCCGGACCCGGCCTCGTCGACCGGTGCCGGCGGCCGAATGAGCGCCGGCACGCCGGACGAGGTGCTGGTCTGCCTCTGCACCTGCCCGGATCCGGCCACGGCCCGAGCGTTGGGACGCGCCCTGGTCGAGGAACGGCTCGCCGCCTGCGTGCAACTGCTGCCGGGCATCGAATCGGTCTACCGCTGGGACGGCGCCGTCGAGAGCGCCACCGAAACCCTGCTGATCCTCAAGACCACCCGGGCGCGCCACGAGGCGCTGCAGGCGCGACTGGTCGCACTGCACCCCTACGAGGTGCCGGAACTCGTGGCATGGCCCGCTGTCGCAGGCCTGCCGGCTTACCTACACTGGGTGGCCGACAGCACCCGCGCCGACGACGATCGCGCGCGGGACGCCTCGCCCGCCACAGACTGAAGCTCCCTGCCCGCACATGCCCGCCATCCTTCGACGCCTGATCGGCGCCCTCGCCCTGCTGCTGCCGCTGTCGATCGCGCTGCCGGCGGCGGCCATCGACGAGGACGACCTGCTGCCGGTCGACCAGGCCTATGTGCTGAGCGCCGAGGCCACCGGCCCGGACACGGTGGCGGTGCGCTGGAAGGTCGCCGAGGGCTATTACCTCTACCGTCATCGCATCTCCGTACAGGCCACCGGTCCGGCCGGCGTACGCAGCGGCGCGCTGCAGTTGCCGAAGGGCAAGCCGCACGAGGACGAATTCTTCGGCAGGACCGAAACCTACCGCGGGCAACTGGTGGCCACCCTGCCGCGCCTCGTCGGGGCCGGCGGCCAGGTCACGCTGAAGATCAAGTACCAGGGCTGCGCCGATGCCGGCCTGTGTTACCCGCCGCAGACGCGCACGCTGGCCGTGGCGCTGCCGGGGGGGTCGGCATCGAGCGTCTCGGCGCCACCGCCCGCTGCGACCGCCCCCGCATCCTCGGGCGCGGACAACTTCAATCCGCTCACACGCAACACCGGGGGCGGTCTCGCCGGCGGCCTGCGCGGTGCGCTGGGCGGGGGCGGCGATGCCATCCGCACTGCGCTGCCCGAAGACCGCGCGTTCGGCTTCGAGGCGATCGTCGGCGACGGCAACACCCTGCTGCTGCGCTTCACGCCCGCGAACGGCTACTACCTGTATCGCGACCGCACCGAGCTGTCACTGGATGCCGACGGCATCACGCCGGGCACGCCGCAGTGGCCGGCCGGCACCTCGCACCACGACGAGCATTTCGGCGCGGTCGTCGTCTATTTCCGGCAGATCGACGTGCCGCTGCCGCTGTACCGCAGCAAGCCCGATGCGCAGACGGCGACGCTGCGCGTGACCTTCCAGGGCTGCGAGACCGACGGCATCTGCTATCCGCCGATGACCCGAAGCGTGCGCCTGTCGCTGCCTCGCGGCGAAGTGCGCGCAGCGCCGGCGATACGCACGGCGACGGTGTCGAGCAGCGCGTCGAGCGCGGCTTCGACCGCTGCACCGACTTCGGCGGTGGACGCGCCGACGACGAACGCGGCGGCTCCGACCGCCGCCGCGGACACTACCGACGCACAGACAACAGTGACCAGCAGCGCGTCGGCGC
Source organism: Lysobacter sp. (assembly GCA_019634715.1). Classification (GTDB taxonomy): domain Bacteria; phylum Pseudomonadota; class Gammaproteobacteria; order Xanthomonadales; family Xanthomonadaceae; genus Lysobacter_I. Next base: position 118,781 of record JAHCAU010000006.1, read on the forward strand.
TCAAGGGCATGGTCATCGATGATTCGTTCGTGCCGCCCGCGGACGCGCCCGCCGGCCTGCTCGCGGCGATGCTGCTGGCCCTGCTCGGCGGCGTGATCCTCAACCTGATGCCCTGCGTGCTGCCGGTGCTGTCGATCAAGCTGCTCGGCCTGGTCGAGAGCAACGACGGCGCGGCGCGCGCGAAGGCGCATGCGCTGTGGTACACGGCCGGCGTGCTGCTCAGCTTCGTCGCGCTCGGCGCCACCGTGCTGGCGCTGCGCCATGCCGGCGAAGCGCTGGGCTGGGGCTTCCAGTTGCAGAAGCCGGGCGTGGTCGCCGCGCTCGGCCTGGTGATGTTCGCCTTCGGCCTGAGCCTGTCGGGCGTGTGGCATGTCGGCGGGCGCTGGGTGGGTGCCGGGCAGGGCCTGGCCGGCCGCAGCGGCGCGGCCGGCGACTTCTTCACCGGCGTGCTCGCGGTGGTGGTCGCGGCCCCGTGCACCGCGCCGTTCATGGCGCCGGCGCTGGGCTGGGCCTTCACCGCGCCGACGGCCTCGGCGCTGCTGGTGTTCGCCTGCCTCGGCCTCGGCCTGGCGCTGCCGTTCCTGCTGGTCGGCTTCGTGCCCGCGCTGGCGCGCCTGCTGCCGCGCCCGGGCGCGTGGATGGACACGCTCAAGAAGCTGCTCGCCTTTCCGCTGTACGCCACCGCGATCTGGCTGCTGTGGGTGCTGACCAAGCAGCGCGGCGCGGACGCGGCCGGCCTGTGGGCCATTGCCGCGCTGGCGGTCGCGTTCGCCGCATGGGCGTGGACGCATGCGCGCATGCGCGGCACGCGCGGGGGCCTGATCGCCGCGCTGCTGGCCCTGCTCGTCCTGCCCTGGGCGCTGTCGCGCATCGCCGCGCTGCCGGCGAGCGACGCCGCGCGGGTGCAGCAACCCGCCGACAGCGTCGCCGTGCCCTATGCCGCGCAGCGCCTCGCCGACCTGCGCGCCGCGAACCGCGTGGTGCTGGTGAACATGACCGCCGACTGGTGCGTCACCTGCAAGGCCAACGAGAAGACCGTGTTCGCCCGCGACGGTTTCCGCGCCGCGCTGGAGAAACACGATGCGGTCTACATGGTCGGCGACTGGACCGACGTCGACCCGGAGATCACCGCCTACCTGCAGCGCTACCAGGCCTACGGCGTGCCGCTCTACGTGGTCTATCCGCGCGGCGGCGGCGAAGGCCGCAAGCTGCCGACGGTGCTGACACCGGCACTGGTGGAAGAGGCGCTGGCGCAGGCGGCGCAGTGATGGCCCGCATCGCATGACCACCCGCACCGTCCTCATCGTCGCCCTGGTCGCCGCCGTGCTCGGCGCCGTCGCCGGCCTGCTCGTCTCCGGACCCGGGCCGCTCTGGCGCAGCCCGCTCGGCCAGCGCGTGCTGCAGGGCACGCTGGATGCCCGCGCGCCGGCGCCGCCGCCCGGCCTGGTCATCGCCGAAACCGGCCAGCCCATTCCCGCGCTGCGCCTGCCCGACCTGTCGGGCACGCCGACCGCCATCCCCGGCGCCTGGCCCGGCCGACCGCTGCTGATCAACGTCTGGGCCAGCTGGTGCGGCCCCTGCATCGAGGAGATGCCGGAACTGCAGCGCTTCAGCGCGAAGGAAGGCGCGAACGGCGTGCAGGTGGTCGGACTCGCGCTCGACGACGCCGAGGCGGTGCGCGCGTTCCTGCAGCGCGTGCCGGTGGCCTATCCGATCCTGATCGACGCGCCGGGGCCGGCCGATGCCAGCGTCTCGCTGGGCAACCGCAAGGGCGTGCTGCCCTACTCGGTGCTCGTCGCTGCCGACGGTCGCCTGCTGGCGCGCCGGGTCGGCCCGTTCGTCCCGGGCGAACTGGACGCCTTCGTCGCCCCGGCGCGCTGACGCACGGACGCTCAGGCAAGCCGCCGCATGCGACACGGTGCGGCACACGGCTGACCCCCAGCGGCACCTGCACGCACCGCAGCCTGCGCGCTCCCGCACTACCGCTGCGGCTTCGACTGGCCCGGGCACCCTGTTTTTGCGAGGCATTCGCATCGCCATGCCCGCTGCGCACACCTGCAAGTCCTGACAGGAGCGATTGGCACGAAGAATGCTTCTGCGAAGGCAGGCGACGCACCCGCGACGCCGCTCCTCCGGGCACTGTCCCCGGACCCGGTCGCACCACGGCCGCGGGTCCGGCCTCGACGGCGCCCGACCCGCCACCCCGGTCGAATGCCATGTCCGCCAATACCGTGCCCTTTCCCGCGCAGAGCAGGTTGTTCGGCAAGTACTTCGAGTACAGCCGCTACAACGACGTCGTGCGCGCCATGCACGGCATGCTGGCCGGCATCCCCGACGGCCAGGCCTGCGTCCTGTCGACGCTGGAAGGCCACCACCTCGCCCACGCCGCCGCGCCCATGCTCGACGCACCGCGGCTGGCTGCAGTGGCCAGCGCCCTGTCGAACATGGCCGAAACCCTGACCCGCGACCTGGGCCAGCACGGCTTCACCGACATGGTCGTGCACACCGACGCCGGCATCGCGGTGATCCAGCGCGTGCCGCGCCCCGGCCAGCAGATGGTGATGCTGACCGCCACCGGCCACGAGACCAATCCGGGCCTGCTGACCAGCCTGACCCGGCACTGCGCCACCACCATCGCCACCCTCTGCTCCGCGGCGACGCTGGAGCGCTGACCTCTTCGAATCCCGTGGCCCGGGCCGCGCGCCCGGCCGCATGTCGCCGCCCCGCCGGCCGCGACGACCAGACAACCCGTGCAGGGCGACGGCCCCAGGCGGAAACGCCGGGGCCGTAACTTTTTCGGGGTCCGGGACGCTCCTGCATTCAAACGTCCGATTGAATTGAGGCGATCTTCGCCGATCTGGACAGTACTCCGGCTTTCGCGCAGACTGGCTTCCCAACTGTCGGACCAGTTCCATGGCGCGGCTCCTCGTCCTGCACGGCCCCAACCTGAACCTGCTCGGCACCCGCGAACCGGAGATCTACGGCCGCGCGACGCTGGACGACATCAATGCGGACCTCGCCGACCGCGCCGCCGCCGCCGGGCACCGGCTCGAATGCTTCCAGTCCAATGCCGAGCACGCCCTGGTCGACCGCATCCAGGCCGCGAAGGGCCAGACGGATTTCATCCTGATCAATCCCGCCGCGTTCACGCACACCTCGGTCGCCATCCGCGACGCCCTGGCAGCGGTGGCCATCCCTTTCATCGAAGTGCATCTGTCCAACCCGCATACTCGGGAGCCGTTCCGGCACACCAGCTACTTCACCGACCTCGCGGTCGGGATCGTCGCCGGCTTCGGCCCGCTGAGCTACGGGCTGGCGCTGGCGGCGGCGATGCACCGCTTCGACACCGCCTCCCCCTGAACCGACGCCGCGGCGGCCCGCCGCGGCACCGAACGAGAGCCACCTCATGGACCTGCGCAAAATCAAGAAACTGATCGATCTGCTCGAAGAGTCGAACCTCGCGGAGATCGAGATCAAGGAAGGAGAAGAATCCGTCCGCCTCGCCCGCGTGCCCAAGGGCGGCGTGGCCATCAGCGCACCGCCGCCGGCGCCGCTGCAGCTGGAACACACCCCGCGCGCCGCGCAGCCGGTCATGCCGATGCAGTCCCCGGTCGAAGCCGCCACCGGCGGCCGGCCCGCCCCGGACCTGCCGGCCGGCCACGTCGTGCGCTCGCCGATGGTCGGCACCTTCTATGCCTCGCCGTCGCCGGACAAGCCGCCGTTCGTGAAGGTCGGCCAGACCGTGAAGCAGGGCGAGACCCTGGGCATCGTCGAAGCCATGAAGATGTTCAACCCGATCGAGGCCGACGTCTCCGGCACCGTGCTCGCGATCCAGTGCGAAAGCGGCCAGCCGGTGGAATTCGACCAGCCCCTGTTCGTGATCGGCTGAGGACCCTCCCATGCTGGATAAGGTCGTCATCGCCAACCGCGGCGAGATCGCACTGCGCATCCTGCGCGCGTGCCACGCGCTGGGCATCAAGACGGTCGCGGTGCATTCCACCGTCGACCGCAACCTCAAGCATGTCGCCATGGCCGACGAATCCGTCTGCATCGGCCCGGCGGCCTCGAAGGACAGCTACCTCAACATGCCGGCGATCATCGCCGCGGCCGAAGTCACCGACGCCCAGGCGATCCACCCGGGTTACGGCTTCCTCAGCGAGAACGCGGACTTCGCCGAACGCGTCGAATCCTCCGGTTTCATCTTCGTCGGCCCGCGCGCCGAGACCATCCGGATGATGGGCGACAAGGTCGAGGCGATCCGCGCGATGAAGGCCGCGGGCGTGCCCTGCGTGCCCGGCAGCGGCGGCCCGCTCGGCGACGATGCGAAGGAGAACGTGCGCATCGCCCGCGAGATCGGCTACCCGGTCATCATCAAGGCCGCCGGCGGCGGCGGCGGGCGCGGCATGCGCGTGGTCCACACCGAGGCCGCGCTGGTCGCCGCGATCCAGACCACCCAGAGCGAAGCCAAGGCCGCGTTCGGCAACGAACAGGTCTACATGGAGAAGTTCCTGGAGAACCCGCGCCACGTCGAGATCCAGGTGCTGGCCGACGGCCAGGGCAATGCGATCCACCTCGGAGAACGCGACTGCTCGATGCAGCGCCGCCACCAGAAAGTCGTCGAGGAAGCGCCGGCACCGGGCATCACGCCCGAACAGCGCGAGGAGATCGGCCGCGTCTGCACCGAAGCCTGCGTGCGCATCGGCTATCGCGGCGCCGGCACCTTCGAGTTCCTGTACGAGAACGGCCGCTTCTACTTCATCGAGATGAACACCCGCATCCAGGTGGAGCATCCGGTGACCGAGATGATCACCGGCATCGACCTGGTGAAGGAGCAGCTGCTCATCGCCGCCGGCCAGAAACTGTCGATCAGACAGAGCGACATCGTGCTCAACGGCCATGCCATCGAATGCCGCATCAACGCCGAGGATCCGGACAGCTTCCTGCCCTCGCCCGGCCTGATCAAGCATTTCCACACCGCCGGCGGCCCCGGCGTGCGCGTCGATTCGCACATCTACGAAGGCTACGCAGTACCGCCGAACTACGACTCGATGATCGGCAAGCTGATCGTGCACGCGCCCGACCGCGCCACCGCGATCGCGCGCATGAAGGTGGCACTGAGCGAAATGGTCGTGGACGGCATCAAGACCAACATCCCGCTGCAGCAGCGGATCATGGCAGACATCGGTTTCCAGACCGGCGGCCAGAACATCCACTACCTGGAAAAGCGCCTGGCCGAGCGCAAGGAAAAGACGCTGTCGATCCTGTGACGACTGCGCCATCGCATGCAGCCTCGACGCCCCGGCCCGCCGGGGCGTCGTCGTTTCCGGCCCGGGCCGTGCGCGATCAGCCCTCGCGCACGTCGCCCGCGACGGTATCGACGATGACCATCGGCGACGGCGGATTGCCGCCGAACACGAATTCCGGCGCCCCGCCGGTGCCGGCGCGCAGGGTCACCGTGACGTAGGGATCGATCCAGGCCGCCTCTTCCTTGCGGTTGTCGGCCTCGGGCAGATCCATCTCGATCGGCCAGTCGATCGCGCCGCCCACCGGCGGCGGCGGGTCGAGGCGGCGCAGTTCGCCGAATTCGCGATAGCCGGTCTCCTCAAGCATGAGCACGGTGCCGTCGTCGTTGCGGAACAGCACCTTCAGCCGGTCGATGGCCATGGGCGTGCTGGTCGGGCCGGACGAGCACCAGCCCTGCGCGCCATGCAGGCGCGCGTTCGGGAAGCGCGACCTGACGAGGTCGATCGCGACCGCGACGCGTTCGTTGAAGCTACCCATGGCCATCGAGCGGATCCTTACCGTGGAGACGCGGCATCCGGCCGCAACGGTGCGCAGGCGGGGGAAGGACCATGGCAGGTTACACGACGCGGCCCCTCGGGCCGACGCCGGTTTCGGCGACCACGTCCCCCCTGGCCGTGGCGGCCCGGACTGATGCCGGACCTCGAATCCATAACGCGGAACGGCAGCCGCGCGGGACAGGGGCGGCCCGGCACAGGTTTCGCGGGTCGCCCTTGGAGGCCGGCGCCGCAGGCCGGCGTCGCAGGCCGGCCCCGGACGCACGCCATCGGTATCATCGGCGCATCCTCGGTCGACAGGGAAGGCACTGCCAGGTGAATCCGCAACCCCACGCCCGCGGCGACGATCCGCGCACGGTCGAAGCCGATCTGCAGGCGCTCTCGCGGCGCATCGACCGCGTCCTGCGCCGGCGCTACGCCACGCTGGGCATGGTGCGATTGCTGTCGCCGCCGCGCTTCATGCACGAGCGCGGGCGCCGCGTCGCCATGCACGCGCCGACACGCTGGCTGCTGATCGCCTCGGCGCTGCTGGTCCTGGCCTCGGTGATCACCACCCGCTTCCCGCAGTGGCTGCCGTCGGCCTGGACGCTGCCGGCGCTCGCGCCGTCCGTGGCGGCCGTGGCCATCGCGGCATTGCTGCTGTTCGAACGCCTGCTCTATCCGCGCATCGCCCTGGCGCGCCACCGCTTCCGGCTGATGCGCCTGGAACGCAACGATGGCAGCGGCGAATTCCCGTTCGTGTACGCGGTCGCGCGCATGCCCGACAGCGCCAGCGGTTTCGGCTGGGAGGCGTGGAAGGGTGCGCAGAACGTCGCGCAGGGCGATCTGGTGGTCTCGATCGCCGATGCCCACGGGCGCGGACGCGGCCTGATCCTGCTGCGCACCGTCGGCCGCCTGCCGGCCCTGGTCTGGGACCGCGACCTGCTGCAGCACGACGCCTTCCCGGCGCTGCCTGCGGACGTGCGCGCGCTGGCGCACGACTTCGACCGCGCCTGCGACTGCCACGCCGCACACGCCGATCGCATCGAACGCGGCCGTGCGCTGCGCTCCGGGCAGGTGCAGCCGCCCGCCGCGACCGCCATCGACCCGGCGCAGGCCTGGCGCGGCGTCGCGCTGGCGCCAGCGCTCAAACAGCGCCTGGCCACGCTCGGTGCGCATTTCGCCGAAGGCCGCGACACCGCCACGCGCGGCCTGCTGTTGTACGGCCCGCCGGGCACCGGCAAGACCCGGATCGCGCGCGCCTTCGCCGAGAGCATGGGCTGCGCGTTCTACCCGCTGTCGCTGCCCGACCTCAAGTCCGGCTACGTCGGCCAGAGCGGCGAGAACGTCAAGGCGCTGTGGCGCAAGGCGCTGGCCGAACCGCGCGCGGTCCTGTTCGTCGACGAATGCGAGAGCGTGTTCGGCCGGCGCGGCGGCGCGAACACCGATGGCTTCGTCGAGGAGATCGTCACCGCCTTCCTCGCGCAGTGGGACGGCTTCGAGCGCCAGTCGCACGTGTGGGTGGTCGGCGCGACCAACCGTCGCGACCTGATCGATCCGGCGCTGCTGTCGCGCTTCGAGGATCAGGTCGAGATCGGCCTGCCCGACGACGCGCAGCGGCTGGAGATCCTCGCCAGCGAATTCGCGCGGCTGGGTATCCCGCCGCCGCTGCCGGCGCGCACCGTGGCGCTGACGACCGGACTCTCCGGCCGCGACCTGACCAGCATCGCCAAACGCGCCGCGCGGGAGCACGGCGTCAGGCAGGCGCTGGGCGACGACGCGCTGGAAGCGCTGACCGCCGCGCTGCGCAGGCAGGGCTCCACCGCCACCGACGCCGGTGCGCGCTGGGACACCCTGGTGCTGCCCGAGCCGACGCTGAAGGAGCTGAAAACCACCGCCGGCCTGCTGCAGCACGCCGACGCCTTCCGCAAGCGCGGCATCGGCGTGCCGCGCGGCCTGCTGCTCTACGGCCCGCCGGGCACCGGCAAGACCCAGATCGCGCGCACGCTGGCCAACGAAACCGGACTGCGCTTCATCGCCGCGTCGACCGCCGACATCAAGCAGGGTTATCTCGGCCAGAGCGGGCAGAAGGTCCGCGAACTGTTCGAGCGCGCGCGCGACGCCGCGCCGTCGCTGCTGTTCATCGACGAGATCGACATCATCGCGGCGACGCGCGGCGGCCAGAACGACGCGATCCTCACCGAGATCGTCGGCCAGTTGCTGCAGGAGATGGACGGCATCGCCGCGCAGACGCAACCGGTGTTCGTGCTCGCCGCGACCAACCGCCGCGACCAGATCGACCCGGCCGTGCTCTCGCGCCTGCCCAAGCAGATCGAAGTGCCGCTGCCCGATCGCGACGGCGTCGAACGCCTGCTCGCGGTGCTGCTCGACGGCAAACCGCTTGCGTTCGCGATCGACGACGGCGCGCGCGCGCTGGCCGCACGCGGCGAGGGCAGGAGCGGCCGCGACCTGCGCAGTTGGGTGGAGAGCGCGGAGCACAGCGCGGTCGCGCGTGCGATCGAGGCAGGCGATCCGGATGCGATCTTGTTGGAGTTGCGGGATTTCGATTGAGTCGGCCCGATTGAGACGGCCCGGACGCGGCCCCGGCGACGCCATGCGATCTCCACTCATGCGGCATTGGCGACCGCATGTGCATACTCGCCAGCCTTCCATCGGCCCGCTCTGCATATGGATCCCTACAAGCTTGCCGTGACGCTGGTCGGGTTGGCGCTGCTCAGCGCCGCGTGGATGCCGCAGTTGCTCAAGCGCTACCCACTGACCTTGCCGATGTTCTACGTGGGGATCGGGTATCTGGTGTATCGGATGCCCATCGACCTGCCGCCGACCGATCCGCTGCGGTTTCCGGTGGTGGCCGAGCATCTGACCGAGCTGGCGGTGCTGGTGGCACTGGTGGGCGCGGGACTGCGGATCGATACGCGCTTCGGCTGGCGGCGCTGGCGCCTGACATGGCGGCTGCTCGGCATCACCATGCCGCTGACCATCCTGGGCGGCGTGCTGCTGGGCCAGCACCTGCTGGGCTACGGCCTGGCCACGGCGATGCTGCTGGGCGCGGTGCTGGCGCCGACCGATCCGGTGCTGGCCTCCGACGTGCAGGTGCATGGGCCGGGCGAAGGCGGCGAGGATCCGGTGCGTTTCGGACTGACCTCCGAGGCCGGGCTCAACGACGGATTGGCATTTCCGTTCGTCTGGCTGGCGGTGGCGCTGGCATTGGCGGCCACGGGGGAGCCGATGGACTGGGGCCGCTGGCTGGCGCTGGACGTGGCCTGGCGGGTGGGCGCGGGCGTGCTGATCGGCTGGGGTGTCGGCTACGGGCTGATGCACCTGATCTTCCGGGTGGAGCGCGAATCGTCGCTGGCGACCACCAGCGACGGCATGATCGCCCTCGCCATCACCCTGTTCGTCTACGGCGTGGCCGAGCTGTGCCACGGCTACGGTTTCCTGGCGGTGTTCGTGGCCGCAGTGGTGGTGCGCCAGCACGAGCGCGACCACGAATACCACACCACCCTGTCGCTGTTCGCCGAACAGTGCGAAAAACTGCTGATGGCGCTGCTGCTGATATTGCTGGGCGGCGCGGTGGCCACCGGCATCCTCGGCGCGCTGTCGCGGCAGGAAATCCTGTTCGCGCTGATCTTCGTGCTGCTGGTGCGGCCGCTGGCCGGATGGATCGGCACCATCGGCACCGGGCTGCCGCAGCGCGATCGATGGACCATCGCGGTGTTCGGCGTGCGCGGCATCGGTTCGCTGTACTACCTGGCATTCGCGCTCAACCAGGCGGATTTTCCCGGCACGCAGGCGCTGTGGTCGATGGTGTGCCTGGTGGTGCTGCTGTCGATCCTGTTGCACGGCATCAGCGCGCGGTGGGTGATGGAATGGCTGGACCGGCGGCGGGTGCGCGGGCGTCGCCCGACCTGATCGACGCGCGCGGCTTCCGCTTTCGTGGAGCGGACTTCAAGCCCGCTGAATGCACCCGAGACGATTCAACGGCCTGACGCCTGCTGTGCGGAGAGATACACGATCAGGATCACCAGATCCTCGTCGCCGGCCTGCTGGATCGAATGCGTGCTGCCGGTGCGTGTCAACAGCGCGTCGCCAGCGCCCACCTCGTGCACGACGCCATCGAGGATGTAGCGGCCGCGGCCGCTGAGGACGTAGTAGATCTCGTCGTGGTCGTGCGGGTGCAGGCCGATGCCTGCGCCCTTGCGCAGCACGCGACGACGGAACTGGAACGGCATGTCCTTCGCATCGGCGAACATCGGATGCGCCACCGTCTCGCCCGGGCCGCCATGCGGACCCGGCTGCACGCGCGCCACGACCGCGTCGCGATGCAGGATCACCGATGGATGCGCCTGCGCCGCGCGATCGGCGAGCGAGCTCGGCTTCGCGCCGCAGTCGGTGTCGCGCACGACGCTCGATGCCAGCGCCGGATCGAGCCTCTTCCATCCGTCGACGACGAAACAGGCCACGGCGACTGCGCCGGCATCGCGCAGATGGGTGTCGTCGGTCTGCGCCTGATCCGGTGCGCGCGCTTCGGGCACATGCATGAAGAACAGCTTCGACGGTTCGTCGCCGAGCGCACGCAGCCAGTCCATGCTGCGCGCGTTCAGATCGATCAGGCCGATGCCTTCGCGCGCGGCGAGGTCGCGCACGGCCAGCGTGTAGAGGCCGTGCGTATCGAGCAATTGCCCTCGATCGAACTTGCGCCGCGCCACCGGCGTGATCAGGATCGGCGTCGCGCCGCGCTCGCGCGCCAGCGCGACGTAGCGCATCAACCACGCCGGGAACGCATCGTGCGGTTCGTTGTAGCGGGCCGGGTCTTCGAGCTTCGCGTCGTTGTGGCCGAACTGCACCAGCAGCACGTCGCCCGCGCGCAGGTCCTTCGCGATGCCGTCCAGCCAGCCCTGCTCGATGAAGCTGCGCGCGCTGCGCCCGTTTTGCGCGTGGTTGCGTACCGACCAGGCTTTCGGGTCGAGGAAGGACTGCAACTGCATCCCCCAGCCCTGGCGCGGCGCGCGCTCGGGGCCGTAGTCGCTGGCGGTGGAATCGCCAGCGATGAACACGCGACGCGGCGCCGGCTCGGTGATGCGATCCGCCGCGCGCGCATCCGCCAGCGATGCGCACGCCAGGCACAACGCGAGCACGAGGCGCATCGCTGCCTTCTCAGCGCGCCAGCCAGCCGCCGTCGACGGGGATGATCGCGCCGTTGACGTAGTCCGACGCACGGCTGGCGAGGAAGATCGCCGCACCGGCGAGATCGCCCGGCTCGCCCCAGCGCCCCGCCGGGATGCGGTCGAGGATCGCCTTGCTGCGCTCGGCATCGGCGCGCAGCTGCGCGGTGTTGTCGGTCGCCATGTAGCCGGGGGCGATGGCGTTGATGTTCACGCCTTTCGCGCCCCACTCGTTGGCGAGCAGGCGGGTGATGCCGGCGATGCCCGACTTGCTGGCGGTGTACGAGGGCACGCGGATGCCGCCCTGGAACGACAGCATCGAGGCGATGTTGATGATCTTGCCGCCGCCGTTCGCGATGAAATGCTTTCCCGCCGCCTGGCACATGAAGAACGCGGACTTGATGTTCACGTTCATCACGTCGTCCCAGTCCTGCTCGCTGAAATCGACCGCGTCGGCACGGCGGATCAGGCCGGCGTTGTTGACGAGGATGTCGAGGCCGCCGAGGCCCGACAGCGTTTCCTCGACGATGCGCGGCACGGGTTCGACCGACATCAGGTTGGCCTGGATGTCGATGAAGCGGCGGCCGAGCGCGCGCACCTGCGCGGCGGTGTCCTCGGCCGGGACGATGCCCGCGACCGCGATGTCCGCACCCGCCTTCGCCAGCGCCAGCGCGACGCCCTGGCCCAGGCCGGTGTTGCCGCCGGTGACCAGCGCGACCTTGCCGGTCAGATCGAACAGTGTGTTGCTCATGCGCGCCTCACTTGAGTTGGCAGATGTCGAGCTGGTGCATGTCGGTGTAGTCGAGGTTCTCGCCGCCCATCGCCCAGATGAAACCGTAGTTGCGCGTGCCCGAACCCATGTGGATCGACCACGGCGGCGACACCACGGCTTCCTCGTTGCCGATCACGATGTGGCGCATGTCCGACGGATCGCCCATGAAGTGCATGACCTTGTGGTCATCGCCGAGGCCGAAGTAGAAATACACCTCGCTGCGGCGGTCGTGCAGGTGCGGCGGCATCGTGTTCCAGACGCTGCCGGACTTGAGCAGGGTCAGGCCGAGCAGCAACTGGCACGATTGGCAGGTCGCGGGAACGATGTACTGGTAGATCGTGCGCTCGTTCGAGGTCTCCAGCGCACCGCGTTCCAGCGGCACCGCATCGGCGATCGAGATGTGCTTCGTCTCGTGGCGCGCGTGTGCCGGCGTGGAGAACAGGTAGAAACGCGCGGGATTCGCGGCGTCGGTCGACGCGAACGTCACGTCGGCGCTGCCCATCGGCACGTAGAGCGCATCGCGCGGCTTGAGCGTGTACGCGACGCCGTCGACGGTCACGGTGCCGTCGTCGTCGGCGACGTTCACCACGCCCAGTTCGCGGCGTTCCAGGAAGGGTTTGCCGGCCGCGGAGGCCGGCTGGGTCTGCACGGGCAACGAAAGCGTGGAACGCACCGGCGCGGCGCCGCCGACGACGATGCGTTCGTAATGGGTGTAGTTCAGCCGCACCGCATCGGAGACGAACAGGCCGTCGATCAGGTAGCGGTCGCGCAACTGCTGGTTGCTGGCGCCGGCCATCGAATCCGGATGGCAGGCGTGAAGGGTCTTCTCGAACATCGTTCCCCCAGTGGGATCCCTCGGTCGGGACCGATCATAGCCGGGTTTTCGGGAAATTGACACCGGTTACCAAAAGAGACATGCAACGCCGCGCACCGAGGCGCGGCAGGCGGCATCGGCAGGGGTCAGCCCGCCTGCGGCGGCAGGCAGGAATCGCGGGCGACGAGGTGCGGCGTGACCGAAGCGGTCACCGCCGCCTGGCTGGCGTCCTGCGCCAGCAGCAGCGCGGCGGCCTGGCGGCCGACATCGCGCACCGGCAGGCGGATGGTGGTCATCGCCGGCCACAGCTGCGAGGCCAGCGGGCTGTCGTCGTAACCGACCACGGACAGTTCGCCCGGGATCGAGATGCCCATGCGCTGCGCCGCCTTGTAGACGCCCGCGGCCATTTCGTCGTTGCAGGCGAAGATCGCGGTGGGGCGCTCCGCGCGGGACAGCAGCTGCTCGGCACCGGCCACGCCGGATTCGAAGGTGTAGCCGCCTTCGTAGACGTACTCGGCCGGCACCTGCACGCCCCGTCGCGCCAGCGCGTCGAGGAAACCGCCGCCGCGTTCGATCGACGAGCGGTAGCGTTTCGGACCGGTGATCAGGCCGATGCGGCGATGGCCGAGCGATTCGAGATAGTCCGCCGCTTCCGCGCCGGCGATGCGATCCTGGGTGACGAGCATGCGCCCGGCTTCGTCGAACGGCACGGAGGCGATGCGCACGTAGCGGCAATCGATCTCGCGCAGCGCCTCGGCCAGCGCCTGGTCTTCCGACACGCGCGGGATCAGGATCACGCCGTGCAGCTTCTGCTGCAGCACGAAGCGGCGGATGCCGTCGATGTAACCTTCGCGCTTGCTGTCGCAGGGATGCACGACCAGCTCGTAGCCGGTGTCGCGCAGGGCATCGAGCACGCCGTACTGCATGTTGACGATGTACTGCGCGGTCGGGTTGTCGAACACCAGGCCGACGAGGAAGGACTTGCGGAACGCGAGGCCGCGCGCCTGCGGGTCGGGCGCGTAGCCGTACTCGCGCATCAGCGCATGCACCTTGGCGCGCGTGTCCGGCTTGACCAGCGGCGAATCGTTGATGACCCGCGACACCGTCTTCTTCGACACGCCGGCGAGGCGGGCGATGTCGTTGATGGTGGCCTTGCCAGGTGCCGGCGGCGGCGGCTGGGCGGAGAGGCTTTTCGGGACGATCGTTTTCGCGGTCATGCGTGAATTATGAACCGAATCCGCCATGGTTTGACTCCTGCGGGACATTCCGCCATCACAGTACCGCCGGCAGCCAGAGCGACAGCCCGGGCACGAAGGCCACGGCCAGCAGCACGCACAGCGCGGCCAGCCAGAACGGCCAGATGCTGCGCAGCGCCTCGCCGATGCCGATCCGTCCGATCGCGGCCTCGACGAACAGCACCGAACCCACCGGCGGCGTGACCAGACCGATGCCGCCGGCGAGGATCAGGACCACGCCGAACTGCAGCGGATCGATGCCGTAGGCCTTGGCCACCGGCAGGAAGATCGGCGTGCAGATCAGGATCATCGGCGCAAGATCCATGAACGTGCCGAGCAGCAGCAGGACCAGCGCGATCAGCAGCAGCACCATGAGCTTGTCGTGGGCGATCGCGCGCAGGGCATCGACCGTGGCCGCCGGCACTTCGAGGTAGGCCAGCATCCAGCCGAAGGCCGCCGCCGCCGCGATCACGAACAGGATCGCGCCGGTGGCGCGCGCCGCATGCGCCAGCGTCTCCAGGAACGAGGCCCAGCCCAGCGAACGATGCACCAGGCCGGCGACCAGCAGCGCGTACAGCACCGCGACCGCCGCGCTCTCGACCGCGGTGAAGATGCCGGCGCGGATGCCGAAGAAGATCAGCGCCACCAGCAGCAGGCCGGGCAGGGCCGCGACGAAGCGCAGGGCCAGCGCCGGAAACCCGGGGAAGGCCTCGGTGCCGTAGCCGGCGCGGCGCGCCAGCACGTAGGCGGCGACCATCATCGCCAGCGTCATCAGCAGCGCCGGCAACATGCCCGCCGCGAACAGGTCGATGATCGACACGCCGCCGCCGGCCGCGGCCGAGAACAGGATGAGGTTGTGCGACGGCGGCACCAGCAGCGCAACCAGCGCCGCGGTGACGCTGACGTTGACCGCGTAGTCCTTCGCGTAACCGCGCTGGACCATCTGCGGGATCATCGCGCCGCCGACCGCCGACACATCGGCGATGGCCGAGCCGGATACGCCGCCGAAGAACAGCGAGGACACGATGCTGACCTGGCCGAGGCCGCCGCGCATGCGCCCGACCAGCGCGCTGGCCAGCCCGATCAGGCGCTCGGAGATGCCGCCGCGCATCATGATCTCGCCGGCAAGGATGAACAGCGGGATCGCCACCAGCGAGGCCGATCCGGCCCCGGCGGTGACCTGCTGCACCAGCACCAGCGGCGGCACGCCGATGTAGACCAGGGTAGCGAGGGTGGCGACGGCCAGGGCGTAGGCCACCGGCACGCCGATGGCCAGCAGCAGCACGAAGGCGCCGAACAGGAGGACGACGGCCATGTCAGCGATCCTCCCCGCGCGCGACCTTCGGCAGGCAGCGGCCGATCGCGAACACCACCATCAGCGCGCCACCGATCGCGACCGGCATGTACGGCAGCGATTCGGGCAAGGGCGCGCCGGCGACGCGCACGTCCGCACCCGCGAGGAACAGGCGCGCGGCCCACCACGCCAGTCCTGCGCCGAGCAGCGCGACCAGCGACTTCGTCGCGAGGAACAGCGCGCGACGCAGCGCGGGCGGCGCCGCGTCGGCCAGCAGGGTGAACGCGAAATGGCGTTCGTGGTGCACGCCGGCCGCGGCCCCGAACGACATCGCCGCGGTCAGCAGCACGGCGGTGATCGGTTCGATCCAGGCCGGCGAATGATCGAGGACGTAGCGCGCGAACACCTGCCAGCCCTGCACCGCCACCAGCAACACCAGCGCGGCCGCCGCCACGCCGACCGTCAGCGAGGCCAGTCGATCGAACGCATCGCGCGGCGCCTTGTCCAGCTCTTGCGTCATGCCTCGTCCCTCATCGTGGGTCTCTCAACCGGCCGCATCGCGGATCGCGACATGCAGCGCGCGCAATCGCGGGTCGCGCAGCAGGTCGCGCACCAGCGGCTCGGCCGCGCGCCGGAACGCTGCGGCATCGACCGTGTTCATGCGGATGCCGGCCGCGCCCAGCGCGCGCCGCGCCTCGGCCTCGGACGCATCCCACAGGCGCCGCATCACCGCGACCGATGCGCGCGCGGTCTCGACCAGCAGGCCGCGATCCGACGGCGACAGCGCATCGAGCGTGCGTTTCGACACCAGCAGCGCGTCCGGCGCGTAGGAATGCCCGGTCTGCGACCAGTAGCGCGCGGCCTCGAAATGCCGGCTGGCGTGGAAGCTGCGGATGTTGTTCTCGGCGCCGTCGATGAGGTGGGTCTCCAGCGCGGAGAACACCTGGCCGATCGGCAGCGGCGTGGGATTGCCGCCGAGCAGGCCGATCAGCTCGATGAAGATGTCGGACGGCGGCACGCGGATCTTCAGGCCGGCGAGGTCGCGCGGCGCGTGCAGCGGCCGGCGCGTGTTGTAGAAGCAGCGCGGCCCGCTGTCGTACAGCGCCAGGCCGACCACGCCGCGCGTCTCGAAGCCGCGCAGGACTTCCGCGCCCACCCTGCAGTCGTGCACGCGACGCTGGTGTTCGGTCGAATCGAACGCGAACGGCATGCACAGCGCACGCGTCAGCGGAAAGGCGTTGTTGAGCGCACCGGTGTAGACGCGGGCGAAATCGATCGCACCGTGGCGCGCCATCTCCAGCGTCTCGGATTCGCGGCCGAGCTGGCCGCCGTGGTACATGCGCACGCGCAGGCGGCCGCCGGTCTCGCGCTCGAGCGTTTCGCCGATCCAGCGCACCGCGGCGACGGTCGGATAGTCCTTCGGGTGCACATCGGTCGCGGTGAGCACGCCCGGCGCGCGGCGGTCGCCGGCCAGCGCGTCGGTCGCACCCGCCACGCCCAGCGCGCACAGGCCGGCCAGCAGGCGACGACGGCCGGGGTCGGTCGCGGATGCCCCTCGTGAAGTCATGCGCCCTCCTCCGGCCGCGCCCGCCGCATCGTCACCGCGATCTCGCCGATGCCGTCGAACACGACCCGCGCGCGCTGTCCGGCGACGACATCATGGATGCCGGTAGCGGCGCCGGTCGACACCCACTGCCCGACCCGCAGCGGCATGCCGCGCCTCGCACAGCGCGCCAGCGCGAAGCGCAGTGCGGCGACCAGGCCGCCGGCGATGCCGCTGGCGCGCCCCTGACCCACCTCGACCTCGTCGACGAAGGTGCGGCACACCAGGTCGTCGCGCAGCGCGCCGCGCCAGTCGGCGACCGCCGGGCCGAGGATCAGCCCGGCGTTGTTGCCGAAGTCCGACACCACCACCGCCGGCCCGAGGTCGTTGATCATCGGCATCGGGCTGCCGGCAAGTTCCGCGCCGACATGCAGGCTGTCGACCATCGCCAGCGCCTCCTCGTCGCTCCAGGCGGTCTTGCCCGGCGGCGCATCTCGGCCGATCCCGAACACGAACTCGGCCTCCACCGCGGCGAAACCGCCCGCAATCACGTCGAACACGCCCGCGTGCACCGGCAGGCCGGCGGCATCGTGCGCCGCGGCCGGCGGCGCCTGCACGGCCGTGGCGAAGATCGGCCCGACCAGGCGCTCCTCGCCCATCCGCGCCAGCCAGGCATCGGGAATCCGGCCGACCTTCCAGCCCGCGACCGGACGCTCCCACAGCGCGATGGCCGCGTCCTGGCAGGCGTAACCGACGTCCAGCGACGACGGCACCGGCCCGGGGTACACCGGCAGCGCCTCGGCGCGCCTGCGTGCGCCGGTCAGGCGCAAGGCGATCTCGCGGTGCCCGGCATCGTCTCCCATCGCGGTCTCGGTCATCGGTGGCCCGGTCTGAATGCGTCCTGGGGAGTTGTATAGGAAACCGGTGTCATTGACAATCGGCAGTGCACGATAAGGCACTCCCCGGGAGGGACCAGGCATGACCCGCAGCATCGTCCGCACCGTCACCCGCACCTTCGCCGCCCTGGCGATGGCCCTCTCCTTCACCGTCGACGCAGCCTCTCCGCCGCCGACCGTGCCGGCCTTCCCCGGCGCGCAGGGCTGGGCCGCGCACACCCCAGGCGGACGCGGCGGACGGATCATCCGCGTCACCACGCTGGCCACCGAAGGCCCCGGTTCCTTTCTCGAAGCGGTGAGCGCCAAGGGCCCGCGCATCGTCGTGTTCGAAGTCGGCGGCGTGATCGATCTGCAGCTGAAGACGGTGAAGATCCGCGAGCCCTTCCTCACCATCGCCGGACAGACCGCACCGCAGCCGGGCATCACCCTGATCCGCGGCGGCATCGACATCGCCACGCACGATGTCGTCGTCCGCCACATCCGCGTGCGTCCCGGCGAGGCCGGGCAGCCCAAGCGCAGCGGCGTCGACTTCGACGCGATCTCCACCGTCGGCGCGCGCGACGTGATCGTCGACCACTGCTCGCTGACCTGGGCCACCGACGAGAACCTGTCCGCCTCCGGCCCGCGCTTCGGCGGCGACACGCCCGAGCAGTGGCGCGCGAACACCTCGCACCGCATCACCTTCAGCAACAACCTCATCGCCGAAGGCCTGGCGCATTCCAGCCACGGCAAGGGCGAGCACTCGAAGGGATCGCTGATCCACGACAACGCGCGCGAGATCCTGATCGTCGGCAACCTCTACGCGCACAACCGCGAGCGCAACCCGATGTTCAAGGGCGGCACGCAGGGCCTGGTCGTCAACAACCTGATCTACAACCCCGGCCAGCGCGCGGTGCACTACAACCTCGTCGCCGCCGAATGGGACGGTCATCCCTACCAGGACGGCCGCCTCGCGCTGATCGGCAACGTCATGCGCGGCGGTCCGGACACCCCCCGCGACGCCGTGTTCTTCATGTTCGGCGGCTCGGGCTGGCTGGACCTGTACCTGCGCGACAACCTCGCGGTCGATCGCGTCGGCCAGCCGCTGCCGATGCAGGGCCGCTACAGCACCGCGCCGGCCGGCGTGCGCGCGCTCAAGGCCGCCCCTGCCCTGCCCTTCGGCGTGACGCTGCAACCGTCGAAAGACGTGCAGGACGCGGTGATCGCCAACGCCGGCGCGCGCCCATGGGATCGCGACGACATCGATCGCCGCATCCTCGCCGATACCATCGAAGGTCGCGGCGCGATCATCGACAGCGAACAGGAGGTCGGCGGCTATCCGACGCATGCCGAAACCCGGCAGGCCTTCGTCGAAGCCGACTGGGACCTCGACACCATGGAACCGCGCAAGCCCCTGCCGCGCCGCGAACCGCTGCGCTGACATGGCGGGCAACGGCATGGCGCGCGACGACATCGATCGCCTGCGCCGCCGGCTGCTGCTGGCCGGCGGCGCGATGGCGATGACGATGCCGCTGTCGACGCTCGCGGACACGCTGGCCGTCACGCCGCGCACGATGCCCGGCGGCGTCGTGCGCGTCCGCGGCGGTCGCCTGCGCGGCACGCGGCAGGTCCATGCCGACGGACGCGCTGTCCTGTCGTTCCGCCACATCCCCTACGGTGCCGACACCGCGCGAAACCGATTCCGCCCGCCGCAAGCCGAATCCCCGTGGCGCGGCGTGCGCGATGCCTCGCGCTTCGGCCCGGTCGCGGCGCAGGCCGGCGCGCTCGGCCCGGGCAGCGAGGATGGCCTCTCGCTCAACCTGTGGACGCCCGCGACCGATCGCGCAAAACGCCCGGTGCTGGTCTACGTCCACGGCGGCGGCTACACCACCGGCGGCGGCAACGACCTGCTGTACGACGGCACGCGCCTGTGCCTGCGCGGCGATGTCGTGGTCGTCACCGTGCAGCACCGGCTGAACCTGTTCGGCTATCTGTACCTCGGCGAATTCGACGAACGCTTCGCGGCCTCGGGCAACCTCGGGCAGCTCGACCTGATCGCCTCGCTCGAGTGGATCCGCGACCATATCGGCGCCTTCGGCGGCGATCCTGGCAACGTCACCCTGTTCGGCCAGTCCGGCGGCGGCGCCAAGATCGCCACCCTGATGGCGATGCCGGCAGCGGCCGGACTGTTCCATCGCGCGATGACGATGAGCGGCCAGCAGGTCACCGCCGCCGGGCCGCGCGCCGCGGCGCAACGGGCGCGCCTGTTCCTCGACGCACTCGGCCTCTCGCCCGACCGGCTCGATCCGCTGCTCGACCTGCCCGCCGCACGCCTGCTCGAAGCCGCACGCGTCCGCGATCCCTCGCGCGTCGAGGACATGGCGCTGTACTTCGGCCCCGTGCTCGACGGCCACGATCTGCCGCGGCATCCCTTCCATCCAGACGCGCCACTGCAGTCCGCCGCCGTGCCGATGATCATCGGCAACACGCGCGACGAGACCCGCGCCTTCCTCGGCAACGATCCCGCGCACCACGCGCTGGACTGGCGCACGCTGGGCGACGCACTGCGTCGCCACCAGTACGTCGACCTCCCGGTGCAGGTCGTGATCGCCGAATATCGACGGTTGTATCCGGACTTCACGCCGAGCGAGGTGTTCTTCGCCGCGACCACCGCAGGCCGTTCGTGGCGCGGCGCCGTGCTCGAAGCCGAGGCACGCGCGCGACAGGGCGCGCCGACCTGGGTCTACCAGCTGGATTTCCCCTCGCCGCTCGATGCAGGTCGCGACCGCGCGCTGCACACGCTCGACATCCCGCTGGTGTTCGACAACATCCGACAGCCCGGCTCGCGCACCGGCGATGGCACCGATGCGCAGCGCGTCGCAGATGCGATGAGCGAGGCATTGCTCGCGTTCGCGCGACATGGCGACCCGAACCACGCCGGGCTGCCGCACTGGCCGCGCTACGAGCTCTCGCGACGCGCCACCATGGTCTTCGACCACGCCTCGCGCGTGGAAAACGATCCGCGCGGCGGCGAACGCCGGCTCTACGAGCAGGCGCCGTTCGTGCAGCGGGGCACGCTCTGACTCACCCGATTTGATCCGTCGCGACTGCGTCGCTCCTGCAGAACCCTCCGCCTTCTGCAGGAGCGACGTAGTCGCGACCACCCGCTCCGGATGCCGGCTTGGCTGCGATCACCGCGTCATTCGCCATGTCCACGAATGCGCCAAAAAGAAGGCGGCCACGCCCACCGTCCGGGGCGCGCCGCCAAGAGGGGAGGGAGGGCCGGATTCAGAACGTGTAGCGGGCACCCACGAAGAACTGCCGGCCGGTATGGTGGTAGACGGAAGCGCGATCGCCGCTGGAATCGACGAACTGGTCGTTGAACTCGTCGGTCAGGTTGATGCCTTCCAGGGTGACCGAAAAGTTGTCGGTGACATTGAACTTCAGCGAGGCATCGACGTTGAAGGTCTCGCGCTTGCCTTCGACATCGTTGTTGTTGCGCCCCGGCACCACCTGCAGGTAATCGTCCCGGTACGAACCCGAGATGCGCGCGCTGAAGCGCTTGTTCTCGTAGTACAGCGTCGCGTTCCACGCGTCGGGCGACAGGTTGACCAGGTTCTCGGTCACGTAGAGGCTGCTGGTCGGCGAGATCGCATAATCGATCTCGGACTCGACATGGGTGTAGTTCAGCAGGATGCCGAAGCCGCTCCAGAGGCCGGGCAGGAAGGTGAAGGGCTGCTGGTAGTTGATCTCGAAGCCCTTGAGCGGGCCGCCCGGGGTATTGACCGGCGAGGTGATGTCGAACGGCGTGTCCGCGGGCAGGCCGACCGGGGTCAGCAGTTCCAGCGGCAGGCCGGTGGTGTTGTACGGACGCGTCTCGCGCAGGGTCTGGATGTAGGTGTCGATATCCTTGTAGAACAGCGCGACGCCGAGCAGCGCGTTGTCGCCGAAGTACCACTCCGCCGACAGGTCGTAGGTCGTCGCGCGGAACGGATCGAGCATCGGGTTGCCGGTGGTGATCGTGCGCAGCGTGGTGTTGACCGTGCCGCCCGGATTCAGACTCGGCAGTTGCGGTCGCGCCATCACCTTCGCCGCGCCGAAGCGCAGCACCACCTCGTCGGTCAGGTTCCACGCCAGGTTCAGCGACGGCAGCGTGTCGGTATAGCTGTTCTTCACGACCACCTGGCTGCCGCCGCCGGTGGCGAGGTAGCCGGTCGCCGCGACCTCGGTGGAGGCGTAGCGCACGCCGATGTTGCCGCGCAGGCGGCGACCGATGAAGTCGGTATCGAAGTCGAGCTGGACGTAGCCGCCCTGGTCGGTTTCGGTCACCGCGAAGTTGTTGCCGCGCGCGTTGCCGACGGTGATGCTGCCCAGGCGGAAGTCGTCGCCGTCGCCCGAGGTGCCCGGCGTCGGGTCGCAGTTGCAGTAGATGTTGAACAGGCGCGCGATCGCGTTCAGATCCGGGATCAGCCAGCCGTTGGCGTTGCCGCGCGGCTGTCCCAGCCCGGACCCGAAACCGCTGAAGGTCCGGGTGATGTCGGCGACCGACACGCCCGCCGGCAATCCCGGTACGCGCGTCTCGTTCGCACGGCGGAACTCGAAGGTCTCGAAATCGTATTCCTTCCAGACCACGCCGGCCTTCAGCGCGAAGGTTTCGTTGATGTCGAAGATGAAATTGACCTTCGCGTTCTGGAACTCGTTGTCCGCACCCAGCGGACGGATGCGAATCTCCGAACCGGTGGAATTCGCCGCCGGACTGCTGATCCACTGCCAGGCCGCGGGGCTGTTCACGTCGAACGGATAGCTGATCGCGGGCGTGCGGCCGTTGCCGCGGAAATCCCACGAGTAGCCGTCGACGTTCTGGATGTCGAGTGTCACCGTGGTCTGCAGCGGGTTGCGGAATTCCGACTTCGAACGTCCGGCCTGCGCGTTCATCGTCACCCGGTCGCCCAGGCGCGTCTGCAGGTCGAAACCGACCTGCATGAACGTGGTTTCGAGCTGGTCGTAGCGCGATTCCGAACGCACGTCGACGTTGTTGAACACGCCGTAGACGAGATTGCCGCGGCTGTCGACCTCGGCTGCGACCACTTCGGTCTGCGGCTTGCCGCCCTGCGCCGCGGTGCGGCTGAAGGAGATGGTTTCGAGGAAGTCCTCCTGCCGCGTCGCTTCCAGCTTCGAATACAGCGCATCGACCGACAGCGTGGTGTCGTCGGTCAGCCGGAACTGCAGGCTGCCGGTCACGCCGGTGCGCTCCTGCTCGTGGGTCAGGCGGCCATAGCGCGGCAGGCGCGGATGGAACACGCCGGGCGCCATCGCGGTGTTGTAGGCGCTGACGTTCGATGCGGTGTTCGCGGGGCGCGGGATGCCGGTGGCGCAGTTCGCCGCCGACGAACCCGGCGCGGTCGACGCAGGCGTCACACCGACCGGACTGCAGAAGCCGCCCGACGCGGTGCCCGGCTCCCAGCGAACCGCGCTGAAGCCCTCTTCGAGCAGGCCGCGCTCGCTGTAGGCGACCGACAGCGCCGCACCGATGCGGCCATCGGCCCAGACATTGCTGATCAGGCCGGCGAAGCGCGGATCCCAGCTGCCGGACAGGTCGTTGTAGCTCATCTGCCCGCTCATCGTCGCGGTGAACTTGCGGTAGTCGAAAGGCCGGCCCGCGCGCAGGTCGACGGTCGCGCCGAGCGAGCCTTCGTCGATCTCCGCCGACTGCGTCTTGCGCACCGTGAGGTTGCTGAAGAGTTCGGACGCGAACACGTTGAAATCGAAGCCGCGTCCCCGGTTCGCGCCGCCCGAGCTGTCGGTGCCGCCGGTGGTGGACAGCGCCTCCATGCCGTTCAGGCGCACGCGCGTGAAATCGGGGCCGAGGCCGCGCACCGTGATCGAACGGCCTTCGCCCGCATCGCGGTCGATGGACACGCCGGGAATGCGCTGCAGCGACTCGGCCAGGTTCTGGTCGGGGAACTTGCCGATGTCCTCGGCGACGATGGCATCGATCTGTTCGGCCGAATCGCGCTTCTCGTCCAGCGCGCGGATCAGGCTGGCGCGGAAGCCGACCACCTTGATGGCGTCGAGCTCCTCACCACCGGGTTCGTCTCCCTTGGCCGGCGCCGTCGCCGCATCCTGCGCGCTGGCCGCCAGCGCGGTCAGCTGCAGCGCCAGACCGATCGACATCGCAAGAATGGTAACCGGTGTCTTTTTCATGCCGTACTGCCTGTGCATCGACATCCCCTTCTCGGAAACGAGGCCCGTTATCTGCGCATTTTACGCTCGGGCCGAGGTTATGATGGCCCCGGGCGGCGCCGAATGACACCGCTGGCCAAAGAACCTATCAAAACCCCGAGGGCATTGCATGCTGCATCGCAGCAGCCTGTTGCCGTCTTCAATGGAGGCCGCATGACACATCCCATCGTCTGTTTCGGCGAACTGCTCCTGCGCCTGTCGGCGCCCGGGCGCGAGCTGCTGCTGCAGCGTCCCGCGCTCGATGTCCGCGTCGGCGGCGCCGAAGCCAACGTCGCCGTCTCGCTCGCGCGCTTCGGCCATGCGGTGGAACTGCTGGGCACCGTCGCCGACAACGCGCTGGGCGACGCCGCGCTCGGCGAATTGCGCCGGCACGGCGTGCGCGTCGAGCGCATGCGGCGCGCCTCCGGGCGCATGGGCCTGTACTTCCTCGCGCAAGGGGCGGGATTGCGGCCCAGCGAAGTGCTGTACGACCGCGCCGGTTCCGCGTTCGCGAGCGCGCCCGCGCAGGCCTACGACTGGCCGCGCCTGCTGCAGCACGCACGCCTGTTCCACGTGTCCGGCGTGACGCCCGCGCTCGGCCGGACCACTGCGGACGCCGCGATCGATGCCGCGCGCACCGCGCGCGAAGCCGGCGCGCTGGTCTCGTTCGACGGCAATTTCCGCGCGAAGCTCTGGGCTGCCTGGGAGGGCGATCCGGCCGCGATCCTGCACGCGCTGATCGACCAGACCGCGCTCGCCTTCGCCGACCATCGCGACATCGCCGTCGTGCTCGGCGAGGACGGCAGCGACAGCGACGACGACGCGCTCGTCGAACCCGCCGCGCGTTTTGCGGCCGCCGCGGCGCGCGCGTTCAATGCGTTCCCGCGCCTGCAGCGCATCGCCACCACCGTGCGCACGCAGCACAACGTGGACGACCACAGCATGAGCGCGCTGATGGCCACGCGCGACGGCGCACTGCACGCCACGCCGACACGACCGCTGCACGGCATCGTCGATCGCATCGGCGCCGGCGATGCCTTCGCCGCCGGCGTGCTGCACGGCCTGCTCACCGGCATGCGCGACGACGACAGCCTCGCCTTCGGCCTCGCCGCGGCCTGCCTCAAGCACAGCCAGCCCGGCGACTTCCATCTCTCCAGTGCCGACGACGTGCTGGCCCTGGTCCGCAACGACCGCCTGGACGTGAAGCGATGAGCGCGCACGGCACGCCTGGCGATGCGCGCATCGCAGTGCTCGATGCCCTCTTCCGCCACGCCTGCATCGTGCCGGTGCTGACCATCGATGCGCTGGACGATGCCGAACCGCTGGCGCGCACGCTCGTCGGCGCCGGCCTGCCGATCCTCGAAGTCACGCTGCGCACGCCGATCGCGCTGCAGGCGATCGAACGCATGCGCGCCGTGCCCGGGGCGATCGTCGGTGCGGGCACGGTGCTGGACGCGCACGACCTCGATGCGGTGGAGCGTGCCGGCGCGATGTTCGCGATCTCGCCCGGCGCCACGCCCGCCTTGCTGAACGCCGCGGCCGATCGCGCGATGCCGCTGCTGCCGGGCATCGCCACCGCGAGCGAGCTGATGCGCGGGCTGGACGCGGGATTCCGCCGTTTCAAGTTCTTTCCGGCCGAATCCAGCGGCGGCGTCGCCGCCTTGCGCGGATTCGCCGGCCCCTTCGCCGATGTGCGCTTCTGCCCCACCGGCGGCATCGATGCGGCGAAAGCCCCGGACTACCTCGCCCTCGCGAACGTGTTCGCCGTCGGGGGTTCGTGGATGGTACCCGCGCAGACGGTCCGCGCACGCGACTGGCCCGCGATCGCGACGCTCGCGCGCAGCGCCGCTGCGCTGCGACGTGTCTGAACGCTTTCCGAAAGTTCCCGACGCCGCGACCTGAAAATTAAGGTTTCGTTAGGCGCGGATCACGAGAATGCGCTTCACCGGATCGGAATGCGTCTCTCTCTCCCACGTCCCGCACATTCCGCGACGGCCTCACACACACACGAACAACAAAACAAGAGGTCATTCCATGAAGCGCACCCTCCTCGCCCTCAGCCTGCTCGCCGCCGTTCCGTTCGCCGCATCGGCCGCGGAAGGCGTCTCGTACAACCACGTGCAGGGCGGTTACGCAGCCACCAACGGCAACGGCAATGCCGATGCCAAGGGCTTCGGCGTCGATGCCTCGGTCGCGGTGCATCCGAACTTCCACATCTTCGGTGCCTACAGCAACCAGGAAATCGACAACACCAGCATCGACTTCGATCAGTGGCGCCTCGGCGTCGGCTACAACCACCAGATCGCACCGAAGGCCGATCTCGTCACGCGAATCGCGTACGAAAAGACCAACTTCGGCGCCGGCCTCGATTTCGACGGCTACAGCGCGGAAGTCGGCGTGCGCGGCGCCCTCGCTTCCAACTTCGAAGGCTATGTGATGGCCGGCTACGAGGATTACGAGCGGTTCGACGGCGACTTCTACGGTCGGCTCGGCGCCAACGTGAAGTTCAACGAGAACTGGGGCCTCAACGGCGACGTGAAGTTCGCCGACGGCAACACCCAGTGGTTCGTCGGCCCGCGCTTCACCTGGTAAGGCCCGACGACACGACACGAACCCGTGCAGGCGCGGCGGACGCCCCCACATCCGCCCTTTCGCGCACTGCGGCCCTCCCCTCCGCAACGCCTTGAGAACCCGGCCCCGGCCGGGTTTTCTTGTTGTGGACACGCGTCCAGGCAGATCGGCGCACTCTTGGGTACACTCGGCGGCCCCGCGCCGGAGGGTGCGGGCAGGACCACAACACCATCCGCAATGCAGGGACATCCATGAAGAAGCTTCTCGCGGCCGCAATGCTGCTGGCCATGACGCCGTTCGCGGCGTCCGCCCGGGACAGCCTGGGCAGTTTCACCTACGTCGAAGGAGGCGTGCAGCGCCTGCGCGTCGACTACGGCACCCCGGGCAGCGACGCCCTCGACTTCGACGGCGCGGGCATCCGCAGCTCGATCGAGCTGTCCGACAATTTCTACGTCTACGGCAGCTACGCCTGGGGACGCAGCAACGACCTGGCGGTCGACATCGATGCGCGCGACATGCAGATCGGCCTGGGCTATCGCCACACCGTCTTCGACAACGCCGACCTGACCGCCGAGCTCGGCTTCCAGCACACCGAGCTGGATGCGGACCTGTTCCGCGACAACCTCGACGGCGCCCGCCTGTCGGTCGGCCTGCGCGGCGCGCTGTCCAACAACTTCGAAGGCTGGATCAAGGCCAACTACGTCGACGGCAGCGACTACGAGGGCGAGTTCAGCGGCACCCTCGGCGCCCAGCTCATCATCAACGAGACCTGGGGCATCGTCGGCGAAATCGAGGCCGGCGACCTGGCCACGCGCTACATGTTCGGCGTGCGCGCGAGCTTCTGATCCCGACTGGCGCGGAGCCGGCACGCACCGCCCGCCCGCACCGCCGGATCCCGCCCACGACAACGGCCCCGAACGGGGCCGTTGTCGTTTCCGCACCGGAGAGAGACGGGCGGAAGGTGCCACGGGACCATCACCGGCAGGCATCGACCGCCATCGATCGGCGCACGATGCCTGCCCGGCGCAACGCTGTCGATCAGAACCTGTGGGTGTACTTCGCGTACCAGAAGCGGCCGATGTCGAAGCCGCCGTAGTACGACACGTTCGCGCTGGGCTGGCTGTACATCACCGGACCTTCGTGGCCGAAGACGTTGTTCGCGCCGATCGCGACCACGCCGTCCCACGGCGTCGTCCAGCGCACCTGCAGGTCGTGGAAGGTGTTAGAGCCGACGCGACGGAACGGCGTGAGCTGGCTGTCGCCGGGCTGGCCCAGCGGCACGCCGGTGGGCCGCCATTCGATGTCGTTGCACTCCAGGCCCACCTGCGGCACGCCGCCGACCCGGGCCAGATAGCTGCATGGCTCCTTCATCGACGAGTAGTAGCGCGAATTGAAGCTCACGCCGAACGCGCCCTTCTGCCAGCCGAGGTTGAGGTTGGAGCGCACGCGGAAGCTGCTGGTGTTGTTGGGCGTGCCGAACTGGCCGACCACCGAGTAGGGATTGCGCGGGTCGTTGGTGCTGACGAAATAGTCGCGCGAAGTGTAGGTGCTGTTCGACTGGATGCGGAACTCGCCCCAGCGTTCGGTCTTCAGGCGATACGACACGTCGAAGTCGAAGCCCTCGACCTCGCGGTAGCCGGCGTTGATGCCGCCGAAGAAGGTCATGAAGTTGACGTAGCCCAGCGTCGGGTCGCGGGTGAACAGCTGCGGCGAGCAGCGGCTGGCGATGGCCTGCACGTAGCAGTCGCTGAGCACCTGCGTCGGCGAGTCGGGGACGATGGTGTCGTCGATGCGGATCTTCCACCAGTCGAGCGACAGGTACAGGCCATCGACGAAGCTCGGGTTCCAGGCCACGCCGAGGGTCCGCGAGGTCGAGGTTTCGGGTTCGAGGTCGGGGTTGGCGCGGGTGGAGAACGCCACCGGCGTCTGCGCCGGGAGCGCGCCGACCGGATTGAAGCCCTGGCCGAGCTGGCGATAGGTGACCGCGAGCGCGCCGAGCGCACCGTTGCCGCCGACACCATTGGTGCAGTTCGCACGCAGCGCGGAGCCTGCGGTGGAGCCGCCCAGCGCCACGTCGCAGGGGTCGCTGAAGAACGCGAAGGTCTGCGAGCCGCCGCCGTAGAGGTCGGCGATGGTCGGGGCGCGAAAGCCGTCGGCATGGGTCGCGCGCAGCAGCAGCGAGTCGATCGGCTTCCACTTCAGGCCGATCTTGTTGTTGGTGGTCTCGCCGAAGGTGTCGTAGTCGGAATAGCGCGAGGCGACCTCCAGGCGCAGTTCCTTCGCGAAGGCCATGTCGGCGAGGATCGGCACCTGCAGCTCGGCGTAGACCTCGTCGACGCTGTAGCGCCCGCGCGTCGGCCCGGCGGCGAGATTGGTGGAGCCGCCGGTCACCGCGAGCGCATCCGGCACGAAGCGGCCTTCCTCGGTGCGGTGCTCGTAGCCCAGCGCGAAGCCCATGTCGCCGGCCGGCAGGCTGAAGAGGTTGCCGGCGAGGTTCGCGGCGACCACGGTGGTGGTGGTTTCGCCGATCGAATGCTCTTCCTGGAACAGGAAGTTGCGCACGTCGCGATCGGCGAGACTGCCCTGCCCCGCGACGCCGAACGGCAGCAGCGGGTTCCAGGGCACGCAGGCGTTGAACGAGATCGGATTGGCGGTGGTGCCGCACTGCACGCGACCCTGCGCGTTGAGGAACGACGGCCCGACCGCAGCGCGCACGTTGGCGAGGTTGAGATTGCCGAACGCCGACTGTTCCAGCTTGTTGTTGTTGCGCAGGTAGCTGAGGTCCCAGTCGAAGCTGCGCTCGCCGAGGTCGAACGAACCTTCCAGCGCGGCGACGAAGCGATAGGTGGTCAGGTCGCTGGTCGACACGCGCGGCACTTCCCAGGTGCGGCGCCACCAGTTGCCGATCGCGGTGCCGGGCGTCGGGTTGAAATGGCTGTCGGCGGCCATCGGCGTGTTGAAGCTGGCCGCCTGCATCGGATAACCGGCGACCTGGCGATCGGTCACGCGGTTGCTGTACAGGAGATTGGTGCGGATGCGCGTGCGCTCGCTGATGTCGTACACGCCGTCGACGAACAGGCCGCGACGCTCCAGCGGTGTGCGCAGGTCGGTCTGCTCGTTGGTGTTGCTCTTGTCCTGCGTCGAACCGGGCGTGCAGCCACTGGCGACGGTGGCGCCGACGCAGGTGCCGGCATTGAGGTTCTGCGGCACGTAGTCCGCAGCGTTGCGCGGGTCGCCGCCGGGACGCAGCACCACGCGCGTGCCCGCGCGCACGTAGCCGCCACCGGCGTGCACGGCGGTCCAGCCATCGGTGGGATGCAGGCCCGAACGCGGGAACGCGGCATAGTCGCGGTCGCTCGCGGCGACTTTCTCTTCCTTGCCCCACTCGGCGCCGATGGTCAGCGAACCGCGGTCGCCGGCGAAGCCCATCGCGAAATCGCCGTTGGTGATGGTTCCGTCGCCCTCGCCGTACTGGCCGAAGTACACCGACCCCGACGCGCCGTCGTAGTTGCTGCGCGTGATGATGTTGACCACACCGCCGATGGCATCGGACCCGTAGATCGCGGATGCGCCGTCCTTGAGCACTTCGATGCGTTCCACCGCGACCGCGGGAATGGTCGAGACATCGGCCAGGCCCGCGGTGGTCACGCCGAGGCGCCGGCCGTTGAGCAGCACCAGCGTGCGCTGCGCGGCGAGGTTGCGCAGGCTGATGGACGTGCCGCCCGCGGCTTCGCCGGCCGACAGCGGCTGCGCGCGCGTCAGCGGCGGGGAACCCATCGCGGAGATGTTCTGCAGGATGTCGGATACCGACTGGAAGCCCTGCTTTTCGATGTCGGCGCGGCTGATGGTGAGCACCGGCGCGGCGGTTTCGATGTCGACCTGGCGGATGCGCGTGCCGGTGACCTCGATGCGATCGAGTTCGTCCGGCTGGCGCGGCGTGTCGGCATCCTGCGCCATCGCGGTGGCGGAGAATCCAGCGGAAAACAGGGTGGAACCTGCGAGCGCGAGCACGATGGCATCGCGCAACCTGTGCGTATGGAGTGTCATGTCGTGTCCTTGCGAAGACGGTCGCCGCGCGCCCGGACGACGGCCGCACGCAGGCGACCGCATCGGATGCGATGCGAAAGAGACGGGAAGGAGAAGTGCGGAACGACGGCGTTGCGCAGCGTCGTGTTCCTGCCATGACATTCGTGGTGGCGCATCGACACCGGACACGCGCATGCGACGGATCGTCGCCTTCATGCATCGCGAAGACGCGATCGCATTCGAGGGAACATGCGGCGGGAAGCGTGCTTGCGTGAAGCACTCCGGATGCATGTCCGGAGCGGGCGTCGTTGCGCGAAACGCGCGACGATCCAGCGCGCGATCAGTCGCCGAAAAGACCGGTCGGGTATTCGGGTTTCTGCTCGCGCGCCATCAGCCGGCGCAGTCCCTCGGCCGGCGTGATGCCGCCGTGCAGCACATCGCGCACGGTGGAGGTGATCGGCAGTTCGACGCCGTGGCGATCCGCCTGGCGCATGACTTCGTCCGCGGTCTGGATCGATTCGACCACCTGGCCGATCTCGCGCACGGCATCGGCG
Source organism: Lysobacter sp. (assembly GCA_019634715.1). Taxonomy (GTDB): domain Bacteria; phylum Pseudomonadota; class Gammaproteobacteria; order Xanthomonadales; family Xanthomonadaceae; genus Lysobacter_I. The sequence continues at coordinate 149,650 of JAHCAU010000006.1, forward strand.
ATGGACTGGCCGCGACCGAGCGCGAGGCCGAGGCGGCGGTTGCGCGAGAGATCGCCGGTGCAGGTCAGCACCAGGTCGCCGAGGCCGGCCAGGCCCATCAGCGTCTCGACCTTGCCGCCGATGGCGACGTTGAGGCGCAGCATTTCGTTGAGGCCGCGCGTGATCAGCCCGGCGCGCGCGTTGAGGCCGAGGCCCATGCCGTCGGCGACACCCGTGGCCACGGCAAGCACGTTCTTCATCGCGCCGCCGAGTTCGGCACCGAGCATGTCCTCGCCGGTGTAGGCGCGGAACGCGGGGCCGTGCAGGGTGTCGGCGACCTGCTGCGCGAACGCGGGCGTGTCGGAATGCACGGTGAGCGCGGTCGGCAGGCCGGCGGCGACTTCCTTCGCGAACGAAGGACCGGTGACCACGGCCAGCGGCACGTCGTCCGGCAGGATGCCGCCGGCGACTTCATGCAGGAAGCGCCCCGAGCCGGGTTCGAAGCCCTTGGTCGCCCAGGCCACGCCGGCGTGCGCCGGGCGCAGCGGCGCAAGCGCATGCAGGGTCTCGGCGAAGGCGTGAGAGGGCGTCACCACGAGCACCAGGTCGCAGCCAGCGAGCGCGGCGGCGAGGTCGGGGGTGGCGCGGAGGGTATCGGGCAGGGGAATCCCCGGCAGGTAGCGGGGATTCTCGTGGCGGCGATCGATGGCCGCGAGGGTGTCGCGATCGCGTCCCCACAGCACGGTGCGGTGACCGTGCCGGGCGATCAGGGCGGCGAGCGCGGTGCCCCAGGAACCGGCGCCGAGGACGGCGACGGCGGGCCTGGCGGCATCGCGGTCCGGAGACGGCAGGGGCGATTCCAGGGGTCCGGACATCATGCGCGCCGCATCTCCATGACCAGCGAGTGACCTGCGAACGCCGATCAGGCGTTGCCGGCGGTCTCGGTCCCGGCCAGGTCCTGCTGCGCGGCGCGCTGGCGGATGCCTTCGGCGTACAGCGCTTCGAAGTTGATCGGCTGCAGCAGGAACGGCGGGAAACCACCGGCGGTGATCAGGTCGCTGACCGCCTGACGGGCGTACGGGTACAGGATGTTCGGGCAATGCACGCCGAGCATGGCGTCGAGGGTCTGGTCGTCGAAGCCGCCGAGACCGAACAGGCCGGCCTGACGCACTTCCACCAGATAGATGGTCTTCTCGGCCAGCTTGCAGCTGAGGGTGACGCCCAGTTCGACTTCGAACAGGTTGTCGGCCACGCGCTGCACGCGCTGGTTGAGGTTCATTTCGAGGTTGGGCTGACCCTGTTCGGTGAACACCTGCGGCGCGCCGGGGGCTTCGAACGAGACATCCTTGACGTAGATCTTCTCGACCGCGAAGGTCGGGCCGTTGTTTTCGGCGGCGCCGTTGGCGACGGGTTCGGACATGACAGGACTCCTGAAGGAAAAGCGGAAAAAGGAAAAGAGGTCGATTATGGCATGGCACCGGCGGGGAGGCGCCGGCGGGACCGGGAGGTCCACCCCGTCACCGCGGCTCGACACGATCTGGGACCGCGCAGGCGGATTTCAACCGCCGGGCACCCTGGCCGGACCCGTGGGCCGGCGCTGCCGGATCCGCTCAGCCCCGCCCCTTCACCAGCGGCAGATCGGCCGCCTGCCAGGCGGCGATGCCGCCGTCGAGGATGTGGACGTGCTGGAAACCGGCTTGCCTGAGGCGCTTGGCGGCGCCGGTCACGGTGACGCCGTTCTGGCAGACCAGCACCACCGGCAGGGCCTTGGCCGGGGCCAGGTGCTTGCCTTCGGGGTCGAACTGGTTCATCAGCACGTTCTTCGAGCCGGCGATGTGGCCCTTCTGGAAGTCGGCGGCCGCCCGCAGGTCGACGACCAGTGCGTTCTCGCGGTTGATCATCACCACCAGTTCGGCGGGCCGCAGGGGCTTGTAGCTGCGGAAGAAGCGCGACAGTTCGTTGGCGATGATGGCCACGGTCAGGCCGGCCAGGGCGATGCTGTAGACGGGGTTGCGGCCTGCGAAGGCCCACAGTTCTTCGAAATTCACGGGAGGTCGGACCGGGAGGCGCGGCGGGGCCGCGTTGGGGGCGGCATTGTCGCCTGCGGCGGGCGCGCTGGCAAAACCGCGCGTGCCGGTACCTCCGCTGGCCGGGTCAGCGGCCGTCCCAGAAGTCGGGCAGATTGGCGACCCACCAGGTCTTGGCCTTGGCGTCGTAGCGCCAGATCTCGGTGTAGCGGACGCGACGCTGGTTGAGGGTGTTGCGGTTGACCACTTCGATCTGGATCTCGCGCAGCGAGGTGCCGGGCTCCGGGCCGGGCATCGCGCCGAGTTCTCGGTAGCCGGTGACCTGGATCTGCTCGTAGCGCGAGAAATCCGCGGCGCTCATCGGCTTTTCCTCGCGCAGCTTGGGGTCGACCAGCGACCAGGCGCCCTCGAAATCGCCCCAGCGGATCGCCGCCGAATAGGCGTACTGGTTCTTTTCGAGGGTGGTGCGCTTCTTGTTGGCCATCGCCGCGCCGGCCATGGACAGCAGCAGGACCAGGAGCAGCAGGCGGCTCAGGAATCGCATCGAGGCGGAAGCGGTGGGCATGTCGGGTCCTGCGGGGGCGGCGGCCTGCCGATCCTAACGCTTCAGGATGGCCGCGTAACGCGACCGGCTCTCGGTCGCCACCCCGCCTTCAGGCAGGGGCACCGTCGCCAGCACCGCCAGCCGCGCCCGGCCCCGGTTGCGCAGGACCGCCAGGAACGTGTCCCAGGACTCGCCTTCGGCCAATTCGGCGACCGCCTCCAGGTCGCCGTACAGCGGGGCGCGATAGCGGATCTCGCTGTCGGCCACGAAGACATCGGCCTCCAGGCCGGCCTCGGCCAGGCGCAGGCTGATCAGGCCCCAGCCGGCCAGGGTCAGCAGCGAGGTGAGGCTGCCGCCGAAGGCGCAGCCCTTGTCGTTGACGTTGGCCGACAGCGGCGCGCGCAGGCGCAGGCGGCCGTCGTCATCCAGCCCTGCCACGCGCAGGGCCATCGCCGCGACCGGCGGCATCGCCAGCAGTTCGTCTTCGAGGGCGCGCAGCGGATCGTGGGCGGGGGGCGGAACATGCAGGACTGCGGCGGTGGACATCGGGTGCGGGGACTCGTCTTGCGGGGGGTGATGTTGCAGGGTATGGGTCGAATGGCCAAGCTGCGCGGATGTCGCCATCCCGCAGCCCGCGCGCATACTACACAGCCGATACGGCATACGATGCCGCACGGTTGCAGGACGCTGCGTGCGCGCCGCTGGTGATCTCGCTGCGCCCGGCGAACGACCACGCCGCGATGCGCCGCGCCGCCGCCGCGCATGGCCTGCAGGTGCTCGCGCTGTCGCCCTGGCGCATCGCGGTCCGCGACGATGCCGACACCCGGCGCTCGCTGCGCGCGGCGCTGGCCGGCGACATCGTGATCGCCACCAGTCCGGCGGCGGTCCGCGCGGCGGCGACGCTGGTCGCGCTGCGTGCGCGCCGTGGCCAGGCGTTCTGCGCGGTCGGCAGCGCCACTGCCGGCGCCCTGCACCGCGCCGGCATCCGCGAGGTGCATTCTCCCGAACGGATGGACAGCGAGGGCCTGCTCGCGCTCGAGGTGCTGCACGCAGTGCGCGGCCTGCATGTCGGCCTGCTCACCGCGCCGGGCGGCCGCGACCGCATCGCCCCCACCCTGCGCGCCCGCCGCGCCATCGTGCAGCGGGCCGATGTCTATGCCCGCCAGCCACAGCCGCCGTCGGCGCGCGCGATCGCTCGGCTGCGCGCGTTCGACGGCCCGCTGCTGCTGCCGGTGAGCAGCGGCGAAGCCCTGCTGTCGACGCTGGCCGCGGTGCCGGCCGACATCGCCACGCGCCTGCGCGACGCACGCACCTGGGTCGCGAGCGAACGCCTGGCCGATCTGGCGCGCGAGGCCGGCTGCCGCGATGTGCGCATCGCCGACGGGCCGCGTCCGGCGCAGTTGCTGGCACGCGTGGCCCGCGCCCCCTGAGAGCCTGTCCGGCCTCTCCGCGGTGCGTGCGGAGAGGCCGGACAGGCTCTGAACGCAGCGGCGGTCCCGCGCCCCTTGCCGTACCATGCCCGCAAGCGCCCTCACCGGCCATTGCGCGCCCCATGACCGAACACGACCCGCCGCCGTCCGCCGAACCCGGCCCACCGGCGCCCGCCGCCGCACTGCCCACCTCGCCGCCACCGGCCACGACACCACCGGTGGCGCCGCCGACCTCGCCCGCGTCACCGCGCAACTGGCCGGCAACCGGCCTGTTCCTGCTTGCCCTCGCCGCCGGCGCCGGCTGGCTGTGGCATGTCGCGCAGGAACGCGCCGAACGCGAGGCCCGCGTCGAAGCCGAGGCCGCGCAGCAGCGCGATGCCCTGCAATCGCGCATCGAAGGCCTGCGCCGCGACGTGCGCAGCCACGGCCAGCGCCTGCAGCAGGCCGATGCCACGAACCGCGTGCTGCGCGACGAGCTGATCGGCATGGGCCAGCGCGCGACGGTGCTGGAAGACCAGGTGGCGAAACTGGCCGACGCCAGCCGCGAGGGCGCGCAGGCGCTGCGTCTGGACGAAGCCGAACTGCTGCTGACGCTGGGCGAACAGCGGCTGCGTCTGGCCGCCGATCTCGACGGCGCGCAACGCGCGTATGCGCTCGCCGCGGGCGTGCTGCAGGGCGTCGACAGTCCCTCCGCGCTGAACCTGCGCCAGGCGCTGGCGCAGGAACGCGCCGCGCTCGACGCGCTCGATGCCGATCCGCGCATCGCGGCGCTGGCCGGCCTCGATGCCTTCGCGCGCGCGCTGCCGCCGGACGACGCAGCACCGGCGCAGGGTGTCGATGTCGACGCTGCGGCCCCCTGGTGGGAACGCGTGCTCGCGCGGCTGGTGCAGGTGCGGCGCGCCGACGAGGCACTGGCGGTATCGGCGCACGATCGCGCCGCCGCGCGGATCGGACTGGAACTGGAGCTGGCGCTGGCGCGCACCGCCGCCGAACGCCGCGATGCGGATGCCTACCGCGCCGCACTGCTGCGCGCCGACGCCTGGCTGCCGCGGCTGTGGCCCGGCGGCGGCAACGGTCGTCGCGGCGAACTCGAACGCCTGCGCGCGCTGCCGCTGGCGCCCGACCTGCCCACGCTGGGCAGCACCCTCGCACTGCTGCGCGCGCAGCGCGCCGGTCGCGCATGACCCTGTTCCGCAACCTCCTGCTGTGGCTGCTGCTCGCACTGACCGGCGCGCTGCTCGCGCAGGCGCTGATCCAGGATGCGGGCTTCGTGCTGGTGCGCTACCTCGGCACCGAGATCGAGACCACGCTCGCCGGCGGCCTGCTGATGCTGTTCGCCGTGCTGGCGGCGGCCTGGGCGCTGTGGAAGCTGGCGACACTGCCGTTCCGGCTGTGGCGCTCGCGACGCGAACGCTTCGCCCGTGCCCGGCTGGCCGACGGCCTGGACGCCCTGCATCGCGGCGAACACGCGAAGGCGGAATCGCTGCTGGAACTGGCCGCGCAGGATGCGCAGTTCGCCGCGGCCGCACGCGTGGCGGCGGCACGCGCCGCGCATGCGCGCGGCGATCGCGAAGCCGCGCTGGCGCACCTGCATGCGCTGCCCGAACGCCATGCCGCCACGCGCGCGCTGGCGCTGGCCGACCTCGCGCTGGCCGATGGCCGCATCGACGACGCGCGCGACGCGCTGGCCATGCTCGGTACGGACAACCCGCCGCCGCGCGCCGCGACGCTGCGCGCGCTGCTGGATGGCGCAGCCGACGACGATGTCGTCATCGGCACGGTCGTCGACGGCATCGCGCCCGTCGACCCGGACCTCCCGGCCGGCGGTCGCTGAACGCACCGGGCGCACCGCGTCGGACATCCGCGGCGCCCTCGGCTATCCTGCGGCGAACGCGCCCACACGCCCCCGATGACGCTCCCCGCCACCAACGCCCCCCGCATCGAACCGCATCCGCAGGACGCGCACCAGGTCAGGCTGCTGGGCGAATGGACGCTGCAGCACGCGCTGGCGATCGGCGCTGCGCTGCGCGAGCTGCCCGAGGATGCGCGCACCCTCGATGCCACCGGCGTGGCGCGCCTGGATTCGCTGGGCGTGCTGCAGCTGCTGCGCCATGCCAGGCGCAGCGGCCTGGATGCCGACGCGCTGCGCTTCCACGAGGCCCATCGCGCGCTGGTGCAGGTGATCGAGGACGTGCGCGACGGCCGCCCGAAGGCGAAGAAGGCCTACGGCGTCGCCGCCGCGCTGGAACGCCTGGGCCATGCGGTCCACGACAACGCCCGCGAAGTGGTGGCGCTGGTCAGCTTCCTCGGCGAAACCCTGGTGAAGATGGGCCGCACGCTGGCGCAGCCGCGCCGCCTGCGCGCGATTTCCACCGTGTACCACATGGAGCAGGTCGGCCTGGACGCGGTGCCGCTGGTCGCGCTGCTGTCGTTCCTGGTCGGCGCGGTGATCGCCTTCCTGGGCGCGAACATCCTCGCCGACTTCGGCGCGTCCATCTACGTCGTCGAGCTGGTCAGCATCGCCTTCCTGCGCGAGTTCGCGGTGCTGCTGACCGCGATCATCCTCGCCGGGCGCACCGCCAGCGCGTTCACCGCGCAGATCGGCGCGATGGTCAATCGCGAGGAAGTCGACGCCATCCGCACGCTGGGGCTGGACCCGGTGGACCTGCTGGTGATCCCGCGCCTGATCGCGCTGCTGGCGATGCTGCCGCTGCTGACCTTCATCGCCATGCTCGCCGGCCTGCTCGGCGGCATGGTCGTGGGCATGAGCAGCCTGGACATCCCGATGCAGGCCTATTACGGCCGCATGCAGGAGACGATGGAACTGCGCCACTTCCTGGTCGGCATGTCGAAGGCGCCGGTGTTCGCGATGGTCATCGGCCTGATCGGCTGCCTCGAAGGCCTGCAGGTCACCGGCACCGCGCAGTCGGTCGGCGAACGCACCACCTCCAGCGTCGTGCAGGCGATCTCGCTGGTGATCGTGCTCGACGCGTTCGCCGCGATCTGGTTCATGCACATGGGATGGTGAGGATGAACATCACGGCACCCCGCCATCGGGTGCGCCCCGGCGCGCCGCTTTTTCTTCACACCGGCAAGGTCGGAAGCCGGTGCGCCGGGGCGCACCCGATGCAATCGTTCGGGAAGTCCGCCGGATGACGATGCCCGAACCCATCATCCAGGTCCGCGGCCTGCGCAACCAGTTCGGCGAACAGGTCGTGCACGACAAGCTCGACCTCGACGTGCGCCCGGGCGAGATCCTCGGCGTGGTCGGCGGCTCGGGCAGCGGCAAGTCGGTGCTGATGCGTTCGATCATCGGCCTGCGCGAACCCGATGCCGGGGAGGTGCGACTGCTCGGCGTCGACGGGCGTTCGCGCGAGGACGCCGACCGTCGCCACATCGAGCGCAGCACCGGCGTGCTGTTCCAGGACGGCGCGCTGTTCTCGTCGCTGACGGTGGGCGAGAACGTGCAGGTGCCGTTGAAGGAGCACCATCCCGAGCTGCCGGAATCGCTGCTGTACGAACTGGCGCTGCTGAAGGTGAAGCTCGCCGGGCTGCCGCCGGACGCGCTGGACAAGCTGCCGTCGCAGCTGTCGGGCGGCATGCGCAAGCGCGCCGGCCTGGCGCGCGCGCTCGCGCTGGACCCGCCGCTGCTGTTCCTGGACGAACCGACCGCAGGGCTGGACCCGATCGGCGCCGCCGCGTTCGACCACCTCACCCGCACCCTGCAGCAGGCGCTGGGCCTGACCGTGTTCCTGATCACCCACGATCTGGATACGCTGTACGCCATCTGCGACCGCGTCGCCGTGCTCGCCGAGAAGCGCGTGATCGCGGTCGGTCCGCTGGCGGAGATCGAACGCCTGGACCATCCCTGGGTGCAGGAGTATTTCAACGGTCCGCGCGGGAGGGCCGCGCGGGAGAGCCGGGAATCGGGAATCGCGGATCGGGCATCGCTGCCGCGCCCGGCCTCTCCACCGGAAGCCCGGCCGGACCTTGGATGAACACCGACATCGCATGCCCGCTCACGACGCCCATTCCTCCATTCCCGACGCCTGATCCCCGCCCATGGAAACCCGTGCCAACTACGTGCTGATCGGCGCCTTCACCCTCGCGGCGGCGGCCTTCATGCTGCTGTTCGGGCTGTGGGCGGCGAAATACACCTCCGACAAGGACTGGCAGCTCTACGACGTGATCTTCGACGAAGCCGTCACCGGCCTCACCGAGGGCGGCAGCGTGCAGTACAACGGCATCAGCGTCGGCACCGTCGACGACCTGCGGCTGGATCCGGACGATCCGCGCAAGGTCATCGCACGGGTGAAGCTGCGCGCGACCACGCCGGTGAAGACCGACACCCACGCCAAGCTGTCGTTCACCGGCCTCACCGGCACCGCGTTCATCCAGCTCACCGGCGGCAGCCCCGGTGCGCCGAGGCTGGTGGCCCGCAACGACGAGGTGCCGGTGATCGAGACCGAAGCCTCGGCGCTGCAGAACATCGCCGAAACCGCGAACAAGCTCGTCACGCGCCTCGACAAGATGCTCAGCGAGGACAACATCCGCAACATCACCGACACCCTGAAGCACCTGGAGAACGCCACCGGCGCCATCGCCGACCAGCGCCAGGACCTCGGCGCGCTGATCACCAATGCGCGCGTGTCGAGCGAGAAGCTCTCGGCCACCCTGGACACCACGCAGGGCGCCATCGCCGACATCGATCGCGAGCTGGTGGACAAGCTGCCGGGCCTGATCGCCAAGCTCGACAGCACGCTGACCCGGCTCGACTCCGCCGCCGGCAACGCCAATTCGCTGCTCGACGAGAACCGCGGCGCGATCCGGCACTTCACCGAGGACGGGCTGGCACAGCTCGGCCCCACGCTGGAGGAGCTGCGCGCGCTGGTGCGCGACCTGCGCCGGATCAGCACGCGCCTCGACGACAACCCGGCGGGCTACGTGCTGGGCCGCCAGAAACCGAAGGAATTCGAACCCGAATGAGCCGCATGAGCCCATCGCGCCGAACGCGCGCCACCGCCCCGCTGCGCCTCGCCGCGCTCGCCGCGTTCCTCGCGCTCGCCGGCTGCGGCGTGCTGCCCAAGAACGAACCGATCGCGTTGTATCGCCCCGAACCGCGCCTGCTCGTCGACCCGGCCTGGCCGAAGGCGGACTGGCAACTGCAGATCGCGCGCCCGGGCGCCGACGCCGTCGCCGATTCCGCGCGCATCCTCGTGCGTCCGCGCGCCGGCGAGCTGCAGGTCTACAAGGGCGCCGCATGGACGCAACCGGCGCCGGACATCGTCCACGACACGATGATGCGCGCCTTCATCGACAGCGGCCGTTTCGCCGGCGTCGCGCGGCGCGGCGAAGGCGTCAGTCCCCGCTACGAACTGCTGCTCGACCTGCGCCGCTTCGAATCCGACTACGCCGGCGGCAGCACGCCCACCGTGCGCATCGCCGTCGGCGCGCGCCTGGTGCACAACATCGACAACCGCATCGTCGCCAGCCGCGTGTTCGAGGCCGACGTCGCGGCCGATGGCACCGCCGTCGCCCACATCAACCGCGCGTTCGAGCAGGGTCTCGGCGAAGTGTCGACGCAGATGATCGGCTGGGTGCTGGCCGAAGGCGGACGCAGCGCCGACCGGAGCAGGTACTAAGCCCAACGGGCACAAAGCCTCATTCAGAGTCACCCACAGGCCCGTCTGCAAGGCGCACGCGCGCAGGCAGGCTGGCCGCCTGTCAAGCGCGTGCAACGCAGCAGACGGGCCTGTGGGTGGCTCCCTTTGGGCGCGCTTGCCTGCGTCCGTGGCTGCGTTGTCATGTACGAGAGGTACACCGCGCTCGCTCCGCCTTGCCACGAACGCAGGCAAGCGCGCTGAATGAGGCTTTGTGCCCGTTGGGCTTAGTACCTGCCCCGGCCGGCGACGCCCCGGCGTCACGCCATGCGCGGCGCGCTCTGTCGCTGCTGCTGTTCCTGCGTGTCCTGCGCCACGGCCTGCGCGCGCGAGGTCTCCAGCGCCGCCGCGAAGCGTTCCACCACCTGGTCCGTCGGCTTGCTGGCCAAGGCCATGTCGACCGGGGCGACGCGTGCCGCAGGGTCGGCCTTGTCGCGATCGGTGACGAAGGCGGTCTGGCCGTTCTGGCCGAAGGCGACATCGCCGACGTTCCTGAAGCGATTCTCCGCCGCGACCCCGGCGATGCCCGCCAGCAGGCTCGGGTTCTGCGTGTCCTGCGGTGCGTCGGGCACGGCGCGGGCCAGCGCCGTCGAGGCTTGCTGGATCATCGGATCGGCATTGAAGCGGTTCCAGTCGACCGGTGCGGCCGGCGCAGCGGGGTTCACGCCAGCCACCCGCACGTCCTGCCCGCCGGCGTCGCTGCGCTGCTGCGCCGGTGCCAGGCCGTTGAAGCGCTGACGCATGACCTCGGCGGCGGCGTCCATCATCTCGGGCACGTTCTGCACGGCCCCGTGGTTGGCCAGGCCATTGGGGCCGAACGGCGCGCGCGGGAAATCGTAGTTCCGGGTGATCTCGGTATCGTAGTTCGCGCGGGCCATCGCCAGGCGGATCACCCCGTCGCCCGGCGTGTTGAAGTGGGTGTGCGCGAACTTCACGCCGTCGGCCTGCACGAGGTCGCGCGCGGTGTCCGGGTTCTCGGGTCCCCAGGTGTAGGCCGGGGTCGACAGCGTGGTGACGTGGATCGCGGCGTTGATGCCACGCTGCTTCATGCCCTCGGAGATCTCGTCCGCGGCCAGGATCGAGACGTTGCCGCCATGGCTGAAGCCGACGAGGTTCAGGGTCAACGGTTTGTTGCGGTCGAGCGTGCCGCGTTCGATGGCGTTGTCCACCTGCTGCAGCACGTGCGCGGCGAAGCGCTGCGAGGCGATCTCGCGGTCCGCGGTGCCGTTCATCTGGTGGGAAGTGCCCGGCACCGGACGGGTGACCGGGGTTTCGATGCTGCCGTACACCGGATCGTAGGTCGTCACCATCTCGGTGGTGTGGCGCGCGCGCCAGTCGAAACCGTTGTCCCAGAGGTTGGCGCCATCGGTGGTCCTGCCCACGGCGGCGCTGATGCGCTGGGTGACTTCACGGACGTTCTCGGGCGTGTTGTTGGTGCCGTGCACGCCGAAGGTGAAGATCTGGGCGTCTCTGGCATAGGGGTCGGACATCGCGGGGGCTCCTTGTCTGCGGGGGAAAGGGGATTCACCGGCCGGTCCATACGGCTCCGTCCGGCGCGCCTCCTGTCTCGCAGTTCGGTCCCCCGCAAGTCCTCTCGGCAGGCTGCGGAAAAGCTCTCGGAAAGATTGTTCTTCCCGATCAACGCGTTGCCTGCGCCCCGGCCGTGCGGACATCCATGCGGACCCCCGTGGTCAGCCGCGCCGCGAAGCGGTCCTCGGCGGCCCAGGCGGGCAAGGGTCCCGGGCGACAGTCGCCGGAACGCAGGCACAGCGCATCGCGAAGGAGTCTCGCACCCAGCCGCAGCCCGGGCCCGGCCCCGTCCTGCGCGGCGACACGGTCGACCACCTCCGCGGCCTGCGCCAGCAGCGCCGGATCCCCTCCCGGCAGCAGCGCCGCATGGCGGGCGACCAGGGCCAGGGCCTCGCCCTCCTGCCGCGTGGGTTCGGCCACGGCCAGCAGGGCCTGCAGCCGGGGACGCAGCAGACCCCAGGCCGTGCGCGGTTCGCCGTCGAGCATGCGCTGGCGCGCAGCGGCGACCAGGCCGAAGTCGGTCTGCTCGTGGCTGCGCGCGCCGTCGTTGCAGCGTTCGAGGTAGGCGTTGGCGCGGTCGCGCCGCCCGGCCTCGGTCAGCACCCAGGCGTAGAAGCAGGGATTGGGCGAGGCAGTGATGTCCAGGCCGGCACGCTCCATCGCATCGATCCCGGCGACCGCGTCGGCCATCTCGTCGCGCCAGAAGTGCGATTCCACGCGCAGATACAGGGCCCAGGCCTTCGCGCGCGGATGCGGGCGCGGCGTGCGCTCCAAGGCCTCGATCTCGGCCAGCGCATCGCCGTAGCGGCGCCCGCCCGCGACTTCGGCCACCACGAAATACGGATGCAGGCTGTTGCCGCCGTCCAGCCGGGCCTCGCGGATCCGCGCGCGGGCGCGGTCGAGATGCCCGCGCCAGGCCTCCGGCCGGTCGCGATCCATCCGCGCGAGCAGCAGCAGGGCCTCGATTTCCGCGCGCAGCCGTCCAGCGGCACGCGCCTGCGCGACGATGCCGCGCAACTGCTCGCGGCGCGCGGCGAGCGCCGCGCCCGGCACGATCGGCTCCGCGCGCTGCACCCAGATCCGGCTCTCGACCGCCGAGCCGCCGTCGCCCAGCGCCGCGAACCCGTCGGCCACGCGCGCCTGCGCCTGCGCCGCGGCGCGGCGCTCGCCGCGATGCATGTGCAGCGGCCCGAGGTTGGTCTCCAGGCGCAGCGCCGCGTGGCGCCAGCCGGCACGCTCGGCCACGTCGCGGGCGCGCTCGATCTCGTACTTCGCGCGATCCAGTTCCTGCAGGCGCAGCAGCGCGAGGATGAAGGCGTCCTCCTGCTCCAGCCATTCGCCGGCACCGGCCTGGGTGGCATTCAGGCGCTCGATCTCGCGCAGCGCATCGCGCAGTTGCAGGCGCTCGACGCGCGCGACGACGGCAGCGCGAGCGCAGGGCTGCGGACCGAGCCGGTCGGGTTCGACCCGCGCCAGCAGGCGCTCGATCCGGCAGCGGCGCACCGGGTCGGCGTCGCCCACGCCCGCGAGCGCGCGGACGGCCTCGCGGGCCTCGTCGGCACGGCCCTGCTCGAACAGCAGCCCGGCCAGGGCGATGTGCGCATCCGTCATGCCGGCGTCCAGCGCGAGCGCGCGGCGGAACTCCAGCAGGGCCGTGGCGCGATCGAAGCGCGCTTCGGCCAGGCGTCCGGCCACGTAGGCATCGGTCGCGGCCCCGGGCGCGCGCGTCGGCACCGGCAGGTGCCGCGCCAGCAGCGCGCGCAGGGCCGCGGGCAGGCCTTCGGCAGGGCCGCGGTAGCGTTCGCGCAGGTCCGCATCGCCCTGGACGAGCGACAGCTCGGCCTCCAGCGCTCGGGGGTCCGCCCGCAGGATCCGCACCTGCAGGTGCGGCCCTCGAAATGGATTGCGCGACTGCGCTCGCTGGAAGACCACGACCTCCACGTCGCGCAGGTGCGCCTGTTCCATCGCGTCGCGCAGCAGGGTGTCGCGCAGCCAGGACAGCGACGGCGGCGCGATCACCGCCGTGCTCATCTCGATGTGCGGGTCGAGCGCGATGGCATCGCCCGGCGACGTCGCCCGCCACGCCAGCACGCCCGTGCCCAGCATCAGGACCAGCAGGAGCCCGGCCATCGCCGGCCACGCACGGCGGCGCGGCGCGGACGGTGGCGGGGCGTCCCCGGTCGGCACGTCCACCGGCTGCGGTGCGGGTTCGACGACCTCCGGCCGGATCCACGCCGCGTCGGGCACCACCAGCACGTAGCCGCGCTTGGGCCGGGTCTGCAGGATGTCCTTGCCATCGTCGCCGAGCGCGCGCCGGATCTGCCACACGCAGTGGCTGATCGCCGCATCCTCGACCACCCGCCCGGCCCAGACCGTCTCCAGGATGTCCTCGCGCGAGACCAGCATGTTCGCGCGCCGTGCCAGCAGGAGCAGCAGGTCCTCCGCGCGCGGCGTCAGCCCGCTCGCGCCGCCACCTGCGGACAGCACCACGCCCTGGTCGAGATCGATCGTGAGCGATCCCAGCCTGAACCCGGTGGCGACCGGGCGCGTCGGTCCGTCATGTGGTGGCATCGCCGCAGTCTAGAGCGTGCGGTGCGCTTTTGTCGGCACGGCGCGGGATGACGGCGCGTCCTCAGTCCCCGTTCTCACGGCGCGGCGGCGCGGCACGCCGACGCGACCGCGTCCAGGCCAGCAGCCCCCACAGCCCCAGGCCCGCCAGCAGCCACAGCGGCCATGCGTGCATCAGCGCCACGAACACGTCGAGCACCGCGTACCAGCCGGTGCGCAGCGCTTCGCCGAGGCGGACGAAGAAGCTCGGGCGGTGGCTGTCGAACATCGCGTCGGTGTCGACCGATTCGTTGCGCTCGACCCTGGGCGACTGGTACAGCGACAGTTCGATGGTGCTGAACGCGACGCGGTCCTCGAATTCCCTGCGCTGGATCAGCGCCTCGTCGCGCTGCAGCTTCGCGCTGCCCTGCGCGGCGATGACCTCGGCCTTGCGGTCGAGCCGGTCGCCCGCCGACACCGCATCGCCCAGCGCCTGCTGGGTCTGCTGTTCGCGCTGCCACGCCAGCTGCTGGCGCAGGATCTGGAACTGCGCGTCGACCGCTTCCATGCTGCGCTGGTCGAGGAAAGCCATCTGCGGCGCGATCTCGCGCAGGAAGGCCTGGGTGCGATCGCTGGGCACGCGCACGACCAGCGACGCGCGCATCGTGTATTCGGTCAGCTGCAGGCGCTTGCCATCGCCGACCGGATGGCTGACCGCACGCAGGGTCTGCGCCTGGATGTCGTTGCGGAGCACGAAACCGCCCTGCCCGGCCACGGCGTCCTCGATGGCCATGGCCGCGGCGTAGACCTCCTTCACCCGGAAGCTGGCGCGCGCGGTGCGGATGAACCTGCGGGTCGGATCGACCTGGCTCGTGGCGATCGAGGTGAGCTGCGCCGGATCGACCTGCGCGCGATCGACCTGCACGCTACCGACCAGCGCGCGATCGACGATGGTCCCGTCCGCCTGCGGTGCGGCTTCGCGCATCTGCTTCCGGTCCGCCATGCCGCCCGGGGCCATCGGCGGCGCGGACGCCGGCGCAGCGGCGTCGGCCGCCGCGACCTCTTCCGCGACGCCCTTGAAGGCCGCTGCCGATTCCGCGGCCGACTCCTGCCTGCCGCAGGCGGCCAAGGCCGCGACCAGGACGGCCGACGCCAGGCACACCGCGATTCTCGAACGCATGGACGACTGCATGGCACTTCCCCTCGTGGTTGGGTCGCGGCCGGTTGGCTGCGAACGCCTGGAACCAACGTAGGGGATCGATGCGAGGGGTGAACACCGGGGCATCCGTCCCCTGCGTCTCCTGCGCCACCGCCGTCACCGGCAGGGCGCAGGCATGGCATTGCTCAGCGGATCGATCAGCGCTCGAGGATGGCGACGACGCCCATGCCGCCAGCGGTGCAGATCGAGATCAGGCAGCGGCCGCCGCCGCGTTCCTTCAGCTGCTTGGCCGCCGTGGCGACGATGCGCGCGCCGGTGGCGGCGAACGGATGGCCGGCGGCGAGCGAGGAACCGACCGGGTTCATCTTCGCCGGATCGATGCTGCCCAGCGGCGCGGCCAGGCCGAGGCGGTCGCGGCAGTAGTCCGCGCTTTCCCAGGCGCGCAGCGTGCACAGCACCTGCGCGGCGAAGGCTTCGTGGATTTCGTAGATGTCGAAGTCCTGCAGGGTGAGGTTGTTGCGCGCGAGCATCTCGGCGACGGCTACGGTCGGCGCCATCAGCAGGCCTTCGCCGTGGATGAAGTCGACGGCGGACACGTGCGCGTCGCGGATGTGGCAGAGGACTTCATGGCCGTGCTGCGCGGCCCATTCGTCCGAGGCGATCAGGCAGGCGGCGGCGCCGTCGGTGAGCGGCGTGGAGTTGGCGGCGGTGAGGGTGCCGCGGCCGGAGGTGCGGTCGAAGGCCGGCTTGAGCGTCGCAAGCTTCTCCAGCGTGGTGTCGGTGCGCAGGATGTTGTCGCGCGACACGCCGCGGAACGGCACGACGAGGTCTTCGAAGAAGCCGCGCTCGTAGGCGGCGGCGAGCTTCTGGTGCGAAGCGAAGGCCAGCGCGTCCTGTTCCTCGCGCGGGATGTTCCATTCCTTCGCCATGTCCTCGCAGTGCTGGCCCATGGACTTGCCGGTGCGCGGCTCGCCGACGCCGGGCAGTTCGGGCTTGAGTTCCTTGAACGAGAACCCGCTGGTGAAGCGTGCCAGGCGGTCCATCGCGGTCTTCGCCGTGGACACCGAGATCAGGCGCTTGCGGAAGGCCGGGCTGAACACGATCGGCACGTCCGAGGTGGTGTCGGATCCGCCGCCGATGCCCGACTCGATCTGCCCGGCGGCGATCTTGTTGGCGATGTGGACGATGGTGTCGAGCGAGGTGCCGCAGGCACGCTGCATGGTGATGCCGGGCGTCAGCGGCGACAGCCCCGAGGACAGCGTGGCCTCGCGGCCGAGGTTCCAGTCGCTGCTGTGCTTGAGCACCGCGCCCAGCGCGACCTCGCCCAGTTGCTGGCCGTGCAGGCCGAACTTCTCGACCACCGCGCCCAGGGTGCGGACCGACATGCCCAGATTGCCGACATCGGCGTAGGCCGTGTGCTGGCGACAGAAGGGAATACGGGCGCCGCCCAGGACGGCGACGGGACGACCATGCAGCATCGGACACCTCTCGGATTTCGGGATGCGCGGACGGCGGGACGCCGCGGCGCGGGACGGATCGATTCGAACACATCGATTCGCGGGGACTCGATTTGACCCGCAAACGCTGGAGCTTCGCCTCTAAACCGCCTTGCGACGGATAATGGCCGAGTTTACCGCCGACCGCCGAGACCATGAGCGCACATCCGATCCCGCCCGCTCCGAAACCGCGCATGCTGGTGCGCGGCGCGCTTGCCCTGGAACTGGTGCCGGGCACCCGGCCGGGCCGCGCCGCGCTGCGCCAGGCCGAGGCCGGCGCACTGGCCGAGCGGATCGGCCACGATCTCGCGCTGCTGGCGCCGCAGGCGTCATCGCTCGACCTGGTCCTCGCCGGTGCGCACTACGACCCCGCCGAACTGCTGCGCCCGGGCTGGCCGCTGCATCGCCGCCTGGAAGAACTGCACGCACGCGCACCGCAGGCCGGCGGGCCGCGGATCATCGCCTTCGGCGCCGATGCCGACGACGTGGTGCCACTGCCGCTGCGCGCCGAACCCGAGCTGCAGGACGGACCGCTGCGCGTGGTGCCGTTCCTGCTGGTCGGCGAGGCCGCCGAGGTCGCCGCCGTGGCGGCGAGCTTCGAGGAGATCCTGCTGGAACGCGGCATGGCCCGCGCCGAAACCGCGCTGGCCGCGCAGGACGGCTTCGCGGCGCGGATCGAACATGCGCGCTACCTCACCGCCTACGATCTCGCCGCGATGATGGCGCTGCAGTACGCCAACGTCGGTCTGGACGGCCTGTGGACGCTGCTGGAAACTGCGCTGCTGGTGCCGCAGCGCGAAGCCTGGCTGGACGCGCCACCGGAACCGCTGATGCACTATGCGGAGGGCGCGGTACGCGTCGCCGCCTTCGACCGCGACGGCTGGCGCGCCAGCTACGCGCCGTCGGAGATGGATGCGAGCCGCATCGAGCGCGGCTTCGCGCACTTCCAGGCAAGGCAGCGACAGCTGGTCGCGATCCTGCAGGTCCACGGTCTCGATGTCGAAGAGGTGCCCTGCCCCGCAGGCGCGGATGCCCGCGCACGATTGCGCGCGGCAGGCGCCTGACCCGACGCGATCGACATCGCGCGGCGCGCACTCAGCCCGGGAGGTCGCCGGCCGCCTCGGGCTGGTACTGGATGCCGGTGACCTTCAGGCGCAGGGTGCGGCCGCCCGGCACCGGCCAGTCGATGTGCTGGCCGACCGACAGGCCCAGCAGGGCGCTGCCCACCGGCGCGAGCACCGAAACCCTGCCCTGGTCGGCGTCGGCGTCCTGCGGATAGACCAGGGTCAGCAGGCGCGATTCGCCGCTGTTCTCGTCCAGGCAGGCGACCACCGAGTCCATGCTCACCACGTCGGGCGGCATGTCGGCCGGCGCGACCACGTTCGCGCGCGCCAGTTCCTCGCCCAGCGCATGCGCGGCCGGCACCTGGCGCAGCGCCGGGGACTCGAGCATGGCTTCGAGGCGGGCGAGATCGAGGGACGACACGGTGATCGGCGGCAGGGTGTTCATGAAGGCGACTCCAGAAAGACAACGGGCGACACGTCCGACGCGCCGCCCGGTGATCAACAGGTTGAGGCAGGGACCATAGCCCGCCGCGGTGGCGGCTTCAAGCCCCGGGAATCGGTCAGGGCGCGATCTCGATCACGCCGCAGGCGGCGCGTCCGCCGGCATTGCCGGTGGGCTGCGAAGTGTAGTCGTCGATCCCGACGTGGACGATGATCGCGCGGCCGAGGACGTCGTTCGCCGCGCCGCTGCCGAGGGTGACGCCTTCGGCACGGACGTTGACGCGGGCGACGCCGCGGGCGTCGGCGACGATGTTGTCCATGTCGCCGGCGTGGTGCGCGCCGTGGCCGACGCGGCCATGGGCGGTGGCGGCGGGATTGAAGTGGCCGCCTGCGCTGCTGCCGTCGGCGGCGGAGCAGTCGCCGCGCTCGTGGATGTGGATCGCGTGGGTGCCGTTGCGGCCGAGGCCGCCGAGTTCGCCTTCGATGCGCACGCCGCCGTCGACCGCGAACACCATGAGCCTGCCGCTGACCAGCGTGCCCGAGACCGGCGCCATGTGCGCCTGCGCGCGCTGCAGGCGGTGCTGCGCTGCGGGCGGCTGCGCTTGCGGTTTCGCCGGTGGCGTGGTGGCGCAACCGGCGATCGTTGCGAACATGGCGGACAGCAGGGCGGCGGTGAGGATGCGATGGCGCATGCGGGAACTCCTTCCGGTTCGTTTGCGTGCCCAAAGGACGCGGGCGCCCGGGCACGATGGAGACCGGCAGCTTATCGCGTCGATCCTGCGCGAACGATTCCGTCCGCTGAACGCTGCGATCGCGCGATGGGCGGATGTCGCGTCACTCGCGCGCGCGCGGCCTGCGCCCGGGGCCGAGCCTGCGCGTGATCGCGTTGCGGCCCAGGCCCAGCCGCGCCGCCGCTTCGGAACGATGGCCGTCGGTGTGCGCCAGCGCGGCTTCGAACAGCGCGCGATCGAAGCGCGCGCGCGCCTCGGCGTGCAGGTCGGTGCAGCCTTCGCCCAGACGCCGCTGCGCCCAGACCGAGAGCGCGGTTTCCCAGTCGTCCGCGCGCGCCGGCATGGGGCTGCCCGCGCCCGGCGCCAGCGCGGAAGGCACGAACGCACCGTCGAGATCGGCGACGCCGACCACATCGCCCGGCGCCAGCGCGGCCAGGCGCCAGCACAGGTTCTCCAGTTCGCGCACGTTGCCGGGCCAGCGATGCGCCATCAGCCGCTGCAGCGCGGCGGGCGCCAGGCGCTTGGGCGGCGCGTCGAACTTCAGCGCCGCCGCGCGCAGGAAGCGTTCGGCGAGCCTGCCGATGTCCTCGCGACGCTCGCGCAGCGGCGGCAGCTGCAGGCGCACCACGTCGAGCCGGTGCAGCAGGTCGGCACGGAAGCGGCCATCGGCGACCAGCGTGTTGAGGTCCTGGTGGGTCGCGGCGATCACGCGCACGTCGACGCGGATCAGCTCGCGGCCGCCGACGCGGAAGAATTCGTTCTCGGCGAGTACGCGCAGCAGCCGCGTCTGCAGCGGCAGCGGCATGTCGCCGATCTCGTCGAGGAACAGGGTGCCGCCGTCCGCCTGCTCGAAGCGGCCGATGTGGCGCCTGGCCGCACCGGTGAACGCGCCGGCCTCGTGGCCGAAGAGTTCGCTTTCGAGCAGTTCGGCGGGAATGGCGGCGGTGTTCAGCGCGACGAAGGGCTTGCGCGCGCGCGGCGATTCGCGATGCAGCGCGCGCGCCACCAGTTCCTTGCCGGTGCCGGTCTCGCCGGTGACCAGCACGCCCAGCGGCGCCTGCGCGAGCCGGCCGATGGCACGGAACAGGGCCTGCATCGCCGGCGTATCGCCGACCAGCGCATCCTCGGCCGGCGGCGCGTCCACCGGTCGCGCGGCGACGTCATCGTCTGCCCGTGCGCGCGCCTGCGCCGGCGCCAGCACCTGCATCGCCAGCGCGACGGCGGCATCGAGGTCGAAGGGTTTGGACAGGAATTCGTGCGCGCCGCCGCGGAACGCACCGGCGGTGCTGGCGATGTCGGTGTAGGCGCTCATCACGATCACCGGCAACTGCGGGTGGCGGGCCTTGATCGCGTCGAGCAGCACGAGGCCGTCGTCGCCGGGCATGCGCACGTCGGTGAACAGCAGGTGCGGCGGCGGCTTCACCGCCAGCGCGTCGAGCACGGCGCGCGCGGCGTCGAAGGCGGTGACCTCGTAGCCGGCTTCGCGCAGCGCGGTGGCGAGCACGAAGCGCACGGCACGGTCGTCGTCGACCACCCAGACGGTGGCTGCGGCGGCATCAGGCATCGTCGGCCTCGTGGGTGTAGGGCAGCAGCAGGGTGAACACGGTGTGGCCGGGACGCGAGCGGTAACTCAGCGAACCGCGATGCTCGCGCGCCACCTGCTGCGCCAGGGCGAGGCCCAGGCCGGTGCCTTCGGCGCGTCCGCTGACCAGCGGCAGGAACACCTGTTCGGCCAGCGATTCGGGCACGCCGCGGCCGTCGTCGGCGATCTCCAGGCGCACCACCCGCGCATGCGCCTGATCGCCGATGCGCACGCCGTGCTCGATGCGCGTGCGCAGGCTGACGTTGGCCGCACCCGCCTCGATCGCGTTGCGCACCAGGTTCCACACCGACTGGGTGAGGCGGTCGGCGTCGCCGTTGAGTTCGGGCAGCGAGGGGTCGTAATCGCGGATCAGTTTCACCGCCCAGCCGGCATCGCTTTCTGCCAGGCGCAGCACCCGTTCGAGCACGCCGTGGATGTTCAGCGGCTCGTGCGCGCGCGCCGGCTGCGGCGAGAGCAGGCGGTCGATGAGATCGGTCAGGCGTTCGACCTCGGACTCGATCAGGCCGGTCAGTTCGCGCGCTTCGTCGCCGTCGACGCGCCGCGCCAGCAGCTGCGCGGCGCCCTTGAGGCCGGCCAGTGGATTGCGCAGCTCGTGGGCCAGGCCCTTGAGCGCGGCCGACAGCGCCGTGGGCAGCACCGTCGCCGGGTCCTCGCCGGGGAATTCGTCGACCGGGTGCGCCTCCAGCCACCAGCCGCCGTCCTCGCGCCGGGTCAGCAGCACGTCGGCGTACTGCTGCGCATCGCTGCCGGGGAAACCGAAGGGCAGGCGGCGCAGGCGGACCTGGTCGCCGTCCGGCGGCGCGGCCACCACGTGCGCCAGGCGCTGGCCTTCGATCTCGAGCGCCGCCATCGGCAGGCCGGGCAGGCGCCGCGCGCTCACGCCCAGCCAGCGCGAGAAGGCCAGGTTGCCGCCCTCCAGCCGGCCGTCGGCATCGCACCAGACGATGGGCGTGGCGAGTGCATCGAGCGGTGC
This sequence comes from Lysobacter sp., assembly GCA_019634715.1. Taxonomy (GTDB): domain Bacteria; phylum Pseudomonadota; class Gammaproteobacteria; order Xanthomonadales; family Xanthomonadaceae; genus Lysobacter_I. The sequence goes on from JAHCAU010000006.1 coordinate 170,834, forward strand.
GGAGAGGGACGACATTGCACCAATCTAGTGCAAAGACCGATCGATGACGAGGCGCTTGCCCGCCGGGCGGGCGGAATCGATCGACGTCGCGCGTTCACGTCCGGGACGGCCCCGGGCCGGGAGGGTTCAGCCAGGGCCGCCCACACTGCCTCGATCCGGTTCCTTTCCCCCTCATGCCGGCTGTCCGGCCAGGAGTGCCCGATGAAGACCCGACATATCTATCTGATGCGGAACGTCACCACCGCCGAGCAGGCCATCGCCGCGCTGCGTGCGCAGGAGGTGCCGGACGACCGGATCGCCCTGGTCGCGCGCGCGGACATCGAGATGGCGCGCATCCCCGACGACTACCGCAACGCCAGCACCGACTTCAAGCCGGCCGCCCTGCGCGGTGCACTCGGCGGCGGCACCGCGGGCATGCTCGCCGGGCTGATCGGCGTGGCCGTGCCGGCGATCGGGATCACCATCGCCGGTGCCGCCGCGATCGCGGCGATCGGCGCAGCCGCCGGCGCCTGGTCATCGGCGCTGGCCGGTTCGGCGCTGTCCGACCCGATCCGGCGCCAGTTCGAGCAGGAGATCGCCGAAGGCCGCATCCTGCTGCTGGTCGACTGCGAGGACGAGGCCTTCGGCGCCATCGACGACGCGCTCGTCCCGCTCGGCGCGCAGCGCATGGACTTCACCGAGCCGTCGGCCCTGGGATGACCACCGGTTCCGTTCAGGCAGGCGCTGCGGGAACATCGACCCGGCCCAATCGTTTTCAGGCGATTTTCCGCGATCTTTTCGGCAAATCCCGACAGGATTCCATCCATTCCCGCAACCGGCGCCAGACCTCCCGGCCCCCAGCCGACCGCCGGTGGGGTGCCGGAGACCCCCGTGAGGTAGGATGCCGGGGCAAGTGCGACACCCGCGCGTCGCTTCCGGCCCGTTTTCCGAGCCTCCGGTCGTTCCGCTCCCCTCCATGCACGACACGCCTCCCGGGATGGCGCAGTCAGGGAGCTTCCGTGCCCGTCAGCAACCCTCGTTTTTTCCGCCTGCCCAACGCCGGGCACCCGGACGCAGCCGCACCGGCGATGCCGGCATGACCGCGCGCGCGCACTGCAGCCGCTGCGATGCCCTGTGCTGCCGGCTGACCGTCGTGATCTTCCCCGAAGACAACGTCCCCGCGCACCTGACCGACACCACCGATCAGGGCGTGACCGTGATGGCCCGCGACGCCGACGGCTGGTGCGTCGCGCTCAACGGCGCGCGCATGAACTGCGGCATCTACGAGACGCGCCCGAGCATCTGCCGCAAGTTCGCGATGGCCGGGCCGTACTGCCTCGACGTGCGCGCCGAAGCCGACAAGGCCGCCCGCGCGCTCCAGGCACTCCCGATCCGCGTCGTGGCCTGAACCCTGCCACGCCCTCCGCCCCCCTCCAACGCAATGGCCCCATGAGCAGACTCAATACGACCCACCTCTTCGACCAGCGCAAGGAAGACAAGCGCAAGACGCTGACCCACGAGCAGATCGCCAGCGACCTGGCCGCCTTCAAGCGGTCGGGGGGCAAGATCGAAGTGCTCGGCAACACCGCCATGCTGCGCACGATCCCGATTTCCGCAACGCAGGGCGCCATCGCGCCCACGCCGCCGAAAGCCGCAGCCAAGCCGGCCACCAAGCGCAGTGCGAAGGACGAGGCAGCACCCGCGAGCTGATCTCGCGAGCGAAGCCCGCGGACGAGCGGGATCCGCATGGCGCAACCGACGCACGCGAAACTACACTGCGCGGATGACCACGACCCGCCCGACCAAGACCGGCCTCGCCTGCGCGCTCGCCGCCGCCCTCGCCCTGCCCGCCCTGTCCGCCCATGCCCTCGACGGCAAGTGGACGCCGCAGCAGGTCCTCGACATCGATGCCCGCTGGCTGAAGCAGCAGGGCCTGAAGCTGCCGCCGTCCGCGCTGTGGGATGGCGAACGCGGCACCGGCCTGCTCACCGGTACGGTGAACATCGCCGGCTGCTCCGGTGCCTTCGTCTCGAACACCGGGCTGATCGTCACCAACCACCACTGCCTGTTCAACCTGGTGCAGGAGCACAGCTCTCCGCAGCGCGACCTGATCACCGACGGCTTCCTCGCGCGCACGCCGGCCGAGGAGCTGCCCGGCAGGACCACCCGCGTCGAGATCCCGAAGCGCTTCACCGACGTCACCGCGCGCCTGCTTGCCGCCGTGCCCGCCGGGGCCACGCCGCAGCAGCGGCTGAAGGCCATCGACGATGCGCAGAAGGCCATCGTCGCCGAGTGCCGCAGGCAGGCCGACATCAAGTGCAAGGTCGCCGCGTTCGACGATGGCGTGACCTACACCCTGATCGAATCGATCGAGCTGCGCGACGTCCGCCTGGTCTACGCGCCACCGCGGGCGATCGGCGAATACGGCGGCGAGATCGACAACTGGTCGTGGCCGCGCCACACCGGCGATTTCGCCATCGCCCGCGCCTGGGTCGGCAACGATGGTCGTCCTGCGGACTTCGCCGAAGGCAACAAGCCCTTCGCACCGGAATTCTTCTTCCCGATCTCCGGCGACGGCGTGAAGGAAGGCGATTTCGTGATGGTGCTGGGCTATCCCGGCATCACCTGGCGCTCGCTGATCGCCGAGGAAATGCGCGAACGCCGCGAGCGCTTCTTCGTGCGCCGCGAGGACCTGTTCGGCGAGTGGATCTCGATCCTCGAAAAGGCCAGCGAGGCCGATGCGCAGGCGCGAATCGCGCTGGCCGCGAACCTCAAGGGCATCCACAACCGCTACAAGAACGCGCAGGGCCAGATCGCCGGCCTCGATCGCGGGCGCATGGTCGACAGGCAGCGCGCGGCGGACGATGCCGTCGCTGCCTGGGCAGCGAAGCAACCCGCGCATGCCGATGCCATCGCCGCGCGCGACGCCCTGCGCGAGGTGCTGGCCGAACGCGAGCGGAGCTGGGAACGCGACTTCCTGCTCAACCTCATCCCGATGGGCAACGACAGCGTGGCCGGCGGCATCCCGCCGCTGCCCAAGGCGCTGTACTACGCGGCGACGCTGGCGCACAACGCCGTCGAACAGGGCAAGCCCGACGAGGCCCGCGCGCCGGGCTGGACCGCCGCCGAGCAATCGCGACTGCGCGACCGCCTGCGTCGCGAGCAGGCCAACTATTCCGCCGACGCCGACCGCGGGGTGTTCGCCGCGCTCGTGCGTCGCGCGCTGGCGCTGCCCCAGGACCAGCGCATCGCCGCGATCGACGCGCGCTTCGCCGGCAAGACCCCGGCGCAGATCGACGAGGCCATCGCCGCGCTCTACGCGGGCAGCCCCGTGCTCGATGCCACCGCGCAGGACGCGATGCTCGGCGAAGGCCTCGATGCACTGTCGGCGCGCAAGGATCCACTGCTCGACCTCGGCATCGCCTGGAACCGCGACCTGCGCGCGCTGCGCGAGCGCGAACGCGACTGGAGCGCGCGCGCCGCCCTGCACCGCCCGGCCTGGCGCCGCGCCGTCGCCGCGCATGCCGGCAAGCCGATCGCGCCCGACGCCAACGGCACCCTGCGCATCAGCTTCGCCCACGTGCAGGGCTATGCGCCGCGCGACGGCATGCGCTACACGCCGTTCACCACGCTGGCCGGCGTGCTGGAGAAGCACACCGGCCAGGAACCGTTCGACGTGCCGGCCAACGTGCGCGCCGCCGCGGCGAGCCAGCCCGCACGCCACGTGAACTTCCTCGCCGATGGCGACACCAGCGGCGGCAATTCCGGCAGCCCGGTCATCGACGGCCGCGGCCGCCTGGTCGGCCTCAACTTCGACCGCGTGTGGGAAAACGTCGCCGGCGACTTCGGCTTCAACCCGGCGGTGTCGCGCAACGTCAGCGTCGACATCGGCTACATGCTGTGGCTGCTGCGCGATGTCGAGAAGGCCGACGAACTGCTGAAGGAACTGGGCGTCGCCGCGCGCCGATGAGCGCGTGAGCGTTTCTTTGTAGAGCGGAGCGAAGCTCCGCTGCACGGGTTCCGGAGACGATCCAGCGGAGCTTCGCTCCGCTCTACGGCTGGCGCGATCGCGCGGATGGATACGCGCCGTCAGCGGCGGTACGCATCCACCCACTGCACGCGAATCGGTTTGCCGGCCTCGGCGACATCCGCAGGCAACACCACCTCCAGCCAGTCGCGCCGCGCCTCGACGCGCATCGCTTCGCGCGTCGCCACCACGATGCCGTCCACCGACACGTCCAGGCCTTCCAGCGTGCGGAACGGACGACCGGGGGCGTATCTCAACCGCAGGCGCAGCGGCGATGGCCAGGGCGTTCGCGCCGTCGGCGTGATCGCCATCCGGCCAATGCCCGACACGCTGGTGATCGCGATCGTCAGCCCGCGGCCCTCGCGCACCACGCGCGCGACATCCTCCGTGCGCTCGGTCCGCAAGGACACCGGCGCCGGCTGCGCCGCGATCGCGGGCAGGGCCATGGCCGCGATGCACGCAGCCAGCGCGACAGGCCGCACTCCCCGACCCGCATGCCATCCTCCACTCATGTCGCCGGACTCCCGATCAGGACATGTCGATCGTGACATGCCCGCTGTGCCATGCCGACCATGCCGTGTCGCAGGACGGGTTCGGGCATGATGGGCCGCCGAGACACGGAGTTCCCATGCGCGACCCCGCCCTGCCGAGCTGGACCCGACGGGTCCGCGACATCCCCGATTTTCCCAGGCCCGGCATCGTCTTCAAGGACATCACGCCGATGCTGGCCGATGCCGACGGCTTCGCAGGTGCGATCGACACCCTGGCCGCCCCGTGGCGCGGGACCGGCATCGACGCCATCGTCGCGGTCGAAGCCCGCGGCTTCATCTTCGGCGCGGCACTCGCGCGCACGCTCGGCACCGGCTTCGTGCCCGTTCGCAAACCCGGCAAGCTGCCCGGACGCACGGTGCGCCAGACCTATGCCCTCGAATACGGCGAGGACACGCTCGAAATCCACGCCGACGCGCTGCCCGCCGGTGCCCGCGTGCTGCTGGTCGACGACGTGCTCGCCACCGGCGGCACGCTGGATGCGACCCGCGCCCTGGTCGAACGCCTCGATGCCCGCGTGGTCGGCGCCGGCGTGCTGATCGAACTGGCCGCGCTGGGCGGCCGCGCGCGCTGGAACGGCATGGCGCCGCTGCACGCCGCATGGGTGGTGTAGGCGCTGCGCAGTCCTCCTCGAACGGTCATCGGAAGGCCGCGGCCGCATGCTAGCGTCGGCCTGCGCCGCACGAAGCCGCGCGGCGCCTCACCCCGACACCACTCAAGGAGGATCACCATGTCGTTGCTGCGCCATCGCCTGCCACCCGCTCTCGCCGTCGCCCTCGCCTGCGGTGCCGGCGTCGCCGCTGCCGCCGACTTCCCGCGCCTCGACCAGGCCCTGCCTTCCGGTGCGAACATCGGCGCGATCCACCCGGTCTTCGATTTCGACGGCGACGGCTGCCTGCCCAGCGCCGGCATCAGCCGCCATGGCGAGCAGAACGGCGGACTGGCGCCCTCGGGCAGCATCACCGGCGGCTGCCGGCGCGTCGATTTCATGGCCTACAGCAACACCCTGCATCGCTACGCCTGCATCGACAGCGGCGGCAGCCGCTACTGCGGGCACTTCTTCGCGCTGTACATGCTCAAGGACCAGGCAACGGTCTTCGGTGGCGGACATCGCCACGACTGGGAGCACGCGGCGGTCTGGACCCGCGACGGCGTGGTCACGCATGCCGGCTACAGCGCGCACGGCAAGCTCTACAACGCTGCCGCTTCGTCGCTGCCGATGCAGAACGGCCACGTGAAGATCGTGTACCACAAGGACGGCATCGGCACGCACGCGCTGCGCTTCGCCTCGGCGAACGAAGTCGCCGAGAATCCCTACGGCCAGTTCGTGCTGCCGGCGCTCACCAGCTGGTACACGCTGCGCGGCGCCAGCCTCGACAACGCCGCCATGCGCAGCCGGCTGAACAGCTTCAACTATGGCTCCGCGACCATTCCGATGAAGGATGCGAACTTCCTCGGCAACCTGAACACCTATCGCCCGGCCGGCTACCCCGCCTTCACCCAGGCGTCGATCGACGCATCGCAGTGAGCGCCATCGGGCGGCCGGCAGGCAGCCGGCCGCCCGCATGACTTTTGCGACATGCGCGGACGCAGGCCGCGTGCTTCCGTGGCATCGCGCCAAGCAGCGCACACCACGGGCGGTGCCGGGCAGCGATGATAGGGTCGCGATGCCGGCCTCCGTCCGGCGTCACGCCCCCTCCCGCGCGGCCAGGCCGCGCCACCCGCAGGAGTACAGACGATGACCTCACGTCGCGATTTCCTGACCACCGCGTCGCTCGCCGGCCTCGGCCTGGTCCTGGCGCCGCTCGCGGCCTGCGGCCGCGACGGCAAACCCGCCACCACCGCACCCGCATCCCGTGCCAGACCCGCGCGAACGCCGCCGCGCGGCGGCGCACTGGCGATGCGCGCCATCCCCTCGACCGGCGAACGCATCCCGGCGATCGGCGTGGGTACCTCGGGCAGCTACGAGGTCGCCGCCGACTCCCCCGCGTTCGCAGCGTTGCGCGAGGTGGTGAAAGCCTTCTTCGAGGGCGGCGGCACGGTGATCGACACCTCGCCGAACTACAGCAATGCCGAGGACATCGTCGGCGCTCTGCTGGCCGACGGCGGCTGGCGCGAGCGCTGCTTCCTCGCGACCAAGCTCGCCGCCGACGACCAGGACGCGCTGGAGCGGCAGTGGGCCGAGTCGAAGCGTCGCCTGCGCACGGGCAAGGTCGAACTGCTGCAGGTGCACAACCTGCGCAACATGGCGCAGGCCTGGCCGTACGCGCGCAAGCTCAAGGACGCGGGCGAAACGCGCTACATCGGCCTCACCCATTTCCAGGAACGCGCGCATGCCGACCTCGCCCGGCTGATGCGCGCAGAGAAGCCGGACTTCGTGCAGATCAACTACTCGCCGACCGCGCCGCAGGCGGCGGACACCATCTTCCCGCTGGCGCAGGACCTGGGCATCGCGGTGATCGTCAACCGGGCCTTCGACGACGGCCGACTGTTCGCGCGCGTCGCCGACAAGCCCCTGCCCGGCTGGGCCGCCGAGATGCAGATCGATTCGTGGGCGCAGCTGTTCCTGCGCTTCGCGATCAGCCCGGCGGCGGTGACGGTGGTGATCCCCGCGACCGGCAAGCCCGAGCGCCAGGTCGACAACCTCAAGGGCGGCATCGGCCCGATGCTCACCGCCGCGCAGCAGGCGGACGTGCGCCAGCTGTTCGCCTGACACGCCACCCGAACCCGGGACCGACCGATGCGCGACGCCGTTGCCCGACTGTTCAACCTGGAACGCCACGAAGCCGGCGCGGTGATCGCCGGCTTCGGCATGTTCTTCCTGCTCTTCGCCGGCTTCTTCATGCTGCGGCCGGTGCGCGAGACCATGGGCGTGGCCGGCGGCGTCGACAACCTGCCGTGGATGTTCACCGCCACCTTCGTCGGCATGCTGCTGGCGATGCCGCTGTTCGGCTGGGTGGCGGCGCGGGTGGCGCGGCGACGCATCCTGTACTGGGTGTTCGGCTACGTCGCGGCGACGCTGCTGATGTTCGCGGCGGGCATGGCGGCTTCGCCGCAGGATCCCTGGCTGGCGCGCGGGTTCTACGTCTGGTACTCGGTGTTCAACCTGCTCGCGATCTCGGTGGCGTGGAGCGTGCTGGTCGACGTGTTCGCCATCGGCCAGGCCAAGCGCCTGTTCGCGCTGATGGCCGCCGGCGCCAGCCTCGGCGGCCTGTCCGGCCCCTTGCTCGCCGACCGCCTGGTGGCGCCGCTCGGCCATGCCGGGCTGCTGGCGCTGTCGGCGCTGTGCCTCGTGACCTCGGCCTTCGCGGCCTCGCGCGTGCAGCGCTGGCGCGACCTGCATCCGCTGCCCGCGGATGCCGAGGCACCGAGGCAGCAGCCGCTCGGCGGCAATCCCTTCGCCGGCGCGCTCGACGTGCTGCGCTCGCCCTACCTGATGGGCATCGCGCTGTTCGTGCTGGTGCTGGCGACGCTCAACACCTTCCTCTACCTGCGCCAGGCCGAGCTGGTGGCCGAGATGTTCCCGGACGCCACGCGCCAGACCCAGGTGTTCGCGCGCATCGATTTCGCGGTGCAGGCGCTGTCGCTGCTGGCGCAGCTGTTCGTCACCGGCCGGCTGGCGCAGCGGCTCGGCGTGCGCGTGCTGCTGGCCGGCGTACCGCTGCTGATGGCCGCCGGCTTCCTGTGGCTGGCGCTGGCGCCGACCTTCGCGGTGTTCGTGGTGGTGATGGTGACGCGTCGCGCCGGCGAATACGCTTTCGTGCGACCCGGCCGCGAGATGCTGTACACCGTCGTCCCCCCGGCGCAGAAATACAAGGCCAAGAGCTTCAACGACACCGTGGTCTACCGCGGCGGCGATGCGGTGAGCGCCTGGGTGAAGGCCGGCATCGACGCGATCGCGCAACAGCCGACGATCGCGATGCTGATCGGCGCGGGCATCGCGCTGGCCTGGACGATCAATGGTGCGTGGCTGTCGCGCAGGCTGGATGGCCGGGCGCGCGATGATGCCGCGTGACCTGCGAGGCATTTGGCTGAGGTCAGAGCATACAGCTTGGGATTCACGGATTATCTGGACAGCTCACCGAGACGTGCAACAAGCAGCTTGAAATCCTTCGGTACGTCCATGTGTTTCGCTCGCTGTCGCGAGCGAGTTACTTTTCTTTGCTTGTGCACTGCGCCGCGTGCGGCGCGAACGGCGAAGCCGGCCCGAAGGGCGAGCACCGCAGGTGCGAGTCAAGAAAAGGTAACCAAAAGAAAGCATTCCCGGCCCATGCGCGTGGCGCATGGGCGCTCAGCTACCCGCGCGCCAGTGGCGCGCAAGCGGGTGTCTTCGCCCCCGTCGGTTGCGCCCGGCGCTGCGCGCCGGGTCCACGGGTTTCGCGGGGTTTTTCGACAGCACATCCATGTGCTGGTCGAAAAACGCGCGGCATCCTGCCGCGCGCCCTGCGGGCCTGATCCGCGAAGCCCGTCGCAACCAGGGGCCCCGGTAGATCAAGATCAAAACCTGAACCATCCGTCCGACAAGGAAATGGAGACGGATTTCACAGCCGGGTGATGCGCAGCCAGTTGAAGTTCCAGCCGCCCTGCGGCGCGTAGACGCCGAGGTTGTAGGTGCCGGCGGCCACGGTCACCGTGTGCGACACCGTCGTCCACGTCTGCCAGCCGCCGGTCGCGGGCACCTGCACCTGGCCCAGGAGGATGCCGCCGGCGTTGAGGTCGAGCGAGAGCGCGCCGCCGCCCGGGCTGGCGACACGGTATTCCACGCGGTAGCTGCCGCTGCTCGGGAAGGTGACGTTGTTGTAGGCCATCCAGTCGCCGGCATCGATCCAGCCGACGTTCGAACCGCCTTCCGAGCAGGCCTCGACCTGCACGCCGCTCTGCGCGCTGTAGTTTTCGGCCTGCAGCGTCGTCGACCACGCCTGGCTCACCTTCGCGACCACGATCGAGGTCGCGCGGTCGTTGAACGCGTCGCCGGTGAGGCAGGCGGTGTCGGCGGTCTTCGTCACGCTCGGCCCGGTGAAGTTGTCGTCCTGGTACAGCGTGACCTGGTAGCCGGCGTTCACGCGCAGCGACGACAGGTCGTCGTTGACGATGCCGCGCGCCTGCAGCTGCGACAGCGTGTAGCGGCCTTCCGGCAGGGCCACGGCGTATCCGCCGTAGTTGCAGTGCTGGTACATCGTGGCGACGCCGGTGCCGCCCGGGCCCGCCGAGTACACCCGCACGTAGTCGACCAGCATCTTCGCCGGCAGCTTGCTCTCGTCGACGGTGAAGCCCGGCCAGTTGCCGCCGATGGCGAAGTTCAGCAGCAGGAAGTAGTCCTGGTGGAACTCCTCGGTGCCGTTGATGCCGTTCTGGATGTTCACCTCGTGGAACTTGTTGCCGTCGACGTACCAGCGGATCGCGTTCGCGTCCCACTCGATCGAATACACGTGCCAGTCGGTCACCGTCACCGGGGTATTGCCGCCGTACTGCGCGTAATTGCCGTTGTGGTCGCGCCAGTGGATGGTGCCGTAGGTGCGGTCCTCGTTGTTGACGTGCTCCATCACGTCGATCTCGCCGGCCGCGGGCCAGCCCGCCGTCGGCAGGTTCGCGCCGAGCATCCAGAACGCCGGCCACGCGCCCATGAACGACGGCAGCTTCATCCGCGCCTCGATGCGCCCGTACTTGAAGGTCTTCACGCCCTGCGTCTTCATGCGCGCGGAGGTGTAGCGGAAACCGCCGAAGTCCTCGCGCCTGGCGGTGATCGCCAGCGCATTGTTCTCGATCGTCGCGTTCTCGCGCCGGTAGTACTGCAGCTCGTTGTTGCCCCAGCCGCTGGCGCCGTTGCCGGTTTCGAACACCCAGCTCGGCCCGATCGAGCCGTTGAACTCGTCGCTCCAGACCAGTTGCCAGTTCTGTGCCTGCGCGCCGCCCGCGAACAGCGCGGCGGCGAGCATGACCATGCACTTCATCAGTTTCATGATGCGTCCTCTGTGTGGGGGATGGTGTGCGTCGCGACGACGCCATGCGCCAGAGGCATGCGCGCAGGCTCGCGCAAGGCTGCGGCACACACACGGAGGCGGCGCACGGATGCGGGCGCGCGCTCCACGTCGTCGCCCCGGCGCCGCGCAGGGGCGCGCAGCCGGAGCGCGTCGATCCTATGCGAGCACGCACCGCACAAAACGGACAGTCCGACGGACAGGATCGCGGAATTGCGATGCCCATCGCTTTGCACCCGCGACAACGGAAACCAGCCTGGCGCCCGGCCTGGCTCGCCAGGCCAGGACGCGGCGGACAACGGACAGGCCGCATGGACACGGGGCCGCACGCCGCCTGTATCCTGAGCGCCTCCTCCGAGGCCGCCATGATCGACCGCGAACGACTCCACCGCGACGGCTACGTGCTGCTCCGCGATGTCATCCCCGCCGACTGGCTCGACGATCTCCGCACCGCGTTCGATGCCGGTGTACTGCCGTCGTCGCAGTGGCCCGTGCCGCGCGGGCCGGACTGGCGCCATTCGCAGCTCGACCTCGATCCGGTGGTGCAAGCCGTGTGCCGGCTGCCGGTGCTGCTCGCCGCGGCCGGCGCGCTCATCGGCGAACGCTTCTTCCTCGCGCAGGTGGAAGGTCGCGAACCGCTCGCGGGCGGCGGGCACCAGGGCCTGCATCGCGACTACTCCGCCGAGCGTCCCGGCGACACGGTGAACGCGCTCGCTTTCTTCGACGATTACGGTCCGGACAACGGCGCCACGCGCCTGGTGCCCGGCAGCCATCGTTCTGCGCCCGACGCGCCGCCATTCGACCTGGCCGACGAATCGCGCGCGATCCAGCTCAACGGCAGGGCCGGCGACATCCTCGTGTTCGACGCCGACCTCGTGCATGCCGGCACGCTGAACCCCTCGGGCGCGCGGCGCCGCTCGATCCTGATCGGCTACTTCGCCCAATCGCGCCATGCCGCGCACCTGCAGACCGCGCATCTGCGCAACGTGCGGATGGACACGAGCGAGCGGTTCGAGCCCTGACCGGTCGCGCAGGACTCAGCCGCGATACAGGCTTACGAACCCGCCCCCTGCAGCAGCACGCCATCGGCGAGAATTCGGTACTCCTCCGACGCCACGGGCAGGCCCTTGCCGTCCTCTTCCAGATGCTTCGCCTGCGCTGGGGTCAGCGCCTTGCGCGAGAGCACGCCATGCACTTCGGCCTGCCCGGTGCTGTCCTTCGGGATGGCGAACGCGTGGTCGCCGAACATCACCCGCGCGCTGCGGCCGTCGTCCTCCAGCACCATCCAGCAGCCCTTGGCCTGGCACACCTGCGTGATGCGCCCGCTGAACCGCGCCGGCTTGCCGGCATGCGCATCGAAGTCGCCGATCGCCTGCGAAATCGGCGTCGCCGTTCCGGCGGGCAGGGGCTTGCCGTAGGACGCGGGGCCGGCGGCATGAGCCGTCAGCGCGAACAGCGCGGCGAGCGGGATCGACGGCAGGGCGAGGGACAGGCGCATGCAGGGTCTCCGATTGGACAGCAGGACGGCCACGATAGCGCAGGCCTGGCGGGCTTTCACCGTGCCCGCCTCTGGCGCTTTGTCCGCGAGGACTACGCGTCCGGTGCCTGGCGCGGCGATTCGGTGTGCAGCACCGCGACCCACCGGCCGTTCTTCCTCACCCATGTGGTGGTGTCGTACGCCTCCATCACCTGCGCCTTGCCGTCGATCTCGAAGGTCTGCCGCACGGCATAGGTCACGATGGCCACATCGGGCAGGGGGAAGAACACCCGCTCGTCGGCGAACTCGAATCCGGTGAGCCGCATCGACCCATCCTCGGCCATCTTCCGGTAACCGGCCGGGTCGAAATGGCGGATGCCCATCGCGCACGCGGAGGCGGATTCCGCATCGAGCATGTCGACCGCCGTGTCGACGTCGTCGTCGCGCATGGCTTGCCAGAATCCGCGCTCCATGACCATGACCTCGTGGACCCTGCCCTCGTGGACCCTGGCCTCGTCGACCGAAATCTCGCTGGCCTGCGTCATCGGAGCCTCCTCGTGCGCGCTGCGGGGAACACCGACGATGGCACCGACGAACACGGTCGATGTGAGCACGCGGTTAAACCGTCGTCGGCGATTCCCGTTCGCTTCAGCATCGCGCATCGTCCGCGGCGGTTCATCCGCGCGACAGTCGCGGGCCGCGGGCCGCGTGCTAGCGTTCCCGGACCACAGGCACGCAAGCTTTCGCCATGCCAGCGAGCGCACGGGACCGCAGCACGGGCACGACCGGAACGCGCAGCGCACGCAGCGCCGGCCTGCGTTACGTCAACGATTCGGAACCGGGCATCCGTCGCCGCCGGGCGGGCAAGGGCTTCGTCTACCTGTCCCCCGACGGCAAGCGCATCGTCCGGCCGGCCATCCTGCAGCGCATCCGGCAACTGGCGATCCCGCCGGCCTATTCGGATGTCTGGATCTGCCGCGACGCGCGCGGGCACCTGCAGGCCACGGGGCGCGATGCGCGCGGGCGCAAGCAATACCGCTACCACCCGCAGTGGCGATCGGTGCGCGACGAAGACAAGTTCGCGCATCTCGTCGACTTCGGGCGCGCGCTGCCGCGCCTGCGCAGGCGGCTGCGCGCGGACCTGCGCCTGCCGGGACTGCCCGCGGACAAGGTGCTCGCGATCGTGGTGTCGCTGCTGATGGACACCTACATCCGCATCGGCAACGACGCCTACGAGCGCAGCAACGGCTCGTTCGGACTCACCACGCTGCGCAACCGGCACGTGGCCTTCCTCGGCGCGGGCAAGGCGCGGCTGAGCTTCAGGGGCAAGGGCGGCCAACGCCATTCGCTGCTGATCGACGATCCGCGCCTCGTCCGCCTGGTACGCGCCTGCCAGAGCCTGCGCGGGCAGTCGCTGTTCCAGTACCGCGGCGACGACGGCCGCATCCACCCCGTGGACTCCGGCGCGGTCAACGACTACCTGTCGCGCGCGATGGGCGCCGCCTTCACCGCCAAGGAATTCCGCACCTGGGGCGGCACGATGAAGGCCTTCCAGTGCCTCGCCGCGACGCCGCTGCCCGAACCGCCCACGGCCCGCGCGCTGGCGAAGCGGCACAACGCCGTCGCATGCGAGGTCGCCGCGCTGCTGGGCAACACGCCCGCCGTCTGCCGTCAGGCCTACATCGACCCGGCCCTGTTCGCCGGATGGCGCGATGGCAGCCTGGCGCGCGCGGCCGCCGACGCGCGCGGTGCCCGCCAGTGGGAATCGGCCCTGATCCGTTTCCTCAAGCGGGCGCGGCGCCCGGGCGGGTAGCGCAGCGCGGGCATCGACCCGGGGGACGCGCCAGGCGCTCGCCCCGCGAACCTCGCTTCAGAACACCAGCCGCCCCTGGCCGGCATCGATGCCGGCGGCCCACTGCGGCTCCACCGCCAGCAGCGACGCGGACACATCGGTGCAACTGCCGAAGTTGAACACGGCCGCTTCCGAACCGCGCACGACGACGTGGCCGCTGTCGGCCCACAGGCGGTAGTCGCGAATGTACGGCGGCGGATTGCCGAGCACGCTGTAGCTGCCGAAGCACACGCGCAGCAGGCGTTGCTGCGGGAACTGCGCCAGCAGCGTGCGATCGGCAGCGGCGCCCGCCAGTTTCCGCGCCTGCCACGACACCGCGTTCGACCAGGGCAGCGCGCCCAGGCGGATGTAGTAGCCATTGACCGCCTTCTGCGGCCTGGCCGGGCCGTTGAGCACGATCTTCTTGCCCGACACCACGAAGCAGCCGCCGGGCGCATGCCCCGTCGCCGCCGCAGGCGTGCCGGTCGAAATCGCCACCCCGTCGATCTCGACGCTGATGGGATAGCCACCCGGCTCGGCGGCATCGACCATCTCGCGACAGACCAGATAGCTCGCCGGCTCCGCCAGCGTGGCGATCACCGCGGACCGCTGCGTCTCCAGGCGCCACACGCCCCAGCCGCAGTGGTTGTAGCGATCGTTGACCGGCGACGGCGGCACGCAGGCGGTGGCCTGCACCGAACTCATCGCGCCGCGATCGCCCACGTCGGGCACCGACTGCGCACGCGCCGTCGCGCATGCCCCGGACGCCAGCGCCGCGAGCACGCCCGCGGCCGCGAAGGTGTTGCGATGGATCATGTCTGCTCCTGTCCTCGTTGCGGATGCGCGGCATCGAACCGGGGTCCGCCGCGCCGTGTTCGTGGTAGCCATGGTGTTGTAACCCGCTGGACGCATGCGATCAATCCATTCGCCGCATCATGGTTCGCATGAAGGACACCCGATTGCAGAGTCCGGGCAAGTGAACGACCTGCGCCCTGCCCGGCATCACGCGGCGGACAGGACTACGGCGTCGACAGTGCGCCGGCATTGGCCTGCCCTGCGACCAGCAGCGACGGAGACTGCGAACCCGCGGATTGCAGCGCGAGGCACATGTGGCCGTGCCCGAGACCCGCGAGCCCGTTGCTCCAGAGAATCTCGCCCGTTCGCGCATCCAGGGCGAACACGTGCCCCTTCGACCCTGCGTACACGCGGTCTCCCTCGCACAACAGGCTGACGATCTCGTAGCCGGTCCCCGGAAGGCTCGTCTGCCAGCGATCTTCGCCGCTGCATCGATCCACCGCCTTCACGCTTCCGCCTGTCCCGACGAACAGCAGCGCCTCCGGATCGCACACCGTCTTCATCTGTCATCACCCCGTCATGTCGCATGGATTCATGACGCCGGAGCATAGCGCGCAACGCAGGTGGCCGGTTCGACGACCTGTCGAACCGGCCACCGGATCAGAACGCGTGCCCCGCGCTGCGCACCGAGCGGATGATGATCTCGCCGACATCCACGTCGGCCGGCTGCGAAACGATGTAGTTCACGGCGTTCGCGACCGCATCCGCGTCGAGCGCGATGCTGCGCAGTTGGCGTACCGCCGTCGCGGTGTCGTCCACCGTGATGTCGTGCCCCAGTTCGGATTCGGTCACTCCAGGCGAGAGCGTCGTCACCCGGATCCGCGTCATCTCCTGGCGCAGGCCCTCCATGATCGCCCGCACCGCGTACTTGCTGGCGCAATAGACGCCGAACTGGCCGCCCACGGCATGCGCGCCGGTGGACGCCGTACTGATGATGTGCCCGCTGCCCTGCGCTTCCATCACGGGCAGGACAGCGGCGATGCCGTTGAGGACGCCCTTGATGTTGATGTCGACGATGCGGTCCCACTCGTCCGTCTTCAGTGCGCTCATCGGCGACACGGGCATCACGCCGGCATTGTTGAACATCACGTCGATCCGTCCGAACGTCTCCTGGGCGAAGGCCGCGAACGTGCGGACGTTCTCGAGATCGGCGACATCGACCCTGATGTATTCGGCCGTGCCACCGTCGGCCCGGATCTCCGCAACGATCCTTTCCAGACGATCGGTGCGTCGCGCGCCGAGCACCACGCGATGGCCCTGCCTGGCCAGGGTGCGGGCGGTGGCTTCGCCGATGCCGCTGCTTGCGCCGGTGATGAGAACGATCTTGGACATTGGCCTGCTCCTCGGTTGGGTTTTCACGCGCCATTCGCGTGGCAGGCAGTCTGGCCACGCACGGGTCCGCCGGGGATACCCGGACCTCCGGGCTGATTGCACGATCCTCCAGATCGTGGAGTTTCGGCGTTGAAGCACCATCGGACCGCTCGTACCATGGCCGGCAGATGAGCAGCCGAATCAACGACTTGATGACCTCCTGCCAGCGCGACCTCGGTGCGCTGGTCGACAGGCATTCCAGCGGCGATGGCATGCATCGCACGCCCATCGAAGGCCTCCACTGCATCCGGCTGTCCTCGGTGCAGATGCAGTTGCCGACCGTCTACCAGCCATCCATCTGCGTGATCGTCCAGGGCGCCAAGCAGGTGCTGCTGGAGGACGAGATCTACCGCTACGCGCCGCCGCAGTTCCTGGCCGTCTCCGTGGACCTGCCGCTGGTCGGCCAGGTGATCGAAGCGTCCCCAGAAGCCCCCTACCTGTGCCTGGCCATCGATCTGGATGCCCGGATCCTCGCCGACCTGATCGCGCAATCGGACGACGCCGGCTGGACGCGCGCGGACACCACGCGCGGCCTGTTCGTCGGCGACATCGATGCGGGCATGCTGGAATCCGCCCTGCGACTGGCGCGGCTGCTCGATGCCCCGCGCGACATCCCCGTGCTCGCGCCGCTGATGCTGCGCGAATTCCACTATCGCGTGCTGCACGGTCCCTGCGGCCGCGCGATCGCGCAGATGGCCATGACCGGCAGCAAGACCTACAAGATCGGACAGATCATCCGCCGCATCAAGGCGAAGATCGCCGAGCCGGTGCGCGTGGAGGAACTGGCCGAGATGGCGAACATGAGTCCATCCTCGTTCCACCAGCATTTCAAGGCCGTGACCGCGATGAGCCCTGTGCAGTACCAGAAGCGGCTGCGGCTCACCGAAGCCCGGCACCTCCTGCTCGCCGAGAGGATGGATGCGCAGAGCGCCGCCTATCGCGTCGGCTACCAGAGCGTCTCGCAGTTCAGCCGCGAGTACGCCCGCATGTTCGGCGCGCCGCCCATCCGCGACATCGAGCGCTTGCGCGCATCGGATGTGTTCATCGCGTGACGAACCTGCCCGCGGGCGGCCCGTGGCTCGACCAGGCGCCCGTCGAGGACGCCGATGATGATCGGGCGAAGGCGACGTCGGTCACGAGGCTCATGGGGATCATGGAGGGCTCCGCGGATGGCATGCAGGGCCGGACCGTGGATCATCTCCGACAGGACGGGCGCGGACTGCGCGACACCGGCGAGGCATCGCATCGACCGCCCTCCGACGGAGCGCATCGCTCCATCGGGATGCCTGTCCGTGCAAGGCTTGCCGCATCGTGCAAGGTTTGCGTGACGGTCGGCGCTGCGTCGCTGCGGTTCAGCGTCGCAGGTCGGGGATGCGATCCTGCGAATCGAGATCGTCCGCATCCGCGCCCGGCTGGGCGGAACGCTTGTCCTTCCTGGCTTGCTGCGCACTGGTCGGCGGCTTGTGCGCCGGGCTGTCCGGCGCGTTGCTGCCCTGCTTCCTGCCCGGAAAGACCACGTCAGGCGCGTCCTGGCGATTGCGCGTCTGGTCGTTTTCCTTCCGCGTCTGCTCGTCTTTTTTCTGCGTCATGGCATCGCTCCTGAAGCCCCGGCGTCATCGCCGGCTCATGCCTGTGCCGCAAGCAGCGTGCCAGCGCAGCCTGGTGTTTCACGCCGAACCGCAGCAAGACTTCGACGAGCAGGCAGGCAGGCTCACACGACCGCGCCCATCGACGGGCGCGGTCACGTGCGCGTTCACGCAATCACTGCAAGGACAGACTGGCCTGATCGTTGAGTGCGGAGGCGTCGAACTGGTTCACGCCGATGCGCACCTTCAACTCGGTCTGCGCAAGCTCGGCGGGCACCTGCACCTGCAGCCGCAGCGGCCCGGTCGGGGTCTCGGGATCCAGGTCCGTGCCCAGCGGCCAGAGCGAAGGCAGGTAGGCGCAGCTCAACCCGTTCGCCGGAGCGGGTGCGCAGACCCAGCCATCGCCCGCGATCTTCTGCGGGGCCAGCGCATCCGTCGTCTCAATCAGCGCGACGAGTCCGCTCGCCACCCCGCGCCCATTGGTGTGGGCGCCGTAGATCAGGCTGCCGCGCAACTCGACCTCGTGGATGCGAAGCCCTGAAGCCGTCTCATCGCGCGCGATGTGCTGCAAGCGAGCGCGGACATCGAGCGGCGCGAGGCCGGCGAAGCGGCGCTGGAAGGCATGCGTATACGACTGCGCCGGAACGACGGATTGCCAGACCACCTGGGTATCGCCATCGGCGTCCATCGCCACATCGGGGTAGTCGGTGCGCGCACTGCCCTGCGAACTGGACCGCTCCGGCCCCAGCGGGCTGCCGTTGGCATGGAAGTGGCGCACGTAGATATGGCCATCGGAACGCCGCCACACCGCTGCGAAATCGCCGGTCTGGCGCGCCATGGCGACATTCGGATGCGCGGGCTCTTCCTTCGGGTAGGATTCGCGCGCGGCGAGGACGAACTCGCTGCCGGCGCGCGCGCCGCTGGGCAGCAGGCGCTGGCCGACGATGCGCAGCCCGGGCGAACGGCTGTACTGCTTCCACACGACGACGGCGTTGCCGGCAGCGTCCATGGCCACGTCCGGCCGCGGCACGGTCGCGGGCGCAAGACTGTTCACCCGCGTGATCGCGCCGAGCGTGCCATTCGCGAGGCGTCGGCGCATCCACACTTCTTCGCTCGTGCCGCCACGGTTCTCGCTCCAGACCGCCAGCGCGTTGCCGGCGTCGTCCATGGCCAGCCGAGGCCAGGTCAGCTGGCTGGCGGAGGTACCGCTGGCGATCAGCTCCGGTACGCCCAGCGGCATGCCGTTCGCATCGAATGAGGCCAGGTACAGCGCGCGCTGTCCGTTGCCGGGATAGCTGAGCCAGACGATGCCGTGGCTGCCATCGCTGCGCATGGCGATCTGCGCGTTGCCCGCTTCGGGCGTGCCGGGCGGGTCGACGCGCTGTTCGTACGTCAGCGCCTGGCCATGGCGGTCGAAGCTGCGCCGGAACACGTGGGGCATGCCGCCCAGCCACGACTCCGTCTGCGTCCAGACCACGGTGAACGCGCCGTCGGCGCTCATCGCGACCTGTGGATACGCATACGAGCCGACGATCGCGGTGTTGTTGACCTGGATCGGCTCGCCGTAAGGCAGGCCCGCGGCATCGTGCCGCTGCAGGCGCAGATGCTGGCTGCCACGCCGATCGAGCCACACCGTGACCGAACGTCCCTCGGCGTCCATCGCGCTCACCACCTGCTCCTGGCGGGCCGTACCCGCCAACGGGTCGACGGCGTGCGCATCGAACACCGCAGCGCCAGCGGTGTTCGTCGCATGGGCAGCACCGGCCAGGGCCGAGCCGAGGCAGGCCAGCAGGCCGAGCGCGCGCAGGCCGGAAAACTCGTGCCGGCGCGATCGCGGCATGGCTGCCGGCACATCTTGAATTCGTTGCATGTGAACCTTCCTGTGGTGGGTTGTCATCGGGCCACCGGCGGCAGCCCACACCAGAATCGGCAAAGGACATCGAACCAACAATGCCGGAGATGTCAGGCGCGCACTTGACGATCCGTCAGCCGCGATCGGGATGCGCATCGCGCACGTGCGTCGAATTCGCTCTTGTAGGGCGGGCTCCAGCCCGCCGTTGCAATGCGCGGCATTCCGCGCACCGCCAAGGATGCATCACGAAGACATGCTGTTTCCTGCAGGTTTTCTTCGGCGGGCTTGCGCCCGCCCCACGGCGCAGAAAACCAACGGCCTGCCAGCGACGACAATCGGCATTCACGACGATACCCGTGGTCTCAATCCGCGATACCCCATCGGGCGATGATGGCGGTCGGCGCTTCGCCGCGCCTAGGCTGTGCCGCCGGCGACCCATGGCGATCCTCCATCCGAATGCCTGCACACCACGCGACGACGCCGGACGCGTCATCGGGTCGCGGCACAGCGCGTATCACCCTCCTTCAACGCTCAGGACGACAAGCACAATGACAACGACGCATCATGGCCGCACTTCCGCTTTCCATTCCGTCGCTTCCCGAAGGCTGCTCGCCGCAGCCGCACTGCTGGCCTCGCTCACCGTCTCCGGGCTGGCCAGTGCCGCAGGCTGGACCGCCGGCCCCGCCATGAACCACGCACGCGCCGGTGCCGGTTCGGTGACGCTGGCCGACGGCCGGGTCATGCTGGTCGGCGGCGCCGATGCGAAACGCTCGGCCTTCGCCTTCTACACCGCGGATCTCTACAACCCCGCCACCAATGCCTGGACCCAGAGCAGCTACAGCATCGCGCCCCACTACCTGCCGGGCATCGCGCTGCTGCAGAACGGCAACGTGCTGATCGCCGGCGGGCTGGGCAGTTCCGGCATCCAGTCGACGGCCGAAATCTATGCCCCCGCCAGCAACACATGGACCATCGCCTCGCCGCTGAACCAGCAACGCTATGCGCTCACGCTGACGACCCTGCAGAACGGTCACGTGCTGGCGGTCGGCGGCGTGATCACCAACGGCACGCCGCAGGCCACCGTCGAGCGCTACAACCCGGCCACGAACACATGGACGCTGGTCGCCCCGCTCGCCACCGCACGCCGCGACCACACGGCAACGCTGCTCGGCAACGGCAAGGTGCTGGTGACCGGTGGCGAAGGCGCAGGCTGGATCCCGCTGTCCAGCGCCGAACTGTATGACCCGGCCACCAACACCTGGAGTCCGGCGGGCAATCTCGCCGCCGTCCGCAGCTTCCATACCGCGACCGCGCTCGCCAACGGCGACGTGCTGGTGGTGGGCGGCCTGGGCAACAACGGCCCGATCGCAGGCACGGAACGCTACTCGCTCGCGACCAACACCTGGAGCAGCGCCGGCACGCTGACATCGGCGCGCCAGCAGCATGCCGCAATCGCCATGCCCAGCGGCAAGGTGCTGATCGCCGGCGGCTGGCCCGCCACCACCACGACCGAACTCTACGACCCGGCCACCAGCACCTGGTCCGTCGCCGGCCATCTGGCCCAGGGTCGCAACCTGGTGGGCGCCGGCCTCGCCGGCAACGGCAAGGCCGTCGTCGCAGGCGGCAGCTCATCGATCAACGTCAGGCTGTCGAGCAGCGAGCTCTACACCGAGTAATCCGCATCGGGCCATCACGACGCGATGTGCAGGACGGTCCGCGTCCTGCACATCGTCCGCAGCTCCGGCACGACGCAATCCACCGAAGGCGCCATGGCTCGCGCCGCAAACCGAACAGGTGTCGTTGTGCGGATATCTCGCGCGGGACGTCCATTGCCACTTGCGGCTCATCGCTTCCTCATCGGCGGGTGCAAGGCCCGGGATTCAACCGCCTTGCGGGGTCTGCGCATCGACATATACTTGCGCCCTGCATCCAACGAGCAGGGACGCATGGTGATGAAGGACGCGAATCGCTTCTTTCCGCCACGGTCTGGAATTCATCCAATGGCAGAGAAGGCAGGAATGAAAACCAGGGCCTGGCCATGCCTCGGCATCGGGGCCTTTCTCGCCTTTTCCGTCATGTCCGCAACGGGCTGCGCGAAATCCCCATCGCAGGTGGCGACATCGCCTGCGCCCTCCCCGGACGCAAAGGACGCAAAGCCGGATCTCCCGACATCGACGCCATTCGCGGGTGTCTGGGAATCCTGCGCGGGCACCGATGCTCCAGAGCAGTGCAGCCGCTATCTGCTGCTGCAACGTGGGAAGCGCATCTGCGGTACATGGTCGTATTTCGCTTCCGGCAACAGCTACGAGGGCCGGGTCATCGCGGAGGCAATGTCGCATCTGGAAGCACGACGCAAGCGGATTTGCGGTCGCCCCGGTAGCGAGACCGACACCGAGTGCGACACCGGCTGGGAGACCATCGATCGACCCTTGCGCTTGTGCAACGACAAGCTGGGCGATCTGGACAGCAAGGATGGCCGCTGCTTCGCCGATTTCGAACGCGTCGAAAGCAGAGGTCCGGAACTTGAGAAATTTGCCGGACAGGCATGGGTCCAAGCTTGTCTTTCACAGGATGACAAAAAGCATGTGCCATGACCGGACAGGCGACGCTGGCGACAAAGCAGCCGCTGAAGTCGCCATCTGCCCGGTGCCAGTGGCGACGCACCTTGCCTGCGGAAGCAATACGCTGCGTGTTGCATGCAGACCGCACGCTCGGGCACACTCGCAGCTTCATTCGAGCGGGCATGGACGCATGGAAATGAACAGCGCGAGCCCTTTCCTGAATAACCGCAGCATGATGCGAGTTGCTTTGAGTGTATTGCTGGCTGCTGGAGCAGGCGCATGCGCGCATACGCCTGGCGATCCCGGCAAGAGCACGAAGCCTTCCGCGCCCGGGCAGTCTGTCGATCGATCGTCACCCCTATCGCCTTCCAGCGCCCTCGTACCGGAGTCGCTGAGAGGCGTCTGGTATGCGGACGATGCCGAGGCACGCGCGGCGTGCAAGACCTATCTCTCCACGGACGCGGCAACGATCGAACGGACCGGTCATGACCCCTTGGTTGGCGCCGTGGTCGTGACCCGCACGATGATGCACTGGTACTCGGAATACGGGGAAGGCAATTTTTTCCGCATCGATGCCGCCACCAAGACCGACGACGGCGCGTGGGCGCTCTCCGGGCAGGTATTCATGGATGCGCTGCCGGATGCAGGTGAGCGAGGCACCGAACACGCCGAGCGATTCAGGCTGTCCGGACAGGGCCGCGCCGTTTCCTTCGTGGATTCGGAAGGCCATTCGTTCTTCAGGTGCGGTGACGTGCGAAGCGATCTGTATTCAGTGCAGTGATGGTTTTCTCAGCGCATCACAAGAAGCCACAAGGAGGAGGCACGCATGCCTGAAACACCCAGGACATACATCGTCAAGCAACTGGTGTCCGATCATCGCGGCGAGCCTTACCGCTCCGCGCACACACTGCGCTGGTTTCGCAAAGGGCGATGAACTGCGGCGGGACTTCGACGAGCAGGACGTTGGGCTGCTTGAGCATGACGGCATTCCTTGATTCGCCCGACGCCCACCGTGGGCGCCGTTGGCGAGTCAATTCCGCATCGCGCGAAGGCGCGTCAAGGTTTGCACCGCAACTCGCCTCGACCTTGACGCGCCGAGCACGGTGCGACAGTGGGACGGCAACGGGGCACACTCCACACACTGTCAGCGTCGTAGGGCGGGTCTTGCACCCGCCATGGCTCGCGCCGCATACCGCAGAGGTATCGTTTTGCGGATATCTTGCGCCGGGTCGTCCATTGCCACTTGCGGCGCATCGCTTCTTCATCGGCGGGTGCAAGACCCGCCCTACGGGATTCACCCGCCTTGCGGGTTGCATTCCGGGATGGCGAATCCTGAACCGGATCGCATTGACACCCATCGCTCCCGCAGCCAGCATCCGCTCATTACGCGCCCGAAGGATCTCCATGACGCGCCATGCCCCAACCCGCTCCGCGGCCGCCCTCCTTGCCCTGCTGGCGACGGCCGTGCTGTTGCCAGGCTGCCAGAACCCAGGAACCCCCTCGATGTCCACTTCCAAGCTCGACACGATGATCAAGGAAACCCCGAACCCCAAGCAGGCCTACCGCATCGAGATGCGCATCGAGAACGCACCGGGGCCGTTCGGCCTGGTCGAAGGCGCCGCTCAATACGACGTGCAGAATTACGAGGAGTGCGGCGAGATCAACCGTGTCGCCGGCACGATCTCGCGGATCACCGTCAGCCCGGAGATCATCTGGACGCCCAAGGGCGATGGCGTCTACGAGGCAGTGGTCCTCGCGGACCGCATGCTGGACGAAGACTATTTCGGTCGTGGCGTGTGCCGCTGGGGGATGACGGAGGTGCGGGCTGCGCTGCGCGCGACTGGCACCAAGGGCGAAACGCGCTTCGTGCCGGGCTTGCTCCCGGAAGAAATCCGCAGTGGCCAACCTGTTACTTGGTACTTCGTGCATCGTCTCTATCCGAAGGCTGAGCTTCAAGAGGACTTTGTCGATCTCGGTAGCCGGGATATCAGCGAGTACAAGCCCGAGTTACGGGACAGCACATTTACGGTGACGTTCACGAGAAAGGGTGACTGATCATGCCCCTCACGGCCCAGCAGTACGCCGATCTGGCGGACTTCAGCTATCGCAATGACTACCCAGTCGGGGTCAGACAGCCGACGAAGGAGGAGCGCGTACCGATCGGTGGTGTCGATTACAAGATCCTTGAGCATGTCGACAATCCCAGGAACGGCTACCAAGGTTTCATGCTGCAGCGCGTGGACACCGGGCAAATCGTGGTGGCCCATCGCGGCACCGAACAGATCGTGCGCGATGGTGTGGTCGTAGATGGGGCGATGGTGCTGAGCCGTACGAATCTGCAGGCCAACGATGCGATCGCGCTGACCCAAAGGGCAGTGAATCGTGCCGAACAGATTCAACTGATCAAAGGCGTCGCCCCAGAAGTCACTGTCACCGGCCACTCGCTCGGCGGCACACTGGCGCAGGTCACTGCGCACCACTTCAACTTGCGTGGCGAGACCTTCAATGCCTATGGCTCGGCCAGTCTGGACCGTCCATCCCAGAGGGCGGCAACACCGTGGTCAACCATGTGATGGCTGCCGATACGGTCAGCGCCGCATCGCCGCACTTTGGTCAGGTGCGCGTGTACGCCGCACCACGGGAACTCGAAGTGCTGCAGCAGAGCGGTTACGAGAACAACCGTTCCATGCTGCTCGATCAGCGTGCGCCATTGCTGGCGGTGGGCCGGACGTTCGGCTCGCATTCGATGCACAACTTCACGAACGTAGATGGCGACGGCCGGCCAGACCGTTCGATCCTGGCTGATCCCCGCGCGCAACAGCTCGCGGCGCAGTTCGATCCGATGATCGACAAGTACCGCAACGATGTGGCCCTGATGCGCACCGGCATCACCGCCGCCGCACGCGGACCGTTGGGTGCGATCGAGGATGCGGTGGATCGCGTTCGGGGGCCGCTCGAACCGGGTGAACCCGCGAGACGTGAACAGCGTTCGGCACCCGCGCCGACACCGCCACAGAGCAAGCCGGCCACGCCGCAGCCCTACGATTCGCCACTGTTCGGCCCCGGTGGCTTCCAGGACTTCGGCGACTACGTACCCAAGCCGCAGGACGGCCCGCAAGCGCCGTTGCGCGCGCAATTGCTCAACGAGCCGATGTAATGACCCAGTAAAAACCTGCTCAGGTGTAACCTAGACGAAGGAGACACCCATGAGTGCGGTAATGGAAGAAGAGATCAAGCGTTGGACCGCTCGGCGGAAGTCGCAGCTGGTGCTGGAGATCATCCAGGGCAGGACGAGCGTGTCCGAGGCGAGCCGGCAGTTCGACCTGCCGCCGTCGGAGATCGAGAGCTGGGTCGACGAGGGCAAGCGCGGGCTGGAGAATGCGTTGCGGGCCAAGCCCGAGGACGTGCGCGAGCAGTACGAGCGCCAGCTCAAGGAGCTGCAGGAGGCGTACGGCGAGGCGATGCTGGAGTTGCGCGCCAGAAAAAAATTGGCGTCCCTGTTGGGCAAGGACGAGACCTGATGGTTTCACTCCGACAGGGACTGCTGGCCGAAGGCGTGCGGGTGTCGATGGCGCAGTTGTGTCGATGGTTCGAGCAGCCACGCCGCACGGTGTACTACAAGCCGGTCAAGTGCCCACCCAAGGTCAGGCCGGAGCTGGCCGGGCCGATCAAGGCGATGATCGAATCGGAACCGTCGTTCGGCTATCGTACGGTGGCGAGCCTGCTGGGCATGAACAAGAACACGGTACAGCGCGTCTTCCAGCAAATGGGCTGGCAGGTACGCAAGCGCGCGGTCGGGCATCGCCCCCGGGTGCAGGCGTTGCCTTCTGTGGCCGGGCAGGCCAACGAGCGATGGGCGACGGACCTGTGCAGGGTGTGGGCTGGCCGGGACGGCTGGCTGAGCCTGGCGCTGGTGATCGACTGCCATACCCGCGAGTTGCTGGGCTGGCAGTTGTCGCGCAGCGGCAAGGCGACCACGGCGGCGTCAGCATTGGAGCAGGCGTTGATTGCCCGGTTCGGCAGTCTGGCCCCGGCGCCGAAGCCCTTCCTGCTGCGCTCGGACAATGGCCTGGTCTTCACCAGCCGTGCCTATACGCGGCTGGTGCGCAGCTACGGGCTTCGCCAGGAGTTCATCACGCCGCACTGCCCGCAGCAGAACGGCATGGTCGAGCGCGTGATCCGGACACTGAAGGAACAGTGCATCAGCCGGCATCGTTTCGAGAGCCTGCCGCACGCCAGCCGTGTGATCTCGGACTGGATCCAGTTCTACAACCACCGGCGCCCGCATCAGGCGCTGGGCATGAAGACACCCGCTGAGGCGTATGCATTAGCGGCCTGACCTGTGCAGGAAGTGCTGGGTCATTACACCGACGCACCCCGATGCGCCGATGTACCAGTCGATCCTGCGCCATGTGCAGGCCGAGGACCGCAAGCGCGGGCGCGAGCCGGACGATGCCAGCGAGCGACTGGCGGCGGGCCTGACCGTGGACGCGAAGGCGCGCGGCCTGCAATCGGTGGCCTTCTTCCAGATGAGTACGGATGGCACCCGTGCCTACATGGCCGATACGGCCGATCCATCCACGCCCTGGGCGAGGACAGCCAACGGCGACATCACGACTGCGGTGCGCCAGGATCTGCAGGCCAGCAGCGACAAGGTGGCAGACATCAACCAGCGGCAGACACCAACGATGACGCCGCCGCAGGACAACCCGACACAGGATGGTCCGGGCCGTGGCCCACGTATGACGTAAGCGCTCATCACGGCATCGTACAGATGCAGGACGGATTCAATCCCTACCTTTTTCATTTCAGGCTGAGTCGTCTTGCCAACGAAGATTACCAGCGCGCGCCCTCGGCGACATGATTCAAAATCGCAGCTGTGGCGCACAAGCCCGGGCGCGGAAACACCCCGCGCCCGGGCACACCTCACGCGGCTTCACCTTCCAGCGGCACCAGCCGGTTGTGGTCGTCGTACTGCAGGCCGCAGACCATCGCGGCCATGCCGCGCAGGGCGGCCTGGGGGCTGACGCCGGTGGTTTCGCACAGGGCGATGAACTGCGGGGGGACTTCGACGAGCAGGACGTTGGGCTGCTTGAGCATGACGGCATTCCTTGATTCGCCCGACGCCCACCGTGGGCGCCGTTGGCGAATCAACAACGCATCGCGCGCAGGCGCGTCAAGGTTTGCACCGCAACTCGCCCCGACCTTGACGCGCCGAGCACGGTGCGACAGTGGGACGACAACGGGGCACACCTCACGATACCGTTTCAGTCGCCGCCTTTGTCTTTCGTAGGGCGCATAAGCCGAAGGCATCATGCGCCGTGATGCGTTGCCGATCGCGAAGCTCCCAAAAGGAGGGGCATGACGCTTCGCTTATGCATCCTGCAACAGCTATACGCCTTACGGCTTTTTACAGGCTTACTTACTCAATTTTTCCCAAAAGTCTCGGACGGCTTTCGAATTAGTTAACTTACGCCACCCACTGCTGAGCTCATCACGATCAACTTGCAATCGCACAAATCTCTTCTTTGGCCCTGACGTAGCTTTGCTTATCTCTTTAAGTACACCGACCTCTAGACCAGTGCGAACAATCAAACCACCAAGCTCACCGCACTCCTCTTCAAAATCCTCTAGCGCAATATCCCATAGCTTGACTGATCGACGAACAAACCTTTCAACAACACGAATCAATTCAGGATCTACTTCAAAAAGCCTAGCCGGAGGAGCTTGATTCACAGACTTGGCACCATGACGAGAAAGCAATTCGGATATCTCTTCTGGCGCAAATCGTGATCCCGCCCCTCCCTCTTCGACACTCTGGATTACAACACCCTCGAATGTGCTTTCCATAAAAGATGTTTTACCATCAACTTTTACATCACCGAATTCACATCTTTCGAACACGCATTCATGAAATTGAGAACCGCTCAAGTCCACATGCCAAAATCCGCACCCCCTAAATGTCGTTGAATAGAAGACCTTATCCTTCATAACATCGCCTACGAACGCCAAAGCGTCTATAGAAGCGCCTTTGCGCATCTCATTCATCCAAATGCACAGCAACGCGACCGCATTACTTCTCGAATTGTCCGTCACGCTAGCCCGGTACAATTCAAGATATTTTTCGATCTTCAGCTCCGAATCTTTTATTGGCAACATCCACTCAATCCAACCCAATATTTCAGGACCCAATTCGGGACCAGAAACGACCTGAGCAAGATCTGTAGCATGCTCGCCCAGCATGAGCATGGTTACTCTCTTGGCAAAGAAATAGCTGAAGAATCTCTGATGACGAAACTGCGTGTAACGACCTGACGTGGTCAGCGCCCCATGCGTGGCTATGCGCGCCTTGACCTGATCTATTACATCGGGCTCTAAGCCACAAGCGTTCAGACCTATATCGACAGCAATACTCAACTCATCAGCAGTCAAACGAAATGCTGCAGACATCCACATTTCTTGCGCGATGGCACCCAGCAGAAGAGCATGCTGCTCTTTCGATAACAAAGGATGACCTTTGTTACTCCCCCACTTCTCCTCTGTTTCTCGCTTAGTAAATTCCTGAATCAGGTATTCCGCTTGTGCGAATTTGTCTCCGCCACCAGGCAGAGAAATTCCTTCGCCCCCCCCGGCCAGCCACATCTTTGCAACGCGAGTAAGAAAGAAGGGCTCACTCAACAAGCCTTCATCATCATCGAAGAGGCCAAAAACACCATCGACATCATCACTCGCCTTCCTGCTTCCAAGTTTTTTGAAAACTTCAACCGCATGCCTCCTTTCCCACGGCGCGAGCCGTATACTTACAGCGGAGTAGGCGCCCGCCTTTGGCCTTAAGTATGACCTAATGGCATTTGAGACCTCCTGCATTTCAAAAAAACTCTTCCGAGCAGATAACAAAATCGTACCGGCACCAGCCAGCTGATCTATGAGTTCCGTCACCCTGATGAATGAATCTCTCGCGCCTATTCGCGCAACCAGCTCATCAAATCCATCCAGAGCAAGAATCAGCCATCCATTCTGGACAGACACAATTACGTCTCTCTGAGTGAGTCCAGGAAATACATACGTGTTGTTCAATGAACCTGCGATAGCGTCGTCAATAGTCCCAACATAGCGACCAAGAAGATCGACAGGAAGGATAAGTGGTCTCGGGTATTCCTCTGGAAAATAGGTACCAGATGCCTCCAAAGCGGCGCTCTCAAGAAAGACAGTCTTTCCCTGACCAGCATCTGCCATAAGTAAAATCAGTCGAGTAGACCCGACTTCCTGGGTCTGAATAAAATCAAGAAAATTGTTTTTCGTATCCTCCCAGTTTCTGTTAGGAGAACCCTCCACCTGAGCTGGACCATCTACATAAGGGGCAGGACGCTGCTGCGCAAACTGTTCAAGCGAGCGGCGAATTTGTAGCGCGAGCTTAGGCAGACGCAGAATTTCCTTCTGCACGAATTTTTTGAGCGGAGTAGCATCCTCGGGATTCCCGCCGCACTCAACAACCACTTCACCCAACCCTGGCCTTTTCTGGAGCTCAAGAATCAGGTCTTCGCCGTGTCGGCGCATAGCGACAACAGACTGATTAATTTCAAAATCTTCCGGCCTGTCGCACAATGACTTTAGGATATCTGTCCCGGCACTCATAGCTCCCCCAGCTCCAGAAGGCTAACTCCGACGCGATCCATGTGAGGATCCATACTTACGTTAGATCGAGCATTTCTAATTAGAGAAACATGGACACTCTCATCAGAGCAAATGCCTGCAGCAAGAACAGCCGGCATGACATCCATGTCAGCCGATAGCACTGCAATCTCACGGATTAGATTGGATTTAGCGGCGCAGTAAAGATCCATACTTAAATGAACATCAACCTGCTTTTGTTCTAGTCGTTCAAATCTATCAGCGAACGCCTTATCGCATTGATTGTGCGGACAAGCTTTTTTGTTTCTAGCCCATGAAAGTATGCTCTCAGAAGCACAACCTTGAATTCGGCAGCTTCCTGACACCATCTTTGCTCTAAGCCGCTCTGGCTTAGTGCGGATACCTACAGAATGTGAGATTTTCGCTCGCTTGGATGTATCAACAAGTAAGTAATCGGCAAACTCAAATCGTACCCGCGCGATGACACCATGGGTAGCGATTAGCGACGGGCACGCGGACTGGTAGTATTCGAAAGCCTGATCGCGTTCTAATGACGCCACGCCATCAAACCACCATCCACCGTAAGCCCTGACCAAGAGTTCAACTGTCCCACTATCACCTTTTATTTTCTTAAATGATTCAATCCAGCTACCCAGCACGTACTTGAGCGCATTTTCGTTACGCAAGTCAGAATTTACATGATCGACAAGTAGTAACCCGTCCATGAATTAAAAACGCTC
The DNA here is from genome assembly GCA_019634715.1 of Lysobacter sp. Classification (GTDB taxonomy): domain Bacteria; phylum Pseudomonadota; class Gammaproteobacteria; order Xanthomonadales; family Xanthomonadaceae; genus Lysobacter_I. The sequence goes on from JAHCAU010000006.1 coordinate 201,272, forward strand.
CTCATCCGCATTTGCTATACCCACAATTCAAACAAGTCGCACACCCGTCCATGATCACCACGGCCTTCGCGCTGCACTTGTGGCACATCGTGGCCGAAGGCGGGAAACTCACGCCTTCGCCGGTGACTTCGATGTCTTCCTGTCGCGATGCGGCTTCGCTCACGTCACTGTTTTTTTTTGAGCGGTTCTCTTCGTAGGCGCGGCGCTTTTCGGCGATGTGGGCGCGCTGGTGCTCGCTCATTTCGGGGTCGTGCATCAGGCCGATGGTCTTGAGGTGGTCTTCGACGATCATGCCCAGTTCGGCGACCAGCGAGGGCATGTAGACGCCGCCGGCCTTGTAGTAGCCGCCCTTGGGGTCGAACACGGCCTTCATTTCCTCGACCAGGAAGGTGACGTCGCCGCCCTTGCGGAACACGGCGGACATGATGCGCGTCAGCGCGACGATCCACTGGAAATGCTCCATCGACTTGGAGTTGATGAAGATCTCGAAGGGGCGGCGCTGTTCGTGCTCGGAGCCGGCGTTGAGCACGATGTCGTTGATCGTCACGTACATGGCGTGTTCAACCAGCGGGGACTTGATCTTGTAGGTGCTGCCGATCAGCACGTCGGGGCGCTCGATGCGCTCGTGCATCTGGATGACGTCGGCCATGGGCTTGTCGGCGGCCTTGAGCTCGGCCTCGACGGCGTCGCGCTGGACCGATGCGGCCTGGGCGGCCTCCTTCGCCTTGTCTTCCGGCTTGAGGACGGCGTAACCCTTGATTTTCTTCTCGATCTTGACGGCCATGGCGCGATTCCTGGTGATGCGGTTGCGGTCTGCGATGAACGACCTGCCGCCACGGGGCGGCAGGTCGCGATGCGGGTCATGTCTTTGCGGCGGACTTCTTCACGGCCTTGCGGGCGCGGGTGGCCTTCTTGGCGACGGTGCGCTTGGCGGCGCCGACATCGCGGCGGGCCGTGCCCTTGGCCTTGGCGACATCGGTCCTGGCGGAGCGGCGCGCGGCGACCACTTTCTTGGCGGCCTTCTTGCGCGCCGTGGTGGCGGTGCGCTTGGTGGCGGCGGCCTTGCGGACGGCCTTCCTGGTGGCGGCCTTGGCCTTGCGCTCGACCTTGCGTGCGCCGCGCGCGGTGGTGCCGGCGGCCTTCTTCGCCGCGGCTTTCTTCGGCGCAGCCTTCTTCGGCGCGGCTTTCTTCGCCGGGGCCTTCTTCACGGCCTTCGCGGCGGTCTTCTTGGCCGCCTTTTTGGTGGTCTTCTTCGCGGCCTTCTTCGCCGGCTTGCCGGTGACCTTGGCCTTCACGGTCTCGACGGCGGCGGCGGCCTTGGCCTTCGCTTCACCGACGACCTCGTCGGCCTTCTTGCGCGCCTTGGTGGCGGCTTTCTTCGCCTTGCCGACGGCCTTGGTCACGGCCTTGCCGGCGCGGGTGTTGGCGGCGGCTTCGCCGACCTCTTTCGCCTTGTCGGCGACCGCTTCGGCGGCGTCGGAAATCGCTTCCGCAATCACATTGCCATTGCTCATGGGGATTCCTCGTCAGGGACGACGGGCGGAGTGCCCGTCAATGAAAATGTAGCGCGATTGTCGGTGCGTGGCGCGGGCCGGCATGCGGCGGGCGACGGACGGAAAGCGGTGCGGTTCGGCTTGCCCCCATCCCGGCCTTCCCCCGCGTGCGGGGGAAGGAGAACAGCAGGTCAGAACTTGCCGTAGTAGCCCTCTTTCAGGGCGTCGAAGAGGTTGGCGGCGGTGTGCATCTCGCCGTCGTATTCGATCTCTTCGTTGCCCTTGACCTCGATCACGCTGCCGTCTTCCAGCTCGAAGCGGTAGGTGGTGTTCTCGAGGTCGGCTTCCTTGACCAGCACGCCCTGGAAGGCGGCGGGGTTGAAGCGGAAGGTGGTGCAGCCCTTGAGGCCCTGCTGGTAGGCGTAGCGGTAGATGTCCTTGAAGTCCTCGTACGGGTAGTCCGTCGGGACGTTCGCGGTCTTGGAGATCGAGCTGTCCACCCACTTCTGCGCGGCGGCCTGTACGTCGACGTGTTCCTTGGGGCTGATGTCGTCGGCGGCGATGAAGTAGTCCGGCAGCCTGGCGGCCGGGTCGTCGCTGAAGGGCATGGCCCTGGGGTTGACCAGTTCGCGGTAGGCCAGCAGCTCGAAGCTGTAGACGTCGACCTTTTCCTTCGACTTCTTGCCTTCGCGGATGATGTTGCGGCTGTAGTGGTGCGCGAACGAGGGCTCGATGCCGTTGGAGGCGTTGTTGGCCAGCGACAGCGAGATGGTGCCGGTGGGCGCGATCGAGCTGTGGTGGGTGAAGCGCGCGCCGGTCTCGGCGAGCTGGTCGACGAGGTCGGGGGCGACGCTGGCGATGCGTTGCATGTAGCGGCTGTAGCGGGCGTGCAGCACCTTGCCGGGGATCTCCTGGCCGACCTTCCAGCCGTCCTGCGCCATTTCCGGGCGCTTGCGCAGCATCTCGGCGGTGACGGCGAAGCGCTCTTCCATGATCGGGGCCGGGCCCTTCTCCTGGGCCAGCGACAGGCCCATTTCCCAGCCGGCAACGGCCATGTCGCGGGCGATGCGGTCGGTGAAGTCGAGCGACGGGGCGCTGCCGTACTTCATGCCGAGCATGGTCATGGTGCTGCCCAGGCCGAGGAAGCCCATGCCATGGCGGCGCTTGCGCATGATCTCGTCGCGCTGCTGCTGCAGGGGCAGGCCGTTGACCTCGACCACGTTGTCGAGCATGCGGGTGAACACGCGCACGACTTCCTTGTATTCCTCCCAGTCGAACGTGGCCTGGTCGGTGAAGGCGTTGCGCACGAAGTTGGTGAGGTTGACCGAACCCAGCAGGCAGGCGCCGTAGGGCGGCAGCGGCTGTTCGCCGCAGGGGTTGGTGGCGCGGATGTTCTCGCACCACCAGTTGTTGTTCATCTCGTTGACCTTGTCGATCAGGATGAAGCCCGGCTCGGCGTAGTCGTACGTCGAGACCATGATCATGTCCCACAGGTGACGGGCGCGGATGTGGCCGTAGATCTTGCAGGCCACCATGCCGTCGTCGCGGGTGATGTAGTTGCGGGTGGTCGGCCAGTCGCGCCAGACGACCTGGCCGGGGTCGGCCACGTCGATGTCGCCGATTTCCTTCTCGTTGATCGGGAACACCAGCGGCCAGTCGGCGTCGTTCTCGACGGCCTGCATGAAGCCGTCGGTGATCAGCAGCGACAGGTTGAACTGGCGCAGGCGGCCGTCCTCGCGCTTGGCGCGGATGAAGTCCTTCACGTCGGGGTGGGAGACATCGAACGTGCCCATCTGCGCGCCGCGGCGGCCGCCGGCCGAGGACACGGTGAAGCACATCTTGTCGTAGATATCCATGAAGGACATCGGGCCCGACGTGTACGCGCCGGCGCCGGCGACGAAGGCGCCGCGCGGACGCAGGGTGCTGAATTCGTAGCCGATGCCGCAGCCGGCCTTGAGAGTCAGGCCCGCTTCGTGGACCTTCTCGAGGATGCCGTCCATCGAGTCGGTGATGGTGCCCGACACGGTGCAGTTGATGGTCGAGGTGGCTGGCTTGTGCTCGAGCGCACCGGCGTTCGAGGTGATGCGGCCGGCCGGGATCGCACCGCGGCGCAGCGCCCACAGGAAACGGTCGTACCAGTATTTCTGCTTCTCGGCGGTGGGCTCGGCATCGGACAGTGCGCGGGCGACGCGCTGGTAGGTGCCGTCGATGTCGGCATCGACCGCCTCGCCCTGCTTCGTCTTGAGGCGGTATTTCTTGTCCCAGATGTCCCAGGACGCCGGCTGCATCGGAATCTCGGCGGCGGCGGCCTTGGCGACGGCCTCAAGACGCACAGTACTCATCCAAATCCATCCTCGTCGTTGTGGCCACGGTGCTGCCGCAGCCTGTCGTTGTAGGTATTGCCGACGACGGAGCCCCCTGCTCGACACCTTCGGCGCATTGTGTGATGCGGTTCCGGATCTGGCCGCGTGATGACGCTCCTTTCGCGATCCGGTCGTGTTCGCCCGCGTCCTGCGCTGCGACTGGCGACGCCCGCTGTGCCCTCCGCTCCTCCGTGGAACAATTGATCCCGTGGAACACCATCGGTAGGGTTGCCGGCCACTCCCACCCCAAGATGTAGTGGCCGTGCGGGGTGCCAAGCTACGCCCCCTCCGGGAGCAAGTCAACGGCTTGACGGACGTGTTTTCGCCTGTCCCGCCCGGCGGCGGCCCCCGCCACGGGCGCTGCGACGGCGACCCGACCTGATGTGAACGGCATCTCAATCCCGGGGCGGCCGCCGGAACCTCCGGCGCCCTGCGACGGTCTTCCCGGGGCTTGATTCGCGCCCCGCCCGCCGCGATGTTGGGGCATCGACCGCGGGACCTGACGCCCTCCATGCGCGCCCGGCCCGCACCCTCCCTGCGACCCTTCCGCGACCACCGACGATGACCACCGACCGCCGACCCGCCAAGCGCAGCGCCAAGACCTCCCTCCTGCTCGCCCTGACCGCCGCCGCGGCCTTCGGCGGCTTCGCCGCGACCTGGGTCCGCGAGACCTTCCAGGCCCCCGTGCTGGCCGCGACGCCCGCAGCCACGGCAGCCGCGCCGACCGTGGCCGCGCTGCCGGTGGCGGTGGACGGCCAGCCGCTGCCGTCGCTGGCGCCGATGCTGCGCAAGGTCACCCCGGCGGTGGTCAGCGTGCACAGCAAGCAGCGCGTGCGGGTCAGCCCGTTCGGCAACGACCCGTTCTTCCGCCGCATGTTCCCGGACATGACCCAGGAGCGGATCAACGAGTCGCTGGGTTCGGGCGTGATCGTCGATGCCGCGCGCGGCCTGGTGCTGACCAACCATCACGTGATCGAGGGCGCGGACGATGTGTCGGTGACCCTGTCCGACGGCCGCGAACTCAAGGCCGAATTCATCGGATCCGACCCCGACACCGACGTGGCGCTGATGCGGATCAAGGCCGACAGGCTGACCGCGCTGGCGCTGGCCAATTCCGACCAGCTGCAGGTCGGCGATTTCGTGGTCGCGGTGGGCAACCCGTTCGGCGTGGGCCAGACCGTGACCTCCGGCATCGTCTCGGCCGTGGGCCGCAGCAACCTGCCGGGCCTGGGCTTCCAGAACTTCATCCAGACCGACGCCTCGATCAATCCGGGCAATTCCGGCGGTGCGCTGGTCAACCTGCGCGGCGAGCTGGTCGGCATCAACACCGCCAGCTTCAACCCGCGCGGCAGTGCGGCAGGCAACATCGGCCTGGGTTTCGCGATTCCGGCGAACCTGGCCGGCAGCATCCTGCGCCAGCTCAACGACGGCGGCACCGTGCGCCGCGGCGCGCTGGGCATCGAAACCCAGGACGTGACCCCGCAGATCGCGCGCGGGCTGGGCCTGGACCTGAGCCACGGCGCGGCGATCACCCGCGTCTACCCGGGTTCGGCCGCCGCCGCCGCCGGCCTGCGCGTGGGCGACGTGGTGGTGTCCGCCAACGGCCAGCGCGTGGACAACAGCGCGGCGCTGCGCAATTTCCAGGGCCTGCAGCCGGTGAACGCGAAGGTGACGCTGGAGATCCGCCGCGACGGCAAGCCGCTGCAGGTGTCGGCGACGCTGCGCGAGCAGCCGCGCGAGATCACCGGCGACGACCTCGACCCGCGCCTGGCCGGCGCCCGGTTCATCGAACTGCCCGAATCGCTGCGCCGCCAGGGCGTGTCGGGCGTGCTGGTCGACGAGGTCGAGCGCAACAGCCGCGCGGCGCGCAACGGCCTGCGCAAGGGCGATGTGGTGCTGGCCGGCACCATGGGCGAGTTCGGCAATCTCGGCGGTTTCCGCGCCAGCTTCGGCGAGCGCCCGGGCGACCTCTGGCTGCGGGTCTGGCGCAACGGCCGCCAGGGCGACCTGCCGATGCGCTGAGCGCCGACAGGCTGCGGGCCGGTCGGCGTACTAAGCCCAACGGGCACAAAGCCTCATTCAGAGTCACCCACAGACCCGTCTGCAAGGCGCACGCGCGCAGGCAGGCTGGCCGCCTGTCAAGCGCGTGCAACGCAGCAGGCGGGCCTGCGGGTGGCTCCCTTTGGGCGCGCTTGAGGCTTTTGTGCCCGTTGGGCTTAGTAAGCTGTCGGTCCACGTCCCCCGGCCCCCCCCCGCATGAGCAGCACGCCCGAGCCGACGCCCGTCGATCCCGACATCCCTTCGGTCGCCTCCCTGCCGGAGGAAGGCCCCGCCGCCCCGCCGCCGCGTCCGCGTTCCTCCACGGCGGCCGTGGTGCTCGCGACGCTGGCCGTCGGCTATACGCTGTGGGCGATGCAGAGCCTGCTGCTGCCGATCCTGCTGGCGATGTTCTTCGCCCTGATCGGCAACCCCATCCTGCGCGGGCTGCAGAGGCTGCATGTGCCGCGCTTCCTCGGCGCGCTGGCGGTGCTGTCGGCAGGCATCGCCTCGGCGGTGCTGATGGGCAGCCTGCTGGCCGCGCCGGCCGGCGACCTGATGCGGCAGCTGCCGCGCGAGATGCGCCAGGTCGCGCCCAAGCTGCGCGACGTGATCAAGCCGGTGCAGGACGCGCGCAAGGGCGCCGAGAGCATCGCCCGCGCCGCGGGCGGCGGCGGCGATGCCGCGCCGGTGCGCGTGGTGCGCGCCGAGGACGACCCCTACCGCGCCCTGGTCGCCACGCCGCGCATGGCGGCCGCGGTGCTGGCGGTGGTGCTGCTGACCCTGTTCTTCATGGTCTACGGCGACGACCTGCAGCGAAAGGCGCTGGCCCTGCTGCCGAGCCGGCAGCAGAAGCGCTTCACCCGCGACCTGCTGCAGTCGATCGAACGCGAGGTCTCGCGCTACGTGCTGACCATCACCCTCATCAACTTCGGCCTGGGGCTGGCCTTCGCCGGGATGCTGGCGGCGCTGGGCCTGGCGCTGCCCGAGGCGCTGATGTGGGGCACGCTGGCGGCGATGCTGAACTACATGCCCTACGTCGGCCCGCTGATCGGCGTGGCCGCGACCCTGATGATGGGTTTCGTGCATTTCGACACGCCGCTGGAAGCCCTGCTGCCGGCCGGCGGCTACCTGCTGCTGCACACGCTGGAGGGGCAGCTGCTCACGCCGATCGTGCTGGGCCGGCGCATGGCGATCTCGCCGCTGGTGCTGATCCTCGGCCTGATGACCTTCGGCTGGCTCTGGGGCGTGGCCGGGCTGCTGCTGGCGGTGCCCCTGCTGGCCTGCGTGAAGCTGGCGCTGGAGCGCCTGCACGGCATGGAGGCCTGGGCGCGGCTGATGGAATGAGCGCCCTGCCCGCCCGTGCCCGACCCACTGCCCCGCCCGCCATGCCGTCCCATGCCGCGCGCTACACTGGCGCCGTGAACTTCCGCATCCGCGCCATCACCCTCGACCTGGACGACACCCTCTGGCCGTTCGCGCCGATCGGCGCACGCATCGAGCGCGTCCTCGACGACTGGCTGCGCACGCACAGCCCGCGCACCGCCGAGCGCTTCCCGATCCCGGTCATGCGCGACCTGCGCGACCGCATCTTCGCCGAGCGCGTCGACCTGGCCCACGACATGAGCGAACTGCGCCGGCTGACGCTGCGCATGGCCTTCGAGGCCAGCGGCGAGGACGACCCGCACGCGCTGGCCGAGACCGCGTACGCGGTGTTCTTCGCCGAGCGCAACCGCGTCGACTGCTATCCCGACGCCATCGACGCGCTCGCCCGGCTCAGCGCGACGCTGCCGGTGGCCGCGCTGAGCAACGGCAACGCCGACCTCGCCGCGATCGGCCTGGACCATCACTTCGCCTTCCAGCTCGGCGCGCGCGAACACGGCGCGGCCAAACCCGAGTCCAGCATCTTCCTCGCCGCCTGCGAACGCCTCGGCTGCGCGCCGGACGAAGTGCTGCACGTCGGCGACCACGTCGAGATGGACGTGATCGGCGCCGCGCGCGCCGGCCTGCGCACCGCGTGGGTGCATCGCGAGGATGCGCGCGAACGCCATCCCGCCTGGCCGCGCGAGGACATCGCGCCGGACCTCGTCGTGCCCGATCTCGCCGCACTGGCCGACCTCATCGAGCGCATGCCCGTCGCCGGCCTGCGCCACGCCACGCCTTCCCAGGAACTGCAGCCATGACCGCCCTGCCCGGACTCGCCGAGACCGCCGACCACGCCCTGCCGCTGCACGCCGCCACCGCCGCGACCTTCGCCGCGTGGCGCGCGCAGCAGACACCCGCGGTGCAGGCCTGGCTGCAGGCGCAGGGCTTCACCGCCGCCGCCGGCACGCACGCCCTGCTGCCCGGCAGCGACGGCCTGGCCGGCGCGGTGCTGGGCGTGGCCGACCTGCGCGATCCCTTCGCCTGGGCGCATGCGCCCTACGCGCTGCCGGCCGGCGACTGGCGCATGGCCGACGCGATCGATGCCGATGCACAGGTCGCGATGCAACTGGGCTGGGGCCTGGGCAGCTACCGCTTCACCCGCTATCGCGCCGCGACCCGCGCACCGGCGCGGCTGGTCGGCGCGATCGACGCCGACATCGCCGCGCAGCTCGCCGCCTGCGCACGCGTGCGCGACCTGGTGAACACGCCGACCGAGGACATGGGTCCGGCCGACCTGGAAGCGGTGACGCGCGCGATCGCGCAGGCGCACGGCGCCGACCTCGACGTGCTGGTCGGCGACGACCTGCTGCTGCACAACTTCCCCGCGATCCACGCCGTCGGCCGCGCCTCGCACCGCGACCCGCGCCTGATCGTGCTGCATTGGGGTGCGCAGGAACATCCGCACATCGCCATCGTCGGCAAGGGCGTGTGCTTCGACACCGGCGGCCTCGACGTGAAGGCCGCCGCCGGCATGCGCAACATGAAGAAGGACATGGGCGGCGCCGCGCATGCGATCGCGCTGGCCGAACTGATCATGGCGCGCAGGCTGCCGGTGCGCATCACCCTGCTGGTACCGGCGGTCGAAAACGCACTGGGTCCGAACGCCTACCGCCCAGGCGAAGTCATCGCCACGCGCAAGGGCATCAGCGTCGAGATCGACAATACCGATGCCGAAGGTCGCGTCGTGCTGTGCGATGCGCTGGCCTACGCCAGCGAACAGACGCCGCAGCTGATCCTCGACTTCGCCACGCTCACCGGCGCCGCGCGCGTCGCGCTCGGCCCCGACCTGCCGGCGCTGTTCGGCAACGACGACGCCGTCGCCAACGCCTGGCTCGACGCCGGCCTGCGCACGCACGACCCGCTGTGGCGCATGCCGCTGCATCGCCCGTACATGCGCTACCTCAGCAGCGGCATCGCCGACATCGCCAACGGCAGCAGCACGCCCATGGCCGGCTGCATCACCGCCGCGCTGTACCTCGACCGCTTCGTGCCGAACGACCAGCCCTGGGCGCACCTCGACGTCTACAGCTGGAACGACAGCGAACGCCCCGGCCGCCCCGCCGGCGGCGAGGCGCAGGCGCTGCGCGCGTGCTGGGCGATGCTGAAGGCTCGATTCGGTTGATTCAGCGCGCGAAGGCCACACTCTCGGTCCGAGCCACCACACAGGACACCGCCTCGCCATGATCGCTGCCCGGTCATCGACCAGAAATATTCTGCGGGCGCACCTCTCCGCATTCGCCCTGTCGCTCTCGCTGTTCGCTCTCGCAAGTTCCGCGACGCAGGCGCAGACGCAACCCGCACGCAAACCCTCGCCCGCTGCCGTCGCACCGACGCCGAAGGCGCAGCGCACCGTGCTGGTGATGGGCGACTCGCTGTCGGCCGCGTACGGCCTGTCGGCCTCGCAGGGCTGGGTCGCGCTGACCGCGCAGAAGATCGCGAAGGACAAGCCAGGCTGGCACGTGGTCAATGCCAGCATCAGCGGCGAAACCACCGCCGGTGGCGCCGCACGCATCGCCGCCGAACTGTCGCGACACAAACCAGCCGTCGTGGTGATCGAACTCGGCGCCAACGACGGCCTGCGCGGCCTGCCCGTCGCGCAGACCCGCGCCAACCTCGCGAAGATGATCGCCGCCGCGAAGACCGCCAACGCCAAGGTGCTGCTGATCGGCATGCGCATGCCGCCGAACTACGGTCCCGACTACACGCGCAGCTTCGAGCAGGCGTTCGCCGATCTGGCGCGCGAGCACCGCACCGCCTTCGTGCCGTTCCTGCTCGAACCGATCGCGCTCGACGACCGCGCGTTCCAGGCCGATCGCCTGCATCCGGTCGCGTCCGCCCAGCCGAAGCTGCGCGACCACGTCTGGACCGCACTGGCGCCGCTGCTGAACTGATCCTCGGCCGATCGCGGCCCGGCGCATCCATGCGCGCCCGTCCCGCGTACGCGCCGTTTTTCACGAAACGGTTGATTTCCAGAGGTTTCCTGCATCACCGTGCATCCGGACCCGGCGAGCGCGCGTAAACGACTCCGTACCGGCCTTGCGCCTCCGCGCACCGGACACCCCCAACCTACGGAGTTCGCCCGATGAACACGAAACTGCTGTCCGCCGCGCTGTTCGCCACGCTCGCCGCCGCAACGCTGACCGTGCAGGCCGGCAAGTCCGAAAACCCGATGGTCGGCGGCGCGCCGATGTACGCCAGCAAGGACATCGTCGACAACGCCGTCAATTCCAAGGACCACACCACCCTGGTCGCCGCAGTGAAGGCCGCCGGCCTCGTCGACACGCTCAAGGGCCCCGGCCCGTTCACCGTGTTCGCGCCGACCAACGCGGCGTTCTCCGCCCTGCCCGCCGGCACCGTCGACACGCTGCTCAAGCCCGAAAACAAGGCCACGCTCACCGGCGTGCTGACCTATCACGTCGTGGCGGGCAACGTCGATGCGAAGTCGCTGCTCGCGAAGATCAAGGCCGGCAAGGGCAGCGCGACCCTGACCACCGTGCAGGGTCAAACGCTGACGGCGCGCACCGCCGGCGGCGGCGTGACCATCACCGACGCCAAGGGCAACACCGCGAAGGTCAGCATCGCCGACGTGAAGCAGAAGAACGGCGTGATCCACGTGGTCGATCGCGTGCTGCTGCCCTGATCGCCCCTGTCCCGATCTGCAGCGAATCGACGGAGCGGCTTCGGCCGCTTCGTCGTTTTCCGACCGAGCGCCGGCTGGGGCGACCGCGACCACGCGTCGCCGGATGTAAAAAAAGTGTTTGCATTCGAAAAAAGACGCGCGTAAAGTGCGCGCCCATCGCAGCACGACTGCGGTGCATCCCTTCCGCATCACGACGAAAGCCCGCCGAATGAACCCCGCCATCCACCAGCAGAACAAGCCGATGTCGCGCGATCGCCGCGAATGCGGTCTGTGCCTGGCCGGATACGGCGCGGCACGATTCGACAACGGCTTCACAGCGGACTGATCTTCCTCCCGGGAGATCGGTCGCCCCGATCTCCGAGGAACGCGAACGCCCTCGGACGCCCTCCGGGGGCGTTTCGTTTCCAGCGGCCGGAATGCAGACCGATCCGCTGACAGCACCACGCGCGTTCGCGCCCATGCAGGCATTCCTGCACGGATTCCTTCCATTTTCCGCTTCGTCCCGAAGCACCCGGTGATCCCCACACCGAGGCCAGGGGCGCGCTGCCGGACGCATTCGCGTGCGTTGTGGTGCTTCGACGCGGGCGGCACTCGAAGCGGAACCAGACCCGATCGACGACAGACACGTCGATCGAACGAATTGCCGATGCGCGAGCGTCGGCAATGCGAAGCATCGCTCGAACGCTTCCAGCGGCGTGGATTGTCATTCCACCCGGTGCGCGCGGCCCTGCCGTGGCGCATGCCGGAGGCGCAAGACGGTGTTTCGAAATGACGGATGCCCGATGGTCGGGCAGCGATTGAACATCGCCGGCTGACGCCACCACCGGTTCGATTCCGGTTCGTCGATGCTTTGGAACGCCAAACGGTTTGGCACTGAATTGAGGTTTCAGCATTCGCGGGTTCGATTCCCGCTCCAAAAAACCCATGACTTGTCACGTCATGACACACCGGGCGAAAGCCCAGGGACACCGCCCCGCGCGGCGCGTCCATCGCAGGCGAAACAGTGCACGCGATCGACACACCGCAACGGCGACGCCGCCGGGCTCGCGCCCTCCGGTCGTGCGGGTTCCGTCGAAACGCATCGCGTGGCGCCTCGTCCGCGATGCCGATGACGGAAACCTCCTCGACCAGCGCACGCAGGCTTCGCGACATCCCCGTCGGGGCGGGTCCATCCATTCCATGCGAGACACGATCCCTCGCGCTTCATCACGGATCGCATCACCAGAGCCCATCAACAACACACACTGGAGAATTCCGATGTTCTGGAAAAAGAGGGTCGTGATCGGCGACGGCGAGCGCGGCCTGGTGTTCCGTAACCGCAGGTTCGAGCAGGTGCTCGTCCCCGGTGTCTACCGTTTCCCCGACCCGCTGGGCCGCATGGAGATCAAGGTGCACAACGTCGCGAAGCCGGAATACGCCGGCACCGACGTCGACACCCTGATCGCCTCGCTCGGCGACACGCTCGGCGCGCACTTCGTGCTCGGCGACATCGGCACCGACGAGGTCGGGCTGGTGTCGAAGAACGGCAAACTCGAGGACGTGCTCCTGCCCGGCACGCGCAAGCTGTACTGGCGCGCGGCGGTCACGATCGAGATCGAGCGCATCGCGCTGCAGGATGGACTGGACGTGCGACCGGATGTCGCGCGCCGCCTGCGCCAGCTCGGCGTGCTGAGCCGCGTGGCCGCCGTCGCCGACGTGCCGACCGAGTTCGTCGCGCTGCTGTTCATCGACGGCCGCTTCGAGCGCCTGTTGCCGCCGGGCAGCTACGCCTTCTGGAACCTCCAGAAGAACGTGGTGATCGAGACCGCCGACCTGCGCGTGCAGGCGGTCGACGTGGCCGGCCAGGAGTTGTTGACGCGCGACAAGGTGTCGCTGCGCGTGAACCTCGCGGCCAGCATTCGCGTCGTCGACGCCGTGGCCGCGCGCACCCGGGTGGCGAAGTTCGCCGACCAGGTCTACCGCGAACTGCAGTACGGCCTGCGCAAGGCGGTCTCGGCCAAGACCCTGGACGAGCTGCTCGGCGACAAGGCATCGCTCGATGGCGACATCTTCGAGCACGTGCGCGGCAAGGTCGGCATGTTCGGTGTGGAAGTGCTGAGCGTCGGCGTCAAGGACGTGATCCTGCCGGGCGAGATGCGCGAGATCCTCAACAGCGTCGTGCAGGCGGAGAAGGCGGCGCAAGCCAACGTGATCCGCCGCCGCGAGGAGTCGAACGCGACGCGTTCGCTGCTCAACACCGCGAAGCTGATCGAGGACAACCCGACCCTGATGCGCCTCAAGGAGCTGGAGGCGCTGGAGAAGGTGACCGAGAAGATCGACAAGCTCACCGTGTTCGGCGGCCTGGACGGCGTGCTGAAGCAGCTGGTGACCCTGAAGCAGTAATCCATGCGGCCGGAAGGAACCGGCCGCATGCCCCGACCCAAAGAATTCAACGCATCAACGAGCAACATCATGCGCAAGGACATGTACAAGGTGATCGTGGAGCGGCCCCGTCGTGGCGGCGGGTATCGGAGCGACATGCCGATGCCGGTCGACCTGGACGATTCGCCCAGGCACGAAGGCCTGAAGCGCCGGCACCGCAGCACGAAATGGCTGAACGAGAACCTGCGCCCGCTGGAACGCTATCTCGCCTCGCAGGTGGGTCGTCCGTGGAACAAGGTGTACTCGGAGATCTGCGCGGGCATCGACCGTCGCAATACCGTGCAGCAGCATATCCACCAGCATCTGGAGGATTTCGTTGCGGTGAAGGTGCTGAACATCGATGGCGTGTTGTACGAGAAGGACAGGCGTGGACCACGACAACCACTCGATCGTTACTGGGCCAGTCGTTTCTACGTCGATCCGGAATCCGGTCTGCTGAGGGTAAACCGTCTTCGCAACCGGACCCGCATCGAATACAGAGACGCCCGTCGCGCGCATTTCCGAGACATGCGCGCAGGAACACGGGAGGATCGTCGGATTCTGGACGCGACGACCCAACTGCATCGCCTTGACGGCCTATGGTTCATGGTCGAAGTGGCTTCCCTGTGCGACATCGACTCAGGCCGACAGGAGCAGACCGATGCCCTCCGCAGGATCCCGCTGGACCAATGCCCCACCCACACCGCCCGCAAGGGCATCGAAAGCAACCTCTGGCTGTTCGGCGCATCCGATCTGTACGCTGTCCGCAAACGGCAGCTGGATGCGAAGGAACTTCGCCACCATCGGTTGCAGAACGACGCGCCGCGAGAATCCTGAAGCGGTTGCATCGCCTGCGATCCGGAGATCAAGATATGGATACTTCCACTTTCCAATTCCTGCACGCCGAAGGTGCGCCCGTGCCGATCAAGGGCTGGGTGGATGGCGTGCCGCTCGAGCCCGAGGCGCACCGGCAACTGCAGAACATCGCGATGATCCCCTTCGTGGGACCGTGGGTGGCGGTGATGCCGGACGTGCACCTGGGCAAGGGTGCGACCGTGGGTTCGGTGATCCCGACCCGCGGCGCCGTCATCCCGGCCGCGGTCGGGGTGGACATCGGCTGCGGCATGGCCGCCGTCCGGACCACGCTGCGGGCGAAGGACCTGCCGGATTCGCTCGCCTACCTGCGCACGTCGATCGAGCGCAGCGTGCCGGTCGGCAACGGTGCAGGCGGCGAACACCGCCGGCTTCCCGACAGCATCGAAACGCAACTCGCCCAATCCGGACTCTTCGCGCGGCTGGAGGCGATCAAACGCAAGCACCGCCAGATCCGGATCGACAAGGTCGACCGGCAGCTCGGCACCCTCGGTGGGGGCAACCACTTCATCGAGATCTGTCTCGACGAAGCGGACGCCGTCTGGGTGATGCTGCATTCCGGGTCGCGCGGCACCGGCAACCTCATCGGCACGTATTTCATCGAACGCGCCCGCGAGAAGCTGATGACGCGCACGCTCGGCTTCCATGTGCCCGACCGGGACCTGGCGTTCTTCATGGAAGGCGAACCGCTGTTCGACGATTACGTGGAAGCGGTGTCGTGGGCGCAGGACTACGCCCGGGCCAACCGCGAGGCGATGATGGCGCGGGTGCTGCACGACATGCGTCGGCAGCTTCCCCGATTCCAGCTGGAGAAGATGGCGGTCAACTGCCATCACAACTATGTCCAGCGCGAAGAGCACTTCGGCGAATCGCTGCTGGTCACCCGCAAAGGCGCGGTCAGCGCCCGCGCAGGCGAGCTGGGCATCATCCCGGGCAGCATGGGCACGAAGAGCTATATCGTGCGCGGCAAGGGCAACCCGGACAGCTTCTGCAGCTGCAGCCACGGTGCGGGACGCGCCATGAGCCGCGGCGCCGCGAAGCAGCGGATCACCCTGAAACAGCACCGCGAAGCCACCGCCCACGTCGAATGCCGCAAGGACCAGGGCGTGCTCGACGAGTCGCCCGCCGCGTACAAGGACATCGACGCGATGATGGCGGCGCAACGCGATCTGGTCGAAGTGGTGCACACCCTGCGACAGGTCGTGTGCGTGAAGGGGTGAGGAGCAGCGCGCGGCACTGCCGCGCAGCTGCCCCGAACGCCCGCACAAGGATCTGCGGGCAGGGCGATCAGAAGCCGATCCCGTGACGCCATGGATGGCATCGCATCGATCGAGAAAAGCACACGCAGGAGGGCCTTCAGGCCCGAGCTCTTCGTTGGCCTTTGCGGGGCATTCAAGAGCTCGGGCCTGAAGGCCCTCCTGCAAAAACCTGCGTCGATCCAGACGAAGACGCCGTGCACCCGCACGGCGTCTTTTTTCATCACGACCATCCGCCATTCAATAACAGCAGATGCACTCCCACGGCTCGCCCGGGCGCGCCGGGATGTACTGCCCGCCTTTCGCGCAGTAGCGCTGGCATTGGCTGGAACTGCAGCCGAGGTACTGCGTGCCCGGTGCATCGAACCCGGTGGCGACGGCCTGCGTCACGCCCAGTCCCATGGCGGCGGCGAACACGGCGACGAGCGCGGCGTGGCGCCACGCGAACTTCCCTGCTTTCATGTACGACTCCTGTGGCAGCCGGAACCGGCCTCCCTGTCCGGCGCGGCGAACGATGCCGCGCCATCCGTGGCGCGGCGTTCGCCACGGCATCAGCCGCAGCAGTAGCAGACCAGCGGCTTGCCAGGACCGCCGGGGCCGAGGTCGCCGCCGAAGGGCGCGCATTCCTGCTTGCAGGCCCAGGCGCTGCAGCTTTCGTAGCGCGTGCCGGGGTCGTCGGCGTCGGTGGCGATGGCCTGGCTTGCGCCGAAGGCCATCGTCGCCGCGAACGCGACGCTGGCGATGATCGAACGGAGCGAACGCTTGCGTGCTTGCATGTCGAAACTCCCTGGTGCGATCGCGCGGCGTCGTCCTTGGGCCGCACGGTGGTCAGTGGACGCACCTTCCGTGGTACGTCCTGGTGTGACGAGGTCCGCGACCGATGCCGCGCTCAGGGCGCGCAGCAGTCGCAGAGCGGGCTGCCATCGGGCAGCAGGCCGAAGTAGGTGCCTCCGGCATCGCCGCAGACCGACTGGCACGGCATGACGTCGTCGCAGAACCCGCGGCGTTCGCCGCCGGGGCGGTCGGTGGCGGACGCGAAGGCCTGGGTGATGCCGAAGACCATCGCCATCGCGATGATGGCGACGGAGGAAGCGACACGCACGCGATGCAGCACACGGTTCATGGTCCACTACTCCTGTTGGCGGGGTTCGATGCGAGTCTTGCGGGCGACTGCATGCGGCGCAGCTCGGCCAGCAAGCGCTCGGCCTGTTCGCGCGTGTCGAAGACGCCCTGTACCGCGTGGCGCACGCGGCCTTCGCGGTCCACCGCCAGCAGCATCGGCACGCCACGCGCGCGATACAGCGCCAACGCGCGCTGCGCATTCACGGTGACCACCGGAAACGCGAAGCCATGGGTCCGGGCGTAGTCGCGCGCCTGCTCGGGCGCGCACTGGCAGACGCCGATCATGGCCACGCGTTCGCCGAACTCGCGCTGCAGCGTGGTCGCGACATCGACCACGGTCGGCGCGGACCGCAGGCAGTACGGGCAGGTTTCGTCGAAGAAGAACAGCACCTGCAGGTCGCCGACAGGCGCGCCGAGCGCGAGCCGTCCACCTTCGATGCGTGGCGCGTCGACGACAGGCACGTACATGCCGGGATAGGCGTAGGCGGCGCGGTCGGTCAAGCGGTCGCGATCCTCGCGCAGGCCGCGGTTCTGCAGTCCGAGGACGACGACGAGCGCGCTCGCCGCCAGCAACGCGATCCATGTGAAGGCCGAGCGCCACATCCGGGTGACCTCGAAGAACAGGTGTCCGGCATGCTGCGAGCCGCGCCGGCGGGCGTCAAGCGCAGGACGCCTCGTTCAGGCCGTTGTGTGCGGCTGTTCACGCTCCTGCTGCTGCAAGGCCCACATCTGCGCGTAGTGACCGCCACGCACGAGCAGCTGGCCATGACGGCCGCGCTCGACGATCCGGCCCTGGTCCATGACCAGGATCTCGTCGGCGTTCATCACCGTGGACAGGCGGTGCGCGATGATCAGGGTGGTGCGGTCTTCGGCGATGCGGTCGAGCTCGGCCTGGATCGCCTGCTCCGACTTCGAATCCAGCGCGGACGTGGCTTCGTCGAAGATCAGGATGGCCGGGTTCTTCAGCAGCGCGCGCGCGATCGCCACGCGCTGCTTCTCGCCGCCGGAGAGCTTGAGGCCGCGTTCGCCGACCTCGGTCTCGTAGCCGTCGGGAAACGCGACGATGCGTTCGTGGATGTGCGCGGCCTTCGCGGCCGCTTCCACGTCCTCGCGGCTGGCGTCGGGACGGCCGTAGAGGATGTTGTAGTAGATGGTGTCGTTGAACAGCACGGTGTCCTGCGGGACGATCGCGATCGCCGCGCGCACGGAGGCTTGCGTGTAATCGCGGAGATCGCGGGATTCGCCGTCGGCGCCGTCGATGAGGATGCGCCCGGCATCGACATCGTAGAAGCGGTACAGCAGGCGCGCGAGCGTGGACTTGCCCGAACCGGAATGGCCGACGATGGCGACCGTACCACCTGATGGCACGTCGAAGTCCACGCCCTTGAGGATCTCGCGGCGCGGGTCGTAGCCGAAACGCACGTTCTCGAAACGCACGCGCGGCTGCGTCGCATGCAGCGCCGTCGCGCCCGCGCGATCCTGCACGTCCATGCGTTCGTCGAGCAGGCCGAACAGGCGTTCGAGGTTGGTGAAGGCCTGCTTGATCTCGCGGTACATCATGCCCAGCAGGTGCAGCGGCGCCGACAGCTGCAGCAGCAGGGTGTTGACCAGGACGAGGTCGCCGATGCTCATGCGCCCGTCGACCACGCCATCGGCGGCGCGCCACATCATCGCGCTCACGCCGAGCGCGACGATCGCGGCCTGGCCGAGGTTGAGCACGCCGAGGGTCTTGCGCGACATCACCTGCGCTTCCTCCAGCTTCACCAGCGTCTGGTCGTAGCGCCGCGCCTCGTGCTCCTCGTTGCCGAAGTACTTCACGGTCTCGTAGTTGAGCAGCGAGTCGACCGCACGTTCGTTGGCGCGGGTGTCGGCTTCGACCGAGGCGCGGTAGTAGCGCGTGCGCCATTCGGTGACGACGAAGGTGTAGGCGATGTAGGCCGCCAGCGTGATCATGACGATCACCGCGAAGCTCCAGTCGTACATCCAGACCAGCACGATGGTGGCTAGCGCCACTTCGAACAGGGTCGGCAGGATGGTGTAGATCACCCAGTCGAGCAGGTCGGAGATGGCCTCGCCACCGCGCTCCACGTCGCGGGCGACGCCGCCGGTGCGGCGCGCGAGGTGGAAGCGCAGCGACAGCGCATGCAGGTGGCGGAACACCTGCAGCGTCACCCGGCGCGAGACCCGGGCCATGACCCGCGCGAACACGACCTGGCGCAATTCGGCGAACAGCGTGGTGGCGATGCGCGAGGCGCCGTAGGCGATCAGCAGGCCGACCGGCAGCACCAGGGCCGCGGGCTGGCCGCGCAGGTCCAGCGCATCGACCAGTTCCTTCAGGGTCAGCGGCACCGCGAGGTTGGCGAGCTTGCCCAGGACCACGAGGGCCAGCGCGAACAGGATGCGGGCGAGGAACGGGCGAAGATAGGGCGCAAGTTCGCGCAGCACCTGCCATTCGGTGCGGGTGGTCGCGCGCACGGCGGAGGGCACGACGGTGGACGCCGGCGTCTCGGGCGCGGTGGTCTGGGAAGTCATGCAGGGATGATGAGGCCGGTGCCCGGGCTTTCAAAGCCCGCAATGCGCGCATCCATGGTGCCCCAGCGTTCCATTCCGGCGGATCGGTGCGCATGCCGATGCGTTGGCCAGGATCGCGCCGTGCGCATTGCCGGACCCGGCATCACGTGCTTCACTGGGCCATGGCGGTCTACGTCGACAACGCGATCTTCCCGTGGCGCGGCCGGCGCTGGGCGCACCTGATGGCCGACGAACTGGACGAACTGCATGCCTTCGCCGCGCGGCTGGACATCCCGCGCTGCAAGTTCCAGGACCGGCGCAGCGGCGCCCACTACGACATCGACGAAGCGATGCGCACGTCGGCCCTGCGGCTGGGCGCGATCCCGGTATCGCGCACGGAAGACCGGACGCGGATGCGTGCGATCATCGCCAACGCCCGTCGGCAGTGGAGCGGGCATGCGGCCGAGAGGCATGCGGCCGACACGGCGACCGACGCAACCTCGGGCGTCGATGCCGCCTCCGACTGATATCCCGATGGCCCGCCCGGAGACCCCATGGCCCGCTTCGACCTGACACCGCCCACCGATGCGCAGCGCACCGCGCTGGCCGCCGCGCTCTCGCCGGAAGAGCGCCGCGTGCTGCTGTCGCACGGCACCGAGGCGCCTTTCTGCGGGGTGTTCCTCGACAACAAGCGCGACGGGGCCTATGTCTGCCGCTTCTGCGGGCTGCCGCTGTTCCGGTCGTCCACGAAGTTCGATTCCGGCACCGGCTGGCCGAGCTTCTTCGCGCCGTACGCGCCGGAGCACGTGCGCAACCTGCGCGACGACAGCCACGGCATGGTGCGGATCGAGATCGTCTGCGCGCGCTGCGAGTCGCACCTGGGCCACGTCTTCCCGGACGGACCGAAGCCCACCGGGCTGCGCTACTGCCTGAACTCGGTGGCCCTCGGTTTTGTCGGCGATGGCGAGCCGCTGCCCGATCCGCTGGGGCGAGGGGAAGACGCGGCGGTGGCGGGCTGAATGGCCGAGGGGGGTGCGGAGCCGAACCAGGTCG
>JAHCAU010000007.1 GCA_019634715.1 Lysobacter sp.
CGCTTGTCTCCCTCCCCTTCAAGGGGAGGGCCGGGGTGGGGATGGGTTTGCTCTGCGGGAAGGACACGATCGCAGATGTTGCAGGTTGTCGGACCCGTTGCGCCTCAACGCTTCTTCTGCTGCTCCGGCACGAAACGCTCGCGCACGGCTTCGGCCAGCAGCTCCGGGGGCAGCATGCCCTGGTCGAGCAGGAAATTGTTGAAGGCGAGGCGGTCGAATTTCTCGCCCAGCGCCAGCTCGGTTTCCGCGCGCAGTTCGAGGATGCGGGCGTAGCCGTAGAAGTAGCTGCCGGCCTGGCCGGGGGCGTTGAAGGTGTAGCGGTCCAGTTCCTGCTTCACCATCGCCGGCGACAGGCCGACATCGTCGGCGAGCACCTTGCCGGCGCGTTCGCGGTCGATCATGCCGAGGTTGAGCATCGGGTCGAGCATCGCGCGCGCGGCGCGCAGCAGGCGGAACTGCAGCGCCATCAGCTGCGCGTCCAGCGGGAGGTAGGGCACCATCTCGGCTTCGGCATACAGCGCCCAGCCTTCCACGTTCACCGAGTTGAACGCGAACAGCGTGCGCGCCAGCGACACGCCGCGCTCGACCATCGCGGTGAACTGCAGTTCGTGGCCCGGCCGGCCTTCGTGCGCCGACAGCGTCCACGCGACGGCGGGGAAATTGAAGTCGTCGAAGCGCTCGCCCGCGCCGAGGCTGGGATTGCCCAGCGGCAGCACGAACTGACCCTGCTGGCCGGTGTTGCCCACCAGCGGCGCCGGCAGGAAATGCGGCGCCGGCTGCGCCGCGCTCTCGGCCTCGGTCCCCAGGCGCATCACCATCGGCCGGTTCGGCACGTCGACGATGCGCTCGCGGTGGATGATCGGGTCGATCGCGTCGATCACCTCGCGATAGCGCGCCTCCAGCTGGTCGTTCGGGATCGTCTCGCGCTTGAGCGCCCGGATCACGCCGCGGTAGTCGGTTTCGGCGAAGCCTTTCTGCTTCGCGACCAGCGGCGCGAGGCGCTGCATCGCCGCGCGGGTTTCCATGAACGACAGCCGCGCGCGCTGGATCAGCAGCTGCGGCGGGATGTCGATGCCCACCTGCTTGAGCTGCAGCGCGTAGATCTCCGGTGGCAGACGGGTGTCGGTGCGCGTCTGCGGCAGCACGTCCCTGCGCACCCAGGCGACGTAGTCCCCGACCTGCTTCTCGAGCGCATCGAGCGCGGCGTCCGCGCCCTGCACCTCGTACTGCGCGAACAGCTTGCGGATGCCGGCGACGTAGGTCTCGGCATTGCCCAGCGCCTGCTCCACTTCCAGCTTCGTCGGCCGCAGCAGTCCTGCGTTGGCGGCGCGCTCGGTGTAGCGCTGCCGCGCCAGGGTCATGACCGGCACGGTGTCCGGCGCCATGCCCACGTAGGCCTTCAGGCGCGTCAGCGCGCTGGCCCGGCGTTCCGGCGGCGTCTGTTCCGACAGCAGCCCGCGCACGCCCTGGAACACGAGCTGCGGCGCATCGGCGAAGGGCAGCAGCAGGCGTTCGTTGACCTCGCTGGCCTCGATGCTGTCTTCGGCCGCCCGGATCATGATCTCCAGGTCCTGGCGCACCTCCGGGTTGCGTTCGAGCTGCAGCGCCTTGCGCAGCGCATCGCGCGCTTCGAGCGTGGCCTGGCGCGCGCGCGCGACGTTGTCGGGTCGCAGGTCGGCGACCTGGTCGTCGTAGCCGGGAATGCCGAAGAACGAGGCCAGTTCGGGCTGGAAGCGCAGGGTCGCACCCAGCAGGATCTGGGCATGGGCGTTGCTGGTCGCGACCCAGGCCGGCGGTGCCTTGGCGGCGGGCACGGCTGCGGTTGGCGAGGCGGGTGTCGCGGCATGGGCGAACGCGGACGGCGCGGCCGCGAACAGGGTCAGGGCGATGGCAAGGGCGAGCGGTTTCATGGGGGACGTCTCCGGAAGTGGTTCAACGCTACCCCCGGGCGCGGCGCGGGCACACCGCCGAAGGTCACGGACGGCAGGATGCCCGGACGACGACGCAGCGGTTGAGACGCATTCGACCCCGCCGCACGGCGACACGCGTTCGACGCTCTGCCGCGCGAACTGCCGCGGCGCACCTGCAGACAGGAACGACCATGCGCACATTCCCCTCGATCGACACCCCATGTCCCCTCGGTGCCGGCGCGCAGCGCGCCATCGATGGCCATTGCAGCCATTGCGACAGGCACGTGCACCGTCTCGACGCGATGAGCGCCTGCGAGCGCCGCGCCCTCTTCGCCAGCGCGACCGGCCCGATCTGCGTGTCGTATCGCCAGCCCGTGCCGCGTCGCGTCGGGCGCATCGGTGCGGTCATCGCCGCCACGCTGATCACCAGCGCCGTGCAGGCCGGCGATGCGTCGCCGTCGTCGCCGCCGAGCGTGGCCGAAGCCTTGCAGGCCGTGAAGGAAGCGCCGCGCGAATCCGAGGATGCGCTGGACGTGCTGATCCTCGGCGGCATCCGCGCGCCGCAGGCGCTGCCGGAGGAAGAAGACACGGCACACCCCGAGCTTCCCGTGCGTCGCGTCGATGATGTCCCGGCCGCCGAAGCGGCGACGCGGACATCCGGGACGACAACCCCGTCGACGCAGCCGCGACGTTGAGGATGGAGCGCCATCGCCCGATGCAACCGCGCACGCAGACCAGCACAGCCCAGGCACATCGCCAATGACCGGAGACACCGCCATGCCCATGCCCCGCACCGCCACGCTCGCCATCGCCCTGCTCGCCTGCTCCGCCGCGCTTCCTGCCTTCGCCGACGACACGCCCGCCGAACGCAAGGTGTCGCGCAGCGAGCGGCCGGCCCCGACCACCGGTTCGCGCATCGTCGAGCGTGGCCCGAACGATCTCGACGAAGTGCTGGTGATCGGCGCGATCCACGATCCCGCCGATACATCGCAGCCCGAAGACACGTCGGTGCCCGCATTGCCAGCGCAGCGAGCCGATGCGCGCACGGCCGAGACGGACAAGGCGACACGACGCGGTCGCGTCACCACGGGTTCGCGCATTCCCGACAGCCAGCTCGCCGAACTGGACGAAGTGCGCATCGTCGGCGCGGTGAACGATCCCGCGGATGCCGGCATCGCCGACGACCGCACGCTGCCGGAGCTGCCGGTGGTGATCGCCTCGACGCCGCGCGCTCGCTGATCTTCCTCCGCATCGACAGGCACGACACGACGGGCCGGACCGCATCGCGGCCCGTCGTCATGTGCGCTCAGTTCGATGCCGTCTCGCGGTCGCGCCGGATCTGCGCCGCGTCGACGATGCGCAGCTGCCGCGTGGCGCGGTTGAGGCCGCGCAGCGATGCCGGGTCGCCGTCGCCGATCGCCAGCACGATGTGTCCCGCACCGAACTGGCCGAAGCCGGCGTCGTAGCTGGTCCAGCGTGCGCCGTCCCAGGCCTGCACCCAGGCATGCGGGCTGAAGACGTGCGTGCTTCCGGCGAGGCGCCCGGAGTAGGCGATGCCGTGCACGATCCGGGTCGGGATGCCGCGCGCGCGGGCCACCGCAGTCAGCAGCACCGCGAACTCGGTGCAGTCGCCGCTGCGGTTCTGCAGGGCGGTGACCGCATCGTGATAGTGGCGGTAGTCGATCGGTCCGTTCATGTGCGTGCGCACCGCTTCGGTGAGACCTTCCATGCGCGCGTGCACCGAGCGTCCGCGCCCGTGCTGGCGCGCGAAGCTGCGGATGCGCGGGTCGTCGCTGCGTACCCAGGCGTTGGGCGAGAGGTAATGCTTCAGGGCATCGGCCGACGGTGCGGGTTCGTCGCCGCAGTCGGCGCAGATCGAGACCTGCAGACCGTCGCCGTCGACCACGACCGCCTGTTCGCCGGTGCGCGGCGGCTGCCAGGGCTGCTCTGCGGTGGTGGTCATGCGGTAGCGGATCTCGCCCGACAGCGCGTTGGCGTTGAGCCGGTACGGCGAGGCGACGAACAGGCTGCGCAGGAAATCGCGGGCTTCGTCGTGGCTGGGCGGCTCGGCGGCCTGCGCCGGCGCGAGCGCGGCCAGCGCGGCGAGCAGTGCGGACGACAGCAGGTGGCGATGGCGCATCGGGCGTTCCAGTGGCAGGGTGCCAGCGGGAACGTGCGGTCGGGATGCGCGGGGTTGGTTGTCGCGACTTGCGTCGCTCCTACAGCACACCGAAGCATTTGTAGGAGCGACGCAAGTCGCGACGGTGTTACGGGGTCTCGTCCGACGACGACGAGAAATCGCCTTCGTCCGTCGCGCTCGCTGCGGCGATCTCGTCCGGCGTGCGCAGGTCGATGTCGGTCGACCGGCCGTCGACCACCACCGTCAGCGTGCGGTACTGCCAGCGGCCGACGCGCTTGACCGCTTCGATGTACAGGTCGCCTTCGGCCTTCGGGCCTTCCAGCGGGATCTGCAGCGAAGCGCGGCCGTTCGGCCCGCTGGTCTGCTGGTTGCCCTGGATGAACCAGCCCGGTTCGACCGGCTGGCCCAGGGCCTCGATCACGCGCGGGTCCTGCTGCGCGCGGCGCTTGGCTTCCATCGCCACGTCCGACGATCCCATCATCGAGAACAGGCCGTAGACGAACAGGCCGATGGCCGCGAGGAACAGCAGGCCGAAGAAGCCGACCAGCAGCGGCACCGCCCACTTCCAGTGGCGCTGCCACCAGCCCGGCTGGCCGGGCGGTGGCGCGGGCGGCATCGCGCCTGCGGGCAGCGGCGGC
The DNA here is from genome assembly GCA_019634715.1 of Lysobacter sp. GTDB lineage: Bacteria > Pseudomonadota > Gammaproteobacteria > Xanthomonadales > Xanthomonadaceae > Lysobacter_I. Next base: position 4,689 of record JAHCAU010000007.1, read on the forward strand.
GGCGTGCTCATGGCTTGAGGCAGCGCCCGAAGAAGGCCTCGGTCAGGCGGTAGCGATGCAGGGCGTCGTTGCCGCGCAGGCCGTGCTTGGCGCCGGGGTAGGTCATCAGCTCGAACGGAATCGCGCGCTTCTGCAGCTCGCTCATCAGCTTGGTCGAGTTGCCGAACAGCACGTTGTCGTCGGCCATGCCGTGGATCAGCAGCAGCGCGCCCGGCCTGATGCCGTCGACATGGGTGAAGACGCTGCCCTCGCGGTAGCCTTCGGGGTTCGTCTTCGGGTGATCCATGTAGCGCTCGGTGTAGTGCGTGTCGTACAGCGCCCAGTCGGTCACCGGCGCGCCGGACACGCCGCAGGCGTAGTCGTCCGGCGCCTTGCCCAGCAGCATCAGGGCCATGTAGCCGCCGTTGGACCAGCCGTAGACGCCGATGCGCTGGCCGTCGACCCAGGGCTGCGCCCGCAGCCATTCGACGCCCTTGCGCTGGTCGTCCACTTCCACCGTGCCCTGCCTGCCGTACAGCGCGCCGCCGAAGCCTGCGCCGCGACGGGGCGTGCCGCGGTTGTCGAGCGAGAAGACCACGTAGCCCTGCTGGGCGAGGTACTGGTTGAAGAAATGGTCGCCGCGGCCGGGCCAGCTGTTGGTCACGGTCTGCGCGGCGGGGCCGCCGTAGACGTAGACCACGACCGGATGGCGTTTCGCCGGGTCGAAGCCGGTCGGCTTGATCAGGCTGTAGTGCAGCGGCGTCTTGCCATCGGCGGCGGTGAGCGTGCCGAACTCGACCGGACGCTGCGCGTCGCGGTAGGGCGCGTAGGCGTGGTCGGGCTTCGACGGATCGTTCTCGACCAGCGCGGCGATGCGCGTGCCGTCGGCGCGATGCAGCACGATCTGCGGCGGCGTGCCGGTGTTCGACCAACTGTCGACGTAGACGCTGGCGTTCTTCGCGAAGCTGGCGCCGTGCATGCCCGGCTCGGTCGACAGGGTGCGGATCGCGCCGCCGGCCAGCGGCACCACGTGGATGTGGTTCTGGCGCGCGTCGGCCTTGCCGTCGGCGGTGCGGCCGGCGCTGAAATACACCAGGCCCTTGTCCTGGTCCACCGCCAGCAGCGCGTCCACCGGCCAGTCGCCCGAGGTCAGCGGCGTCAGGCGCTTGCCGTCGGCGCTGGCGACGTACAGGTGCTCGAAGCCGCTGCGCTCGCTGATCCACAGGAAGCGGTCGTCCTTGAGGAAGCGCAGGCCGTCGTGCAGCGGCACCCAGGTCTTGCTGGTTTCGGTGATCAGCGTGCGCTGTTTGCCGTCGGCGAGCGTGGTTTCGATCAGTTCGAGCCTGCGCTGGTCGCGCGACTGGCGCTGGAAGGTCAGCCGCTTCGCGTCGCGCCACTGCACGCGGGCGAGGTAGATGTCGGGGTTCGCGCCGAGGTCGATCCAGGCCGGCGCCGCGCCCTTGCGCGGCGCAATCGTGCCGAGCCTGATCGTCACGTTCGGGTCGCCGGCCGCCGGATAGCGCTGTTCGATCACGTCGGTGCGGTCGGGATAGACCTCGTAGCGTTTCTGGATCGGCACCGGGCTTTCGTCGATGCGCGCGAAGGCGATGGCCGAATCGTCGGGCGCCCACCAGTAGCCGGTGTGGCGGCCCATTTCCTCGTCGGCGACGAACTCGGCCACGCCGTTGCCGATGGTGTCGCTGCCGTCGGCGGTGAGCTGGAGCTCGTCGCCGCTGGCCAGATCGATCGCCCAGAGGTTGCGGCCGCGGATGAAGCTGACGAAACCGCCCTTCGGCGAGATCTTCGGGTCGGTGGCGAAGCCGCCGCCGTTGGTGAGCTTGCGCACCGCGTCCTTGCCACTCTTGGCGAGGTCGTACAGGTACAGCTCGCCGCCGAGCGGGAACAGCAGCGTGCGGCCGTCCGGGGACCACTGGTATTCGACGATGCCCGACAGCGCAGCGGTGCGCTGGCGCTCGCGCCGCGCCTTCTCCTCGTCGCTCAGCACTTCCTCGCCGGGCAGCACGTCGGCCGAGTCGACCAGCAGCGCGGTGGTGCCGGTGACCACGTCGAAGGCCCACAGGTCGAGGCGGTTGCGCTCCTTGTCCTTGCCGCGCAGGAAGGTCACGCGCGAGCCGTCGGGCGCGATCTGCGGCTTGAGCAGGGTCGGCCCGGACAGCGGGGCGCTGCCGTTGATCGCTTCGAGGGTGAGCTTGCCCGGCGCGGGGCCGGCGGCGTGGGCGTGGGGCATGGCGGAACCGGCGAGGAGCGCGCCGCCGAGCAGGGCGGTCGTGCAGAAGGCGAGGAGATCGTGGCGGAGGGTGGCGCTACGGATCACGGCTTGGCTCCCTGGCCGAAGAGGACGCGGCGCTGTTCTTCGCTGAGCGCCTGCCCTGCGTCGGGATTGACCTGCTTCGTCAGCGCCAGCGCGCGCTGCGTCGCCGGGCGTGCGGCGATGGCCTCGCGCCAGCGGCGGACCTCGGGGTAGGGTTCGAGGTCGATCGGCGCCGTCCTGTACGGGCTGATCCACGGGCAGCAGGCCATGTCGGCGATGGTGTAGTCGTCGCCGACGAGGAAGGCGCGGCCGGCGAGGCGCTTGTCGAGCACGCCGAGCAGGCGGTGCACCTCGCGGGTGTAGCGCTCGATGGCGTAGGGGATCTTCTCCGGCGCGTACACGTTGAAATGGCCGTACTGGCCGGTCATCGGGCCGAGGCCGGCCATCTGCCAGAACAGCCATTCCAGCGTCGCGGTGCGCCCGCGCAGGTCCTGGGGCAGGAAGCGGCCGGTCTTTTCGGCCAGGTAGAGCAGGATCGCGCCGGACTCGAACACGCTTACCGGCGCGCCGCCGTCGGCGGGTGCGGTGTCGACGATCGCGGGCATGCGGTTGTTCGGTGCGATCGCCAGGAAATCGGGCTGGAACTGTTCGCCCGCGCCGATGTTCACCGGCTTGATGACGTAGGGCAGCGGCTGGCCGGCGTCGACCAGCTCCTCCAGCAGCAGGGTGACCTTGTGGCCGTTCGGGGTGGGCCAGTAATGCAGTTCGATCATGGCGTCGCCGGTTCCGTGGGCGGGGAAGGCGGAGTGTACTGGCTGCGGCCGCCATGCGCCGTGCTTGGCGGGGGTGGGGGCGGCCGCTACTCTACTAAGCCCAACGGGCACAAAGCCTCATTCAGAGTCACCCACAGGCCCGTCTGCAAGGCGCACGCGCGCAGGCAGGCTGGCCGCCTGTCAAGCGCGTGCAACGCAGCAGACGGGCCTGTGGGTGGCTCCCTTTGGGCGCGCTTGCCTGCGTCCGTGGCTGCGTTGTCGCTCCCTCATGTACGAGAGGTACACCGCGCTCGCTCCGCCTTGCCACGAACGCAGGCAAGCGCGCTGAATGAGGCTTTGTGCCCGTTGGGCTTAGTAAGCCGCCTTTTCATGCCGCCATGCCCCCGGAACCCCACGCCATGTCCCTCCAGAAACCCGCCCGCCTCGGCCCGCTGCCGGCCCTGATCTTCAGCTCGCGCTGGCTGCAGCTGCCGCTGTACCTGGGCCTGATCGTCGCGCAGGGCGTGTACGTGTTCCTGTTCGTCAAGGAACTGCTGCACCTGATCGGCGGCGCGGCCTCGCTGAGCGAGCAGGACATCATGCTGATCGTGCTCGGCCTGATCGACGTGGTGATGATCTCCAACCTGCTGATGATGGTGATCGTGGGCGGTTACGAGACCTTCGTCTCGCGCATGCGCCTCGAAGGCCACCCCGACCAGCCGGAATGGCTCAGCCACGTCAACGCCAGCGTGCTGAAGGTGAAGCTGGCCATGGCGATCATCGGCATCTCCTCGATCCATCTGCTCAAGAGCTTCATCGAGGTCGGCATGGTCGGCGGCCTGCCGGTCTGCGGCACGCCCGAAGGTCTGGCCGCGGTGAAGACCCTGCAGCCGCTGATCGACGCCGGCGCCACCAAGCTCAAGGCCTGTACCTCGGTCACGGCGCAGGGCGTGATGTGGCAGGCGATCATCCACGGCCTGTTCATCCTCTCGGCCGTCGGCATCGCATGGACCGACCGGCTCATGATGGGCAGTGCGTCGAAGCACGCGCATCACTGACGCCGCAGGTGCATTCGCCAACCCCCGCCCCGACCCTCCCCGCATCGAGGGGGAGGGTCGGGGCGGGGGCGATCTTCGCGATGCAAACGAAGCGTCGGCGACCCATCGCGTAGAATGCCGCGATGGATGTTTCCCACCTGCTCGACGGCCTGAATGCCGCGCAACGCGAGGCGATCACGGCCGAACCCGGCCACATGCTCGTGCTCGCCGGCGCCGGGTCCGGCAAGACCCGCGTCCTCACCCATCGCATCGCCTGGCTGCACGAAGTGCACGGCGTGCCGATGCACGGCATCTTCGCGGTCACCTTCACCAACAAGGCCGCCGGCGAGATGCGCCACCGCGCCGACGCCCTGCTGCCGCATGGCACGCGCGGCATGTGGATCGGCACCTTTCACGGTCTTGCCCATCGCCTGTTGCGCCTGCACTGGCAGGACGCGAAGCTGCCGGAGGGATTCCAGATCCTCGACAGCGACGACCAGCACCGACTGGTCAAGCGCGTGGTGCAGGCGCTGGAACTGGACGAGGCGCGCTTCCCGCCACGCCAGATCGCCTGGTGGATCAACGCACAGAAGGATGAAGGCCGCCGTCCGCAGCACATCCAGCCCGAGAAGGACGAATGGGCGAGCGTGATGCTCCGCGCCTACACCCTGTACCAGGAGCGCTGCGAGCAGGCCGGCCTGGTCGATTTCGCCGAGATCCTGCTGCGCGCGCACGAACTGCTGCGCGACCATCCGCCGCTGCTCCAGCACTACCGCCACCGCTTCCAGCAGCTGCTGATCGACGAGTTCCAGGACACCAACAGCCTGCAGTACGCCTTCATCCGCCTGCTCGCCGGCGACACGGGCCAGGTGTTCGTGGTCGGCGACGACGACCAGGCCATCTACGGCTGGCGCGGCGCCAAGGTCGAGAACGTCAACCGCTTCCTGCGCGATTTCCCCGGCGCGAAGACCATCCGCCTCGAACAGAACTACCGCTCCAGCGCCAACATCCTCAACGCCGCCAACGCGGTGATCGCGCACAACCCCTCGCGCCTGGGCAAACAGCTGTGGACCGACAGCGGCGAAGGCGAACCGATCGACCTGTATTCGGCCTTCAACGAGATCGACGAAGCGCGCTTCGTGATCGAACGCATCCGCCAGTGGGTGCGCGACGGCGGCAGCCACGGCGAATGCGCGATCCTCTATCGCAGCAACGCCCAGTCGCGTGCCTTCGAAGAAACCCTGCTCGGCGAGCAGATCCCGTTTCGCGTCTACGGCGGCATGCGCTTCTTCGAGCGCGCGGAAATCAAGGACACCCTCGCCTACCTGCGCCTGATGGCCAACCGCGACGACGACGCGGCCTTCGAGCGCGCGGTGAACACGCCGCCGCGCGGCATCGGCGAACGCACGCTGGACGAAGTGCGTCGCCGCGCGCGCGACCGCTCGATCACGCTGTGGAAGGCCGCTGCCGAGGTCGCCGCCGGCGACGCCCTGCCGGCGCGCGCGCGCAACGCCATCGCCGCGTTCGCGCAGCTGATCGAAGCGATCGGCGAGGAAGCCGGCGAGCTGCCGCTGAAGGACAAGATCGACCACGCGCTCGCCCGCTCCGGCCTGCGCACGCACTACGAGCTGCAGTCGAAGGGCTCGCTCGATTCGCGCACCGACAACCTCGACGAACTGGTGTCGGTGGCCTCGCGCTTCGTGAAGGGCGACGACGAGGAATCGGCCGCGCTCACCGAACTCGTCGCCTTCCTCGCCTACGCCGCGCTGGAAGCCGGCGAGGGCCAGACCGAGGCCGGCGAGGACGGCGTGCAGTTGATGACCCTGCACAGCGCCAAGGGCCTGGAATTCCCGCTGGTGTTCCTGGTCGGCCTGGAAGAGGGCCTGTTCCCGAACAACAAGTCGATCGAGGAATCCGGGCGGCTCGAAGAGGAGCGCCGCCTGGCCTACGTCGGCATCACCCGCGCGCGCCAGAAGCTGGTGATCACCTACGCCGAGGCGCGGCGCCTGCACGGCCAGGAGATGTACGGCCTGCCCTCGCGCTTCCTGCGCGAGATCCCGTCCACGCTGATCCACGAAGTCCGCCCGAAAGTGCAGGTCTCGCGGCCGATGTACCAGGCGCAGCCGCGCAGGCAGTGGGGCCACGCCTCCTTGCAGGAGACGCCGGGATTGAGGCTGGGGCAGAACGTCACCCACGCCAAGTTCGGCACCGGCGTCGTCACCGACATCGAAGGCAGCGGCGCCCACGCCCGCGTGCAGGTGAACTTCGACGACGCCGGCAGCAAGTGGCTGGTGCTGGCGTATGCGAACCTGCAGCCGGGATAGCGCATGCACCGCCGCTCCATCCTGGTCACCGGCGCCTCGGGTCGCATCGGCCGCGCGATCTGGGAGCGATTGCAGGCACGCGGCGACGACCCGAGCGGTCTCGATCGCAACATGGGGCCTGCTGTCCGGTGGCTGGCCGACATCGGCGACGAAACGATGCTCGCGCGTGCCTGCCGCGGCGTGGAAGCCGTGGTGCACACGGCCGCACTGCATGCGCCGCATGTCGGCCATGTGCCCGAAGACGAATTCCGCCGCATCAATGTCGATGCGACGCGAGGATTGCTGGAAATCGCGACGCGCGTCGGCGTCCCTCGCATCGTCTTCACCAGCACGACGGCGCTCTACGGCGGCGCGTCGATCACGCCCGGGCGGGCGACCTGGGTCGACGAAGCGCTGACGCCGGCGCCGCGCACCATCTACCACCGCACCAAGCTCGAAGCCGAAGCATTGCTGCGCGAGGCAGCCGAGCAGGGCGGGCCGTCGGTCAGGATCCTGCGCATGTCGCGCTGCTTCCCCGAACCCGCGAATGCGATGGCGGTGCTCCGGCTGCATCGCGGCATCGATGCGCGCGACGTCGCGGATGCTCATGCCAAGGCCGTCGTTCATGCCGGTACCGGACATGCGACATTCGTGATTTCCGGTCGGACGCTGTTCGCGCGGACCGATCTCGAAGCGCTGGCGGACGATGCGTCAGGCGTGATCGCGCGCCGATGCCCCGCGCTTGCCGCTGCCTTCTCCGCGCGTGGCTGGTCGTTGCCCGCGACGATCGATCGGGTGTACTGCGCGGATGCCGCGATGGCCGGGCTCGGTTGGACGCCGAACTTCGCGTGGGACGAGGTGCTGTCGCAATACGACGCGGGATCGGACGACGTGCTGCCGCCGGTGGAGCGCCACCGCGTCGACGGCGATCTCCGCGAGTGAGTCGCGCTGCATAGAATGGGACTTTCGAAGATCCTGCCGCCATGACCCAGACCGATCCCGATTTCCACCGCGTCCGCGACTACCTCACCGGCCTGCAGGACCGCATCTGCGCCGCGATCGAGGGCGCGGACGGCGCCGCGACGTTCCGCGAAGACCTCTGGCAGCGCGCCGAGGGCGGCGGCGGGCGTACCTGCATTCTGCGCGACGGTGCCGTGTTCGAGCAGGCGGGGATCGGCTTTTCCGACGTGTCGGGCACCAGGCTGCCGCCGTCGGCGACCGCCGCGCGGCCGGAACTGGCCGGGGCCTCGTGGCGCGCGGTCGGGGTGTCGCTGGTGTTCCACCCGCGCAACCCGTACCTCCCGACGACTCACGCCAATGTCCGCCATTTCCGTGCGTTCAAGGACGGCGAGACCGTGGCGTGGTGGTTCGGCGGCGGTTTCGACCTGACGCCGTTCTATCCGGTCGACGAGGACGTGCGCCACTGGCACCGGGTCGCGCGCGACCTGTGCGAGCCCTTCGGCGGCCAGGCGCGCTACGACGCGCACAAGCGCTGGTGCGACGAGTACTTCTTCCTCAGGCACCGCAACGAGACCCGCGGCGTCGGCGGCCTGTTCTTCGACGACCTGCATGAGGACTTCGAGCGCGACTTCGCCTACCAGCGCGCGGTCGGCGACGGCTTCCTCGACGCCTACCTGCCGATCGTCGAACGCCGCCGCGACACGCCATACGGCGAGCGCGAGCGCCAGTTCCAGCTCTACCGGCGCGGGCGCTACGTCGAGTTCAACCTGGTGTTCGATCGCGGCACGCTGTTCGGCCTGCAGAGTGGCGGTCGCACCGAATCGATCCTGATGAGCCTGCCGCCACTGGTGCGCTGGGAATACGGCTATACCCCGGACGCGGAGAGCGACGAGGCGCGGCTGTTCGATTACCTGAGGCCGCGAGACTGGCTGGTGGAGTTGGCCTGAGCCGGGCTCTTGTAGGAGGGCCTTCAGGCCCGAGCTCTTGATTTTGCGTTTCGGGAAAAGCTCGGGCCTGAAGGCCCTCCTGCAAAAACCTGCGATCCGCTCTACAACGTGGCGACTCAGGCTTCGTCCGCCAGCAGGATGCTGATCCGCCCGTTGGTCTCCAGCGTCGCCAGGCGGATCTTCTCGATCTCGCTGCAGCCGGCCTCGCGCATCGCTTCCAGGAAATCGCCGTTGCTCACCAGTTCGCGCCTGAGCACGTCGCGGAATACCTTGCCGTCGCGCGCCAGCACGACCGGTTCGCCTTCGACCAGCGCCCGTGCGCGCGGGTGGCGCGCCACGACGAAGGCGACCAGGTAGTTCAGGCCGATCAGGCAGGTCGCCAGCAGCGCCGCGCCGACGAGCGAGTTGTCGCCGCCGTTCAGGCCGTTCTGCACCGCGTTGCCGATCAGGATCAGCAGCACGAGGTCGAAGGGCGTGAACTGGCCGACCGCGCGCTTGCCCGACACGCGGACCAGGACCATCACCAGCACGTACACGGCCAACGCGCGCAGCACGAAGTGCCACCAGGGTGCGGACAGCTGCAGCAGATCGGACATGGGGGCATACCGGCCGGGAGACTGTCGTCAGTCTCCCGGCCGGCCGCACAAATAAAAAGCCCCGCAGGTGGGGGAACCGGCGGGGCTTGGAACGGGACTTGGGGAGAGTCGTTCGTTCCGGGGGTCGCTCCAGGGGAGTGAGCGACCTGCGACGGACGTTGCATCCGTCGCGAACAAGTTGACCACGTTTCAGCTGCGGAGTTCGTAAAGAATTCGCTTAGGCGACGGACAAATTCAGGATGGATTTAATCCGCATGCAGCGGATATTCAGTTTCGCGGGAAAAGCACTGGAAAACCTGTCTGAAACAACAGGTTGGACCCTGTCCAAAGTCACAGGGTCGTGCAGTTCCGCTAACCGTTCCGGCGCGACGACGGCATCGGAAAGCAGTGTTCCGTCCGCGTGCATGCGCGATGGCATCAATGCGCTTCGTCCCAGTTGTCGCCGACGCCGGCATCGATCACCAGCGGCACGCGCAGTTCCGCTGCTGCCGCCATCCGTGCTTCGACTTCCGGAATCAGCGCGTCGACGAAATCCGCGTCGCATTCGAACACCAGTTCGTCGTGGACCTGCAGCAGCATCTTCGCCTGGTCGGCATGGCCGGCGATCCAGCCGTCGATGGCGATCATCGCGCGCTTGATGATGTCGGCGGCGGTGCCCTGCATCGGTGCGTTGATCGCGGCGCGCTCGGCGCCGGCGCGCAGGCCCTGGTTGCGGGCGTTGATGTTGTCCAGGTACAGGCGGCGGCCGAACACGGTTTCCACGTAGCCGCGCTCGTGCGCTTCCTTGCGGGTGCGCTCCATGAAGTCGCGCACGCCGGGATAGCGGTTGAAGTACAGGGCGATGTAGTCCTGCGCCTCGCCGCGACCGATGTCGAGCTGCTTCGCCAGGCCGAAGGCGCTCATGCCGTACATCAGGCCGAAGTTGATCGCCTTGGCGGCGCGGCGCTCGTTGCCGCTCACCTCGTCCAGCGGCTTGCCGAAGACCTCGGCGGCGGTGGCGCGGTGGATGTCGGCGCCGGCCGCGAAGGCGCGCAGCAGGCCGGCGTCCTCGGACAGGTGCGCCATGATCCGCAGCTCGATCTGCGAGTAGTCGCAGGCCACCAGCTTGCGGCCCGGCGGCGCGACGAAGGCCTTGCGGATGCGCCGGCCGTCCTCGGTGCGGATCGGGATGTTCTGCAGGTTCGGGTCGTTCGACGACAGGCGCCCGGTCGCGGCGCCGGCCTGGTGGTAGCTGGTATGCACGCGGCCGGTGTCGGGGTTCACCATCTCCGACAGCTTGTCGGTATAGGTGCTGCGCAGCTTCGCCAGGCCTCTGTATTCGAGAATGATGCGCGGCAGCTCGTGCTGGTCGGCGATGGCTTCCAGCGCTTCCTCGTTCGTCGACGGCTGGCCGGTGGGCGTCTTCACCAGCGCCGGCAGCTTCAGCTCGTCGAACAGCAGCGCCTGCAGCTGCTTGGGCGAATCCAGGTTGAAGGTGCGCCCGGCCAGTTCGGTCGCCTTCTGTTGCGCGGCGAGCATGCGCCGGGACAGGTCGGCGCTTTGCCGGCGCAGTTCGTCGGCGTCGATCAGGATGCCGTTGGCCTCCATGCGCGCCAGCACCGGCACCAGCGGCACCTCGATCTCGCGATACACCTTCTCCAGCGACGGCTCGGTCGCCAGCTTCGCCGACAGCACGCGATGCAGGCGCAGGGTGACGTCCGCGTCCTCGGCGGCGTAGCGCGCGGCATCGTCGATCGCGACCTCGGCGAAGGAGATCTGCTTCGCGCCCTTGCCGGCCACGTCCTCGAACCTGATCGTGTCGTAGCCGAGGTAGCGTTTCGCCAGCGAGTCCATGTCGTGGCGGGTGGCGCTGGAGTTCCAGATGAAGCTTTCCAGCATGGTGTCGTCGGCGTAGCCGGCCACGTCCACGCCGTGGCGGCGCAGCACGTGCAGGTCGTACTTGCCGTGCTGGCCGAGCTTGCGGTGCGTCGGGCTTTCCAGCAGCGGGCGCAGCGCGTCCAGCACCTCGGCCATCGGCAGCTGCGCCGGCGCGCCGGGGTAGGTGTGGCCGACCGGGATGTAGCAGCCACTGCCGGGTTCGATGGAGAAACTCAGGCCGACCAGTCTGGCCTGCATCGCGTCCAGCGCGTCTGTCTCGGTGTCGAAGGCGAATTCCGTGGCGGTGCCGAGCTTCGCGACCCAGGCGTCGAGCTGCGCGCGGGTGGCGACCGTGTCGTACTCGCCCTTCGCGGACAGCGACGGGTCCGGCGTGTCGTCCGTGCCGGCCGTCGTGGCGCGCGCATAGCCGGCAGCGGTACTGCGCAGGCCGGCGCGGTCCGCGGCGGCCTCCGCGGCGGCTACGCCGGCCGGGTCGCCGCCGCCCAGTTCCTTCAGCGCCTGGTTGAAGCCGTAGCGCGCGTAGAGCCGGCGCAGGTCATCGACATGGCGCTCGCGCAGCGCGAGGTCGGCCGGGCCGACGTCGAGTTCGACATCGGTCTTGATCGTGGTCAGCAGCTTGTTCAGCGGCAGGCGGTGCAGCGCCGCACGCAGGTTCTCGCCGAGCTTGCCCTTGAAGCCGTCGGCATTGGCGATGACGCTGTCGAGGTTGCCGTATTCCGCCAGCCACTTCGCGGCGGTCTTCGGGCCGCACTTGTCGACGCCGGGGATGTTGTCGACGCTGTCGCCCATCAGCGACAGCAGGTCGACGATCTGGTCGGCGCGCACGCCGAACTTCGCCATCACCGCTTCGTCGTCGGCCATGCGGCTGCCGGTCATGGTGTTGACCAGGGCCACGCCGGGGCGGACGAGCTGGGCGAAGTCCTTGTCGCCGGTGGAGATGGTGACCGTCATCCCGGCCTCGGCGCCGCGCAGCGCCAGCGTGCCGATCACGTCGTCGGCTTCCACGCCGGGCACGCGCAGGATCGGGAAGCCCAGCGCCTGCACGATCTCCATCATCGGCTCGACCTGCGCGCGCAGCTCGTCGGGCATCGGCGGCCGGTGGGCCTTGTACTGCGGGTCGAGTTCGTCGCGGAAGGTGGGCCCGGAGGCGTCGACGACGAAGGCGAGGTAGTCCGGCTGTTCCTTCAGGTGGCCGCGCAGCATGTTCACCACGCCGAACAGCGCGCCGGTGGGTTCGCCCTGCGCGTTGCTCAGCGGCGGCAGTGCGTGGAAGGCGCGGAAGAGATAGGAGGAACCGTCGATCAGGAGGAGTCGTTTCATGCCGGGATTCTACTCCCGGGGTCCGGTGCGGGCGCGAAGCGTCGACCGCGGCACGGCCGGATTCATGCCGGCATGTTCATGCCAAGCGACGTATGATCCGGTCATCCCCCACGCGGAGCATCGCCATGCGCAAGACGCCCACTCTGCCGCTTCTGCTCCTGCCGGTCTGCCTGTCGCTCGCCGCCTGCGCCACCACCGGCACCGCCGACGTGCAGATCCCCGCCGATGCCGTCGCCACCACGCACAACCAGCCCAACGGCGACGTCATCACCGAGTATCGCGTCGCCGGCCAGCTGCGCATCGTCCGCATCCAGCCCGCCCGCGGCCCGGCCTATTTCCTGCAGGACCGCAACGGCGACGGCCGCCTCGACGACGAGAAGGGCACCTCGCAGGTGTACTTCAAGCTGTTCGGGTGGTGAGTTCGCCGCGCGTGCAGCGATATCGAACAACGCGTCATCGGATGTGCCGGAACTCCGTGCAATAGGGTGCGGTTCACCGCACCGGCTTTCCGGTCGGTGGCGATGATGTTGACGAAAAGCGGTGCGGCCAGCCGCACCCTATTGATGCTTTTCCGAATCACGCCACCCGCGCGCACACCCAGGCATCCACCCGGGTGACACCGGCACCCAGCAGGACGTCGGCGGCGGCGTGCAGGGTGGCGCCGGTGGTCATCACGTCGTCGACCAGGGCCACGTGCGCCGGCAGGGACACGCCCGGCGGCACCGCGAAGGCGCGGCGCAGGTTGCGCCGCCGTGCCGGGGCATCCAGCCGCGATTGCGGTACGGTGTCGCGGACGCGCACCAGCGCCCGGTCGAGCAACGGCAGGTCCAGCGCCTTCGCCAGCGGCCGGGCCAGTTCCAGGGCCTGGTCGAAGCCGCGTTCGCGCAATCGCGACCGGTGCAGGGGCAGGGGCACGAGGGCGTCGGGTCGCGGTGCCGAGGCCAGGGCGTCGGCCATGCGCAGGGCGCAGGTCCGGCCGGCGGCGAGGTCGCGGTGGAACTTGAGACGCGGCAGCAGCCGGTCCAGCGGCAGCGCGTAGCGGAAGACCGCCCGGGTTTCGGTGAGGGGCGGGGGCCGCCTCTGGCAGTGCCCGCAGGCGGGGCCGGGCAGCGGCAGGGGCAGGCCGCAGCGTGGGCAGGCGCAACGGTTCCACGGCAGTTCGCGCAGGCAGGCAGCGCACAGGTCGCCGTTGCCGGCGCGTTCGCCGCAGACCAGGCAATGGGCGGGCCACAGGCGATCGAACGCGGCGCGCAGGCCGGCCCAGGGTCGGCGCATGGGTTCGAGGTTGACAGGGCTGGACATGCTTTCCAGACTGCCCGTCCCGCTTTGCTGTGTCTGTCAGGAAACCCCGATGTCCCTTGTCAGTGCTTCCGGCCCCCTGCGTCACGACTGGAGCCGCACCGAAGTGGAGGCGCTGTTCGCGCTGCCCTTCCCGGTGCTGCTGCATCAGGCGGCCGAGGCGCATCGGGCGAACTTCGACCCGGCCGAGGTGCAGGTCAGCACCCTGCTGTCGGTGAAGACCGGCGGCTGCCCCGAGGACTGCGCCTACTGCCCGCAGGCCCAGCGCTACCACACCGGCGTCGAGGCCACGAAGCTGATGGACACCGACGCCGTGGTCGAGCGCGCGAAGGCCGCCAAGGCCGCCGGTGCCTCGCGCTTCTGCATGGGCGCCGCCTGGCGCTCGCCCAAGGACCGCGACATCCCGAAGGTCGCCGAGATGATCCGCGAGGTGAAGTCGCTGGGCCTGGAGACCTGCGCCACCCTCGGCATGCTCAGCGGCGAACAGGCCACGGCGCTGAAGGCCGCCGGCCTCGACTACTACAACCACAATCTCGACACCTCGCCGGAGTTCTACGGCGACATCATCAAGACCCGCGAGTACCAGGACCGCCTGGACACCCTGGCCCACGTCCGCGACGCCGGCATGAAGACCTGCTGCGGCGGCATCGTCGGCATGGGCGAGACCCGCCGCCAGCGCGCCGCCTTCCTGCAGACCCTGGCCAACCTGCCCGCGCATCCCGATTCGGTGCCGATCAACCGCCTGGTGCAGGTCGAAGGCACGCCGCTGCACGGCACCAGCGAGCTGGACCCGTTCGAATTCGTGCGCACGATCGCGGTCGCCCGCATCCTGATGCCGAAGTCGATGGTGCGCCTGTCCGCCGGGCGCGAGAGCATGAGCGACGAGCTGCAGGCGCTGTGCTTCATGGCCGGCGCCAACTCCATCTTCTACGGCGAGAAGCTGCTGACCACCGGCAACCCCGACACCGAGCGCGACCTCGCCCTGTTCGAGCGCCTGGGCCTGCGACCGATGCAGGTGGTGGAGACCGGCAACACCGTGCACGCCGACATCGTCGAATCCGACCGCACCGACCCCCTGCCGGCCGGCGACGCGCCGGCCTGCACGCAAGCCGCCTGACCCCGCCGCCCGACCGCATCGCACGACCGAGCAGACCCCATGACCCGCCCGCGCCTGATCGACCGCATCCGAGACGCCCGAGAGCTGCGCCAGACGCAGGGCCGCGAGCGACAGCGGCGCACGGTCACCCGCCGCGACGGCGTGCGCTATGAGGTCGACGGCCGCTGGCTGACCAACTTCAGCGGCAACGACTACCTCGGCCTGGCCCAGCATTTCGCCGTGGTCGACGCCCTGCAGTCGGCCGCGGGCCGCGACGGCGCCGGCAGCGGCGCCTCGCACCTGGTCAGCGGCCACCATGCCGCGCACGAGGCGCTGGAGAAGGAGATCGCCGACTGGCTGGGCGCGCCGCGCGCGCTGCTGTTCGGCAGCGGCTACCTCGCCAATCTCGCGGTGCTGCAGGGCCTGCTCGGCGAAGACGATGTCTGCGTGCAGGACCGCCTCAACCACGCCAGCCTGATCGATGCCGCCCGGCTCGCCGGCTGCAAGCTGCGCCGCTATCCGCACAACGATGCCGAAGGCGCGCTGCGCCAGCTGCGCACCGTGCCCGACGGCGCCGCCGTCGTCGCCACCGACGGCGTGTTCAGCATGGATGGCGATGTCGCCCCGCTGCGCGAACTGTCGCTGGTCGCCAAGGTCCAGCAGGCCCTGCTCTACGTCGACGATGCCCACGGCATCGGCGTGGTCGGCCCCGACGGGCGCGGCTGCGTCGCCGAAGCGGGTCTCGACACCGGCGACACCCTGCAGCTCGCCACCCTCGGCAAGGCACTCGGCGGTTATGGCGCCTGCGTGGTCGGCAGCGAGGAGATCATCGGCCACCTTGCCGAGACCGCGCGTCCGTACATCTTCACCACTGCGCTGCCGCCGGCGCAGGCCGCCGCCACCCTGGCCGCGGTGAAGCTGGCGCGCCGCGACCACTGGCGCCGCGAGAAGCTGCAGAACCTGATCGGCCACTTCCGCCAGAACGCCCAGTTCCGCGGCCTGCAGTTGCTGCCGTCGACCACGCCGATCCAGCCGCTGATGTGCGGCGACGACAAGCGCGCGGTCGCGCTGGCCACCGCGCTGGAAGCGCAGGGCTACTGGGCGCCGGCGATCCGCCCGCCCACCGTGCCCGACGGCAAGGCGCGCCTGCGCATCACCCTGTCCTCGCTGCACACCCAGGCCGAGGTCGATGGCCTGGTCGACGCCCTGAGCTGGGCGCGCGATGCGGTGGAGATGGGCTACGGCAACGCCGGCGATGCCGGCGCCGCGGTGGCATGAGGCCGGCGCTGGCTGCGACCGACGACCTCGACGCGCGCATTCCGGTCTGGGTCGCGCTGTCCGACCTGTATCTCGATACGGATGTCGCGCCCTTCTTCGATCACATCGCGCGCACCCTGGCCGCCTCGCCCTACCCGCTCGACACCCTGCGCGACATCCTGCTCGACGAAGTGCATCCCGCGCTCCACGGCAACCTGCTCCAGGTCGCCGGCGAATGGGCCGGCTTCGACGACGCCTGGCTGGTCGCGCACGTGTGCGAAGTCCGTGCCACGCCGCTCTGGCGTCGCCGCTTGTCGCACCTGAGCTTCGGGCTGGTACGCGACGACTGGCGCGCGGTCGAAACCCTGATCGTCTCGCTGCGCCAGCCATGAGCGCGTCCCTGCACCTGACCATCAGCGGCGACGGCCCGCCGCTGGTGCTGATCCATGGCTGGGCGATGCACGGCGGCGTGTTCCACGCGTTGGTCGATCGCCTGCGCGATCGGCATACGCTGTACCTCGTCGATCTGCCCGGCCACGGCCTGAGCCGCGACGACGCCACGCCGCTCGCATTCGACGCCGTCTGCGACGCCATCCAGGCGCAGGTGCCGGTGGCGCCGTGGATCGGCTGGTCGCTCGGCGGCATGTTCGCCCTGCACGCCGCCGTGCGTGGTTCCGCGGAGACGCCTGCGCGGGTGCCCGCCCTGGTCGCGCTGTGCAGCAGTCCCTGCTTCGTGCGCGGCGCCGACTGGCGTTTCGGTGTCTCGCCCGAGATCTTCCGCGACTTCGCCCAGGGCCTGGCCGACGATTACCGCGCCACCCTCGACCGCTTCGTCGCGCTGGAGGCGTTCGGCTCCGACCATGCGAAGGACGAACTGCGCGAACTGCGCGCCGAACTCTTCGCCCGCGGCGAACCCGCCGCACGCGTGCTCGTCGACGGCCTGCGCATCCTCGAAACCGTCGACCAGCGTCCGCTGCTGTCGCGACTGCGCGTGCCCAGCCTGTGGATCGCCGGTCGTCGCGATCGCCTCGTCGATCCGCGCGCGATGCGCGATGCCGCCGCGCTCATCGAACAGGCCGGCCACGCGCCCTCGACCTTCGTGCAGATCGAACACGCCGGGCATGCGCCGTTCCTGACGCATGTGGATGAGGTGGTGGCGCATCTCGACGGTTTCTTCGCCAGCCTCGCAACGCGATGAACGCTCTCTTCGATCCCCGCCAGGTCCGTCGCGCCTTCTCGCGCGCGTCCGCCAGCTATGCCGATGCGGCGAAGCTGCAGCACGAAGTCGAAGCGCGCCTGCTCGAATCGCTCGACTTCTACGAAGAAGGCCGCGCCGCCGACGCGAAAGCGCCGGCCGTCGTCGTCGACCTCGGCTGCGGCCCCGGCAGTGCCGCGCGCGCAATGCAGCAGCGCTGGCCGAAGGCGCGCGTGCTCGCGCTCGACCTCGCCTTGCCGATGCTGCAGCAGCAGCCTGCAGAAGGCGGACTCGCGCGCACGCTGGCGCGCGTCGGTCTCGGCCAGCGCACGCCCGAGCGCCTCTGCGCAGACGCGCGCGCGCTGCCGCTGGCCGACCACAGCGTCGACCTGCTGTTCTCCAATCTCTGCCTGCAGTGGGTCGAGGATCTGCCGTCGGTGTTCGCCGGCATCCGCCGCGTGCTCAAGCCCAACGGCATGCTGATGATGTCCACCTTCGGCCCGGACACGTTGCATGAACTGCGCAGCGCCTTCGCCGAAGCCGACGCGGTCCCGCACGTCAGCCCCTTCGCCTCCATCGCGCAGGTCGGCGACGCGCTGATCTCCAGTGGTTTCCGCAACCCCGTGCTCGATCGCGACGAACTCGTCACCCGCTATCCCGACCTGCCCGCGCTGATGCGCGAACAGCGTGCCATCGGCGCCACCAATGCCCTGCACGCGCGACGCCACACCCTCACCGGCAAGACCCGCTTCGCCGCCGCCGCCCGCGCCTACGAACAGTTCCGCCACCGCGATCAGCTGCCTGCCACCTGGGAAATCGTCACCGCCCTCGCATGGGCGCCGGAACACGGCGTGCCGATCCGCGAAGGCGGCGAGGATGTCGCGCGATTCCCGGCGAGCGGAATTCCGGTCAGGCGGCGGTGAGTCGAGAAGACCGAGCGTAGGGCGCAACCGCCGCAGGCGATTGCGCCGGACGGATTTCAACGATCCAATGGGCTCAATACCGCCCCCGCGCCGCGATTGAGCACATGCGTGTAGATCTGCGTCGTCGTCACGTCCTTGTGCCCGAGCAGTTCCTACACCGTGCGGATGTCCGATCCCGATTCCAGAAGATGGGTCGCAAAGCAGTGTCGCAGCGTGTGCGGGCTGACCGGTTTGTCGATGCCGGCCGCGCGTGCAGCGGTGCGTACCGCACGTTGCAGCACGCTCTCATCCAGATGATGACGTTTCTCGCGGCCATCGACCGGATCGATCCCCCGCCGCGATGCTGGAAACACGTACTGCCAGCAGAACGCACGCTCGGCGTGTCGGTACTTGCGCGCCAATGCGCCCGGAAGCGACACCGCGCCGAAACCGATCTCCAGGTCGCGCGCGTGCGTCACACGGACCTGTTCGATCTGTGCGTGCAGCGCGTCCCGCAAGGCAACTGGCAGTACGGTCTTGCGGTCCTTCCCGCCGTTGCCCTCGCGCACCACGATCTCCTTGCAGTCGAAATCGACATCCTTGATGCGCAGGCGCAGGCACTCCATCAACCGCAAGCCGCTGCCGTACAGCAACCCGGCCATCAATGCTTCCCTTCCGTGGATCGCACGCAACAGCGCCGCCGTCTGTGCCCGGGACAGCACTACCGGCAGCCGTGGCGCACGCTTGGCCCGCACGATGCCCTCCTTCCAGGGCAACTCCAGTGCCAGTACCTCTCTGTAGAGAAACAGCAGTGCCGCAAGCGCCTGGTTCTGCGTGCTCGGTGCCACGCGTGCCTGCGTCGCCAGATCGCTGAGGAATCGTTCGACCTCTGCGCCGCCTAATTCACGTGGGTGTCGCAGGCTGTTGCAACGGATATACCGGCGGATCCAGTGCAGGTACGCCTGCTCCGTGCGCAAACTGTAGCGCTTAAGCCGCAATCGCCTGCGAACTTCGTCCAACAGCCTGGGGCGTGGCGAGCTCTGTTCGTGCGCTCTTATGGAGGTATCGGAGTCTGCGGACGGCATTAGGCTGCAACCATGCGGGATAACACCGGCATCTTGCGGATTCACACAAACGGTTCTATCGGCGAAAGCCGTTGATCTGTGTAGTAAAAGCCTGATTGACGGTGGCCGGCAGCCGTGGGCAGAATCAGCGCTACGCCCCGAGTTGGGGTCTAATCGTAGTTAGAGGGCAGGATGCGGCTATCTCTCGTTTTTGTGCTTGCGACGTTGTTGGCGTCCTGCATCTCCATTCCAGGTGACGGGATTGTCCGTGTCACGGGAGAAATAGTCGCCACAGAGGAGGTGGAAACTTCTTGTGTGCTTTCGCTTTTAGATGCGCAGGATCAATCAAGGCAACTAGACACAAAATTTGTCTCAGGTAAGTTTGCAGTCAATTTTATGGTTCCGCCCAAACCTAAGAGCTACGTTGTAGGTTTGTCATGCAATGATGCTTCTCTCGGCACCATGGTGGTCAATAGGCCGCAAAAACAGGCCGCTGACTTTGGTCGGGTTGCCCTCTAACAATTCACCTATGGACTCCTCACGCAAGCACCGCTCATCGGCTGTTTGAACGACACTGATCATCGGCAAAGCGGAACGGTTGCATTCGCCTATCCGGCTTTTCGATGGGCGCGCAGCGCCCGAGCCATCATGAAAGTCGCGAAGCGGCGCCTGGCGTTCAAGCGACCTCGAAGGTCGGAATTGTTATCGGCGTTGCCCGCTTCGGGACCGTGCCCGATGCCATGATCGTGATCGTTCTGCAGCTTGTGACTGGCCTTGCGTTGAACGGTTGTGGAACAGATCAATTCAGTGCGCGACAGGCGCCGCGCTGACGTGATTGCCATCGAAGGATTTGCCGTCGCGGGTCATCGCCCACAGCCGCCGGGCGAGCTTGTTCGCCAGTGCCACAGCGGCCCTGTTGTGGCCACGTCGCTCGGCGACCTCCAGCGCCCAGGTCTGGAATCGATCCAGTGCCTGTCCGCGCTTGCGCCGCAGCAATGCGGCGCACAGCGCAGACCGCGCGCCGTGAATCAGCAGCGTGCGCAGGTACGGATCACCACGCTTGGTGATGCTGCCCAGTTGGCGCTTTCGGCCTGACGAGTGCTCACGCGGTGTCAGCCCGAGCCAGGCGGCGAAGTGTCGCCCGCTGGCAAAGCGATGCAGATCGCCGGCGCTGGCCGAGATCGCCGTCGCTGTCAGCACGCCGACGCCCGGCACCTGCTGGTGACGACGACTGTCGGCGTCTCGGCTTGCGAATGTTGCGAGCTTCAGCTCGATGTCGTGCATCATCGTTTCGAGTGCATCGATCTGATCGAGCAGGGTCGACAAGGTGTCGCGCAATGACATGGGCAACGCGTTGTCGCCATCGGCCAGCGCATCGTGCACGGCAGGCTTTACCTTCGCAGCGCCAAGCGGAATGGCGACGCCGAACTCGCGCAGGACACCGCGCAGCAGGTTCAGCAATGATGTCCGCTGCGCCTTGAGTCGTTCGCGCACCCGATGCTGCGCCTGCACGCCCTGCTGGTCCGGCGTCTTGATCGCCACCGATGCGATCTGCCCGCAGCGGTCAGCTTCGAGGATGCCTGCGGCATCGGCGCGATCGGTTTTGTTGCCCTGCACATAGGGCTTCACCGACCGCGCCGGCAGCAGGCGTGCTGCGTGACCCTGTGCCTGGAATACGCGCGCCCAGTGGTGCGCGCTACCGCAGGCTTCCATCACCACCCGCAACGGCGGCCGGTTCGCCAGGCAGCGGGAGAATGCGCTGCGGGACAACCGCTTGCGCTCGATGATGCGTCCGCATGCATCGGCAAAGGCCAGTTCAAAGACATCCTTTGCAAGGTCGATCGCGACGGTAGTAGCATCCATGACGGCGGGCTCCGGTGATTGGGAGTCCATTTCAGCATTCAAGCCGATGCCGCTTCGCGGCACGGCTTAATTCAGGCGTTAGGCGCTTACATCGTGAACAAAGCCCAGTTCCGGCAGACCATCATCAGCACTGGGGCAGTCGGCGCCGTGTTCGGCATTCTTCCTGTACTTGGCGCCTTTGCCTGGCGCTCAGAGTACAGTCGCAATCCCGGTCCGCCACCCTCATTATTCTCGCTAGCATTTGATCTTGGCTTAGTCTTTATCGCCAGTGTTGCGTTCTGCATCTTGTTCTTCGGCTTACTACCAATGGCCGTTCAACATTGCTTCGTTTGGGCGGTGCGTCGCTGGACCGGACGCGCCTAACAATTCACCTATGGACTCCTCACGCAAGCACCGCTCATCGGCTGTTTGAACGACACTGATCATCGGCAAAGCGGAACGGTTGCATTCGCCTATCCGGCTTTTCGATGGGCGCGCAGCGCCCGGGCCATCATGAAAGTCGCGAAGCGGCGCCTGGCGTTCAAGCGACCTCGAAGGTCGGAATTGTTATCGGCGTTGCCCGCTTCGGGACCGTGCCCGATGCCATGATCGTGATCGTTCTGCAGCTTGTGACTGGCCTTGCGTTGAACGGTTGTGGAACAGATCAATTCAGTGCGCGATAAGAAGAACTAGGACGAAGAACTAGGACACCCACTTTTCCTCTTCCTGATGCACCATGACGGGGAAAGCACGGCGCACCCACATCTTCCCTGCCGATCCGGGCGGTGAAGATGGAACAGAGCCGGCCATCGTCCACGCGTCATCCTCCCCTTCGGGCAATATTCCTTCTCTCGACATCTCATTCGAGCGTCAATGCAAACCGGACACCCTTCAGCCACTGCTGCCCCAGCCTTTCGGCGATGGCGACCAGATCTTGTGCCGAACCGACTGCGCGATGCCAGCCGCTGCCAAATCCGGCAACCCGAGCAGTCCAGCGCTTCTCGTCGTGGTCGATGATGGAGAGGATCGCGGGTGCATCGGGAGTGACGCGCCCGCGCTTGCCGGGCGCCAGCTGTCGGCCGGTCCAGTCGAGGATCTGCAGATAATCAGCGGTGGTGATGTCGACGGTGGGGCGCAGGCTGCCGGCCACGGGTTCGAGTGATGCCGTCAGCTGCGCTGGATTCACCGTGACCTCTGCAGCACGTACCACCACGCTCGTATGGACGGAGTTCTCCAGTCGATCCACCATGCCGGCGCGGATCGGATTCAGATCGACATAGGCCATCGCGGCGAGGATCGCGCGTTCGTCGCACAGTGCCTGGCATTTGTAGCGACCCTCCCAGAATCGCCCCTTGCAGCCGTCCTCGCGATTGGCGCGACGTGCGATCGGCTCGACCAGGCAGCGCATCAGCCAGGAGAGGTTGCCGAGGCGGTCGCGCAGCGTCTCGATCCGAGCAGGATCCCCCAGCAACCGCAGGCGCTTCGCCTCGATCGCCGCGTCGCTGTCCTCGCGGGGCGGGAACAGGCGGAGCCAGCGCGCGGCGACCTCGTCATCGTTCCAGCGCAGCGTTTCGGACGGATCGATGCGCAGCACGAGATGCAGGTGATTGCTCATCACGGCATACGCATCGATCGCGACGGCGAAGCACTCGGCAACGAGCCGGATGCGCTGTTCGATCCAGCCCCGACGATGCTCGAAGGATTGTCCGGTGTAGTCATCAATGCCGCAGAGGAAGGCGCGCCGCACGCAGCGCTGGACGCAGTGGAAGGCGCCGGGGCTGTGCAGCGGTGCGATGTGGGAGCGGGGCCGGGCCATGGCCCAGTGTTGCTCAGCTGGAGCGGGCGAGATGTCAGGGAACTGCTGAGGCGGGTGTAGGGGAAGTCCGAGTTGTGGGTGTCCAGGTTCTGCCCTTCCAGGTTCTGCCCGGAATTGTGGGTGTCCTGGTTCCGTCCGCTGGTTCCGTCCGGTTCGAATTGTGGGTGTCCAGGTTCTGTCCAGGTTCTGCGCAGGTTCTGCGTCCAGGTTCTGCCCAGGTTCTGCCCTCCGTCCAGGTTCTGGCCCTCCCGATTCTGCCCCTGACAGCAGGCCTCGGCCTTCGGCGACGCATGCGGGAATGGCGTAACATCGAAGCCTCCTGCCAGCGGTGCGGGACGCAGGTCATTCCTTTCGTCGAGCGAATCACGCCGGGAGCGTGCGCATGCGCAGGACCTATCGCGGCAGCTGTCATTGCGGTGCGGTGACGTTCGAGGCCGACCTCGACCTGACCCAGCCGTCGTATCGCTGCAACTGCTCGATCTGCCGACGCACGCGCTTCTGGCCGGCGGTGGCGATGCCCGCGGCGTTCCGCCTGCTCGGCGGAGAGGACGATCTCGTCGAATACCTGTTCCACAGCCGCAGGAACAAGCATTATTTCTGCCGGCATTGCGGCGTGCGTCCGTTCGGCATCGGCACGGACACGCCGGTGGGCGTGATGTACGGCGTGAACATCGGCTGCCTGGAGGACGTGCCCGAGGAGACGCTGGCGGCGATTCCGATCACGCATGTCGACGGCCTGCACGATCGTTTCGCGTCGCCGCAATACACGGCGCACCTCTAGCGAGACACGGGGACAGGACATCGCCATGGACTCAGACGCACGCGCGCCGCTCGTCCTCGCACCCGGCGAAGGCCGGGCCTATCCGATGGGCGGCATCTCCGCCGTGTTCAAGGCCGATGGCGGCGAAACCGCCGGCGCCTATTCGATCTCGGAATGGTGGCTGGAGCCGGACACGCAGGGTCCCGGCGCGCATGCGCATCCCGAGGACGACGTGTTCTACGTCATCGAAGGCGTGATGAGCTTCCTGGTCGACGGCGCGTGGATCGATGCGCCGCGCGGCACGTTCGTGCTGGTGCCCGGCGGCGCGACGCACGATTTCGAGAATCGCGGGAAGGTCCGAGCAGGCGTGCTGAACCTGTCGATTCCAGGCAACTTCGAACGTCACATGCCGGACATCGCCGCCTGGTTCGCCGAGCACCCGCCTGGCCGTGCCGGCGGATGACGGCGGCGCTTCATCCCACCTGCGCGATCCAGTCCTGCAGGTTGTAGTAGTTCGTGACCCGCGCGATGCGGCCATCGCGGACCTCGAAGAAGGCGCCGCCGGGCAGGACGTAGGTCTGCCCGTTCGCGGGTGGCAGGCCCGCGTCGTCGGCAAGGTACTCGCCATGCACCATGTACTCGGCGGCGGCGCGGCTGCCGTCGGGCGAGGCCATCACCACGATGTCGCGCAGCTGCTCGCGGTAGCAGCGGTCCATGCGCGCCATGAACGCGGCGAAGGCATCGCGGCCGATCTCGCGCGCGCCCTGGTTGAGGTCGTGGGCCACGTCGTCGGTGAGCAGGGCCAGCATCGCCTCGCGGTCGCCGCGATTGAAGGCGGCGTAGTAGGCGAGCACCAGTTCGGTGCTGCGGTCGTGGGCACGGGTGCCGTCGATGATCATGCGGAACTCCAGGGGGGCAATACCGTGCTACCTGCCTGCCTTGCGCGGGAACAGGTCGCGGTGGAAGAAGTAGACCTCGGCCACCAGGAAACGCGACTGCGTCGCGACGCTGCGGTAGCGGCTGGTCGGCGTGGGCGAGCCAAGGCATTCGATGCCGACCTCGCGGCACAGGCGCAGCGCGCGCGCCATGTGCAGCGGGTCGCTGACGACGATGGCGCGGGTCATCCCGCGCTCCTGCATGAGCGCGGCGGCTTCGCGCAGGTTCTCGCGGGTGTTGCGCGATGTCGTTTCGATCAGGATCGCGTCCGCGGCGACGCCGTGGCGGATCGCGTAGCGGCGGCCGACCTGCGATTCCGCGAAGCGCGCGCCGCTGCCGCCGAAGCCGCCGGTGAACAGCAGGGTCGGCGCCAGCCCGCGCTGGTGCAGGGCGATGCCGTGGCGGATGCGTTCCTCGAACACCGGCGACGGCCGCGCATCGTAGGCCGCGGCGCCGAGCACGATCACGGTATCGGCGCGCACGTCGTCATCCTCGGCCTGGTCGCGGGCACCGATGTAGACGATCCACGCGGCCACGGCGCACAACCACAGCAGCAGGAGCAGGAGCAGGCGCCACAACCGGCTGGCCAGGCCGCGCCGTCTGCGCCGCTTGCGCGAGGCGAGCGGCGCCAGAGGCGGTGGCAGGCCCTTGCTCACCTTGCCGTCCTCATGCCGCCGTCTTCACGCCGGCGTCTGCCAAGGGAGGCGGTCGAGGTCGACATTGCCGCCGGAGATCACGATCCCGACCTTGCGGCCGGCGAAGCGTTCGCGATCGGCGAGCACCGCAGCCAGGCCGATCGCGCCGGAGGGTTCGACCACCAGTTTCAGGCGCTCCCAGAGCAGGCGCATGGCCGCGGTCACGGCCTCGTCGTCGACCAGCAGGATGTCGTCGACGTGCTGCTGCAGCATGGCCAGGGTGCGCGGCGCGAGGTGACCGCGCAGGCCGTCGCAGACGGTGCGCGCGGTCATGTCGGTGATGCAGCGGCCCTCGCGCAGCGAGGCATGGGCATCGGCGGCGCCCGCTGGCTCGGCGCCGTACACGTGGATGCCCGGCTGGAGGGCCTTCGCCACCAGCGACGTGCCCGAGAGCAGGCCGCCGCCGCCGACCGGCGCGAGCAGGGCGTCGAGGCCGGGCGCTTCGCGCAGCAGTTCAAGTGCGACGGTGCCCTGGCCGGCGATCACGTCGCGGTCGTCGAAAGGGTGAACCAGATGGGCGCCGGTCCGTTCGACCAGGGCATCGGTCGCCGCCGTCCGGGCGGCCATGGTCGGCGCGCAGCGTTCGATCCGTGCGCCCTGCGCGGCGATCGCGGCCAGCTTGATGGCGGGTGCGCCTTCGGGCACGACCACGGTCGCGGGCACGCCGCGCAGGCGGCTGGCCAGGGCCAGCGCTGCGCCGTGGTTGCCGGAGCTCTGGGTGACGATGCCGCGCGACACGGCCGCCGCGTCCAGCGCGAACACCGCGTTGCAGGCGCCGCGGAACTTGAAGGCGCCGCTGCGCTGCAGGTTTTCGCACTTGAAATGCAGCGAACAGCCGGCAATGTCGTCCAGCGAGCGCGAACGCAGCACCGGCGTGACGTGCGCGTGCGGCGCGATGCGCGTCGCTGCGTTCAGCACATCGACGAATTGCGGGAGTGGGGGAACGGCCGCGATCATCGCGACATCGTATCAGTGACGATGCCGGAGGGCGTTCCGCGCCCGGCAGCGGTCGCCCGGTTCGCCGTGCAGGCGATGCGCGAGGATGCGATGATCGCCCGGGATGCCCCGGTGGCCCGCAGGCTTAAGGACGCATTCAATGCCGCAGGCCGATGCTGTCACGGTGCGGCGGTCCGAAACCGTCGATGAACGACAGGGGTGTACCGATGTTCTCTCCGATGTCCCGTCTTGGTCTGGTTGCGACGCTCTCCGCGCTGATTCTGACCGGCTGCGTCACCAGCTACACGTATCGCGGTGGACCAGGTGGCGATTACTACTACGCCGAGCCGCGCGTCGAGCATTACGATGTCTATGGATATCCGTACGGATCAATAGGTTACGGCTATCCTGCGGGCTGGTACGGCCACTTCGGTTTCGGCTTCGGCTACATGCCGTACTCGCGCTATGGTTTTCCGTACGGCGCCTTCGGCTACCGGTATGGTTACCCCTACAACTACTACCCGTACTGGCGCTACACGCATCGCCCCCCACGCCATCGTCCGCCGGTCGGACCTGGCCCGGGCAGCGGTCCCGGCGGTGGTCCGCGTTTCACCGACAACGAGGGCGGGCCGTGGCGCAACCTGGACCGCTTCCGCAACCGCGAACATCGTCCAGCGCCTCCGGGTGGCGGCAACAACACGCCACCGGGTGTGATCGTCCGCGAGCGTCGTGCGCCGATCTCGCAGCCGGAGGCTTCGCCGCCTCCGCCGCGCCCGCGTGCGGAGGCCCCGCGCCCGCGGCCTTCGCTGCCTGCGCGTACCGGACGTCCGGAACGAGAATTCCGTCGCGGAGAAGAGCCTTGATGGCCCTTGCCAACGCAGGGAATTGGCCGCAAGCTAGCCGAGCATGACCGGTTGCGTCGCATTGCGACGCAACTCGTTACGAGATCGCCGACCCCGGCGGGGAAATCCGGATCCCCCCTGTTCCGCTCCCCGTCGGGCGTCGGCACCTGAACAAGACGGCGCTACGGCGCCGTTTTTCTTTGGTGCGCCCACTGGGCGCGACGATGGCGGACGGTTGCGGGCAAGCGCCGTGCGGGCCGATCACATGATCGCCCCGGAGACGGAAAACGCAGGCAAAAAAAGGGGTCGGACGTCCCCCGACATCCGACCCCCGGCTACCTCAGCGCGCACGTGGCCAGCCCTGTTCCACCCCGGCCAGCGCTTTCGCGCCTTGCCGCGCTGAGTGCCAATCTGGATAAGCAGATTGCGTGCCAACTTTGTTCCGGCCTGCGTGACGGCTTGCGTGCCGGGCGACTGCCTTAGACTTTCCCGCAACGCATCGATGTCGCGTCGCGACGTCGATGCCATCGACCCGCATGCCGAACGGCCGGGTCACCGATTCCAGGTCATCGCATGAACGACTTCTACTTTTTCGACGTCATCGTCATCGGCGGCGGCCACGCCGGCACCGAGGCCGCGCTGGCGTCCGCCCGCGCCGGCGCGCGCACCCTGCTGCTCACGCACAACATCGAGACCGTGGGTGCGATGAGTTGCAACCCGGCCATCGGCGGCATCGGCAAGGGCCATCTGGTGAAGGAGATCGACGCGCTGGGCGGGATCATGGCTCGTGCCGCCGACGCCGCCGGCATCCAGTGGCGCCGGCTGAACGCCTCCAAGGGTCCGGCCGTGCGCGCGACCCGCTGCCAGGCCGACCGCAGCCTCTACCGCAGTTTCATCCGCCGCGCGGTCGAGACCCAGCCGAACCTGACCGTGTTCCAGTCGGCCGTCGACGACCTCATCTTGGAAGGCGATGCCGTCCGCGGCGCGATCACCAACACCGGGCTGCGCTTCCACGCCCCGGCGGTGGTGCTGACCGCCGGCACCTTCCTCGCCGGCAAGATCCACATCGGCGAGACCCAGTACGCGGCCGGGCGCATGGGCGACCCGCCGGCAGCCACGCTGGCCGCGCGCCTGCGCGAGCGTCCGTTCGCGATCGACCGGCTCAAGACCGGCACGCCGCCGCGCATCGACGGCCGCAGCCTGGATTACGCGGCGATGGAGGAGCAGCCCGGCGACGACCCGCGCCCGGTGTTCTCCTTCGTCGGCAGCACCGCCGACCATCCGCCGCAGGTGTCGTGCTGGATCACCCACACCACCGAGCGCACCCACGAGATCATCCGCAACGCGCTGCACCGCTCGCCGCTGTACAGCGGGCAGATCGAGGGCATCGGCCCGCGCTACTGCCCGTCGATCGAGGACAAGGTGGTGCGCTTCGCCGAGAAGGCCAGCCACCAGATCTTCGTCGAGCCCGAGGGGTTGGACGTGTTCGAGATCTATCCGAACGGCATCTCCACCTCGCTGCCCTTCGACGTGCAGCTGGACCTGGTGCGCAGCATCCGCGGCTTCGAGCGGGCGCACATCACCCGCGCCGGCTACGCGATCGAGTACGACTTCTTCGACCCGCGCGGTCTGAAGACTTCGCTGGAGACCAAGCTCGTCTCCGGCCTGTTCTTCGCCGGACAGATCAACGGCACCACCGGCTACGAGGAAGCGGCGGCGCAGGGCCTGATCGCCGGCCTCAACGCCGCGCGCCACGCGCAGCAGAAGGACGCGTGGTCGCCGCGTCGCGACGAAGCCTACATCGGCGTGCTGATCGACGACCTGATCACCCACGGCACCAACGAGCCCTACCGCATGTTCACCAGCCGCGCCGAATACCGGCTGCAGTTGCGCGAGGACAACGCCGACCTGCGTCTGACCGAACGCGGCCGCGATCTGGGCCTGGTCGACGACGCGCGCTGGGAACGCTTCTCGCGCAAGCGCGACGCGGTCGCGGCCGAGACCGCGCGCCTCGGCGCCGTGTGGGCCGCACCGAACAACGCCCTCGGCCGCGAGGCGGTGGCGACGCTGGGCATCGAACTCAGTCGCGAGACGCATGCGCTCGACCTGCTGCGCCGCCCGGAACTCGATTACGCGACGCTGATGACCGTGCCGGCGCTCGGCCCCGGCGTGGACGATGCCGATGTGGCCGAACAGGTCGAGATCGAGGCGAAGTACGCCGGCTATCTCGCCCGCCAGCGCGAGGAGATCGCGCGCCAGCAGCGCCACGAACACACCGCGATTCCGGACGGTTTCGACTACGCGCACGTGCGCGGCCTGTCGAACGAAGTGCTGCAGAAGCTGCAGCGCGTTCGCCCGGAGACCGTCGGCCAGGCGCAGCGCATCCCGGGCATGACTCCGGCCGCGATCTCGCTGCTGCTGGTGCACCTGACCAGGCGGCGCGGCGCGGCGGCGTGATCGCGGCGTGATCGCCGACGCGAGTCCCCGTCGCGCGCGACACCAGCGGCGATGGCGTACCCTTCGCGCATGATCACCGCCTACCGCACCCTCACCGCCCTCGCCTTCGCCCTGCTCGCCGGCTGCGCCGCGGAGGTCGAAGCCCCGAAACCCGTGCTCGTCGGCGACATCGCGATCGAGGCCTGGCCGCTGCCGGCGATGCCAGGCACGGCGTCGCCGGACCTGAGCCGCGCGCCCGACGGCCGCCTGCTGCTGAGCTGGATCAGCGAGGTGCCCGGGCGGCGCCCGGCCTTCCAGTTCGCCGAGCACATCCCCGATCGCGGCTGGCAGACCGCGCGCACGATCGCGGTCGGCAATTCGATGTTCGTGAACTGGGCCGACACGCCGCACATCGCGGCCACGGCCGACCGCGCGCTGTGGGCGCACTGGCTGCAGAAATCCGCCGATGCGCCCTATGCCTACGACGTGATGCTGGTGCGCTCGCTGGACCACGGCATGAACTGGAGCGCGCCGCGCAAGGTGCATGACGACGCGACCACGACCGAGCACGGCTTCGTGTCGATGTGGGCGCAGGACGATGACCGCATCGGCATCGCCTGGCTGGATGGCCGCAACACCGGCAGCGGCGGCCAAGGCGACGGCCACGAGGGGCACGGCGCCGAGCGCGGCCCGATGACCCTGCGCGCGGCCGTGTTCGACGCCTACATGCGGCCGGGCGCCGCGTCCGAAATCGATGTCGATGTCTGCGACTGCTGCCAGACCGATGTGGCGGCCACCGCCGATGGCGCGCTGCTGGTCTATCGCGACCGCACGAAGGACGAGATCCGCGACATCCAGGCCACGCGCTTCGACGGCACGGCCTGGTCGACGCCGAAGCCTGTGCATGCCGACGGCTGGAAGATGCCGGGCTGCCCGGTCAACGGGCCGTCGGTGGCGGCGCTGGGCAAGCAGGCCGTGGTCGCCTGGTACACCGGCGCGAACGACGAGGTGTCGGTGAAGCTGGCGCTGTCCACCGATGCGGGCTCCAGCTTCGGTGCCCCGGTCGTCGTGGACAAGGGAGAAGCCGTGCTCGGCCGTGTCGCCGTGGCCATCGATGCGCAGCAGGTGTGGATGGTCTGGCTGCGCGAGGAGCGCGGCGCGCAGAGCCTGTGGCTGGCGCGCTACAGCCCCGACCTGTCGAAGGAAGTGCAGCGCACCAGGCTCGCCGACGTGAACGGCAAGGGCCGCGCCACCGGCATGCCGAAACTCGTGCTGGACGGTGCCGTCGCGCACGTGGTCTGGACCGACGTGGTCGATGGCACGCCGCAGCTCAAGGGCGTGCGGATCGTCGCGGCGAGCGCGCAGGCCGAGGCGAAGTGAGTCGACGGCTGAATGCGTTCGCGCATCGGCTGATTCGCGAACTGCTGGGGCGCGAGCACGAGATCGACGGTTACTGGGCCATCGGCAAGCTCTGCGCCGAGGCGAAGGAGGCTGGCCGGGTGGAGGTCGACATCGATCTCGACGCGCCGCCGCCGCCATCACCGATCGCCGCTGCGATCCATCGGTTCGCCCGCGCGCGGCTCGACGCGCTGTCGAATGGGTTCGGTGGCCGGATCCGCGCTCCCCGGATCCATGTCCATTTCGGGACCTTCAAGGGCTACCCGGTCTCGCTGCGCCTCGCACGCGGTGCCCCATTCGTCTGCACCGTGTCCCTGACCGCTGCGGGCGGCCGTGTCCATCGCGTGTTTTCCACCGGTTACTGCGCGCCGCACGATCCCGCGCTCGAACAGCGATCCAGCCGGGCCTGAGCTGCCCGAGCGTCCATCTCTTTTCCGGTAGATCGTTCAGCGCAGCAGCGGCAGCAGCGATGCGCGCGGCAGCTTGCCGGTTTCGTTGCGCGGCAGTGCGTCGACCAGGCGCAGGCGGCGCGGCAGGAACAGCGGGTCGATGCCCTGGCGCAGCGCGTCGAGGATGACGGTTTCGTCGAGGCCCGGCGCCACCGCCAGCGCGGCGATGCGGCGCACGCCGGTGACTTCGCAGGGGTCGAGCTGCAGCACCACGCCGTCGAGCACGCCGGGCACGGCGAGCAGGCGGCGGGTGAGGTCGCCGAGCGAGGCGCGCTTGCCGGCGATTTCCAGCAGGTCGGCCTGGCGCCCGCACAGCATGAAGCGCCCGTCGGGGCGCAGTTCGACCAGATCGGCCAGCATCACCGGCGTGGACAGGTGCGCGGCCTGTACCTGGGTGCCGTCGGGCTGCGGCTGCAGGCGCACGCCGGGCAGAAGTTGCCAGAGGTCGTCGCGCGCGGTGCGGCGGCTGGCGATCACGCAGGTCTCGGTGGAACCGAACAGTTCGCGCACCTCGCAGCCGAAGCGCTGTTCGGCCGCGGCGGCCAGCGCCTGCGGCAGCGGCGCGGTGGCGGTCACTATTCCGGACGGAGGCGGCAGGTCGATGCCCGATTCGACCAGCGCGCGCAGGTGCACCGGCGTGGTCACCAGCAGGGCTTCGCCGTGGGCCTCGCGCAGCGCGCGCGCCACGTCGTCGGGGAAGAACGGGCGCCCGCCGTGCACGGCGGCGTTCGCCAGCAGCGGCAGCAGCACCGACAGATCCATGCCGTACATGTGCTGCGGCGGCACGGTGGCGACGATCGGCAGGGTGGCGTCGGTCGTACCGCCGACCGGCCAGAACGCCTGCAGCACGGCAGCGTTCTGCGCGGTGCTCTGGCGCAGGCTGCCCCAGGTCTTGGGATTCGCGCCGGGCGTGCCGGTGCTGCCGGAGGTGAAGCCGATCATCGCCAGCGCGCCGGCATCGACCTCGGGCCGCGGTCCGTCCAGCTTGGGCAGGCGCTCGGGCAGGGCGTGCAGGCGCGGCGGCGCCGGGGTGAAACGCACATCGGCGATGCAATAGCTGTCGGGATACTGGCGGCGCACGTCGTCGATCGCGGCGGGCGTGCGCGACGGCGGCAGCAGGTTGATCTGGCCGCGCAGCGCGACCGCGCAGAAGGCGACCAGGAAGCGGTAGCGGTCTTCGCAGAGGTTCACCGCGCAGGCGGCCTCGGGCAGGCCGGCTGCGACGCCGCGCACTTCGGCGAGGAAGGTGTCCAGCGGGATGCGGCCGTGACCGTCGAAGGCGAAGCAGCGCGCGCCCGGCCCTTCGGCGATCGCCATGCGCCGCGAGGCCGTCTCCGCCCTCCCGGCCCCCATCGATTCCAGCGCTGCCGACATCCGCCCGTTCTCCGCATGCATCCGGGCATTGTGGCTGCCCGCCCCGGGCTAGCTTACGCTGGCCGCCCCCGCCCGCCAAAACCCGACGTTCCCGTGGACTCCCTCGTTTCCGGCCCCGTGCATTGCGCCTGGTGGCCCTATCGCCCGGGCGACGCCGCCGAGCCGCGGGTGCGCGACTGGCTCGGCGCGGCCTGGGGCCTGCCATCGGCCGCGCTGCGGATCGCGCGCGACGCCCACGGCCGCCCGCACGTCGACGCCGGCCGGCACCATGCCGACGTCAACTGGAGCCACAGCGGCGAGCGTCTCATCGCCGCCTGCGCCGAGGGTGCGCGGGTGGGGATCGACATCGAACTGCTGCGTCCGCGCCCGAAGGCGCTGGCGCTGGCCAGGCGCTTCTTCCACCCGGCCGAGACCGCCGCGCTGGAGGCGCTGATCGCCGATCCGGCCACGCTGCAGCGCGACTTCACCCGGCTGTGGTGCGCCAAGGAAGCGCTGCTGAAAGCCCACGGCCGCGGGCTGTCGTTCGGCCTGCACCGGCTGCGTTTCGTGCTGGACGACCACGACGGCCCGCCGCGCCTGCTCGACTGCGACGCCGAACTGGGTGTCCCCGACGACTGGCGACTGCACGCCTGGGCGCCGTCGCCCGGCTACCTGGCGACGCTGGCATGGCGGCCATCGGCCTGAGCTCGGCCACGCCTCGGCGATAATGCCGGCATGACGACTTCATCCCCGCAAGCCGCCTCCCTGCCCGCCGATGCGCGCGCCGACCTCGACGCCGGCCTCGCCGCGCTCGGCCTCGATGCCGGCCTCGCCGAGCCGCTGGCCCGCTACCTCGCGCTGATGCTGCGCTGGAACGCCACCTACAATCTCACTGCCATCCGCGACCCGCGCGAGATGGTGACCAAGCACCTGCTCGATTCGCTGGCGATGGCGCCGGCCGTGCGCGGCGTGGCCACGCTGGCCGACCTGGGCACCGGTCCCGGCCTGCCGGGCATTCCGCTGGCCATCGCCGTCCCGGGCCTGCGCGTGACCCTGGTGGAATCCGCCGGCAAGAAGGCCCGCTTCATGCGCGAGGCCCTGCGCACCCTGGGTCTGGGCAATGCCGAAGTCGCCGAATCGCGGATCGAGGCGCTGGACCGGCCCGGTGCCTACCAGGCGATCACCGCCCGCGCACTCGCCACACTGCCACAGATCCTGGCCCTGGGCGGGCACCTGCTGGCCACGGACGGGGTGCTGCTGGCGATGAAGGGCGCGCGCCCGGACGAGGAGATCGCCGCCCTGCCGCCGGGCTGGGCCGTGCGCGGGATCCAGCCGCTGACCGTGCCCGGACTGGACGCCGAGCGCCACCTGGTCATGATCGGCCGCGACCGTTCGACCGGTGCCTGACCCCGGGAGCCCCCCGCAGCAGGCATAATCTGCGGTTCGGCCGCTTTCGCTCCGTACCGGAAGGCATGGGGTGGTACGGTGCAATCCGCCTCCACGAGTACCCACCGGATCCATCCATGGCCCGCATCATCGCCATCGCCAACCAGAAAGGCGGGGTCGGCAAGACCACGACCTCGGTCAACCTCGCCGCCGCGCTGGCGCTGGCTCCCAAGCGCGTGCTGCTGGTCGATCTCGACGCGCAGGGCAACGCGACCATGGGCAGCGGCGTCGACAAGCGCGAGCTCGCCGGCTCCACCTGCGACGTGATCCTCGAAGAGATGCACGCGGTCGATGCCGTGGTGCGCACGCCCGAGGGCTTCGACCTGCTGCCGGGCAACACCGACCTGACCGCGGCCGAGATCGAGCTGATGGACGAGCCGGGCCGCGAGCAGCGGCTCAAGCGCGCGCTCGACGGCCTGCGCGACCGCTACGACTTCATCATCATCGACTGCCCGCCGGCACTGTCGCTGCTCACCCTCAACGCGCTGACCGCCGCCGACTCGGTGCTGGTGCCGATGCAGTGCGAGTACTACGCCCTGGAAGGCCTGAGCGCGCTCATCGAAACCATCGAGGCGCTGAAGGCCAGGCTCAACCCGGGGCTGGAGATCGAAGGCGTGCTGCGCACCATGTTCGATGCGCGCAACAACCTCGCCAACGCCGTCTCCGCCGACCTGGAGAAGCATTTCGGCGAAAAGGTGTTCACCACCGTGGTGCCGCGCAACGTGCGCCTGGCCGAAGCGCCGAGCTACGGCCAGAGCATCGTCGGCTACGACCGCGCCTCGCGCGGTGCCATCGCCTACCTCGGCCTGGCGGTGGAAGTGATCCGCCGCCAGCGCGAGCGCCAGCAGGAGCGTCAGCAGGCCGGGACGGCCGCCCTCGACAAGTCGTCCGCATCCTCGGAGGAGACGTCCGCATGACGGCAGTGAAAAAGCGTGGCCTCGGCCGCGGCCTCGAAGCCCTGCTCGGCCCCAAGGCCGCCGCGGAGGTGCCCGCGCTGGAAGCCACGCCCACCGACACCCTGCGCATGCTGCCGATCGATGCGCTGACCCCCGGCAAGTACCAGCCGCGCCGCGCCATGGACCCGGGCAAGCTCACCGAGCTGGCCGAGTCGATCAAGGCGCAGGGCGTGATCCAGCCGGTGGTGGTGCGCGAGATCGACCGCGACAAGGGCGGCAAGGTCTACGAGATCATCGCCGGCGAACGCCGCTGGCGCGCCTCGCAGCAGGCCGGACTCGAGGAGATCCCGGTCGTCATCCGCGAGGTCGACGACCGCACCGTGGTCGCGATGGCGCTGATCGAGAACATCCAGCGCGAAGACCTCAACCCGCTGGAAGAAGCGCAGGCGCTGCAGCGCCTGATCGACGAATTCGACCTCACCCACGCCCAGGCCGCCGAAGCCGTCGGCCGTTCGCGCGCGGCGGTGTCCAACCTGCTGCGCCTGCTCGAACTGCCGCCGGACATCCGCACCCTGGTCGAGACCCGCGCGCTGGAAATGGGCCATGCCCGCGCCCTGCTGTCGCTGACCCCGCAGGCCGCGATCGCGCTTGCGCGCCAGGCCGCCGAACACGGCTGGTCGGTGCGCGAGGTCGAGCACCGCGTGCAGCAGCTCAGCGCCGGCCAGATCCCGACCGGCAACAAGGCCGCCAAGCCCGTCAAGGCCAAACCGCAGGCCGACATCGTCGCCCTCGAGCGCGACCTGTCCGAATCACTCGGCACCGTCGTCAACGTGCTGCACGGCCGCGGCGGCAAGGGCCGCCTGGTGATCCACTACACCGACCTGGAAACGCTGGACGGCGTGCTGGAGCGGCTGAAGGCGCGCGTCTGATCGCGTCGCACGGCTGCCGGCGTCCTCTTCACGGATTCCCCAGATGACACACCCCCACCTCTCCGTCGTCGTCCCCGTCTTCAACGAGCGCGACAACGTCGCGCCGCTGGTGAACGAGATCGTCGCCGCGCTGCGCGGTCTGGTCCCATTCGAGATCGTCTACGTCGACGACCATTCGCGCGACGACACGCTGGCCGTGCTGCAGGGCCTGAAGGCCGCGGTGCCGGAGCTGCGCGTGCTGCACCACGTCAACCAGAGCGGGCAGAGCACCGCGGTGCGCACCGGCGTGAAGGCGGCGCGCGGCGAATGGATCGCCACGCTCGACGGCGATGGCCAGAACGACCCGGCCGACATCCCGAAACTGTTGGCGAAGCGCGAGGAATCGCCTGCCGACGTGAAACTGTTCGCCGGCTGGCGCGTGAACCGCAAGGACACCGGCAGCAAGCGCTGGGCCTCGAAGGTCGCCAATGCGATCCGCAGCCGCATGCTGCGCGATTCGACGCCCGACACCGGTTGCGGCATCAAGCTGTTCGAGCGCGAGGCCTTCCTCGACCTGCCGTATTTCGATCACATGCACCGCTACCTGCCCGCGCTGATGCAGCGCGCGGGCTGGAAGACGGTCAGCGTGCCGGTGAACCATCGGCATCGCGCCAGCGGCGTGTCGAAATACAACAATCTCAACCGCGCCCTGGTCGGCCTGCGCGACCTGCGCGGCGTGGCCTGGCTGATCGTGCGCAGCAGGCGCACGGCGGTGAAGGAACTGTGATCCATCCAGCCGGACGCGAAGGGGGCGCCCAATGGACTTCATTCCGACCGATTTCATGAACTCGCCGATCGGCTGGCTCGAATGGACCGGCATCCACATGAGTCCGTGGAAGCTGATCGGCCTCACCGGCGCGCTGATGTTCGGCTGCCGCTGGGTGGTGCAGTTCATCGCCAGCAGGCGCGCCGGCAAGCCGGTGATCCCGCGCCTGTTCTGGTACATGAGCATCGTCGGCAGCCTGATGACGCTGAGCTACTTCATCTTCTCGTCGAAGCAGGACTCGGTCGGCATCCTGCAGAACCTGTTCCCGGCGTTCACCGCCTGCTACAGCCTGTACCTCGACATCAAGCATCGCGGCTGGGATCGGGACCGCAACACGCATTGATCCGCCGCGTTGCGATCAGCGCGCCTTCGCGACTCCGCGCAGCCCGAGGTAGACCAGCACCAGCGCACCCAGCGCAATGCCAATGGCGGCCCATTCGTCGGGCTTGAGCGTGGTCACGATGGCGAGCATCGCCAGCAGCGAGATGACGGGAATCAGCGGACCGCCCGGCAGCGCGAACGGCGTGGCCTCGGCATCGCGCAGGCCGATGTGCTGCGCGCGCCAGGCGGCCGCGCTGACGAAAGCGTAGGTCAGGCAGACCGCGCCGCCGGAGATCAGCGCCAGCTTGTCGAAGCTGCCGACCAGCGCCAGCAGCCAGGCCGGGATCGCATGCGCGGCCAGCGCGAACAGCGGCACGCGATGCGTTTCGGTCACGCGGCCGAGGGCGCGCGGCAGATAGCCGTCGCGGCCGAGCGCGAACACCAGGCGCGAGGTGCCGAGCAGGTTGCCCATCAGGAAGCCGGTCATCGACACGCAGGCGGTGGCGAGCAGCAGCACGCGGCCGGGTTCCCACAGCTTCGCCGCGGTGTCGGCGATCGGCACCGGGCTGTCCGCCAGCGCCGGGCCGAGCAGGCCCTGGCCGACGATCTGCAGGCCCAGGTACAGCAGCACCACCAGCAGGATCGCCGCCAGCGTCGCGCGCGGCACGTTGCGCGAGGGATCGCGCAGCTCGCCCGACGGCACCAGCGCGGTCTCCATGCCGGAGTAGGCGAACATCACCAGCACCATCGATGCGCCGAGCGCGGACACCGACGGCACGTCGCCGAAGGAGAAGCTCACCTGCGACCAGTCGACGAACCAGATGCCCACCGCCGCCAGCACGAACAGCGGCGCCAGCTTCAGCGTGGCCAGTACCGCGATCGCGCGCGCGCCGAGCTTCACGCCGAAGGCGTTCAGCGCGAACAGGAATGCGTACACGCCGGTCAGCAGCAGCGCGCGTGCGGTGGTGTCGGAGAATGCGGGCACCAGCGTCGCCACCTGTTCCGACAGCGCGGCGGCGACGCCGGCGCTGGAGGCGATGTTGCTGATCCACATCAGCGCGCCGGCGAGAAAACCGGCGAACGCACCGAACACGGCGGTGAGGTAGGTGTACGGCCCGCCGGTGGCGCGTACGCGGCTGCCGATGGCCGAGAAGCACAGCGCCACCGGGATGATCGCCAGCGCGCCGGCCAGGATCGCCAGCGGCGCGGCCATGCCCATCTGTCCGCCCAGCGCAGAGGGCATGCGGAAGATGCCGCCGCCGATGATCACGTTGATGACCGCGGCGGTCAGCGCGAAGGTGCCGACCGCGCGGATCAGCGCGGCATCGCCTTCCAGCGGCCGGGTGGGCGGGTTCGGCATGAGTGGACCGTGTGGATGCGAAAGGCCGCAGCCTCGCACGCACGGCGGCGTTTGACGAGCCGTCGGACGGGGTGTTTCGACGGGTCGGGCCATGCCGCTTCGGGCGTCCCGCGGCGAACCATGACCGATGCCCGGTTCGCGGACGGCATGGCGGCGCGATCGGGTAGCATCGGCGGATCACCCCGGAGGCCCCGCATGCGCCCGCTCCTGCCCACTTCGATCCCGACCGTCACGACCCTCGCCGCCGCGCTCGTCGCGCTGCTGTCCGCCTCGTCCGCGCTCGCCGCCGACGGCGCGCGCCCCGAGGTCGACGCGCAGGCGCAGCGCCTGCAGCCGAAGGTGCTGGCCTGGCGTCGCGACATCCACCAGCATCCCGAACTGGGCAACCGCGAGGTGCGCACCGCGAAGCTGGTCGCCGACCATCTGCGCAGGCTCGGCTTCGAGGTGAAGACCGGCATCGCCACCACCGGCGTGGTCGCGGTGCTCAAGGGCGGCAAGCCCGGGCCGCGCATCGCGCTGCGCGCCGACATGGACGCGTTGCCGGTCACCGAACGCAGCGGCCTGCCGTTCGCGTCGAAGGCCACCGCGACCTTCCGCGGCGAGACCGTCGGCGTGATGCACGCCTGCGGCCACGATGCGCATACCTCGATCCTGATGGGCGTGGCCGAGGCGCTGGCGGCGATGAAGGCCGAGCTGCCGGGCGAGATCCTGTTCGTGTTCCAGCCGGCCGAGGAAGGCCCGCCGGACGGCGAGGAAGGCGGCGCCGAGGAAATGCTCAAGCAGGGCATCTTCCGCGACTTCACGCCCGAAGCGGTGTTCGGCCTGCATGTGTTCAGCACGCTCAACGCCGGCAAGGTCGGCTACCGCAGCGGCCCGGCGATGGCCGCGTCCGACCGCTTCAACATCGTGATCCAGGGCCGGCAGACGCACGGCTCGCGCCCGTGGGGCGGTGTCGACCCGATCGTCGCCGCAGCCGACGTGATCGGCAGCGCGCAGACCATTGTGTCCCGCCGGCAGAACATCTCGAAGCAGCCGGTGGTCGTCACCTTCGGCGCGATCAAGGGCGGCATCCGCTACAACATCATTCCCGACAGCGTCGAACTGGTCGGCACCATCCGCACCTTCGACGAAGGCATGCGCCAGGCCGTGTTCAAGGACCTGGTGAACGTGGCCGAACACGTGTCCGCCGCGCACGGCGCCACCGCCGTCGCCCAGGTGCCCGACACCAAGGGCAACCCGGTCACCGTCAACGACCCTGCGCTCACCGCGAAGATGCTGCCCAGCCTCAGGCGTGCGGTGGGCGAGGCCAACGTGGTCGAGATGGACCTGAACATGGGTGCGGAGGATTTCTCGTTCTATGCCCGCGAAGTGCCCGGTTTCTTCTTCTTCGTCGGCGCCACGCCGCAGGGCCAGGACCCGATCAAGGCACCGTCGAACCACTCGCCGGAATTCTTCCTCGACGAATCCGCCCTGGATGTCGGCTTCCGCTCGATGCTGCAGGTGACGCTGGATTATCTGCATGGTGGTGCGCAGCCGCGTTCGTGAGTGCGGATGGACTTCTGTAGGAGGGCCTTCAGGCCCGAGCTTTATCGAATGTGCAACGGCAAAAGCTCGGGCCTGAAGGCCCTCCTACAAAGAGCAATGCAACGCGCGCGATAATTCCGCCATGAACCCAACGTCCATGCATCCCTCCGACATCCCCCTCGGCCGCGAGGTCGCGTATCCCGACCGCTACGACGCCGGCCTGCTGTTCCCGATCCCGCGCGCGCTGGGTCGCGGCGACATCGGCATCCGCGACGATGCACTGCCGTTCGCCGGCCACGACCGCTGGCACGCCTACGAACTGAGCTGGCTGGACGCGCGCGGCAAGCCCGTCGTCGCGACCGCGACCCTGGCGGTGCCGGCGGATTCGCCGCACCTGGTCGAATCCAAGTCGCTCAAGCTCTACCTCAACTCGCTCAATGGCGCGCGTTTCGAGTCGCCCGGACGCGTGCGCGAGACCATCGCCGAGGATCTGTCGCGTGCGGCCGGCGCGCCGGTGAGGGTCGAATTCGGCCTGCCGCCCTTCGAGGCCGACGACGGTGCGGTCTCGATCGACGACCTCGACGTCGCGATCGACCGCTACGGCCCGCCCGATGCTTCGCTGCTGGCCGTGCACGACGATGTCGTCGAGGAAACCCTGCGTTCGGACCTGCTGAAGTCGAACTGCCCGGTCACCGGCCAGCCCGACTGGGCGACGGTGCGCATCGCCTATCGCGGGCCGCGCATCGACCGTGCCGGGCTGCTGCGCTACCTCGTCTCGTTTCGCGACCACGCCGAGTTCCACGAGCAGTGCGTGGAACGCATCTTCGTCGACCTGCGCGCGCGCTGCCGCTGCGAGGCGCTGTCGGTCGAGGCGCGCTATACCCGTCGCGGCGGGCTGGACATCAACCCCTGGCGGGCCATGCCGGGCACGCCCGTGCCGCTCGCGGGGCGTGAGCTTCGCCAGTGAGGCCGCAGGGTCGGTCGCGCGTTCAGGATGAACGCGCGCTGTCGCGGGTCGCGCAGGGAAAAAAAGACCGGAACGCCATGGATTCTTAACACTTTCGCGTGGCACTGTGTTCCGGCCCTTTCGGCAGGAGCCATCCAGACATGACCACGCCCGACAAGAAACCCGACTTTTCGAACGTCCAGACCACGGTGACCAGCACCGAGCAGAGCCGCCCGGACTTCAGCAACGTCCAGACCACGGTGACCTCCACCGAGGAGATCGTCGGCGGCGAAGGCGGTGGCGGCAGCACCGGCGAGCAGACCTACACCATCGCGAAAGGCGACACGCTCTCGGCCATCGCCAAGCGCTTCTACGGCAAGGCGAAGTTCTGGCCGAAGATCCACGAGGCCAATCGCGACACGATCGAGGACCCCGACCGCATCTTCCCCGGCCAGGTGATCCGCCTGCCTGCCATCGACGTCGATGGCGACGGCGATCTCGACGACCCGTCCGCCTGATCGCGTCGATCCGATCCTCAGCCCGCGCGCATCCCCTGTCCGCATTCCGAATGGAGAACCACGCAATGATCCGCACCCTCAAGACCCCGCTGTCGCAGGCCCTGCTCGTCGCCGTGATCGGCGCCGTCGCCATCGTCGGCTGCAAGAAGAAGGAAGAAGCCGCGCCGGTCTCACCGCCGGCCCCCACCGAACCGGCCATGCCTGCGCCGGTCGTCGCCGCCACCGCATCGGTGTCCTCGGTCGAGATCGGCAGCGCCGTCGGCCCCGACCAGAAGATCAGCACCGCCACCACCGCGTTCAAGCCGGCCGAGACCTTCCACGTCTCGATCGCCACCGCCACCAGCGACGCCTCCGCGACCGTCGCCGGCAAGGTCGGCGCCAAGCTCGTCTACGTGGACGCCAGCGGCGAGACCGTGATCAGCGACGAAACCCGCGACCTGAACCTCACCGGCGCCGGTTCGACCAACTTCCAGTTCGCCAAGCCCGGCGGCTGGCCGGCCGGCAAGTACAAGGTCTATGTCTCGCTCGATGGCAACGTCGTGCAGACCAAGGAGTTCGAAGTCACCAAGTGAGCCTCGCGGCCCGGTGACCCCGGAAGGGCGCGGCTCCGGTCGCGCCCTTCGCCTGTCCGGCGCCGGAAACGCCGGCCGCGTCGATTACCCTATGCGCCCGCCGCCGGAGCCCGCCGCCATGTCCGCCAACGAAATCCTCGACGACGCCCAGCTCGAGCGCCTGTCCGACCTGCTCGACACCCGCGCGGTGCCGTTCAAGGGCTTCAACCTGGAGGCGCTGGACGGTTTCCTCTCGGCCTTGGCCGTCGGCCCCGAGGCCGTGCCGGCGGAGGAATGGCAGCCGGTGGTCTGGGGCGGCAAGCCCCCGCGCTGGGACAACGCCGAGGAGGCGGCCGAAGTCGACGGCCTGCTGCAGGCGCACTGGAACCTGGTCACCCAGCGTGTGCGCCACGGCAGCGACGAACTGCCCGACGCCCTCGCGCCGCTGCTGTGGCTGCCGGAAGACCCCTCCGAACACGAGGACGACGATCTCGATGTCGGCCGCGACTGGGCCTACGGCTTCTTCCGCGGCGTCGAGCTGCGTGAAGCCGGGTGGGACGCCTGGCTCGACGAGCACGACTGGATCGACGAGATCTTCGGCATGCTCGACCGTCTCGCCAGCGGCGAGGTGCTCGGCGAAGACCCCACCGCCGAACCGACGCCGCTGGAATACCGCGAGCGGCTCGGCATCGTCATCGAACTGCCCTCGATGCTCGCCGACCTGCACCACCACCGCATCGATGCGCTCACTCCGCGCACGCAGCTCAAGCGCGAAGCCAAGCCCGACCGCAACGATCCCTGCCCCTGCGGCAGCGGGAAGAAATACAAGAAGTGCCACGGCGCGTGAGGCCATAGGGTGCGGCTGGCCGCACCGGCTTGTGGAGCGTGATGACGAAAAAGCGCTGCGGCCAGCCGCACCCTGTAGCCGCGTTCCCACGAATAGGGTGCGGTTCACCGCACCGGCTTTTGTTCATGGTCAGAATGCGTGCGGTGCGGCGAGCCGCACCCTATGCCCGCTTCTTCCACGCCGCCAGCACCTCCGCCTCGCGCTCGGGCTTGATGCCTGCGCGCGGGCCGGCCTTGCGGCGTTCCTCGGGCAGGGCGTCGAACCAGGCCAGCGTGGCGGCGACGGTGTCGGCGATGCTGCGGAACGTGAGTCCGGCGGCGACCGCCTTGCGATTGCTGCGGGTGTGGAAGCCGGCGCTGTCGCCGACGTTCGGTACCCACGCGGGCATGTCGCCCCAGGGCGTGACGTTCTGCGCGGCGAGGAAATCCGCCGGCACGAAGGTCAGCGTCGCGCCCTGCGTGGTCGACGCGCGCACGCCGTACAGCAGCGCGGCCATGTCGAGGTCGTAATCGGGGCCGAAGGCGTTGAACACGCCGCGCGTGTCCTGTTCGGCGAGGCGGATCATCCATTCGCCGAGGTCGCGCGCATCGATGATCCGCACCGGGTCGCGGCCGTCGCCCGGGCACAGCACTTCGCCGCCGCGCCGCATGCGCAGCGGCCAGTAGGTGAAGCGGTCGGTCTCGTCGCCGGGTCCGACGATCAGGCCCGGGCGCAGGATCGTGCTGCGTTCGCCGAAGTGCTTCCGGGTCTCGGCTTCGGTCGCCGCCTTCAGCCCGGAATACTTGCCCATGTCGG
The DNA here is from genome assembly GCA_019634715.1 of Lysobacter sp. Classification (GTDB taxonomy): domain Bacteria; phylum Pseudomonadota; class Gammaproteobacteria; order Xanthomonadales; family Xanthomonadaceae; genus Lysobacter_I. The sequence goes on from JAHCAU010000007.1 coordinate 47,947, forward strand.
CGCGCAGCGAGGCCATCGTTTCCTTCAGCGGGTCGCCGTCGAACGCGGCCACCGGCGCGGTTTCGTCCTGGCCGCGCGTGGCGTTGTCGGCATAGGCCGACAGGCTGGAAAGCATCATGTAGCTGCCGACGCGGCCCTTCAGCACCTGCGCCGCGTCGCGGATCCATGCCGGTACGCTGCTGGGGTTGTCGATGCACACGTCCCAGCGCCGGCCCTGGGCGACGGCGTCGGCCAGCGCGGCGTAGTCGTTCTTGTCGCGGTCGCCCAGCAGTTGTTCGACCTGCGACGACCACTCCGGCTGCTTGCGGCCGCGGTTGAAGAGGGTGATGCGGTGGCCGCGCGCCAGCGCGTAGCGCACCTGGTGCGGCCCGGTCAGGCCGGTGCCGCCGAGGATCAGGATGTCGAGCGGTTTCGAGGCCCGTGCCGGCACCGATGGCGTCGCTTCGGATGACGGTTTCGCCGCCGCGCCGGCGGACAGCGCCGCCATGCCCAGCGGCGACAGGCCCAGGACACCCAGTTTCAGCAGTTCGCGGCGATCGATCGGCATGGTCCGGCTCCAATGGCGTGCGCTTGATCCTGCGCCTGTGGATGCCGACGGCTCCCGTGCCGGAAGTCAGCGCAGGCCTTGCCTGCCTTGGCCGCATGCCCGCACGACGATGCCCGGAACGACGATGCCCCGGGCGGACCCGGGGCATCGCGTGAACGCACGAACGGAAACGATCAGCCCAGCGTCAGGGTCAGGCCGAAGCGGCTGATCAGCGGGTTGATCGGCTGGAAGAACGTCACCGGCGTGGCGACGCTGCAGTTGTTGTTGCTGCCGGCCGGCAGCTGGCCGCCCGAGGTCACGCCCTGGGCCTGGCCCGAACCGGTGATCCACGAACCGCCGGAATCGCCCTGGCCGGCGCAGGCAGTGGACTGGGTCAGGCCGCTGACCGTGCCCGCGCCGTAGTTGGCGCTGACGTTCTTGCGGGTGACCGTGCCGCAGCGCCAGCCGGTGGTGCTGCCCGAACGGCAGATCGCCGCGCCGACCGCCGCTTCGGTGCGGCCCAGCACGCGCTGGACGGTGCCGTTGTACTTGCTGACCTGGCCGACCAGGGTGTCGCTGCTGCGCACGCTGGCCCAGGCCATGTCGCCGCCGGGGTAATAGCGCGCCTGCACCGAGCCGACCGTCGTGCCGGAAATGCCGACGGTGGTGCCGACGCCACCGCAATGGCCCGCCGTGGCGAAGCCCTTGGCGCCGCTGCGCGTGGCCGCGAAGCCGATCGAACAGCGACCGCCGCCCGAGGAATAGGCGATGCCGCCGATCACGTTCACGAACGGCGTCGGCGCTTCCAGCTGCGAGGTCTCGAAGCGGACCAGGCCGGCGTCGATGCCGCTGACCGCGACGAAATCGATCGCATTCAGGGCGTAACCCGGCGCCACGGACACCACCACGCTGTTGCTCGGCAGGTCCACGCCCCAGGCATGCACGCCCTGCAGCGCGCCCTTGTTCGACAGCGCGTGCACGCGGTTCAGGCGTTCGACCGCGCCTTCGAGCTGGCGCAGCGAATGGCGGGACTGGCGCAGTTCGACGCCGGCGATCTTCGCGCCGCGCACCGCGCCGGTGCTGGCCACGACGTAGCGATAGCCGCCGTCCGCGCCGCGCTCCAGCCAGCCGCCGGCATAGCGGTCGCCGAGCTGGCGCGCGAGGCGGGCCTCGTTGAGGAAGGCGGTGCGTTCGGCGGTGAAATACTGCGCCAGCTGCGCATCGTTGAGGCGCAGGTCGCGCTTCATGGCGTCGGCGACGGTCTTGCTCAGCACCGGTGCGCGGTCTTCGGCCGAAGCCGCGCCGATGGCGAACACGGCGGCGGCCAGGGAGAGGGCGATGGCGGTACGGCGGGAATTGCGATGAGACATGTGAATTCGCTCCTTGAATGACGATGTATGGAAACCACGCGGTGGCGCCGCGTCTTCCGGGTCCTCGCCCCCGGTCGCTCGTATCGTGACGGCGCCTGTCCTGCTGCAGCGTTCCTGCGGCGGTCCTCGCGCATCGGGTGGGGGATGCCCCGGCTGCGGGCTCCGGAACCGCGGAACCCGTCGACCCTAGCCTTGTCGCTTCCCGTCTTCCGTGCGGGTGCTCTCAGAACGTCCGGGGCAAGGCTGTGCGGACTTTGGCCCCAGCATCCATCCGGGGCGCCCCGCCTCCCGCTGGTCGCCCTTCCCCCCACCCACGCGAGCCGCGACAATAGCGGCCTTGGCCGGCGGCCTGCCGGCTTTCACGGAGAAACCATGGCTGATTTCAACCCCCAGGTGCCCGCCGGCGGCGCCAAGATCGTCAAGACCCCGACGGGTCTGGTCGTTCCGGACCACCCGATCGTCCCCTTCATCGAAGGCGACGGCACCGGCCCGGACATCTGGCGCGCCAGCGTGCGCGTGCTCGATGCCGCCGTGGCCAAGGCCTACGGCGGCCAGCGCAGGATCGAATGGATGGAAGTGCTGGCCGGCGAGAAGGCGTTCAACGCCACCGGCAACTGGCTGCCCGACAGCACCGTCGACGCCTGCCGCGACTACCTGGTCAGCATCAAGGGCCCGCTGACCACCCCGGTCGGCGGCGGCATCCGCTCGCTCAACGTCGCGCTGCGCCAGATGCTCGACCTCTACGTCTGCCTGCGCCCGGTGCGCTGGTTCGAAGGCGTGCCCTCGCCGGTGAAGAAGCCCGGCGACGTCGACATGGTGATCTTCCGCGAGAACACCGAGGACATCTACGCCGGCATCGAGTTCGAGCCCGGTTCGGCCGACGCGCAGAAGATGCTCGATTTCCTGGCGAAGGAATTCCCGAAGGGCTTCGACAAGATCCGCTTCGGCACCCAGGCCAAGACCGACGACTGGAACAAGGCGCTCGAAGGCATCGGCGCCCCGGCACGCAGCCTGCCGGTGCAGGTTGGCGTGGGCATCAAGCCGGTGTCCTACCTCGGCACCGAGCGCCTGGTGCACAGCGCCATCGGCTACGCGATCGCGAACAATCGCAAGTCGGTGACCCTGGTGCACAAGGGCAACATCATGAAGTTCACCGAAGGCGCGTTCCGCGACTTCGGCTACAAGGTCGCGCGTGATTTCTACGGCGCGGTCGAACTCGATGGCGGCCCGTGGCACGTGATTCCGGAAGGCAAGCCGGGTGCCGGCCTGATCATCAAGGACGCCATCGCCGACGCCTTCCTGCAGCAGATCCTGCTGCGTCCGAAGGAATACGACGTCTCGGCCACCTTGAACCTCAACGGCGACTACCTGTCCGACGCGCTCGCCGCGCAGGTCGGCGGCATCGGCATCGCGCCGGGCGCGAACATCAACTACGTCACCGGCCACGCCGTGTTCGAGGCGACCCACGGCACCGCGCCGAAGTACGCCGACCTCGACAAGGTCAACCCCGGCTCGGTCATCCTCTCCGGCGAGATGATGCTGCGCTACATGGGCTGGACCGAAGCCGCCGACGCGATCATCAAGGCGATGGACGGCGCGATCGGCAGCAAGCGCGTGACCTACGACTTCGCCCGCCTGATGGATGGCGCCACCGAAGTGAAGTGCAGCGAGTTCGCGGACGAGATCATCAAGCACCTGTAACCGGTCCGTAACCGTGAAACTGAACGAAAACCCGGCTTTTGCCGGGTTTTCGTCCTTCTGCGGCATGGAACTTGATCGGGCGCAATTCCACGCGCTGCGACCACCGCTACCTTGGCCTCACACCGGGGTTGCATCATCCTGTCAGGCGCGGAACGCATCCGCGATGCAGCCACGCATCGAATCCGACCAGGAGACCGTCATGCACGCATTGCGCAAGATCCTTTTCGTCAGCCAGGCGCTCGCCGACGAGACCGAGGCGATGAAACAGGCACTCAGCATGGCCCGCAACAACGCGGCCGAACTCGATGGCCTGATCGTCTGCCCGTCGTTGCCGGGCCGGATGGCCAGCCACAAGGACAGCTACGAAACATCGCTGGTGGCGGCGCTGCGCCAGACGGCCGCCACCGTCGGCAGCACGCTCGGCGGGGTGCCGGACGGCGCGCTGCGCACGATCGAGGTCGCCAGCGGCAAGGCGCCGGCGGTCAACGTCATCCGCCATGCGCTGCGCCATGGACACGACCTGATCATCAAGCAGGCCGAACCGCGCGACGGCGGACGCGGTTTCACCGCGGTGGACATGGAGCTGCTGCGCAAGTCGCATTGCCCGCTGTGGCTGAGCCGGCCCATCGCCGACCGGCGCGGCGAGATGAAGGTGGCGGTCGCCATCGACCCGGACATCACCCAGGACAACGAGCGCGACCTGACCCTGCGCCTGCTGCGCCTGGCGCGTGCGCTGGCCGACGACTGCAGCGGCGAACTGGACATCGTGTCCTGCTGGGATTTCGCCAACGAAAGCTACCTGCGCAACAACCCGTGGATCCGCGTGGCACCCGAGGAACTGGCCGGCATGGTCGAGGAGGAGCGCAGCGGCCACCACCGCGCGCTGTCGGGCCTGATCGAAGCGGCCGGCATCGAGGGCCGGACCCGCGTGCATCACCTGCGCGGCCAGCCGGAGAAGCGCATTCCCGCCTTCGTCGACGAGGAAGGCGTGGATGTCCTGGTGATGGGCACGCTGGCGCGCACCGGCATTCCGGGATTCATCATCGGCAACACCGCCGAGAACATCGTGCAGCGGCTGTCGTGTTCGGTGCTGGCGCTCAAGCCGAACGGCTTCGTCTCGCCGGTGAAGGCGTACTGATCGGGGGGCGTCGATGGCCGGCACCGGTAGCGCGGATCGTCCGCGGAACGCAGGTCATGCCGGGGTGTCCTGGCATGGCATGGACATCGCGCCGGTCCTGGCGGCGCTGGGCGTCACCGACCGGGGCCTGGACCATGAAGAAGCGGATGCCCGCCTGCGCCGCGACGGCGCCAACCGCCTGCCCGAGGCCGCACGCACCAGCGCGCTGCGACGCCTGCTCGCCCAGTTCCACAACATCCTGATCTACGTATTGCTGGGGTCTGCGGCGGTGACCGCCGCCCTGGGGCATTGGGTCGACACCGGCGTGATCCTCGCCGTGGTCGTCGCCAATGCGTTGATCGGCTTCGTGCAGGAAGGCAAGGCGGAGAAGGCGATGGACGCCATCCGCCGGATGCTCGCGCCGCGCGCCAGCGTGCTGCGCGCGGGCGAACGCGTGGGCATCGATGGCGCATGCCTGGTGTGCGGGGACATCGTGCTGCTGGAGGCCGGCGACAAGGTCCCGGCCGACCTGCGCCTGATCGTGTCCCATGGCCTGTCGGTGCAGGAAGCGGTGCTCACCGGCGAATCGGTCCCGGTGGAAAAGCGCACGGCGCCGGTGGCCGACGATGCCGCGCTGGGCGATCGCGCCTGCATGGCCTATTCGGGCACGCTGGTCGTCGCAGGGCAGGGGCGCGGCGTGGTGGTCGCGACCGGTACGGACACCGAGATCGGTCGCATCAGCGGCCTGCTCTCGCGGGTCGAGACCCTGACCACGCCGCTGGTGGAACAGATGGCGGTGTTCGCGCGCTGGCTGACCCTGCTGATCCTGGTGATCGCGGGTCTGCTGCTGGTCTACGGCCATTTCGTCGACCATCACGACTTCGGCGAGATGTTCATGGCCGTGGTGGGCCTGTCGGTCGCGGCGATTCCCGAAGGCCTGCCGGCGGTGCTCACCATCACCCTGGCCATCGGCGTGCAGGCGATGGCGCGGCGCAATGCCATCGTGCGCCGGCTGCCTGCGATCGAGGCCATCGGTTCGGTGTCCGTGGTCTGCACCGACAAGACCGGCACCCTCACCCGCAACGAAATGATGGTGGCCTCCGCGCTCCTGGCCGACCGTGTCTTCGGGGTCGACGGCGAAGGCTATGCACCGACCGGCACCCTGCGCCTGGACGGCGTGCCGGTCGCGCCCGCCGCGCACTCGACCCTGGCCGAACTGGCGCGGGCCGCGACCCTGTGCAACGACGCGGCGCTGCATGCCCGCGACGGTGACTGGCAGGTGGAAGGCGACCCGATGGAGGGCGCGCTGCTGGCCTTCGCCGGCAAGGTCGACCTGGAGGTGCAGGCCGAGCGCGCGACCTGGGCGCGTACCGACGCCATCCCGTTCGATGCCCGGCACCGCTTCATGGCCACGCTCAACCACGACCATGCGCGGCATGCCCGCGCCTTCGTGAAGGGCGCGCCCGAGCGCATCCTCGCCATGTGCCGCGACCAGCGCACGGTCGACGGCGGTCGCGCGCCCGTCGATCACGCCTGGTGGCAGCGCCAGGCCGACGCCATCGCCGCGCGCGGCCAGCGCGTGCTGGCCTTCGCCGTGCGCGACCTCGACCCGGCAGGCACCGTGCTCGAGCACGATGCGGTGGACGGCACGCTGACCCTGCTCGGCATGGTCGGGATGATCGATCCGCCGCGTGCGGAGGCGGTGGCGGCCATCGCCGAATGCCACGGCGCCGGCATCCGGGTGAAGATGATCACCGGCGATCACGCCGGCACCGCGCAGGCCATCGCCGCGCAGATCGGCCTGCGTCATCCCGGCACGGTGCTCACCGGTGTCGACCTGGACGCGATGAGCGACGCCGCGCTGCGCGAGGCGGTGCTGGACTGCGACGTGTTCGCGCGCACCAGCCCGGAACACAAGCTGCGCTTGGTGACCGCGCTGCAGGCCCACGGCCTGAGCGTGGCGATGACCGGCGACGGCGTGAACGACGCGCCCGCGCTCAAGCGCGCCGACGCCGGGATCGCGATGGGCCTGAAGGGCAGCGAGGCGGCGAAGGAAGCGGCCGACCTGGTGCTGGCCGACGACAACTTCGCCTCGATCGTCGCCGCGATCCGCGAAGGCCGCACCGTCTACGACAACATCAGGAAGGTCATCAGCTGGACCCTGCCGACCAACGCGGGCGAGTCGGCGACGATCATCGTCGCCCTGCTGTTCGGCATGGCCCTGCCGGTGACGCCGGTGCAGATCCTCTGGATCAACCTGATCACCGCAGTGACCCTGGGACTGGCGCTGGCGTTCGAGCCGACCGAGGCCGGCACCATGCGCCGCCCGCCGCGCGCGCGCCGCGAGTCGCTGCTCGGCGGCGGCCTGGTCTGGCACATCGTGCTGGTGTCGACCCTGTTCCTCTGCGGCGTGTTCGGCATCTTCCACTACGCGGCGGAGCGCGGCCATTCGATCGAACTGGCGCGGACGATGGCCCTCAACACGCTGGTGGTGATGGAGATCTTCCACCTGTTCTTCATCCGCAACATCCACGGCACCTCGCTGACCTGGCGCGCGGTGCGCGGCACGCCGGTGGTGTGGGCGGTGGTCGTGGCGGTGACGGCTGCGCAGTTCGCGATCACCTACCTGCCGCCGCTGCAGGCGGTGTTCGGCACCGTGGCCATCCCCTTCGGCGACGGCGTGCTGATCGTGGCCATCGGTGCGGCGCTGTTCGCGATCATCGAGATCGAGAAGCAGATCCGCCTGCACCTGCGGGCACATCGACACGGAGCGGTCGCCGATGCCTGATTTGAGCTTCGTCCATGCCTCGCCCTTCCACGAGTTCACCGCCCTGCTGGTGCTGGCGGCGGCGATCGGCTTCCTCGGGCAGCTGCTGCGCCAGCCGCTGATCGTCGGCTTCATCGCGGTCGGCGTGCTGGCCGGGCCGTCCGCGCTCGGCATCGTGCGCTCGAAGGACAGCATCGACCTGCTCGCCGAACTGGGCATCGCGCTGCTGCTGTTCCTGATCGGCCTGAAGCTGGACCTCAAGCTGATCCGCACCCTGGGCGGCGTGTCGCTGGCCACCGGCCTGGGGCAGGTGCTGTTCACTTCGCTGTTCGGCTTCCTGATCGGCCTGGCGCTGGGCCTGGACACGGTCACATCGGTGTACGTGGCGGTCGCGCTGACCTTCTCCAGCACGATCATCATCGTCAAGCTGCTGTCGGACAAGCGCGAGGTCGACTCGCTGCACGGACGCATCGCGGTCGGCTTCCTGATCGTGCAGGACCTGGTGGTGGTGCTGGCGATGATGGTGCTTTCGGCCCTGGGCATCGGCGCTGCCGGCGAGGACGGCAGCAGCGCGCTGGCGCGCATCGGCACGGTGCTGCTGCATGGCGCGGCCATGCTGGTGCTGGTCTGGCTGTTCATCCGCCACATCGCCACGCCGCTGGTGGCGCGCGTGGTGCGTTCGCCGGAGCTGATGGTCACGTTCGCGATCGGCTGGGCGGCGCTGCTGGCCGCGCTGGGCGAGCACTTCGGCTTCAGCATGGAACTGGGCGGCCTGCTCGCCGGCATCTCGCTGGCGTCCACGCCCTACCGCGAAGCCATCGTCACCCGGCTGTCGAGCCTGCGCGATTTCCTGCTGCTGTTCTTCTTCATCGCCCTCGGCAGCCAGCTCGACCTCGGCCTGCTCGGCGCCCAGGTCGGTCCCGCGCTGGTGTTCTCGCTGTTCGTGCTGATCGGCAACCCGCTGATCGTGCTCGCGATCATGGGCTACATGGGCTACATGGGCTACCGCAGGCGCACCGGGTTCCTCGCCGGGCTGACGGTCGCGCAGATCAGCGAGTTCTCGCTGATCTTCATGGCGATGGGCGTGTCGCTGGGCCACGTCGGCGCGGAGTCGCTGGGCCTGGTCACCCTGGTCGGCCTGATCACCATCGCGCTTTCGGTCTACATGATCACCTACTCGCATGTGCTGTTCCGCTGGTGCCAGCCATGGCTGGGGGTGTTCGAGCGCCGCCATCCCTACCGCGAGGAGCATGGCGGCGCGGAAGAGACGCGGCTGCATTACGACGCCATCGTCTTCGGTCTCGGCCGCTACGGCAGCGCGATCGCCGAACGCTTCGCGGACGCCGGGCTGCGTCTGCTGGCGGTGGATTTCAACCCGCAGGAAGTCGCGCGCTGGCAGCAGCGCGGCATCGAGGCGATCCATGGCGATGTCTGCGACCAGGATTTCCTCGAAAGCCTGCCCCTGCGCGACGCGCGCTGGATCGTGTGCGCGATGCCGCAGCACGACCTGGGCGTCACCCACGAAGACCCGAGGCTGGTCCTGCTGGAGGCGCTGCGACGCCTGGGCTGTGCGGCCCGGGTGGCTGTCGCCAGTCACCGTCCCGAGGAGGCGGCGACACTGACGCAAAAGGGTGCCGATGTGGTGCTGCTGCCCTTCCACGATGCGGCCGATCGCGTGCTCGCGCGGCTGCGAGGCGTCACGGATGCCTCGACGCCGGCTTCCGCCGGGCCGGAGTCCGGGCCGGCGGGTTGATGTCGTGCTGCCGGCGGAATGCGCGGATCGGCCTCAGGGCGTTTGGTGCAGGATCACCGCCAGCAGCACACCGGCCAGCACCAGCACCGCGAGGCACGGCAGCAGCGTCTGCCGCAGGATCTCGCCCTCCCGCCCCGCAAGGCCCACGGTGGCCGCACCGGCCACCACGTTGTGCGGGCAGACGATGTTGCCGATGGCCGCGCCCACGCCCTGGCCGGCCGCCATCCACGCCGTGGACAATCCCAGCGCCTGGGCGGTCTGCACCTGCAGCGAGGTGAACAGCACATTGGAAGCGGTGGCCGAACCGGTCACGAAGCTGCCCAGCGCGCCGACCGCAGGCGCCAGCAGCGGCCAGGCGCGCCCGATGCCGTCCACGGCCGCCGTCTGCAGGGTCGCGATCATTCCGGCATGCAACATCAGCCGCGACAGGCACAGCATGGCGAACAGCGCCAATGCGACCGGCAGCAGGCGCCGGGCCGATGCCGAGAGCGCCGGGCCGACCGCACGCAGCGACCGCGTCTGCAGCAGCGCGCCCGACGACAGCGCGGCCAGCAGCAGCGTGCCCGGATGCAGCAGCGGCTGCATCCGGCCGTCGAAGTGGTCCCACAGCCGCCACTGCAGCACGACCTCGCGCAAGGCATCGGACAGCGTCGGGACCACCCGCGTGGCGAGCACCAGCAGCACAAGCACCAGATACGGCGACAGCGCTCGCCACAGCGGCAGCGCGGATGGTGTCGCTGCTTCGCCATCCGCTGCCGTGCGCGAAGCCCGGCGGGCCGCCCAGGCGAAGATCAGCCCGCCGAGCAGGGCGCCCCCCAGGGTCGGCAATTCAGCGCCCAGGCCGCCGGCGATGGCGACGGCGGGCAGCACGAAGGCCAACACCGCGAACGCCGCCCAGCGGCCCGCCGGCATCGGCTGCGCATCGACGGCCGCAGCGGGCGCGGCCGGCTGGGTTGCCCGGAACGTGCGCACGAAGAACAGCATCAGCAGACCCGCGATCGCTGCATTGAGCAGTGCGGTGCGCCAGGCGATGGCGTCGCCGGACAGGCCGGTGAGCGCCGACTGTGCAGCGACCGGCGTGCCCAGCGCGCCGAACCCCACTCCGGCCGCATGTCCCAGCAGCGCCAGCACCACCGCCTGCGGCGGCGGCACGCCCAGGCCCACCAGCAGCGGTGCGACCAGGGCCACTGGCGTGCCGAAGCCGGCCGCGCCCTCCAGGAACAGCGCCATGCACCAGCCGATCAGCAGCACCTGCAGGATCGGCCGCGTCGACAGGCGGGCCAGCGCTGCGCGCAGGGAGGCCAGGCCGCCGGTGTGCTGCTGCAGATGATGCAGCGCGAGTGCCGGCCACAGGATCCAGAGGATGGTCGCGGTGATGAAGCCGGCCTCCGCCGCGACCCCGAGCAGCGGCTGCAGCGGCTGCCCCGCGCCGAAGCCCAGCCTGACGAGCGCGATCGTCAGCGCGATCGCCAGCCCCGCCGCACCGGCCTGCGCCGCCGACCAGCCGGCCGCCAGCATGAGCGCCAGCACCGCCAGGATCGGCGCAGCGGCGAGGGCGGCATCGGCCACGGCGATGCTCAGGCGAGATGCTCGACCGACACCGGATGGGCCGGCCGCCCGTCGCGGGCGAAGGCATCGGCATTGTCCAGCGTGGTCCGGGCGATCGCGGTCATCGCCTGCACGGTGAAGAAGCCCTGATGCCCGGTGATCAGCACGTTCGGGAAGGTCAGCAGCCGCGCGAACACATCGTCCTGCAGCACATCGTCGGACAGGTCGCGGAAGAACAGGTCGCCCTCTTCCTCGTACACATCCAGTGCCAACCCGCCCAGATGCCCGGATTTGAGCGCGGCGATCACCGCGCGCGTGTCGACCACCGCGCCGCGGCTGGTGTTGACCAGCATCGCGCCGGGCTTCATCCGCGCCAGCGCGGTGCCATCGATCAGATGCCGCGTGGCCGGGGTCAACGGGCAGTGCAGGCTGACCACATCGCTCCGGGAGAGCAGTTCTTCGAGCGATACGTACTCCGCACCCAGCGCCTGCACCTCCGGGTCGGGCTGCGGGTCGCAGGCCAGCACGCGACTGCCGAAGGCGGCCATGACCCGGGCGAAGCAACCGCCGATCCTGCCGGTGCCGATCACGCCGACCGTGCTGGCATGCAGGTCGAAGCCGAGCAGGCCCTCGAGCGCGAAGTTGCCTTCCCGCACCCGGGCGTGGGCGCGATGGATCTTGCGGTTGAGCGTGAGGATGAGCGCCACCGTATGTTCGGCCACCGCCTGCGGCGAATACTCGGGCACCCGCGCCACCGCCAGGCCGAGGTCGGCCGCGGCGGCGAGGTCGACATGATTGAAGCCCGCCGAGCGCAGCAGCACCAGACGCACGCCCAGCGCCTGCAGCTGGCGCAGCACGATGGCATCGAGACGATCGTTGACGAAGGCGCAGACCGCCTGCGCGCCGCTGGCGGCGGCCGCGGTGGCCACATCCAGCCGCGCATCGAGGAAGGTCAGGGCATGTCGGCCATCGGCGTTGGCTTCTTCGAAGAAGCGGCGGTCGTAGCTGCGGGCGCTGTAGACGACGATCTGCATGGGCGACGGACTCCTGGGGCTGCGGAACCGGACCGGCCACGATGCGTGCGCCGCAGCCGACCGCACCAGGCCATGGGCATGCATGGCCGGCGAGGCATGGTTCTACATGCGCGTCGCCCGGGCAAGCCTGCGTGGACGGAACGCCGGGCGAACGGGAGGAGGCCGGGCCTGCAGTAACATCCGCGCCATGCATGCCTTCCAGATCGCCGTCGCCGCCCTCGCTGCCATCGTCCTGTTCCTGCACGCGCTGCAGGGCTTCAGCACTGAACTTCGACGTGCCGGCGGCGACTGGCTGCAGCAGCGCCTAGGGCGCACCGCGCAGCATCGGGTGTTCGGTTTCGCCATCGGTGCCGGGGCCACGGCGCTGCTGCAGTCCTCCAGCGCCACCAGCTCGCTCACCGTCGCGCTCGTCGATGCCGGTGTGCTCAGCCTGCGCTCCAGCCTCGGCGTGATGCTGGGCGCCAACGTGGGCACCACGGTCACCGCGTGGCTGGTCAGCTTCAAGCTCACCGGTATCGGCCCCTTCTTCATCGTCCTGGGCACCGTGCTGAGTCTCTCGCCGGTGAAGCTGCGCGTGGTCGGCAAGGCGGTGTTCTATTTCGGACTGATCTTCTTCACCCTCGACCTGATCTCGCAATCGCTGCGACCGCTGCAGGCGCATCCGGCCTGGGACGCCGCCATGCGCTGGGCCGACACGCCCTGGTCCGCGCTGTCCATCGGCATCGTCGCCACTGCGCTGGTGCAGAGTTCGAGCGTGGTCGTCGGTCTGTCCGTGCTGCTGGCGCAGCAGGGCCTGCTGCCGGCGGAATCGGCCATCGCCATCGCCCTGGGCAGCAACCTCGGCACCACCAGCACCGCGCTGATCGCAAGTGTGGGCATGCAGGGCGCCGCGCGGTCCGCGGCGATCGCCAACTTCCTCTTCAACCTGGCCATGCTGCTGCTGTTGCTGCCGCTGCTGCCCCTGGTGGTGCGGACGATGGCGGCCCTGGTGGCCAGGCCGGACATGGCCGTGGCCTTCACCCACCTGGGCTTCAACCTGCTGATGGCGCTGCTGTTCCTGCCGGTGCTCGGCCCGCTGGAGCCGATGCTGCGGCGGATCGAGCAGATGCTGGTGCCGAAGATCGGCGTCTGACACGGCGCCGCGCGGGCAGGCAAGGATGCGGCGCGCGCGAAGGCCCTTCATCCAAAAGCCGCCCATGAAAAAGCCGCCCCGAAGGGCGGCCCGATGGGTGGCGCGACAGGCGTCGGCGAACGACGCGATGGCGTGCCGGAATGCGGCCCCGATCAGGCCGCTTCGTCGATGACCTGCACCTGCGCTTCGTCGACGCCGGTCGACGTGTCGCTCGTGGCCGGTGCCACCTGCGCCTCGACGCGGGCTTCGACCGGCGGAACCGCGATGCGCGGCATCGTGCGGCAGCCGTAACGACGCCGACGCGGCGACGCGTAGTGGCCCGCGAAGGTTCGCGGCGGGTGCGTGAAGATCGTTTCGGTGGTGAAGAACTGCATGGATCTCTCCTTGTTCATGGGTGGAATCGAATCGAGCTGAATCGAGTTGAACGAACGCTCGCGCGCGTCGCCCGCCGCGCGGATGCGCGACGGCGTCGTGCGAGCGTGCGCGCCGCCGGGGAGCGACGCGGTGGGGTGGGCGACCGTGAGGTGGTCAGGGGTGCCGGCGGCACATCCTTGTGCCGGGGGACGACTGTCCATCCGCGCCATCGCTCGTGGCTGCGTACCGGTGCCCCTGTCCTGACCGCCTCCGTGCGGGCCGAGCGTCGATCATCGCAGCCGGGTGTCTCAGGGACTGCGATGGCGACGGCGGATTCTCGTGAAAACCACTTGATTTCCAGAGTTTCACGCCGTTCCCGACATGGAGGAATGATACGTTTCGAGGGTCTCACGGACTGCGATTGCCGAGGCCTGCGCGCGTTACACTGCCGCCATGTCGAACGCCCCGGACCCGCGCCCGTCGGACGCCGCGCTGCATGCCGCAGCGGGCATCGTCGATGGCTTCGAGGATTACAACGCGCGCTTCTCCGACATCACGCGCCGCGCGCGCCGTCGCTTCGAGCGACGCGACTGGCGCAAGTCGCAGGCCGACAATGCGGCACGCATCGATCTGTACGACCAGTGCATCGACGAAACCTTGTCGCGACTGGAATCGCGGCTGGAAGACCGCGTGCGTTCGCGTCCGCTGTGGCGCGAGATCCGCGGCGCATACGCGGCATGCATCGAACGCCTGCCGGATCGCGAGCTGTACAAGACCTTCTACAACTCGCTGGTGCGTCGCTTCTTCCGGATCGACGGCGTCGCCGCCGACCTGGAGTTCCTCGCCTTCGAGATCGTGCCGACCGGCGATGCGAGTTGCCCCGGCGAGGCCACGCACCACGCCCTCGGGCGCAGCGAAGACGATGCTGCCTCGGTCTGGCGCACGCAGTTCGAAGCGCTCGGCTTCGCAAACGGCTGGGTCGACCTGCCGCGCTGCGCGCGCGCCGTGGCCGGGCGCCTGCGCGGGCGCGGCGTCGTCGCGATCTCGATGCTGCGCACGCCGTTCTACCGCGAGCGTCGCGCCTATCTCGTCGGCCGCGCGCACGGCGCGTCAGGCGCGACCTATCCGCTCGTCGTCGCGCTGGTCAGCGAAACCGCCGGCGTGCGCGCCGATGCCGTGATCGTCGACGACCAGCAGCTCTCGATCCTCTTCGGCTTCTCGCGCAGTTATTTCCATGCCGACATTGACCGCGTCGGCGATGTCGTCGCCTTCCTGCACGCGCTGCTGCCGCGCAAGCCGGTGGACGAGCTGTTCACCGTGGTCGGCCGGATCAAGCAGGGCAAGACCGAGCGTTACCGGCGGATCTTCCGCCATCTGGCCGAGCATCCGCACGAGGAACTGGTGCTGGCCGATGGCGAACGCGGCATGGTCATGGCCGTGTTCACGCCGCGCGGCTATCCGGTCGTGTTCAAGCTGATCCGCGACCGCTTCGCGTATCCGAAGGACACCGTGCGCGCCGAGGTCGAGGAGAAGTACCGGCTGGTGTTCCGCCGCGATCGCGTCGGCCGGCTGGTGGACGCGCAGGAGTTCAGGCGCCTGCGTTTCCCGAAACGGCAGTTCTCGGCCGCGGCACTGGACGAACTGCTGCGCGAATGCGCGCAGACCGTGCAGGTCGAAGGCGACGAGGTGCTGATCCGCCACTGCTACGTGGAGCGAAGGCTGCGACCGCTCGATCTCCACGTGCGCGAGTCGCAGCCGCCGGTGGCGGAGCGCGCGGTGCTGGACTACGGGCAGGCGATCAAGGACCTGGCGCGCAGCAACATCTTCCCCGGCGACCTGCTGCTGAAGAACTTCGGCGTGACCCGCCACGGCCGCGTGCTGTTCTACGACTACGACGAGCTGTGCCTGGTCGAGGCGTGCCGCTTCCGCGCGGTGCCGCCGATGCGCGACGAGGACGAGACCCGTCCGCTGGACGAGTGGCTGTATGCCGGCGCCGACGACGTGTTCCCCGAACTGTTTCCGCAGTTCCTGGGCATTCCGGCAGCGCTGCGCGAACGCCTGTGCGCGGTGCACGGCGAGATCTTCGATCCGGCCTGGTGGCGGGACGTGCAGGCGCGGCTCGCGGCCGGCGAACATTTCGATGTATCGCCTTACCCCGCCGAGACGCTGTTGCCGGCGGGGTAGGCGACGTCACGCGGCGCGGTGGATCGCGTCGGCGATGGCGGGATCGGGATTGCGCCCGGCCTTCGGCGAGGACACCAGGGTCAGCATCTCGAACACGCGCAGCGTGTCGGGCATGACCACGGGCTGGTCGACCGGGGACGGACGGCGGCCATTGGCGCGGCCATAGGTCCGGCCGTAGGTGCGCTGGTAGAGACGCGGGGGGAGCGGCTGGGCGCGCTCGGCGCGGAGCCAGAGACAGTTGAACATGGTCAATCTTCCTGTGTGTGTGATCGGCGCAACCGGCGCCGGTCGGGTCCTTGGGGTGTCGTACGACCGTGAAGCTTCAGCGGTACTGCGGTGTTGCGGCTCCATGCTGCAACGCAACATAGGATGACGATCTTTGTTGCAACGCACAATCGCGAAACGGTCGCGATGCCGTCACCGTTGTCACCGGTTAAGAAATCGTTGCCCCGCGAGCCGTACTGGCAGCGGGCCGGGCCATGGCGGAGAATCCCGGCTCCCCTTACCGACAGGATCGACCCATGCTCCGGATCGCGCTGCTGACTTCCGCCCTCCTGTTCGCCACGGGTGCCGCCCTGGCCGCCGATGCTCCCGCCAGGCAGGCCCGTGGTGCCGAAGCCGTCGATGCGGCCCTGGCCCGCGCCATCGCCGGCGATTGGCGCGACCCCAGGAACAGCGCGCGCGACGTCTACCGCCATCCGGCGGAAACGCTGACCTTCTTCGGCGTGCGCGCCGACCAGAACGTCGTCGAGATCACCCCCGGCGGTGGCGGCTGGTATGCCGAAATCCTGGCACCGTACCTGCGCGACAAGGGCCGCTACGGCGCGGCGATGGTCGATCCCGCCGCGTTGCCCGAAGGCCGCGGCCGCGATTACCAGCAGACGTCGCTCGACGACCTCAAGGCCCGCCTCGCCGCGCACCCGTCGCGCTTCGACAAGACCGCCTTCGTGCTCTTCGACCCCAAGCAGCCGCGTTTCGGCGAGGCGGGCGGCGCGGACGCGGTGCTGACCTTCCGCAACGTCCACAACTGGGTGTCCGCCGGGACCGCGGACGGTTACTTCGGCGCGTTCTTCGAGGCCCTCAAGCCCGGCGGCGTGCTCGGCGTGGTCGAGCACCGCGCGAAGCCGGGCACGGACATGGACACGATGAAGAAGTCGGGCTACCTGACCGAGGCGCTGGTGATCGAGCTGGCGACGAAAGCCGGCTTCGTGCTCGATGCACGCAGCGAGGTCAACGCCAATCCCAAGGACACCGCCGACCATCCCAACGGCGTGTGGACCCTGCCGCCGGGCAATCGCCACGATGCCGAGGATGCGCAGAAGTATCGCGCCATCGGCGAAAGCGACCGGATGACGCTCCGCTTCGTGAAGCCGGCGGCGAAGGCGGACCCGTATCCGGTCGAGCGCTGAAGCGTTGCACTCACTCGCCGCGTGCCTCCAGCACGCGGCGCAGCAGGGCGATCTGCTCGCCCTGCGCTTCGACGATGCGGGCGAGGTGTTCGCTGCGGAGCTGGTCGAGCTTGTCGTGCAGGGCCATGATTTCCAGTTCGGCCTTGAGGTTCACGGCGTAATCGTGCTCGGCCGCGGCGCGGTCGCGGGCCGCCTGCCGGTTCTGGCTCATCATGATCACCGGCGCCTGCAGCGCGGCCAGCATCGACAGCAGCAGGTTGAGGAAGATGAAAGGGTACGGGTCGAACGGATGCGCCTGCAGCAGCCAGACGTTCGACACCACCCACAGCGCCAGGAACGCCATGAAGCTCCCGATGAAGACCCAGGAACCGCCGAAGCGCGCGACCGCATCGGCGACGCGCTCGCCGAGGGTGCGCGCGTCCGTCGCGGCTTCGCCCGGCGGCACGCTGGTCCGCTGGCGGTGCTGCAACTGGGTGAGCACCGCGCGTTCGGCGGCGGTGGCGTGTTCCCAGGCCTTGCCGAGCCAGCGCTGGGACAGGCCGGATGGGTCGCGTGGGTGCATGGCGGGGTCGTGCATGGTCGCACTCCGGTCGGAAAGGCCACAGCATAGGCCGCCGCCGCCGCCGCGAATGCAGCGGCGCATGCCCGGCATGGCCCGTGCACGATGCTGATCGCGCTGAACAAACCCTACGGCGTGCTGTGCCAGTTCACCGATCGCAGCGACCCGCCGCGGCCCACCCTGGCGGGATTCGGCCTGCCTGCGGGCGTGTACGCGGCAGGTCGGCTGGACCACGACAGCGAGGGTCTGCTGCTGCTCACCGATGACGGCACGCTGGCGCACCGGATCACCGATCCCCGGCACAAGCTGGAGAAGATCTACCGTGTGCAGGTCGAGGGCGATCCGACGCCGGAACAGGTCGATGCCCTGTGTCGCGGCGTGACGCTCAACGACGGACCGACGCGTCCGGCACGCGTACGGCGCATCGCCCCGCCCGCGCTGTGGCCGCGCGACCCGCCGGTGCGCTTCCGCAAGACCGTGCCCGATGCCTGGCTGGAGATCGCCATCTCTGAAGGCCGCAATCGCCAGGTGCGGCGGATGACCGCGGCGGTCGGCCTGCCTACGCTGCGCCTGGTGCGCGTGGCCATCGGTGCGTGGACCCTGGGCGATCTGCAGCCCGGGCAGTGGCGCGCACTGCGCTGAGCATGCTGCCCAACCTTGCGGTGCGCGGTGGCCTGCCGGATGATCGCGCCATCCTCGACCGGAGCCGCGCATGATCCGCCAGTTGCACCAGGTGCTGAACGACGACGAGCTGGCGGTGATCCACGCCTTGCTCCCGCAGGTGCGCTTCGCCGACGGGCGCGCGACCAACCCCGACAACACGACCAAGCAGAACCTGCAGGCGCCGCAGGAAGACCCGGCCAGCGCGCGCATTTCGCAGATCGTCCGCGACGCGCTGTTCCGTCACGCCGACATCCGCGGCTGGGCGATGCCGCGCACCATGGCGCGGCCGACCGTGGTGCGCTACGAGCCGGGCATGACCTATGGCTGGCACGTCGACGAAGCGCTGTTCCCGTCGACGCCGCCGCTGCGCAGCGACCTGTCGTGCACGGTGTTCCTCAATCCGCCGGATGCCTACGACGGCGGCGAGCTGACGATGCAGCTCGGCCAGGAACAGCTCAAGTACAAGCTGGCGCCGGGCGACGCCATCCTCTATCCCTCGACGACCATTCACCAGGTCGCTCCGGTGACCCGGGGCGTGCGCCTGGCCGTCATCACCTGGATGCAGAGCTGGATCTCCAGCAGCGAGCGCCGCGAGCTGATGGTGCAACTGGAGGAGGCCCGCGCCCGTGCCGGCGTGCAGGACGAGCGCCTCGCGGTGCTGCTCGATTCGCTGCGCACGAACCTGTTCCGGATGTGGGCGGATACGTGATCATGCATGCGCGCAGTGCTGCCCTACGCGCACGTCGTCCGGCGAAAGTCTGGCGGCTGGATTGAGATGCAGGGCGCTCGCCCCCTTTTGCAAAGGGGGCTGGACATGCGGCGTCAATGCATGTGCTTGCGATCAGACATCAGTGCGCAGGGTCGATGGCGAAAGCGTGCGCATTGTGAGTCGCCATCGCACGATCGACCCACGCCACGCCCCGCGCGATCTCCTCGCCGAAGCGCTGCTGCGCCAGTGCCAGATCGTGTTCGCGATCCTCTCGGCCATAGCCATGCTGCTGCGCCTTCGAGTAACGGCCCCAGGCGGGTGAGGCCAGCGCGCGTGCGACACCGTCGGGAGCGAGCTCGAGATGCGCGGCGATGCGCGACAGCGTCGCCTCCGGCGACGACAGCAGGTCCTCGAAATCCACGCGCAGCACGCGCGGTGCGAAGGCGCCGCGGGCCAGCGCATCGAAGCGCTGGCGTTCGGCCAGCCAGCCCATCGCGCAGGCTTCGATCGCATCGCGTGGCGCATGTTCGCCGTCGATCGCGATGCCGTGTGCGTGCAACACCCCGGCGCGCTCATCGAACGCGGCCAGCGCATCGCGCACCGAGTCTTCGGATTTCAGCAGCGTCGCCAGCCAAGGTTCGAGCGGCATGTCGAGCAGGATCGCGCGGCGCAGACCACCATCGCGCAGCAGCGGTTCGATCAGCGCATTGCAGCTGCTGGTGGCCTTGATCACGATGCGAGACGCGGGTGACAGAGGCTTGCGCCAGTACGCCATCAGCGTCGAGAGCAGGTCGCGCGGTGGCGATGGCGCAGGCCATGCGGCGGCCAGATCGCGCAGCGGCAGCGGTTCGCGCAGGCCTTCGACCTCGGGCCAGCTGTCGAGCAGGCGCGAGAGCAGGGTCGAGCCGCAATGGCCGATGTGGAAGATGCCGTCGGCGACCATATCGCCGGGCGCCGGTGCCTCAAGCATCGACAGTGGTACCCACGCGCCCTGCGGTTGCGGCGGCAGGGCACGCGGGTCGAGGAAGGCGGCCTCGCGGCGCTGCTGCGCGTCGAGACGCACGAACAGCACGCGCCCGTTGGCGAGATCGAGCCGGAACGGCAGGTATTCCGGGTCGTGGAGGATGTCGGCGGTGATGGTCATGTGCCCCTCGGTTTCGCGCGGTGTGTCGCCGCGGCCGACCAGGGATCGTCCGGCCACGGATGCTTCGGATACCGCCCCTTCATCTCCTTCCTCACTTCCGGGTAAGTCCGCTCCCAGAAGCTGCGCAGGTCCTGGGTGACCTGCAGCGGCCGGCCGCCGGGCGAGAGCAGGTGCAGCGTCACCGGCACGCGACCATCGGCGACGCGCGGCGTGTCGGCGAGGCCGAACAGTTCCTGCAGTTTCACCGCCAGCACCGGCGGCACCGGGGCGTCGACGGCGTCGTCCCAGACGTATTCGATCTTGCGCTCCATGCCGGACGGCACGACGATCCGCGTCGGCGCCAGGGCGTCGATGCGCTGGCGCAGCGCCCAGTCGAAGCGCGATTTCAGGGCCTCGCCCAGTTCGTCCTCGCCCAGCGCGTCGAGACGGGTCTTGCCGTTGAACGCGGGCTTGAGCCAGGCATCGAGCGTGTCGAGCAGCGCGGCATCCGACAGATCGGGCAATGCGAGATCGGGCATCCATGCGCGCAGGCAGCGCACCCGCGCGCGCCACTGCGCCAGCGATTCGCGCCACGGCAGCGCATCGAGGCCGAGTGCGCGCACGGCATCGGTCAATGCCTGTGCGGCCTGCGTCGCATCGACCTTCCCGGTCGGGCGTGCATCCAGGACGATGCCATCGAAGCGCTGCACGCGTTCGGCGACCAGCGCGCGCTTCGCATCGTCCCAGCGGACTTCGTCGCGATCGGAGAAGCGGTCCGGGAAGTCCCGGCGCAAGCGCGCATCGTCGACCGGCACGGCGCGCAGCAGCTTCGCGTCGCCGCGCGTTTCATGGCGCAGTTCGCTGACGACGAGCCAGGGTTCGCCGATCAGCGCGCTGTCGTCGAACAGCTGCGCCATGCGCCCATTGGCGAGCTGGTAGCGGCGCAGGTCGGTGGCATGGCGATGGGCGATGCGATCCGGGAAGGCATGCGCGAGCAAGTCGCCGAGCCGATGCGCAGGCGCGCTCTGCGCAGGCTTCGCGTCGCAGCGCAGGCGGCGCCGCCACTGCGCGGCGGCGGCATCGATGGCCTGCAGCGACGAGCGCGAAGCATCGGCCGGCACGCGGCCGTTGCGGAAGGCCGCGAGCGCCTGCCAGCGCGCGGCCAGCGCATCGCTGCGCCCGCCGCCGGGCATCGCGCGCAGGGGATCGCGGGCTTCGAGCAGCGCGGCAAGATCGCAGGCCAGCGCGGTTTCGGCATCGTCGCGCGTGGACAGCAGCATCGCGGCGAGACGCGGATGCGTGCCGATCGCGAGCATCTTCCTGCCGAGTGCGGTGATGGTGAAGCCCGCATCCAGCGCGCCGAGCCGGCGCAGCAGGTCGCGCGCGGCGGACAGCGCGCCCAGCGGCGGCGCATCGACGAAGCGCAGTGAATCGCTGCCCCAGGCCGCGAGTTCGAGCACCAGCGATGCCAGCTCGACCTGCGCGATCTCCGGTCGCCGCTGAGGCTCCAGGCGCTGCGATTCCGGCCAGAGGCGATACGCCCAGCCCTCGGCGACGCGCCCGGCGCGGCCCGCGCGCTGGTCGGCCGATGCCTGGGCGATGTTGACCACATCCAGTCGCGAGAAGCCGCTGTTCGGGTCGTAGCGCGGCTCGCGGGCGAGGCCGCTGTCGATGACCACGCGCACGCCGGGCAGGGTGACGCTGGATTCGGCGACGTTGGTCGCCAGCACCACGCGGCGACGGCCATCCCGTGAGGGCTGGAGCACGCGCGATTGCTGTTCGACGGGGAGCTCGCCGTGCAGGGCGAGGATCTCGATCGACGATGCATCCATCACATCCGCCAGCAGCGCCTGCACCTTGCCGATCTCGCGCTGTCCAGGCAGGAACACGAGCATGTCGCCGGGGTGTTCGGCCAGCGCGTGCAGCACCGCACGCTTGACCTGATGCTCGATGCCTTCGTCGCGGCGCGCGGGGAAGTGCGCGATCTTCACCGGGAAACTCCGGCCGGCGCTGCTCAGTCTCGGCGCGTCGAGGCATTGCGCCAGTTTCTCGCCGTCCAGCGTCGCGGACATCGCGACGATGCGCAGGTCCTCGCGCAGGCTGGCCTGCACGTCCAGCGCCAGCGCCAGGCCCAGGTCGCCGGCAAGGTGCCGCTCGTGGATTTCGTCGAACACGATCGCGGCCACGTCCTCCAGCATGGGATCGTCCTGGAGCATCCGGGTGAGGATGCCTTCGGTGACCACTTCGACCCGTGTCCTTGCCGACACCCTGTTCTCGAAGCGGATGCGATAGCCGACGGTCTCGCCCACGGCCTGGCCCAGTTGCTTGGCCATGAAGCCGGCGGCGGCGCGCGCGGCCACGCGGCGCGGTTCCAGCATCACGATCTTGCGGCCGTCGCGCCACGCGGCGTCGAGCAGGGCCAGCGGCACCTGGGTGGTCTTGCCGGCACCCGGCGGCGCTTCCAGCACCAGGCGGGGGTGGTCGGCCAGCGACCGGAGGATGTCCGGCAGCAGGTCGGCGATGGGAAAGGCGTGTTGCGTCATCGGCATAGGCTAGCAGCCGCCGTCCGTCGGCTGGCGCCGGCACTGCCTGCATGGCCGATGGCGACTGTCATGCGGGCACGCTATGTTGCCGCTTCCATACCGGAGGGAATGTTGTCATGCGGAGCATGCTGTCGAAGTGGTGTCCCCTGGCCTGTGTCCTGCTGCTGGCGCCCGTCGCCGCGCAGGCCGCGGTCTTCATCAACGAATTCCATTACGACGACGCCACCTCGTCGGGCGATACCGGCGAACGCATCGAGATCGTCGCCACTGCCGGCGAAACGCTCAGCAGCTATCGCATCTATCTCTACAACGGCGCCACGCCGTCGGCGGCCGTGGTGTACGACAACGATCTCGTGCCGGCCGGCAGCCTGGTGTCCTGCGGCGGCCAGGTGCGCATCGCCACGCTGAGCTATCCCACCAACGGCATCCAGAACGGACCGAGCGACGGCATCGCCCTCGTGGATCCGAGCGGCCAGGTCGTGCAGTTCATCAGCTACGAAGGCCAGATCAAGGCCAGCAACGGCCCGGCCGCCGGCCTTACCAGCACGAACCTGCCGGTGTCCGAAACCGGTTCCGATCCGGCCGGCCGCTCGCTGCAGCTCGGCGGCACCGGCAGCAGCTATGCGAATTTCACCTGGCGCAGCCCGGCCACGGCCACCTTCGGCGCCTGCAACAACGGCCAGACGTTCTCGTCGCCGAACCCGCCGCCGACCGTCACCGGCACCACGCCGGGCAACGGCGCGACCGACTTCCCGGCCGCCGGGAGTCTCGGCGCGAGCTTCAGCGAAAGCGTCACCGCCGGCGCTGGCGCGTTCACGCTGTCCTGCGCGAATTCAGGCAATGTCGCGCTGACGTATCCGTCCAGCGGCACCAGCTTCAGCATCTCCACCAACACAGCGCTGGTCGGCGGCGAAGCCTGCACCTTCACCATCGTCGCCAACGCCATCACCGATGCCGGCGGCGCGAAGCCGGCCGGCAACACGGCGGTGAACTTCAGCGTCGCCTCCGGCGGCGGTGGCGGTACCGGCTACTACTCGCGCGTCAACACCAGCAGCGCCTCGCAGCTGCGCTGTTCGCTGCACGCGACGATCCGCGGCCACACCGCGTATCCGTACAGCGGCGGCACCACCAACGCGTGGACGATCCTGGAGATCGCCGACGAAGACCCGAACAACAGCGGCCGCATCCTCGATGCCTACCGCAACCGCAGCTTCGCCAAGGTCACCCAGCGCGCGGGCACCGGCACCGGCATCGTCTACAACCGCGAGCACACCTGGCCGAATTCGCTCGGCTTCAGTTCCGCCACCGGCAACCTCGGCCTGCCGCACTCGCCCTACACCGACACGCACATGCTGTACCTCACCGAGTCGGTCTACAACGCCGATCGCGGCAACAAGCCCTACGCCGACTGCACGCTGGCTTCCGGCTGCGCCGAGCGTGTCACCGAAGCCAACAACGGCAGCGGCGGCGGCAGCGGCGTGTATCCGGGCAATTCCAACTGGGTGAAGAGCCCGGACGGCAACGGCGGCTCGTTCGAGGTATGGGGCAAGCGCAAGGGCGACATGGCGCGCGCGATCATGTACATGGCCATCCGCTACGAAGGCGGCACGCACCCGACCACAGGCCAGTCCGAGCCCGATCTCGAACTCACCGACAACCGCAGCCAGATCGTCATCACCTCCAGCTCGCCCGCCTACATGGGCCTGCTGTCCACGCTGATCGCCTGGCATCAGGCCGATCCGCCGGATGCCGCCGAACGCGCCCGCAACGAAGTCATCTACAGCTTCCAGGGCAACCGCAACCCGTTCATCGATCACCCCGAGTGGGGCACCAGCGCGCTGTTCACGTCGAGCAAGCCGGCGAGCTGCCAGCTGAATTGATCCGCAAGGCAGCGTGATGTTATCCGGGAGCGCCGACGAAAGATCGTCGGCGCTCTTTTCATCTGCGGCGACTGCCGGGCAGGCCGGAATTTGACGGCGCCATGCGGCACGCGCACGCTTGCGTTTCGGACAGCGATGGCATCGCACCCTTCGGGGGGTCGGCATGACGGCATTCAGCGACGAAAAAATCGACGAACTGGTCCTGGCCTTGATGGGCGCGCTGGAATTCGAGAACGGCCGGGTCTGGAAGCGCATTGACTTCACGGTGATGGACCGGCTCCATGCGAAGGGGTACATCACCGATCCGGCCGGACGCCGGGCGTCGGTGTTC
Organism: Lysobacter sp.; assembly: GCA_019634715.1. Classification (GTDB taxonomy): domain Bacteria; phylum Pseudomonadota; class Gammaproteobacteria; order Xanthomonadales; family Xanthomonadaceae; genus Lysobacter_I. Next base: position 72,650 of record JAHCAU010000007.1, read on the forward strand.
CTGACGGAGGACGGCCTGGCGAAAGCCAGGGCGCTGGCGGCGCGGTATCTGTCTTCGCAGTGAGGTCGCTCGGCCAGGGCGCGCTGCCCGGCGTTCGGGCGATCATTCTCCATCCATCACGGTGCCACGTCATGAAGACCATGGGTTTCGCGCTTCTCCTCGTTCCGGTCATGGCCTTCGCCGATCAAGGCGCCGTGCCCGAAACGGAACTTTCGCTCGGCGGCGTCGCGATCGGCGATTCGACCGAGGCGGTGGTCGCACGGCTCGGCCAGCCCAAGCGCAAGGGGCCGGCGCAGGATTTCATCGATCTGCACTACGAATATCCGCACATGCGGGTGTCGTTCAACGGCGGCATCGTGGCCGGGCTGCATGCCGGCAAGGCCGGCGCCTGCACGCCGAAGGGCCTGTGTCCGGGCGATCGCATGGACAGGATGCGTGCCTTGTACGGTGCGCCGATCGTTTCGGACCGGGAGACGGGGCGCTACTACGAATACACCGGTGGCGATGCGGCCTGCTGGCTGCAGATCCGGTCCAGGGGCAAGCGCGTGGCGTCGATCGATGTGGCTTGCCAGCCATGAAATCCGCTGCCGTTCGCGAGGGTCCACGGTATCGAACCGTGCAGTCGCGCAGGTTGCGAGGAAACCAGCGATGAAGTGCGGACAATGCGGCGTCGAGACCGACACGCCCCGATCGCTCGCCTGATATGCCGTGCCGTGGTTCCTTGTGTTCGGCGTCCTGCCGAGCGTGCGCGGTCTGTGTCGCGATTGCGCGGGCGGGCAGAACTTCCTGGCGCTGCTGGCCACCATCGCTGTCCTGCTGGTGGCATTCGTGGTCGCAGTGATCGTGCTCTGACCTGCGCTGCCGTCATCTGCGCGGCGTGATCCCCGCATGCACCGGCCGCAGCGCCTGCAGCTTCGCCGCGGTCTGTTCCGCCGGCAGCACCGGCGCCACGCGACGCCCCTGGCCCTCTGCGGTGACGGTGTTGATCAGCGCGCGGATGTCGTCGATGTCGTCGACGACCCGCGGATTGAGATCGTCGACGAGGAACACGCCGGCGATGCCGTTGACGCGGTCGACCCAGGGCGTGAAGCCGAAGGCGCCGGGGCTGGAGACGATCAGCGGGGACGCGGGATCGATCCACTGGCCGAGACCGTAGCCGAAGCCTGTGCTGGTGGGCGGGCGCGAGACATCGATGGTGCCGACGGTGCGGTCGCGCGCCATCGCCTCGATGGTGGCGCGCGACAGGAACCGCCGCGAGGGCAGGCACTGCAGCAGCAGGGTGTTGTCGAGGCAGCCGTTGGCCAGCACCATGTCGACGACCTTGCCGTAGTCCTCCAGCGTGCTGCGCACGCCGCCGGCGATGCGCGGATTGGCGTTGCGCACGTAGCCCGGTGCGGTCGACGAGGTCGCGAAGTCGGTGGCGTTCAGGCCCAGCGGCGCCACCATTTCGTCGAGGAAGAGGTCGTCCCACGATCGGCCGGTGGCCAGTTCGGCCATGCGCCCGGCGACCTGCATCGAATTGCCGCCGTAGGAAAACACCTTGCCGGGTTCGCCGATCATCGTCGACTGCTGCAGGATGCGGTTCGCGCAGCTGGCCAGCGTGTACAGCGGATTCGACATGCAGCCGTCGTCGCCGCCGGGCAGGCCGCTGGTATGCGAGAACAGCTGCTCCAGCGTGATCGCGCGCTTGGCCGGTTCCACTGTCGGGAAATACTGGCCGACGGTGTCGGTCCAGCGCAGTTGGCCCTTCTCGACCAGTCGCGCCAGGGTCAGCGCGGACAGCCACTTGCTGGCCGAGGCGATGCGCACCCGGGTGCCGAGCGTGTATTGCCCGAAGGCGCGGCGATAGACCACGTTGCCGGCCTTGTTCACCCGCAGCGAGGCGCCGTCGAGCGCGTGCGCCTGCACGAAGGACTGCATCTCAGCCGTCACCGGCGAGAAGTCGTACCGGGGCACGGCGCGCGCGGCGGTGGCGCCGAACAGGGCGGTGAGTCCGAAGGCGGCAACGAGGATGCGCAGCATGGCGGGTCGTCCGTGGGGATGTGCGGGCGTGAACGCGGTGACGGGGCGCCCGGTTGACAGCCGCGTGGACGGATTTCGCCATTCCGTACAATGGCGGCCTGTCCACATCCCGCGCACGCATCGCATGCCCCTGATCGACATCGGCGCCAACCTCACCCACGACAGTTTCGACCACGACCGCGAGGCGGTGCTGCAGCGCGCGCGCGCGGCCGGCGTATCGCGGATGGTGATCACCGGCGCCTGTCGCGCGCATTCGCCGCGCGCGCTGATCCTGGCGCAGACGTATCCCGGCGAACTGTTCGCCACCGCCGGGGTGCATCCGCACCACGCGATCGAATACACCGACGAATGCGATGCCGAGATGCGCGCGCTGCAGGCGCAGCCGGAGGTGGTCGCGGTCGGCGAATGCGGGCTCGACTACAACCGCGATTTCTCGCCGCGCCCGGCGCAGTGCAAGGCCTTCGAGCGCCAGCTGCAGATCGGTGCGGATACCGGGAAACCGCTGTTCCTGCACCAGCGCGACGCGCACGCGGACTTCATGGCGATGATGAAGAACTTCGACGGCCGGCTCGGCCCGGCGGTGGTTCACTGCTTCACCGGCACCCGCGAGGAGCTGTTCGCGTATCTCGACCAGGACTGGCACATCGGCATCACCGGCTGGCTCTGCGACGAGCGCCGCGGCACCCATCTGCGCGAACTGGTGAAGCACATCCCGGCGAACCGGCTGATGATCGAGACCGACGCGCCCTACCTGCTGCCGCGCACCGTGCGCCCGCAGCCCTCGCACCGTCGCAACGAGCCGATGTACCTGGCGCACATCGTCGAGGAACTGGCGCGCGATCGCGGCGAGACCGTCGAGGCCGTGGCGGCGTCGACCAGCGCCACGGCGACGGCCTTCTTCCGCTTGCCGACCGCGGTGGCGACAGGCTGAACCGCCTCCGCACCCCTGCCTTCCGGCAGGGCCGCAATTACTGAACCGGTCGGTACACTGCGCGTCCCGCAGTCCCTCCGGAGCCCGCGCGATGCCGGTGCCGTTCCGCTTCCGTACCGCGTGCCTTCCTGTCTTCGCGCTGGCCGCCGCCCTCGTTCTGACCGCCTGTTCCGACGGGACCCCCGAGGCATCGAACGCCGCCGCGCCATCCTCGGCGATGGCGGTCACCACCGCCCCGGTGGAGATGCGCGATCTTGCGCGCAGCGTGCTGGTGTCCGGCGCGGTGGCGCCGGTCGAGGAGATGCAGCTCGGCGTGGAAGTGAGCGGCCTGCGCGTCACCGACCTGCTGGTCGATGTCGGCCAGCGGGTGCGCCAGGGGCAGGTGCTGCTGCGCCTGGACCGCCGCATGCTCGACAGCGAGCTGCAGCAGGCCGAGGCCGGCCTGCGCGAGGCCGAAGCCGGTGCTGCGCTGGCCCGGGCGAACCTGAGCCGTGGCGAGAACCTCGCCCGCGACCGTTTCATCAGCGCCGGCCAACTGGACGAACTGCGCGCCGCGCGCACCCAGGGCGAAGCCCGGGTCGGCACCGCGCGCGCCGCCCGCGATGCCGCCGCGCTGCGCCGCAGCTTCGCGGAACTGCGCGCGCCGGCCGATGGCATCGTCTCGAAGCGGCTGGTGCAGCCCGGGCAGGTGGTCGCGGCCGGCGGCGAACTGCTGCGCCTGATCCGCGACGGCCGGCTGGAATGGCGCGCCGAATTGCCGGTGGCGCAGCTGGCGGCGGTGAAACCCGGCGATCGCATCGAACTGCGCGGCCCCGCCGGCACCGTGGTCGAGGGCCGCGTGCGCGCGGTCAGCCCGGGCGTCGACGCCGCGACCCGCACCGGCACGGTCTATGCCGACCTGCCCGATCCGCAGGGCCTCGCCGCAGGTGCGTATCTCGAAGGTCGCATCGACACCGGCCGCGCACGCGTCGCGACGGTGCCGATGGCGGCGGTGGTGCTGCGCGACGGCTTCGCCACGCTGTACACCGTCGAGACGCAGGCCGGTGCCAGCGTCGCCCGCGCCCGGCGCGTGCGCACCGGCGCGCGCAGCGACGGCGTCGTCGAACTGCTCGACGGCCCGGCGCCGGGCCAGGCGGTGGTGGTGAAGGGTGCGGGCTTCCTCGCCGATGGCGACGCGGTGCGCGTGGTGCCGGCGACACCGGCCGCACCGGCGAAGGCTGCGGGCGGCGCGCGATGAGCGGCGGCGGCAGTCTTTCGTCCTGGGCGATCCGCCGGCCGCTGCCGGCGGTGCTGCTGTTCTTCGTGCTGTGCGTGGCGGGCCTGTGGGGCTTCCACTCGCTGCCGGTGGCGCGTTATCCGGACATCGCCTTCCCGATGACCACGGTCACGGTGAGCCAGCCCGGCGCCTCGCCGTCGCAGCTGGAAACGGAAGTCACGCGGCGCATCGAGGACTCGGTCGCCACCATCCCGAACCTCAAGCGCATGTCCTCCTCGGTGACCGAGGGCGTCAGCACGACGATCATCGAGTTCGATCTCGATGCCGACCTGTCGGATGCGCTGGACGACACCCGCGACGCGGTCACGCGCATCCGCAGCGAGCTGCCGCAGGACATCCTGGAGCCGGTGGTCGGCAAGGTCGACATCGGCGGCTCGCTGCAGACCTACGCCGTCGTCGCGCCGCGCATGGCCCCCGATGAACTGTCGTGGTTCGTCGACCGCGAGGTGTCGCGCGCGCTGTACGGCGTGCCCGGCGTGGCGCGCGTGAACCGCATCGGCGGCATCGACCGCCAGGTGCGCGTGGACCTCGATCCGCAGGCGCTGCTGGCCTGGGGCCTCACCGCCGGCGAGGTCTCGCAGCAGCTCGCGCGTATCCAGGTGGACCAGCCCGGCGGCAAGGCCGAACTCGGCGGCGAGCAGCAGACCATCCGCACCCTGGCCACCGTCGCCAGTGCGCAGCAGCTGCGCGACTACTCGATCGCCCTGCCCGATGGCCGCGCGGTGCGGCTGTCGGACATCGCCCGGGTCGAGGACGCCGCCGCCGACGAAACCCAGGCCGCGCTGCTCGACGGCAAGGCCGCGGTCGGTTTCTCGCTGTCGCGCACGCGCAAGTCGGACGAGCTGAAGGTGTCGGAAAAGGTGCGCGAAGCACTGGATACGCTGCAGGCCGCGCACCCCGGCGTCGAGTTCCGCCTGGTCACCAACACCGTGGAGGAGACCGAGCGCTCCTACGGCTCGTCGATGACGATGCTCTGGGAAGGCGCGCTGCTGGCGCTGCTGGTGGTGTGGTGGTTCCTGCGCGACTGGCGCGCGACCTGGGTGTCGGCGGTGGCGCTGCCGCTGTCGATCATTCCCACCTTCGCGGTGATGGCGCTGCTCGGCTTCAGCCTGAACATCGTGACGCTGCTGGCGCTGTCGGTGGTGGTGGGCATCCTCGTCGACGACGCCATCGTCGAGATCGAGAACATCGTCCGCCACCTCGGCATGGGCAAGCCGCCGCTCGAGGCCGCGCGCGACGCCGCCGAGGAGATCGGCACCGCGGTGATCGCGACCTCGATGACCCTGGCGGCGGTGTTCGTGCCGGTGGCCTTCATGCCCGGCATCGCCGGCAAGTTCTTCCGCGAGTTCGGCTGGACCGCTGCGACTGCCGTGCTGTTCTCGCTGCTGGTGGCGCGCCTGCTCACGCCGATGATGGCGGCCTACCAGCTCAAGCCGCAGCCGCAGCACGACGAGACCGACGCGCCGATGATGCGCCGCTACCTCGGCTGGGTGGAGGCCTCGCTGCGCCACCGCGGACGCACGCTGTGGGTGTCGCTGGCGCTGTTCATCGCATCGCTGGCGCTGGTGCCGCTGATCCCGACCACCTTCATCCCGTTCACCGATCTCGGCCGCAGCAACGTCAGCATCGAACTGCCGCCGGGCACGCGCATCGAGGACACGCTGGCGGTGTCGGAGGACGCGCGCCGGCGCCTGCAGACGTTGCCGGAACTGAAACAGGTGTTCACGATGGTCGGCAGCGTGCTCGACGTCGGCGACCCGGGCAAGACCGGCGTCGGCGAGACGCGCAAGGCCACGCTGGTGCTGGACTGGGGGCCTGCGGGCGATCGCGATCGCGACCAGAAAGCGCTCGAACGCGAGGTGCGCGCACTGCTGGCCGACCTGCCCGGCACGAAGATCAGCTTCATCAGCAGCGAACCGGGCGAGGCGATGCAGCTGGTGCTGTCCGGCGACGATCCGGACACGCTCGCCGCTGCGGCGTCCGCCGTCGAGCGCGACCTGCGCACGCTCAAGGGCCTGGGCAGCATCTCCTCGTCGGCTTCGCTGCTGCGCCCGGAACTGCAGATCGTGCCCGATCCCGCGCGCGCGGCCGACCTGGGCGTCGCCACCGCCGACATCGCGGAAGCCACCCGCATCGCGACCAGCGGCGATTACACGCAGCGCATGGCCAAGCTCAACCTGCCCGACCGGCAGGTGCCGATCCGCGTCGGCTTCGCGCGCGAGGATCTCGCGGACCCGGCCCTGATCGGCCAGCTGCGCGTGCGCGGCGCGCAGGGGCCGGTGCCCCTGTCGGCCGTGGCCGAGATCCGCGACGGCAGCGGTCCGTCGGTGATCTCGCGCTACCAGCGCCAGCGCAACGTCACGCTGACCGCCGAGCTCAACGGCCGCCCGCTGGGCGAGGTGATGGCCGAGGTGCAGGCGCTGCCGTCGGTGAAGCAGCTGCCCAGCGGCGTGGAATTCCTCAATGCCGGCGATGCCGAGATCTTCGTCGAGCTGTTCTTCGGCTTCGCCATGGCCATGCTCGCCGGTCTCGTCTGCATCTACATGGTGCTGTTGCTGCTGTTCAACCATGCGATCCAGCCGTTGACCATCCTCACCGCGGTGCCGCTGTGCGCCGGCGGCGCGTTCGGCGCATTGCTGCTGACCGGCAACATGCTGTCGCTGCCGGCGCTGATCGGCCTGCTGATGCTGATCGGCATCGCCACCAAGAACTCGATCCTGCTGGTCGATTACGCGGTGGTCGCCGAGGATCGGCACGGCCTGTCGGTGCACGACGCGCTGATCGACGCCTGCCGCAAGCGCGCCCGCCCGGTGATCATGACCACGCTGGCCATGGGTGCGGGCATGCTGCCGCTGGCGCTGGGCCTGTCCGGCGATTCCAGCTTCCGCGCGCCGATGGCCTGGGCGGTTATCGGCGGCCTGATCACTTCGACGGCGCTGAGCCTGATCGTGATCCCGGCCGCGTACTCGGTGCTGCACGACGTGGGGTTGTGGATCGCGCGCAAGTTCCGGCCTCAACCGCGACAGGCATTGCGCCTGCCACCGTCGTAGTGCAACCGCACGGCCATGGGCAGGCGCGCCGGAGGGCGCGCCTGCCGCTGCCTTTGCTCTGCTGCCTCCGTCACCGTGCTTTGTTCAGGGCTGCCGCGTGCTCGTAGATCCTGAAGCCGAGCTGGAGTCGTCCGGCACTCGCCCTGATGTCATGCGCCGGCGATGGCCGGTGCCCGGGACCAATCAGCAATCGGCGATGCAGCCGTCATAGTTGGTGCGGCAGAGGTCGTAGCACCAGCCCTGTCCCGGCGTGCATGAGTACCAGCAATCGGTGTAATCCGCTTGACACATCCTCACGCACAGGTTGCCCGCTGCGGCCGTCGTCGTCGACACCGACATGCCCAGGCCGGCCGTCATCGCCATCATGCCGGCCAGAATCCACGTTTTCGTCTTCATCGTTGCGTTCCTTTGCTTGCATTCGATCCTATTCGAAGCCGGATCGCTTGGCCTTCGGCAACCGGGCCGTGTCCCGCGCCTAGGGCGACGCGCCCGTGGCCTTTCCGGACCGTCCGATGGCCTTCAATGCATCGCGGATCGCCGGCTCGCGGAAGCCGTCGATCCTGCGATCACCGATGTACAGCAAGGGCACGCCGATGCCGCCCTTGGCGGTGAACTCCATGTTCGCCGCTTCCGACTTGTCGATCTGGTATTCGGTGTACTTGACGCCTTCTTCTGCCAGCAGCGTGCGCACCTTCGCGCAGTATTGACAGGTGGTGGTGGCGTACATCACCACGTCGTTGCCGGCCTTGGCGAGCAACGCGTCGTGATCGCCTGTCACGTACTGCGCGGGCGGGAACACCGCGTGATAGGCGGCGATGACTTTCGGTCCCAGGTACAGGCCGATCGCGAAGAAGGCCGGAATCAGCAGCACCGGCAGGTATTTGCGGATGATGTTCAACATGAGCCCTCCTTGGCGGGTCTGGTGATCACCCTGTCTTCGATGTGGGCGTCTGTCGCAACTTACGCCAGTCGCGGGTTTCGTGCATGTGGCAGTGCGGTATCAATACACCGCCAGATCGCCGCAGCCGTGCAGCGTGGTCTCGCCGTCGATCGCGACCGTCACCCGGTGCATGTGCGGCCGGTCGGCCTCGTCGGTGCAGGCTTCGCCGACGATCTCCACGCGCAGCGTCTTCGTGCCTTCGGCGGTGTCGAGCGTGCCGTCGAGCAGGATCGGGCTGTGGCGCGGCACGCCGGGCGCGTCGCGGTAGATCAGCACGCCCTTCGCGGTCTTCTGGCCCATCGCCCAGGTCAGTTCGACCTCGTGGCGCATGTCGCCGATGGCGTGGATGCGGATGTTGAAATGCTCGCCCAGGCCCATGAAGGCCGGGACGGGGCTGACGCGTCCGGCCATCTCCGGCGAGATCTTGGGCGATGGCGCGGGCGGTGCGGCGGGTGCGGGCGGAGCAGGCGGTGCGGGTGGCGCCGATGGCGGCGCACTGCAGGCGGCGAGTGCGGTGCCGGCGACGATCAGACCAAGAACGAGGGTGTGCGTGCGCATGGGGGAGTCCTCCGCGGACGATGTCGATCGGGCGGCGCGAGCGGCGGTCAACTCCGCATGCCCACGCCGCGCTTGAGCAGCCACAGCCCGAGTCCGCCGAGTACGACGACGAAGCCCAGCATCAGCGCGTAGGCGACCCACAGCGGCACGTCGCTGACGCCGAGCAGGCCGTAGCGGAAGGCGTTGACCATGTAGAAGACCGGGTTGAGGTGGGTCGCGCTCTCGGCCCAGCCGGGCAGCAGTTTCACCGAGTAGAACACGCCGCCGAGGTAGGTCAGCGGGGTCAGGATGAAGGTCGGCACGATGGCGATGTCGTCGAATTTCTTCGCATACACCGCATTGACGAAGCCGGCGAGGGCGAAGATGGTCGCGCCCAGGAGGATCGTGCTCAGGGTCACCAGCGGGTGCGGGATGCGCACCTGGGTGAACAGCATGGCGATCGCCAGCACGATCGCGCCGACCAGCAGGCCGCGGAGCACGGCGCCGGCGACGTAGCCGCCGAGGATCACCCACGATGGCATCGGGCTGACCAGCATCTCCTCGATGTGGCGGCCGAACTTGGCGCCGAAGAAGCTCGACGAGATGTTGCCGTAGCTGTTCTGGATCACGCTCATCATCACCAGCCCGGGGACGATGAAATCCATGTAGCGGATGCCGTCCATCTCGCCGACGCGCGAGCCGATCAGGCCGCCGAAGATCAGGAAGTACAGGGTCATCGTGATCGCCGGCGGCACCAGGGTCTGGCCCCAGATGCGCAGGATCCGGCTCACCTCGCGGCGCACGATGGTCATGAAGGCCGTGCGGTTGCGCTGGCCGACCGTCATCTGCGGCGTCGTGTCGCTGGCGCTCATGCGGCGGCCTCCTGGTTGCCGGTGAGGCGCACGAACAGTTCCTCCAGGCGGTTGGTCTTGGTGCGCATCGAGCGCACGCGCACGCCGGCGGCGTCGAGCGCTGCGAACACGCCGTTGAGGTCCATCGAACGCGGGATCTCCAGGTCGATGGTGTGGTCGTCCACGGCGGCGAGGGTGGCGCCGGCGATGGCCGGCAGCGTCGCCGGCAGGCCTCCGTCGATGTCGAGCAGGAAGCCTTCGACATCGAGCTTGGCCAGCAGCGCCTTCATCGGCCCCTGCTCCACGATCCGGCCCTTGTCGATGATCGCGAGGTTGCGGCAGAGGCTCTCGGCCTCTTCCAGGTAGTGCGTGGTCAGGATGATCGTCGTCCCCGCGGCGTTGATCTCCTTGAGGGTCTTCCACATGCCGCGGCGGATCTCGATGTCCACGCCGGCGGTGGGTTCGTCGAGGATCAGCAGCCTCGGGGCGGTCATCATCGCGCGAGCGATCATCAGCCGCCGTTTCATGCCGCCCGAGAGCGTGCGGCTCATCTTGTCGGCCTTGTCCCACAGTTGCGCGTCGCGCAGCACCTGCTCGGCCCGCTCCCGCGCCAGCGCGCGCGGCACGCCGTAGAAGCCGGCGTAGTTCACGCAGATGTCGAAGGGCTTCTCGAACATGTTGAAGTTGATTTCCTGCGGCACCAGGCCGATCAGGCGCATGGCCTCGTCGCGGCGGGCGGCGATGTCCACGCCGAAGATGCGGACCTCGCCCGAGGTCTTGTTCACCAGCGAACTGGTGACGCCGATCAGGGTCGACTTGCCGGCGCCGTTGGGGCCGAGCAGGGCGTAGAAATCGCCCGGGCTCACGTCCAGCGAGACGCCCTTGAGGGCTTCGACGCCGTTGTCGTAGGTCTTGCGCAGGTCGCGGATGGACAGGGCCGGCTGGCCGGGCTCGTTCTGGGCTGGTGCAGCGCTCATCGGGGGTCCTTGCCGGACCCGCGGGACGGTGCGTCCGGACGGGGCGGCGGTTCGGTGCGGTATGAACCGTTAGTATAGGCGGCTGCGCCGGGCCTCCCCGGCAACACACCTTTCCAGGACGAAACCAGGCGATCGCCGTGCCCGCACACTTCCCCCTCAAGCTCGTCGGCCGCCGCATGCTGGCCCCCACCGTGGCCCACCTCAGCTTCGTCCGCGACGACGGCCAGCCGCTGGACTACATCCCCGGCCAGTTCCTGCAGGTGCATTTCGAATACGCCGACGGCACCGCCACCAAGCGCAGCTATTCGCTCGCCACCCAGCACGACCACGCCATGGGACCGGGCGAGTCGGTGGAGATCGCGGTCAGCTACGTGCCCGGCGGCGCCGCCACCGCGCTGTTCGAAGGGCTGGAGATCGGCGGCAACATCACCGCCAGCGGCCCCTACGGCCGTTTCTGCCTGATGCCCGCCGACGCCAACCGCCGCTATCTGCTGATCGGCACCGGGACCGGCGTCACGCCGTACCGCGCGATGCTGCCGCAGCTGGCGCAGCAGATCGCCGGGCGCGGCATCGAGGTGGTGCTGCTGTTCGGCGCGCGCACGCCCGAGGAACTGCTCTACGGCGACGAGTTCCGCGCCTTCGCCGACGCCCATCCCAACTTCCGTTTCGTGCCCTGCTTCTCGCGCGAACTGCCGGCCGAAGGCTCCCCGCACGCCCACGTCGACGTGCGCAGGGGCTACGTGCAGGACCAACTGGCCGAATTCGCGCCGGATGCCGAGGGCGACATCGCCTATCTCTGCGGCAACCCGAACATGGTCGACGCCTGCTTCGAGACACTGAAGGGCCACGGCCTGCCGATCCCGGTGATCCGCCGCGAGAAGTACGTCAGCAGCAAGTGAGATCTCGGGCGGCGGCTCCCCGGCCGCGCGCAGCGCGCGCGGCGTTCGGACCCACGCGAGGCGGTGCCTCGCGGCCGCGGTCCCTCACCCGCCGCGAGAAGTACGTCAGCAGCAAGTAGGCCCGAGAAGCCTGTCATCCCGAGTGCAGCGAAGGGCCTGCTCTTGCTGGGTCCTGGGCTTTACCGGCATCAAAGACAGGTCCCTCGCTGCGCTCGGAATGACAGCCAGGGCCGCCGCAAATCCCCCCGCCGCGCTGCGCGCGCGGCCCTCCTTCTCCAAAGGAGCGAATCGCCGTGCTTGTGCCCGTGAATCCCGCCGGTCACATTCTGCTCCCGACCACGTCCTGGTCTCCGAAGCCGCTCGCCGGCGCTCGTGTCCACACCGGAAGTCCCCAATGCCCAGATTCCTCCTGTCCTCCGCCCTGGCGCTCGCGCTCGCCGGCTGCGGCGGTGCCGCCACCCAGACTGCGCCGACCCTGCGCACCGACGCCAACGGCGACCTGCGTTACGGCCAGCTGCGCTTCAAGCCCTGTTCGCTCGGCGACGAGGGCATGGTCGCGATCGAGGCGCAGTGCGCCACCCTGCAGGCCCCCGAAAACCACGATGCGCCGAAGGGGCGCACGATCGAACTCGCCGTCGCGCTGATTCCCGCGAAGAACGCCACACAGCCCGATCCGGTGGTCATCCTCGCCGGCGGCCCCGGCCAGGCCATCCTCGATGCCTATCCCTCGCTGCACGACGCCCTGGAAGACGTGCGCCGCAGCCGCAACATCCTGCTGATGGACGCGCGCGGCACCGGCGGCTCGCACCTGCTGCAGTGCGGCGAACTGGGCGAACTGATCGACGGCAGCGTCACCGAACCCGATACCGCGCGGATGCGCGAACTGGCCACGCGCTGCCGCGACCGCCTGTCGAAGACTTCGGACCTGCGCTACTACACCACCACCGACCACATCCGCGACCTCGACCTGCTGCGGCGCCAGGTCGGCGTCGACGCGTTCAACCTCGTCGGGATCTCCTACGGCACCCGCGTCGCGCAGCAGTTCGCCGCGCGCTACCCGGCGCACACGCGCACGGTCACGCTCGATTCGATCGCACCGAACACGCTGATCCTTGGCCAGGAACACGCGCGCAACCTCGATGCGGCGCTGAAGCAGCAGTTCGCGCGCTGCGTCGCGGATGCGGCGTGCAAACGCAACATCGGCGACCCGGCGGCGATGCTGGCGAAGGTGCGGGCCACGCTGCAGGCCGGCGGCATCGCGCCGGTGCGCTACCGCGACCCGACCAGCGGCGAGTGGCGCGAGGAAGCGCCGAGCTTCGGGCACCTGAGCGCGCTGCTGCGTTTCTATGCGTATCGTCCGGAATCCGCGTCGATGCTGCCCCTGGTGCTGCACGATGCCTCGAAGGGGCGCTACGAGCCGCTGCTGTCGCAGGCCCGCTCGCTCGCCGGCGATCTGGGCGATTCCATGGCGCTCGGCATGCACCTGTCGGTCAGCTGCGCCGAGGATCCGGAGATCCATGTCGATCCGGCCGACAAGGACACCATCCTCGGTACGTCGATGGCCGAATTCCTGCAGGCGCAGTGCGCGGTCTGGCCGAAGGGCGAGCGCCCGGCGGGCTTCCGCACGCCGCTGTCCGGCAACGTGCCGGTGCTGGCGATCAGCGGCGAATTCGATCCGGTCACGCCGCCGCGCTACGGCGACGAAGTGGTGAAGACCCTGCCCAATGGCCGTCACTTCGTGCTGCCCGGCCAGGGCCACAGCGTGCTGGCGACCGGCTGCATGCCGAAGCTGTTCGCGCAGTTCGTCGAAAAGGCCGACGCGAAGGCGCTCGATGCCGGCTGCCTCAAGCGCCTGAAGGCCTCGCCGCCGTTCGCGGGCTACTACGGCTGGGAGCCCTGACGCCGGGAATCGGGAATCGGGAATCGGGAATCGGGAATCGTGAAACACCGCGCCCCCGTTCGCCGATCCGGATATTTCCGCTGAGCGTCCTGTCGTTTCGACTCCCCATTTCCCTTCCACGAATCCCATTCCCGGCTCTTCCCATGATCGAAGTCCAGAATCTGCACAAGGCGTTCAAGACCCGCACCGGGCCTGTCCAGGCCGTGCGCGGCGTGAGTTTCACCGCCAACGACGGCGAAATCACCGGCCTGCTCGGCCCCAACGGCGCCGGCAAGACCACCACGCTGCGCATGCTCTACACGCTGATGTCGCCCGACCAGGGCAAGGTGAGCGTCGACGGGTTCGACGTCGCCACCCACGCCAACGACGTGCGCCGCCGCCTCGGCGTGCTGCCGGATGCGCGCGGCGTGTACAAGCGCCTGAGCGCGCGCGAGAACATCGCCTATTTCGGCGAACTGCACGGGCTGGATGCCGCCACCGTCGCCGCGCGCACCGCGCGCCTGGCCGAGGCGCTGGGCATGGCCGACGTGCTCGATCGCCGCACCGAAGGCTTCTCGCAGGGCCAGCGCACCAAGACCGCGATCGCGCGCGCGCTGGTCCACGACCCGAAGAACGTCATCCTCGACGAACCGACCAACGGCCTCGACGTGATGACCACGCGCGGCCTGCGCGAATTCCTGCGCCAGCTGCGCGCCGAAGGGCGCTGCGTGATCTTCTCCAGCCACATCATGCAGGAGGTGGCCGCGCTGTGCGACCGCATCGTGGTGATCGCCGCCGGTGAAGTGAAGGCCATGGGCACGCCCGACGAACTGCGCGCGCGCACCGGCCACGACAACCTCGAGGACGCCTTCGTCCAGCTGATCGGCTCGGAGGAGGGCCTGCACGCATGATGCCCGCATCGTTCAACGTCTTCCTGACCGTGCTGCGCAAGGAACTGCGCGATTTCGCGCGCGACCGCCGCACCTTCCTGATGGCCCTGCTGCTCGGCCCGCTGGTGTATCCGCTGCTGTTCCTCGGCCTGGGCAAGCTGGTCGAGACCCGGGTCAGCACGCAGCTGGAGAAGCCGCTGGAGATCCCGATCATCGGCGCCGACCATGCGCCCAACCTGATCGCCTTCCTCGCCACCCAGGACATCCGCGCCAAGGCCCCGCCGCAGGACCTGGTCGGCGCGATCCGCCGCCAGGACGAGGACGTCGCCCTGATCATCGCCCCGGATTTCGCCGAGGATTGGCGCGCCGGCCGTGCGGCCAAGGTCGAGGTGGTCTCCGACAGCACGCGCCAGAACGCCGAGGTCGCGGTGCAGCGCGTGCGCGGCGCGCTGGTGGCCTACGGCCGCCAGGTCGGCGCGCTGCGCCTGGTGGCGCGCGGCGTGAACCCGTCGCTGTCGCAGGCGATGAACGTCGCCCAGCGCGACGTGGCCACGCCCGAGGCGAAGCAGGGCCGCTTCCTGTCGATGATGCTGCCGGTGCTGCTGCTGATGTTCGCCTTCATCGGCGGCGCCAACCTCACCATGGACGTCACCGCCGGCGAGCGCGAGCGGCAATCGCTCGAACCCCTGCTGGCCACGCCGGTATCGCGCGGCACCCTGGTCAGCGGCAAGATGATGGCCGCCGCATTGATCGGCATCGTCGCATTGGTGCTGACCCTGCTCTCGTTCAAGTTCAGCGCGGCCCTGTCGACCAGCGCCATGGCGCGCGCGCTCGACGTGTCCTACTTCGCGATCGGCAAGATGATGCTGGTGCTGGTGCCCCTGGTGCTGATCGGCACCGCCCTGCTCACCTTCATCGCCGCCGGCGCCAAGAGCATGAAGGAAGCGCAGAGCCACCTGGTCTGGATGATGTTCATGCCGATGCTGCCGGCCTACGCCCTGATGGCCTATCCGCTGAAGGACCAGGACCTGTGGCAGTACGCCGTGCCGTTCCTGTCGCAGAACCAGATGCTGGTGAAGGCCTCGCGCGGCGAGACCGCCGCGCCGGAGCAGTGGGCGGTCTACCTGGCCTGCGCGCTGGCCCTGGCCGCCGTGCTGTGGCTCGCCGCGATCTGGCGTTACCGCCAGGAGAAGCTGGCGATCTCGACCTGATCGCGGCGTCGCGTTCCCGGAAAGAAAAAACCCGGCATTCGCCGGGTTTTTTCGTATCGCGGTGCAGGACGATCAGGGCTTGAACGCGATCGTCTGGCGGGTGGTGACCGGCGAGGCGATCGGCTGGTAGCGCCACCGCTTCACCGCCGCGACCGCTTCGCGGTCGAACACGCGCGGCGGGTTGCCGCGGACCACACGGGCGTCGGTGACGGTGCCGTCGGTGCCGACGGTGAATTCCACCTGCACTTCGCCCGAGATGCGGTCGCGGAAGGCTTCCGGCGGATACTTCGGCGCGGACTGGCTGATCAGGCGCAGGTCGCTGGCGCTTGCGCTGGCCGGCGCCGTGGTCGGGCGCGCGGCCTCGGCCTGGCGCCGGGCTTCGGCCTGGCGCGCGGCTTCGGCCTGGCGTGCGGCTTCGGCCTGACGCGCGGCCTCGGCCTGGCGGTTCGCCTCGGCGTTGCGCGCGGCTTCGGCCTGCTGCTGCTGCAGGCGCTCGGCCGCGAGCTTCTGCTGCTCTTCCTGCTGCTTGCGGCGGTCCTCCTCCAGCTTGGCCAGGCGCGCCTTCTCGGCTTCCGCGTCCAGGACCTGCTGCTGCTGGCGCTGGGCGAAGCTGGCCTGGGCGTCGGTGATCGACTGCTTCAGGCGCGGCAGCGCCGGCGCGCTCTTGTCGGTCTTTTCCATCAGCGCGTACAGGCGCAGGGCCTCGCTGAAGTCGTCGCGGGCGATGCTCTGCTCGGTGGCGATCAGCGCGTACGGCATCAGGTCGGTCAGCGCGCTGGTCACCGCGGCATCGTTCGGCTGCTTGTCGCGCAGGGCGAGGTAGTACTCCATCGCGTTGTTGCCGGACGGGGCGTACATGCGCTGCTCGTTCTGCGCCGTGCGCGCGGCTTCGCGCAGCTGGTCGACGCTCATCGCCGCGACCTGGGCGGACACCGCCTGGGCCGGCGCCTGCGCGGCGGGGGCCGCGGCATCGGCCGGTGCTGCCGGGGTGGTGCCGGTGTCGGCGGGCTTGTCGCCGCCGCCGCAGGCCGAGATGGCCAGCACGAGGGCGGCCGCGAGCGCGGCGTGGCGGAACCCGTCGCGGATCGGAGAGATTCGGGTGTCGGTGGCTGGGGTCATGGTGGTTTCCTGCGGGCTGGGTTCTGGTGGGCAAGCACATCCTGTGCCAGCACACCCGGTTCGTGCGGGGTTCGTGCGCGGTGGGTGCCGCCGGCGTCCCCGGGGCGGCATCGCGGGCTATTTGCCGATGCAGAACGTGGAGAAAATGTGACCCAGTAGGTCGTCCGGCGCAACCCTGCCGGTGATTTCGCCCAGGCTGTCATGGCACAGGCGCAGCGATTCCGCCGCCAGCTCCAGCCGGTCGCGGTCCAGCAACTGCCGCGCAGCGGCCAATTCCTGACGCGCGCGGCGCAATGCGTCGACCTGCCGGGTCCGTGCGCTGAAGCTGCCGTCGACGCCGTCGGCATCCGCGCCGGCCAGCGCGCGCAGCCGCGCGTGCAGCGCGTCCAGCCCGGCGCCGGTGCGCGCCGACACCCACACCTCGTCTTCGCCGCTGGCCGCTGGCGGCGTCGCGAGGTCGGACTTGTTGAACACCCAAAGCCGCTGCGACACGTCGGCGATGGCGTCGGCCACCGCCATGCGCCCGGCGTCGACCTCGCGGCCGTCGAGCACGACGATGGCCAGATCGGCGCGGCCCAGTTCGGATGCGGCGCGGCGCATGCCTTCGCGTTCGATCGCATCGCCGCCCGCGCGCAGGCCGGCGGTGTCGACCAGGGTCAGTTCCACGCCGTCGACGCGCACGGTCTCGCGCAGCAGGTCGCGGGTGGTGCCGGCGACGTCGCTGACGATCGCGCGCTCGCTGCCGGCCAGCGCGTTGAGCAGCGAACTCTTGCCGGCGTTGGGCGGGCCGACGATCACCGCGTGCAGGCCGTCGCGCAGCTTCTGCCCGCGCTCGGCCTCGACCAGCAGCGCGTCGAGGTCGTCCTGCGCGCGCGACATCCCGCTGCGCAGCGCGTCGCCGCCGAGGGTATCGAGCGGTTCGTCGGCGAAATCGATCGCGGCTTCGACGTGCACCCGCAGGCGCAGCAGGGCGTCTGCGATGTCGTCGACGCGACGCGAGAACACGCCGTCGAGCGCGCGTCGCGCCGCGCGCGCCGCGCGCGCATCGCCCGCGGCGATCAGGTCGGCCACGGCTTCGGCCTGCACCAGGTCGAGCTTGCCGTTGAGGAAGGCGCGTTCGCTGAACTCGCCCGGCCGGGCGATGCGCGAACCGAGGGCGAGGCAGCGCGACAGCACCTCGCGCAGCACGGCCGGGCTGCCGTGGCCCTGCAGTTCCACCACGTCCTCGCCGGTGTAGCTGGCCGGCGCGGCGAAATACAGGGCGATGCCGTCGTCGATGGTGTCGCCGGCTTCATCGGCGAAGCGCGCGTAGTGCGCATGGCGCCGTTTCAGGCGTCGGCCGCAGATCGTCTCGGCGATGGCCTTCGCGCGTGGGCCCGAGAGTCGGACCACGCCGATGCCGCCGGCTCCGGCGGCAGTCGCAATCGCGGCGATGGTGTCGGTCAGGGGCATTCCGCTCTGGATCATGGGGCTATCGTCGCAGAAAACAGTTCTTCCGCCTTTGTGGGAGCGACGCGAGTCGAGACCAGGTTGCCAGGCATGCCAGCAGGTCGCGACTTGCGTCGCTCCTACAAACAGCTGCGACGGGCCTCAGCCCCGATGCTCCAGCGCCAGGTATTCCGCGCTCTGCATCTCGATCAGGCGCGAAGCGGTGCGCTCGAAGGCGGCGGCGAGGCGTTCGCCGCGATAGAGCGCGGTGGGTTCGGCATCGGCGCTGCAGACCAGGTTGACGTGGCGGTCGTACAGCTCGTCGATCAGGGTGATGAAGCGGCGCGCGGCGTCGTCGCGACCTGTGTCGAACACGGGCACGCCGCCGAGCAGCACGGTGTGGAATTCGGTGGCGATCTCGATGTAGTCGGCGCTGCCGCGCGGGCCTTCGCAGACCGCGGCGAAATCGAACCAGGCCATGCCCGGGCAGCGTGCGCGCACCGCGATGCGCCGGCCATCGATGTCGATGCCGGCGTCGCGATGACCATCGTCGCCGCCCAGTTCGCGCCAGCGCGAGTCCAGCCAGGCGTCGCTGCCGGCATCCAGCGGTGCGCGGTACACCGGCGAGCGGGTCAACGCCCGCAGGCGGTAATCGCGCGGGCTGTCCAGGAACACCACGTTGCAGTGCCGCTGCAGCAGTTCGATCGCCGGCAGGAAGCGCGCGCGCTGCAGGCCGTCCCTGTACAGGTCGGCCGGCGCGGCGTTGGAACTGGTCACCAGGATCACGCCTTCGACGAACATGCGGTCGAGCAGGCGCGCCAGCAGCATGGCGTCGCCGATGTCGCTGACGAAGAACTCGTCCAGCACCAGCACGCGCAGCTGCCTGCGCCATTCGCGGGCGATGCTCGCCAGCGGGTCGCGTTCGCCGGCATGCGCGCGCAGGCGCTCGTGCACCTCGCGCATGAAGCGGTGGAAGTGCGTGCGCCGCTTCTCGCGGATCGGCAGGCCGTCATAGAACAGGTCGATCAGGAAGGTCTTGCCGCGGCCGACGCCGCCCCACAGGTACAGGCCGTTCGGTGCGGGGTCCACCGGCTTGGCGAACAGGCGGGCGAGCAGGCCCGGCGCTTCCACCGGCGCGGCCAGGTGAGCGTGCAGGCGGTCGAGTTCGCGCAGGGCGGCGTGCTGCGCCGGATCGTCGTTCCAGTCGCCGCGCGCCACGCCCTCGGCGTAGCGTGCGGAAGGTCCCTGCGTCATGCCGCGTTGTCCGTGTCGCCGCCGGGCAGGTAACGCTGGACGCCGTGCTTGATCGCGCCGCGCAGGTCCATCAGCTTGCGGTGGAAGAAGTGGCTGGTCTCGGGCACGCGCACCAGCTCGGCGCCTTCGCCGCGCTGCTTCGACACCGCCTCGAACCAGTCGTAGACCGCCTGCGGGTCGACGATCTCGTCCTCGTCGCCCTGGATCACCAGCCACGGCATCGTCGGTGTCTCGATGTCCTCGAACGCCCAGCGCCCGGCCGGCGGCGCGATCGACAGCAGCAGGCCCGGCTGCAGTTCGGCGGCGCCGCGCAGGCTGACGTAGGCGCCGAAGCTGAAGCCGGCCAGCCACAGCGCGGCGTCGGGGCGTCCGGCGCGCACCCAGGCGACCACGGTGCGCAGGTCGTCCAGCTCGCCCTCGCCATGGTCGAACGCGCCCTCGGAGCCGCCGGTGCCGCGGAAGTTGAAGCGCACGGTGGTCGCGCCCAGTTCGCGCAGGGCGCGCGCGGCCATGGTCACGACCTTGTTGTGCATCGTGCCGCCCTCGGTGGGCAGCGGGTGGCAGATCACCGCGACCAGCGGCCGCGGTGCGACCTCGGCCTCGGGCGGATCGACCGCGACCTCCAGCAGGCCGACCGGGCCGGACAGGGAGAGGGTGGCGGTGGTGTCGGGAAAGGCGGGGGTGCTCATGCCGGGCATCATAGCGGGCGGGTTGCCGAAGGACCCCCCACCCCAGCCCTCCCCGCCCGCGGTGGAGGAAGCAAAACCGCAGCGTCACCGCGCCTCCTCCTCCCTGCCTGCCATGGAGGGTCGGGGGGGCGCGATCGTCTTCCTTGTCTGCGATCAGGGCTTCCGCAGCCTGAACCCCAGCACCAGCGGGTCATGGTCGGAGCTGCGCCAGGGGCCGCGCTGGGCTGGAGCCTCCTGGTAGCCGCGGCTGTCGGGCTCATCGGCATTGGTATGCCATTCCGCCGCGCCGACGAGGCGGGTCGCCAGCGACGGGCTGAGCAGGGCATGGTCGAGACGGCCGGCCTGGCTGTCGTAGACGTAGCTGTACGGCGGATCGTCGCGGCGCGACTCGAAGGCGTCGCGCCAGCCGGCATCGACCAGCAGGCGCACCGGGTCTTCCATGCGGTAGGCGTTCAGATCGCCGACGATCATCCGCAGATCGCTGCCCGATCGCGTTGGATCGCTGCGCAGCCAGGCGTCGAGCCGGCGCGCGGATTCGGTGCGTGCGGCGTTCCAGCAGCTCTGGCCGTCCTTCTGGTCGGCATCGGCGCCGGTGGCTTCGCCGCAGCCCTTCGACTTGAAGTGGTTGGCGACCACGGTGAACACCGGGCCCTCGCCGTTGCCGGCGCGAAAGCTCTGCGCCAGCGGCGGCCGGCTGCGGCTGCCGAACAAGTCGTCTTCCAGGGTGGCCGGCGCGCCGACCGGGGCGACCCGCGAGGCGCGATAGATCAGCCCGACCCGGATCTGGTCGCTGCCCGGCCCCTGGCCGGCGTCGACGAAACGCCAGTCGCCGCCGTTGCGGTTCAGCGCCGACACCAGTTGCGCGATCGACGAGGCCGGGCCGTAGCCGTCGTTTTCCAGCTCCATCAGCGCGGCCACGTCGGCGTCGAGGCCGCGGATCGTCGCGGTCAGTCGCCCGAGCTGGGCCTCCAGTTCGGCCGGCGTGCGCGCGCCGCGCGGGGTGGGGAAGCCGCCGCCGGCTCCGTCGCCGTTGAACAGGTTCTCGAGGTTGAGCGCGGCGATGCGCAGGTCGCCCCCGACCTTCGGCGGTGCCGGGCGCCTGGCGGCCTTCACCTTCGGTGCGCGTGTCAGCTGCAGCCGGTAGGCGCCGCCCCACTGGTCGAGCACGCCCTCCACGCGGGTCAGTCGGCTGCCGATGCGCGGCGGGTCGCCGTCGAGATACCAGACCGAGGACGGGCGGTCCTGGTCGCTGCCGTCGTCCAGGCGCAGCAGGCGGCGGGCGTTGTCGGCGGCGAGCGCCTTCGCCTCCGGGCCGGGCGCGAAGGCCTCGGTCGGCGTGCGCAGGCGGTCTTCGCCGAAATGCGCGAACAGCACGCCCTCGCGCCCCAGCCGGTGGGTGCCGGCGACGAACAGCGGGGCGCCGATCTCGACGCGCATGCCTTCGTAGGGTTCCCAGTCGGCCGGCGGCGCGCCCAGCACCAGAGGGGGCGGTTGCCGGGCCGGACCCAGGAAGCTGACGGCGCGCAGCTGGATGGCCGTGAGCGTGCCGGCCCCGGCGTTCAGTTCGACCACGGTGCCCTGGACGCGAACCCGTTCGCCGGGCGGCGGACCGCCGTTGTCGATCACGAACAGCGCGTCGGAGGTGGCGGCATCGCCATCACCGGCATCCTGCAGGAACCAGCCGCGGCGCGGCGCGCCCTCCGGGTTGCCCAGCGTCGCGGTCACGACGCCTTCGATCACGACCTCTTCGCCCACCAGGGGGCTGCGCTCGCCCGTGCCCTGGATCGTGCCGATGGCGATGACGGGATCCTGCGCGGCAGCCGCGCCGGCGAGGAGCAGGCAGGCGGACGGCGCCAGGCAGACGGAGACCAGGCGGGCGGAGGCCAGGCGGAGCAGCGTGCGGATCATGGCGGAATCTCGGTCGCGGAACGGACAACGCCGCCCGGAGGCGGCGTTGTGGATGGTATCGGAGGCGCGTGACCCGTCAGCTCGGCTGATCGAGCATCCAGTCGACCGCGGCCTTGATCTGCTCGTCGGTCAGGGCCGCATTGCCGCCCTTTGCCGGCATCACGCCGGCGCTGCCGGTGAAGCCTTCGATCGCATGCTTGTACAGGGTGTCCTTGCCCTTGCTGGCGCGGGCGCCCATGCCCGCAGCGCCCAGCATCGGTGCGCCACCGGCGCCCGACTTGTGGCAGCCCGCGCACGAACCCTGGTTGAAGATCTCGGCGCCGTCGGTGCGGCCGCCGAAGGGCACGTTGGCCTTCAGGGCTGCTAGCGCGGCGGCATCGGCCGCGGCCTTGGCCGCTTCGCCGGTGGCGCCGGCGTAGACGCCGCCGGCCGGGGCGATGCGGGCCTCGGTGCGCGCCATTTCGACCGGGTTGGTCTGGCCGGGCAGCTCGTTGTGGAGGTAGGCCGCGAACAGGATCAGGCCCAGCGTCAGCGCCATGAGGAAGGCGATGACCATCGAAAAGCGCTTCAGAAAGTCCAGATCGTAATTGCGCACGACTCACCCGGAAAACGACGTTGACGGAGCGGACCGATGTTTCCGGGCCGCAGAACCCGAGCAGTATAAGGGCTGTGGCGCCCCGGATTCGAGTCCGCCCCGCCCGGGTGGCCCGGACCGGGACAAATCGCCATACCCGGAGGGACGGATCACCGGCCCCGTCGGCGAACGGCCGTGGCACACTAGCGGCCGATGAGCGACTCGTCCGTACTCGACCTGATCAAGCTGCGCCGGGGCTGCACCTACTGCTCGGTCCGCCAGCTGTGCCTGCCCGGCGGCATCGGCGCCGAGGAACTGCAGCGCCTCGACGACATCGTCGAGCGACGCAAGCCCGTCGCCCGCGGCGACCGGCTGTTCCGGCTCGGCGACCCGCTGACCGCCGTCTACGTCGCCCGCGAGGGCGCGTTCAAGTCGGTCAGCATCAGCGAGGACGGCGAAGAACAGGTGCTGGGCTTCCACCTGGCCGGCGAACTGATCGGCCTGGACGCCCTCGGCAGCGGCCAGCACCGCTGCGAAGGCGTGGCCCTGACCGCCGCGACCATCTGCGAGATTCCCTACGACGACCTGTCCCGGGTGGCCGCGCAGATCCCCAGCCTGCAGCAGCAGTTGTTCCGCGTGATCGGCCAGAGCGTCGACCGCGACCAGGACCACCTCGGCATCCTCGTGCGCCGCCAGGCCAACGAGCGCATCGCCCTGTTCCTGCACAGCCTTGGCGAGCGCTACCGCAACGTCGGCCAGCCCGACCACCTCTTCCAGCTGCCGATGAGCCGCGAGGACATCGCCCGTTTCCTCGGCCTGGCCCTGGAAACGGTGAGCCGCGGCTTCACCCGCCTGCAGGACGACGGCGTCATCGCCGTCACCGGCCGCCGCGTCGAGATCGTCAACGCCGCCGAACTGCTGCGCCTGGCGCACGGCGCCGAATCGTCGGCGGGCGACGGCAAGCAGAAGCGGGCGTGAGTTGCGCCGTGCGGTCGCATGCGCGGTGCTGGACGGCTTGTCCTCGATGACGTTGCGCCCGGCATCATGGCGCACGCGTGGTTCGTGGGCGTGCCTGCTCATTGCGTTGCTCGTCGCCGGGAACGCGTCGGCGCATCAGGACACCGTGATCTTTCGCCTACCCGGTGGCTATCTGCACGGCATTCCGTGGAAATACGGGCCGGCGTTCCTCTCGCTCGATCGGGCTGATGAGCGCAACGGTGTTGCAGGATATGCGCACGTCGCGTTGCGGCTCGCTGCGGGAAAGACCGCGTTACCCGCCTGCGTGCTGAAGCAGATCACGCCCCGGAAAACCCATGACGTTTGGGTGACCGCATCGTGGTACCACGAGCCATTTCAACGTGGCGCAAAGGTGTTGCCGCCCTATATCAACATCCAATTCAATGCCGCTGCGCCAACCGCAGCCGAGTCCATGCCGGATGGAGAGTCGCTGCTCTTCAATCTCGAGACCGGCCGGCTGCTCGAGATGAACCAGCGCAGGCGAGTCAGCGCCAACGAGTGGAGGATGCCGACGATCGACCTGCGTTCGGTGTGCAGCGCGACCGAGCTCAAGAACCTGCTCGATCCTGACTATCGCGCGGGTGGCGGTGGAACGATGGTCGAACTGGGTCCCGTGAAGCCCTGATCCCATGTCCACAGCTTCCCTAGACCTCCTGCGCCGCGTCTTCGGCCACGAGGACTTCCGTGGCCCGCAGCGCGAGATCGTCGAGCACATCGCCGACGGTGGCGACGCGCTGGTGCTCATGCCCACCGGCGGCGGCAAGTCGCTGTGCTACCAGGTGCCGGCGCTGCTGCGCGACGGCGTCGGCGTGGTGGTGTCGCCGCTGATCGCGCTGATGCAGGACCAGGTCGATGCGCTGCGCCAGGTCGGCGTGCGCGCCGAGTTCCTCAACTCCACGCTCGACGCCGAGAACGCCGCGCGCGTGGAGCGCGCGTTGCTGGCCGGCGAGCTCGACCTGCTCTACGTGGCGCCCGAACGCCTGCTCACCGCGCGCTTCCTGTCGCTGCTCGACCGCGCGCAGGCCGGTCCGGGCATCGCGTTGTTCGCGATCGACGAGGCGCACTGCGTGTCGCAGTGGGGCCACGATTTCCGGCCCGAATACCGCGAACTGACCGTGCTGCACGAGCGCTGGCCGCAGGTGCCGCGCGTGGCGCTCACCGCCACCGCCGACCCGCCGACCCAGCGCGAGATCGTCGAGCGCCTGCAGCTGGAGGACGCGCGCTGGTTCGTCAGCTCGTTCGATCGCCCGAACATCCGCTACGCCATCGTGCAGAAGGACAACGGCCGCCGCCAGCTGCTGGATTTCCTCAAGCAGCATCGCGACGAGGCCGGCATCGTCTATTGCCTGTCGCGGCGCAAGGTCGAGGAAACCGCCGAATTCCTCGCCGGCAACGGCTTCAAGGCCCTGCCCTACCACGCCGGGATGGATGCGAACCTGCGCGCCGAGCACCAGCGCCGTTTCATCCGCGAGGACGGCGTGGTCGTCGTCGCCACGATCGCGTTCGGCATGGGCATCGACAAGCCCGACGTGCGCTTCGTCGCGCACATGGATCTGCCGAAGTCGCTGGAAGGCTACTACCAGGAAACCGGCCGTGCCGGCCGCGATGGCGAGGCCGCCGATGCCTGGCTGTGCTACGGCCTGGGCGATGTGGTCCTGCTCAAGCAGATGATCGAGCAGGGCGAGGCCGGCGAGGAGCGCAAGCAGCTCGAACGACGCAAGCTCGACCAGTTGCTCGGCTATTGCGAAACCCTGCAATGCCGCCGTCGCGTGCTGCTCGCCAGCTTCGGCGAAATCTACCCAACCGACTGCGGCAACTGCGACAACTGCCTGTCGCCGCCGGAGCAGTGGGATGCGACCGATGCCGCGCGCAAGGCGCTGAGCTGCGTGTACCGCACCGGCCAGCGCTTCGGCGCTGCGCACGTCATCGACGTGCTGCGCGGCGGCGAGGGCGAGAAGATCCGCCAGTTCGGCCACGATCGCGTCAGCACCTACGGCATCGGCGCGGATCTCGACGCGAAAACCTGGCGCGGCGTGTTCCGCCAGCTCGTCGCGATGGGCCTGCTGACCGTCGATGCCGAAGCCTATGGCGGCCTGCGCCTGACCGACGCCAGCCGCGTGGTACTCACCGGTGGCCAGCGTGTGTCGATGCGCCGCGACCTGGTCGAGAAGCGCGTGCGTCGCGAAGACCGGCCGCGTACCGGCGTGCCGGTGCTGCCCGAGGCGCTGCCGCTGTTCCGCGCGCTGCGCGACCTGCGCGCGCGGCTGGCGAAGGAGCAGAACGTGCCCGCTTACGTGATCTTCCACGACAGCACCCTGCGCGAGATCGCCGAGCGTCGCCCCGATTCGATCCATGCGCTGGCGCGCGTGCCCGGCATCGGCGGCGCGAAGCTGGCGCGCTACGGCGAGGACGTGCTCGAAGTGCTGCTCGGCCAGGGCTGAGCTTCGATCAAAGCGACAGGCCGCTCTCGAAACGGCGTTGCGCGCCGGTGAGCGGATCGATGAACTGCAGCGAACGCGCGAGCAGCTTGAGCGGATGCTGTGGATCGTCCGGCGCCGCATCGCGCAGCATGGGATACAGCGGATCGTTCGCGATCGGCGCGCCCAGCGCCGCCATGTGCACGCGCAGCTGGTGCTTGCGGCCGGTGATCGGCGCCAGCGCGTAGCGCCATGCCGTGGCACCGCGTTCCAGCACGTCGATATCGGTGAACGCATTCGCTTCGCCTGCGGTTTCTCGCATGCGGAAGAAGGGTTCGCCGCGTACAAGCCGCGATTGCCGCTGCATCGGAAAGGTCATGCCGGGCAGCGGTGCCGCGATGGCTTCGTAGCGCTTCTCGATCGCGCGGTCGCGGAACAGCGCCTGGTAGCGCGAGCGCGTGGCGGGATTGGCGGAAAACAGCACGGCGCCGGCCGTGAGCCGATCCAGCCGATGCAGCGGGACGATGCCGATGTCGCCGAAGCGCCGGACCAGGCGCGCCAGCAGGGTGTCCGCGACGTAGCCGCCGCCGGGCATCACCGGCAGGAAATGCGGCTTGTCGACCACGATCAGGTCGGCGTCGACATGCAGGATCGTTTCCGTCGCGTCGATGCGCGCCTCGTTCGCCACCTCGCGGTAGTAGCGGATCTCCGCGCCGACGCGATACGGCGCATCCAGCGGCAACGGCGTGCCCGATGCATCGAAGATCCGTCCGCGCACGAAACGCGATGCCCAGGTCGTGCGATCCACCTTCGGGAAGCAGGCGCACAGCGCGTCCAGCACCGTGGTCCATGGGCCGGGCGGCAACTGGAAGCGGCTTGCGGCGACGCCGTCGATGGCGGGCGGTGTGGTCATCGGCGACAGTGTAGGCAATCGGTCTGGATCGATCGGTATCGATCGGCCCGGTCGTTCACGCCAAGGGCCTGCACCCCAGCGCCGACAGCACGCCGTGCAGGGCCGGCACCTGCATCAGCCACGGTGCGGCGATGGTGACCAGACCGGCGAGCAGGACGAACACGCCGGCGGCGGCGCGCAGGCCGCCGCGCTGCAGACGCTGTCCGAGGCGCGCGCCGCTCCAGGTCAGCGGCAGCATCACCGGCAGGGTGCCGAGGCCGAAGGCGAGCATGGTCAGTGCGCCGTTGATCGCGCTGGCCTGCAGCCAGGCTGTGGCGAGCAGGGTGGCGCTGAGTCCGCAGGGCAGCCAGCCCCAGAGCAGGCCGATGCCGACGCGCTTGAATGCGGTGTCGGCGGGCAACAGCGCGTGCTGCAGCGGCTGCAGGCGACGCCAGACTGCGTTCGCGGGTTTCGACAGGGGATTGAGGCGGCCCCGCGGATCGAGCAGGCGCAGCGCGACCACGATCATCAGCAGGCCGACGCCGACGCGCAGCGCGATCCTCAGCTCCGGCCACTGCGCGACCGCGACCAGGCCGTGACCGAAACCGCCGACGATGGCGCCGGCCACCGTGTAGCCGAGTACGCGGCCGAGGTTGGGCTGCAGCGCGTGCAGCCATTGCGTCGCGGGCGAGGCGGCCTTCCGGCCGAACGAGAGGCTGGTGGCGATGGCGCCGCACATCGCGGCGCAGTGCACGCCGCCGAGCAGGCCGCTGAGCAGGGCGGCGGAGAGGACGAGCCAGTCGATCAGCATCGCGCGAGCGTCCGGGCGCGGAACGGGCGCATCGGTTCAGCGATCGGCGTGGCCACGGCGTGCATTGGCCAGCGGCAGCGGCTTCTCGTCGTCGACCAGGATGTCCAGCGCGGGCGTGTCGAGGTCGTCGTACTGGCCCTTGCGCACCGCCCAGACGAAGGCGTAGATGGCCAGGCCCAGCAGGGCCAGGCTGATCGGGATGAGCGCGAGCAGGATGTTCATGCGCCGCAGTCTACGCCCGGCCGGCGCCGGGTTTCTGAGCACGGTCAAATGCACGGCGCGTCGGTGTCGCGATGTCCTCCAACACGCGGGTCACTGTCGAGCAAACCCATCCCCACCCCGGCCCGCCCGGCCCTCGCGCATTGCGCTCGGGCGCTCATCGGCGCGCGAGGCCGTGCCTCGCCAGCGCGCCGTCTCGCCCCCTTGAAGGGGAGGGAGCAGAGCGCCGCGCTTTGAAGCCCTCCCCTTCAAGGGGAGGGTTTGGGTGGGGATGGGTTCGAATGCATAACGGGTGATGGATGGTGCACGGAGGCCTGCGCAGGCAATCGCGTCAGGCGCAGCGCGTTCAGGGTGACCAGCAGCGAGGACAGGGCCATGCCGATGGCGGCGATCCAGGGCGTGACCATGCCCGCGGCGGCCAGCGGCAGCGCCAGCACGTTGTAGCCGATGGCCCAGGCGAAGTTCTCGCGGACGATGCGCTGGCTGCGCCGCGCCAGCGCCACGGCCTGCGGGATGCGGCGCAGGTCGCTGCCGCCGACCACGAAATCCGCGGCGCGCTGCGCCAGCGCCGCGCCGTCGGCCAGCGCGATCGAGACGTCGGCGCCGGCCAGCACCGGGGCGTCGTTGATGCCGTCGCCGACCATCGCGACGATCTCGCCCGCCGCCTGGCGTTGGCGCACGTAGGCGAGCTTGTCCTCGGGCGTCTGCCGCGCGCGGACGTGGGCCGGGTCGCACGGGATGTCGACGGCATCGGCCATGCGCGCCACCGCCTGTTCGGCGTCGCCGCTGCACAGCGCGACCGACAGCCCCTGCGTGCGCAGGGCCTGCAGCGCTGCGGCGGCTTCGGGACGCGGGGTTTCCTGCAGGCGGAAGCGCGCGCTGCCGCGCTGGCCGTCGCCGAGCCACAGCGCGGCTTCGTCGTCGCCCCCGCGCGCGTCCTGCGCGGCCGCCCATGCGGCGCGGCCCAGTCGCCATGCGCGGCCGTCGACCTCGCCCGAGACGCCGTAGCCGGGTACTGCATGGACGTTGCGGGCCGAAAAGCAAATCCCCCCGCCGACCGCTGCGCGGCCGTCGGCCCCCTTTTGCAAAGGGGGCAAAGACGCGGCGTGTGCAGTGATGGCGAGAGTCCGCAGTTGTTCGGGGTGCGAAGTCCAGGCATCGGCTGAGGTGACATCACCCGAAGCGACATCGTCCGAACTGGCATCAACGGAAATGGCTTCGGCAGAGGCAGAAGTGGCTCCAGCGGAAGCGGGTTTCCCCCCCTTTGCAAAAGGGGGGCAGGGGGGATTTGCTGTTCGCTCCGTCGCACTCGCCTCCACGAACGCCGCCGCCAGCGGATGCCCGCTGTCGCGCTCCAGCGCGGTGGCGATGGCCAGCGCGCCGGTCCGGTCGATCTCGCCGAAGGTGTCGATCGCGACGATGCGCGGATGGCGGTCGCTGAGCGTGCCGGTCTTGTCGAAGACGATGCGGTCGGCGCGCGCAAGCGTGTCCAGCGCTTCGCCGCGCAGCGCGAGCACGCCCAGCTTCGCCAGCGCACCGTGCGCCGCGGCCAGCGCGGCGGGCACGGCCAGCGACAGCGCACAGGGACAGCTGACCACCAGCACCGCCAGCGCGATCTCGAAGGCGCGCGCCGGTTCGTGCACGCGCCACCACAGGTACACGCCCAGGGCGATCAGCGACAGTATCGAGACGAAGACGTTGGCGACGCGGTCCGCGGCACGGGCGATGGCGGGGCGCTGTTCCTGCGCGCGTTCGACCAGCCGCACCAGCTGCGAGAGGCGGGTGTCGGCGCCTGTCTGGGTCACGCGCAGGCGCGCGGGGCGCTCGCGGCAGAGGCTGCCGGCGAAGGCGGTGTCGCCCGTCCGTTTGGAGACCGGCAGCGATTCGCCGGTGAGCAGGGCTTCGTCGAAGGCGGTGCCGCTGTCGCCGTCAGCGTCGTCATCGAGCAGCACGCCGTCGGCGGGCACGGCCTCGCCGACCGCGATGCGCAGCACGTCGCCCGTGGCCAGCGCGGCCAGCGGCACCTGTTCGGCGCTGCCGTCGTCGCGCTCGCGCGTGGCCAGTGCAGGCCGCGCACGCGCCAGCGCATCGACCTGCGCCGAGGCGATGCCGCGTGCGCGCTGCTCCAGCATGCGCGCGGCCAGCAGGAGGAAGACGAACATCACCGCCGCGTCGTACCAGACGTGCACGCCGCCGCGCAGGGTTTCCAGCAGGCTGGCGAAATAGGCCAGCAGCGTCGACGAGGCGATCAGCGTGTCCATGCCCGGCCGGCGGCCGCGCACTTCGCGCCACATGCCTTCGATGAAGGGCCAGCCGGCGTAGAAGACGACGGGCGTCGAGACGAGGAAGGTGATCCAGCGGAAGAAATCGCGCGTGGGCAGCGGCATCTCGCCGGTGGTATCGAGATACAGCGCTTCGGCGAACATCATCGCCTGCATGCTGCCCAGCCCGGCCACGCCCAGACGCAGCAGCCAGCGGTTGCGCTCGCGCCTGCGCGCCTGCTCGTGCGCCTCGCCGGTGGCGAGCGAGGGGCGGTAGCCCAGAGAGGCCAGCCGCGACAGCAGCGTCGACAGCGGCGTGCGCGCATCGTCCCAGACGATGCGGATGCGGCCGGTGATCGCGTTCGCGGCGATCTCCTGCACGCCCGGCTCGCGGGTCAGGGCGCGATCGATCAGCCAGGCGCAGGCGGCGCAGCGCATGCCGTCGGTGAGCACGGTGATCTCGCGGCCGCCGTCGACCGGGGTGCTGTGCTCGGCCAGCAGGTCGGCGCGGTCCCATGCGGCGTAATCGATGGCCTCGGTGCCGACGCGCGCGGCGTCGGTCTGGCGCAGGCGGTAGTAGTCGCCGAGGTCGGCCTCGGCGATCCAGCGCGCCGCCGCGGCGCAGCCGGTGCAGCAGAACGCCTGCTCCGTGCTGGCGATCGTGTCGCGCAGCGGCTCGGCCGGCAGCGGCTCGCCGCAGTGGAAGCAGGTGGCGGCGCGCAACATGGAAGGATCAGCGCGTTGCGGTTCCGGCATCGGGCAACTGGCCCACCGATGGCGCCAGCAGCACGCCGCGTTGCCCGGCGGGCAGGCGGCCGCGCAGGCGCCAGGCGCTGCCTTCGGGCAGCAGCTGGATGCGCCAGTCGTGCTTCGGATCCAGCGCGATCTCCGCGCGCCAGCCGGCGGCGGTGGGCACGAGCTTCAGTTCGCGATCCTCGGCGGCCAGCGTGGGATGCTGCAGCAGCAGGCGCAGCGGCTGGCCGCGCAGGGCCTTGTCGTCGACCAGCGCGCCGGAGGCCGGCAGCACGTCGACATGGCCCTCGCTCACGCTGAACACCGCAGACAGTTTCAGCGTGGCCGCGCGTTCGTCCGGACCCAGCTCGGTGGTCTGGATCTGCGCGGTGCGGCGCACCTCGTCCGGGATCGCGTCGCTGCCGCCGGCATCGATGGCGATGTACAGCGTGGCCAGGCTGGCGACGACGACCACGGCGGGCAGGCCGATGACCAGCCAGAGGACGGGATTGCGGCGTTCGTGGGGCGATGTCCGGGTGTCGTCGTTCATGGGCTCGGTCCGAAGAAGCTGGCGTCGACCTCGCGCCGGGTCTTGCCGTCTCCGGATTGGATCACGAAACGCAGGCCGTGTTTACCCGCCGTGCTGGCCGGTGCGGTCGCGACCAGCGGCAGGGTCAGCACTTCCTCGGCATCGGCCTGCACCGTCTGCGCCCCGCCGCGCAGCGCGATGCCGTCGGCGGACTGCACCTCGATGCGATACGCCTGCGGCTCGCGGGTCTTGTTGATCAGCTTCAGCGTGTAGCCGTTCTCGATGCGGCCGTCGCGCGCCTGCTGGTACAGCGCATTGCGGTCGCGCAGGACCTCGGCGATCAGCGGGCTGCGATGGGTCACGCCCCAGCCCCAGCCGACCAGCAGCGCGAGCAGCAGCAGGCCGTAGACGACGATGCGCGGGCGCAGCACCTTCGAGGGCTTGCCGTCGATGGCGTTCTGGGTGGAATAGCGGATCAGGCCGCGCGGATAGCCGACCTTGTCCATCACCTCGTTGCAGGCGTCGATGCAGGCGCCGCAGGCGATGCACTCGTACTGCAGGCCGTTGCGGATGTCGATGCCGGTGGGGCAGACCTGCACGCAGATGGTGCAATCGATGCAGTCGCCGAGCTGGTCCGGCGCGAACTTCGGCAGCGGCTCGGCTTCCAGCCGGTGGTCGAGGATCGAGGTGTTGCCGCGCGCGGCCACCAGGTTGTCGGCGGCGGTGTGGTGGTGCGCGGCCCGGAAGACGTAGTCGTAGGCGGTGGCCTTGTCGAGCAGGCCGCGCGCACGCTCGAGCACGCTGGCGAGGCTGCCCTTCCTGCGCGGGCCGCGCGGTTCGCCGCGCATCGGGTCGTAGGCGATGATCAGGGTGTTGCGGTCGAACATCGCGCTCTGGAAGCGCGCGTACGGGCACATGTACTTGCACACCTGCTCGCGCAGGAAGCCGGCGTTGCCCCAGGTGGCCAGCGCGTAGAACAGCACCCAGAAGGTTTCCCAGCCGCTCCAGTCGAAAGGCACGGCGCGCGCGGCCAGTTCGCGGATCGGCGTGAAGAAGCCGACGAAGGTGAAGCCCGTCCACAGCGCGAACAGCAGCCACAGCACGTGCTTGCCGCCGCGGCGCACGATCTTCTCGCGGTTCCACGGCCCGTTGTCGAAGCGGATGCGCTTGTTGCGGTCGCCTTCTGTCCACTGCTCGATCCAGATGAACACTTCGGTCCACACCGTCTGCGGGCAGGCGTAGCCGCACCACAGGCGCCCGGCCAGCGAGGTGAAGAAGAACAGCGCCATGCCGGCGATGATCAGCAGCAGGGCGAGGAACACGAAATCCTGCGGCCAGAAGTTCAGGCCGAACACGTGGAACTTGCGTGCGGGCAGATCGAACAGCACCGACTGGCGGCCGTCCCAGTTGAACCACGGGAACACGTAGTACATGCCCAGCAGCACCCACACCGCGATCGCGCGCAGGCGCTGGAAGCGACCGTCCACGTCGCGCGGATGGATCTTCTTCTCGCTGACGTACATCGACTGTGCGTCTTCGGCGAGCTGGATGGGGATCTTCTTGGTCATGGCCGGTGGGGACCGTCGGTGGGATCGGCGCCGCGCGCGGGCGCGGCGTCAGTCGCCCTTGAGCGCGCGGTTGAAGCGGCTGGCCGGGCGCAGCAGGATCCAGGTGAACAGGCTGGAGGCGGCGGTGGCCAGCCAGAACGCGAAGAACCCGATCGCATAGCCGGTTTCGCGGCTGATGCGCAGGTCGGGGAAGGTCATGTCGCGCAGGACCAGCGGATCGACCATGGCGAAGCACACCATGGTCGACACGCCTGCGGCGAAGAAACTGGGCCAGAGGATCGCGCCCAGTCGCTGGGCCATCGAACGCGGGGGATGATCGAACGGCTGCGGCGCGGTCTCGTGGGGCATGGCGTCATCTCGTCATTGCTGCGCGGCGGCTTGCGCGGGCTTGTCGTTCGACAGCGACCAGACGTAGGCCGCGACCAGGCGGGCGCGCGCTTCGCCGAGGATCGGCAGATGCGCGGGCATCATGCCGTTGCGACCCTGGGCGATGCTCTGCGCGACGGCGGCGTTGCTGTCGCCGTAGAGCCAGACATCGTCGGTCAGGTCGGGCGCGCCCAGCGCCGGGTTGCCCTTGCCGTCGATGCCGTGGCAGCTGACGCAGATCGCTTCGTAGCGGTTCTTGCCGGCATTGGCCAGCGCGCTGTCGACCTTTTCGCCGCGCATCGACTGCAGGTACACCGCCACTTCGGTCACGCCCCTGGGACCCTCCAGGGCGGCTTCCCAGGCCGGCATCGCCGCCTGGCGGCCGTTGAGCACGCTTTCGAGGATTTGCTCGGGCGTGCCGCCCCACTGCCAGCTCGCGTCCGTCAGGTTGGGATAGCCCACCGCGCCCTGCGCCGAGGAACCATGGCAGGTGGCGCAGGTGTTGGAGAAGATTGCCTTGCCCAGCTTCAGCGCCTTCGGATCGCGTGCAATGACGTCGATCGACTTGCCCGCGTACGGCGCGAAGGTGGCGGCGAGCTTCCTGTCCTCGGCCGCCTTGTCGGCGTCGTGCTCCTTCGCCGACGTCCAGCCGCTCTTGCCGGCGAACGCGCCGAGGCCCGGATACCAGGCGAGGTAGCCGATGCTGAAGAGGATCGTCAGGTAGAACAGGTTGATCCACCAGCGCGGCATCGGCTTGTTGTATTCGGTCAGATCCTCGTCCCAGACATGGCTGGTGTCGGTGGCGGCGGGATCCCCGGCGCGACGGCGGGCCGTCCACAGGATCAGCCAGACGCAGCCGACGATGTTCAGCACCACCAGTGCAATCACGAACCACGACCATCCTGCGCTCATCATTGCCGTGTCTCCCGCGCGACCGTCGCGGTCGCGTCGTCATCGTTCAGGGGTTCGCGCGCGGCGGCTTCGAATTCCGACCTGCGCTTGGGGCTGTAGGCCCAGAAGCAGCCGGCCACGAACAGCACCAGCAGTACTGCGGTGACAATTCCGGAAATCATGGTTCAGCCCCCCCTCGGTGCGTGCTTGCCCAGGCCCTGCAGGTAGGCGACCAGGGCGTCGAGTTCGGTCCTGTCGGCCACCGCATCCACGGCACCGTCGATGTCGGCCTGCGTGTACGGATCGCCCAGCGTCTTCAGCGCCTGCATCTTGCTGCGCACGAGGGTGCCATCGACCTTGTTGTCGGCCAGCCAGGGGAAACCCGGCATGTTCGACTCGGGCACCACATCGCGCGGGTTGATCAGGTGCACGCGGTGCCAGTCGTCGGAATAGCGGCCGCCGACGCGCGCCAGATCCGGCCCGGTGCGCTTGCTGCCCCACTGGAACGGGCGGTCGTACACCGATTCGCCGGCCAGCGAGTAGTGGCCGTAGCGTTCGGTCTCGAAGCGCAGCGTGCGCACCATCTGCGAATGGCAGTTGTAGCAGCCTTCGCGGATGTAGATCTCGCGACCGGCCAGCTCCAGCGGCGGATAGGGCGTCACGCCGGGCAGCGGCTTGATCGCCTCGGCCTGGAACATCAGCGGCACGATCTCGGCGATGCCGCCGAACGAGACCGCGACCGCGATCAGCACCGCCATCAGGCCGACGTTCTTTTCGACTTTCTCGTGGGAATGACTCATCTTGGATCTCCGAAAAGAGGACGTGCGCGCATCAGGCGCGGGCTTCGTCGACGTGCGGCGCCAGCACCGGGTGCTGCACCGGGCCACGCGCGGCCTGCAGGGTGCGGATCACGTTCACCGCCATGATCAGCATGCCGGCCACCACCAGCACGCCGCCGGCGATGCGGCCCAGGTAGTAGGGATACGTGGCGTTGAGCGATTCGACGAAGCTGTAGGTCAGCGTGCCGTCGGCGTTCGTCGCGCGCCACATCAGGCCCTGCATCACGCCGGCGATCCACATCGAGGCGATGTAGAACACCACGCCGATCGTGTGGGTCCAGAAGTGCGCGTCGATCAGCTTGATCGAATGCATCTGTTGCAGGCCGACCAGACGCGGCAGCAGGGCGTAGATCGCGCCGATCGAGATCATCGCCACCCAGCCCAGCGCGCCGGAGTGCACGTGGCCGATCGTCCAGTCGGTGTAGTGCGACAGCGAGTTGACCGTCTTGATCGACATCATCGGCCCCTCGAAGGTGCTCATCATGTAGAAGCTGAGCGAGACGATGAGGAACTTGAGGATCGGGTCGGTGCGCAGCTTGTGCCACACGCCCGACAGCGTCATCACGCCGTTGATCGCGCCGCCCCAGCTCGGCGCCAGCAGGATCAGCGAGAACACCATGCCCAGGCTCTGCGCCCAGTCCGGCAGCGCGGTGTACTGCAGGTGGTGCGGGCCGGCCCACATGTAGATGGCGATCAGCGCCCAGAAATGCACGATCGACAGGCGGTAGGAGTACACCGGGCGGCCGGCCTGCTTGGGCACGAAGTAGTACATCATCCCGAGGAAGCCCGCGGTCAGGAAGAAGCCCACCGCGTTGTGGCCGTACCACCACTGCACCATCGCATCGACCGCGCCGCTGTAGACCGGGAACGAATGCAGCAGGCCCACCGGGATCGCCAGGCTGTTGACGATGTGCAGCAGCGCCACGGCGATGATGAACGAGCCGTAGAACCAGTTCGCCACGTAGATGTGCTTGACGCGACGCTTGGCGATCGTGCCGAAGAACAGCACCGCGTACGCGACCCAGACCACCGCGATCAGCACGTCGATCGGCCAGATCAGCTCGGCGTATTCCTTGCCCTGGGTCAGGCCCAGCGGCAGGGTGATCGCGGCCAGCACGATGACCAGCTGCCAGCCCCAGAACACGAAGGCCGCCAGCTTGTCCGACAGCAGCCGCACGTGGCTGGTGCGCTGGACCACGTACAGGCTGGTCGCCATCAGCGCGCTGCCGCCGAAGGCGAAGATCACCGCATTGGTGTGCAGCGGGCGCAGGCGTCCGTAGGACAGCCAGGGCAGGTCGAAATTGAGCGCGGGCCAGTACAGCTGCGCCGCGATGAACAGGCCCACGAGCATGCCGACGATGCCCCAGACCACGGTCATCACGGAAAACTGCAGGACCACTTTGTCGTTGTATGTATCCGCGGTGTGCATGGGTGCTTCCTCCGGTTGCTGCGCAGTCTATGAACGGCGCCCGTCAGGCGTTTTGATCCGGATCAAGTGCGGAGGAAGGGGTATCGCCGGCGGAGGCCGGGCCGAAACGCGCGAGGCCCGCATTGCGCGGGCCTCGTGGGTGGGTCGATGCCGGTGGGCTCAGACGTCGCCGTCGCTCAGCCAGCCCTCGCCGGTGCCGCGGTTGTAGACGGTGTCGGTGTCGAGCACGGTGCCGGCCGGGATCGAGTCCTGCGCGGCCAGTCGTGCGTAGATCGGCGTGAAGTCCGGGCGCGTGGCGTCCATCAGCTGTTCGTAGCTGTCGATCACGAAGTAGGTCTTCTGGTAGGTGTCGATGCGGTAGCGGGTGCGCATGATCCGCGCCAGGTCGAAGCCGATGCGGTTCGGCGCGGCGCTGTCCAGGCAGTGGATGCTCTCGCCCTTGGAGCTGAGGATGCCGGCGCCGTAGATGCGCAGGCCGCCGGCGTCGCGGATCAGGCCGAAT
This sequence comes from Lysobacter sp., assembly GCA_019634715.1. Lineage (GTDB taxonomy): Bacteria > Pseudomonadota > Gammaproteobacteria > Xanthomonadales > Xanthomonadaceae > Lysobacter_I. The sequence goes on from JAHCAU010000007.1 coordinate 109,558, forward strand.
TCCACCGTGTACCAGTACAGGCGGGTCAGGTTGACCAGCGCCTCCGGGCCGATGCCGTGCGCCTTCACGCCGCCCTGCCCGTAGGCCTGCATGTAGTCGGCGAACACCGGGTTCATCAGCAGCGGTACGTGGCCGAACAGGTCGTGGAACAGGTCGGGCTCGGCCAGGTAGTCCAGTTGCTCGGGCTTGCGGATCCACCAGGTCACCGGGAAGCGGCGGTTGGCGAGATGGTCGAAGAAGGTCAGCTCGGGCAGCAGGCCTTCGACACCGATCAGTTCCCAGCCGGTGGCGGCGCGGAGCATGCGGTTGAGGTCGTCGAACTTCGGGATCCGGTCGGCGCTCATGCCCATCGCCTGCTGGGTGCGCAGGAACTCGTCGCTGGCCCGGCCGACCAGGATCGTCTGCTGGCGCTCGAACAGGGCTGCCCAGACCTGGTGGTCGGTCGCCGTGTACTGGTCCCAGGGCTGCTCGATCACGGCCGTGGTGTAGACCGGCACGTAGCCCTTGTCGGTCATCTGGTGCTCGACGCGTTGCGGGACGGCGTTCATGGCGGGTTCCTTGCGCGATGGGGCCCGGCGGGCGATTTGAATACTTTAGGCTCCATTCCGCGCAACAGGCTTGCGTTGTTGCGCCGACAGGCGGCAGATGCGCAATAATCTTCCGGAAGAAGTCGATGAAGGCGCAACGATATGTCATCCGTGGATCTCGACCGCACCGATCTTCTGTTGCTGACCGAGCTGCAGCGCGGCGCCCGCCTGACCAATGCCGAGCTGGCCGAACGGGTGCATCTCTCGCCCTCGGCCTGCCTGCGCCGGGTCCAGCGCCTGGAGCGCGAGCGGGTGATCGCCGGCTACCGCGCCGAGGTCGACCCCGAGCGCCTCGGCCTCGGCCTGCAGGCCTATGTCCGCGTCCAGCTGCGCCACCACGACGCCGACGCCGTGCTCGCCTTCGGCGAGGCCGTCAACGCCTGGGACGAAGTGGTGACCTGCCATGCCCTCACCGGCGACATGGACTACCTGCTGCACGTGGTCGTGCAGGACCTCGAACACTTCTCGCGCTTCCTGCTCGACCGCCTGCTCGGCCAGGCCGGCGTCGCCGACGTCAATTCCAGCTTCGTGCTGCGCACGGTGAAGGCGTTCAGGGGGATGCCGCTGGGGCGGTGATGCGCCAAGGAAGATAGGGCGGGCTCAAGCCTGAGGTATCCCCACTTTTTCTGGGAGAAATCTCGGGATATCCGCGCTCCCCACACCATCCGTCAGCCAGCGTTGTTTTTGATCTTGATCTACCGGGGCCCCTGGTTGCGACGGGATTCGCGGATCAGGCCCGCAGGGCGCGCGGCAGGACGCCGCGCGTTTTTCGACAAGACATGGACGTCTTGTCGAAAAACCCCGTGAAGCCCGTGGACCCGGCGCGCAGCGCCGGGCGCAACCGACGGGGTGTGCTTTCTTTTGGTTACCTTTTCTTTGCACAAGCAAAGAAAAGTAACTCGCTCGCGACAGCGAGCGAAACAAAGGCCGGGCGGAAAGCCTTTCCTCCTGCTCTGGAGAAGCAACAAGCAGGTCCCTCGCTTTCGTCTCGGGATGACAGAGAAGGGTTTGCTGACCTAACCCGATGATCTGTCGAGAAAAAATGTGGGGATACCTCAGGCTTGAGCCCGCCCTACGGCTTGCCCGCAGCGAACGTCTCGCCGAAGAAATTGCCGGCATTCCATGTCGGCCGCGTCTTCGCGTCGCCGACGATGCGCGCGATGCGGGCGTTGAGCGCGGCCAGCCGTGCGGCGTCGCTCCATACGATCGGCAGCGTCGCCTCGTCGCTGGGCTGGTGGTAGTGCCTGCGCAGGAAGTTCTGCAGCGCGCGCCCGGGGTCGCGTTCGCCGTCGGCGCTGACCATGCCGCCCATCAGGTATACCGCCGGCACGCCGGTGCGGATGAAGGCGTACTGGTCGCTGCGCACGAACACCACCTCTTCCGGGAACGGGTCGGGCGACTGCTCGACGCCGATTTCCTTCGCCGCCGTGTCCAGCACCTGCTTCAGCGAGGAATGCTCCACGCCCACCGGGACCACGTCCCTGCTCGGCGCCAGCAGCACCGGCATGTCGATGTTGATGTTCGCGACCATCGTGCCCGCCGCGGCCACGGGATGCGTGGCGAACCATTCCGCGCCAAGCAGGCCCTTTTCCTCGGCGGTGGTCGCGATGAACAGCGTGCCGCGTTTCGGCGCCGGGCCGGTCTTCAGCGCGCGCGCGGCCTCGAGCATGATCGCCACGCCCAGCGCGTTGTCGAGTGCGCCGTTGCGGATGGTGTCGCCCTCCACCGCCGGCCCGATCCCGACGTGGTCCAGGTGTGCGGTGAATACCGTGGATTCGCCGGCCAGTGCCGGGTCGCCGCCGGGCAGAGCGGCGACGACGTTGCGCGATTCGATCGGCTTGAGCGTGGTGCGTCCGGCCAGCGTCAGCGTGCCCGGCAGGGCGAAGCCCTTCAGCGTGCCCGCGCGCGCGGCGTCGAACAATTGCGCCGCCGTGCGCGGGCCGTCGGCGAACACCAGGTCCGCGCTGGCCGCACTCACGTAGGCGATGCCGCGCAGTTCCGGGAAGGTCCACAGGCCCTTGCCGTCGCTGCCGCGCAGACGCATCGACGAGGCCCGCCAGTCCGCCGCGCGCTGCGCCCACGGGCTGCCCGCCTCGTCCTCGGGCGTGTTCACGAACACCGCGCCCACCGCCCCGCGCGCGACCAGGGCGCGCAGTTTCTCGCGCGACGAACTGTGGAAGGCGCGGCGATCGTTGTCGAAGCGCGCGGGCGCGCCGCCGAAGACCACCGCGATCTTTCCCTTCAGGTCGAGGCCGGCGAAATCGTCGTGCCCAAGCGTCGGCGCATGCACGCCCTGGCCGACGAACACCGCCGCCGCTTCGACGCGGTGTTCCGGCGCGTTGAAATTCGCCGCGGGCAGGAACTGGTCCTGGAAGCGCAGCGCGATGTCGCGGCCGTTGCGCGTCACCCGCAGTTCGGCGCCCGCCTGTTCGACCCGCGCCTCCAGCAGCGGCACGGCCTGGAAGTAGCTGCCGTCGTCGCCTGCCGGCACCAGCCCGATCTCGCGGAACCGCTTCGCCACGTACTCGGCCGCGAGGTCGTACCCGCGCGTGCCGGTTTCGCGCCCTTCCATGCGGTCGTCGGCGAGTTGCTTCACATCCTCGGCGATGCGCCGCTCGGCCTCGGTCTTCGGCTGCGGCGCTTCCTCGATCGGTGTCGGTGCCGAGACCTGCAAAGCGGGCTTGGCGGGCGCCGGTGCCTCGCGCTGGCAGGCGGCGAGCGCGAGGAGCGATGCGAACGTGATGGCGCGGACGGGCGATGTCATCAGACGGCTTCCTCCGGCAGCATGAGGCCGATGCCGAGCAGCAACCAGAACAGCCCGCCCAGTACGATCCAGACCCAGTTCGCCACCGTGAAGCGGTTGTTGGAGAGCGCCTGCGGGTCGCCGCTGGCGATGTTGGCGGCCCGCTGCGCATGGAACAGCGAGGCCGTGATCGCGAAGACCGCCGTCATCGATGCCAGCAGCGCCATTTCCGCGGACATCACGGTCTCCGGCACGCGGTTCGCGATCCGGCTGGCGATGACCGCGACCACGTACAGTGTGGCCCACAGGCCGGGCGACCAGCGATGACGTTCGCCATTGCGGGTGATGCGATGGTCGATCTCGCTGTTCAGCGAGTGGGCGAAGAAGATGGAGAACACCGCGCGCGGCACCGGCCAGATGTCGAGCTTCCTGTCGATCTTGTGCAGCTTCCAGTGCCGCCAGAACCAGTAGAGCGTGTACAGGCCGAAGGTCACGATCGACAGCACGGCCACTTTCGCGGTGGACACCACGTAGAACGGCGTCGGGCGGCTGGCCGCCTCGGTCTGCGGGTCGACGATCGGTGCCGTCGGTGGTGCGTAGAGATTGTCCTGGCGCGGCTCGATACCGTCGTGCATGTCGTTCTCCCCCGGGAGCGGCAAGGATGCCGGAGCCGCCGTCCGCGCGCCATCGCCGACCGTGCCCGGGTACCATCGCCGCACCACTGTCGGGAGTCCGTCCATGACCGCAGGTCCATCGTCCGGCACCATCGCCACCCCGCCCCTGCCCGTCGAGCGCACGCTGCTGCTCGCCATCGCGATCCTCGCCCTGGTCGCGTCCGGCATCGATCCGAAGGACCGGCTGACCTGGCTGCTCGAGGTGATCTGGGTGATCGTGGCGATCCCGATCATCGCCCTGAACTGGCGCCGCTTCCCGCTCACGCGGCTGCTGTGCTGGCTGCTGGTGGCGCACGCGCTGGTGCTGATCTACGGCGGTGCCTACACCTATGCCGAGACGCCGCTGGGCTTCTGGCTGCGCGACACCCTGGGCTTCGCGCGCAATCCCTGGGACCGCATCGGCCACCTCATGCAGGGCTTCGTGCCGGCGATTCTCGCTCGCGAACTGCTGCTGCGCTGCACGCCGCTGCGTCGCGGCGGCTGGCTGGTCTATCTGGTCCTCGCCGCCTGTCTCAGCTTCAGCGCATTGTTCGAACTGATCGAATGGTGGGCCGCGCTGATCTACGGCGCCGATGCCGACGCCTTCCTCGCCACCCAGGGCGACCAGTGGGACACGCAGTGGGACATGTTCCTGTGCCTGGCCGGTGCGATCGTGTCGCTGCTGCTGTGGTCGCGCCTGCACGATCGCCAGTTGGGTGCCGCTGTGTCCACCTGACCGGTGGGCGGAAACGACGACGGCCGCCCGGAGGCGGCCGTCGGGTGCGGATCAGCGATCCGCGATGTCGCGCCGAGGCATCAGAAGCGGTATTCCAGCGCCAGGGTGGTCGTGGTGACGCGCAGCGTCTCGTCGAACACCTGCGGACGGTGGTGGTTGACGTTCAGGCTCAGGCCGAGGTTCTTGTTGAAGTCGTAGCCCGCGCTGGCGCCGATGTAGACGCGGTTGCTGCTGTCGCTGGCCGAACCCAGGCCGTCGATGCTGATGTCGACGCTGGTGCGGGCGACGCCGACGCGGCCGCCGATGAAGAAGCCGCTGTGCGGGCCGTCCATGTTCTTCTTGCCGACCAGACCGACGCCGTAGCTGTCCATGTCGACGTTCACGCCGCCCACGGACTCGTCGCCGAGCTGGGTGTAGAAGCCTTCGACGCCCCAGTTGGCGTTGAAGAAATAGCCGCCGCGCACGCCGTAGGCGGTGTCGTTGTCGTCGCCGAAGCCCGGGATCGACAGGTTGGTGTTGCCGACTTCGGCGCTGAGGAAACCGCCGCTGCCTTCGCCTGCGAAGGCGGACGTGGAGAGGGACGCCGCCGCGAGCGCGGCAACGAAGAGAAGTGCATGCTTCATGGGAAACCCCTGTTGTGTATGGTTGATCTAGGCCCCGGATGGGGCGGCGCACGATAGAGGGCGGGCGTGAAACGATCAATGCTTCGTGCATCGAAGTTTCTGTCGCCGCGCGTGATGCGCGACGCGCGGTGCGCGCCATCGCGACGACGGCCGCCCGGAGGCGGCCGTCGGATGCGGATCACGGGATCCGCGGTGTCGCAGTGGCGATCAGAAGCGGAATTCGCCGCCGATGGTCCAGGTGTTCAGCTTGACGTCGGCGCCGCTGATGTCGGCCTTCTGGTAGTCGTAGTTCAGGCTCAGGCCGAACTTCTCGGTGAAGTCGTAGCCCAGGCCCACGCCGGCGTACAGGCTGGCGTCGCGGTCGTCGTCGAGGAACTCGACGCTGTTGCGATCGACGACGGCGATGTCGGTGTAGGCGATGCCGGCGCGGCCGCTGATGAAGAAACCCTTGTGATCGGCTTCGAAGTTCTTCTTGCCGACGACGCCGACACCGACGCTGAAGGCTTCGACGGTGGTGCCGCCGTAGCTGTCGCGGCCGTGGCCGGTGTAGAAGCCTTCGATCGCGACGTTGCGGTTGAAGAAGTAGCCGCCACGGATGCTGTAGGCGGTGTCGGTGATGCTGCCGATGTCGAACTTGGCGCGGGTCTCGCCGAGTTCGGCGCGGATGAAACCGCCGTTGCCTTCGGCAGCGAATGCGGTGGTGGACAGCGAGGCGGCCGCCAGGGCAGCGAGCAGAGCGAGCTTCTTCATGGGAATGGGAACTCTTGGAAATGAAAGATGTGGGGTCTTGCCACTCGGGGCGGGCCGTGATGGGCCGCTTGCGCGCGCAGCGCGTGGCTGCCGTCCCGAAGGGAGGCGCACGATAGCCACACTGTCCGGCATCGTCAACGTTTCGTTAAATGGCTGTTCATCGTCACGAATCCGGCGGCGGAGGCGGGCCGGGTGGCGGAGATTCGCGACGCGGAAACGTCAGCACCACGCCGCGCTGCTCGGCGGGACGGTGCCAGAGCACGGGCACATCGTCGGGCTTGGGCAGTTCGAGTTCCTCGTCGTCCGCGTACGGCGGATCGTCCTCGAAGTCCCAGCTGTACTTCTTGCGCGGCGGCAGCGGGTCGGCATGGCGGAACAGCAGGGCCGCGAGCACGCCGCCGATGGCGCCGCCGAGGTGCGACTGCCACGACACCCCGGGTTCCTGCGGCAGCACGGTCAACAGCATGCCGCCGTAGAGGAAGAAGGCGATCATCGCCGCGGCGATCGATGGCCGGTCGCGGCGCAGCAGGCCCAGCGAGAACACCAGGAACATCAGGCCGTGGGTCAGGCCGCTGGCGCCGAGATGATGGCTGCCCGGATCGCCCAGCAACCATGCGCCGAGGCCGGAACTCAGCCAGAACAGCGGCAGCGCGCGCACGGTCGCCTTCGGATACACCGCCAGCGCCAGCGTGCCCAGCAGCAGCAGCGAGGCCGCATTGGCGGCGATGTGCTCCAGCGAGCCGTGCAGCAGCGGTGCGGTGAGGATGCCGAACAGCCCGGCCGGCTCGCGCGCGGCGACGGTCAGCGCACGGAAGTTCTCGCCGTGCTGCAGCGCGAACGCTGCCGCCAGCAGCAGCACGAAGGCCAGGCTGGCATTGAGCGCCCGCAGCAGGCGCCGCCGGTCGGCGGCGCGCTGCGCGGGGGTGTCCGGAAGATCCTCGGGCGTGTGCAGGTCCATGAGCCACGAGATGGTGCCCGGGGGGGATGAAAGCAAGTCCAGCAGCCCGCGGAACGGGCCGTTCCACGGGCGGCTGGACGGCTCAGGCGGCGGGCGGCGGCGCGGCCGGGCGCACCAGGCTCAGCACGATGGTGACGCCGATCGTGGCCGCGACCACCGCCAGCGACCAGACGATCGGGATCTTGTAGACGTCGACCAGCAGCATCTTCGCGCCGATGAACATCAGCACCGCCGCCAGGCCGTAGGGCAGCAGGTGGAAGCGGTCGGCCATGCCGGCCAGCAGGAAGAACATCGCGCGCAGGCCCAGCACCGCGAATACATTCGAGGTCAGCACGATGAACGGGTCGCTGGTGATGGCGAAGATCGCCGGGATCGAGTCCACCGCGAAGATCACGTCGGTCACCGCGATCAGCACGATCACCACGAACAGCGGCGTGTACCAGTACTTGCCGTCGCGCAGCACGCGCAGGGCGTGGCCGTGGTAGTCGGCGGTGAGCGGCAGGTGGCTGCGCATCCACTTCAGCACCGGGTTCTTCTCGAGGTCGGGCGCCTGGCCTGCGGCGAGCAGCATCTTGATGCCGGTCAGCAGCAGGAATGCGCCGAAGACGTAGAGCACCAAGTGGAATTTCGCCAGCAGCCACGCACCGGCGAAGATCATGATGGCGCGCAACACGATCGCGCCGATGACGCCGATGATCAGCACCTTCTGGCGCTCTTCCTCGGGCACGGCGAAGTAGGTGAACAGCATCAGGAACACGAAGATGTTGTCGACCGCGAGCGATTTCTCGACGAGGTAACCGGTCAGGAACTCCAGCGCCACGCGGTCGCCGACGGCGTCGCCCGACTGGCCGCTGACGTACCACCACAGCCAGCCGTTGAAGATCATGGCCAGGCCGACCCAGCCGATGCTCCACAGCAGGGCTTCCTTGAACGTGACCTTGTGCGGGCCACCGTGGCGCATCAGCACCAGGTCGATCAGCAGGGCGACGACGACGAGCGCGCCGAACGCGCTCCACAGCAGGGGACTTCCGATGGTGTTCATGCAGGCTCCGGAGACATGGGCGTGAGACCCGGCCGGTGGCGGTGCATCGTCTTCGGTATCGGGCGCGGACGCGGCCGGGCGGGGACGGAGCTTCGCCATGCGGCGAAGGTCTCGCTCACAGCCGCAGGACCTGGGCCTGATGGCTGCCGCCGGACCGGAGCCGGACCGGGGGTCCGGGCTCGTAATGACGGCCGCGACGTCTGGGAGCTACTCCCCTTCTGGGGACGGAGATTGTTTTTCAAGGGCTTGGCTGCGTCAAGCCCTTTATAATATGTGGGATGAACACTCCGCTGCCCCAGATCCGCCTCAAGAACCCCTGGACCTCCCGCCATCCCTGGATATTCCAGAAGCTGGTCGACAAGCCCGTCCAGCGGCCCAAGCCCGGCAGCATCGTCGACGTGGTCGGCCCGGACGGGGTCTGGACCGGGCGCGGCTTCTATAACGGCCACTCGCGGATCGCGATCCGCATCCTCGAACGCGACCCGGACGTGGCGGTCGACCAGGACTGGTTCTCGGCGAAGATCGCCGAGGCCGTGCGCCTGCGCCGCGAGGTGCTGAAGCTGGACGAGGTCTCCGATGCCTGGCGCGTGGTGCACAGCGAGGGCGACGGCCTCAGCGGCCTGGTGGTGGATCGTTACGGCGACCTGCTGGTGGTCGAATACTTCAGCGCCGGGATGTTCCGCCATCGCGAGTGGATCTATGCGGCGCTGCGCGAACAGTTCCCGGGCTGCCGCTTCCACGCCTTCGCCGACGAGCACGTGCAGAAGCAGGAAAGCTTCGATTTCCGCGGCAGCGAACCCGCCGCACCGTCGATCATCACCGAATACGGCATCAGGTTCCGCGCCGATCCGGCCGGGGCGCACAAGACCGGCTTCTTCGCCGACCAGCGCGACAACCGCGAGTGGCTATCGCGCCAGTGCGCCGGCAAGCGCGTGCTCGACCTGTGCTGCAACACCGGCGGCTTCGGCGTGTACGCCGCGGCGCGCGGCGCTACCGAGGTGGTCGGCATCGACATCGACGAAGCGGTGATCGAGATCGCCAAGGGCAACGTCAAGCTCAACATGCCGTTCGACAGCGGCGTGCGCCCGCGCTTCGTGCAGGCCGACATCTTCCCGTGGCTGCGCGATGCGGCGAACGCCGGCGAGCAGTACGACGTGGTGATCCTCGACCCGGCGAAGATGACGCGCGACCGCGAGCAGGTGATCCCGGCGCTGAAGAAATACCTCGACATGAACAAGCTGGCGATGGGCGTGGTCAAGCCCGGCGGCCTGTTCGCGACGTTCTCCTGCACCGGCCTGGTCAGCGAGGAGCAGTTCCTCGACATGCTGCGTCGCGCCGCGTTCTACGCCGGCCGCACCGTGCAGGTGCTGAAGGTCGCCGGCGCCGGCGCCGACCACCCGTGGCTGACCGACGTGCAGGAAAGCCGCTACCTGAAGGCGGCGTTCTGTCGCGTGGTGGATTGACCCGGGGATCGCATCGCAGGCACGCCTGCGATATCGGGTCCGCATCGAGGCCCGGCCGCTCCCCACCGAGCACCGCGTCCGTGCGCTGCGCCTTTCAAGCGGCTGCGGATCTCGCCGTGTCTGGCCTTCGACGGAATGTTTGCGCGTAGAGACTCTGTGTCGGCCGGCATGTCGTCGCCGGGCCTCCGACTGGGCCGCCCCGGACGCACGGCAACGTGCGAGGGGGGATGGGCGCCCATCCATGGACACAGGAGAACGTCATGTTCAAGACCATCCCCGGGCTGCTGCTGGCGGCCCTGCTGTGGTGCTGCGCATCGCATGCGCACGCCGATCCGGTCGGCGTCTACGGCTCGCGCACGCCGACCGTCGCCTTCGACCCGGCCGCCGATCGCGGTCTCGTCGTGTACGAACAAGGAGGCAGGATCTACGGGAAGTTCATCGATGCCGATGGCCGCAGCGTCGTCGGCAGCGAGTTCCTGGTCTTTCCGCTGGTGGTGTCGAGCACGCTGAAGTACCGCGATCCCGCGATCGTGTTCAAGCGGCCCGAGAACCGGTTCTACATCGCTGCGCGGCAGAGTTATCCCTCGCGTTACAACTTTCCGGACGGCCCCGTGGTGTTCGACACCGCGGACGGCATCGCAGTGACTGCGCTGGACGCCGCGGGTGCGCGCCTGGCGACGCGCACGCTGTATACGCCCGGTTTCACGCGCAACCCCTTCATTGTGGACGCGGAGGCGCGCCCGGCACTGGCGGTCGACGACCATGTCGACACCACCTGCTGCGTGGCGGTCGCCTGGGAGGATCCGCGGGTGCCCGATCGCATCGTGCTCATGCGGCTGGCGCCGAGCCTCGGCCTGTTCGACCCCGAGCCGCAGCGCATCGCCACGCCTGCAGGGCTGGTCGGCGGGATTTCCGCGACCTACGAGCGTGCACGTGACCGGTTCGCATTCGCCTACGATGGTTGCGCATCGGCCGGTCGTGCCTGCAATGGCTACGTCACCGGCATCGGTGCGCTCGCCCCGCCATCGCCGGTGCATCTGATGTTGCCGAAACCCCCGAACGCTACCCAGGATCCGACCGGCCCCGTGATCGCCTTCCTGCCGGGTCCTGCGCGCTACGTGCTGGCCTGGCAATGGCGCACGTTCGCCACGGCGACCGTACCCGCGCGCAGCGGTACGGCATTCGCGGTCGCGACCCCGGCCACCGGCGGTGCATTGAGTCCGGGAGCGCCGAACTTCGATCTGGGCGCGACCATCGTGCCGTGCGCGCACTGTCTCTACGCCACGCCGAAGGCGCGTGCGGTGGTCGTGCCCATCGGCACGAGTTCGCGGGCCATGATCGTCGCCCCCAGCGGCTTCGCGGGACGGACTGATCAGTTCCTGGCCGGATATACCGTCGACAGCGCGACCCGCGCGGTATTGGCCGGCCGACGCTTTTCCACGGATGCGGCCTACATCGGCCGGGGTGGCGCCGCGTATTCGCCCTCGGGACGCATCGTGGCGACATGGCAACAGGACGTGCTGTCCGGCGGCATGGATGCCGGTGTCTGGGCCGCCGCCACCTTTCCGTGATCCTGTCGCTGCATCGTGTTGCGCCGGCGTCGTCGGCGCAACATTCACCGGGGACGGGGCTACACTGCATGCATGTCTGATTCCGTCCTGCTCGTCGTCCTGCTCGCCGCGGTCGCGATCGTCCTCGTCCTGCTCGTCGTCCTGCTGCTGCGCCGGCCCGATGCCGCGCTGGACCGCCTGCGCGGGCGCATCGAGGACGCGCTGCGCGAGGAGCAGCGCGCGGGGCGCGGCGAACTGCGCCAGCAGCTCGACAGCCTGGGCGCGAATCAGGGTCAGCGCATCGATGCCTTCGGCCGCAGCCTGGGCGACCTCACCGCGCGCACCGATGCGCGCCTCGACGACTTGCGGGTCGCGCTCAACGACGATGCGCACAAGGCCCGCCTGGAACTGGCGACGCGCCAGCAGCAGTTCGCCGACGCCCTGGTCACGCAATTGCGCGAGCTGAGCGATCGCAACGAGCAGCGCCTGGGCGAATTGCGCACCACGCTGGAGCAGAAGCTGCGCGAGCTGCAGACCGGCAACGAGGCCAAGCTCGAACAGATGCGCGCGACCGTGGACGAGAAGCTGCAGTCGACGCTGGAAACGCGGCTGGGCGAATCGTTCCGGCTGGTGTCGGAACGGCTGGAGCAGGTGCAGCGCGGGCTGGGCGAGATGCAGCAGCTCGCGGCCGGCGTCGGCGACCTCAAGCGCGTGCTGACCAACGTGAAGACCCGTGGCATCTACGGCGAAGTGCAGCTCGCCGCCCTGCTCGAACAGGTGCTGACGATCGAGCAGTACGAGCAGAACGTGGCCACCGTGCCGGGCAGCAGCGAACGCGTGGAGTTCGTGGTGCGCCTGCCGGGTGCCGAAGCCGGGCAGGCGGTGCGCCTGCCGATCGACGCCAAGTTCCCGCGCGAGGATTACGAACGCCTGCTCGACGCGCAGGATCGCGCCGACGCGGTGGCGGTGGCCGAGGCCGCGCAGGCGCTGGAGCGGCAGATCAAGGTCGAGGCCAAGCGCATCCGCGACAAGTACCTCGCGCCACCGCACACCACCGATTTCGCACTCCTGTTCCTGCCGACCGAGGGCCTGTACGCCGAAGTGCTGCGACGTCCCGGCCTGTTCGAAGTGCTGCAGCGCGACTACCGCGTCACCCTGGTCGGTCCGACCACGCTGCTGGCGCTGCTCAACAGCCTGCAGATGGGCTTCCGCACGCTGGCCATCGAACAGCGCTCGGGCGAAGTGCGCCAGCTGCTGGGCGCGGTGAAGACCGAGTTCGGCAAGTTCGCGGGCGTGCTCGAGAAGGCGCACAAGCAGCTGGATACGGTGCAGAGCAGCATCCGTGACGCCGGGGTGCGCACGCGCGCGATCGAACGCCAGCTGCGCAAGGTCGAGGAACTGCCCGCCGACGAGGCCCGCAGGCTGCTCGGGGACGCTGCGGGCGAGGACGAACCGGTCGAGGATTGAGTTCCGTGGGCGGTGGCATGGGTGCACCCGCCTTGCCGAAAACATCGATCACGGTGGACAGCAGGTCCCTCGCATGCGCTCGGGATGACATGCTTTTCCCGACTCCCGCCCTCAGGGCGTACCCGGCAGCCCCGGCATCGCGTTGACCGGCACGGTGGGCTCGTCTTCGAGCTCCTGCAGGTAGTCGGGGAGTTCGGCGGTATCGCCATTGGCCCGGTCGCCGTGGATCTGGTACTGGCGGCGCTGCAGCCAGGCGTCGCGGACGAGCGCGTAGTCGTCGGCGGCGCCTTCGCGGAGGCTGTCGGTCGCCATCAGCTGGGTCCGCAGATCGACCAGTTGCAGGCCCTGCAGGCCGATGCGGGTGGCGTCGTCGCCGACGCGACGCGTGGGCGACAACGGGGCGTCGCCGAGCATGCCGAGGGTGTCGCGCACGGTACGCGGGCCGAACAGCGGCAGTTCGACATAGCGCGAGCGTTTCCAGCCCCAGGTACCGAGGGTCTGGCCGAAGTCCTCGCTGCGGTTGGGGATCTTCGCGGCAGTGGCCGGATCGAACACGCCGGCCAGGCCGAGGGTGCTGTTCATCAGGAAGCGCCCCAGCGACAGCCCGGCCTGCTTCGGCTTGCCCTGCAGCAGGGCATTGAGGGCACTGACCGGCTGGCCGAGGTTGTTGAAGAAGTTGCTGACGCCCAGGCGCACCGGGCGCGGCACCACCTTCACGTAGGTCCGCGCCAGCGGCTTGGCGACACGGCGGTCCACGGCGTTGTTGAAGCGATGGACCTGCCGGTTGTACTTCTCCCAGGGGTCGTAGCTCTGCGGTGCCACCACCGGCGCCGGGAGGGTGGGGTCGGCCACGGGGTCGTAGTCCTGCCCGGCGAAGCCGTTGCCGTAGAGGGTGGCGAAGTCGTGCTCGGCCTGGGTCGGTGTCTGCGCGGGATCCAGGGCGGCAGCCTGCGCGGGGTCCGCTGCGGACGCATCCGGGGTGGCGGCTGCGGTCGACGCCGATGCGTCGGTCCCGGTCATGCCGGCCTCCGGCTGCGGTGCGGCGGCATCGGCCACCGTTTCGGCGTCGGCCGATGCGGTGTCGACCGCCAACGGCGCAGGCGGCGCTTCGCTGGTCGCGGCCTGGTGGGCGCAGCCGCTGGTCAGCAGGAGGACGAGGCCGAGCGAAGCGAGGCGTGGGTTCATGGCGGCAGTGTACGAGGTGTCGGCAGGATCAGTCCCGCACGAAGGCCAGGCCGTGGCCCAGTCGGTAGGCTTCGCGCAGCTCGGCGAAGCCCTCGGGTGCGCCGGTGTCGACACCGCGCAGCTCGGCGCCGTCGCAGCGCGCCGCGAGCAGGGACACCAGCGCAAGGCCGGCGCTGTCGATCCGGTCGACGCCCGACAGGTCGAGCGTGCGGATGTCGGGGGCGCGGATGCCGTCGACCGTGCCGGGCAACGCGCGCCACAGCGTCGCGACGTGGTCGCGCAGCAGGGCGCCGCCGAAGCGGAGGGTGTCGCCGTCGCGGACGACGCTGGCGGCTGCGGGGGCCATCACTGGCCCGCGTCGGCCTTGAGCTGGCCGTTGCGCAGTTCCGTGGCGACCTGGCGGATCGTCTTGCGCTGCAGCTCGGCGTCGAACTGGCTGCGGAAGGTCTGCACGTAGGACACGCCTTCGACCATCACGTCGAACACCTTCCACTGCGTGCCGGTCTTGCGCATCAGGTAGTCCACCGGGATCGGCTCGCCGGCCTGGCGCAGGAACTCGCTGGAGACCTTGACCCCGAAATTGCGCTCCAGCGCCTTTTCCGATTTCACGCGGACCCGCAGCTGGGTATTGAAGTCGAGCAGGGACGAGCCGTAACGCGCCATGAGGTTGTCGGCCAGGGCGTCGGCGAACAGCTTCACGTCCTCGTCCGAGGCGCCGCGCGCGTGCCGGCCCAGCACCAGGCGGGCGGCGTAATCGCGGTCGAACATCGCATTGAATTCGGTGCTGATGAAATCGCGCAGCGCGCCGCGGTTCTTCTGGAATTCGCCGCGACGCTTTTCCAGCGTGCTCAGCACGCGCTGGCTGTTGTTGAGCACGAGCTGGCTGGGCGAACCCTGCATCATCGCCGAGGCCGAGGCCGGACGTGCGGGGGCGGCGGCGTTCTGGGCGGCAGTCTGGGCGAGCGCGGGAACGGCCGTGGCCAGGGCGACGACGGCGAGAACGGGCAGGAGGCGGGTCTTCATGGGGGTCATGATGGGGGTCATGGAGTCGAAGGGGCGTCGGTGGGGACATCGGTGGGAGAGCCGGCCGGGTCGGCGGGGGGCGTGGGCGACGATCCGGTGCCGCCGAAGATGTACTTGCCGGCCATCTGGATCAGGTCGACCGCCGGTGCGGTGAAGACGATCTCCTCGCCCGGTTCGAGTCCCTGCGGGTCGCCGCCGGGCTGCAGGCCGACGTAGCTCTCGCCGAGCAGGCCGCCGGTGAGGATGCTGGCCGAAGTGTCGATCGGCAGGTCCTTGTAGCGGCTGTCGATGTCGAGCACGACCACGGCGTCGAGCTTCTGCGGGTCCAGGTCGATCGAGGCGACCTTGCCGATCGTCACGCCGCCGATCTTCACCGGCGCCATCGGCCGCAGCTGGCCGAGGTTGGTGAAGCGGGCCTTGAGCGGATAGGTGTCCTGGCTGAAGCCGAAGCGGCCGTTGGTGGACGCGATCGCCAGCACCAGCAGCGAGGCCAGGGCGAGGAGGAGGAACGCGCCGACGGCGAATTCGAGACGGGGACCACGGGTACTCATGACGGGTTACCTGGAAGAGCGTTGGACCACGGGTTGGCGCGGAGGAACGCGGATGAAGCACACATCGATGAACATGCGTTCTCCGCGGCCATCCGCGTTGATCCGTGGCGAAAAATTCATCTGAACAGGAAGGCGGACAGCACGAAATTGAACATCAGCACCAGCAGCGAGGCGTTGACCACGGCGCGGGTGGTGGCGACCGAGGTGCCTTCGATGGTCGGCTCGGCGTGGTAGCCCACGTACGAGGCGACCAGCGCGGCGGTGCCGCCGAACACGGCCGACTTCAGGAACGCCGACAGGAAGTCCTCGCGGAAATCCACGGCATCCTTCATGACCTGCCAGTAGCTGCCGTTCTCGATGCCGAGCACCTGCACCGCCTGGAACCAGCTGGCGGCGATCGCCAGGCTGCAGAAGAACGCGGTGAGCAGCGGCATGCTCAGCACCGCCGCCCAGAAGCGTGGCGCCACGGCCTTGCCGACCGGGTCGATGCCCATCAGGCCGAGCGCGGTGATCTGGTCGGTGGCGCGCATCAGGCCCAGTTCGGCGGCGATCGAGCTGCCGGCGCGGCCGACGAACAGCAGCGCGGTCAGCACCGGCGCCAGTTCGCGGTACAGGCCGATGCCCACCGCCGCGCTGACCTGGCCGGTCGCGCCGTAGGTGACCAGCACGCGGTAACCCAGCAGGGTCACCGACAGGCCGACGAAGGCGCCACCGACGGCGATGATCGGCAGCGAACGCGCGCCGATCTTGTAGACCTCGCGCACCAGTTCGCGCCAGAAGTCTCCAGTGGGCCTGCTGGCGCGGAAGACCGACAGCGAGAACAGCCCGGCCTTGCCCAGTCCGCGGATCGTCTGTGCCAGCGCCATCACGCGGCCTCCGTGCGCGGGGCGGCATCGAAGGGGATGGGACCGTCGGGCTGGCCGTCGAGGAACTGGCGGACCAGCGGATCGTCGCCGGCCTGCAGTTCGGCGGGCGTGCCGTCGAAGACGATGCCGCCGTTGGCGATGACCACCGCGCGGTCGGCGATCGGCAGGGTCTCGTGGACGTGGTGGGTCACGATCAGGCTGGTCAGGCCCAGGGTGCGGTTGAGCCGCGAGATCAGGCTCATGATCACGCCGCTGGCGATCGGGTCCAGCCCGGTCAGCGGTTCGTCGTAGATCATCAGCGGCGGGTCCAGCGCGAGCGCGCGGGCCAGGGCGACGCGGCGGGCCATGCCGCCGGAGAGCTCGCGGGGGAACAGGTCGGCGGCGGCGCGCAGGCCGACCGCGTGCAGCTTCATCTCGACCAGCTGGCGGATCACCGCCGGCGGCAGGTCGGTGTGGGTGCGCAGCGGCAGGGCGACGTTCTCGGCCGCGGTCAGGTCGGTCAGCAGGCCGTTGCCCTGCAGCAGCACGCCGATCTGCTTGCGCAGCGCCAGCAGGTCGCGCTTGCGCTGCGGCACCGGCTGGCCGAAGACCTCGACGTTGCCGGCGGTCGGCGCCAGCTCGCCGGTCAGCGCCGACAGCAGGGTCGATTTGCCGCAGCCCGACGGCCCGAGGATCGCGGTGACGCTGCCCTGCGGCACCACCAGGTCGATGTCGCGCAGGATGGTGCGGCCGCCGCGATCGAGGCGGAGGCCGGCAACGCGGACGGTGGCGGTGGGACGGGGCGACGACACGACAGGGGCGGTCCGGATGTCAAAAAAGGCGTTCAGGATGGCCACTCCAGGCTGAATCCCGCTGGAGCGGGCCGGGGCGGCGGGTGCCCATTGTCGCCGCCCGGCGGCCGGCTGTCTGCGCGACCGGGGCGACGCTGCGTCCCGTCCCCGTTCCAGCCGGGCGAAGTGATGCCGGACACCGCCTTGTGCGCGGGCGGCGCGCACGCGAGGATGTCGCGGCCTGCCGGCGACGATGCGCCGGCGCCATCGACCACCCGGGGACTCCATGGATCTGCTGACGCTGGAACACTTTGCCGGCTGCGTGAACGAAACGTTCACCGCCACGCTCAACGACATGGACGTGGAGTTCGTGCTGGTGGAGGCAAGGCCGCTGCAGGCCCAGGCGGCCCATGCGATGCGCGCCCCGTTCTCGCTGCTGTTCCGCAACACCGCGCCGATCCTGTTCCCGCAGCAGATCTATCCGATGCGCCACCCGCGCGTCGGCGAAACCGGGATCTTCCTGGTGCCGGTCGCCCAGGAGCGCGGCGGGTTCCTCTACCAGGCGGTCTTCAACTGAGCCGCGGCCGGCTCAGGCCGGCAGCGACCACGCCATGGCGATGTGCGAGGCGCCGCTGTCGTCGGTGACGACGAAGCCCAGGCGCTCGTAGAGCCGCTTCGCGCCTGCATTGGTGCGCACCACGTGCAGGTGCATGCCGCGCCCGAGCGCGGCGGCCTCGTCCTGGCTCTGGCGGATCAGCGCGCCACCCACGCCGCTGCCGCGCAGGCCGGGGAACAGGCAGATGTCGACGATCAGGTGCGCGGGCGCGGTGCGCTGCAGGTAGTAGCGGCCGACCGGGCCGCGCCCGGCCTGTTCGATCGCCATGAAATCGGTGTCGGCGTAGTGCGCCAGGTAGTGCTGGTGCTGCAGGCCGAACTGCTGGTCGAGGAAGGCGCGCTTGGCGATGTCCGGCCAGGGCACCGGCGCCATCTCTTCGGCGCGGGTCGTGGCGTAGAGGTCGCGCAGCCAGGGCAGGTCGCCGTCGTGCAGGACCCGCAACGAAAACCCGCGCTCCGCGAGGGGCGCGGGTGTCCGCATGCGGTCGCGCCGTTCCGGCGGGAACGGCGCCAGCCGCGAGGGCGTCGCCACCGTCATGTCACGGGAACGACGGGTAGATCCCCTGCAGCGCGATGCAGAAGTTCACGCCGAGGTAGGGCTGCTGGTTCTGGTGAGGCTGGCCGCCGCCCTGGCTGGGGCTGACCATGTTGGGCGCGAGCTGGGTGTTCAGCGGCGTGGTGATGTAGGTCTTCGAGGTGCTGCTGGTCGCCAGGAACGACAGGCCGCCGTTCGCGACAGGCTGGTGCGAGCCGCTGCCGGAGGCCGTCTGGGAATAGGCGTTCACGCCGTGGTTGTGCTGCGGGATCTGGTTGCTGGTGAGCGTGACCGTGTTGACGCCGAAGGCTTCGCCGAGGGTGCGCGGCGACAGCCCGGGTCCGTTGCCCTGCTGGCAACCGGCGCGGCCGGCGAAGTTCGGCAACTGGAACGTGGTCTGGCCATTGCCGCCGTAGATGGTGCCGAGCAGCGAGAACAGCGCGGTGTTCTGCGAAATCGGAAGCGTGGCACCGTTCGCGAACGCCCAGCCGCGGGGGTTGAAGTTGAAGCCGAACAGCTGGATTTCGCCGATATAAGGTTGCGTCATGAACTGGTTCCTCCGATGAGGTGGTCGCGCCGTCGGGCCGCGACCGCGCCTGCGTGGCGCGATGGATGTGAGGATTTGTCGATCAGGCCTGCGACGGGAAGATGCCGAAGGTGGCGATGCAGAACTGCACCGTCAGGGTGGGCATGCAGTTCTCGTGCGGCTGGCTGCCGCCGGCCAGGGTCAGCATCTGCGGCGACATCGCTGCCGCATTGTTGCCGGTGATGGTGTTGACGTAGAAGGTGTCACCGGCGACGGCGCCGGGTAGCAGGTTGTTGGCCGGCGTCACGGCGGTCGATGCGGAGGTCGTCGCCACCATGGTGTGGGTGTGCGCCGGCATCTGGGTCGGCAGCACCGTCACCGTCTCCGTACCGGCGCGCTGGCCGATGACGTAGTTGCTCAGCCCGGGGCCGGTGCCCTGGTGGATCGGCACGCGGCCGCGCAGGTCGGGCACTGCGAACGTGGTCTGGCCGTCGCCGCCGTAGGTGGTGCCGATCAGGGCGAACAGGGCGTCGTACTGCGAGATCGGCAGCAGGCTGCCGTCGCAGGCCTGCCAGTTGTTGGGGGCGCCGCGCGTGCCGAAGGCGAACATGCGGATCTCGCCGATGTAGGGTGTACTCATGGGTCGTTGGCTCCGGAGGTTGTGAGGATCGCGCTGCGAATGGCGCGCGGTTCCGTTGTCCTTGAAGGGTCGGCGTCAGTTGCGCGAGGGGAAGATGCCGCTCAGCGCGATGCAGAAATTGATGACGCTGTAGGGCTGCAGGTTCGGATGCGGCTGGTTGCCGCCGGCTGGAGCGACCGTGGCAGGGTTCAATGGCACCAGCGGACCGTTCGAAGCGGCATAGATGGGGATGGCCGCGCCACCGCTGTTGTTGCTCGTGGCGAACACACGGTTGGAGGGTGGACGGCCATCGCCATCGGTGGTCGACGCGTTCACGCTGTGGCCGTGCGCCGGCAGATTGGTGCTCAGCAGGGTCACGTTCTCGACGCCGGAGGACTGGCCGATCTGCACCGAAGGCGGCTGCCAGCTCGGGTCGACCGAGGAGGCGTAGCCGATCGGCGTGCGGCTGCGCAGGTCCGGCAGGGCGAAATTGGTGGTGCCGTTGCCCCCGTACTGCGTCCCCAGCAGCGAGAACAGGGCCTGGTTCTGGTTGATCGGCAGCAGTTGGCCGTTCGCCAGCGCCCAGAACTTGGGCGCGAAATTGAAGCCGGCCATCATGATCTGGCCGATGAAGAATTCGCTCATCGTGATCCTCCCCTTGGATGGTGAGCGCGGACGCGTCGTGCGCCGCGCCGACGTACTCTGAACCGCATTGGTCGGGGCGACAAGGCCCGGCGCTGCCGTATGTTGGTATCAGTTCTCGGCGGGGGCTTCCGCTTGGCACGGAAGCCTGTTCCAATGGCCGGGACAATGCCGGGGGAGCGGCTTGCGTTGTCCGCTCGGAATCCCCGGATCGCGTTTTGCGCAGGGCGGCCATCACGGCTTGCCGGCAGCCCGTGTCGGACGGGCGCTCTTCAGGGGAGCTGGAACATGTACACGTCTTCGAACCACCGGTCAGGCCGTCGCTTCACCGGCGCGCTCGCGTTCCTGCTGCTCGCGCTCGCGATGCTCTGGCCGGCGCTGGCTTCGGCGCAGACCTCCACGTTCTGCCCGACGCCGTTGACCGCGACGGTCTCGTGGGGTGCATCGGTCTCGGTCAACGTGAGTACCTGCGACGGCCCCTTCGATGCGGGCGTGAACGGACCCTTCGCCCCTCTGCCCGTCCACGGCAACGTGACGGTCGGCCCCAACAGCGGCGGCGTCCAGTTCATCACCTACGCACACAACGGCAGCACGCCCGCCGGCGGCGGCAGCGACACGATCTGGTTCACGGACGAGAACAACGGCACCATCCGGATCAACATCACCATCTCGCCGCCGACCTCCCCGATCACGGTGTCCCCGGCCTCTCTGCCGACCCTGACCGCCGGCACGCCGTTCTCGCAGACGCTGACCTCGGCCGGCGGCCTCGCCCCCTACACCTATACCCTCCAGAGCGGCACCTTGCCGGTGGGTCTGAGCCTGACCGGCGGCGGCGTTCTCAGCGGCACGCCGACCCAGCGAGGCGGATACGCCTTCACGGTCCGTTCGACCGACGCGACCACGCCCACGGCGCAGTTCGTCGACAAGGGCTACACCGGCACGGTGCAGAACCCGACCCTGACCCTGGCCACGCCCAGCGGCACCGCGATCCAGGGCGCGCCCTTCTCGCAGACCCTGTCCACCACCGGCGGCGTCACGCCGCACACCTACCAGCTCGAGACCGGGACCTTCCCGGCCGGCATCAGCATTTCCAGCGCCGGCGTCGTCAGCGGCACCACGGCCGCCGCGCCCGGCAACTATCCGGTCACCCTGCGCGTGACCGATGCCAGCACCGGCCCCGGCGTGTATTTCGAACTCGAGAACTACACCCTCACCGTCAGCCCGCCGCCGAGCGTCTCCATCGCGGTGTCGCCGGCATCGGTCAGTGAAGACGGCGCGACCAACCTGACCTTCACGGTCACCCGCAGCCTCAACCTGACCTCGCCGACGGTCGTCAACATCACCACCTCCGGCACCGCGACCTCCGGCGTCGACTACACCGGCGGCGTCGCCACCGTGACCATCCCCGCCGGCGCGACCACCGCGACGATCATCATCGATCCGACCGTCGACGGCACCGTCGAAGCCGACGAGACCGTGATCCTGACCGTCGCCGCCGGCACCGGCTACACCGTCGGCGCGCCGGCCAGCGCCACCGGCACCATCCTCAACGACGACGTGCCGAGCGCCACGATCTCGGTGTCGCCCGCAGCGGTCGCCGAGGACGGCGCGCCGAACCTGGTCTACACCGTGACCCTGAACCAGGCCGCCTTCGCTGCGACCACGGTGAACTACACCATCGGCGGCACCGCGACCAACGGCACCGACTACGCGACGATCGCCTCGCCGCTGGTCATCCCGGCCGGCAACACCACCGGCACGATCACGGTCAACCCGACCGCCGATGCGACCATCGAAGCCGACGAGACGGTCATCCTGACCCTCGCCGCCGGCGCCGGCTACACCGTCGGCGTGCCCAACAGCGCCACCGGCACGATCCTCAACGACGACCTGCCGAACCTGACGATCAACGACGTCACGGCGAACGAAGGCAATGCCGGCATCACCAACTTCACCTTCACCGTCAGCCTCAGCGCGCCGGCGGGTCCGGGCGGCGTCACCTTCGACATCGCCACCGCCAACGGCACCGCCACGGCCGGCGTCGATTACGTCGCGCAGAGCCTGACCGGCCAGACCATCCCGGCCGGCAGCAGCACCTACACCTTCACCGTGCAGGTCAACGGCGACACGCTCAACGAGCCGAGCGAGACCTTCTTCGTCAACGTCACCAACGTGGTCAACGCGGTGGTCGTCGATGGCCAGGGCGTGGGCACCATCGTCAACGACGATCCGCTGCCGAGCCTGTCGATCAACGACGTGACCGTGGTCGAAGGCAATGCCGGCACCGTCAATGCCGTGTTCACCGTGACCCTCAGCGCGGCGAGCGGCCAGACGGTCACCGTCAACTACGCCACCGCCGACGGCACCGCGACCCAGCCGGCGGACTACACCAGCACCAGCGGCACGCTGACCTTCACTCCGGGCACGACCACCCAGACGATCACCGTGCCGGTGATCGGCGAGACCATCCCCGAGGCCAACGAGACCTTCTTCGTCAACCTCAGCGGCGCGGTCAACGCCACGATCTCCGACAACCAGGGCGTCGGCACGATCACCAACGACGATGTCCCGGTGACCGTCAGCCCGGCCACGCTGCCCAACGGCACGGTGGCTGCGGCCTACAGCCAGACCGTCACGGCCAGCGGCGGCGTCGCGCCCTACAGCTTCGCGGTCACGGCGGGTTCGCTGCCCACCGGCCTGACCCTGTCGCCGGCGGGTGCCCTCACCGGCACGCCGACGGCCGGCGGCACCTTCAACTTCACCATCACCGCCACCGACAGCAGCCCGTTCCCGGGTCCGTTCTCGGGCAGCCAGGCCTACACGCTGACCGTCGCCCCGCCGACGATCGTCCTGCCGGCGACCGCGCTGGCCGGCGGCACCCTCGGCACGCCGTACTCGGCCGCGATCACCCCGGCTTCGGGCGGCACCGCGCCGTATGCGTACGCGGTCACCGCCGGTGCGCTGCCGGGCGGCCTGACGCTCAACGCTTCGACCGGTGCCATCACCGGCACGCCGAGCGCGCTGGGCACCTTCAACTTCAGCATCACCGCGACCGACAGCAGCACCGGCACCGGCCCGTACACGGCCACGCAGGCCTACGCGATCACCGTGATCGACGTGCCGCCGACCGCTGCCAACTCGTCGCTGACCGTGGCCTACAACGCCCCGGCCACCAACGTGCCGCTGAGCCTGTCGGGCGGTGCGCCGACGTCGCTCGCCATCGTCACTCCGCCGAGCAACGGCACGGCGATCGTCAGCGGCACCACGATCACCTATCAGCCGAACGCCGGTTACGCCGGCCCGGACAGCTTCACCTACAGCGCGACCAACAGCGGCGGCACCTCGGCGCCCGCCACCGTGAGCGTGACGGTGCAGGACCCGGTGATCACGATCGCGCCGAGCGGCGGTTTCGCCGCCACGGTGGCCGCGCCGTACACGCAGACCTTCACCTTCAACGGTGGCGCGCAGCCGTGGTCCGGCTACCAGGTCACCAACCTGCCGGCGGGCCTGTCGATCACCGGCACCACCGCCAACACGGTGACGATCTCCGGCACGCCGACCCAGGCCGGCACGTTCAACCTCAACGTGTCCGCCACCGACAGCAGCACGGGCAACGGCCCGTACACGGTCGGCGAGGCGTTCGTGCTGACGGTCGCGGCGCCGACGCTGTCGCTGTCGCCTGCGGGCACGACCTTCAATCCGGCGTACGGCGCGCCGTACTCGCAGACCTTCACCGCCAGCGGCGGCACCGGTCCGTACACCTACGCGGCCACCGGTTCGCTGCCGCCGGGCGTCACCTTCAGCGGTGACACCCTGTCCGGCACCCCGACCACGCCGGGCAGCTACAGCTTCACGATCACCGCCACCGACACCGGTTCCACCGGCACCGGCTCGCCGTTCACCGTCGCCGAGAACTACACGATCAACGTCGCCGCCCCGACCATCGTGGTGAACCCGGCCACGCTGCCCGACCCGGTCGCAGCCACGGCCTACAGCCAGACGCTCACGGCCAGCGACGGCGTCGGTCCGTACACCTTCGCGGTGACGGCGGGCAGCCTGCCGACCGGCATCCTCCTGGGTTCCGGCGGCGCGCTGTCGGGCACCAGCAACGAAGTCGGTACCTTCAACTTCACGGTGACCGCGACCGATGCCAACGGCCAGACCGGCAGCCGCGCCTACACCGTGACCATCGCGGCGCCGACGCTGACGATGACGCCGGCGCCGGGCACGCTCAACGCGCCTTACGGTGCGGCGTTCTCGCAGACGTTCACCGCTTCCGGTGGCTCGAACAGCTTCGGCTACGCCCTCACCGGCACCCTGCCGGCGGGCCTGAGCTTCAGCGGCAACACGATCTCGGGCACGCCGACCGTGCCGGGCAGCTACCCGGTCACGATCACCGCCACCGACACCGTGCTGACCGGTGCCGGTGCGCCGTTCTCGATCGCGCAGAACTACACGATCGACGTGCCGGCCCCGACCATCGTGGTCAACCCGGCGACCTTGCCCGACCCGACCGCCGGCGCCGCGTACAGCCAGACCCTCACCGCCAGCGGTGGCGTGGGTCCGTACGGCTTCGCGCTGACGGCGGGCAGCCTGCCCTCCGGCATCACCCTGGGCGCTGGCGGCGTGCTGTCCGGCACCAGCTTCGAGGTCGGCACCTTCAGCTTCACGGTCACCGCGACCGACGCCAACGGCCAGACCGGCAGCCGTGCCTACACGCTGACGATCGCGGCTCCGGTGCTGGCGATGACGCCGGCCGCCGGCACGCTGACCGCGACCTACGGCGCGCCGTACTCGCAGGTCTTCACCGCCAGCGGCAGCCCGGGTCCGTACACCTACGTGCTGACCGGCACCCTGCCGGCGGGCCTGAGCTTCAGCGGCAACACGATCTCGGGCACGCCGACCGTGCCGGGCAGCTATGCCATCACGATCACCGCCACCGACACCGTGTTGATCGGTGCGGGCGCGCCGTTCTCGATCGCGCAGAACTACACGATCGACGTGCCGGCCCCGACGATCACCGTCGATCCGGCGACCCTGCCCGACACCACGGCCGGCCTGGCCTACAGCCAGACGATCGCCGCCAACGGTGGCGTGGGTCCGTACAGCTTCGCGGTGACGGCCGGCGCCCTGCCGAACGGCCTGACCCTGTCCAGCAGCGGTGCGCTGTCAGGCACCACCACGACCTCGGGCACGTTCAATTTCACCGTGACCGCGACCGACACCTACGGCCAGACCGCCAGCCGCGCCTACACCGTCGTGGTCGCGGTGCCGACGATCAGCCTGAACCCGGCGACCCTGCCGGCCGGGACCGCCGGCACGGCCTACAACCAGGTGCTGACGATCAGCGGCGGCATCGCGCCGTACACCGTGACCCTGACCGGCGCGCTGCCGACCGGGCTGACCTTCAACGCCGGCACGCTGACCTTCAGCGGCACGCCGACGCAGTCGGGCACGTTCAACATCAGCGTCACCGCGACCGACAGCACCGGCGGCACCGCGGCCACGGTCACCAACAACTACACGCTGACCATCGCCGTGCCGTCGCTCACGCTGACGCCCGCGACGGTGCCGGCGGGCACGGCCGGCGTGGCCTACTCGCAGGCGTTCACCGCCAGCGGCGGCATCGCGCCGTACACCTACACGCTGTCGGCGGGCGCGCTGCCGGCCGGGCTGACGTTCACCGCCGGTGGCCTGCTTTCGGGCACGCCGACGGTGGCCGGCACCTTCAACTTCAGCATCACCGCGACCGACAGCACCACCGGCACCGCCGGCACGGTCACGGTGGCCTACACGCTGACGCTGTCGGTACCGACGATCACCGTGAATCCGCCGGTCCTGCCGAACGCGGTGTTCTCCGTGCCGTACAATCACGTCCTCAACGCCGTGGGCGGCACCGCGCCGTACACCTTCGCGGTGACCGCCGGCGCGCTGCCGGCAGGCGTGACCCTGGCGACCAACGGCAACATCAGCGGCGCGGCCACGGTCACCGGCGCGTTCAACTTCACGATCACCGCCACCGACGCGCTCGGCTTCACCGGCACGCGCGCCTACACGATCACCGTGTTCCAGCGTCCCGATCCTTCGCGCGATCCGGAAGTGCGCGGCCTGATCGAATCGCAGGCCGATGCCACCCGCCGCTTCGCGACGACGCAGATCAACAACTTCCAGCAGCGCCTGGAGCGGTTGCACGGTGCGGGCACGAACGGCGGCTTCGACAACGGCCTGAGCGTGTCGTACGACCAGTACTGCCCGGAAATGGTGGGCAGCATCCCGGGTCGTCGCTGCGACCGTCCGACCACCGGCAACGGCATCGGTGCGGGCCTCGGCAATGGCGTGGGCGGCGGTACCGGCCAGGGCGGCGGCAGCGGCAGAGGCAGCGGCGACAAGGCGTTCGGCATCTGGGCCGCGGGCATGATCCGTTCGGGCAACCACGACGGCCGCAACGGCAGCGCCGACGTCGACTTCGAGACCGACGGCGTCAGCTTCGGCCTGGATTACCGCTTCAACGAGTCGTTCGTGCTCGGCGGCGGCGTGGGCTACGGCACCGACAGCAGCGACGTGGGCTCGAACGGCAGCCGCAGCGAAGGCCGTGCGTACACGTTCGCGCTGTACGGCAGCTACAGCCCGGGCGAGGTGTTCTTCCTCGACGGCCTGTGGGGCTACCAGAAGCTCGACTACGACCTGCGCCGCTTCGTCACCACCAACGGCAACTTCGTCCACGGCAACCGCGGCGGTTCGCAGTGGTTCGGTTCGCTGTCGGTCGGCGCGGACATCGCGGCGGGCAACGCCTGGCAGTTCACGCCGTACGCCCGCGTCGACGTGGCGCGCGCCACGCTGGACGGCTACACCGAGACGGGCGACGCGATCTTCTCGCTGCGCTACGAGGAGATGGAGGTCGACACGACGACGGGTAATGCCGGCGTGCGGATCGACTACCGCCGCGAGACCTCGTGGGGCCTGTTCTCGCCGCAGTTCCGGGTGGAATACCAGCACGACTTCAAGGGCAGCGGTGCGCAGACGATGCGCTACGCGGACCTGCTGAGCGGCCCGTTCTACCGCGCGGAGTTCTCGGACTTCGACCGCAGCCGCTGGATGTTCGGCCTGGGCTTCCTGTTCGACCTGCAGAACGACTGGTCGTTCAAGGTCGATTACCGCGGCCTGATCGGCAACGGCCAGGACCGCGACCACGGCGTGCAGCTGAACGTGGACAAGAAGTTCTGATCCACGCACGCCTGATCCACGCAGGCACCACCTGATGTAACCAGCGCCGCTGCCTCACCGCAGCGGCGCTTTTCCTTGGCGCGAGCCAGTCCGGAAGCGGGGGCGCGCGCGCTCCGGCATCATGTGCGGCAGATGCCGACCGCCTCCACCCGCTTCCGCCTGATCTCCGGCAACCGGCTCGACCGGTTGGCGGGTCTGCTGGGCGAGCGCCTGGCGACGCCGCTGGACGTGGACTCGCTGGCGCCGGACGTGATCCTGATCCCGCAGCCGACGTTGCGTCACTGGCTGCTGCAGACCCTGGCCGAGCGTCACGGCGTCGCCGCGAACCTCGACCTGTGCACGCCGTCCGAGTTCGTCTGGCGCCTGCTGCGCGCCGATCGCCCCGACCTGCCCGACCTGTCGCCGTGGGATCGCGACCACCTGCGCTGGCGGCTGTACGCGCTGCTGGGGGCCGATGCCGGCACCCTGCCGCAGGCGGTGCGTCGCCACCTGCAGCGCGCCGGCGGCAGCGGCGACCCGCGCGAAGCCGCGCTGGCCCGGCTCGGCCTGGCCGATGCGCTGGCCGGCGCCTTCGACAAGTACCAGGCCTACCGGCCTGACTGGCTGCGCGACTGGGAGCGAGGGCACCCCGACAGCCGCGACGACTGGCAGGCGCAGCTGTGGCGCCAGCTGCGACGCCGGCAGCCCGATGCGCACCGCGCGGCGCTGCTCGCCGACTGGCTGGCGCGCTACGACCGCGACAGCGCCACCGCGACGGGCGCGCCGCCGCCGGGCCTGCCGCCGCGCCTGGTCGCGTTCGGCACCATCCACGTCTCGCCCGACGTGTTGCATCTGCTGGCGGTGGTCGGGCAATGGATCGACCTCGACTTCCACCTGCCCACGCCCTCGGCCGAATACTGGGGCGACGTCGAATCCCTGCGCGAACGCCTGCGCCGCGAAGGCCCGCAGGCGCTGCCGGCGGCGCTGGCCGACGCGCAGCGCGACAACCCGCTGCTGATGGCCTGGGGCGCGGGCGGGCGCGAGATCGTCGCCCAGCTGTTCGCCTACGACGTGCTGCTGCCGCACAGCGAGCTCGACTGCTTCGTCGCACCCGGACGCGACACCCTGCTGCACCGGCTGCAGCAGGACGTGCTGGACCGCGCAGCGCCGGTGCCGAGCGCGTTCGATCCCGGCGATGTGTCGCTGCAGTTGCATGCCTGCCACTCGAAGCTGCGCGAGGTCGAGGTGCTGCACGACCAGCTGCGCGGCCTGCTCGACAACACGTTGCCCGAGGGCCGACGCTTCGACCCGCCGCTGCAGCCCTCGGAGATCGCGGTGCTGGCGCCGGACATCGCCGAGTACCTGCCGCTGGCGCGCGCGGTGTTCGGCGGCATCGCACCCGACGACCCGCGCTGGATCCCGTTCTCGCTCGCCGACCGCCCGCAGGTGCAGTCGCATCCGCTGGTGCCGCTGCTGCCTGAGTTGATCGGCCTGGCCGATGCGCCGCTGACCGCCAGTGCATTCCGCGATCTGCTGGCGACGCCGTCGGTGGCCCACGCGCTGGCGCTGGACGACGCGCGACGCGCGAAGATCGACGACTGGTTCGAAGCCGCGGGCGTGCGCTGGGGCGAGGACGCGCAGGCCCGCGAACGCGCCGGTGCCGGCCGCTGGCGCGAATACAGCTTCGCCTTCGGCATCGAGCGCCTGATCGGTGGCTACGCATCCGGCGATGCTGCCGAAGTCGAGATCGATGCCGCGCTCATCGCGCCCTATCCCGAACTCGAAGGCGCCGACGCCGAGGTGCTGGATCGCGCGCTGCTGCTGTACCACCGCCTGCGTGCGTTCGCGGCCTGGGCGCGCGAGCCGCACGACGCGGCCGCATGGCACGAGCGCCTCGCCGAGCTGCTTCAGGGGCTGCTCGCACCGGTGGCGCAGGACGAGGCCGAGGCGCAGGCGCGGCGCCTGCTGCTCGACACGCTGGACGATTTCGCCGCGGAAGCGGCCGAGGCCGGGCCGCTGCCGGCGGTGCTGGTGCAGCGCACGCTGCGCGATGCCCTCGAACGCGCCTCGCCGCACCGGCCGTGGCTGTCCGGTGGCGTGGTGTTCGCCGGCATGGTGCCGCTGCGCACCGTGCCGTTCCGGGTGATCTGCCTGCTCGGCCTCGATGCCGATGCCTACCCGCGCCGCGAGCCGGGCGACGACATCAACCGTCTCGTCGATGCCATCCAGGGCCGCGCGCCGCGCCGGCTCGGCGACCGCTCGGTGCGCGAGGACGACCGCTTCCTGTTCCTGCAGCTGCTGTGCGCGGCCGGCGACGTGTTCTACCTCAGCTACGGCGGTCGCGACGCGCGCGACGGCAGCGTGCGCGAGCCGTCGCCGGTCGTCGCCGAGCTGCTCGATGCGGTGGAAGCGATGCATGGCGAAGCGGTGCGCGATGCGCTGTGCGTCGAGCACCCGCTGCAGCCGTTCTCGCCGCGCGCGTTCGGTGCGGGCGACGACGGCGGCATCGAGCCGCGCCGGTTTTCCTATCGTCGCGAATGGCGCGCCGATGCCGTGGCCGCGCGCGACCTGCAGCCTGTGCCGGCTTTCGTGGTCGGCGCGATGCCGGCGGACGCGGACGACGATGAAGTGCCCGATCGCGTCGCCCTGCAGCGCTTCTTCGCCAACCCGGCCCGGGCCTGGCTGCGCGACCGCCTCGGCCTGCGCCTGCCCGATGCCGGACGCGCTGCGCCCGACCGCGAGCCGCTCGGCCACGACAACCTGCTGCGCTACCAGGTGCTCGAAGCGCTGTTGTCCGACGACGACAGCGAGATCGACGCCGACCTCGACGATGCGCCGCAACGCCTGCGCGCGCGCGGCCTGCTGCCGACCGGGCGCGACGGCGAGCAGTTGGCGGAGGACGCCGTCGCCGATGCGCAGGTCCTGCGTGCGGCGCGTGCGGCCGTCGTCGGCGACGCGACACCTGCGGTGGTGCGGGGCGACGCCGGGCTCGGCCTCGATTTCCGCTTCGACCACGTGCGCGACGGCATGCGCGTGCTGGCCAGCGCGGGACGGCTCGACGGCAAGCGCCGCCTGCGCGCCGGCATCGACCATCTGCTGCTCGCCTCGGCGCTCGGCGAGGCCGCGACCACGCGCCTGCTCGCCATCGACGGCAGGAAGAACGAGATCGTCGAAGCGGTCTGGAGCGGCGTGACGCGCGAACAGGCGCAGGCGCGGCTCGGCGTGCTGCTCGACCTGTGGCGCGAGGGCCGGCTTTCGCCGCTGCCGTTCACGCCGAAGGCCGCATACGCCTATGCCGAGGCCTTCGCAGCGAAGGGCGATGTCGGCGCGGCCTGGCGCAAGGCGCACGAGGCCTACGCGCCGCACCAGTTCGACGGCGAGCGCGAGGACCCCTGGCTGCGCCTGGCGTTCCGTCCGGATGGCCTGCTCGACGCCATCGACGGCCACTTCGGCGCGCGTTTCCGCGCCATCGCGCTGCGCGTGTTCGACACCGTGGGGTCGGGCGCATGAGCGCGCAGCTGCCCCTGTTCGGCGCGCCGGCCGCGAACGACGCCACGCCGGAGATGGAGACGCCGCGCGATGTCGGCCTGCACCTGCCGCTGGACGGCGTGCGCCTGATCGAAGCCAGCGCCGGCACCGGCAAGACCTTCACTTTGACCACGCTGGTGCTGCGCCTGCTGCTGGAGCGCGGCGCGATGATGGCGCAGATCCTCGCGGTGACCTTCACCCGCGCGGCGACGCAGGAGCTGCGCCAGCGCGTGCGTCGTCGCCTGCGCCTGGCGCGTCGCTTGCTCGATGCAGCACCTGATGTGCTGCAGGGCGAAGCCGTGCCGACCCTGGCGGTGCTGCGCGCCGCGATTGCACGAGACGGCGAGGCGCGCGTGCGCGAGCGCGTCGAGGCCGCACTGCTGCAGATCGACGAAGCGACGATCTCGACCATCCATGGCTTCTGTCATCGCGCGCTGCGCGAGTTCGGCTTCCGTGCCGGCCTGCTCGCCGAACAGCGCGTGATCGACGATCCCGGAGAAGTCTGGGCCGAGGTCGCGGCCGAGGTCTGGCGCGCGGCCAGCAACGGCATGATCGGGCCGGACGCGATCGACCTGCACCCGCTGCTGTCGGCGCTGTGGGAGTCGCCCGACGCGTTGGCCGGCGACCTGCCGAAGCTGTGCGATCCGCTGCGCGCGATGCATCCGCAGCGCGACGAATCGGAGATGGCCGCCGCGCTGCACGCGCTGCGCGACACCGCCACCGCGCGCTACGAAGCGCTGATGGCGCGGCGCGGGCTGTGCGACCAGGATCGCCTGATCGGCCGCGTCTGGCAGGCCAGCGACGAGGCCGAATTCGCCGCCGCGCTGGCCGCGCGCTGGCCGTACCGGCTGATCGACGAGTTCCAGGACACCGATCCGCGCCAGTGGGACATCTTCAGGCGCATGCACGAAGCCGGCGAAGAGGACGCACCGCGCTGGCTGTGCCTGATCGGCGATCCGAAGCAGGCGATCTACCGGTTCCGCGGCGGCGACCTCGCCACGTATCTGGCAGCGAAGCGCTACGCCATCACGCGCGGCGGCGAATCGGCGGTGGTCGCGCTCGGCGCCAACTATCGCTCGACGCCTGCGGTGCTGCGCGCGATCGAGACCGTGTTCACCGCGCATCCGCTGCCGTTCCATGTCGAAGGCGTCGCCTTCCAGTCGGTCGAGGCCGGTGGCGGCGCACGCGACGACGACCTGCGCCTCGGCGATGCGGCGGTGCCGGGCATGACCCTGCACTGGCTGCCGAAGGCGCCGCACGACCCGAAGGGGCCGCCGAATTCGGCGCTGCGCAAGGGCCTGCGCAACAAGGACGACGAATTCGAGGTCATGCGTGATGCGGCGACCCATGCCGTCGCCGACCTGCTCGCGCGCGGCAGCCTGCGCATCGGCGACGGCGTGCGTCCGCTGCGCCCGGCCGACATCGCGGTGCTGACCCAGACCAACGACCAGGCCGCGACCATGCAGCGCGCGCTGACCCGGGCCGGGATCGCCGCTGCGACGCTGTCGGGCGCGAACGTGTTTTCCGGCGATGCCGCCGAAGACCTGCACGCCTTGCTCGCCAGCCTGCTCGAACCGGCCGACGGTGGGCGCTTCCGCGCTGCGCTGTCGACGCGCCTGCTCGGCCTGGATGCCGCGGCGATCCACGCGCTCGATGCCGACGTCGATGCGCAGCAGGCCTGGCTGGCGCGCTTCGCCGAGGCCGCCGACACCTGGCGGCAGCGCGGGCCGCTGCCGGCGCTGCTGCCCTTCGTCGT
This sequence comes from Lysobacter sp., assembly GCA_019634715.1. Classification (GTDB taxonomy): domain Bacteria; phylum Pseudomonadota; class Gammaproteobacteria; order Xanthomonadales; family Xanthomonadaceae; genus Lysobacter_I. Next base: position 141,949 of record JAHCAU010000007.1, read on the forward strand.
CGATGCCGCGCCGCGCTGGCTGGCCGAAGCCGACGGCCAGCGTCGCCTCACCGACACCCTGCACCTGGCCGAACTGCTGCAGGCCGAATCGGCGCTGCGCACCGGTGCCGCCGAGCAGGTGCACTGGTTCGCGCGGCAGCGCGTCGATGCCACCCACGACGAGACGCGGCAGCTGCGCCTGGAGTCCGACGCGGGCATGGTGCAGATCGTCACCATCCACAAGAGCAAGGGCCTGGAGTATCCGGTCGTGGTGCTGCCGTTCGCGGCCTGGCGCAGCGAACCGCCGTCGCGTGGCCTGGTGATGCGCGATTTCCACGATGCCCAGGGCCGGCCTGCGCGCGCATGGTCGCGCAAGGACGTGCTCGAACCCGCGCAGGCCGAGGCCATCGCGCCGCAGGTGCGCCGTGAGGAACAGGCCGAACTTCAGCGCCAGCTCTATGTCGCGCTGACCCGCGCCGCGCATGCGCTGCACGTGGTCTGGAGCCGCAATGCCCAGGTCGAGAGCACCGCGCTGCACTGGATCCTGCATTCGGGCGAGCAGACGGGTCGTGCCAAAGACACCCTCGACTACGCCGGCATGCAGGCGCGCATCGAGCAGCTCGCGGCCGGCTCCGACGGCAGCATCGTGGTGCGTCCGTTCGATCCCGCCGTGCCGTTGCCGCGACCCGCGCGCGAACGCGACGCCGCAGCGGCCGTGCCGCCGCGCGCGCCGGCCCGTGCGCTGTCCGGCGGCCTGCGCCTGCACAGCTTCTCCTCGCTGCATGCGCGCAGCGAGGACGGCGAGAGCGCGCGCGGCGCGGGCGACGAATCGCTGGCGGCGGTCGACGCCGAGGCCGACGACGCGACGCTCGGCGGCACCAGCTTCGGCAACGCCGTGCACGCCGCGCTCGAAGAAGCGGATGCGTCGGCCTGGCGACGCGGCGCGGGCGACGACGAAGACCAGGCGCCGGCGTCGCAGCGCGTGCTGCTCGAACGCGCGCTGCGGCGGCAGGGCCTGGCGGTCACGCCCTCGCACCTGGCGCAGACCTCGCGACTGGTGTCGCGCGCGCTCAACGTCGCCCTGCCGGGTGGCGTGCGCCTGTGCGACTGGCCGTCGACGTCGGTGATCCGCGAGTTGCCGTTCCATTTCCGCCTGCGCCCGCTGCGCATCGACGCGCTGCACGCGCTGCTGCAAGCGAACGGCTATCCGCGCGCGCGCAGGCCGGTGGCGGGCACGCTCGACGGCCTGATGCACGGCTACGTCGACCTGGTGTACCGCGACGCGCACGGTCGCCACCACGTGCTCGACTACAAGACCAACCGCCTGCCCGCCTACGATCCCGAGTCCCTGCGTCGCGCGGTGCAGTTGCAGGACTACGACCTGCAGTACCTCATCTACCTGGTCGCGCTGCGCCGCTGGCTGCGCCTGCGCCACGGCGACGCCTACGACGATGCGCGCCACCTCGGCGGCGCGGTGTATCTGTTCCTCAGAGGCATCGACCTGCCCGGGGAGGACGCGGCCGATGCCGGACGCTCGCGTCGCGGCGTGCATGTCGATCCGGTCGACCCGGCCCTGCTCGCTGCGCTCGATGCCTTCTTCGACGGCGAAGGCGGTGCGCGATGAGCGAACGCCTGCACGCCGATGCCGTACGCGCCCTGCACCGCCTGCAGGCCGAGGGCGCGCTGCGCCAGGTCGATGCCGACTTCGCCGCGCTGCTGCGCGAGCGCCTGCACGCGTCGCCCGCAGTCGCGCTGGCCGGCGCGCTGGCGATGCGCGCGGTCGCGGTCGGGCACAGCAGCGTCGCCCTCGGCGACATCCCGCGCCTGCTCGACGCACTCGATACCCGCGTGCAATTGCCCGATGCCGACGACTGGCGCGCAGCGCTGTGCGCGGATCCACGCGTTGCGGTCGACGGCGACCCGCGACCGGGCGCGCTGCTGGACTTCAGCCGCGACCGCATCGCGCTGCGTCGCTATGCCCGATACGAGCAGGCGCTGGCCGAACGCCTGAGCGCGCGTGCCGCCCTGGTGCGCGACATGCCTGGCGACCCCGCCGCGTTGCGCGCACTGCTGGCGCGGCTGTTCGCGCGCGCGGACGCTGCCGCATCGGACACGCTCGATCGCCAGGCATTGGCGGTCGCGATGGCCTTGCGCCGTCGCCTTCTGCTGGTCACCGGCGGCCCGGGCACGGGCAAGACCACCACGGTGGCGCGCCTGCTCGCAGCCAGCATCGAAGCGGCGCGCCTGCGCGGCGAACCATTGCCGCGCATCGCGCTGGCCGCGCCCACCGGCCGCGCCGCCGCGCGCCTGGGCGAGGCGATCGACGGCGTGCTGCGCGCCGATCTCGCCGCCGGCCGCATCGATGGCGACATCGCTTGCCGCGTGCCGACCCAGGCCCGCACCCTGCACCGCCTGCTCGGCTGGCTGCCCGGCCGCGTCGCCTTCCGCCACCACGCCGGCCACCCGCTGCGCGAGGACCTGGTGGTGGTCGACGAAGCCTCGATGGTCGACCTGCCGCTGATGGCCAAGCTGGTCGAAGCGGTGCCGGAGACCGCGACCCTGGTGCTGATCGGCGATCCGGACCAGCTGCCGGCGGTGGAAGCCGGCGACGTGCTCGGCGGCCTGTGCGCCGCCAGCGGCGAGGGCCTGTCGCTGCCGGCGGACGATGCCGCCTTCGCCACCGCGCTGCTCGGCACCGGCGTGCCGGTCGGCGCTGCCGCGCCGCTGGCCGGCGCGCGCGTGCACCTGCTGCACGGCTGGCGCCAGGCCGGGGCCGCGCCGCTGCAGGCGCTGGCCGGCGCGCTGCAGCGCGGCGATCGCGATGCGGTGCTGGAGGCGCTCGCGGCCGGCGACGAGACCGTACTGTCGCGTCGCCATGGCGACGTCGCGGCGCTGGCCGAGGCGCTGCGCCACGAGGCCCTGCCGGCGTTCGCGGCGGTGCGCGATGCCGACGATCCGCGGCAGGCGCTGGCGCTGGCCACGCGCGGCCGCATCCTCACCGCGCTGCGTCGCGGCCCGTTCGGCGCCGAACACTGGAATGCCTGGTGCGCCGCCGAACTGGGCGGGCGCACGCCCTACTTCCACGGCCGCCTGCTGATGATCGCCGCCAACAGCGAACGCCACGGCCTGTACAACGGCGACCTCGGCGTGGTCTGGCACGACGCCCGCGGCGAGGCCGAGGTCTGGTTCGACACCCCGCAGGGCCTGCGCGCATGGCGGCCGGCGCAGCTGCCGGCGCACGCCTCGGCCTACGCCACCACGGTGCACAAGGCGCAGGGTTCGGAATTCGAGCGCGTGCTGCTGGTCCTGCCCGACGCCGACGCCCGCGTGCTCTCGCGCGAGCTGCTCTACACCGCGCTCACCCGCGCCCGCCGCAGCGTCTGGGTCTGGGGGGCGCTCGACACCCTGGAGCGTGCGCTCGCGCGGCGCACCTGGCGCGAATCGGGGCTGGAAGCGCGGCTGCGGCGGCCGTCTGCATCCGGGGAATGCGCCGTTCCGTAGGCCCGGAGGCCCCCCTGAACGGAACGCGTTACCATGCACACCCCCACGCTGGATGCCCCCACGATGTGCGAAGACCACGCCCATGACGCGCCCGCCGCGGCGACCGATGCCGATGCCCGCCACGGCGTGACCCGCACCCAGGCCGAGGACGCCGTGCGCATCCTGCTGCGCTGGGCCGGCGACGACCCGGCCCGCGAAGGCCTGATCGACACCCCCAAGCGCGTGGCCAAGGCCTACGGCGACTGGTTCAGCGGCTACGCCATGGACCCGCAGGACTACCTGCAGCGCACCTTCGAGGAAGTCGGCGGCTACGACGAACTGGTCGTGCTGCGCGACATCGAGTTCGAGAGCCACTGCGAGCACCACATGGCGCCGATCATCGGCAAGGCCCACGTCGGCTACCTGCCGAACGGCCGCGTCGTCGGCATCAGCAAGCTCGCCCGCGTGGTCGAGGCCTACGCCCGGCGTTTCCAGGTACAGGAAAACATGACCGCGCAGATCGCGCATTGCATCCAGTCCGCGCTGGAGCCGCGCGGCGTGGGCGTGGTGATCGAGGCCGCGCACGAATGCATGACCACGCGCGGCATCCACAAGCGCGGCGTGAGCATGGTCACCTCGAAGATGCTCGGCAGCTTCCGCGAGGATGCCCGCACCCGCGCCGAGTTCCTGGAGCTGATCCGCGTCCGCGGCGGGCGCTGAGTCCCCGCGGCGGCTCTCGCCGCCGATGGCTGGCATGTTCCCTGCTTGTCGTTGTCCTCATTGCGAGGAGATCGACGGGTGCTGGGGAGTCATGGCATGAAGGGGTTGCGCCGGGCCTACGGGCCCCTGTTCCGCAAGGTGCTGTATCCGTTGTACGAGTCCGGCCTGCGCGGCCGGCGCACCTTGCGCTACCTGGCCGAATACGAGCGCGACCAGTGGCGGTCCGCCGACGAGATCCGTGCCCTGCAGTGGCGCAAGCTGCGCGCCCTGGTCGACCATTGCTGGGCGCAGGTGCCGTTCTATCGCGAGCACTGGGGGCGCGCCGGCGTGTCCAGTCCGGGCGACATCCGCGACCACGACGACTACGCGCGGCTGCCGGTGCTGACCAAGCGCCACCTCCGCGAACACTTCGAAGCGCTGAAGGCCGAGCGCTGGCGCGGCCGCCTGCTGTACAAGACCACCGGCGGCTCCACCGGCGAGCCGGTCACCATCGGCTACACCCGCGAGAGCTACGAACGCCGCACCGCCGTCATGCTGCGCGGCTACGCCTGGGCCGGCGCGTCGCTCGGCGCCCATGCCCTGTTCCTGTGGGGGCAGGATCCACACGGCCTGCCGCTGAAGGAGCGCCTGCACCACGCCGCGTTCAACCGCCGCTACCTGAATGCCTACGTCATGGGCGAGGCCAACATGGCCGACTACGCCGACGCCATCGATGCCGACCGCCCCGACGTGATCGTCGCCTACGTCGCGCCGCTGGTGCGCCTGGCGAAGTGGCTCGAAGCGCGCGGTCGCCGCGTGCATGCGCCGCGCGCGATCGTCTGCGCCGCCGAACCGCTCTATCCGCACCATCGCCTGCTGATCGAACGCGTGTTCGGTGCGCCGGTGCACAACACCTACGGCTGCCGCGAGGTCATGCTGATCGCCGCCGAATGCGGCCAGGGGCCCGGCCTGCACGCCAATGCCGACCACCTGCACGTCGAACTCGGCGAGCCGGTCGTGGCCGGCGATGCCGAAGGCCCGCGCGAGGTGCTGGTCACCGACCTGCACAACCACGGCATGCCGCTGATGCGCTACGCCAACGGCGACATCGCGACGGCGCATCCGCATGCCTGTCCCTGCGGACGCGGGCTGCCGCTGCTGGCCAGCGTCGACGGCCGCAGGATGGACGCACTGCGCACGCCCGAAGGGCGCTTCGTCGGCGAGTACCTCGAATACCTCGTGTTCGGCACCCCCGGCATCCAGCGCTTCCAGGCCGTGCAGCACCGGCTCGACGCCATCGAGGTCTCGCTGGTCCGCGGAGAGGGGTTCGACCCCGCCGCGCTCGACACCCTGCGCGAGCGCTTCCGCGAGGTCTGCGGCGATACCACGCAACTGCGCTTCCACTATGCCGACGAGATCCCGCTCACCCGCACCGGCAAGCTGCGCGTCGCCATCTCCACGCTCGGCTGCGCGGTCGGCACCGCGGTGACGCAGGCCTTCGACTGGCTGGCGCGCGCGGGGCTGGAGCCGGCGGCGATGGGGATGGCCTGACCTGGACGCGGGCGTCGCCGCGGCGCGACGCTCAGTGGCCGCCCATGCCGAAGACGAAGAACAGGTAGAAGAGCGGATAGACCAGGGCGCTGCCGAACGAGAGCGCGGCCAGGAGCAGCAGCGGTGCGCGGTGCTCGTCGTCCTCGAATCCCGTCAGCCCGAGCATGGTCGACAGCATGAACAGGGCCAGCGGCCCCCACAGCAGCTTGTTGTCCCAGGTGAGGTGGCCCGTCGCGGCGATCAGGATGATCAGCAGCCATCCCGTGGCGAACGACAGCAGCGTGAATCTGAGCATCACCACATTCCGGCAGGGACGACCCGGGACGGGGCCGATCGAGCGAATGCTAACGTTGCCATCCGCCTGCGTGCAAAGCGGGATGGCGCGCGCGGGAAGGCTGGAGCCTGCGGTGTCGCAGGCTGACGCACTGCCTTCAGTCGCCTTTGCCGCGCGGGCGGCAGGCGGCACTCACGGCGCGCCAGAAGGCGACGTGTCCGGCATCGCCTGCGTCCGCTGCAGCGTCTGCCTCACGGTCGGCCTGCCGCCAGGCATCGCGAGCGTGGCGCTCGCCGAGGCGCTGGGATGCGCGTCCGACTTCGATCCAATCGATCGCGGATCGCCCCTGATCGTCGTTCACGACGCTGCCAGAAATCCCACGATGCTCCCCGCCGCGTCGCGCCCTTCCTGCACCGCGGTGACCACCAGGTCCGCGCCGCGCACGCCGTCGCCGCCGGCGAAGATCTTCGGGTTGGCGGTCTGGTAGGGGCGGATCGTGGTCGCGCCGTTCGTGTTCGCGATGCGGTGATGCGGCGGCGGCGCGGGGGTGATGCGGATGCGGCCGTCGTCGTGCAGGGCGACGCCGTGTTCGCCGAGCCAGGCCGGTGGATCGGGCTGGAAACCGAAGGCGATGATGACGATATCGGCCTCCAGCTCGACTTCGCTGCCGGGCACCTGTTCGGGGCGACGGCGACCGCGCGCATCGGGTTCGCCCAGGCGCGTCTCGGCGACGCGCACGGCGCGGACCTTGCCGTCGCCGTCGTCGAGCAGCGCCAGCGGCGCGCGCTGGAACAGGAAGCGCACGCCTTCCTCGCGTGCGTTGGCGACCTCGCGCGCGGAGCCGGGCATGCTCGCCTCGTCGCGGCGGTAGACGCAGCTGACCTGCGCGGCGCCCAGGCGCACGGCGCTGCGCACGCAGTCCATGCCGGTGTCGCCGCCGCCGAGCACGACCACGCGCCTGCCGCGCAGGTCGGGCAGCTCGACCTGGTCTTCCCAGCCGGCGATCGGCCGCCCGGCCGCATCGTCTGTGCCGACCACGATGCGACCGTTCTGCACCAGGAAGGGCAGCGCCGGCAGCACGTTGCGCAATTGCTGGCCCGGCAGATGGCCATCGGTGTAGCGATAGCTGCCGAGGCCCAGGAACACGGCGTCGTACTCGGCGAGCAGCGCGTCCATCGACACATCGCGGCCGATCTCGACGCCGAGCCGGAATTCCACGCCCATGCCTTCGAGCACCGCGCGACGGTCGGCGATCACCGACTTCTCCAGCTTGAAGCTGGGGATGCCGAACTGCAGCAGGCCGCCGACCTGTTCGTAGCGATCGAACACCACGGCCTGCACGCCCGCGCGCGCGAGGCGATCCGCGCAGGCCAGCCCGGCCGGGCCCGCGCCGACCACGGCCACGCGCTTGCCGGTGGCCGGTGCGGTGGAGGTGTCGGGACGCCAGCCTTCGGACAGGGCCTTGTCGACGATGTACTTCTCGACCGCGCCGATGGTGACCGCGCCGAAACCGTCGTTGAGCGTGCAGCTGCCTTCGCACAGGCGGTCCTGCGGGCAGACGCGGCCGCAGATCTCCGGCAGCGGGTTGGTCTCGTGGCACAGCGCCGCCGCCTCGTGCACGCGGCCCTCGCGCGCGAGTTCGAGCCATTGCGGGATGAAGTTGTGCAGCGGACAACCCCAACTGCAGTACGGGTTCCCGCAGTCGAGGCAGCGCGACGCCTGCTTCTTCGCCTCGGCTTCCTCGAAGCGGCCGTACAGTTCGTGCCAGTCGCCCTGCCGGCGCAGCTCGAGCGCGACGCGCTCGGGCATCTGCCGTTGCGACTGCAGGAATGCCTGTGGTGTCTTCTTGCTCATGATGCGAATCCTTCGACGAAACGGCATGCGATCTGGTGATCAGCCCCCTTGGTAAGGGGGCGCGCCGAAGGCGGGGGGATCGGAAGTGCGAAGCGGGGCCCGAGATTCGCAGAGCGAATCTTGGGATGGATATTTCGTGCGGAGCGCGAAATGTTCATGCCGCCCGCCTCAAGGTTTCGCCCAGGGATTCGATGCTCACCGCCTTCGGTTTCACCAGCCAGAATTTGCCGAGGAAATCGCGGAAGTTGTCGATGAGCGATTGTGCGTGGGCGCTGCCGGTGAGGCGCTGGTGGTGCTCGAGCAGGTCGAGCAGGTGCGAGCGATGGTGCTCGAAGCCTTCCGAGTTGATGCGCAGGATGTCGATCAGCTCGTGGTTGTAGCGGTCGACGAAATCGCGGTCGCGGTCGAGCACGTAGGCCATGCCGCCGGTGAAGCCGGCGCCGAAGTTCAGGCCGGTGCGGCCGAGCACGACGACTATCCCCCCGGTCATGTACTCGCAGCAGTGGTCGCCCGCGCCTTCCACGATCGCCAGCGCGCCGGAATTGCGCACCGCGAAGCGTTCGCCGGCGCGACCGGCCGCGTACAACTCGCCGCCGGTCGCACCGTAGAGGCAGGTGTTGCCGAGGATCGTCGATTCGTGGGCGACGTAGCGCGCGCCCTGCGGCGGCCTGATCACGATGCGGCCGTCGGCCATGCCCTTGCCGACGTAGTCGTTCGCCTCGCCTTCCAGTTCCAGGCGCAGGCCGCCGGCGAGGAAGGCGCCGAAACTCTGGCCGGCGCTGCCGTCGAAATGCAGGTCGATCGGCGCATCGCGCATGCCGTGGTTGCCGTGCGCACGGGCGATGCGGCCGGACAGGCGTGTGCCGATGCTGCGGTCGGTGTTGCGAATGGCATGGCGGAAGCTGCCGCCGCGCTTGTGCGCGATGACGTCGGCCAGTTCGCTGTCGAGCGTCGCCGCCAGGCCTTCCGGCGGCAGGACCGCGCCGCGCACCGTGCAGTGCGCGCTGCCGGTCAGGCCGTCCTGCGACAGCAGCGGCGAGAGGTCGATCAGCCGATGCTGCGGCAGCGTGCCTTCGGTCTGCTGCAGCAGGTCGGTGCGGCCGACGATCTCCTCCAGCGTGCGCGCGCCGAGTTGCGCGAGATATCCGCGCACTTCTTCGGCCAGGCCGCGGAAGAAATGCTCGACGCGTTCGGGCAGGCCGGTGAAATGGTCCTCGCGCAGCCTGTCGTCCTGCGTCGCCACGCCGGTGGCGCAGTTGTTGAGGTGGCAGATGCGCAGGTACTTGCAGCCCAGCGCGATCATCGGCGCGGTGCCGAAGCCGAACGATTCCGCGCCGAGCAGCGCGGCCTTGATCACGTCCAGGCCGGTCTTCATGCCGCCGTCGGCCTGCACGATCACGCGTTCGCGCAGGCCGTTGGCCATCAGCGATTGTCGCGCTTCCGACAGGCCCAGTTCCCAGGGCGTGCCGGCGTAGCGGATCGACGAGATCGGGCTGGCGCCGGTGCCGCCGTCGTGGCCGGAGATGGTGATGAGGTCGGCGCCGGCCTTGGCCACACCGGATGCAATGGTGCCGACGCCCGCATGCGCGACCAGCTTCACCGAGATCAGCGCCTCGGGATTGATCTGGCGCAGGTCGAAGATCAGCTGCGCCAGATCCTCGATGGAATAGATGTCGTGGTGCGGCGGCGGCGAGATCAGGCCGATGCCCGGCCGTGCGTAGCGCAGGCGCGCGATCAGCGCATTGACCTTGTGGCCCGGCAGCTGGCCGCCCTCCCCGGGCTTGGCGCCCTGCGCGACCTTGATCTGCAGCACTTCGGCATTGACGAGGTATTCGGGCGTCACGCCGAAGCGGCCGGACGCGACCTGCTTGATCTTCGACACCTTGTCGGTGCCGTAGCGCAGCGGGTCTTCGCCGCCTTCGCCGGAATTGCTGCGCCCGCCGAGCCGGTTCATGGCGATCGCCAGCGCCTCGTGCGCCTCGGGCGACAGCGCACCCAGGCTCATCGCCGCACTGTCGAAGCGGCGGACGATGCTCGACACCGGTTCGACCTCGTCGATCGGGATCGGTTGCGTCTTCGCGGTGTCGAGCGCGAGCAGATCGCGCAGCGCCGCCGGCGGGCGATCGTTCACGGCATGCGCGTACGCATCCCAGTCCTCGCGCCGACCGCTGCGCACCGCGCGCTGCAGCGTGACGACCACGTCCGGGTTGTACTGGTGGTACTCGCCGGTGGGCGTGTACTGCAGCAGGCCGCCGATCTCCGGCAGCGTGTTGCCGTCCCAGGCGCGCGCGGCGATGAGTGCGGTCTCGTGCTGCAGCTGTTCGAAGGTCGCGCCGCCGATGCGCGAGGGCGTGCCGGCGAAGCACAGGTCGACGACCTCGCGGTCGAGGCCGACGATCTCGAACAGCTGCGCGCCGCGATAGCTGCCGATGGTGCTGATGCCCATCTTCGAGATGATCTTCAGCAGGCCCTTCTTGATGCCGCGCCGGTAGCTGCGGCCGATCTGCGCGACTTCGCCATGCTTGGTCTTGAGGATGCCGCGCTCGCCGAGGTCGTGCAGGGTCTGGTAGGCGAGGTAGGGATAGACCGCGGTCGCGCCGAAGCCGATCAGGCAGGCGACATGGTGCGGGTCGCGCGCGGTGCCGGTCTCGATGATCAGGTTCGACTTGCAGCGCAGGCCGGTGCGCACCAGGTGGCGATGGATCGCGCCGGTGGCCAGCAGCGCATGCACCAGCAGTTCGTCGCGGCGCGGCCGGCGGTCGGTGACGATCAGCAGTTCGATGCCGTCGCGTGCGGCGCTCTCGGCTTCGCGGCACAGGCGCAGGATGGCGTCGCGCAGGCCTTCTGCCGGCGTGTAGTTCAGGTCGAGGTAACGGTGCGAATCGCGGAACTGCGGCATCGTCAGCAGCTGGCGCTGTTTGCGCTGCGACAGCACCGGCGAATTCAGCATCACGTGCCGCACCTGCTCGGGGCCGTCGACGAAGATGTTGCCTTCCTCGCCGATCTGCGTGCCCAGCGACATCACGCAGTCCTCGCGCAGCGAGTCCATCGGCGGATTCGTCACCTGCGCGAAGGCCTGGCGGAAGCGGTCGTACAGCGGGCGCACCTGCGCCGACAGCGCCGCCATCGGCACGTCGTCGCCCATCGAGCCCACGGCTTCCTGCTCGGTTTCGGCGAGCGGGCGCAGGATCTGCTCGCGTTCCTCGCGGGTGAGCTGGAAGAGTTTCTGGAAACCGGCCAGGGTGCTGCCGTCGAAGGGTTCGGCGGTGAGGTTGGGATCGATCAGTTCGCTGTGCAGGTAGGTCATGCCCTGCTTCAGCCACTGCTTGTACGGCGCGCGCGCGCGGTTTATGCCGTCGATCGCATCGGTGTCGAGCAGGCGCCCGGTGTCGAGGTCGGCGGCGATCATCTGGCCCGGGCCGAGCTTGCCCTTGGCCAGGATGCGCGCGTCGTCCACGTCCCATACGCCGGTTTCCGACGCGACCATGAACACGCGCTGGTCGCTCAGCTGCCAGCGCGCCGGGCGCAGGCCGTTGCGGTCGGTGGTGCAGGCGGCGTAGCGGCCATCGAAGGCGACGATGCCGGCCGGGCCGTCCCAGGGCTCGCTGTTGATCGCGTAGTACTCGTAGAACGCCAGCAGGTCGGCGTCCTTGTATTCCAGCGACTGCGTCGCCGGCGGGATCACCACGCGCAGTGCCTTCAGCAGATCCATGCCGCCGGCCTGCAGCAGTTCCAGCATCGAGTCCAGGCTCATCGAATCGGAGCCGTCGACCTCGATCGGATGGTCGAATTCGGCAGGATCCAGCGCGTCGGTGCGCCACACGTGTGCGCGCGCCTGCGCCCACACGCGGTTGCCGGAAATGGTGTTGATCTCGCCGTTGTGCGCCAGCATGCGGAACGGCTGCGCCAACGGCCAGCGCGGGCTGGTGTTGGTCGAGAAGCGCTGGTGGAACACCACCACGCTGCTGGCCAGCTCCGGTCGCTGCAGGTCGGGATAGAGCCGCGCGAGATATTCCGGCAGCACCATGCCCTTATAACCGATGCTACTGGCCGACAGGCTGACCACATGCAGTCCCGGCACGTCGCGCAGCCGCTGCTCGGCGCGTCTGCGCGCCAGGTACAGCGCCTGTGCGAACACCTCGCGCGACATCCGCGCGCCTTCCACGTCCAGCACCGGCACCACGAACACCTGCTCGATCGCCGGCATCGTCGCCTTGGCCAGTGCGCCGCAGACGCTGTCGTCGGTCGGCACCGTGCGCCAGCCGGAGACCGCCAGGCCGTTCTCGCGCATCGTCTTCGCGAAGACCTCGTGCACGCGCGCGATGGCATCGGGGTCGTGCGGCATGAACAGGAGGCCCGATGCGTAGCGTTGGCCGAGGGCGATGCCGGACTCGGCGGCGAGCGCGCGCAGGAAGACGTCGGGGGTTTTCAGCAGCAGGCCGCAGCCGTCGCCGCTGAGGCCGTCGGCGGCGATGCCGCCGCGATGCGCCATGCGCGAGAGTGCGTTGAGCGCCTGCTCGACCAGCGATCGGTCAGGGGCGTCGTCGAGGTGCGCGATCAGCCCGAAACCGCAGCTGTCGCGCTCGTCGTGCGCGTCGTGGAGGCCAGGCCGTTGCCGGCGCGAATCGTTACATTGGAAACTTTCCATCGGGAGGGGGTCCGAGTGAAAGGCGCAGAAACCAGGGCGGGCACGAGGCTCGCCGACGATTTGACACAGGATGAATCCGACTTAAGCACAATTGATGCACTGCGGCAACTGCTGCTTTGGCATGAGCGCGGACGTGACCTGCGCTGTCCGTCACGGAGCACGTCGGCGACGCGAGGACGCCCCGTCGCGGTAGACTCCCGTTCCGCTTTCCCCGCCCCCATGCCCACGTGAACAGCCCTCTCGCCGGCGGTCGCCGACAGGCCGCGCTCGTCTTCATCTTCATCACCGTGCTGATCGACGTGCTCGCGTTCGGCGTGATCATTCCGGTGCTGCCGCACCTGGTGCAGGCATTCGTCGGCGGCGACAAGTCGACGGCGGCGTACTGGGTCGGCGCCTTCAGCGTGGTGTTCGCGCTGGTGCAGTTCTTCTCCTCGCCGATCCAGGGCGCGCTGTCCGACCGCTTCGGCCGGCGCCCGGTGATCCTGCTGTCCTGCCTGGGACTCGGCATCGATTTCATCGCGATGGCGCTGGCACCGAACCTGGCCTGGCTGTTCGTCGGCCGCATCGTCTCGGCGATCACCTCCGCCAGCTTCACCACCGCGAACGCCTACATCGCCGACGTCACCGCGCCGGAAAACCGCGCGAAGGGCTTCGGCATGATCGGCGCCGCGTTCGGCCTGGGTTTCACCCTCGGGCCGCTGATCGGCGGCCTGCTCGGCGGCATCGACCATCGCCTGCCGTTCTGGTTCGCCGCGGCGCTGGCCCTGCTCAACTTCGCCTACGGCCTGTTCGTGCTGCCCGAATCGCTGCCGAAGGAGCGCCGCACGCGCAGCTTCGACTGGTCGCACGCCAAGCCCATGGGCGGCGTGAAGATGCTGCGCGACTACCCGCAGATCTGGGGCCTGGTCGCGGTGGTGTTCATCGCCAACTTCGCGCATTACGTGTACCCCAGTACCTTCGTGCTGTTCGCCGATGCGCGCTACGGCTGGGGCGAGACGCAGGCCGGCTACGTGCTGATGGCCGTCGGCGTGCTCAGCGTGATCGTCAATGCGGTGCTGGTCGGCAAGCTGGTGAAGGCGCTCGGCGAGCGCCGCGCGATGCTGTTCGGCCTGTGCTGCGGCGTGGTCGGCTTCGTCGTCTACGGCATGGCCGATGTCGGCTGGCTGTTCCTGGTCGGCCTGCCGATCAGTGCGCTGTGGGCCATCGCCGCACCCGCGACGCAGTCGCTGATCACCAAGCAGGTCGGCCCCGAGGCGCAGGGCCGCATCCAGGGCGCGCTCAGCGGGCTGATTTCGCTCGCCGGCATCTTCGCCCCGGCCCTGTTCGCCGGCTCGTTCGGTTTCTTCATCGGCCCGCATGCCCCGGTGCGCCTGCCGGGCATCGCCTTCCTGATCGCGGCGGCGCTGCTGGCCTGCGCGGTGGTGGTGGCTTGGCGCTATGCGCGGCCTGCGCGGATCGCAGTGCCCGCAGCGGTGGAGTCGGCCTGAAATCAGCCTTGCGTCGCGACTTGCGTCGCTCCTACAAGAGCAGTTGCTCCTCTGTAGGGGCGACGCAAGTCGCGAGCGCTCTCCGCTATGCGCCTGGTGAAGTCTCCTCACCAGCGTCGTTGCCCATCGCCTCCAGCTCGCGCGCCGACAGCGGCAGGAAGGTCCAGAACGGCACCTGTTCGTCCGCCCAGCGCGCGGCGGCGTCGTTGAGGATGTCGAGCACGTCGTCGACTTCGTCCGGCGCGCGTTCGCGCCAGTCGCCGATGTGCTCGAGCACCAGCACGTAGCCGCCCGACGGCAGCCAGGACAGGTCGTTCAGGCAGTCGGCGAGCGCATCGAGGTTGTTGCCGAACCAGTCCGGGAACGACAGCGCGTCGGCGATCTCGCGCAGCACGGCATCGAGGTCCGCGCAGGCGCGCAGGTCGACCGGCGCGACGGTATGGCGCAGCAGGCGGCCGGCTTCGACCAGCGCCTCGCGGTCGCGCGCGTCGACGAAGTAGGCGCCGGCCTGTTCGGGATCGGCGAGCAGGCTGCCCAGTTCCACCGCGATGTTCATGGTGTCGCCTCCGATCCGCCGAGCGTGAAGCGACGGAAGCTGCGGTAGTGGTCGTCGGTGTAGAAGTACTCGACCGGCGGACGCCCGCCGCTGACGATGCGTCGCGCGCCGCGATCGCGCGACCCCGGCGTCTCGACGGTGTATTCGCGGTAGTAACCGCTTGGTTGCTGCGGCAGCCGGCGCTCGCGGTTGCCGAACACGCCGTCGTCCTGGCGATGCGGATACGGCCCGCCGCGTGCGATCAGCCGCAGGGTGTCGATGGCTTCGGGCGGCAGGAAGTCCGGATACCGCGGCGATGCGGTCGGGGTCGCCGGCGTATCTGCCGGCATCGGTGGCGGCAGCGCCAGCGGCGTGGTTTCGGTCGCGGCGGCGCGGCCGGGCGCGTCGGGCGCCGGCGCGCGCAGGAAGCTCCAGGAGGCCGCACCGAGCAGTACCAGCGCGAGCACGGCGATCCAGCTCGAGTTGCGCTTGCGTGAAGACGATGATCGACGCATGCCTGGCTCCCGTCCGGTGACCGCCGCAGTGTAGACCCGATCCGGTCCCGTGGGGTTCAGCCGCAGGTGATCGCGACGATGGTGCGGTCGGCGTCGACGCGGATGTCGAGGCGATCCGTGCGGTAGTCGAGGGTCACGGCGTCGTCCGGGCCGATCACGCGCACCTGTTGGGACGCGCTGGCGCGCTTCGCGGCATCGACGACCTGCGTTTCGGCCTTGCGGCCGATGTACTGCTGGGCGGGTTCGGCGCGGCATTCGCCGGGGGATTCGGTGCCTGCCGTCGGATCGGAAGGCGTCGACGCGCAGGCGGCGCAGGACAGGACGGCGAGCAGCGGAACGCTGGACAGGATGCGCATGGTCGGATTCTCCATGGAAGCGCCTTTCGGCGGAAAAGACCGGGGCACAGTATGCAGAGCACGCCGTGGATGAGCACCGTTCGTGCGCTTCCGGCAGGGGCGGGGTTCAGTGTCCGCGACCATGCATGCGTCGCGTTATGATCGGCGTGCGCCTGCTCCGGCCACGCTTCCGGTCGCGATGCGCGCGATCGACCACGCTTCCCACGACACGAGGACCCACCATGACCGGCGCAGGCGGCACACCCGGCGGCATCTCGCAATTCCTGATCGGTCTGGTCTGCGCGGTCGCGGGCGGCTGGCTGCTCACCAACCAGGTCCACGTCAGCTCCGGCGGCCTCTGGAGTTTCCACGGTTACAACACCTTCGGGCTGTCGCTGATTCCGTTCCTGCTCGGCACCGGCCTCGTGTTCTTCAACGCGAAGTCGGTGATCGGCTGGCTGCTGCTGCTCGCCGGCGTCACCATCATCATCGTCGGCGTGCTCGCCAACCTGCAGATCTATTTCCGCCCGACCAGCCTGTTCAACACGCTGATGATGCTGGGGCTGCTGGCCGGCGGTCTGGGATTGATCGCGGCTTCGCTGCGGAGCAGGCCGGCCTCGGAGAAGCAATAGGGTGCGGTTCACCGCACCGATTCGATTTCACGAGGAAAAGCCGGTGCGGCGAGCCGCACCCTATGCGCCTATGTCCACCCACGCCGGCGCATGGTCGCTGGGTCGGTCCCAGGTGCGCGGTTCGCGGTCGATGTCGGCGGCGACGGTCCTGTCGCGCAGCGCATCGGAGACCAGGTTGAGGTCGATGCGCAGGCCGAGGTTGCGACGGAAGCCGGCCTGGCGGTAATCCCACCAGCTGAAGACGCCGCCTTCGCTGTGGTGCAGGCGGTAGGCGTCGTGCAGGCCGAGGTCGAGCAGGCGCTTGAGTGCGGCGCGCTCGGCGGTGGAGGTGAGGATGCTGTCGTCGTTCCACACAGCCGGGTCGTGCACGTCGCGGTCGTCGGGCGCGATGTTGAAATCGCCCATCACCACCAGCCGCGGATGCCGCGACAGCTCGTCGGCGAGCCAGCCGTGCACGGCGTCGAGCCAGCGCAGCTTGTATTCGTATTTCTCGGTACCGACGTCCTGGCCGTTGACCACGTACAGGTTGACGATGCGGATGCCGTTGACGGTGGCGGCGATGGCGCGGCGTTGCGCGTCGTCGAAACCGGGGATGCCGATGGTGACCTCGTCGAGCGCGTGGCCGCGCGCGAGCAGGGCGACGCCGTTGTAGGTCTTCTGCCCGGCGAACACGCTGCGGTAGCCGAGGCCGGCCAACACCGCATCGGGGAAGCGGTTGTCCTCCAGCTTGGTCTCCTGCAGCCCGACCACGTCGGGCTGCGCGGCCTGCAGCCATTGTTCGAGGTGCGGCAGGCGCACGTTGAGCGAATTGACGTTCCAGGAGGCGATTTTCATGGCGCGAGTGTAGCGGGATTCGCCGCGCCTGCGTTTGCGGCGGCGCGAGCGGACGGGCGGTCCGGGCATGGCGCCATCCCGCCGTCGTCCTGCGGCCAGCGCCCGCGCAGCTCGCGCGCGTCGCGTCGGGGTGTCGTGCATTCCGCTCGAAGGACGCCGGGCCGATCGTGCGGCATGCATGGAAGAGGCGAGGAAAATCCGGGCAAAACAGCGATTCCATGACGGAGCATGAATGCGGTGGCGCGATGCGGTCGAATCGCCCGGCATGGACGGATGACGGTGTTACAACGTGCCCACTTTCAAACCAAGGGAGACATCGGCATGAACATCATCATCTGGCTCGTCGTCGGCGGCATCATCGGCTGGCTCGCGAGCATCATCATGCGACGCGACGCGCAGCAGGGCATCATCCTCAACGTCGTCGTCGGCATCGTGGGCTCCTTCCTCGGCGGTTTCCTCATCGCGCCGATGCTCGGCTCCGGCACGGCCAATTCCGGCGACTTCTCGCTGCCCGGGCTGCTCGCTTCGCTCGGCGGCGCGGTGATCCTGCTGCTGCTGGTGAACCTGATCACGCGGGGCCGCGCGCGCTGACATACCGGCATCGATCCCCGCACCCGCTGCGATCCGACGAGGCCCGGCATCCGCCGGGCCTCGTCGCATGGGCGCGGTCCCGATGCGCTTCGCTGCAGCGTCTACCGGGTCAGCTTGCGCACCAGCTGGTCGATCCACCCGGTGTAGGGCGGCTTGAGCAGGTCGGTCGCGCTCCAGCGGGCCTGCCACAGCACCGGCATCGCCTTTGTGAAGGTCTCGAAGCCGGCTTCGCCGTGGTACTGGCCCATGCCGCTGGGGCCGATGCCGCCGAAGGGCAGGTCGGTGGCGGCGAAGTGCAGCAGGGTGTCGTTGACGGTGACGCCGCCGGCGACCAGGCGGCCGAGGATGTGCTCGACGGTGCCGCGGTCGTGGCTGAAGGGATACAGCGCCAGCGGCCGGTCGTGGCGTTCGACATGCGCGATCGCGTCGTCGAGCGACGCGTAGCCGCGGATCGGCAGGATCGGCCCGAAGATCTCGTCCTGCATCACCGTCGCGTCGTCGCCCGGATCAAGGACCAGGGTCGGCGGAATCAGGCGTTCGGCGTCGGCACGGGCCGCGTCGACTTCGGCCAGGGCGATCACCTGCAGGCCGCGCGCGCGGGCGTCGTCGAGATGCGCGCGCAACCGGCGGTACTGGCCTTCGTTGATGATGCGGGTGAAATGCGCGGCTTTGCCCATGTCCGCGCCGTAGCGCGCGTGGACCTGCGCCCGCAGCGCGGTGGCCAGCGCATCGCGGCGCCCGGCATCGACCAGCACATAGTCCGGCGCGATGCAGGTCTGGCCGCCGTTGAACCACTTGCCGCTGGCCAGGCGTGCGGCGGCCTGTTCGATCGGGAAATCCGCCGCGACGATCGCCGGCGACTTGCCACCCAGTTCCAGGGTCAGCGGCGTGAGGTTCGGTGCTGCGGCGGCCATGACCTTGCGGCCGACGCCGGTGGAGCCGGTGAACAGCAGGTGGTCGAAGGGCAGGCCGGCGAAGGCCGCGCCCATCTCGGCGCCGCCCAGCGCCACCGCGACGCGATCGGCCGGGAAGACCTCGGCCAGCAGCGACTGCAGGAAGGCACTGGTGCGCGGCGTGTGTTCGGAGGGTTTGAGGAAGACGTGGTTGCCTGCCGCGATCGCGGTGGCCAGCGGCACCAGTGCGAGGTTCACCGGATAGTTCCACGGCGACATCACGCCGACCACGCCCAGGGCCTCGCGCCGCACCTGCGCGCGCGCCGGCCACAGCCGCCAGCCGACCCGCCCGCGTCGCGGCTTCATCCAGCGGCGCAGGTGGCGGCGCAGGTGGTCGATCTCGGTGATGACCGTCATGCCGTCGGACAGCAGGGTCTCGTGCTCGGAGCGGTGGCCGAAGTCGGCGCGCACCGCGGCCTCCATCTCGGCCATGCGCCTGCGGAACACGGTCTTCAGCCGCTCCAGGTCGGCCATGCGCTGGGCGTGGTCGGGTTTGCGGGCCAGCCAGGCGGTGCGCAGGCGGTCGAGGGTCTGCGTGAGGTCGACGGAAGCGGTGGGCATGTCCATACGCCGAAGTGTAGTGGCTTTCCGTGCAGACGCAGGCGCCCGGGCGTCGCGTTTTCCATACCCGGCCCGTACCCGCCCGTCCGTGGCGTGCGCGCCAGGCATGCGCCGTGCGCCGTGCCGGGTCGCATGGTTCAATGCCGGCATGAACGATGCCCACAGCCCCCATCCCCTCACCCGCCCCTATCTCGGCCAGTGGCCCCGGCTCGGCGGCGGCGTCTACATCGACCCCGCCGCCACGGTCATCGGCGATGTCGAGATCGGCGACGACAGCTCCGTCTGGCCCGCCACCGTGATCCGCGGCGACGTCAACTTCATCCGCATCGGTGCGCGCACCAACCTCCAGGACGGCACCATCGTCCACGTCAGCCACGACGGGCCGCACGCCAAGCTCGGCGGGTTCGCCACCCGCATCGGCAGCGACGTCACCATCGGCCACAAGGCCATCATCCATGCCTGCACCATCGAGGACGCGGTGCTGATCGGCATGGGCGCGATCGTCCTCGACGGCGCGGTGGTGAAGAAACACGCCTTCGTCGGTGCCGGCGCGCTGGTGCCGCCGGGCAAGGTGGTCGGCGAGGGCGAGATGTGGCTGGGCAGCCCGGCCAAGTGCGCGCGCCGGCTCAGCGACGCCGAGATCGAAGCGCTGTACTACTCGGCCGGGCATTACGTGCGACTCAAGGATCAATACCTCAACCCACCTGCCTGACCGGCACGGAGACGCGTCATGCACGATGCAGCGGGATGGCGGGACGAGGCGGCGACGCGGTCGCTGCTGCGCGGCTGGCGACGCGCCGATGCGATCGACGCCGCGACGTCGGCGCGCGCGCAGGCGGCGCTGGGCGGCGATCCCGCACCGGCGCAGTGGCGCGGCTTCCTCGACCGCCTCGCGCTGTGGCTCGGCGTGGCCCTGCTCGCGGCCGGCGCGATCTGCTTCATCGCCGCCAACTGGGACGAGATGGGCAAATTCCTGCGCCTGTACGGCCTGCAGGCGCTGCTGGTGCTGGCGGTGGTCGCCGCGGCGTGGCTCGGGCTGTCGCGCATCGCCGGGCAGGCGGTGCTGTGGCTGGCGATGGTGCTGCTGGGCGGCCTGCTCGCCCTGATCGGCCAGACCTACCAGACCGGCGCCGACACCTGGGAGCTGTTCGCGCTGTGGGCCGCGCTGTCGCTGCCCTGGGTGCTCGCCGGCCGGCATGCGGCGCTGTGGCTGATCTGGGCGCTGCTGCTGAACGTGACGCTGACGCTGTGGCTGGGACTCGGCCGTGCCTGGTGGATGCCGCTGGCGACGAACGAGGAAATGCTGTCGACCGGACTGCTGAATGCGCTGCTCCTGCTCGCCTGGGAACTCGCCGGCACCCGCTGGGCCGAGTTCTCCGGTCGCGTCGGGCGCCGCCTGCTGGCGTTCGCGATGATCGCGCTGCTGGTGTTCGCGGCGATGGACGACATCTTCGGTCGCGATCGCGGGCTGCATCTCGGCGTCTGGTGCTGGCTGGCGACGACCCTGGTGGCCGGTATCTGCTTCCTGCGCCTGCGCCGCGACCTGCCGGTGCTGGCGATGCTGATGCTGGGCGTTATCGCGGTGGTGACCAGCGCGCTGGCGGAATTCGTGTTCAGCGGCAAGGAGACCGCCTTCGAGATGCTCGTGCTCGCCGTGGCGGTGATCGCCCAGGGCACGGCCGCCGCATTCGTGCTGCGCCGGCTGGCGCGCGGGGAGGCGGCATGAGCGCGAACGCACGCATGCAGGCGCTGTGGCTGCGATTGACGCAGGCCGAGGTGATCTCCGGCGACGCGCCGGACATCGACGACGACACGCCCTGGTATCTCGCCGCACTGATCGGCGTGTCGGCGTGGATCGCGGCGCTGTTTTTCCATGGTTTCTTCCTGGCCCTGTTCGATGGACTCCACAACGAGCCCGCGCTGGCGCTTCCGATCGGCGCCGGCTGCTGCGCGGTGGCATGGCTGTTGCTGCGCGTGGCGCGCGGTCGCGATTTCATCGAGCAGTTCGCGATCGCGACCAGCCTGGTGGGACAACTGCTGATCGGCGCGGCGTTCTTCGAATGGGGCGAACGTCCCGGCGGCGACGATCACTGGCGTCTGGCATGGCTGGGGGTGGGCTCGGTCGCCGCGGCCATGTACGCGATCGGCCGCCTGCCGATGCATCGTTTCCTCTGCGGCGTCATCGTGGCCGTGGCGCTGCTCGCCGTCTGCCTCGTCGGCGATGACGCGACGAAGCATTTCGCGATCCCGCTGTTGGCCTGGGCGATGTTCGCCGCGTGGTGGCGCAGCGCGGGTCATGACCGCCTGGCCGTTGCCTTGCCGCCGCTGGCCTGGGCGCTGGGACTGGTGCTGCTGTTCTCGACCTGGTTCGTCGCCCGCGCGGGCGGCCTGTTCACCGGCCGGGTCGAGCAGGCGCGCGACCTGCTGCTGGTCGCAGATGCGCTGGTGGTGCCGCTGCTGCCGCTGTGCGCGTACTGGCTGGCTGCGCGACAGCCTGCGCTCGATGCACGCGGGCGGCTGTTCGCATTCGTCTTCGCTGCTGGCTTCGCATTGCTGCTGTGGCGTGCGCCGGGCGTGTCGATCGGCATCACGCTGGCGCTGATCGGCTTCGCCCTGTACCGACCCGCGTTGCTGGCGGTGGGTCTGCTCGGCACGGCGGCCTACCTGTTCGATTACTACTACCACCTGCAGCTGACCCTGCTGGAGAAATCCGGCTGGCTCGCGGCTGCGGGCGTCGCGGTGCTGGCGGTGCGCTGGGCGCATGTGCGCTTCGCGCGGAAGGAGGCGGCATGAGGCACTGGCGCAACATCCTGCTCTGGGGCGGCCTGCTGCTGGCGCTGGTCGTCGCCAACCTCGGCATCCGCGGCCACGAGCGCACGCTGTCGGAAGGTCGCGTGGTGCTGCTGGAACTGGCGCCGGTGGATCCGCGTTCGCTGATGCAGGGCGACTACATGGTGTTGCGGTTTGCCGTCGACGAGGCGGTGATGCACGCCATGCACCCCGACATCAACGATGCCAGGCGTCTGAGGCAGATGGGTTGGGACGCGAGGCGCGGCTGCAGCGCCGGACGCTGTGGTGACGGTTATCTCGTCGTCGCGCCGGACCGCGACGGCGTTGGCCGCTTCGTCCGCATTCAGGACACGCCACAGCCGATCGCGAAGGGCGAGGTCGCGGTGCAGTTTCGCGAGCGCCGCTGGTCGCAGATCGTCATCGCCGGCAACAGCTGGTTCTTCCCCGAAGGCCAGGCGAAGCGCTACGAATCGGCGCGCTACGCCGAACTGCGCGTCGCCGCCGACGGCACCGCGCTGATCGCCGGGCTGCGCGACGAGAAACGCAAGCCGCTCTGATCGCGCGCCTCGCTCACGGCCGCGTCGCGATCTCCAGCAGCGACAGCAGGTCGATGGCCTCGTCGCGCGAAGCGCCGCACATGTCCGGCGCCGGGCGCAGCGAGGCACAGAACGCCGGCCGCTCGGGCTGGCCGAACAGCCGGCAGCGCAGGGTGTCGTCCAGTTGCACGCAGGGCAGGCCCGCCGGCTTGCCGTGCGGCATGCCGGGGATGGGCGAGGCGATCGAGGGCGCGATGCAGCAGGCGCCGCAACCGGGTCGGCAGTCCATCGGGGCGGTTCGTGCCGGGTGGGCGGCCAGTGTGCCTGATACCCGCATCGGGGGCGTAATTTGCGCGGCGTCACGGTAGAGTAGGCCCCGCATGCGAACAGAGACGACGGGATCGGGACCGGTGGGAACGAGGGACGGGGGCACGACGGCGCCGCACGCCACGCACAGGGCGTGGAGCCGCGACGCATGAGCGAACGTGGCATGCGCAGCCTCGACACGGTGCGCGAGGTCTACACCCCCGAAGGCGTCGCCCTGCGGTTGCCCGCGGCCGGCCCGGTGCCGCGCGCGCTGGCCTGGCTGATCGACACCTCGGTGCGCCTGTCGCTGATGACGGTGGTCGCGATCGTCGCGGGGATGTTCGGCAAGGCCGGCATCGGCATCCATCTCATCGCCTACTTCCTGATCTTCTGGGCCTACCCGATCCTGTTCGAGGTGCTCTGGGACGGCCAGACCCTCGGCAAGCGCGCGATGTCGCTGCGGGTGATCTCCGACGACGGCGCGCCGATCGGCTGGCTCGCGTCGATCGTGCGCAACCTGCTGCGTACCGTGGATTTCCTGCCCATCGGCTATGCCACCGGGCTGATCGCGGGCTTCTTCGACCCCTGGGGCCGCCGCCTGGGCGACATGGTCGCCCGGACCATGGTCATCCATGCGCCGGCCGCCGCGCCCGTGCCGCGCGTGCAGGTCGAGGGCGTGTACGCGCCCGCGCAGCCGCTGCGCCCGCAGGAGCAGGCGGCGGTCATCGCCTTCGCCGATCGCGCGTCGCTGCTGACCCAGGCGCGCCGCGAGGAGCTGGCGAACATCGCCGCGCCGGCGGTGGGCATCGGCGGCGCGCTCGGCGCCCTGCGCCTGCAGGGCGTGGCCAACTGGCTGCTGGGGCGGCAATGACCACGACCGCACCGGAGGCGTCGCCTGCTCCCGCGATGCCGACCTCGACCGGGGCCGCGGCCATGCGACCGGCGGTGATGCGCCAGGAAGCCTTCGTCGCGCGTCATCAGGGCGAGTGGGACGAGTTCGAGGTCTGGCTGGCCAAACGCGGCAGTCCGCGCGACGCGCGCCGGTCGCCGGTCGTCACCGGAGCGCTGCGCGACGAAGACGTGCCGGCGCGCTACCGCCGCCTGTGCCAGCAGCTGGCGCTGGCGCGCAGCCGAGGCTACAGCCCGCGCGTGGTCGAACGCCTGCAGGCCCTGACCCAGCGCGGCCATGCCGTGCTCTACCGCGCGCCGCCGGCGCAATGGCATCGCGCGCTGTGGTTCCTGCTCGCCGATTTCCCGCGCCTGGTGCGCGCGCAGCGCGGCTGTCTGCTTGCGGCCATCCTGCTGTTCGCCGCGCCGCTGGTGGCCTCGTTCGTGGCCGTGCAGCAGATGCCGGAACTGGTCTACAGCATCATGTCGCCGGAACAGGTGGCCGAATTCGAGGCGATGTACGAGCCGACGGCCACCCGGCACCGGATCGGGCGCGACAGCGGGTCGGACTTCGCGATGTTCGGCCACTACATCATGAACAACATCAGCATCGGCCTGCGCACCTTCGCCAGCGGCCTGCTCGCGGGCATCGGCACGATCGTGGTGCTGCTGACCAACGGCGTGATGATCGGCGGCACCGCCGGCCACCTGCAGGCCATCGGCCACGGCGATCCGTTCTGGCGCTTCGTCGCCGGGCATTCGGCGCCGGAACTCGTCGCGATCGTGATCGCCGGCGCAGCGGGCCTGCAGCTGGGGCTGGCGCTGATGGCGCCGGGTCGCCGTCGCCGCGTGGATGCGCTGATCGACGCTGGCCGCATCGGCGCGCGGCTGTGCCTGGGCGTGTTCGTCATGCTGCTGTTCGCCGCGTTCGTCGAAGCGTTCTGGTCGTCGATCGGCTGGATCCCCGCGCTGGTGAAGTACGGGGTCGGCGCGCTGCTGTGGACGCTCACGCTGGCCTGGCTGGCCTTCGGCGGGCGCGGCATCGTCGATGCGCCGTCGACGACGCGGAGCGGTCGTCGATGAAGATCGAATCGCTGTCGGTCGAACTGCGCCCGCGGTCGGGCTGGGAAGCGATGGAACTGGGCGCGGCGCTGGTGCGACGGCATGCCGCGGCGATCTGGCTGCCGTGGATCATCGTCACCGGCCTGGCGTTCGTGCTGCTCAACCTCGCCGCGTGGGCGATCGACCAGGTCTGGCTCGCGCTGCTGGCGATGTGGTGGCTGCGGCCGGTGTTCGACCGCATCCCGCTGTACGTGCTGTCTCGGGCGGTGTTCGGCAGCGTGCCGACGGTCGCCGACACCCTGCGCGCGCAACTGCACTGGGGCTGGCGGCCGATGCTCGGCCACCTCACCTGGCGGCGGCTCAGCCCGTTCCGCACGGCGATGCTGCCGGTCGACCTGCTCGAAGGCGCCGCGCCCGCCGTCATGCGCGAGCGCCGCCGCGTCATCGGCGCCGGCAACGGCGGCCACGCGGCGATGCTGCTGCTGATGTGCCTGCACTTCATCGTCGCCCTGCAGTTCTCGGCGCTGCTGATCCCGATGGTGTTCGTGCCGAACGAGCTGCTGTCGGAAGCCGCGCGCGGCGTCTGGCTGACCATCACCGAGCGTCCGCCGGTGTGGGCGCTGATCGCGCTGAATCTCGTCGACTGGCTGGCGGTCGCCCTGATCGAACCGTTCTACATCGGCGCCGGTTTCGGCCTGTATCTCAACCGGCGCACGCAGCTGGAAGCCTGGGACCTGGAGATCGCGTTCCGACGCATGCGCCAGCGCATCGGCGCCGCTGCCGGCACGACCGTGCTGGTGCTGGCGTGCCTGGCGCCGCTGGCGTTGTCGCCGGGTCCGGCATGGGCGCAGGAGACAGCGCCTGCGCCGGCCGACGTCGCGCCGGCCGATGCGGCTGCAGCCGAAGACGAGGCGACAGAGGACGAGGCGACCGAAGACGAAGCGGCCGAAGACGACTCCCGCGATCGCAGTCTGGACGACATCTTCGGCGACCAGGCCGTCGCGCACGAGGCGTTCGGGCGTTCCGTGAAGAAGGCCTACACCGATGGCGACCTGCGTCCGAAGCGGACCATCACCACCTGGAAACCGAAGACGAAGAAGGACGAAAAGGAGAAGGAAGATCCCTTCGACATGCCGTCCCTGCGCTGGCTCGGCGCCGTGTTCGCGTTCTTCGCCGAATACGGCCTCTGGCTGCTGCTGGCGGTGCTGGTCGGCATCCTGATCGCCACCGCGAAGCGCTGGCTGCCCTGGCTGCAGATGGTGGCGCGCCCACCGCTGCCGCAGCCCGAGCCGGTGGAGGTGCGCAGCGTCGACCATCACGAGCCGCTGCCGCCGGACATCGCCGCCGCCGCACGCCGGCTGTGGGCGCAGGGCCAGCCGCGCCGTGCGCTGGCCCTGCTGTATCGCGCCAGCGTCGAGGCCATGACCGCGCGCATCGATGCCCACCTGCCGCCGGGTGCGACCGAAGCCGAATGCCTGCGCGCCTCGCGACGCATGCCCGAGGCCGAGGACCGCGAGGCATTCCAGCGCGTGGTCCGCGTGTGGCAATACGCCGCCTACGGCCACAGCCTGCCGGAGGGCGGCGATTTCGAAGCGCTGCTCGACCTGCTGGCGCGCCGCTTCCGGTGGTCGTCATGAGCGCCGCCCCCGCGAGCCGCGGCCGCCGGGCCGGGCTGATGGTCGCGCTCACCGTGCTCGGCGTCGTCGTCGCCGCGCTCGCGGTGTGGTGGTTCCTGGACACCCATCACCGCGTCGAGGAAACACTCGATCTGCCGCCCAAGGGTGAGGCCTCCTACAACCCGCTGTACGCGCTGAAGCTGTCGCTGCGCGATGCCGGCCAGCGGGTGGAGTCGCGCCAGCGCCTGCGTCTTTCCGAGCATCCGCTGAAACCCGCCGACACCGTGCTGATGGTCGGCGACGTGCGCGCGCTGCCGGTGGCCGACGCCTCGGCGCTGCTCGACTGGGTGGCGCGCGGCGGGCACCTGATCGTCACCACGCCGCCGCCGGGCGTGGCGATCGAGGATGCCGACGTGCCGCTGCTGACGGAGCTGGGCATCGCGCCTTACGACGATGCGCCCGAATGCATGGGGTTGCGGGTCGGCACGTTCGAGCGCCACCGGGAGTTCTGCAAGGGCCGCCGCTTCTATTTCTACGACGAGGAAGCCCGGGTCGAGGCCGCGTGGTCGGAGCGCAACGAGGATGGCCTGGATTACGGCTACGCGCGCGTGGCCTGGGGCGAGGGCAGCGTCGACGTGATCGCCGAGCTCGATTTCCTGCGCAACGACAAGCTGGAGGACGGCCCGCACCAGGCCCTGACCCGCCAGCTGCTGCAGCCGAACTGGGACGCGCGCGGTACCTTCCACCTGATCTACAGCGCCGACATGCCGCCGCTGTGGAAGCTGCTGCTCGATCATGGCTGGCGCGTGCTGCTGCCGCTGCTGCTCGCGCTGCTGGTGTGGCTGTGGATGCGCGCCGAGCGCCTGGGCCCGCTGCTGCCGGCACCGGCGGCGGATCGCCGCTCGTTGCTCGAGCATGTGCAGGCCAGCGGCGAGCACCTCTATCGCTACGGCCGTCGCGCCACCCTCTACGCCGCGGTGCATGAGGCCTTCATGCGCCGCCTGCGCCAGCGCGACCCGTACGCCGCCGCGCTCGACGGCCCGGCGCAGGTCGAGGCCATCGCGCGCCGCACCGGCCTGTCGAAGGACGAGGTCGAGGCCGCGCTGCGCTACCCGCGCAGCGGCGACCGCAAGGATTTCGTGCAACGCATCGCCAGACTTCTCCAATTGAGACGCAAATTATGATGAATGACGCCACCGCCATTCCGTCCGCCGCGCCGGAGCCGATCGTCGGCGAAGCCCTGGTCGCGCGTGCCGCCGCCGTGCGCGACGAGGTCGCCAAGGCCTTCATCGGCCAGGACGAGGTGCTCGAGCAGATCCTGATCGTGCTGCTCGCCGGCGGCCACGTGCTGATCGAGGGCGTGCCCGGCCTGGGCAAGACGCTGCTGGTGCGCGCGCTGGGCCAGGCCCTGGGCTGCGGCTACGGCCGCGTGCAGTTCACCCCGGACCTGATGCCCAGCGACGTGAGCGGCCACGCGGTGTACGACCCGAAAACCGAGCGCTTCGCGATCCGTCGCGGCCCGATCTTCACCAACCTGCTGCTCGCCGACGAGATCAACCGCGCGCCGGCCAAGACCCAGTCCGCGCTGCTGGAGGCGATGCAGGAACAGCAGGTCACCATCGAAGGCGGCAGCCATCCGCTGCCGGCGCCGTTCATGACTCTGGCCACGCAGAACCCGGTGGAACAGGAAGGCACGTATCCGCTGCCCGAGGCGCAACTCGACCGCTTCCTGCTGAAGGTGCTGATCGGCTATCCCTCGCATGCCGATGAAGTGAGCATGGTCACCGCGGTCAGCACCGGTCGCGCCGCCGCGCACTTCGACCTGTCGCAGGTGCGTCCGGTGCTCAGCGCCGACGACATCGTGGCGATGCAGCTGGGCACCGCGCAGGTCACCGTGGACGCGGCGGTGATCGATTACGCCGTGCGCATCGTGGCAGCGACGCGCAAGTGGCCCGGCATCGCGCTCGGCGCCGGCCCGCGCGGCAGCCTCGCGCTGGTGCGTGCCGCGCGCGCGCAGGCGGTGCTGTCCGGTCGCGACTTCGTCACGCCCGACGACATCCGCAGCATCGCCAGGCCCGCGCTGCGCCACCGCATCGCGCTGTCGCCGGAAATGCAGATCGAAGGCCAGAGCACCGACCAGGTGCTCGACGCGCTGCTCGCCAAGGTCGAAGCGCCGCGTCAATGAGTGCCGTGCCGGCCACCGCGAATGCCGCGCCTGCACGCGCTGCAGCCACGCCGGCTGCAGGCGCGCGCCGCGCCTGGCCGCGCCCCGCGCCGCTGCTGGTGTGGGCGCTGGTGGCCTGGGGCGGGCTCGGACTCGCGGCCAGCACCGGCCTGGTGTCGGCGAACGCCTGGCTGATCGCCATCGCCGCGCTGGCCGGGTTGGCGCTGCTCGATCTCGCCCTGCTGCTGGGCGTCGCCACGCCGGAAGTCGCGCGCACGCTGCCGGAAGCCTGGCCGATCGGCGTCGAGCGCGATGTCGAACTGCGCATCGAGCACTACGGCCGTCGCCAGCGCGTGACCGTGCACGACCTGCATCCCGGTGGCTGGGCCATGCGCGGGCTGCCGCGCACGCTCACGCTGGCCGCCGACAGCGTATCGACCCTGCGCTACCACCTGCAGCCGGCCACGCGCGGCAACTTCCGTTTCGAGGGCGTGCAACTGCGCCTGCATTCGCCGATGCGCCTGTGGCGGCAGTCGCGCTTCGCCGGCGCCGCGCAGCAGGTGCGGGTGTTCCCGAACTTCGCGCCGCTGGCCGGCTTCGCGCTGTTCAGCGCCGAACAGGCCTCGCGCCTGGTCGGCGCGCACATCAAGCGCCGCCGCGGCGAAGGCACCGATTTCCACCAGATGCGCGAATACCGCGTCGGCGACAGCCTGCGCCAGATCGACTGGAAGGCGACCGCGCGCGCGCGCAAGCTCATCTCGCGCGAATACCAGGACGAGAAGAACCAGCAATTGCTGATGGTCGTCGACACCGGCCGGCGCATGCTCGCCCACGAAGGCGGGCTGTCGCACTTCGACCGCGCGCTCGACGCCACCCTGGTGGTGTCGTACATCGCGCTCAAGCGCGGCGACGCGGTCGGCCTGTTCACCGCCGGCGGCGAACAGCGCTGGGTGGCGCCGCAGCGCGGCATGGGCGCGATCGACACCCTGTTGCGCGCCAGCTACGACCTGCAGCCCGCGCCGGTCGCCACCGACTACCTCGCCGCCGCCACCGAACTGGCCCTGCGCCAGCGCCGCCGCGCGCTGGTGATGCTGGTGACCAACCTGCGCGACGAGGACATCGAGGACGTGCTCGGCGCGGTGCGCCTGCTGCAGCGCCGGCACCTGGTGGTCGTCGCCAGCCTGCGCGAGCGCGACCTCGACGAAGCGCTCGACCAGCCGGTGGACGACCTCCATGGCGCCGTCGGCACCGCCTCCGCCGCGCGCTACATCGCGCAGCGCGCCGCCGCGCACGACGTGCTGCGCAACCACCGCGTCACCGTGCTCGACGTGACCTGCGAACAGCTGCCGGCCGCCCTGGTCGAGCAGTACCTGTCGATCAAGCGCAGCGGGTTGCTGTAGGGCGGGTCTTGCACCCGCCGTCCGGCGCCACCAGTCGCGCCCGCGTCAGCTGTCCGGGCGTATCGTTCGATCTGGCCGGCCTTGGCGGATATCCTGCAATGGCGGGTGCAAGACCCGCCCTACCCGCCGCCATGCGATCGGCGTAACGTGTCCCCCATCGTCCGATCATCGACCCAGGAGCGCGTGCATGTCCGCCAGGTTCTTCATCTCCCTGCCCGATCCCGATGCCGTGAGTTCCGCGGGTACCTTCGCGTTCCGCTCACGCGGTGCCGAGGGCATCGCAGACGAACTGCGCGCCGCCCTGCGCACCGACACGCTGTTCCAGCGCTGGCGCGCCACGCAGGACGATCCGGACGCGGTCGATCCGGCGATGGGCGCGATCGATCCCGATGCCGCCGTCGCCGGACAGCAGAACGACCTGCACGTGGAACTGGTCGTGGTCTCGTCGATCTCCAGCGCGGTCCTGCGCCACCGCCTGCGCCTGCTCGCCGGGCACGCCTGGCAGCTGCGGGACGTCACCGCCGTCTGATCAGCGTGCCTGGTTCAGCCGGCGCATGTGGAAGATGAAGTGCTCGCCGATGAAGCTGCTGATGAAGTAGTAGCTGTGGTCGTAGCCCGGGCGGATGCGCAGGTCGATCGGATGGTCGACCGCATCGCAGGCCGCGAGCAGGCGACCCGACTGCAGTTGCGTGTCGAAGAATTCGTCGTCGCCCCCCTGGTCGATCAGCAGGGGCAGCCGTTCGCGCGCGGTCGCGACCAGTTCGCAGGCATCCCATGCCTTCCACTGCGCGCTGTCTTCGCCGAGATAGGCCGAGAACGCCTTCCGGCCCCACGGCACCTGCGAGGGCGCGACGATCGGCGAGAACGCCGACACGCTGCGGTACCGCCCCGGATTGCGCAGCGCCGCCACCAGCGCGCCGTGCCCGCCCATTGAATGTCCGCTGATCGCGCGCGCTGCGGTCGCCGGAAAATGCGCCTCGACCAGCGCCGGCAGCTCGTTCACCACGTATGCGTGCATGCGGTAATTCGCCGACCACGGTGCCTGCGTGGCATCGAGGTAGAAGCCCGCGCCCTTGCCGAGGTCGTAGCCCTCGGCGTCGGGCACGTGATCGCCGCGCGGGCTGGTGTCCGGTGCGACCACGATCACCCCGTGCTCCGCCGCGTAACGCTGCGCATTGGCCTTGGTGATGAAGTTCTGCTCGGTGCAGGTCAACCCCGACAGCCAGTACAGCACCGGGCAGGCCCGACTGGCCGATTGCGGCGGCAGGTACACCCCGACGTTCATCGCGCATCCCAGCGCGGTCGATTCGTGGCGCCAGACATCCTGCCAGCCGCCGTGGGACGCGTGATGTTCGATCCGTTGCAAACCCGTGTACTCCAGATGGTGCGTGTCTCGTTCGCGATCAGTAGTGGATGACGCTGCGGATCGACTTGCCTTCGTGCATCAGGTGGAAGGCTTCATTGATCGCGTCCAGCGGCAGGGTGTGGGTGACGAACGGGGCCAGCTCGATCTCGCCCTTCATCGCGTCCTCCACCATCCCCGGCAACTGCGAACGCCCCTTCACACCGCCGAACGCGGTTCCCTTCCAGGTCCGGCCAGTCACCAGCTGGAAGGGGCGGGTGCTGATTTCCTGTCCGGCCCCGGCCACGCCGATGATCACGCTCTGGCCCCAGCCGCGATGCGCGCATTCCAGCGCCGCGCGCATCACGTTCACGTTGCCGATGCACTCGAAGCTGTGGTCCACGCCCCAGCCGGTCATCTCGACGATCACCTGTTGGATCGGCTTGTCGTGGTCCTTCGGATTGACGCAGTCGGTGGCGCCCATCCGCGTGGCGAGTTCGAACTTCGCGGGGTTGGTGTCGATCGCGATGATCCGGCCGGCCTTCGCCTGGCGCGCGCCCTGGATCACCGCAAGACCGATCCCCCCGAGGCCGAACACCGCCACGCTGTCGCCGGCCTGCACCTTCGCGGTGTTGTGCACGGCGCCTATTCCGGTGGTGACGCCGCAGCCGAGCAGGCAGACCTGCTCGTGGTTCGCTTCCGGGTTGATCTTCGCCAGCGACACCTCGGCCACGACCGTGTATTCGCTGAAGGTGCTGCAGCCCATGTAGTGATACACCGGTTCGCCGTTGTACGAGAAGCGCGAGGTGCCGTCGGGCATCACGCCCTTGCCCTGCGTCGCGCGCACCGCCACGCACAGATTCGTCTTTCCGCTGGTGCAGAACAGGCATTCGCCGCATTCGGCGGTGTACAGCGGAATCACGTGATCGCCCGGCTTCACGCTGGTCACGCCCTCGCCGACCTCGACCACCACGCCCGCGCCCTCGTGGCCGAGCACGCAGGGAAACAGGCCCTCCGGGTCGTCGCCGCTGAGCGTGAAGGCGTCGGTATGGCAGACGCCGGTATGCGTGATCTTCACCAGCACTTCGCCGGCTTTCGGCGGTGCAACGTCGATCTCGACGATCCGAAGCGGCTGGCCCGGCCCGAAGGCGACGGCGGCGCGTGATTTCATGTGGATTCTCCCTTGGACGTGTCGTTTGATTACTTGAGATAGGAGCGGACCAGCGCGATCGCCTGCTGGATGCCCTCGTCCTTCGCTGCGGCCTCGCCGAATTCCTCGCGCAGGTGGCTTTCCAGCACCTCGGCCATCAGCCCGTTCACCGCACCGCGAATCGCCGCCAGCTGCTGCAGCACGGACCCGCAATCGGTCCCGGCTTCCAGCGCGCGTTCCAGCGCATCCGCCTGCCCGCGAATGCGGCGCAGGCGGGTCAGGGCCTTCTTCTTCTCGGCAGGCGTGTAAGGCATAGTGGGGGGGAGTATGCGGGCCTGTGCGCTTCCTGTCCATGCGGACGGGGGCTTATCTTCCCGAATGCCCGGTCTCGTCGTACTCCCGCGGCGCGAGCATCTGCGGCTGGATCAGTTCGATGAAGTCCCGCGCCTGCTGCGACAGGTATTTGCCCTTGCGCACGACGACGCCGTAGCTGCGCGAGGGGAAATACTTCGCCAGCGAGCGCGCAGCGAGGCGCTGGCGGTCGGCGTCGGTGAGACAGATCGAGGTGACGATGCTGATGCCCAGGCCCATCGCGACATACTGCTTGATCACTTCCCAGCCGCCGACTTCGAGAGCGACGGTGTAGGGCACGCGGTTCTGCTGGAACACCAGGTCGACGAGGCGGTAGGTGGTCAGGCGCTGCGGGGGCAGGATCAGGCCGTAGGGCGAGAGGTCTTCGAGCTTGATCTCGGGCTTGGCCATGAGCGGGTGGCCGGGCGGGGCGATCAGCATCGGCTCGAAGCGGTAGACCGGGGCGTAGTCGAGGTCGCCGGGCGCGTCGAGCATCGAGCCGACGGCCAGGTCCACACCGTCGGAGCGCAGCAGGTCCAGGCCACCGGCGCCGGTGACGTTGTGCAGGATCAGGCGGACCTCGGGGTGGGCCTTGCGGTAGGCCTCCACGATGCGCGGCAGCAGGTAGAGGATGGTCGAGCTGCCGGCGGCGACGTGCAGCTCGCCGGCATCCAGGCCCCGGAGCTGTTCGCGGAAGGTCGCGGGCAGGGCGTCGATGCCCTCGACCAGGGGCCGGGCCAGTTCGTAGAGGGCATCGCCCTCGCGGGTGGGGGTCAGGCGTCGGCCGGTGCGCTCGAACAGGCGCACACCCAGTTCGCGCTCCAGGGCCTGCAACTGCAGGGTGACGGCCGGCTGGCTGACGTAGAGGGCGCTGGCGGCGCGGGAGATCGAGCCCAGCCGGACCACCTGGCAGAAGGCCCGCAGCGGCTTCAGCCGATCGGCCTTGTAGGCGAAACGCGGCGCACTGGTGCCGTCGGAGGTCATTGATTCGCATGCTTATAAGCTGGACTTATATCTGGCATTGAGAAAACTCAATTGTCAAATACAGTACCCGGGCGGATGGTGGGGCTCCCACGTTGCGATGGAGTCCCCGAATGTCCGCAGTGCTCAAGCCCCAGGCCGGGACCCCCGAAACGCTGGCCGGGATCGAGGTCGTCGGGCGCGTCGACGGCCAGGAGGCCCTGCTGACCCCGGCCGCGCTGGCCTTCCTCGCCGGCCTGCACCGCCGCTTCGAGGCCGAGCGCCAGGCCCGGCTGGCGGCGCGGGTCGAGCGCCAGGCCCGGTTCGATGCCGGTGCGCTGCCGGACTTCCGCGAGGACACCCGAAGCATTCGTGACAGCGACTGGCGCGTGGCGCCGATCCCGGCGGCCCTGCTCGACCGCCGGGTCGAGATCACCGGCCCGGTCGATCCGAAGATGGTCATCAATGCCCTGAACTCGGGCGCCAACTGCTACATGGCGGATTTCGAGGACTCGACCGCCCCGACCTGGGTCAATCTCATTGAAGGCCAGTGCGCGCTGCGCGAGGCCGTGGCGGGGACGCTCGAGTTCGACGCTCCGAACGGCAAGGCCTACCGCCTCAGGCCCGAGGCGGAGCGCGCGGTGCTGATCGTGCGCCCGCGTGGCTGGCACCTCGACGAGAAGCACGTGCGCGTCGACGGCCAGCGGATGAGCGGCGGCCTGTTCGATCTCGGCCTGTTCGCCTTCCACAATGCGGCGACGCTGGTGTCCAAGGATCGCGGCCCGTACTTCTACCTGCCGAAGCTGCAGTGCATGGAAGAAGCCGAGCTGTGGAACGCGGTGCTCGACGAGATCGAGGTGCAGCTGAACCTGCCGCAGGGCGCGATGAAGGCGACCGTGCTGATCGAAACGCTGCCGGCGGCATTCGAGATGGACGAGATCCTGCACGCGCTGCGCAGCCGCATCGTCGGCCTGAATTGCGGGCGCTGGGACTACATCTTCAGCTACATCAAGACGCTGCGCGCGCACCGCGACCGCGTACTGCCCGAGCGCGGCCAGGTGACGATGACCCAGCCGTTCCTGCGCGCCTATTCCGAACTGCTGATCAAGACCTGCCACCGTCGCGGCGCGCACGCGATGGGCGGCATGGCCGCGCAGATTCCCAATCCGCGCGATCCGGTGGCGAATGCCGCCGCGCTGGCGCGCGTCGAGGCCGACAAGCTGCGCGAAGCGACAGCGGGCCACGACGGCACCTGGGTCGCGCATCCCGGCCTGGTCGAGCTGGCGCGCGGCATCTTCGACGCGCGCATGCCCGGCCCGCACCAGCACGACGTGTTGCGCGAAGACGTGAAGGTCGGTGCCGAAGACCTGCTCAAGCCCTCGCTGGGCACGATCACCCAGGCCGGTTTCTTCGGCAACGTCGAAGTCTGCGTGCGCTATCTCGCGGCGTGGCTGGACGGCAACGGCTGCGTGCCGATCCACGGGATGATGGAGGACGCCGCGACCGCCGAGATCTCCCGCGCGCAGCTGTGGCAGTGGCTCCACAACGGATCCCTGCATCTCGACGACGGCACGCCGGTCGATTTCGCCCTGCTCGAGCGCGCGCTGATCGGCCTGCCCTCGAAGCTCGGCAACGACCCGGCTGTGGTCGGCGCGTCGCGCGTCGACACCGCGATCGCGATGCTCGCCGACCTCACCCACCGCGACACGCTCGCCGACTTCCTCACCCTGCCTGCGTACGACACCTTCGATTGATCCCGCCTCCGCTGTTGCAGGAGGGCCTTCAGGCCCGAGCTTTTCACATGAACGCGACAGCAAAAGCTCGGGCCTGAAGGCCCTCCTACAGAGCCAACGACAAAACCGACCCCCCTCCCCACGAGACACGCCCATGAAGACCACGCTCCCCACCGCCGAACAACTGAAGCTGGACTGGACCAACAACCCGCGCTGGGCCGGCGTGACCCGTCCGTACAGCGCCGAGGAAGTCGTGCGCCTGCGCGGCACGATTCCGGTCGACCACACCATCGCGCGCCTCGGCGCCGAGAAGCTGTGGAAATCACTGCAGGCCGAGGATTTCATCAACGCGCTCGGCGCGCTGACCGGCAACCAGGCGATGCAGCAGGTCAAGGCCGGACTCAAGGCCATCTACCTCAGCGGCTGGCAGGTCGCGGCCGACGCCAACATCGCCGGCGAGATGTATCCCGACCAGTCGCTGTATCCCGCGAATTCGGTGCCGCAGGTGGTCAAGCGCATCAACAACACCCTGCTGCGTGCGGACCAGATCCAGTGCGCGGAAGGAACCGGCGACATCGACTTCCTGCAGCCGATCGTGGCCGACGCCGAAGCCGGTTTCGGCGGCGTGCTCAACGCGTTCGAGCTGATGAAGGCGATGATCGAGGCCGGTGCCTCGGGCGTGCATTTCGAGGACCAGCTCGCCAGCGTGAAGAAGTGCGGCCACATGGGCGGCAAGGTGCTGGTGCCGACCCGCGAGGCGGTCGAGAAGCTGGTCGCCGCGCGCCTGGCTGCCGACGTGATGGGTGTGCCGACGATCATCGTCGCGCGGACCGACGCCGAGGCCGCCGACCTGCTGACCAGTGACGTCGACGACAACGACAAGCCGTTCGTGATCGGAGATCGCACGCCCGAAGGCTTCTACAAGACGAAGAATGGCCTCGACCAGGCCATCTCGCGCGGCCTGGCCTACGCCCCCTACGCGGACCTGGTGTGGTGCGAGACCGGCAAGCCGGACCTGGAGTTCGCGCGCAAGTTCGCCGAAGCCATCCATGCCAAGTACCCGGGCAAGCTGCTGGCCTACAACTGCTCGCCCAGCTTCAATTGGAAGAAGAACCTCGACGACGCCACCATCGCGAAGTTCCAGAAGGAAATCGCCGGCTACGGCTACAAGTTCCAGTTCATCACCCTGGCCGGCTTCCACTCGCTGAACTACTCGATGTTCAACCTGGCCTACGGCTACGCCCGCCGCCAGATGAGCGCCTTCGTCGAGCTGCAGGAAGCCGAGTTCGCCGCCGCCGAGCGCGGGTTCACCGCCGTGAAGCACCAGCGCGAGGTCGGCACCGGCTATTTCGACAGCGTGACCCAGACCATCCAGGGCGGGCAGTCCTCGACCGTGGCCCTGAAGGGCTCGACCGAGGAAGAGCAGTTCCACGACGGTGCCGCCCGGGCGGCCTGACCGCATCCCGCCGACGAACGGTCGCGCGGGCCGTGTCCGGTCCCGCGCGGAACCTGCGAAAGCAGATTGGAGAAGCGGTATTCCGACGGATGGCCGCCTCTGCGCGGCCATCCGTCGTTCCGGGGCGTGGCCGGCTCATGTCGCCCGTCCCGTGCCACGCTCGAACGGGCCCCTCAAGTCCAACCTGCGGGAAATCGTCATGCGCAAGACCGTTCTTCTTTCCCTGTGCCTGTCCGTGTTCATGGCCCATGCGGCCCTCGCGTCCGACAACCGGATCCAGCTCGCCCAGGAGCTGCCCGAAATCCGTGCCGCGCAGGACGCGCTGAAGGCCGCGATCGAGAAGAAGGAAGGCCCCTACGCCCGTTACTCCGAATCGCAGCGCACGGCCCTGCGGGAGCAGCAGTCGAGCATTTACCGCCTGATCGACGGCAAGCAGAGCGTGAACGAACTGGGCGAGGACAACCGCCTGCGCCTGGCCAACCTGCTGATGGCGCAGAAAGCCCAGCTCGAGCAGAGTCCCGAAGACAAGATGGTGTGCGAGCGCGTGAAAGTGCTCGGCTCCAATCGGCCGAAGATGCAGTGCATGAGTGAGTCGCGCCGCGAGCAACTGCGCGAGCAGCAGCGCACCCAGGGCACGAAGATGGAACACTGAATCCAGGTTGCAGTTGCCGTCATCCGCGGCCGGCGGGTATCGGAAGCGCACTTCCGAAGGAGCATCGCTGCAGTGTTGCCCGACGACTTCCGGCACATGCGTCTTGCTTGCCAGCCTGCAGAATGGCGGCCTTGATCCAGACACCGATTGCCAGGAGATGCCCGTG
Source organism: Lysobacter sp. (assembly GCA_019634715.1). Lineage (GTDB taxonomy): Bacteria > Pseudomonadota > Gammaproteobacteria > Xanthomonadales > Xanthomonadaceae > Lysobacter_I. The sequence goes on from JAHCAU010000007.1 coordinate 179,449, forward strand.
TCCTTCCGTCCTGCCTGTCACTTGATTCTCTTGGCTGCCCTGCTGGCCACGGCGCCCACCGTGGTTGCCGCTCAGACCGAAACGGACCGCCAGGCTTCGGCTGTGCTTGAAGCACGCCAGAAGAACCCGGACGAAGTGAAGTCGATCCTGGCCCGTCTGTCGAATCGCCAGAAGGACGATCTGGTGCGCCAGCAGGCGATCATCGATGGCCTGCTTCGGACCAGTACCGATCCGTCGGCCCTGTCTTCCGACGACAAGGAGCGCCTCTGGAACGCCACGAAAGTGATCGATTCGATCATCGCTGGCAACACCTCCATCGCCGACGGCCAGCTGATCTGCCGGCAGGAAAAGAAGATCGGCACGCAATTGGCCAAGCGCAATTGCCGCACCAAGGCCCAGATCGAACGTGATCGGGAGCAGGCCGGGCGCGAACTGGGCGACGCGCAGCGCGAGATCCAGACGCGCCGTTGATGGGGGGGGCGGGCACTCCCCCGGTGTCCATGCGTGTGCCATGCACGTGCCCTTCGGACCCGATGTCGTGATGGACATCGGGGGTTCCTGTATGCCGCTCTCGCCGACTCGATGAATGGGCCTGTCCTGGTCCCGGCGGTGTGGGTACCTTCCGGCATCCTTGACCCGGGAGCAGCGGCTGCAACTGGTCAACGCCCGGGAGCGGCTCGATGCGGCGATGCTTCGGGAGGCACTTGCCCCATGCCCGGACGATTCAGTACTGTTCGCAATCTGTCCGTACGGTTTTCCGGGAGCGCATCATGGTGAAGGCCCTGACCTTGGCCTTGGGCCTGTTGCTGGCATCGACTGCGATCGCCACGCCGCCGCCGTCCGCGTCGGTGACCGAGATCGACCGCGATCTGACCAGCATCCTGCAGCGCCAGCGCGAGATCGCCGACCGGATGCATTTTGCATCGGACGCACTGAGTGCCCGCCAGAAGCAGGTCATCCATCGCGAACAGCGCAGGATCTTCTCGATCCTGCAAGGGCGAAGCTCGCTCGACGAGCTGGCCCCGAGCCGGCGTATCGAACTGTGGAACGCCTTGCAGAGCGTCAATGCCGCCATCGACGGTTCGGCCTCGGCGGAAGAGCGCAAGCTGGTCTGCACCCACCAGAACCGGACCGGCAGCCGCGTGAGCCGCGTGCGCTGCATGCGAGCCGACGAACTGGCTCCGGCGAAGGAAGAGATGGTTCGCGAAGTCCGCGCCTTCTGAAGGTCGTGCTCCGGCCCTGCCTGAACGGTATCGACGCATCTACGGCGTCCCGGGATTCCACTCGTCCCGCAGGGTTCTAGGATGTTTCTTTGCCCTGTCGAAGGACTTGCCGATGCCGGAAACCATCTACGACGCGCTGCGCGAAAGCCATGAAACCCAGCGTTCGCTGTGTCGCAGGCTGTTGCGGACCAGGCCGCACACCCGACGCCGCCAGGAAGTGTTCACCGCGCTGCGCATCGAGCTGGCCGCGCATGCGGCGGCGGAAGAGCGCTATCTCTACGTCCCGATCCTGATGAGCGATACGGGGCTGTCCTCGTCGCGGCATGCGCTGTCCGAGCACCACCAGATCGATGAGCTGATCGAGGACATGCAGTCGCTGGGCGTGAATCATCGCGGCTGGCTCGCGAAGGCGCGCAAGCTGTCGGAAAAGGTCCATCACCACCTGCGCGAGGAGGAAAGGAAGTTCTTCCAGGTCTCGGGCAAGATCCTGAGGCAGGCGCAGAAGACGGCACTGGCGAAGCAGTACCGCGCCGACTTCATGCGCATGCACGCAGCGCTGTCGCAGGGCTGAACCCGCCGCTCAGCCGGTTTGCGGCGTGCCCTTGCGCGGCAGGCCGTCACCGGGGTCGACGTCGGCCCAGTCGACGTGCGTGTCCCAGAACACGTGCGCCATCGGTGCCTTGTCCGCGGGTCCCTCCAGGTTCGCCAGCGTGATGTGAAGTTCCCCCGGCCAGCGTTCGGAGCGGAAGAACAGCGAGCTGCCGCAGTGCGCGCAGAAGCCGCGTTCGGCCCCGGGCGACGAGGCGTACCAGCGCAGCGCGCCGGCGGTGTCCTCGATGCGCGCGCGGTCGTTCCCGACCCCGAACCAGGTGACGTAGGCCGCGCCATGCGCACGTCGGCACATCGAACAATGGCAGTGGGCGACCCACTTGCTCGGCCAGTCGACCGTGAAGCGGACATCGCCGCAGAGACATCCGCCGTGCGAACGGGTCATCGCGCTTTCTCCTTCATCGATCCGTCCGGACGATGCCATGTCGACGGACCGCCGTCACCTGTCGCGCGGCCGACGGGTGCCTGGCCGGCTGCAGGCAATGGGGGCGTTGCTTCTCGCGCCGCGCGGGGAGGCTGGCCCAGCCTCCATTCAAGCAGCATGCGAATTGGCGTCGGAGGTGCTGGGCGAGCCTGTTCTCGCCGTGCGCTCGCGATCGCACGGCAGGGATCCGCGTCATGTCCGGCCTGACCGGTGCATGCCGACGCTTGCCGCGTTTCCTGGCTATGAAACGGAGCCGATCGATCGAGTGCAGCGATCGATCGGTGTCGTCCCGAAGCATCGCGAGCCTGGTTTGCCGGATGAGAGGTCCGGGAGTCGGTCAGTTCGATCCTCCGACTCGCGTGGCAAGGGCACAGTCTCGCCGATGTCGCCGCCGAGAATGATCCGTGCGGGATCGATGAACCGTGATGCGCGCGGGGCAAACCTGTCGAAGCAGGCATCGCGGCGATGTGCGCGACGATCGCGGGCGGAGGCCGCGAAGGAGAGTTCCCTCGAGCAGTTTTCAAGGCTTGCCGCTTGTGAGAAATTGCCTGCCGAGGCGCCGGCAGGACCGGTCCGGGTCTGGCCCGACGGGCGGCAGGATGCGATCGCGGGCTGTGCTACGCTCGTACGCGGCGTCATGTACACGGAATCACGTACACGGAATCGAAGGAGTGATGCATGTCTGAAGCGACCGCTTACGAAACGCTCGTCGCCATTTTCCGGGACGACCTTGCGATCGACCCCGCTCGTGTCCATCCGGATGCGCCATTGATCGGTGCCTTGGGGTTCGACTCCGTCGCCTTCGCGATCGGCCTCGTGTCGATCGAGGAAAGGCTGGGCGTGACGCTCCAGCAGGACGAGCTGATCGTCTGCGAAACGGTCGGCGATGTCGCCCGGCTCATCGAACAGACCCGCAAGCGCGTGGCCGCGCCCGTCGCCGGCATTCCCGCCGAAGCCGCAGTCGCCGCCGAATGAAATCCCGGCTGCCCGCACGGGCAGTCTTCGCCACCGGTCGCACGATACCGGCAGATCAGGATCGATCGAACCATGAGCAGATTCACGGAAGACGTTTTCATCGCTGCGCCCGCGTCCGGGAAAGGCCTGGTGACGGGGGAGCCGCACCAGCCCGTGCGACGGACGTGGCAGCAGATCCATGAGATCGCGCGTTGCATGGCGGGATCGTTCGCGTCGGCCGGCGTGAATCCCGGCGACGCGGTGGGCGTGCTGATCGGCGACCCCGCCAGCATCGCGCCGGTGATCCAGGCCGTGTGGATGCGCGGCGGGTCCGTGACGATGCTCCATCAGCCGGGTCCGCGCGCGGACCTCGGGGCCTGGGCGGAAGACACCTTCGCCGTGCTCGACATGATCGGTGCGAAGGTGGTCGTCGTCGGCGATGTCTTCGCACGCACGATGCCGCTGTTCGAAGCGCAGGGTACGCCGGTCATGTCCGTGGAGGCCCTGGCGGGAGGCATGCCGATCGAACCCGTCGACTGCGGCGAGGACGACATCGCGTTCCTGCAGCTGACCTCGGGTTCGACGGGGTTGCCGAAGGCCGTGGCGATCTCGCACCGGAATCTGCACGGGAATGCGGCGGCGATGGTGAGCGCATCGAGACTCGACCCACGGTCCGACGTGCTGGTGAGCTGGCTGCCGCTGTTCCATGACATGGGCATGATCGGATTCCTCGTGCTGCCCATGCAGGTCGGCGCCGAGGCCGTCTGCACGACCCCCGCTGAATTCCTCAGGTCACCGCGGCTGTGGCCGACGTTGATCTCCAGATACCGCGGGACGATGACCGCGGGTCCGAATTTCGCGTATGCACTGCTCGCGCGTCACCTGCGGGCCGCTCCCGACGACGCATTCGACCTGTCGTCGCTGCGCTTCGTTCTCAGCGGAGCGGAACCCATCGACCATGCGACCGTGGCCGCAGTGATCGCATCCGGTGCCCGGTTCGGACTCGATGGCAGCGCTTTCGTCGCTGCGTACGGGATGGCGGAAGCCACGCTCGCCATCTCGTTCTCCGAGACGGGCGAAGGCATGCGGTTCGATGCGGTCGATCAGGCTGCCATCGAACTGCGGTCGCATGCGGCGACGAGCACGGACGCCGCCGCGCGCCATCTGGCCAGGCTCGGCAAGCCGCTGCCCGGCATCGAGATCGGCGTCGGCGATGCATCGGGGACCGATGCCGCCCCCCGCACGGTCGGCGAACTCAGGATCCGGGGCGATGCCGTCTCACGCTACTACCTCACGCCGGGCGGAAAGCAGCCGTTACTCGGCGAAGGTGGATGGTTCAACACCGGGGACATCGGCTACATCACCGAAACGGGCGATGTCGTCGTCTGCGGCCGATCGAAGGACATGATCATCGTGGCAGGGCGCAACATCTTCCCCACCGATATCGAACGGGCGGCCTGCCGCGTCAGCGGCGTGAGGCCGGGCAATGCCGTTGCGGTGGCCCTCGCCGCCGCGGGAATCCGCGAGGAATTCGCCGTCGTGGTCGAAGCGGACGACGGCGCAGACGCCGATGCGATCGCGCGCATCAGGAACGACGTATCGAATGCCATCCATTCGGTATTGGGCATCAGTCCCCGGCTGGTGTCGGTGGTCCCGCCACGCACGCTGCCGAAGACGTCATCCGGAAAGCCGCGACGGTCCGCCACCATCGGCATCGTCGAAACCGAGCTGGCCATGCTGCATGGCGCGAACAGCCAACGGCAAGAGGAACAGGTCGGCTCATGACGACGACGATCCACACGGAGACATCGACTTCCGACATCGCTGCGTTCAAGGCCCGTCTGGACAGGATCCTGGCCCTGGAATCGACGCGCCGGATCATCGAGGATGCGGAAGTCACCGGCGCCTTTCCCCGCAGCATCATCGAACTGCTGGGCCGGGAAGGCATCTTCGCCGCGAAATGGCAGGATCCCCCGGTGCCCGCGCTCGAGCACACGCTGGCCCTGGCCGAGCGGTTCGGTCGACTCGGTGCCGGCGGCGTCGCCTCGGGCGTCACGCTGCACGATTCGGCGATCGCGATGCTGCGGCGTTTCGGTCGTTCCGCGCGTCTGCGCGAGATCGCCGATCAGGCGATCGCGGGCAAGGCCGTGCTGTGCATTTCCGCGACGGAAGCCGGCGCGGGTTCGGACATGCTGGGACTCAGTTCGACGGCCATTGCGGAAGACGGCGGCTTCCGTCTTCGCGGGCACAAGAAGATGGCCTCGCCGTCGCCGGTGGCCGACTACATCGTGCTTGCGCTCCGTGGCGTCGAAGAAGGCCACCAGAGCCGGGACGATCTCGCGCTGTTCCTTGCGCCGACGTCGCAGCTGCGCGTCGGCAAGGCATTCGATACCGTCGGTGCCCGAAGCATCAGTACCGCTCCCGTCCATTTCGACACATGGGTGCCCGCCGACCTGATGATCGCCAGGCCCGGGACCGGCCTTGCCGTGCTCAGCTGGGGCCTGTCCCAGGAGCGTTTCGCCGTGGCGGCCCAGATCATCGGCGCCTGCCACCTCGCGCTGGGCGTGACCGTCGCCCGGATGAAGCGACGGAAATCCTTCGGCGTCGCGCTGTTCGACCATCAGGCTCTGCGATTGCGGATCGCGGACCTGCAGGCGCGGGTCGACATGATGCGATTGGCCCTGAACAGCCTGGTCGCGGACCCGGCCGGACTCAACGTGCGCTCTTCCGCGGCGGCGAAGGTCACCGCGGTTCGCCTCGGATGCGAAGTGATGTCCGAGTGCATGCATATCTTCGGCAGTTCGGGCGTGCTCGAAATGGAGACGCCGCTCGGGCGATGGTGGCGCGACGTGAAGATGTCGCGCGTCGGCGGCGGCACGGACGAGATGCTGTGGGAGATCGTGGCCGCAGGCCTGGAGCCGGACGATGCGAACTACGACCGGCTGGTGCACGAATGGCAGCCGGAGGACGTTGTCTGACAGCGGATCGCCGGCTTGTGGATCAGTGTCCCGCCTGACGGCGACGCGCGACCGCCGCCCCGACATGTTCCGCGTCGCGGCCGACGAAACCGAGCAGGGCCGAGCCACGGTTGCGCATGCGGTAGAGGCCGACGAAATGCAGGCCTGAGGCGCCGACGCCCGCGTCGTGCTCCGGCAGCCCGTCCGCACCGAGCAGTTCCGGAGCCAGCCAGGACCAGTCGTTGCGGTAGCCCGTGGCCCACAGCACGGTCGAGGCGTCGATCCGCTTGCCGTCGGCCGTGACGAGCTGCGCGCCGTCGACATCGACGACCCGCCCGGCGAAGCGGACGCTGCGGGCGAGTTCGTCGATCTTCGTGCCGACGATCGGGTCGGGCATCGCCAGTCGCCGCGCCAGCGGCGTGTTCGTCGGCAGGCGCAGGATGCCGGACCTGGACAGCCACCAGAAGGCATCGCGCCCGAGGATCCGCTGCGGCAGCCGGGGTTGTTTGCGGCCGCGGCAGACCACCACCTCGTGACTGGCCGACAGTTCGGCCGCGATCTGCAGGCCCGAGTTCGCCGAGCCGACGACGGCCACCTTGCCGGCAGGGATCTGCCCGGGATTGCGGTACGCGTGCGAGTGCAGTTGCGTGACCGAAGCCGGAAGGCGCCGGGAACATTCGGGAACGACGGGCGTCTGGAACGCGCCGACAGCGGCGACGACCTGGCGCGCGGTGATCGTCGCGGCCGGCGTGGTCAGCGTGAAGGCGTCGCCGGACCGCGTGACCGATACCACGCGGTGACCGAGATGGATCGGCAGCGCGAAGGTCTCTGCGTAGGTGCGGAAGTAGTCCGGCACTTCATCCTTCATGGGGTATCGATCCGGATCGCCCGGGAACGACAGGCCGGGCAGTCCGCAATACCGTGCCGACGTGAAGAGCTGCAGCGAATCCCAGCGGTTGGTCCAGGACACGCCGAGTTCGGTCGCCGCATCGAGAATCACGAAATCGACACCCGCCTGCCTGAGCGTGCGGCCGACGGCGAGGCCGGCCTGGCCCGCACCGATCACGACGACGTCGATGTCGTGGGGAAGCGCGCTGCTGCCGGAAGAAGCGTTCGGACTGGACATGGTCACTCCACGAGACCGGCATGAAGGAAGTATGGCGCGAACGCACGCAGGCGAAGGTTCGAGCCGCGATGGCATGCACGGGTCATCGCGCGAGCTCCCGAAGTGCGGCGACGACGCCGGCGATGTGTTCGGAACCGAACAGGCTGTGGTGCGTGCCTGCGACGGTGCGCGTGGCCACCGTGCCACGGGTGCGGGACGACCAGCCCCAGTCGTCGCTCGCCTCGTGCGGATGCGCTGCATACTCGCTCACCCGCCCATCGCGCGCCCGGATCAGGACGATGTCCGCGGCCACGGGCGACGGCCGGTAGCTGCGGCACGCGTTCACGATCTGTGCGAACACCGGGTAGACATGATGGAGTTCCGTGGCGAGCAGGTCGGCGCCGGCGGTGTCTTCCCGGAACCAGTCCTGCATGGTCGCGTCATCGACAGGACCGGGCGGCGGATCCGTCGGTGCGGGGGCGTCGAGCACGACCAGGTGCGTCACCTGCTCTCCCGCCGCCTCGAGTTGTGCGGTCATTTCGAGTGCGATCACGGCGCCCGAGGACCATCCCAGGATCGCGTACGGACCCGGCGTCGCGGCGCGGATGGCGGCGACATAGTCCTTCGCCAGCGCTTCCACGGTGCCGGGCAGCGGCTCGCTCGCGGCGAGCCCGAAGCAGGCACGGTCGAGGTCGCGCGCCAGGTCGCGATAGGCCGCGACCGATCCGCCGGCCGGATGCACCATGAACAGCGCCGGCCCGGCGCCGGCGTGCAGCGGCACCAGTGCATTGGACAGCCGCTGTCCGGTCATCAGGCTCGCGAGGCGCGCGACGGTGCGCGACTCGAGCAGTCCGCCGAGGGAAACGCCGAGACCCGTTCTCGAACGCAGCGCCGACACCGCACGCAGGGCAGTGAACGAGTGCCCGCCGAGGCTGAAGAAATCGTCTTCGACGCCGATGGTGTCGATGCCGAGCACGTCCTTCCACACGGCGACGATCGTGCGTTCCAGGTCGGTGCGGGGCGCGACGTAGACCGCGCCTGCATCGGCGGTCGTTTCCGCGCGCGCGAGCAGGGCGCCACGGTCGAGCTTGCCGTTGGATGTGATGGGCAGGCTGTCGATGACGGTCAGTCGGCTCGGAACCAGATAGCTCGGCAGCCGGTCCGCCAGGCCGGCGCGAATGGACTCGCCGTCGCCGGAACTCGATCCCTCGTGGAGGACGATGAATGCGTGGAGTTGCTTCTGCCTGGCCTCGCCCGCCACGAGGACGACGGCCTCCTTCACCCGCGGATCGGCCGCCAGCACGTGTTCGACCTCGCCGGGTTCCACGCGGTGGCCCTGGATCTTGCACTGCGCGTCGATGCGCCCGATCAGCTCGATGTTGCCGTCGGGCAGGCGGCGGCCGAGATCGCCGGTGCGGTAGATGCGCTCGCCCGTGGCCGGGTGGGTCACGAACGCCGCCGCGGTCTTGTCGGGATCCCCCCAGTAGCCTTGCGCCAGGCCGACGCCGCCGATATGCAGTTGTCCGGTCGTCCACGTCGGCGTCTCGTTGCCCTGCGCATCGAGCACGTACCAGGGCTGGTTCGCCATCGGTCGTCCGTAGGGGATGCTGCGCCAGCGCGGATCGACCGCATCGATCGGATGCCAGATCGACCAGATGGACGCTTCCGTCGCGCCGCCGAGGCTGACCACCTTCGCATTCGGCGCGATCGCCCTGATGTCGTCGGGCAGGGACAGCGGAATCCAGTCGCCGGACAGCATCACGATGCGCAGCGCGGGCAGCTGGACGCGCTCGGCACGCGCGACATCCACCAGCAACTGCATCAACGGTGGCGCCGAATTCCACACCGTGACCCGGCGTTCGACCATCGCGGCCAGCCAGGCATGCGGGCTGTGGTCGGCGGGATCGGGCAGCACCAGCGTCGCGCCCGCCATCGCCGCCCCGAAGATGTCGTAGACCGAGAGGTCGAACGACAGCGAGGACACCCCGAAGATCACATCCTCGGCCACGATGCGGAACGCATCGTTGACGTCCAGGATCGTGTTGATCGGCCCGCGGTGATCGAGTGCGACCCCCTTGGGCTGTCCGGTCGAGCCCGAGGTGTAGATGACGTAGGCCAGCCCGGACGGATCGAGATCGACGGGCAAGTCCGTGTTCGCAGAGGCCGTCGCGTCGTCGCCGACCCGCAGCACCGGCACGCCCGGTTGTTCGATGGCATCGGCGGTGACGATCGCCGAGGCGTCGATGTCGTTCACCAGTTGCTCGATCCGCCGCTGCGGCCACGCCGGATCGATCGGCACGTACGCCGCGCCCGCGAACAGGGTTGCGTGGACCGCGATCATCTGCGGCACGCCCTTGGCCAGCACGATCGCGACGCGATCGCCGGGACGGACGCCATGGGCGCACAACGCCTTCGCCAGGGATCCGGCGGCCGCGGCGAGTTCGCCGTAGGTCAGCGCTTCGTCGCCGCACGCGACGGCGGTGTGCTCGGGCGCGACGGCCGCGGCGACCTTCAGCCCGTCCGACAGGCGGCCCGCGTGCAGCGGGCGTGTGGGGCAGGTCGTCGCTGGTGGTTCCGGGCTGCGCGGAGCGACCAGTGTCGTCGTCGCGTTCCACCCCTCCGGATCGCCGGCCAGGGTGCGGATCAGCGCTTCGTGGGCATGACACAGTGCGTCGATGAAACCCTCGGGGAACGCGGCTTCCACCACATCCCAGACGATCTCGACACGCTCGTCGCGGAGCGCGAAGAACTGGTGGTCGAGCAGGACCTGCGGCGTCGCGAGCTTGCTGTAGACGAACGCCTCCTGCGGCCCGCCCGCCAGGCCCGAGGAGACGACGAACGGACACGCGGCCCTGCCCTGCGCCTGGTGGCGGGCATTCAGCGCCTCCAGCACATCGACGCCCGACCAATCGGTGCGTCCGAGATCGGCGATGATCGTCGCCTGCAGGCGGCGGGCTCTTTCGCGGAGGGGGGCGGTGTCGCGCCAGTCGAATTCGAGCGGATAGATGGCGCCGAGATTGCCCAGCACCGACTCGACGCCGGGAATGCGCCGCAGCACGCGACGCGAGATCATCTGGTTGAGGATGAAATGCCGCGACCCGCTGAAGCGGGCCACGATCTCGCCGTACACCGCGAGCAGCGCCGTCACCGCGCTCACCCCATGGTGCGCCGCGCCCGCCGCGAACGCGCCCCAGGTCGCTGCGTCGAGCACGAGCCGGCGACGGTTCAGCCCCGGATTTCCCTGCAGGCGCACGGTCGGCAGCTCTGGCGGGGCGGGCAGCGTCGCGACGCGATCGGCCCAGTAGGCGCGCGCCCGATCGGCGGCCTCGTGCCGCTGCGCCAACGCAAGCGACACCTCCGCGATGCCCACGTGTTCCGCAGGCAGCTCGATCTCCGGCGCCGCATAGCATTGCTCGATCTCGGCGAGCAGGCGAAGCCCCGAGATCTGATCGAGGAACAGGTTGCTGAAGTTCACGTGCAGCCGGACATCGTCGTCGCCGTATCGTGTCAGCTGGAAGTCGAGCCATGGCCAGCGATCCATGGGCAGCGGCCGCTTCAGCATCCGGTGCCGGATCTGCATGAGTCCCAGCGTGGTCCCCAGTTCGGAGAACCTGCGCAGGTCCCGCACCGGCACGCGGGGCGGCGTCATCTCCTCGACCTGCCGCAGTCGCAGGTCCGGGGTCACGACGACGATGTTCCGTCGATGGCGTTCGAGCACGCGGGCGATCGCGGACACGAAGCGATCGATGTCGAGTCCGGGGCGTTCCACCTCGAAGTAGAGGCGTGGATGCAGTGCGTACTCCATGCCGTCCGACGCGCTGACGACAAGGAGGCGCTGCATGTCCGTCAGCGGGAAATCGGCGCGCCCGCGCCTGGTGTCCGGTGCTGCGGTGGTCGCGTCGTTCGAGGGCGTGCACATCCGTGCGACCGCACAATCTTCCTTGCTTTCCATCGGTCCATCCTTTGATTGGACACAATACCTCTCCGTACGGCGGAGTCTACCAGCCTCCCGGGGATTAAAAAAACGCCTCCAGCTGGCCGGGCAAGGCGCACGCAGCGACGTGGAATCACTCCTGTTCAGCCCGTTTCCGGCGTGCGGGGCGTCGGCGCTGGCCTGACGCAGGACGCCGGCGTCACCCGCTCGTCGGCGTCTCGTCGCCGGGGAAAAACCCGGCGACCGCAGCGAAGACCCGCGCCGGGTCTTCCAGTTGCGGGAAATGGCCGACATCGTCCAGCAAGACGATGTCCGCATGCGGCACGAGCTCCCGATAGCGCTCGGCCATGTGCAGGCCGCTGACGGGATCGACCGCGCCACAGACCAGGCGCAACGCCGTCTCGGTCGTCTGCAGCGCACCGACCCAGCGCGCGCGTTCGCGCTGGCGTTCGGCCATGTAGCCCAGCAGCGACGGCACCGCACGAACGCCGTCCTGGTATTGCAGCAGCGCCCAGTATTCGTCGATCGCGGTCTCGTCGGGCAGCCGCGTCGGCGAGAACAGGGCCTTGAGATTGCGGCCGAAGCTGCGGCGGTTCATCAGCCCGGCCAACCCGGGTCCGAGCGGCGAGGCGAGCAATCGCTGGATGAGCCGCGCGCGATGGGTTTCCGGGAACAGCCCGCCGTTGAGCAGGCACAGGCGCGGGATGCGCAGCACGGCCTGCGCCGGATTCTCGCTGCTTCGGGCCAGCAGCTCCTGCGCGACCGTATCGCCATAATCGTGGGCGAGCACGAATGCATCGCGCCAGCCGTGATGATGCGCGACCGCTTCGGCCAGATCCGCCTGCTCGCGCACACGATAGCGATGGCCGTGCGGTTTGTCGGAAAAGCCCAGGCCGAGCAGATCGAAGGCAAGGACATCGAAACGCGAGATCAGCATCGGCCACATCGGCGCCCAATCGACGCTGCTGGTCGGGAAGCCGTGAATCAGCAGCAGACGTGGTCCCGTTCCCGCGCGACGACAGTAGATGCGGCGGCCGCGGACGGTGATGAATTCGCCGGCATCCCGCCAGGCGCGCAGCGCGGGGAAGCGACCGATCGCGCTCATGGCCGATCACTCGTGGCAGGGCGACGTGCCATCGAAGCCTGTTCCGCAGGCACGCGGCTGTGACATGAAGGCGGCGCTGGCGCAGTTCGCATACCCGATTCCATGGCGTGGCGATGCAGGCATTGTAGGGGCAGGGACCGGGCACTCACGCCACCCGCGCGGCTGCCACCCGCTCGCCGCGCCGATATCCGATCGCCTCCGCCACATGCGGGCCTTGGATATCCGCGCTGCCGGCAAGATCTGCAATCGTCCGCGCCACGCGCAGGATCCGGTGCATCGAACGCGCGGAAAGCTGCAGCAGATCGATCGCATTCTCCAGCATCGCCTGGTCCTCGGGGGCGAGACGGCACACCGCGTTGGTCTGCGACTGGTCGAGCCGGGCGTTGATGCAACCCGCGCGCTGCAGTTGACGCGCCCGTGCCTGCACCACGCGTTCGCGCACGGCGTCGCTGGATTCGCCTGGCGGCGCATCGGGTCGCAGCTCGGCGGGTGGCAATCGCGGCACTTCGAGGTGCAGGTCGATGCGTTCGAGCAGCGGCCCGGAGATCTTGCTGCGGTAGCGCAGGATCGCGTCGGGATGGCAGCGGCAGCGGCCGGAGGGGTCGCCGGCCCAGCCGCAGGGGCAGGGGTTCATTGCGGCGACGAGCTGGAAGCGGGCGGGGAATTCGCTCTGCCGCGCGGCGCGGGAGATGGTGACCACGCCGGATTCCAGCGGCTCGCGCAGGACTTCCAGCGCCTTGCGATCCCACTCCGGAAGCTCGTCGAGAAACAGGACGCCCTGGTGCGCGAGGGAAATCTCGCCGGGACGCGGTTCCGCGCCGCCGCCGACCAGCGCGACCGGGCTGGCGGTGTGGTGCGGGCTGCGGAACGGGCGGGTGCGCCAGCGGGTCGGGTCGAGACCGCGTCCGCTGATCGATGCGATGGCGGCGGCTTCAAGGGCTTCGGCTTCGCTGGCATCGGGCAGCAGGCCGGGCAGGCGCGAGGCGAGCAGGGTCTTGCCGCAGCCGGGTGGGCCGACGAGCAACAGATGATGACCACCGGCGGCGGCGATCTCCAGCGCGCGCCGGGCCCGTGTCTGGCCGCGCACGTCGCGCAGGTCCGGGCCGTGGTCGTAGCCGCAGGGCGGGGCGATGGCGCGCGGGAGGGTCTTGTACCCGCTGAGATGGCCGCAGACTTCGAGCAGGGTGCGCGCGGTGAAGGCCTCGACCTCGGCGGCGAGCGCGGCTTCGGCGCCGTTGGCGGCGGGCACGATCAGCTTGCGGCCTTGCGCGGCGGCGGCCAGCGCGGCCGGCAGGACGCCGTCGACCGGGCGCAGCTCGCCGGTCAGGCCCAGTTCGCCGAGGAATTCGAACTCGCGCAGGCTCTCCAGCGGGATCTGGCCGCTGGCGGCGAGGATGCCCAGCGCGATGGGCAGGTCGAAGCGGCCGCCGTCCTTGGGCAGGTCGGCCGGGGCCAGGTTGACGGTGATGACGCGCGCCGGGAATTCGTACTGCGCGCACTGGATGGCGGCGCGGACGCGGTCCTTGGATTCGCGGACGGCCGCCTCGGGCAGGCCGACGATGGACATGCGCGGCACGCCGCCGGCGAGGAAGACTTCCGCGTTCACGGATGGCGCGCGCACGCCGGTCCGTGCACGGGTGTGCACGAGGGCCAATGTCATGGGAATGCCCCTCAGGCCTGGGGCGGGGTGTCTGTGTCGCGCGGTTCTGCGGGACGAGCTTCTGCGAGACGCGCTTCCAGCTGTTCGACCAGCGCGCGCAGTTCGTCGAGCTGGCTGCGGGTGCGGGCGAGGACGGCGCGCTGCACGTCGAACTCCTCGCGGGTCACCAGGTCAAGCTTGTTCAGGCCGGCCTGCAGGGCGGCCTTGAAGTTGTCCTGCATTTCCTCGCGGCCTTCGCGCAGGGCGGGAGGCACCAGGCCGCTGAGGCGGCGGGCGAGGTCGTCGATCTGGCTGAGGTCGATCATGGGCATGCTCCGTGGATTGTAGCGCGGTGCCCAGCATCGCGTCGCTGTCGTCGGCGGACCATCGGGAAAGCCCGCGCGTGGGCGTCGGAAAAGTCCGACACCGGCTGCCGACCCCGGCTATCCTTCCGGGCAGACGACATTCGACCCGGAGACCCGTTCATGAAGATGGTCATGGCCATCATCAAGCCGTTCAAGCTCGACGATGTGCGCGAGGCGCTGGCCGAGGCCGGCGTGGCCGGCATCACCGCCACCGAGGTCAAGGGCTTCGGCCGCCAGAAGGGCCACACCGAGCTGTATCGCGGCGCAGAGTACGTGGTCGACTTCCTGCCCAAGATCAAGCTCGAAGTCGCGGTGACCGACGACCAGGTCGACGCCGTGGTCGAGGCGATCATGCAGTCCGCCGGCACCGGCAAAATTGGTGATGGCAAGATCTTCGTCTGGGACCTGGAGAAGGTGGTGCGCATCCGCACCGGGGAAATGGACGGCGATGCGCTCTGACCGGCAGGTTCAGCGCGGCAGTTCGTCGCGCACCGTCTCGCCCTTCATGTAGGTCGTGGTCTGGGTGCGGCCTTCGGTGGTGTGCGTGATCACCGCGGTGGTCATGCGCTGGCGATCGAGTTCCACCTGCAGCGAGGTGACCTTCCCGCCTTCGCCCTGAAAGCGACCGTAGAGGCTGTCGAAGATGTCGATGTCGCGGACCGAGACCATGTCGTAACCCGGGGTGCCCTTGCCGGCGCTCGACAACTGCACCGAACCGACCCTGCCGAGGCTGACGGTCTTGCCCTCGAGGAGCACCGCGCCCCCGTCTTCCTTGAGCTTGCCGAAGCAGTAGCGGTAGGTGATCGTCACCGGCATGGTCTTGGGCTTGCCGACCCAGCGGAAGGCGCCGTCGTAGCTGTGCGTGAAGCTCTGGTCCGCGCCGCCCACGGTGCGCATGCGCGTGGGGCCGGATTGCTGCTCGTTGAATGTGGCCTTCCAGCATTCCGAATAGGCGGGTGCGGGTGTGGTCTTGTCGCTCGACTGCGCGAATGCGGCGAGCGGGCAACTGCACAGCGCGATCATGGCCAGGGCAAGCGGGCGGGGATTGCGGCGCATCCGGAGACTCCAGTCGAATCGGGTCCGCGTACTTTAGGGCTTGCGGTCCCGTTTGCGGGCGTCTTGTCGCACGGCCTGGTGCGCGACCCCCCGCAGATCATCCGGCATGCGCAAAATGACATGCCGCGTCCGCCTGCCTGGCGATTCCCGCTTCAGCATCGTGGACTGCAGCGCATACGCCACGCACCAGCAGATCGCCAGCGTCCACAGGTCGTGGGAGAGAAAGTGCGCGCCGCGCAATTGCTGGGCCAGGCCGAACAGCGCGCCCACGCCGAGGCCGATCGCCAGCCCGCGCCAGCGCCATGCAGGACGTACCGAGAGAAAGAAAAAGTAGAGCGCGACCCAGGCGTAGCCGCCGCTGGCGTGGCCGGCGGGAAAACACCTGCCTTGCGGCAGGTACTGCGGCCGCAGGTCGAGGAGGTCGAGATAGGGGCGCGTGCCGCCGAGGCCGTCGATGTCCCAGGGGCAATCCATGTTCGACCATGACTTCAGCCACGACACCAGCAGCGTCGACACCAGGACCGACAGCAGCAGGTGGGCGAGCGGGCGCTGCAGCGCGGATGCGCGCAGACGGGCGAAGAGCCAGGCGGCTAGCGCGGCCAGCCACGCCGCGATGCTGAGGGCGTGGCCGCCGCGATGGATGACGGCTTCGGTGAGCATCGCTTCGCGCAGCAGCCAGCGGTAGCCCTCCCAGGCGAAGAGCGCGCGGGACAGGTGCCAGTCGACGCCCAGTGCGGCGAGCGTGGACACCGTCAGGCACCAGGCCAGCAGCGGCAGCCACAGATGGGTCCAGGCGAACCAGCCGGCAGCGTCGATCGCGAACGCACGCGGGACGGGCTTCGGCAGCGCGGTGCCGCCACGGACGAGTCGCGCGCTGCGCGGAAGCTTGCGGATCATCGATTCGGTTTGGTGGAGATCGCGTCGTTGTAGCCCGCGCGCCTTAAGCCAGCATGATGCCGATGTTCGGAAACCGTTGTGTCGCGCTGCAATGCGAACGGGCCGCATCGCTGCGGCCCGTGTCGTCTGCATCGATGTCGACCGCGATCAGTCGCCCAGCACATCCGCCACGAACGGCGGCGACACCAGCACGCCGCGGTGCAGGTCCGGGGTGTAGTACTTCGTCTTGAACGCCTTCGCGCGGGCGTCGGCTTCCCGGAAATCGAAGTCCTCGCCCTTGCGCGCCAGGGTGACGCTCCACCAGCCGGTGGGATAGCACGGCTGCGGGAACGGCAGGGTCTTGAAGGTGGTGAAGCCGGCCTTGCCCATCTCGTCGCGCATCGCCTGGATCAGCGCCAGCTGCATCAGCGGCGATTCCGACTGCTGGATCAGGATGCCGTCGTCCTTCAGCGCGCGGAAGCAGCTGGCGTAGAAGGCCTTGTTGAACAGGCCTTCGGCCGGGCCGACCGGGTCTGTCGAGTCGACGATGACGATGTCCAGGCTGCCGGGCGCCACGTTCTGCATGTAGGCGATGCCGTCGTCGAACATCAGCTCGGCGCGCGGGTCGTCGTTGGCGTCGCACAGTTCCGGGAACCACTTCTCGGCCATGCGCGTGACCTGCTCGTCGATGTCGCACTGCACGGCCTTCTTCACGCCCGGGTGCTTGAGCACTTCGCGCAGGGTGCCGCAGTCGCCGCCGCCGATGATGACGACGTGCTCCGGGTTCGCATGGGTGAACAGCGCCGGGTGCGAGATCATCTCGTGGTACAGGAAGTTGTCGCGGGCGGTGAGCATCATCGCGCCGTCGATGAGCATCAGGTTGCCCCAGTCGGTGCTCTCGTAGATCTCGATCTTCTGGAACGGCGACTGCACCTCGTCGAGCTTGCGGGTGATGCGGTAGCCGATGGCCGAGCCGGTGGGCTCGAACTGCTCGAAATGCCAGGAAGTCTCGGTCATGGCGCGGGGCCCGGGAGGTTGGAAGGGGGCGGCATTGTACCTAAGCCGACCAGGCGCTTCCGTTACGATGCCCGCCGGGACAGGGCCTGGAGACCGGAATGCGCGAGACCGCCGACGAACGACGACGCAAGGCGCGGGTGGTGCGGCTGGAGGCCGAGTCCCGGGAAGCGCCGGCCGCCTATCGCCGCCGGGTGGCCCTGCTTGCTGCCCTCGGCTATGGGGTGCTCGGCGGGCTGGCACTGCTGGGCCTGGGTCTGCCGCTGCTGGCGATCGGCGCGATGTTCGTCACCGGGCGGGAATGGGACGTGCAGGCCGTCGTGGCGACCCTCCTGCTGCTGATGCTGGGCGCGGGCGTGCTGCGCGCGCTGTGGGTGCCGGTGGCACCGCCACCCGGCTATGCGCTCTGGGCCGATCACGTGCCGGAACTGGCGGCCGAGATCGAGCGCCTGCGCCGCGAGGCCGGCGCACCGCCGCTGGACGGCGTGGTGATCGACAGCGAACTGAACGCGGCCGCCGTGACCTGTCCGCGCATGTTCGGGCTGCTGGGCGAGCGCCGCTACCTGGTGCTGGGTCTGCCGCTGCTGCGCCTTCTCGACCGCGACGAGCTGCTGGCGGTGATCGCCCACGAATTCGGCCATTTCCGCAGCGGCAACGGCCGCTTCATGGCCTGGATCTACCGCCTGCGCCTGCGCTGGTGGCGCATGGCTGAAGCGGTGGCGACCAGCGGCCTGCTGTCGCCGCTGCTGCTGTCGCGCTTCTTCGCCTGGTACGCGCCGCATTTCGATGCCGTGAGCTTCGTGCTGGCGCGCGAGGATGAGTTCGAGGCCGATGCGGTGGCGCGGCGACTGGTCGGCCACGCGCCGCTGGCCTCCGGCCTGATCCGGCTGGAGCACGCCTCGGCCTGGCTCGACAAGCGGCTTCTGCGGCCGATGGCCGATCGCGTGCGCGCGCAGCCGAAGCCGCCGCTGTCGATCAGCGCCGAGCAGGCGCGGCTGCTGCGCGAACTGCCGCCGCTGGACGTGGCCCGGGTGATCGCCGCGGCCGAACGCGAGCACGACGCCGACGATACCCACCCGATCCTGTCGAAACGGCTCGCGGCCGGCGCCGGTGCGCCCGCGGTCGTGGGGTCGGGCACGCCGGCCGCGCAGTTGTTCGATCCGCCGCTGCTGGCCGAGATCGAACGCACCGTCGACACCCAGTGGCGCGAGCAGTTGCAGGCACGCTGGGCCGAAGCGCACGCCGCCGCCGAACCCGAGCGCCAGCGCCTGGCCGAGCTGGAGCGCGACGGCGGGCCGGCCGAGGCCGACCTGCTCGCCCATGCCCGGCTGTGCGAGACCCTGCGCCCCGAACAGGACCCCCTGCGCCTGTACCAGCAGGTGCTGGCGCGCCTGCCGGACAACCCGTCGGCGCTGTTCCGGGCCGGCGTGCTGCGGGTGGAGGCCGGCGAAATGGATGGCGTCGTGCTGCTGGAGCGGGCGATGACCCTCGATGCCGGGGCGATCGTCCCGGTGTTAGAACGCCTCGACGCCTGGCGTCGCGATGCCACCGTCGCACCGGACCTGACCAAGGCCCTGGAACGGCTGCGCGAGGCCTTCGCCGCGCAGGCCGTCTCGCTGCAGGCCCGCGACGGCGTGGACGAGGACGACGAGCTGGTCGCCCACGACCTGGACGCCGAGGGGCTGCTGGCCCTGTCCGGCAGCCTGCGCGCGATCCCGCAGGTCGCCGAGGCCTGGCTGGTGCGCAAGCGCCTGGACCTGCCCGGCGAGGCCGCGCACTACACCTTGCTGGTGGCCTGGCGTGGCTCGGTCGCCAGCGAGGCGGCCGGGCTCAAGCGCCTGGTCGCGGCCCTGCGCCTGCCCGGCAGCGTGACCGTGTTCGGCGATGGCGACTCGGCCCGGCGCGCGCTGGCCCGGCGGGTCCGGGCGGTCTGCGGGGCGCCGGTCTACCGGCGGGGGCGCTGACGCGGCGGGCGACACGGTGACGGCGGGCCGCAGGCCATACAATGCACGCCCCCCTGCCGTCCGGAAGCACGCCCATGACCGCCTGGTCGATCGACCAAGCCCGCAAGACCTACTCGATCCCGCACTGGGCCGAGGGGTATTTCGACATCGACGCACGCGGCCGCATCGTCGTGCATCCGCGCGGCGCGCAGGCGCCAGGCGTGGCCTTGCCGGAGGTGGTCGACGCAGCCTTGTCGAGCGGTGCGAAACTTCCCCTTCTCGTGCGCTTCCCGCAGATCCTCGGCGACCGCCTGGGCAAGCTGCAGGCCGCGTTCGCGCAGGCGCAGCAGGATTTCGACTACACCGGCGGCTACACCGCCGTGTACCCGATCAAGGTCAACCAGCACGCCGGCGTGGCCGGCACGCTCGCCTCGCACGCGGGCGAGGGCTTCGGCCTGGAGGCCGGCAGCAAGCCCGAACTCATGGCGGTGCTCGCGCTCAGCCGCACCGGAGGCCTGGTCGTCTGCAACGGCTACAAGGACCGCGAATACATCCGCCTGGCGCTGATCGGTCGCAAGCTCGGCATGCAGACCTTCATCGTGGTCGAGAAGCCGTCCGAACTGCCGCTCATCATGGAAGAAGCCAGGGCGCTCGGCGTCGTGCCCGGCCTCGGCGTGCGCATGCGCCTGGCCTCGCTGGGCGCCGGCAAATGGCAGAACAGCGGCGGCGACAAGGCCAAGTTCGGCCTGTCGCCGCGCCAGGTGCTGGACCTGTGGAAGACCCTGCGCGACGCCGGCATGGGCGACTGCCTGGGCCTGCTGCACTTCCACATGGGTTCGCAGATCAGCAACGTCCGCGACATCGCCAACGGCATGCGCGAAGCGACGCGCTACTTCGTCGAGCTGTCGAAGCTCGGCGCGAAGATCAGCCATGTCGACGTCGGCGGCGGCCTGGGCATCGACTACGAAGGCACGCGCTCGCGCAGCTACTGCTCGATCAACTACGGCATCCACCAGTACGCCTCGAGCATCGTCCAGCCGATCGCCGAGGCCTGCGAGCAGTACGGTTTCCCGCCGCCGCGCCTGGTCACCGAATGCGGCCGCGCGATGACCGCGCACCACGCCATGCTGGTCACCAACGTGTCCGAGGTCGAGCGCGCACCGGAAGGCCGCGTGCCGCCGGCGCACGACGACGAAGCCGCGGTGATCCGCCACCTGCGCGAGATACACGCCGAGATCGAGACCCGCCCGGCGGTCGAGCTTTTCCACGAAGCGCAGCACCACCACAGCGAAGGCCTGTCGCTTTATGCGCTGGGCCAGATCGACCTGGTCGCGCGCGCGCGGCTCGACGACCTGTTCTACGCCATCGCCCACGCGGTGCGCGCACGCCTGACCTACGACGAGAAGAGTCATCGCGACCTGCTCGACGAACTCAACGAGCGTCTGGTCGACAAGTACTTCGTCAACTTCAGCCTGTTCGAGTCGATGCCCGACGTGTGGGCGATCGACCAGGTGTTCCCGATCACCCCGATCGAGCGCCTGGACGAGCGGCCGGAGCGTCGCGGCGTGATCGCCGACCTCACCTGCGATTCCGACGGCAAGATCGACACCTACGTCGAGAACGAAGACCTGGACAGCTCGCTGCCGCTGCATGCGCCGCGCCCCGGCGAGCGCTATCGCATCGGCTTCTTCCTCGTCGGCGCGTACCAGGAAATCCTCGGCGACATCCACAACCTGTTCGGCGACACCGACGCGGTGGAAGTGCGCTGCGACGACGAGGGCTTCCGCATCGTCCAGCAGCGTCGCGGCGACACCACCGACGTGATGCTGGACTACGTCGGCTACAAGCTCGACGACCTGCGCCGCATCTACCGCGCCAAGGTCGGTGCCGCCGACCTGACCAAGAGCGAGGCCGCGCGCCTCAACGAGGCGCTGGAGAATGGCCTGACCGCGTACACCTACCTGAGCGACGAACCGCTGGCGTGAGTCGCCGCCAGCGTACGCGTCACCGGCGTCACGGCCCGTTTCGCCGATCGCGTGGCGCATAGAATTCCTGCATCGCGGGCGACCTTCCGTCGCCCGCATCGCGCCAGCAGGCCCCCATGCGTCTTCCCGGTCTCGATTCGCTCCGCGCCGTCGCCGTGGTCTGGACGATGCTGTTCCATTCGTTCCTCGTCGGCGGCCTGGGCGAGGACTGGGCCTGGCTGCAGCGCTACGGCTGGATGGGCGTCGACCTGTTCTTCGTGCTCAGCGGTTTCCTGATCGGTTCGCAGGTGCTGGCGCCGCTGGCGCGTGGCGAGCGTTTTTCCTTCGGCGATTTCTGGCTGCGTCGCGCCTGCCGCATCCTGCCCGCATTCTGGACCGTGCTCGCGGTGTACCTGCTGTGGCCGGAGTTCCGCGAAGCGCGGGGCATGGAACCCTGGTGGAAGTTCGCCTTCTTCTTCGTGAACGTGTCCATCGACTACGGCGCCAACGCCGCCTTTTCCCATGCGTGGTCGCTGTGCGTGGAGGAACATTTCTATCTGCTGTTTCCGATCCTCGCGATCGGCTTCGCGCGCCTGCGTTCGGGCGCGGCGCTGGCGGTGTTCTGCATCGCGCTGGTGCTTGGCGGCATCGCGCTGCGCAGCGCGATCTGGCTGCACTTCGACGCGCTGGCGCCGGGCTACAACTGGTTCGTCGAAGAGATCTACTACCCGACCTGGAACCGCCTCGATGGCCTGCTCGCCGGCGTGCTGCTGGCGGTGTGGAAGACCTGTCGCGCCGATGCGTGGAACCGTATCGCCGCGCGCGCCAATCTGGTGCTCGTCGCCGGCCTCGCGACGATGGCGCTGAGCTTCTGGCTGTTCCGCGAACGCACCGGCTTGCTCGGCAACAGCATCGGCTGGCCGGTGCTGTCCGCCGGGCTGGCGATGCTGGTGTTCGCCGGCGCGCAAGCCGGCAGCTGGATCGGCCGTCGCGCCTTTCCCGGCGCGGCGTGGCTGGCCGCGGTGTCGTACAGCCTGTATCTCGTGCATAAACCGGTGTACGGCCTGGTCGAAGAGCACCTGGGCGCCGTGCTGGGCCGCATCGGCAACGGTTACATCGTCTTCGTCATCTACGGCCTGGCCTCGCTGGTCGCGGCGGCGCTGCTGTACTACGCGGTGGAGCGTCCGGGCTTGCGGCTGCGCGTGCACTGCCAGACACGGTGGATGCGCAGGGCCACGGTCCAGGCGCACTGAGGAATCGGTGCGCCGGGACGCGTGCCGGCCTCACTCCGCTGCGGCCTGTCCATCCTTCCGCACGGCGTCGCGCAGCATCGCCACCTGCAGTTCGACGCGCTTGAGCTCGCGCAGGCCGCGGTTGCTTTCCATGCGTGCGCCGAGGAAGGACTTCGCGATCGCCGTGTACTGGAACAGCACGATCGCCAGCGTGGCGAACTTCACCGCGACCAGCAGGTCGTCGGCCGTCCACGTCCGCCAGAACGCATAGGCGAATCCGGCGAAGGCGGCGAGCGAGGTCAGGTAGGTCAGCCAGACCACGCCGCCCTGTGCGCCGCGGAACAGGCCGAACGCCTGGGTGAAGTAGCCGGGCTCGGCGTGGCGCGCCAGCAGTTCGCGGTCTTCGGCGGACAGGGCGCGTTCGATCATGTCATCGGTCTTGCTCATGGGAGTCTCCTTCCAGTCGTGCGCGGATCTTGCGGCGCGCGTGCATCAGCCGGGTCTTGACCGTTCCCGGAGGTACATCGAGGGCGATGGCGATTTCCGCCACACTCAGGTCTTCGAGATGGAACAGCGACAGCGCCGCGCGCTGTGCGGGCGGCAGCGTCGCCATGGCCGCCTGCACGCGGGTGAAGTCGATGTCGCGCGCCATGGCATCGGCGGCCGCGGCATCGTCGCTGTCGTACGGGGTGTCGGCGATGTCGAGCAGGTCCGCATGCGCCTGTTCGGCCGCAGTCCAGCTGCGCTGGCAGCGACGGGTGACGATGCGGAACGCCCAGGCGGGAAAGGCCACGACATCGTCCAGCCGGCGCAGGCCTTTCCAGATGTCGACCCAGGCGTCCTGCACCCGATCCGCCGCGCGGTCGGCGTGCCCGGTCAGCCGCCAGGCATGGCGCAGCAGCCGCGGCTGCCAGCGCACGACCAGCCGCTCCCAGGCCGCGCGGTCCCCGGCCTGCGCCGAGGCGACGAGGTATTCGTCGTAGATCCGCTCGCTGTCGCGCTGCACGTGGCCGCTCCCGTTCGTTTCGTTCCACTCTGCAAGAGAGGTGGCGCCAGGCGGGCGATCGGTTCAATCCCCCCGGATCACGCACCGTGAGGGATGCGCGGTCGCGCTTCGACCGGTCGGTTCAGCGAGCCCCGTCGCGCGGCGTCGCCGGTGACGCCGCCGGAGCCTTCGTCGCGCCGCGCCACGGCGCGGCGACCATCAGCACGCCGGCCATCATCAGGATCGCACCGGCGATGCGCACCGCGTCGGCCTTGCGTGCCGCCTGCAGCACGCCGAAGTGGTCGAGCAGCAACGACGCGGTCACCTGCCCGAGGATGGCGAGGCAGACGAGCGACGCGGCGCCGAGTCGCGGCATCAGCAGGGTGAAGCAGGCGACATAGATGGCGCCGAACACGCCGCCTGCCCAGATCCATGGCGGAAAGCGTGCGGCCTCGCCCAGGGACGCGGGCGCGCGGCTCAGCAGCAGCCAGGCACCGAGCAGCACCGTGCCGACGAGGAAGGAGGCGAAGGCGGCCTGGATCGGGCCGCCGATCTGGCCACCGAGGCGCGCGTTGATCAGGCCCTGCAGCGGCAGCACCGCGCCGATCAGCACCGCCATCAGCGCGGGCATCAGCAGCTTCATGCGCCGTCCCGCGCCACCTGGAACCCGGCGAACGACTGGCGCACCGGCATCACTTCGATGCGGTTGACGTTGAGGTGCGGCGGCAGGTTGGCGATCCAGAACATCGTCTCGGCGATGTCTTCGGGCGTGATCGGTTCGGCGCCCTTGTACAGCGTGTCGGAGGCGGCCTGGTCGCCGCGGGTGCGGACGAGCGTGAATTCGGTTTCGGCCATGCCCGGTTCGATGCTGGTCACGCGCACGCCGGTGCCGTGCAGGTCGCTGCGCAGGCCCAGCGAGAACTGCGAGACGAAGGCCTTTGTGCCGCCGTAGACGTTGCCGCCGGCGTACGGATAGGTGGCGGCGACGGAGGAGATATTGAGGATCGCGCCGCGCCGCGCGATGAGCGTCGGCAGCAGTGCGTGGGTGAGCGTGGCCAGCGCGGTGACGTTGGTGTCGATCATCTGCTTCCACTGCGCGAGGTCGGCGCGCTGGGCCGGTGCGGTGCCGAGCGCGAGGCCGGCATTGTTGGCGAGCACATCGATGTCGCGGAAGCCGTCGGGCAGCGCGTCGATCGCGGCGCGCATCGCGGCCTCGTCGCGGATGTCGAAGGCGGCGGTATGGATGCGTTCGCGACCGAGCGCGTCGGCCAGCGCATCGAGGCGTTCGGCGCGGCGGCCGGTGGCGATCACGCGCCAGCCGGCGCGATGGAAGCGTTCGACGGCGGCACGGCCGAATCCGGAGGTGGCGCCGGTGATGAGGATGGTGTTCATCCGCCGATTCTAGCGGCGGCGGCGCCGTGTGCCGTCAGTGCAGCGTGTGTCCGCGCCGGCTGCGGTGGGTCCTGCCGCGTGTCTGCGCGCGGGTTTCGCGGTGACGGGCGAGCATGGCCTCGGCCAGGCGCAGGTCGTGCGCGGACGCGCCACCCGCGCGCGCCAGCGCCAGCCGCGTCTCGACCCGACGCTCGTCCGGCTGGGGCAGGAGCAGTTCGCGGATGACCTCGCGCATGGCGGCTTCGGCGCCCCGGCGCTGTTCGCGGCGCTTGCGCTGCTGCAGGCGGGCGAGCAGGGCATCGACGACCGGCTTGAACAGCGACGGTCTTAACAGGGCGGCTTCGAGCGTCATGGGCGTTCTCTCCTGCTGGGACGAGAGTATGCCGCCGGGGCGTCTCACGGATCGCGACCGTGAGACCGGAGTGCCTTGTTTTTCAGTGACTTGGAGGCGCCTACTTCGCCTTGATCGCCATTGCCGGCAGCCCGCCGCTGGCGAGCTTGCGCTTGGCGTCGGCCAGTTCGGTGGCGCTGCCGTAGGGACCCATGCGCACGCGGTAGACGGTCTGGCCCTTGATCTGTGCGGATTCGACGCGCGCGCTGAGGCCGAGGAAGGCGATCTTCGCCTTCAACGCCTCGGCATCGCCCGAGGCCTGGAAGGCGCCGGCCTGGAGCAGGTAGCGGGCGTCGTCGCGCGACGGCGTTTCGGCGATCGCGTCGGGCTTCGCCGGCTGCGGTTCCGGCACGGGCGAGGCGTCGATCGCGGGCGGCGTCCTGGCGTCGCTGGCCAGGTCGGCGGCATCCGCGGCATCGCGCTCGGCACGGCGCCGCGCGGCGTCCTCGGCGCGCGCGCGTTCGGCCAGCTCGCGGTCGCTGACGGCGGTCTCTTCGCCCGACAGCAGGGTGTAGAAGTCGTAGTCCTGGGTCTTCTCCGGCGGCGTGCCGCTGGCGGCATCGCCGCTGTCGCCGGTGTCCTGCGCGATCGGCGCCTTGTCGCTGGTCGCGTCGATCGCGGGCGGCTGGGCCTCTGCGTTGGGCTTGGGCCGGAAGAAGTCCCTGGCGCCGTCGCCATCGAGGAATTTCGGCGCGAACAGGAACAGCGCGATGCCCAGCCCCAGGCCGACCAGCATCCAGATGCCGCCGGGGATGGCGGTGCTGTCGCCGCCGGAATTGCGCCGCGCCTGCGACTTCGTGTTGCGCTTGGCGGCCATCACGCGGTCTCCGTCGAAGCGTCGTCGGCGAAGAACATTTCCTCGGGCGCGGACACGCCGAGCAGGGCGAGGCCGTTGGCGAGCACCTGCTGCACGGCGAAGCCCAGCGCAAGGCGGGCGTTGCGGGTGTCGGCGTCGTCGACGAGGAAGATGTTCGCGTTGTAGTAGCGCTGGAAGGCCTGCGCCAGTTCGACGAGGTAGGTGGCGATCTGGTGCGGTTCGAGATCGATCCCGGCCTGCTCGACGATCTCCGGCCAGCGCGAGAGGTCGATCAGCACGTCGCGCACGATCGGGTCGGCGATGTCGATGGGTTGCGACAGCCCCGCTTCGAGATCGAAGGACAGCCCGCGTTCCGTCATCTTGCGCACGACGCCGAAGGTGCGCGCATGCGACAGCTGCACGTAGTACACCGGGTTGTCGAGCGACTGCGAGCGGGCGAGGTCGATGTCGAACACCAGCTGCGAGTCGGGCTTGCGCGCGATCAGGAACCAGCGCACGGCGTCGGCGCCGGTCTCGTCGATCAGGTCGCGCAGGGTGACGTAGCTGCCGGCGCGCTTGGAGAATTTCACGACTTCGCCCTCGCGCATCACCGTGACCATCTGGTGCAGCACGTATTCCGGCCAGTTCTGCGGAATGCCGCAGTCCAGCGCCTGCAGGCCTGCCTTCACGCGCGCCAGCGAGCCGTGGTGGTCGGCGCCCAGTTCGGTGATCGCGCGCTCGTAGCCGCGCTGCCACTTGGTCAGGTGGTAGGCGACGTCGGGCACGAAATAGGTGTAGGTGCCGTCGGACTTGCGCATCACGCGGTCCTTGTCGTCGCCGAAGTCGGTCGACTTCAGCCACAGCGCGCCTTCGTGCTCGTAGGTGTGGCCATGCGCGATCAGTTCGCGCACGGTCTCCTCGACCTTGCCGTCGCGGTACAGCGAGGATTCGAGGTAGTACACGTCGAACGACACGCGGAAGGCTTCGAGATCGAGGTTCTGCTCGCGGCGCAGGCAGGCCACGGCGAAGCGGCGGATCTCGTCGATGTTGTCGGGATCGCGCGCGCCGGTGACGACCTGGCCGTCGACTTCGACCGAGGCGCCGTCGAGATAGGCCTTCGCCACGTCGGCGATGTAGTGGCCCTGGTAGAAATCGTCGGCCCAGCCTTCGCTGCCGGGGCCGAGGCCGCGCGCGCGCGCCTGCGTGGACTTCGCGAGGTTCTCGATCTGCACGCCCGCGTCGTTGTAGTAGAACTCGCGCTTCACGCGCCAGCCGTTTGCGTCGAGCACGCGCGCGATGCAGTCGCCGATCGCGGCGGCGCGGCCGTGGCCGACGTGCAGCGGGCCGGTCGGGTTCGCCGAGACGTATTCGACGCCGGCCACGCGGCCCTGGCCGCTGTCGTTGCGGCCGTAGCGCGCGCCCTCGGCATGCACGGCGCGCAGCTGGCGCTGCCAGGCGGTGGCCGAGAGACGGAAGTTGAGGAAGCCGGGGCCGGCGATCTCGACCGCGCCGATGTCGTCGTTCTGCGGCAGCGCGTCGATCAGCGCCTGCGCGATCGCGCGCGGATTGCTCTTCGCCGGCTTCGCGAGGGTCATCGCGGCGTTGGTCGCGAAGTCGCCGTGGCTGCGGTCCTTCGGGCGTTCGACGACGAAGTCCGGGGTGGCGAGGTCGGCGGGCAGGACGCCCTCGGCGCGGAGGTTGGCGATGCCCTGCTCGATGAGGGCGCGAAGCTGTGATTTCACGGGGATTTTTCGCGTGAGGGCTGTGTTGCGGCGGTCGGCCATTGTAGCCGAGGGCAGGCGGTGGACGGGGAAAAAGCAAGCCCCCCGCTGCGCTCGGGACGACAACGGGATCACACCCAGCCCCGCGTCGCCAGCGACACCGGGCTGCCGTCGCCGATGACGAAGTGGTCGAGCAGGCGGATGTCCACCAGGCCGAGGGATTGCTTGAGGCGGGCGGTGATGGCGCGGTCGGCGGCGCTGGGTTCGCCGTTGCCGCTGGGATGGTTGTGGCCGACGATCAGGGCGGCGGCGTTGTGGGCCAGGGCGCGGCGCACGACCTCGCGCGGATGGACCTCGGCGCCATCGACGGTGCCGCGGAACATCTCCTCGAAGGCGATGGCGCGGTGACGGGTGTCGAGGAACAGCACCGCGAAGACCTCGTGCGGCAGGCCGCGCAGGCGCTGGGCGAAGTAGCGCCCGGCGGCCTGCGGATCGTGCAGGGCGTCGCCGCGCTCCAGGGCGGTGGCGAGGTGGCGGTTGCCCAGCTCCAGCGCGCCGAGCAGGGTGCAGGCGCGGGCCGGGCCGACCATCGGCAGCCGCAGCAGGCGCCGCGTCGGCAGTTCCAGCAGGGCGCGCAGCGAACCCTGTTCGTTCAGCAGGCGGCGGGCGCAGGTCACGACATCGGCACCCTGACGGCCGGAGCCGAGGAAGATGGCGAGCAGCTCGGCATCGGAAAGCACGGCGGGGCCGTGCTTGAGGAGTTTCTCGCGGGGGCGTTCGTCGTCGGGCCAGTCTCGGATCTGCATGGCGGCGTGGCGGGTGCGGGTGGGACGGCCATTGCAGCGCGCGGCGCGGCAGCCGGCTGTCGGGGTTTGCATCGGCATCGGGTAAGCTGTCCGCCGGTTCGTTTCGTAGGAAAACCCCGCATGGCCCACTCTCTGGCCGGTCGACGCATCCTCCTGTGCGTCTGCGGCGGCATCGCCGCGTACAAGTCGGTGGAACTGGTGCGGCGGCTGTGCGAAGTCGGGGCCGAGGTGCAGGTGGCGATGACCGAAAACGCCCAGCGTTTCATCGGCGCGGCCAGCCTGCAGGCGGTGTCGGGCGTGCCGGTGCGCGGTTCGCTGTGGGACGAGGCCGCCGAAGCGGCGATGGGGCATATCGAACTGGCGCGCTGGGCCAACCTCGTGCTGGTCGCCCCGGCCACCGCCGATGTGCTGGCGCGGCTGGCCCACGGGCTGGCCGACGATCTGGTG
This sequence comes from Lysobacter sp., assembly GCA_019634715.1. Taxonomy (GTDB): domain Bacteria; phylum Pseudomonadota; class Gammaproteobacteria; order Xanthomonadales; family Xanthomonadaceae; genus Lysobacter_I. Next base: position 208,387 of record JAHCAU010000007.1, read on the forward strand.
AGCACCCTGTGCCTGGCCACGACCGCGCCGATCGCGGTGGCGCCGTCGATGAACAACCGGATGTGGCTGCATCCGGCCACGCAGGCGAACGTGGCCACGCTGCGCGCCCGGGGCGTCGAGGTGATCGGCCCCGAGAGCGGCGCGCAGGCCTGCGGCGAGATCGGCCCGGGGCGGTTCAGCGAGCCGCCGGCGATCGTCGAGGCGCTGGCCGCGTCGCTCGCGACCGGGCCGGACCTGACCGGCTGCCGCATCCTCATCAGCGCCGGGCCGACCTACGAGGACCTGGACCCGGTGCGCTTCATCGGCAACAGGAGCAGCGGCAAGATGGGCTTCGCCATCGCCGCGTCGGCCGCGCGCAGGGGCGCCCAGGTGGTGCTCGTGGCCGGGCCGGTGAGCCTGCCGACGCCGCCCGGCGTGCGCCGGATCAACGTGCGCTCGGCCGCGGAAATGCACGATGCCGTGCTCGGCGCGCTGCCGGCCGACGTGTACATCGGCGCGGCCGCCGTGGCCGACTACACCCCGCAGGAGGTGGCGCCGGAGAAGATCAAGAAATCCACGCAGCCCGACGGCAACCAGACCCTCGTCGTCGAGCTGGTGCGCACCCGCGACGTGCTGGCCGAGGTGGCCGCGCATGCGCAGCGGCCGCGCGTGGTGGTCGGCTTCGCCGCGGAGACGCACGATGTCGAGCACTACGCCCGCGACAAGCTGGTGCGCAAGCGGCTGGACATGATCGCGGCCAACCAGGTGGGCTGCGCCGGCAGCGGGTTCGAGAGCGACGACAACGCCCTGACCGTGATCGATGCCGAACAGGTGCATCCGCTGGGTTCGGCGCCGAAGACGGTACTCGCCGACGCCCTGCTGGACCTGATCCGCGCGCGGCTCTGATCCGCCACGCGGCACCGCCCATCCCCACGGGACGCCCGATGCACCACACCCTGCAGGTCAAGCTCCTCGATCCCCGCTTCGGCGACGCATGGCCGCTGCCGGCCTACGCCACCGAGGCCAGCGCCGGCCTGGACCTGCGCGCCGCGCTCGATGCACCCCTGACCCTGGCGCCCGGCGACGCCGCGCTGGTGCCGTCGGGCCTGTCGATCCACATCGCCGACCCCGGGCTGTGCGCGGTGATCCTGCCGCGCTCGGGTCTGGGCCACCGGCACGGCATCGTGCTGGGCAACGGGACCGGGCTGATCGATGCCGACTACCAGGGACCTCTGCTGATCAGCACGTGGAACCGGGGGCGCGACGCGTTCACCATCGAACCGGGCGACCGGATTGCGCAACTGGTCATCCTTCCGATCGTGCGCGCGACGTTCGAGGTCGTGGATACTTTCGCCGACAGCGCCCGCGGCGCGGGCGGCTTCGGTCATACGGGCGTGCGCTGAGCGGCGCGCGGACAGCAGGGCGCGCCGTCCCCCCGCACGGGGCGGTGCCGGACATTCCAGATTCGGGACACATTCGATGAAAGACCGTACACGCCAGCAGATCGTCCAGATACGCCCGGCCCTGCTGCCGATCGCCGGACTGTGCCTGGTGCTGGCGCTGGTGATGGGCTGGAGCGGCCTGTCGCAATTCATGTACGACCAGCGCCGCGAGGAACTGGAACTGACCCGCGACAACGGCATGCAACTGGTGCACCAGGCCATGCTGCGCCAGCAGAAGCAATTGACCGGCGCCCTCGAGCAGCCATCGGTGCAGGCCGCGCTGGCGACCGGCGACCTCGCCGCTGCCGCCAGGGCGATCAGTACGGGCTGGCCGAACGTGTCGCTGGTGCAGGTTCACCGCGCCGACCTGGAAACCGCGTATGCCGACGCCGAGAAGGGCGGCTTCGGCCGGCTGGGCGTGCTGGAGTCCGCGCTGGCCGAGAATCGCGTGCGCAGCTGGGTGGTCAGCAGCAAGGGCAAGCCGCAGCTGTCGCTGGCCGCACCCGTGAAGCAGGGCGACCGCGTGATCGGCGTCGCCTACGCACAGCTGCCGCTGTCGGAGCTCACCAGCGGCCTCGACACCCTGGGCCTGAGCAGCGACAGCTACCTGGCCCTGCGCCAGGGCGGCGCCAGCATCTGGGAGCGTGGCGAGATGGACTACGCCGGCGGTGCCGAGCGCATGGCGCGCGAGGTGTCCGATTCCGGCCTGCGCGTGGTCGCCGCGACCTCGACCCCGCCGGCGGCGCTGGCCGGGCTCGGCGCGATCCCTGCGATGGTGGCGGCGGTCCTGCTGCTGCTGCTGGCCTATGTCGCATGGCGCCTGCGTCGCGTGCAGCCGGGCAGCGGCGGTGGCGAGATCGACGACTCGCCGACCCTGATGGAAAGCGTCGCCAGCCAGGAGGGGGCCGCACCGGCCGCCCTGCCGCCGCCGATCGAGGTCCGCGAAGCGCCCAAGGCAGCGAAGATCCTGATCGAGCGCAGCATCTTCCGTGCATACGACATCCGCGGCGTGGTCGGCCAGACGCTCGATGCCGGCGTCGCCGAGCTGATCGGCCACGCCATCGGCTCGCTGATGCGCGAGCAGGACCTGAGCGACATCGTGGTCGGCCGCGATGGCCGCCTGTCCGGCCCGACCATGGTCGAGGGCCTGGTCGCGGGCCTGCGCAAGGCCGGCGTGAACGTGATCGACATCGGCATGGTGCCGACGCCGGTGGTGTATTTCGGCGCCTACCACCTGCGCACCGGCTGCTGCGTGTCGGTGACCGGCAGCCACAACCCGCCGGACTACAACGGTTTCAAGATCGTGGTCGGCGGCGAGACGCTCTCGGGCGACGCCATCACCGACCTGCATGCGCGCATCGCCGAGAACCGCCTGCACCAGGCGCATACCCAGGGCACCCACAGCGAACGCGACATCAGCGCCGATTATGTCCAGCGCATCGCCTCCGACGTGCAGCTCGGCCGCCGCCTGAAGGTGGTGGTCGACGCCGGCAACGGCGCCGCCGGCGAGATCGGCCCGCGCGTGCTCGAAGCCATCGGCGCCGATGTCGAGGAACTGTACTGCGAGATCGACGGCACCTTCCCGAACCACCATCCGGACCCGAGCGAGCCGCACAACCTGGTCGACCTGATCAACATGGTGCAGCGCCTCGACGCCGACCTCGGCATCGCCTTCGACGGCGACGGCGACCGTCTCGGCGTGGTCACCCGCGACGGCGAGAACATCTTCGCCGACCGCCTGCTGATGCTGTTCGCGGCCGACGTGCTGGAGCGCAATCCGGGCGCGATGATCGTCTACGACGTGAAGTGCACCGGCCGCCTCGCGCCGCACATCCTGCGCCACGGCGGCAGCCCGCTGATGTGGAAGACCGGGCATTCGCTGATCAAGGCCAAGATGCGCGAGACCGGCGCCGAACTGGCCGGCGAGATGAGCGGCCACTTCTTCTTCGCCGAACGCTGGTACGGCTTCGACGACGGCATCTACTCGGCCGCGCGCCTGCTGGAGATCCTCGCCGCCTCGCCGGAGTTCCCCGACGACGTGCTGCACGCGCTGCCCAAGGGCATCTCGACGCCGGAGCTGAAGATCGAGATGGACGACATCGACCCGCACGCCTTCGTCGAGCGCTTCCGCGAAAACGCGCAGTTCGAGGGTGGCCGCGCCTCGACCATCGACGGCCTGCGCGTCGACTGGCCCGATGGCTGGGGACTGGTGCGCGCCTCGAACACCACGCCCATCCTGGTGCTGCGCTTCGAAGCCGACGACCGCGACGCCCTGCTGCGCATCCAGGCGGCCTTCCGCACGCGCCTGCTCCAGCTCAAGCCGGACATGGTTTTGCCGTTCTGATCGATACCGCAGGAACGGCAACAAGAACGGGGTCGGGTTCACTTCAACCGAAGTGAACCCGACCCCGTTCTTCCCGTTCTTCAGTCGCCTCGATTGGGTGAACTGCGAGAAGCGTCTTGCAGGCGATCGATTCTTCGAGGGTTTCCCGCGCCGGCAGGGCCGGCGCGGAACTCGATCGGATCACGCCGCCGCGCGCTGTTCCGCCGGGAGGGCATTCCACTTCTTCAGCAACTCCGCCTCGCGCGCCTTGGCCTTGTGCAGGTGCGCTTCCTTGACGTGGCCGTAGCCGCGGATGTGCTCGGGGATCGAGGCGATCTCGGCGGCCAATGCCGCGTTGTCGGCGGTGAGCTTGCCGAGCAGGCCGTCGACGGTGGCGAAGTAGTCGGCGATGAGCTTGCGCTCCATCTTCCGCTCCTCGGTGTAGCCGAAGAGGTCGAAGGTGCCGCCGCGCAGGCCGCGCAGCTTCGCGAGGAACTTGAACGCGGTGAACACCCACGGGCCGTATTCGCGCTTCATCAGCTGGCCCTGCGCGTTCTTCTTCGCCAGCAGCGGCGGGGCGAGGTGGAAGTGGACCTTGAAGTCGCCCTCGAACTGCTGCTCGATGCGGCGCTTGAACTCGCCGCTGGTGTACAGGCGCGCCACTTCGTATTCGTCCTTGTAGGCCATCAGCTTGAAGGCGTAGCGCGCGACCGCTTCCGACAGGTCGGTCGAACCCGGCGCCTTCGCCTGTTCGGCGCTGCGCACCTTGCCGACGAGATCGGCATAACGTTTCGCGTAGGCCGCGTCCTGGTAATCGGTGAGGAAGGCGACGCGGCGGGCGATGATCTCGTCGAGCGAGCGCGACAGCCGGCCGTCGTCGAGCGGCTGGAACACGTCGTCGCTGCCGTTGGCGGGCACGTGGCGCAGTTCGTCGGCGCTGCGAAGCGCGGCCTGCTGCGGCATCAGGCCCGACTCTCGGCCTTCCGACGCGGTCGGCGCCAGCAGCGGCAGCGCATGCGGCGTGGCTTCGGCGGTGGTCGGGGCGTTGCGCACGATGCCGGCGGCTTCGACCACGGCCGGCAGGTCGATCGCGGCGAGGCGGCCCCAGGCGAACGCGGTCTTGTTCATCTGCACGGCGGCGCCGTTGAGTTCGACCGCGCGCATGATCGCGTCGAAGGAGATCGGTACCAGGCCCTGCTGCCAGGCGTAGCCGAGCATGAACAGATTGGCCGCGATCGCGTCGCCCATCAGCGCGGTGGCGAGCTGGGTGGCGTCGACGAGGTCGGGATCCTGCCCACCCAGCGCGGTGCGCACGGCGGACACGATGTCGGCGGCCGGGAACTGCATGTCCGGGCGCGTGGTGAAGGTGCCGGGCATCGCTTCGTAGCTGTTGAGCACGACGCGGCTGCGGCCTTCGCGGATCTTCGACAGCGCCCAGTAGTCGTTGACGACGACCATGTCGCAGCCGAGCACCAGGTCGGCCTCGCCGGCGGCGATGCGCACGGCGTGGATGTCGTCGGGCGCCTTCGCGATGCGGATGTGCGTGGTGACCGCGCCGCCCTTCTGCGCCAGGCCGGTCTGGTCGAGCACGGTCGCGCCCTTGCCTTCGAGGTGGCCGGCCATGCCGAGCAGCGCGCCGATCGTGACCACGCCGGTGCCGCCGACGCCGGTGATGAGGATGTTCCAGGGCTTGTCGAGGCCGCTGGCGAACGTCGGCATCGGCAGGTCGTTCAATCGGTCGGCGGCATTCGCCTTCTTGCCCTTGCGCAGCTGGCCGCCGTGCACGGTGACGAAGCTGGGGCAGAAGCCTTCGACGCAGCTGTAGTCCTTGTTGCAGTTGCTCTGGTCGATGTCGCGCTTGCGGCCGAATTCGGTTTCCTTCGGCAGCACCGACACGCAGAAGCTCTTCACGCCGCAGTCGCCGCAGCCTTCGCAGACCAGCGAGTTGATCGCCACGCGCTTGGGCGGATCCGGCAGCTTGCCGCGCTTGCGGCGGCGACGCTTCTCGGTCGCGCAGGTCTGGTCGTAGATCATCACGCTCACGCCCTTGGCCTTGCGCAGCTTCTTCTGCACGTCGTCCAGGTCGCGGCGGTCGTAGTACTCGATGTCCGACGGGAACAGGTGGCGCTGGCGCGTCCACTTGCTGATGTCGTCGCTGACGACGTAGATGGTGTAGACGCCCTCGGCGCGCATCTGCTGCGCGATCTGCGGCACGGTCAGCGTGCCGTCGACCGGCTGGCCGCCGGTCATCGCGACCGCATCGTTGTAGAGGATCTTGTAGGTGATGTTCACGCCTGCTGCGATCGACTGGCGGATCGCCAGCGAGCCGGAGTGGAAGTAGGTGCCGTCGCCGAGGTTCTGGAAGACGTGCTCGGTCTCGGTGAACGCCGCCTGGCCGCACCAGGTGACGCCTTCGCCGCCCATGTGGGTGAAGGTGTCGGTGCTGCGGTCCATCCAGGTGACCATGTAGTGGCAGCCGATGCCGCCGAGTGCGCGCGAACCTTCCGGCACCTTGGTCGAGGTGTTGTGCGGACAGCCGCTGCAGTAGTGCGGCACGCGCGGGAAGCTGGCGCGCGGCAGGGCGAGTTCGCCTTCCTTCTGCTCGATCCACGCCAGCACGCCGCGGATCTGTTCGCTGTCGTGGAACTTCTGGATGCGGCGCGCGATCACCATCGCGATGCGCGCCGGCGTCAGTTCGCCGGTCGAGGGCAGGATCCAGTCGCCGCTTTCGTCGAACTTGCCGACGATGCTCGGCCGGCTGTTGTCGAGATTGATGCCGTCGAAGTTGTAGAACAGTTCCTTCATCTGGCTTTCGATGAAGCTGAGCTTCTCCTCGACCACCAGGATGTCCTGCAGGCCGCGCGCGAAAGCCCGGATGCCCATCGGCTCCAGCGGCCAGGTCATGCCGACCTTGTACACGCGGATGCCGAGGTCGGCGCAGGCGCGCGCGTCCAAGCCCAGGTATTCCAGCGCCTGCAGCACGTCGAGATAGCTCTTGCCGGTGGTCACGATGCCGAGGCGCGCATTCGGCGAATCGATCACCACGCGGTCGATGCGGTTGGCGCGCGCGAACGCCTGCGCGGCCTTCACCGCATAGCGATGCAGGCGCATTTCCTGGTCCAGCGGCGGATCGGGCCAGCGGATGTTGAGGCCGCCGAGCGGCATGTCGAAATCGTCGGGCGTGATGATGTCCAGCGCCAGCGGATTGACGTCGACCGATGCCGACGATTCCACGGTTTCGGCGATCGTCTTGAAGCCGACCCAGCGACCGGTGTAGCGCGACATCGCGAAGCCGATCAGGCCCATGTCGAGGATGTCCTGCACGCCGGCCGGGTTCAGCACCGGCATCAGCGCGGCCTGGAATTCGCCTTCGCTGCCGTGCGGCAGGGTGGAGCTGCGGCAGGCATGGTCGTCGGCCGCGAGCGCGAGCACGCCGCCGAACTTGGAGGTGCCGGCGGCGTTGGCATGCTTGAACACGTCGCCGCAGCGGTCCACGCCGGGGCCCTTGCCGTACCACATGCCGAACACGCCATCGACCTTCGCGCCCGGAAACAGGTTGGTCTGCTGCGTGCCCCAGACCATCGTCGCGCCCAGGTCCTCGTTGAGGCCCGGGGTGAATTTCACCCCGGCGCTGCCGAGGTGCTTCTTTGCCTTCCACAGTTCGAGGTCGAAGCCGCCGAGCGGGCTGCCGCGATAGCCGCTGACGAAGCCGGCGGTGTTCAGGCCTGCGGCCTGGTCGCGCAGGCGCTGCATGATCGGCAGGCGGACCAGGGCCTGCACGCCCGACAGGTAGATGCGGCCCTCGGTGCGGGTGAACTTGTGGTCGAGGGTGTAATCGCGATCGACCGCGGCGGAACCCGTGCCTGCGGTGGCGGGCGTGCCGGCGACCGGCGAGCGGAGGTCGGTGGAGCTGGCCATGAAGAATGTCCTGGGTGCATCCGCGCAGCCCCGCAGCGCGTCTGACCCTCTGAAGGTCAACGCGGGCGCGGAAAAGTGGGGCTAGAGTGAAAATTCTAGCAGGGACGGGCGCTTGCCACGAAATCGGGCCCCTGGGAGGACAGTCCTGGGACATTCCATCAGGTTATGTGAACGGCTTTCACATAAAAGTCATCGAAATCGGCAGGCACAAAAGGCTAAAATGTGACGCTGGGCGCAGACGGGTCATGCTCAAAGGGCTGCACTTTGTTTGCGCCTGATCGCCAAGCCAATCAGGAAGATAGTGGCTCGGCGGTCGACGATGGCAGTCTTTGGCACGAAATTTGCAACGGCAGTCACGGTAGTTTGCCCCATGAGGGCAGCCGGCGCCGTTCGTCTGCGCGCGTGGCGGGAATTTTGCGGGACGTGAAATTGCGGTGCAGGAGTTGAGGGCTGGTCCGGTCGATCCGACGGGCCGGGCAGATGACATCAAACATGGCGCTTCCGGATTCGTCCCGGTGGCGTTTGATCCGGGATTCGGTCGGCACCGCATCGGGGCGGTACGGCCAGGGGGAGTTTCAGTGCTTGCCAATCTGACCTGTTTCGTCGACAGCGCGCGTCGTTCCATCGCCACCGTCGTCTTCGGTGCCGCGCTCGTTGCGAGCCCCGCCGTCCTGGCCCAGAACGCGGTCAACACCGCATCCGTCGCGACGCCGGCCTCGGTCACCGATCCCAATCCGGCGAACAACACCGCGACGGACAGCGACACGATCATCCGGGTCGCCAACCTCAGTCTCCTCAAGACGGCCAGCCCGAATCCGGTCGTCGTCGGTCAGACCCTGACCTACACGCTCACCGTGAGCAATGGCGGCCCGAGCGCCATCCTCGCCACCGACACCTTCTCCCTCGTCGAATCGCTGCCCGCCGGCCTGAGCGGCTGCAGCTACACCCCGTCGACCGGCACCTTCAACGTCGGCACCATCGCGCCCGGTGCGACCGGCACCGGGACCTGGACCAACGCCGCCATCGCCAGCGGCGGCAGCGTCACCCTGACCATTGCCTGCAGCGTGACCGCGTCCGCTGCGGCCAGCATCACCAACACCGCGACCATCGTGCCGCCCACCGGCGTCACCGATCCGGACTGCTCCGGCGCACCCGTCACCTGCGCGGGCAACAACACCTCCAGCGTCGGCACCACGGTCAACCGGCCGCAGCTGACGATGACGAAGACCGCCAGCGCCGCGTCGTTCACGGTCGGCGTGCCGGCGAGCTACACGCTGCAGTTGGGCAACACCGGCACCGCCGCGACGGCGGCCGTGTCGACGATCACCGACACCATCCCGGCCGGCCTGACCATCGGCACGCTGCCGGCAGGCTGCACGGCAGCGGGCCAGACGGTGACGTGTACGGTCGCCGCCGGTCTGGCTGCCGGCGCGAGCACCAGCTTCGTGATCCCGGTGACGCCGACCCTGGCCGCGGCCGCCAGCGTCACCAATACCGCCACCGTCAGCGGCGGCGGCGATGCCACCTGCCCGGCGGACGCGCGCTGCACCAGCAGCGTCACCACGGCCGTGGATCGCCCGAACCTCAACGCCGCCAAGACCGCAGGCGTCGCCACGGGTCCGTCCGTGGCCGGCACCTACACCGTGACCTACACCGTCACCGTGACCAATTCGGGTACGTCGACCGGCACCTACGGTCCGCTGAGCGACGCGCCGGTATTCCCGGCGAACATCAACATCTCCGGTGCGACCTGGACCACCAGCGGCGCCGGTGCACCCGCGGGCGGCTCCTCGCCTACCGGTGGCGCCTACACCCTCGCCCCGGCCGGCACGACCATCGCTGCCGGCGTCACCCACACCTACAACCTCACGATCACCTATACGTATGCCGCGAACACGGCGGTGACCGTGTGCGCCGGCGTGCCCACCCCGGGCAGCGGCCTCTATAACGCGGTCTCGCTGCCCGGCGGGCAGGAGAACGGTGTCGCCACCGACAACGCAGCGTGCGTGAACACCCCGCCGCCGCCGCCGTTCCTCACGATGACCAAGACCGCGAGCGCCAGCCCGTGGACGGTTGGCGTGCCGGCGAGCTACACGCTGCAGGTCACCAATACCGGCGGCGTCGCCACCACGGCGGCCGCGACCATCACCGACACCATCCCGGCGGGCCTGACCATCGGTACCTTGCCGGCGGGCTGCACCGCCGCTGGCCAGACGGTGACCTGCACCATCGCGGCCGGCCTCGCGGCCGTGAGCAGCAGCGCCACGTTCGTGATCCCGGTGACGCCGACCCTGGCCGCTGGTGCGAGCGTGACCAACAGCGCCACCGTCAGCGGTGGCGGTGACCCGGGCTGTGGCGCCGAAGCGCGCTGCACCAGCACGGCCGGCCCGACGCCGATCACCGCGCCGCAGCTGACCCTGCTCAAGACTGCGAGCGCTTCGCCGTGGACCGTCGGCGTGCCGGCGTCGTACACGCTGCAGCTGTCGAACACCGGCACTGCCGCGACGACTGCAACGTCGACGATCACGGACACCATCCCGACCGGCCTGACCATCGGCAC
>JAHCAU010000008.1 GCA_019634715.1 Lysobacter sp.
CCCGGATATACGCTCGCAATCTCACCTTGGATCAACAAAGCGCTTGGCAACGGGGAGGAGTCCATATACGGGCTACGAATCGATTTGGCGTTTGTACCGATCCCTCAAAGCAACCGCGTATCCGCGGGCGGGTTCCACCAGTTGTCGTTGCGGCCGTCGCAGTAGGTGGTGGGGGCGGAGACCAGATCGTCGGCGGCCAGGTCGTCGAGGACGGCGACGCGGACGGAGAGGAAGCTGCCGCCGGCCTGTTCGATGTGGCCGTGGCCGTGGGTGGCGGTGCCGCAGGTCCTGCAGAAACGGTGGTGGATCTCGAAGCCTTCGCCGGATTTCGCGTAGTCGGCGAGTTGCTCCTCGCCGGAAAGCAGGTCGAAGTCGTCGGGCTTGAGGCCCGGGATGTTCCAGTTGCGCTGCTTCCAGCAGAAGCTGCAGTTGCACTTGCTGGTGCCGGCGGCGATGTCGAAGCGGACCTTGAACTTCACTGCGCCGCAGTGGCAGCTTCCGGTGTGCTCGCGTGTCATGGATGTGTCCTGTGTCGGGGGAAAGTCGTGCGGTCGCGATGCCGTGAACCCGCGAGAGGGCGGGGCGCATGCGTCGCGTGCATGAGGGTCCCAGCTTATACGCTCGCCGGCCGGCGAGTCCGTGACACCGTCAGCCTCTCGGTTGCGCGCCCTCGTCCGCGGCCAGGCCGCCGCCGATGCCAAGCCCCATGCCGACGCCCATCCCGGTGCCACCGCCCATGCCACCGCCGCCTCGTCCGCCACCACCGCCTTCGCGGCCGCCGTCGCCCTTGCCCTTGCCGCCAGCGGAGGCCGGGCGGGTGGGACCCTGTCGCGGGATGTCGAGGCCGGCCGGCACCGGTTCGAGGTCGAGCACGCGGCGGATGAAGTCGCGCAGCGAGGCGACGAGGGCATCGGTGTGGATGGGCCGGCCGGCGACGAGGTCGCTGGCGGCGCTGGCCGCAAGCCGCACCTGTTCCTCGGTGCCGAGCAGGAGGATGTCGGAAAGCGCGGCTTCCACGGCATCGCGCATGCGGCGCGAGCGGTCGCTGCTGGTGCCGGCAGACGTGGTCTCGTCGACGGCATCGTCGCCCTCGGCCGGTGCTGCCTGCCGCGTGGCGCGCTGCATCAGGTCGCGCAGGTGGGTGGGGTCGACGGCGAGGTCGCCGGTGAACGAACCGCCGAGCGTGCGGTAGGCCGCGATCAGGGTACGCAGGCGCTCGTTGATCTGCCGGTTCTCGCGTTCGCGGCGCTGCTGCACGCGCTGCATCACCAGCAGGCGGATGCCGACGCCGACGAGGGTGATCAGGACGATGCCCGCGATCGTCGACAGCACGGTCTCCCACGAACTGAAATCCAGATGGCGCATGCGATGGCTCCCGGGGTTCGTCCGCATTGTAGGCAGGCGGACGCGGAATCCGGGCCGGGCGACGATGGTGCAGGCGCGATGAGGTCGGCGCGGGTTCATCGGCCGGATTGATCGTTCGGCCCATCGCATCAGTCAGCGTCAATCGCCTTGCTTGACGTCATCGCGCACGCGGCGTATCACTGGCGCTGGCGTGGCCACGCGCATGCGCGATCATCGGACGAGTGGATGCGACATGACCAGGGAGTCCAGACAGCCAGTCGACGAGCAGGATGCGGACCTGCAGGGCGCGATCGGGCAGGGCGCCACGGTCGAGCAGGCCGCTGCCGAGCGCGACGATCTCTACGCACGCATCATCGCTGCGCAGAACGAGATCGCCAGCCTCGCGCACGACCCCAACCGGGTGATCGAAGCGGTGATCGGCCGCGCCCAGGAACTCACGCGTTCCACCGGCGCCGCGGTGGAGATCGTCGATGGCGACGACATCGTCTACTGGGCCGCCTGCGGCAGCGCCAGCGGCCAGGTCGGCCTGCGCCTGCGCCTGCGCGAAAGCCTGTCCGGGCGCTGCATCGCCGAGAACCGCGTGCTGCGCTGCGACGATGCCGAGCACGACGAGCGCGTCAACCTCGAAGCCTGCCGGCGCGTCGGCCTGCGCTCGATGCTGGTGACGCCGCTGCTGCATGAAGGCCGGCCGTTCGGCGTGCTCAAGGTGATGTCGCCGTTCCCGTTCGCGTATCGCGAGCGCGACGTGCGCAGCATGGCGATGATGGCGACGCTGGTCGGCGCGGTGCTGGGCCATGCGATCCGGTATTCCGACCTGCTCGACGAGTACAACCATCGCGTCGAAGCCGACCGCAGCGAGGCCCGGCGTCGCGAGGACAGCGTCGAAGCGGTGCGCGCGCTGATCCGCGACCACGGCATCGATATGGTGTTCCAGCCGATCGTGGCCCTGGACACCCGACGCATCTTCGCCTTCGAGGCCCTGTCGCGTTTTCCCGGCGACGCGCTCGCCCCGGATGCGTGGTTCGCGCGCGCGGCGGGCGTCGGGTTGGGCCTGGAGCTGGAACTGGAGGCCGCGGCGCTGGCGCTGGATCGTCTCGATGCGCTGCCGCATCCGTACCGTTTGTCGGTCAACGTGTCGCCGGACACGATCCTCTCGCCCGCCTTCGATGCGCTGCTCGCGCGCCACGACAACGCACGGCTGATGATCGAGATCACCGAGCACACCACGGTCGACGACTACCGCCGGCTGCGCGAGCGTCTCGCGGCGCTGCGCGCGAAGGGCGTGCTGGTCGCCATCGACGATGCCGGCGCGGGCTTCGCTTCGTTGCGCCACATCCTCCATCTCGATCCGGATGTCATCAAGCTCGACATCTCGCTCACCCGCGGCATCGACGGCGACACGCGCCGGCAGACGATGGTCTCGGCCATCCGCGCGTTTGCCGCCGGCACCAACGCGACCATCGTGGTCGAAGGCGTGGAGACCGAGGGCGAACAGCGCACGCTGCTCGGCCTGGGCATCGAATACGCGCAGGGCTATCACCTCGCGCGGCCGGCGCGCTGGTGCGACGTGGCCGCGTCGCTGGGTGTCGCCGCGCGTTGAGCGCGCGGCGGCGCGACGCGGCGCGGATCGCGCGCGTCGTGTGTCGAGGATGCGCGCCGAGGCGGCGTGCGATGCGTTTTTTTGCCTGCGCCCCGTGCGCGCGTCGCGCGGGATGCGGTATCGTCGTGACGCCACGTTGCGGCGTCCGGTGTTCCCCCGGTTGCGGAATCGATCGTCGGCACGGTCCCATTCGCGCAGGAGGATGTTTTCCGGACATGAACACCATGGCTGTCACTCACGGCATACGCGGCGAGGATCCATCGATGGAGGTCCCGCCCATCGACGCGGCCGACGACGCGGGCATCGAACTGCCCCCGCTCGATTCGCCCGAATCGGTCACGCGCCTGATCGCCGACGCGCGTTCGGGGCAGGGCGCGGCCTGGGATCGCGTCTATTCGCTGCTCTACGACGACCTGCACCGCATCGCGCGTTCGCAGATCCGCCAGCGCACCTTCGGCCAGATCTCCGCCACCTCGCTGGTCAGCGAAGGCTGGCTGCGCCTGGTCGGCGCGCAGGTCGATGTCGAAAGCCGCAAGCACTACGTCGCGCTGGTCGCGCGCGCCATGCGCTACGTGCTGATGGACGAAGTGCGCCGCGGCATGGCCGCCAAGCGCGGCCAGGGCCAGTCCGACGTGCCGCTGGACGAAGGCATCGATGCCGGCGACGACTTCGTGCTGGAGGAGATGATCGCGCTCGATGCCGCGCTGACCCGGCTGTCGGCGATCGACGCGCGTCTGGGGCAACTGGTCGAGATGCGCTACTTCGGCGGCCTGGACGAACTGGAGATCGCCGAGGCCCTGGGCATCACCGATCGCACCGTGCGCCGCGACTGGCGCAAGGCCCGCGCCTTCCTGCTCACCCAGCTCGGCGACCGCACGCCCGGCCTGCTGCGCGACGGCGACGACTAGCGGCGGAGGGTGTCCCGCAGCGCGGATCTATGCTGCGCTGCAGCATCGATTTGGCTGGTCGGGTTAGCAGTTTTGCGGCATGGTATGGGGCGTCGCCGTACGCGCCGGGCTGGGGTCCGCGCGTCGGCGTCCGCCGCCCTCCGTCGCGAAGACCTGCCGCCATGACGCCGCAAGACGCCATCGATCCCACCGCCCGGGCGTTGACGCTGTTCGACCATTACGCCGAACTGTCGCGCGCGCAGCTGTCGGTGGCCCTGGCCGAACTGCAGATGCGCGACCCCGAGGCCTGCGTCGAACTGATGGCCCTGCTGGCGGCCGACGAACAGACCTATTCCTTCGAATCGCCGCTGCGCTGGTACGCCGAGCGCGGCCGCGAAGCCGAGACCGGCGCGCGCCGCGCGATCTGGTCCGACGGCACCCGCCTCGGCGCATGGTGCATCGACGGCATCATCGGCCTCGGCGGCATGGGCGTGATCTACGCCGCGCACCGCGCCGACGGCCTGTACGAACGCGAAGCCGCGCTCAAGACCATCCGCTCCGAACTGGCCTCGCCGATGCTGCTGCAGGCCTTCGGCAAGGAGCGCAGCCACCTCGCCAAGCTCGAACATCCGGCCATCGTCAGCCTGTTCGATGCCGGCATCAGCGACGACGGCCAGCCCTGGCTGGCGATGCAGCGCGTGAACGGCCTGCCGATCGACCAGTGGTGCGACGTGCACCAGGCCGACCTGCGCACCCGCGTGAAGCTGCTGGTCGACGCCTGCGATGCCATCAGCTACGCGCACGCGCACGGCATCCTGCACCAGGACATCAAGCCCTCGAACCTGCTGGTCACCGACGACGGCCGCGTGAAGCTGCTCGACTTCGGCCTGTCGGCGATGCTGTCGCCGCAGAACGAGGGCGCGTTCTCGCGCATCGGCGTCAGCGCCGGCTATGCCGCGCCGGAAGTCTTCCAGGGCGCGCCGCCGAGCGTGGCGATCGATGTCTACGCGCTCGGCGTCGTGCTCTATCGCCTGCTCTGCGACGGCTGGCCGCGACAGCCGGGCGTCGCCGGCGCACCGCCGGACGAGGTCGCCGCGCGCGCGCCGTCGCAGCTGGCCCTGCACGCCGACCTGCTGTGCGCACGCACGCGCGGCCTGGGCGGCGCGCAGGCGCTGTCGCGCGCGATGCACGGCGACCTCGACGCCATCGCCCTGCGCTGCGTGCGCCAGGCGCCTTACGAACGCTACGCCTCGGCCGCCGACCTGCGCGCCGACCTGCAGGCCTGGCTCGATCGCCGTCCGGTGGTCGCGCGCAACGGCGGCCTGGTCTACCGCGGCTCGCGCTTCGTGCGTCGCAACGGGGTCGCCTCGGCCGCCGCCGCCATGCTGCTGGTCGCTTCGGCCGCCGGCGGCAGCATCGCGCTCTACCAGCAGCACCGCGTGGGCGTGGAAGCGCGCAACGCCGAGATCCTCAACGGCCTGTTCGAGAAATCGCTGGGCGCGGCCACGCTGTCGTCGCTCGACGGCGCGCCGTTCGATTCCAATGCGCTGCTCGAGAACGCGGAGCGCCAGCTGCGCGCCGCGGCCGGTGCGGACAACCCGCGCCTGCTCGCGCGCGGCCTGTCCTCGCTCGCCCGCGCCTACCTGGTGCGCGGCGACGACGTACGCGTGCGCCGGCTGCTCGCCGAATCCAAGGCGCTCGGCGGCGGCAGCGCGCTGCAGAACGCCCGCGCCGACGCGGTGCAGGCGCACCTGCACAACCTCCGCGGCGAAGCGCCGCAGGCCGAACGCCTGGCGCAGGCCGGCCTGGATGCCGCGCGCGTCGCCGAGCCGGGCACCGAAACCGCGCTGCTGCGCCTGGAACTGCGCGGCCAGCTGGCGCGCGCGCGCTGGGAGCAGGGCGACAGCGAGGATGCGGTCGCCATCCTCAACCGCGCGGTGTCCGATGCCGCCGACCTCGGCGAGCCGGGTTCGCAGGCGCTGGCCGAACTGCTCGCCCTGCGCGGCGAAACCTACTTCCGCCTGCGCCGCGTCGATGCCGCCGAGCACGACCTGCGTCGCGCGCTGTCGCATCTCGACGGCCACGGCCCGGCGATGCGCAACCACGTCCGCCGCCTGCTGTCGGCGACCCTGGTGCGCAACGGCTGCAAGGACGATGCGCACCATGTCGCCGCCGAATCGCTGGTCAGCAGCCTGCGCGTGTTCGGCCGCACCCATCCGGAAACCGGCCTGGCGTGGGCGACGATCAGCAAGTCCTGGTACCACTGCCGGCAGGACGAGCGGCGCACGCGCATCGCCTACGAACTGGCGCGTTCGATCCTCGGCCGCCGCTCGCTGGCCGAGCCGCACGGTACCGCGCTCGCAGCCATGCATGCCGAGGATTCGACCGGCCAGCCGATGTTCGTCGTCCACGGCGGCGTGGTCGGCAGCGAGGCCCTGCCGCCGCTGATGGCCACGATCCGCGTGGTCGGCCGTCGCGCCGGGGAGGGCGGCCCGCGGCCGCTCGCCGGCCTCGACGACGACCTCGCCCGCATGATCCGGCTCGGCGAACGCCAGACCCTCGCGCAGCTGATCGTGCAGCCCGACGGCGCGGCCGGCGTGCGCGGCGAAGAGGCCGGCGCGCTGCCGGCCGATGCCCTTGCGATGGAAGCCGCGCAGCCGGCGATCGATCCCACCCTGCGCGAGTGGCTGCGCCGCGACGAAACCTCGTTCCTCACGTACTCGACCTACGTTCCCCGCGGCAGTGCGCTCGACACCGATCGCGCCAGCGGCCGCGCCGCGCGCACCGTGGCCCGCAGCGACGCACGCAGGCCGGTCGAGGCACCGAAGCCCGCCGCGCCGGTCGAAGCGGCGCCGGAACGTCGCTGAGCGCGACGTTTCGCCGCTGGCCGGCCTCTGCCGCCCGACCGAACGCCGCCGACCTCACGCCGCCGCGCGCAGGCGCAGGCCGACGCCGGGTTCGGTGACGATCCAGCGCGGCGACGCCGCGTCGTCGCCGAGCTTCTGGCGCAGCTTGCCGACGAGGATGCGCAGGTAGTGCGTGTCTTCCTGGTGCGTCGGTCCCCACACTTCGCGCAGTAGCTGCGGTTGCGTCACCACGCGGCCGGCGTGGCGCGCCAGCAGCGCGAGCAGGGCGTATTCCTTGCGCGTCAGCGCCAGCGGCTGGCCGTCCAGCGACACCTGCCGCAAGGCCATGTCCACGCGCAGCCGGCCGTCGTCGTAGACCGCTGAATCCGTCGAGGTCGTCTGCGCGGCCGACGCGTCGCGCAGCAGCGCGCGGATGCGCGCCATCAGTTCCGGCGTGCCGAAGGGCTTGGTCACGTAATCGTTCGCGCCGGCGTCCAGCGCCGCGACCTTGCCGGTTTCGTCCGCGCGCACGGACAGCACCAGCACCGGCACGGCGGACCATGCACGCAGTTCGTGCAGCACCTCGTGGCCGTCCATGTCGGGCAGGCCCAGATCCAGCACCACAAGATCGGCGCCATGCGTGGCGAGCAGCGCCAGCCCTTCGCGTCCGCTGTCGGCCAGGCGCACGGCATGGCCCTGCGCGCGCAGGCTGATGTCGAGGAAGCGGCGGATCTGCGGTTCGTCGTCGATCACCAGGATGCGCGCCGGCTGCGCCTGCGTCGTCGTCATGCAAGCCCCTCCGCCGGCACGACGCGCGGGAGACGGATGCGCATGCGCGTGCCGCGCCCGTTCGGGCCGGGCAGGGCCTCCACGCTGCCCCCGTGCGCGCCGATCATGCCGCGCGCGATGGTCAGCCCCAGTCCGGTGCCGTTGCGGCCGCGATCGCCACGCTCGACCGAATGGAACATGTCGAAGATGCGTGCGCGATCTTCCTCGGGAATGCCCGGGCCGGCGTCGTCGACTTCGAT
Source organism: Lysobacter sp. (assembly GCA_019634715.1). Taxonomy (GTDB): domain Bacteria; phylum Pseudomonadota; class Gammaproteobacteria; order Xanthomonadales; family Xanthomonadaceae; genus Lysobacter_I. Next base: position 7,727 of record JAHCAU010000008.1, read on the forward strand.
GATCGTTTCATCGCCTTCGTCGTGCGCGCGGATGCGCACGGCATCGCCGGGCGGCGAGAACTTCACCGCGTTCTCGACGAGGTTGAACAAGGCTTGTTCGACCAACGCCGGATGCACCCACAGCGGCGCCAGCGCAGGCATCGCCCCGGTGTCGATGCGCGTGCCGGGCAGGCAGGCGGCGATGCGCGAAGAGGTGGCGCCGATCAGTTCGTCCACGCCCACCCAGTCGCGCTGCAGGGTCAGCCCGCCGTGCCCCAACCGGGTCATGTCGAGCAGGTTCTGGATGTAGCGATCGAGCCGTTCGCCTTCGCTGCGGATCGTGCGCAGGAGTTCATGTCGGTCTTCGTCCGGCATGCGCTCGCCATAGTGTTCCAGGCTCGACGCCGAACCGATAATGCCGGCCAGCGGCGAGCGCAGGTCGTGCGAGACCGACGACAGCAGCGCGTTGCGCAGGCGCTCGGTCTCGCCGGACACGCGCTGGGCTTCCAGATCGGCGGCGAGCCGCGTGCGGATCAACGCCTGCGCGATGTCCTCGGCCATCGTCTGCACCAGCGCCTGCCGGCCGCTGTCGAGCGCGTCGCTGCCGCCGCGCAGTTTCAGTCCGATCGTGCCCAGCGTGCGATCCGGCGCGCGCAGCGGCAGGAACCACCAGCCATGCTGCGCCGGCGTCGCGGAGGTCGCGATGTCGTCCGCGTCGAGGCGCAGCCAGACCTCCGCGTTGAGATGCGCATCGAGCACCGTGCACACAGCATCGGCGATGGCGTCGTCGTCCACGGCCATCGTCAAGCGCTGTGCCAGTGCCTGTCGCGCGGCGGCCAGCCGCGCGGCATCGCGGAGCGCGTCCACCTGCATCGCCAGGCGCGAGGCCAGCCGCCCGGCCAGCAGCGCGGCGGCGAGGAACATCGTGACCGAGGCCATGCCGTGCGATGCCGAGATGTACAGCGTGTAGCGCGGCTCGATGAAGAAGAAGTTGTAGGCGAGGAAACACAGCACGGCGGTCAGCACCGCCGGTCCGGTGCGCGTGCGCGCGGCCACCACCAGCACGGCCAGCATGAACACCAGCGAGAGGTCGTCCACGCCGGCCCAGCGTTCGGCCAGCGCGGCGACGCCGGTCGCCAGCGCGCTGCCCGCGCAGGCCAGCGCGTAATCGCGCGGACGGGCGTCGGCGGAGCGGAGCAGGGCGATGTCGCGCGATTGAGGCATGCGTATGGGGCGTGTCGTGTCTTGTCTGGAGCGGCCAGGCATTGTCGCGTGCATGCGCGTTCGCGCGCGTGCGCCGAAGCGAAGAATTTACGCCGAATTTACGCGAACGCGGCGAATACGGCTGTCGCCTTTACGCCGCCCGGACGGACACTGCGCGCCATCTCCGCTCCGGGCCATGGCCCCCGTCCCTCATGCACGCCACCATCGCATCGCCGGACCCCTCCGGCACCCACGCGCCAGGCGCGTCCCGCGCCGGCTTCGGCGCCCTGCTGCTCGGCGCCATCGGCGTCGTCTACGGCGACATCGGCACCAGCCCGCTGTACACCATCAAGGAAGCGTTCTCGCCGCATTACGGCCTGGTGCCCAATCACGCCAGCGTGCTCGGCATTCTGTCTCTGGTGTTCTGGTCGCTGATGCTGGTGGTCACGATCAAGTACGTCGCGGTGATCCTGCGCGCCGACAACGAAGGCGAGGGCGGGGTCATGGCGCTGACCGCGCTGGCGCAGCGCACGCTGCCGGCGGCGTCGAAAGGCGCGTACATCGTCGGCATCCTCGGCGTGTTCGGCGCGGCACTGTTCTTCGGCGACGGCGTGCTGACGCCCGCGATCTCGGTGCTGTCGGCGGTCGAAGGCCTCGGCGTGGCCGCGCCGTCGATGCAGCGCTGGATCCTGCCGATCACCATCGGCGTGCTGCTGGTGCTGTTCGCGACCCAGCGCTTCGGCACCGACCGCGTCGGCAAGGCATTCGGGCCGATCATCATCGTCTGGTTCCTCGCGCTGGCCGCGATCGGCGTGCGCAACATCGCCGGCAATGCCGACGTGCTGCATGCGCTCAATCCGGTCTGGGCGGTCCGCTTCTTCATCGACCACGGCTGGCACGGGATGTTCATCCTCGGCGCGGTGGTGCTGTGCGTCACCGGCGGCGAAGCGCTGTACGCCGACATGGGCCATTTCGGCCGTCGCCCGATCCAGTGGGCCTGGAACGGGCTGGTGCTGCCGGCGCTCACGCTGAACTACCTCGGCCAGGGCGCGCTGCTGCTGACCGATCCCGCGGCGGTGAGCAACCCGTTCTACCTCGGTGTGCCGCAGTGGGCGCTGTATCCGATGATCGCGCTGTCCACGGCGGCGACGGTGATCGCGTCGCAGGCGGTCATCAGCGGCGCTTATTCCGCCGCGCGCCAAGCCATCCAGCTCGGCTACCTGCCGCGCATGACCATCCGCCACACCTCGCGCGACACCATGGGCCAGATCTACATGCCCACGATCAACTGGCTGCTGATGATCGCGACCATCGCGACGGTGATCGGCTTCGGCAGCTCCACCGCGCTGGCCACCGCGTATGGCGTATCGGTCACCGGCACCATGCTCATCACCAGCCTCGTGCTGATCGTGGCCATGCGCCGCAGCCGGCGTGTCCCGGCGTTCGTGTTCTGGCCGATGGCGGTGGCCTTCGTGCTGATCGACCTGGCCTTCCTGTCGGCCAATCTCGCCAAGTTCATGGACGGCGCGTGGTTCCCGATCCTGCTCGGCATCGTGCTGTTCGTCGTGCTGCGCACCTGGGGGCGCGGCCGTCAGCTGCTGCGCGACGAGATCGGCAAGGACGGCATCCCGCTCGACGCCTTCCTGCCCGGACTGATGCTGGCGCCGCCGGTGCGCGTGCCGGGCACGGCGGTGTTCCTCACCTCGCAGCCGGGCATCGTGCCCAAGGCGTTCCTGCACAACCTCAAGCACAACAAGGTGCTGCACGCGCGCAACGTGATGCTGACCGTGCAGACCGAGTCTGTGCCCTTCGTGCCCGATCGCGAGCGCCTGCGCATCGACGGCATCGCCGATGACGTGTATCGCGCCACCGTGCGCTACGGTTTCATGGAAACGCCCGACATCCCGCTGGCGCTGATGCGTGCGTCGGACCACGGCGACCTCTGCTTCGATCCGATGGAAACGACCTACTTCGCCAGTCGCGAGACCATCGTTGCCCGTCATCGCCACGGCATGCCGGTCTGGCGCGACCGGCTGTTCGCCTGGATGCACCGCAACGCCGCATCGGCATCGGACTTCTTCCGCATCCCGGCGACGCGGCTCGTGGAACTGGGTTCGCCGGTGGAGATCTGACCGGAACGCGGCCGGCGCATCGCAGCGTTGCGCCGGCTGCCGCGAGAGATTCTTCGCGCTCGCGTAAGCTGCGGGGTCCTAGACCGCAGCGAGCCCCCATGTGCCTGATCGCCCTCGCCTGGCGCGCGCATCCGCGTTACCGGCTGGTTCTCGTCACCAACCGCGACGAATTCCACGCGCGTCCGACACGACCGCTCGCGCCCTGGGATGACGCGCCCGACGTCGTCGGTGGTCGCGACGAGTTGCACGGCGGCAGCTGGCTCGCGCTGCGCGGGCGCAGGCTGGTCGCGGTCACCAACGTGCGCCGGCCGCCCGAACGCGAGGGACTGTCGCGGGGCGAACTGGTCGCACACCTGGTGCGCGACGACGCACCTGCGGCGCAGGCGCTGGCCTTGCTGGCGCCCGTCGCCGCCGGCTACCGGCCCTTCAACCTGCTGGTGCATGACGGCGAGGCCCTCGCGTTCGCCAGCAACCTGCCCGACGCGCCGCCCGAAGGCGAAGACGGGCGCCGCTTCGTGATGCGCCCGCTCAGCCCGGGCGTGCACGGCATGTCCAACGGCGCACTCGACGCCCCGTGGCCGAAGACCGTCGCGTCGATGTCGCGCCTCGATGCCTGGCTGTCGTCGCCCGCCGCGCTGCCCGACGTCGATGGCTGGCCCGACCTCGAACCGTTGTTCGCCACCCTCGCCGACCCGGTGCAGGCGCCGGACGACGCGCTGCCCGACACCGGCATCGGCCTCGAGCTTGAACGCCTGCTCTCGTCCGCCTTCATCCAGGGCGACGTCTACGGCACCCGCGCCAGCACCGTCGTGCTGATCGCCGACGACCACGCCCGCATCGTCGAACGCCGCTTCGGCCCGGGCGCGCGGTTCGACGGGGAAACGCGATGGGTGACGTGAGGCATGGGCCTGCCACGCGCTGATGATCCATCCGTCTGCGTTCGCCCCCTTTGCAAACTTTCCACACGAATCGACACCGGAGTCCCCCATGCAGCGCGACGACATCAAGACTCTCTTCGACCAGCAGGCTGCCGGCTACGACGAGCGCTGGGCGAAGACCGCGCCGATCCGCGACGCGCTGCATTTTCTCCTGCGCGCGGTGTTCGCGCGCCTGCCCGCCGACGCACGCGTGCTGTGCGTCGGCGCGGGCACCGGCGACGAGATCGTCGAACTCGCAAACCGTTTCCCGGGCTGGCGGTTCGTCGCCGTCGAGCCCTCCGGGGTCATGCTCGATCTGTGCCGGCGCAAGGCGGAGGCGGGCGGTTTCGCCGATCGTTGCGGGTTTCACGAGGGGTTCCTCGATTCGCTGCCGGCGACCTCGCCGTTCGATGCCGCCACCTGCGTGCTCGTCTCGCAGTTCATCCTCGACCGTGACGCGCGCATCGGCTTCTTCCGCGGCATCGCCGAGCGCCTGCGTCCCGGCGGCGTGCTCGCCAGCGCCGATCTCGCCGCCGACGTGGCCTCGCCCGAGTACGAGGCGCTGCTGCGCGTCTGGCTGGACATGCTGCTGTCCGCCGGCATGCCCGCCGCAGGTCTCGACCAGATACGCCAGGTCTACGCCCGCGACGTGGCCATCCTGCCGCCCGCGCAGGTCGAGGCGCTGCTCCGCGCCGGCGGTTTCGACACCCCCGTGCTGTTCCACCAGGCCGGGCTGATCCACGCCTGGTTCTCCACCCGCGCCGACTTCACCTAGCCTTCACCGAAGGCACATCGCCGGGCCATCGACCCGCGCGAGGCTGGCCGCCTCACGACACGGGGGCACGATCATGACGGGGACGGGACTGGAACGGGTGCGGCTGCCGGACGAACTCTGGCGGATCGTGGTCTGGGGCGCCGCCGCCGCGCTCCTGCTGCTGCCGTGGATCGCCATGCAGTTCACCGCCGAAGTGAACTGGACGGCCTTCGACTTCCTCGTCTTCGGCGCCATGCTCGCCACCGCCTGCATCGCCTGCGAGATCGCCGTCCGCATTTCGCGCAGCAACGTCTACCGCCTCGCCGCTGCAATCGCCGTCGGCACCAGCTTCCTGCTGGTCTGGGTCAACCTCGCCGTTGGCATCATCGGCAGCGAGCACAACCCCGAAAACCTCGTCTACGCCGGCGTGCTGCTGGTCGCCGCCATCGGCGCCGCCATCGCCCGCCTGCGCGCGAGCGGCATGGCCCGCGCGATGCTCGTCACCGCGAGTGTCCATGCACTCACCGGCGTCTACGGCCTCGCCATCGGCTCGATGGAGGCCGCAGTCAGTGCCATCGTGTTCGTCGCCGCATGGCTCGCCTCGGCGTGGGGTTTCCATCGCGCGGCGAGGGCAGGGCAGGGCTGATCGCGGCGCAGCGTCGCGCTTGCAGCATCATTCGCGCCGAAGTCGTCGCCCCCTTTGCAAAGGGGGCCGACGCGCACGGCGCGGCGGGGGGATTTGCGAGCGCGAGCCGCGCTCGGTCAGCGCCACCGCCACCGATCGGCCCGCAAATCCCCCGCTGTCGCCGCCCCCTTTTCCAAAGGGGGCTCATCCGGGGCGCCGCGCAACCATTCCCGCCCTGCCCGCCTCCTGTCATCACACCCACCGACAGGAGCCCCCGATGTTGCGCACCCTCATGCTGTCCCTGCTCATGGCCGTCGCCGCGCTCGCGCCGCTGGCCGGCTGCAGTACCGCCAACGCCGCCGATGAAGTGTTCGCCACCGCCGACGGCGCGATTCGCGGCTACGACCCGGTGGCGTACCACACCGAGTCGAAGGCGGTGCGCGGCAATGCCGACATCACCCACGCATGGAACGGCGCCACCTGGCGCTTCGCCAGCGTCGCCAACCGCGACCGCTTCGCCGCCGACCCCGAGCGTTACGCCCCGCGCTACGGCGGCTTCTGCGCCTACGGCACCGCGCAGGGTTACAAGGTCGGCACCGACCCCGACGCCTTCACCATCGTCGACGGCCGTCTTTACCTCAACTACAGCAAGCCCGTGCAGAGCACGTGGAACCAGGATCGCCCGGGCTTCATCCGCAAGGCCGATGCGAACTGGATGCAGTTGGAGCATGCGGTGTACGAGAAGCCCGCCGCATCATCCGGGAAATGAACCCGCACGGATGCGTATGGGCGCATCGGCGAATGGCTTGCGCCACGCGGCCGGTCGAACCGGTGCCGCGCCGCTAGAATGGCCGCGCCGGTGCGTTCTCTCATCCTGAACGCGCCGATTCGCCCACGAAGCCAAGGATCGCGCAATGCGTCGTACTCCCACTGCCGCAGGCCAGGCGCTCGCAGGGCGCACACGATCACTGACAGGTCCATCCGCCCCATGGCCCATGCGATGGGGCGGGCTCCTGATCCTCGCCCTCAGCCTGTCCGCCTGCGCACACGCGCCACATACCAAGCCAGTGAAGGAATCCGTCATGACCACTTCCAATGCCGAGCCGGCCATCAATCCGACACTGACGGCGGAGGAAGTCGGAAGACGGTTCCTCAAGCTGCTTGAAGGCGTGAAGTCGAGGTCGGACCTCACGGCCGAACATGTTCAGGCTGCCATGGGCCTCGCCCTGAAAGACAGCCCGAATGGGCCGTTCCACACGCAAGCGCTCGGCGGTGGCTGGCTCTACGTGATCTCCCTGCGGCCTGAAACGCCACCGGGGAACAGCATCTCCCTCAATCTCGAATTCATCGACCAGTCCGACCGATTCGCGGACATGTCCTCGATCTGCGGTCTCACGTTCGAGGACTACCACAATGCCCTGAAGGCCATGGGCTATCGCGATGTCTTCCAGTACGACCAGATCGATGGCGAAGTCGGGCGGCTGATCGGCGTGGATTACCAGAAGGATGGCTTCTTCGTGAGCATTCAGCCCGAGGTGAAGCGCTTTTCCGATGGCAAGGTCTACCCGACCTGCGTGCGTCGCATCGGATTGTTGACCACTCGCTAAGGATTGCAGCCCATGGCCCAGCCGCAGCCGAATGCGCAGCTCGAAGCCGCGCTCGTACAGTTCGGGCAGCAGCCCGGGGTTTCCTCCGATCAACAGGCGCAGCTGCGCTCGGCCGTCACGGCCGATTCCCATCTGCTTGGGCAACTCAATCAAGTCGCCCAAGCCGGCCAACTGCGTGGATTTGCGTTCCCTGCTGCGGGCAATGCGGCGCCGAACTCGGTGGGTCATTACGACATTCAAAGCGGTGTGGTGTCATTGCCGCCCTCTGCTTTCCAACCCACAGGAACAACACCGAGTGCCGACCTGAAGGCGGCGATGCAAGTCCAGGAAATGGCGATCCGGTTCGGCAACAGCACCTACCTCGATCCGCCGCAGCCGGGTGTCGCCACGCAGGCGTCGCATCCGGTCAGCCAGGACATGCTCGACAACCTGCAGAACACGATCAACGGCTCCCCTGTGCTTGCCGAGCAGATCAAGAAGGCCGCGACCACGCGAGATCCGGGTGCCAGCCCACCGGCCATGCTGCTGGAGAACTTCGGCTTTCTTTCCGCGAGCATGCAGGCGGGCGGCACCTACAGCGGCCGCACGCATTCGATGAACTTGCCGCCGCTCAACCTGCAGACGAACACCCCGACCAACCCACAGGGCCGCTTCAACGCGGACGACTTGACGTTCGTGATCGGGCACGAAATCCAGCATGGTTTCAACCATCACGCGAAGACGCAGGCGAGCATCGCATTCGCCCAGCAGGTCGGCCAGATCGCAAGCAGCGCACCGGTTGTCCACGACTACACGGCAACGATTCGCGACTACATCCAGGCGGGGCGTGACGATGAAGCGAAAGCCGAGATCGCCGGTTGGAACGCGTTGCTGAGCAGAAAACAGCAGACCAATCCGAACTTCTCCCTCGACGATATGCGCGTGAATACCAGTGCATCGGAGCGGACGGCGGATTTCGTGGAGCTGGACGCTGCGACCAATACGACGGTCCCCCGCCCCGGGCTGACCTTCAACCCCGACAACACGCTCTCGCAGTCCCCGGCCAATATCACCGCGATGGGCCTGCACTACTTCAATCGACCGGATGCCAGCGCCCCGCAGGCCCAGCGCCCGGTTCGACTCGGCGAGAGCGGCAAGGTCGACTACACGAACTACTACGGCACCGGTGCCATCGAGACCATCATCCACGTCGAACGGCTGCATGCGCAGCAGCATCCCGGCGTCGTCCACAAGTTGACGATCGATATGGCCAGCATCGGGTTGAAGGAACACCTGATGGAACAGGAAGGCATCAATATCCTGATCGACAAGGCGACGCCGCAGCCGTATTACGACACCAGCCAGACGCCGACGGCGCAGGGCCGCTTCCATCACACCCAGGATGGCAGCGTCAACGCGCAGCACGACCACCAGCACGTGCCGGTGGCGCCAGGCGGCAACGGACGGGCAGGCGAGCAGGACCGGCCGGTGCAGGATGCAGCGAGGCCCGAGCGTACCGGCGCCCTGCAACTCGACGACCCCGCGCATGCGAACCACGCGATGTACGCCACGCTGCTGCGTGTCGTGCACGAGCGCGACAGGGCGCTCGGCCGCGAACCCGACGAGATCAGTCGGCAGTTGGCGGGCGGACTGGTCGAGCAGGCCCGCGCACGCGGGCTGCAGACCATCGGTGCCGCCACGTTCATGGCGGAGGGCAGTCGCGTCGCGATGACCGATACCGCCGACCTGTCCGCGCCATGGGCAAGGACCGCCATCGGCGAGGTCGGCCAACTGGTCGGCAGGCCGCTGTCGCACAGCAGCGACGCCGTGGCCGCCATCAACCAGCAGCAGGCGCTGGAGCAAATCCCCAAGCTGACGCCGCCGACGCCGGGGATGGATGGGCCGGACGCGCCGGGACCGCGAACGCGTTGAGGTCGACGGGCGGCATCGCCCGCCGTCGCGCCTCTCGCCCCCTTTGCAAAAGGGGGGCCGACGCGCGCAGCGCGGCGGGGGGGATTTGCGGCCGCCGGTATCAGTTCGGCATCAGTTCGTACGCCGGCCGCAGCGTGTCCCGCCGAGCGGTACTGCCCGCCGCGCGCGGCTGCGCTAGGCTGTGTGCAACACAGGGGATGTCACCGCCTTCGCATGACGGGATCGCGCACGCTCACGTTGCTTTGCCTGCTGCCGCTCGTGGTCGGCGCCGCCGAGCGCCTGCCCATCCGCGATGGCGAACATGCCTTCCGGCATCGCTCCGCCGAACACCCGAACCTCCCCGCGCACCCGCTGTTCGCGCGCGTCAGCGGTACGCGCATCGTGCTGGTCAATCGCAAGCCGTCTTCCGTGTTCCCGCTCGGCATCATCGCCGAGGGTGAGCTGATGTGGCATGCCGCGTCGAAGCAGTGGATTCTCGGCCAGAACCCGGTGGATCGCGCGGCGGAAGAGGTGGGTGGGTGTAGTGATGGGCCGGAGGTGGTGGATTTGCGGAAGCGAGTTTATTGGACGTGTTGAGGGGCTGCAATCGACCCACAGCGGACATTCGCCGCATTGTTCCCTACAGTCCAGCTTTCTCGACAGACGAGACAAGATTGGATGTGAATTTCTGCTATCAATCCAGTTGAGGTATCTGTGGACGATTTCGAAAGCAGCCTATCGCAGAAGGGCACCAGAGTTCGATCACGCCATGACGCCGGTCTGGTCGGTGAATCCACCGGTCGCGCCCGTGACGACGGCGACGGCCTGATGGTGCAGGTCCGCTTCCCGGGCCAGCAGCCACGCTTCGAGATGGCCGAGGACTTGGAGCCGGCCGACACCGAGCTCGACGACCGCGAACAGGTGCTGGCCGGCAAGTTCGCCAGCGCCGCACACCTGCGCAAGCGGCTGACCTCGGTCCAGTTGGCCGGCCAGCTGTCGGAAATGATCTACAGCTTGGATACCACCGATACCCAGTTCATGCCGCACCAGTTCAAGCCACTGCTTGCGCTGCTGGATTCGCCTTCCAAGGGGGTGCTGATCGCGGACGAAGTCGGTCTGGGCAAGACCATCGAGGCCGGGCTGATCTGGACCGAGCTGCGCTTCCGCACCCATGCCACCCGTCTGTTGGTGGTTTGCCCGGCCGTGCTGTGCGACAAGTGGAAGCAGGAGCTGTATCGCCGCTTCGGCACCACCGCCCAGGTGATGAATGCCCGCGAGCTGTTGCAACACTTGCAGCAAGGCGAGGCCGCACCCAAGGTGCCGGCCATCATCTGCAGCCTGCAGGGCATCCGTCCGCCGACCGACGCCACCGATGACGATGCGAACACCAAGTCGGCCGTCGTACGCTTGGCGCGCCACCTCAATGACGCGCAAGGCCAGACCCTGTTCGACCTGGTGGTGATCGACGAAGCGCACTACCTGCGCAATCACCAGACCTCTTCGGCCTTTCTCGGCCAGCTGCTGCGTCCGGTGGCCGAGTACTTCGTCCTGCTCTCGGCCACGCCAGTCAACAACCGCAGCACCGATCTGTTCAATCTGGTGTCGCTGGTGGATCCGGACCAATTCCGCTTCGAGGGCGAATTCGAGAACGTGCTCGGCGCCAACCGGCCGCTGGTGCGCCTGGCCAACCAGCTCAAGCGGCCGGAGGCCAGCATTGGCATGGTGCGCGAAGCGCTGGATGAGGCCGAGCTGCATTGGCTGTTCCGCAACAGCGAAAGCCTGAAGCTGCTCAAGGAGAGCCTGGGCGAACGTGACGATGCCGAGGTGATGGCGCCGGAGGAGCGCGTGGCGATGAACCATCGCCTAGAGCGCGTCAATCTGCTGGGGCAGGTGATCGTCCGCTCGCGCAAGCGCGAGGTGCTCGAGAACCGTGTGGAACGTCTGGTGCGGAACTTCCCGGTGCCGATGACCACTGTCGAGCAAGACTTCTACCAGCGGGTGACCGAGGCGGTGATCTCCTACGGCCTGTACAATGGCGGGATACAGGGCTTCCTGCTGGCCACGCCGCAGCGGCAGATGTCCAGTTGCATGTTCGCGGCGGCATCGCGCTGGCTGGGGCGTGCCGGCGAATGGAGCGAGGAAGAGGCCGAGGCTTTCGCTTACGACGCCTTCGGCGAGGATATCGAGCCCAGTGAGCTGACCTCAGTGTCGGGACATGTTGCGCGTGCGCTGGCGGGCCATGTCGACCTGAAGGCATTGCGTGCCCATGACTCCAAGTACGAACAGCTCGAGGCGCTGCTGAAAGAATACGCTCGCGACTATCCCCAAGAGAGGGTCATCGTCTTCAGCTACTTCCGAGACACGCTCGGCTACCTGAAGGAGCGGCTGGAGTCGGTGGGCATCCCGGTTCTGGTCGTAATGGGAGGCGACGACAAGCAGGCCCGCATCGACGAGTTCCAGCAGTCCGATCACTACAAGGTGCTGTTGGCATCGGAAGTGGCGGCGGAAGGTGTGGACTTGCAGTTCATGCGCTTCCTGGTCAATTACGATCTGCCCTGGAACCCGATGCGGGTGGAGCAGCGCATCGGCCGCATCGACCGTATCGGCCAGCAGGCGCAGGCCATCTCGATCGCCAACCTAGTCTACCGGGATACGATCGACGACCGCATCCTGACCCGCCTGTTCGAGAAGCTGAAGCTTTTCGAAGATGCCTTGGGTTGCACGGAAGACGTGTTGCAGGACGGTATCAGTCTGTTGACCCGCGACCTGCTGAGCGGACATCTGACGCCGGAGCAGCAGGAGCGGCGCATCGACCAGGCGCGCGCGGTGATGGAGCAGAACCGCCGCAACATGGCCGAAATACAGGAGCACGAGGCCGATTTCGTGGGCCTGGGCGAGTTCGTGCGCAACAAGGTTTCGCACGCGCACGACACCCAGCGGCGCATCACCGACCAGGACTTGCAGCTGCATATCCGCGAGTATCTAGAGGAGAACGCGCCCGGCTACGCGATGCGGATGGATCCCGGTGGCGCCACCGGCAGCATACGCCTGGGCGCAGACGCCACCGCGAAACTGATCCGCTTCCGCGAAAGCCGCCAGCTGCCTCGCTCGAAGCTGGAAGGCGGCGGAGACTGCGAGGTGGTAATCCGCAACCACGTCAATCGTGGCGAGCATCCGCCCAAGTACGAGCTGATCAATCAGTACCATCCACTGGTGCGCATGATCGCCGACTATGAGAGCCGCAGCCAGCATCGCGACCTGGTGGTAGCCGCCGAGGTGGAGCTGGCGCAACTCGGGCTGGACATCTCACCGGGGGACTACGCCTTTGCGGCAGAGATCTGGCAGTTCGAAGGTGCGCGGCGCGAGGAGACCATTCGCGCATGCTTCCTGCCTGTGCGCGGAGGCGAACCGATCAGTGGGGAAGGCGGCTTCGACCTGGTCAATGCATTGCGCGCACAAACCCGGGACTGGGTGGACATCGGGCCGTGCCTGCCTGACAAAGCCGCTGCCGCCGAGTTGCTGGAAGGCACGAAGGCGGCATTGCTGCGCCAGTTCCGCGAAGCGAGGCGAGCTTTCCAGGCCGAGAACGCCGACCGCATCCGCATCCAGCGCCAAAGCCTGGCGCGCAACCTGGAGCGCCGTATCGGCAAGCTCGATCTGGCGATGCAGCGGGTGGCCGAATCGCATCGCGCCAACTACCGGCGTATGGCGGAGGGGCAGATCCGCGACTTGCGCCAGAAGCATGATGTGGCGGTTGCCGGCCTGGATCAGCGAGAGCAACCCAGTGTGACACGCAGTGGATTGATTTCAGGATTCGTCAGGATCAGGGGCTGACCGGGTGGATAGGGGGAAGGGGAAATCGAAGTCGACGCTGGGGGATGCCGCATCGGACTTCATGGCGCAGTGGAAGGCATCCCGGTCTGAGGTGCCGGTGGCGGCCGCCGGGTCCGGGCGTGGCGCGATCTCGGATCGCGGGAATCGAAACGACAAGCAGACCTTTCGCAGCTGGAAACGCGGCGGTGGCGAGGTAAAAGTCACGAAAGGCACCTCGACCGGCTACGAGAAGCGTCAGAAGAAGCCGGGCGTGTCTCCACACGACAAGAAGCCGGACGTGCCTGTTTCCACGCCACGAGTCGTCACTCCGGCGCCGCCGCGCATTCCGCCGCCAGACCCGGCATCCATCACAAAGCCGCCCGTGCGACAGCGCCTGCTCGAGGCCTCGGCTAATGTGGGCGATCTTCGGATTGCCGCTGGGATTTCACGCCCGCACGGCGTCGCCGGGCTGGCTCCGGTAGTCGAGGCCCAGGACGGCAGGCTTGCCATCCTCGGGCTGGACTTCGGCACCGCGTTCACCAAGGCCGTGGTGCGCTGGTCCGGCCGCCACTACGCCGTCGACTGGTCCGATGCGGTCGAGGGTGAAGACCACCATCTCTTGGCATCGGTCTTCAGCGAGGCACCGGATGGGCGCTGCGTGTTGGGCGCACACGAGGTGTCGGGCTGGTCCGTCCGTGAAGGCATCAAGCTTCAGCTGCTGTCTTCCGATGAGGTGAGTGTCGACGAGCGCATGGCGGACGCAGTGATCTTCATCGCTTTGGCGTTCCGTTATGTGGATGGATGGCTGCGACGGAGCAACCGCGATGTCGAAGACGTGAGATGGCGACTACATGTCGGCCTTCCGACAAAGTCGTGGGATAGCGACGCCACCACGGAGACGTTCAAGACGGTCGCGCAGGCCGCAAGAGTCCTAGCCTGCATGCCTGGTCCGGTGACGAGAACCGCGGCGTTTGGGGCGTTGCGGATGACGGACCAGGTCGATAGGCCCGCCGTGGACGTATTCCCCGAGTTCGCGTGCCAGTTGTACTCCTATCTTCTGTCGCCGGAGCGAGGGGAGGATCTGCATGCGCTTGTCGATATCGGAGCGGGAACGCTGGACGTTGCCTACTTCAACGTGTTCATGAAAGAGGGCGAAGCGTTGTTGCCTATCTTCGCGTCTGAGGTGGACAGGCTTGGTGCGCATTACCTCATCGCTGCTCTGTCCGGCGCGAAAAACGCCACCACCTGGAGGGATGGTGAGTCCTCCCTATCAGACGAAGAGGTCGGACGAAAGCTCGATTGTCCGCCTAATGATGTATGCAACAGGCGATCCCTGTATCTGAGTTCGGTGGCCGAGGTGTTCAATCTGGCCACCTGTAGGGCGAAGTTGACGTATCCGACTTCCCCGGCATTCCAGCGGTCGGAGAGCGTTCGCCTGTTCCTGTGCGGTGGTGGCAGTCGCATTTCCTCGCTGCAGAAGCGTTTTGAACGCATAGCCAGGGAAGCAGCAACTCTTATCGGCATCAGGTTCCAGATTTCGGAGCTGGTCAAGCCGCGCGATATCGTCGGAAAACTGGAGTCCGGCTTCGACCGTCTCTCCGTTGCCTATGGCCTGAGCCAGAACGCAGCGAACATCGGCAGTGTGATGCGCAGTGCAACGCTTGAACCCGTCCTAAATAGATCGGCAGTTGAACGCGAAGATCGAGATTCGAGCAGGTAGTGAATGTCCGCTTTTGGCCGATTGCGGACGCTGACGAGGGCATGCAAGCACGTCTTAAAGGCCGTATGGCGGATTGGCTGTTGTAGGGTACATAAGTGGAGCGTCATCCCATTCTTTCGGAATCAGCGTTGATGCTGGCCGGCGCATGACAGCTTCGAGCTGTGCGCCATACAAAATCAAAGGCCAGCGCGGACAGGATGAGATGTGCCCACCGTTGCCGTCCCATCCTCGCACCGTGCTCGGCGCGTCAAGGTCGAGGCGAGTTGCTGCGCAAACCTTGACGCGCCTGCGCGCGATGCGATTCCGAATCGCCAACGGCGGCCACAGTGGCTGTCGGGCGAAACGGAGGTCCGTCATGTCCAAGCCGAAGTCGCAGTTCCAGCCGTCCAATGTCCTGCTGGTCGAAGTCCCGCCCCAGTTCATCGCCCTGTGCGAAGCCAGCGACGCCAGCCCGCAGGCGGCGCTGCGCGGCATGGCCGCGATGGTCTGCGGCCTGCGCTACGACGAGAACAACCGGCTGCTGCCGCTGGATGGCTCCGCTGCGTGATGCTTTACCGGGCGCGGGCATTGCCTGCGCCTTCTTGAATATGATCGAAGTGGAAGGCCACATCCGATGTGGCCCAAGACACGGAAATGGACTTCAGCTTGTGTGGCACGCGGGCGAACAGGTTGCGCATCCATTCGCTGTTGGGTAGGTGCGCTTTGCTTGGGCGACTGCGGTGTGACAACTCGAATGTTCACCGAGATCCATGGTCGAATTGGCGCGTGCGAGCCAATAGCATCCGGCGGCATGGACTTCATGGTCTCCGTTCGCTTGCGCCGTACGATTTACGTAGTATTTGCTCATGGTTTTTCACCGGGTGCGCGGAATTGCGCAAGAAAATTCGATCACTCCTGATTCTCATGCGCTGAGAATATCCGGTATCAGATCGGTATCAGTTTGGAATCACGGCATGCGCTGCAGCTGACGCAACTGGTCGAAGTCCCGCCCCAGTTCATCGCCCTGTGCGAAGCCAGCGGCGCCAGCCCGCAGGCCGCCCTGCGCGGCATGGCCGCGATGGTCTGCGGCCTGCGCTACGACGAGGACAACCGGCTGGTGCCGGTGGAGGATGCCGCCGTGTGATGCTTCGCCGGGCGCGGGTCGTCCCCGCGCCCGGATTCGTGATGGTGGGCATAGGCACTCTGCTTTGATGGTCGCCGTGACGAAAAACCGGTGCGATGAATCGGCACCCTATAGGCACAGCCGCGCGATGCCGCACCGGGCGCGGGTCTTCCGCGCCCGGGTTCGTGATGGTGTGCACCGGCACTCTGCTTTGATGGTCACCGTGACGAAAAGCCGGTGCGATGAATCGGCACCCTATAGGCGCAGTCGCGCGATGCTGCACCGGGCGCGGGTCGTCCCCGCGCCCGGGTTCGCGAGGCGATGCCCGGGCCCATCGCTTTGAAGGCATCGCGATGCCGGTGATGCGTGGCGGCGTGTGGGCCAGTGTCCCGACGCGGGTCGTCATGCCCGCGTCATTCCCCGGTCATGCGCAAGCCATAGGCTCGCGCAGCCTGTTTCGGGCCAGGGAGGGGACAATGAAGACGTGGCAGACCGTGTTGTTCGGCGTCGTGCTTGCGATGTTCGCAGGGGGGGCGGCCGCGGGTTCCTATCTGCGGGTGATGTCGTGGAACACGCTGCATGCCGGCTGGAGCGGGCAGACCGACTGGGCGGGTTATGCGGCGCAGGCATGGAACCAGTTCGGCAACACCGCGACGGCCCCCAACGGGGTCGACGTGCTGTTCGCGCAGGAAATCATGTACGCCGAGTCTGCGGCGAGCATCGCCTCGGCGCTGACCGCGCGCAGCGGCGTGACCTGGAACTATCGGGTGACCGCGGCCATCGGGCGCAGCAGCTACAAGGAGCGCTACGCGGTCTTCTTCCGGCCGGATCGCGTGCAGATCCTGTCCGAGTACGTCTGGAACGACACCGGCGATCATTTCGAGCGCGAGCCACAGATCGTGAAGCTGCGCCACCTGCAGACCGGTGCGGATTACACCTTCATCAACTGGCATACGGTGTTCGGCGAGACGGCGCAGCGGCAGGCCGAGATCCAGCGCATCGCGACGGTCTTCAGTTCGATCCAGAACGGCAGCAGCAGCGATCAGGACGTGATCCTCGTCGGCGACCACAACCGCGATGCGACCTCGCCGTGGTGGTCCACGCTGACCGGGCTGTCGCCTGCGGTCGGCTACAAGGTGAACGAGCTGACCTCGATCAACGCCAGTTGCGGTTATGCGAACCGCTACGACCATTTCTGGTTCCAGCCGTCCTACGTGTCCGAGTATTCGGCCTCGGGCCGCGACTACATCTCCAACCTGTGCGTGTTCCGCGAGCTTTCGGACCATGCGCCGATCTACCTGCAGCTGTATTCCAGCGCCGACACCGATTGATGAAGCGCGCCTGGGGCGTGGCCGGGGCGGGCATCGCGATGCTCGTCCTGCTCGGGTGGAGCATCCGGTCCCACGAGCGGGCCGATGCGCTGCGGACAGGGGACGCGCCGCCGGCCGCACCATCCGTAACTTCGGCCGCCGCGTCTGCGGCCGTGCTCGTTGAGCTCGTGCTGTTGCCCGCTGGCCAGGCGCCTGCCGTCCCGGCGTCGGTGCGCATCGGTCTGGGCGACGTGCCGCCCGATCAGGCCGCGCGGGCGATGTCCGATCGGGACGCGGGGCCATCGGCGGACGCTTTGCGCTACAGCGACCTGGCCATTCCGACGCGCTGGATCGCCGCGCCCGCGCGCCTGCAGGCCGACGGCAGCGTGAAGGTTGGACCGGTGCGCTTGCCCCGGGCGGATCGCTACGCATTGCAGGCGCGCGGCGAAGACCCGCTTCAGTTCTATGTGGCCGACTTCACGGCAGGCACCGTGCCGGCGACCGTCGCGCCGATCATCGGTGCGGGAATGCGCGCGCATGTCTCCGTGAACGACACCGGCATCCTGTTGCGGAGGACGGCGGCATCGACATCGCCCGCCGTCTGGCAGAGGCTCCAGCAATCGTTCGCCCCGGAATTGCTCGAGGCGTTCAGCGAGCGGCCCTTCCCCGTTGCGGATCGCCAGTCGCTCGCGCCATTCGCACCGGGTCCCGTCGACATCATCCTCGTGGTCGCTGGCGTGGAAGCGGAGCGCAGGCAGGTGGTGCTGCAGCCCGGGCGCATCACGGACATCCGCTTCGATCCGGCGCGGCAGGCCGTGGCGCGTGCCGTCTCCGTCGATCTCGAACTCGAATTCGTCCGGAAAGGCGATGGCAGGCCGGTCCCGGGTCTGCAGGTGGACTGGCTGAGCGGTCGCGCGCAGCTGCGCAGGACGAGCGATGCACGTGGCCGCGTCGTGTTCGCCGGACTGGACCGGCAGCAGGAGCACCAGTTCAGCCTGCATGCGACCGCACCCGGCAGCGGCCTGCCGGAGTGGCCGGAACGCATGCCGCTGCAGGTCACGCCGCAGGCACTCGACGCTGCCGTTGCCGATGGCAGGAGCGTGCGCCACCGAGTGGAACTGGCGCCGTTGCGATGGCTGGTGGCGCGCTTGCCGGACGATGCATCGAACCTTCGCCCGTCCGGGCACTCTCCGTATCCCATCCATGTCCTGCAGCGCCTGCGCGATGGCCGCTGGACGGACACGGCCGCAGATCACTTCATCCCGACGCCCGACGGACTCGCGGTATCGATCGCCGAACCCGGGACGTACCGCATCGCCTCGGTCCTGTCGCCGTGGCGTGCGCTCGAATCGTCGGCCGCCGACGTGAAGGCAGACGCACGGCAATCCGTCGAGTTCACTCGCCCGCGCGCGTCCGACGTCACCGTGACGGTGCTGCAGGCGGGCAGGGCGCTGTCCAATGCACCGGTCCAGGTCATCGGACCGATCGGCAGCCTGCCCCCGGAACAGCTCCGGACGGATGCAGGCGGTCGCGTGAAACTCGCGGCAGCGACCGTGCCGTGGATCCGCATGGAAGCGCCCGGCACCGAGCAGGTCGTCGTTCGCCTGTCCGGTGCGCAGATCGTGGCCGAGCTCGGTCCGCAGCATTCGGATTGACGAGCGAAGGACCCGATCGATCGCTGTCCACGATCGACGCGAATGCCGGATGCGGGTCTCCCTGCAGGTGGGCACGATGCCTGGATCGTGGCTTGTGTCGGAGCTTGTGCCGTGTCGGTGCGAAAAGCCGGTGCGATGCATCGGCACCCGATGCGACGTTGCGTGGTGCTTCACCGGGCGCGGGTCATGCCGCGCCCGGATGTCGCTTGCTTGGCCCGGATGGGGCGCAGAGACCTCCAGCGGCAATCGGTAAACCCGTGGACGTTGCCGAGACCGTGGCGAAAGCGGCCTTCGCTCCGTCATGAAATCGATTTCATGACCTGCCTGAGGCGCGAAGTTGCGGGTTGATCGACCGATTGTGCGCCGCAGCTAGCGGCTAGACTCGCTCGAGCGGCCAGGCGATTCCCGGCCTTGCCGCGGGGGAACCATCGGCGTGCCGGATGCGGCACGGGTGCGCCGATGTCGACGCGGTCGCGTGTGCGGCCGTTCGGGGAAACGACTTTGCAATCAAGGTCGGCCGGCAGTCCGGCGATGATCGGCTGCCGCAGGCATGTCGGCGATGCGTGTGCGTCGCCGGCATCCGCAGTGGAACGGACAACACCATCTACTCAAGTTTAAGGACAAGCATGAAGAATCAACGCAATTCAATGAGAGTCGGCCTCCTGGCGGCGGGCATCGCCGTGAGCACGATCGCAATGGCCGGCAGCGGTGCGTCGGCGCTCCAGGCGGCCCGCCCCGGGGCGAAGCCCGCCAAGCCGGTCGTCGGCGACGACCGCACCCCGGTCGTGCAGCTGACCTCGACCATCGGCGATGTCGGTTTCGAGATGTTCGATGGCAAGACCCGGCGCGTCAGCCTGTCGCGGCTGCCGATGGGCACCACCGATGCGATCGTCTACATCGACGTGGACAGCCTCGATCTGGGCCGCAAGCAGACGCAGGCCATCCTCGATCTCGCCCGCGATCTGGGCTGGGTGGTGATGGCCGAGAGCGGCACCTGGAACGTGCCGCGCCTGCATGCTTTCCTCGCGGCGCACTATCCGGGCGTCGATACCCGGGGCCTGCAGAACGTCGCGGTGCGCATCGCGGCCGACAAGGGGCGCACGCTGGTCACCGACCTGACGCCGACCGAGGCTGCGGTCGAGGTGGGCGTCGATTACCTGCAGACCACGGAAGCGAAGGCGCTGATGCGCAGCGCTTTCTCGACCCGCGCCATCGCCCCGGGCAGCAATTACGCCTGGTTCGCCAACAATGCCTACCAGGCGACCGCGAGCAACCGCACGCTCGGCACGCGCAGCTACACGGTGGCGCTGAATCGCGATGTGGTGAAGGTGTGGCGCAGCACCAGCAACGGCACCACCGACTGCATCGTCTCCTGGCGCGGCAGCTCGACCGCGGGCGACTGGCTCAACAACATCGAGAACCAGTTCGGCGGCTCGGTCGCTGTGCCCGGCGAGTCGTCGTCGAACGCGGCGAGGATCGGTTCGGGCTACGCCAGCCGGCTCAGCAACTACCGTTCGGCGGTGAATGCGGTGGCCTGCAACAACACCTACCGGGTGACCGGGCACAGCCTGGGCGGCGGCATGGCCGAAGCCTATGCGTTCACCATCCGCAGCAAGCGGCCGAACCTGGAAGCCTACAACCCGGCGCGCGTGGGCAACGCCAGCTTCCGCACGCAGCTGGTGTCGGCGCTGGGCACCGCCAAGGTCGAAGTGTTCTGCCGCAACCTCGACCCGGTGTGGGCCGTGCCGGTGGGCCTGCAGCACGTCGGCAGCAACAACGGCTGCACCTACTGGGGCGGCTCGGTGTCGATCAACCCGGTCGCGAACC
The DNA here is from genome assembly GCA_019634715.1 of Lysobacter sp. Lineage (GTDB taxonomy): Bacteria > Pseudomonadota > Gammaproteobacteria > Xanthomonadales > Xanthomonadaceae > Lysobacter_I. Next base: position 28,261 of record JAHCAU010000008.1, read on the forward strand.
ACGCCATGAATCTCTGGCTGTAAACATCGCGGGTCGTGGCTGATGTTTCACCGGGCGCGGGTGGTTCCCGCGCCCGGGTTCCGGACCCTGGTTCCCGCGCGTCACTGCCCGGCGATCACTTCGATCTCGAGCAACCAGGCCTCATCGAAGATGTCGGCGATGACGACGGTGATCGCGGGTGCGTGCGATCCGAGCACGGCGTGGCGGATCTGCGTGTTCTCGCCGCGGTCGCGGCGGTCCGCGAGATAGGTGGTGATCTTGAGGATATCGCGCAGCGTCATGCCCGCCGTCTGCAGTTGAGCCTCGATGCGCGTCCAGACGAGCCGGCACTGGTCGCCGAACGCGGCGGGCACGTGGCCATCGTCGTCGACCGGCACCTGGCCGCTGACGAACAGCAGGCGGCGCGGAGATTCGATCAGCCAGGCCTGCGCGTAGGACATCGGCTGGGGCGCGATCGCTCGGCTGGCTGCGCCCGCGTCGTGCGGCGTGCACGCCACCGATGCGGCCGCCGCGCCCTGCAGCAGCGCGCGGCGGCTCAGCATGCCGGCGGCCAGGCTTCGGTGCTGCCCGGCACCAGGTCGACGAGGAACCATTCGCCGGAGCGCGCATCGTCGGCCTGGGCGAAGAGCAGTCGTTCGCCGCGCGGCGACAGCAGCGGGCCGACCTGGAAAACATCGTCGCGCGCGGCGATGCGGCCGGTTTCGCGCCATCCCGCCGCTTCGAGGCGGTAGAGGTAGAGGTGCGAGCGGTCGCCGCGATCGGCGACCACGACCAGCGTGCGACCGTCCTGCGACACCTCCGCTTCGTACTCGTTGGCGGCCGTGCTGACCGGCGGCCCGAGGTTGCGGACGGTCCAGTCGCCGGAAGGCGCGCGCTCGGCGACGTAGAGGTCTCCCTGCCCCTGGCCGCCGGCGCGGCTCGATCCGAAATACAGACGGCCGGCGCCATCCACGCGCGGCAGCAGTTCGCTGGCGTCGGAGTTGACGGGGCGCGGCAGGCGTTCGGGTGTGCCCCAGCCGTCCCCGTCGCGCGCGACGAAGTAGATGTCGAAGTCCTCGTGCTTCGGATCGTGGCGCGTCGAGATGAAGTACGCGCCTGCGCCGTCGGGCGTGAAGGCCGGGTCGGCCTCCATCACGGGCGCGGCCATCGCGAAGGCCGGCGGCGCGGGCGTGGACCAGCCGCCGGGCGTGCAGCGCGTTTCCAGCAGGCGCCAGCGCGAGAAGGCTGGATCGGCGGACAGGTAGAGCAGCCGCTGGCCATCCGGCGAGAAGCTCGGGCTGGACTCGTAGTCGGATGTCGACACCGCATCGGGCGTCCAGTGGGCGGGGCGATCGGCGGGTGCCGCGCATGCGGCGGCCGTGCCGAGCGCGACGGCCGCGCTGACGCACCAGCGAAGGGCTTGCCTGCTGAAACCGCCGTGACGTGCCATGTCGTCGCCTCGATCATTAACCTGTGTTAACGTTTTCACAGGTTATACGACGCGTCAATCCCTGCATGGTCGCCACCCCCGTCCTCGAACCCCACGTCTTCGGCCCGCAGGATTTCGTCGGCGGCGATCCGGTCCTGGATTTCGTCAACACCGTGACCGGCCGCAACGGCACGCCGCGCGACTGGATCGTCGACTATCCCGCCCTGCTCGACTGGGCGGAGAAGGCCGGCGCCTTGCCTTCGCACACGCTGGCGGCCGTGCGCGACCGTGCGCAGCGCGAGCCGCGCGATGCCGCCGCCGCGCTGGCGCGCGCGAAGGCGCTGCGCGAGGCCTTGTTCGATGTGTTGTCCGCATCCTCGCAGGCGCGCGCGCCCGCGACGACGTCGCTCGCCACGATCCAGCGCGAGTGGCGCGCCAGCCACGTGGCCTACGTGATCGCCATGGACGACGATGGCGGCGTGGATCTGCGACTCGATCCGGCGGCCGTCGACTTCGACCTGGTCGCCTGGGTCATCGCTTCGGCGGCCGTGCACGGGATGTTCCATCGGCGGTCGGACCGGCTGCGCATGTGTGCAGGTGCGGACTGCGCCTGGTGGTTCATCGACACCTCGAAGGCCGGGCGCCGCCGCTGGTGCGACATGGCGGTCTGCGGCAATACGGCGAAGGCGAAGCGCTTCAACGCGCGCAGGAAGACGCACCGTTGAATACCGCGGCGGCGCGAACGGAGGGTTGCAGGCGGCGCCGTCGACGCAACGATCGTTCGATCGGTGAACGACTGGATGTGGACCCACACAGTCGAATCGTGCGTACTTTCCATATTGCACCGGTCTTTCGGTCATGCCACAGTCCGCGCATGTTCCGGAGTAGTTCAGAGGCAGAACGCTCGGCTCGTAACCGAGAGGGCGCTGGTTCGATCCCAGCCTCCGGACCCACATCATCGCGACAGTGATACCACGCATGCCTTTCGATCGAAGCGGATATTCAGGCGAAGCCTTCGGATCCACGTATGCGCACTTCCAGCTGTCGAAAGCGCTGGACGCAGAACGACATCATCCCGACCCCAACGTGCGTTCGCGCGCGGAGGCACGGGTCGCGCGCTGGGTGCAGGTGTTCGAGCACATGGCCAACGGCACGGCCGATTATGGTTCGCGCACGCCATTCGCGGACGTGCCAGCCTGGGCGACGCTGGAAGTCGCCACCGGCGGTTTCGCCACGGGACGCCTGCTTGCAGGTGGTGCGCTGACCGAGAGCGAACGACAGCTTGCCGAGGCGCTTGGCCTGCGTGCCGGGCAGGAACGACTGGACCTCAACCTGTGGTACCTGAGCGACGCGGGCATCGCGCAGTTGCAGTCGCTGCTGTGCTGTGGTCACTATCGCATCGATCTGCCCGAGGAGGCAGCGCTGCCGATGGTGGCCTGGCTGCTGGGGCAGGGCCGCACCGAGCAGGCATGGGACATCATCGAAGCGATCGCCCCCTTCTTCGACAAGCTGCGCTTCTTTCCGGCGCGAGAGCGGGCACCATCGGCGACTGCGGATGTGCATGTCTTTTCGGTGGGCGAGGTGCGCGAGCGTCTCGCGAATCTCGCCGATCAACCCAGGGTGGCCGTGCAGAAGCGCACGATCGAAGTGCGGCTGCCGCTGTACGACGAAGCGATCGCCCTGTTCCTGCAGACCTGCGTGGACGGCTGGCCATGTCGTCATTACCCCGAGGGATGGACGACAGCGGCGCGCACCTTGGCCGAACGGATCCGCAACAGCGGGGAGCCGGGTCCGGATGCCATGGGTCGCTTCAAGGATCGCGTGGCCGAGCTGTTCGCCATGCTGTCGGCGTGCGCCCGTGATCCCGCATCGCTCGATTCGGTACATGCGCGCCGGATACGCACGATCCTCGATGATTTCGTCCGGGCACATGGCGAACCCGGTTCGGAGCGGCATCGTGCGCTGCGCGATCGCCAGCGACAGGATGTGGCGGCGCCCTTGTACAGCAAGGTGGGGTCGGCGGTCGCGGCACGCCTGGCATCGAAGCCTGCGGCAGAAGGCATCGCTGATTTCTCCGATGTGTCCGTGCCGGTCACCCAGGAAGAAGCGGGCGTGTTCGGCCTTCAAGCCGGCCAGTCCTTGCCGGGCCCGATCCTGGCGCGCCTGCATCGCTGCCGTCAGGGTACGATCGCCGAGCTGATCGAACACGGCATCATCACGTCCAGCGATACGATCGCTCGCGTGTTGCCCGCCCTGACGGCGCAGATCGGCAGTGCCGAGTTGACCGATCCCGCATTGCGGCGTTTGTACGCCGCCGCCTATCGCGCGTTCCGCAGGCGGCGGTCGTTGCTGCTGCTCAACCTGCAGAGTCAGGTGCGCATCACCGAACTGCCCTGGGTCGCAGCGGTGGAGGGCGATCGGGTCGCCAGTGTCGCAACCGTGGAGGCTGCACGTGCGGCGCTGGTCGAGTCGGCGTCCGTCGCCCTGGTCTCCTTTCCGCACGCCGTCACGCCCAACAAGCTGGTCAAGGAGTTCCGGGCACTCGGCAAGACGGCGGGGCTCAACCTGCCGTTCGTGGACGAGATCGCCGCGGACATTTTCATGGGCGAATTCACCAACACCTTCATCGATGCAGCCCGTCGTTCCGCCCGGACCATCGCAGGCACGCTGTACGCCCGCTACTACGACATCGATACCGATGTCCTTGCGTCGCTGCCCGACAGGCCGAAGTCCGCCGGGCGTCGATCCTGGTGGAATCGGGGAAGCGATGCGGGCGATGCCTTGTCGGCATTGGCCGCACATCGCGCAGGCACGACCCTGGGGGGGTGGGGTCCGGCGAACAACGGCACCATCCTCGAGCAGTGCCAGATCCTGACGACGCACAATCTTGCAGTGCTGTTCGACGATCTTGAACTGCGCGCCGTATTGTCGCCTGTCCTCGATGGCATGGCGATCCGGTGCTTCGAATGGATCTGCAGGCGACAGCAGATTCGCATCGACAACTGGCATGCGCGATTGGTGATGGTCAAGAACACCGCCTACGCATGGCGGCAGATGATGTTCTTCCTGTCGATGATGGACGAGGCGCTCAGGAATTCGACCATCGATGCCATCGAGGCGCATTTCCAGAAGCAGACCGATGCATTCAGGTCGCGCTTCGAGCCTGTCATACGCGGACTGCATAGGGCCGCTTCGGGTCAACGCCTTGTTCTGCGCGAACCGAGTCCTGAGGGTGCGCGGGTCTTCCTGGGTTGGACGACGGGGCGGCACTGGCTGTTGTCCTGATGCGTCGACGGGCATGACCAGACGAATCGCAGCCTGCGGCGATTGAAAGAACATCGCGATGTCTCGATTGCATGGCCCGATTGGTCCGGTCCGCGCATGATTGCCATGCGGGTCCATCGGCGCGACAACGAAGATCGATTGGGACCAGGACGCCGGGGCGGCCGGCAGGTGGTGCCGTCGCTCAGTCGCCCCCGCCCGCATCGCCAACGAGATCGCCCTGCGGTCCTTGCGGGAGTGCGCGCCCGCGCAGGCGCATCGTCGGACCCTGCGGGCCGTCGTGGCCGAGCTGTTCGGCGCGCTGCCGTTCCAGGGCGAGCGCGTGTTCGCGGGTCTGCAGGACGGCCTGGGAGACCTCGGAGGATCGTTCGATCGATTGCGACAGTGCCTGCGACATGTCGATGGGGACGCGCCGGTGCGTGGGGTCGTCCAGTGCGCCCTGGACGAGGAACAGCGTGTCGGGCCTTCCGGTCTGCGGGTCGATCCTGCCCGGCACCACGTGATCGATGCGGCTGAACCGCCAGCCGTCCGCGGAGAGCGACAGGGCCACGGCGGAGGCAGCCAGTGTTTGTCGCTCGTGCAGGCTCAGACCGGCGATGCCGGGTGCGGCTTCGACCTGCGACAGCGCGCCCTGCGCGTGCAGGTACATCGCATGCGCGGCGTGGCCGGGTTCGGTGATCGGCGGCGGTGAGGGCCGTGCCGGTTCGCGCAGGTCGGTCGCGATGTCGATGTCGTCGGGCGTGCCCTGCACGCCGTTGCCGCCGCTGCGCAGCACGATGGGTCGGTAGCGGCCATGGCTGGTGTCGACGATGCGGAAGCCTTCGGCCGGCAGGCGCAGGCCGGTGCTTTCCAGTTGCGCCTTGTCCAGCCCGAGCCGGGCCATGTCCAGCTGGATCGTCGGTGGTCGCACCCAGCCGCGGGTGTCGTCGGCCAGTTGCTGGATGAGGTAGGCACCGTAGTAGTTGGTGTAGTTCGCGCCGCCGCCCGCGCCCAGCGCAGCGCGGGACCGGTCGAAGTGGCACTGCGCCACCGGCTCCAGGTTGATCGGCCCGGCCTTGGGCAGCCGCCTGTCCGACATGCGCATGTCGGCGTCGAGGAGGATGCCGGAGGCGAGTTTAGGGACGTCACGACTGTTTCGTTGTATGCAACTGGTAGAAGTTTCTGCGCGTGACAGCATCTCTTCGCGACTTGGCGGCTTGCCACCGAGATGTTCGATCCTGCTGGCCAGCGCGTTCCATCCATGGATTTCGGCAAGCGCCTCGTCGCGGCGCGAACTGCGGATATAGCCGTTCACCAGTGCCGTCGCGTCGAACTGGCCGTCCTGTCCTGCGGAGCGAATCCCTTCCGTGATCGCATAACTTGCGGCATACCGTTCCTTGTCTGCCTTGTGGGTGTACAGGGCATGGCCGGTTTCGTGGCCAAGGACGCTGGTGATGAAGTCGATCCGCAGGTACTTCTTGTCGTACGCTCCGGGGACGAAAATGTCCGGGCTGATATTGATCGCTTTCCTGCTGCGGTGGTAACTGCCGCCCTCGTTGGCACCCGGCTGACCCAACTGAATATGTTTCAAGGTTCCTGTGTTGATTGCATCGGCCATGATCTGCTGAAGATATGGAGAAGTCGCGATCGCTTCCTCGATATCCGCACGCTCTTTTTCGGGAAGAGAGCCTGTCAGTTCTTGGAGGTTCTTGGGGATTCTAGGCATCAAGATGATCTCCGCTGATGCGGATTAGACCGATGCAGTAGTGCCCGCTTTCGTCATCAGGAACTCGATATACGTACACCGATGCTCCCAACCCGGTGCGCGACTCCTTTCTGTCCTTGCCGAATCCCCACCACTCATTTCCTTTCAGTCGAATCATTCTGTCGGTACGCGTGTATCCGGCGGCAACCAGATCCTTGGCCACTGACTCGAAATCCAAAGTGCAATAGGTCGGCTGCTGGTCGGTCCAGGGTTCGACGCCGTTGTTCAAATACAGTTTGATGGTCGGTGGCTCTTCCATTCTTCCGAGCCGCTCCACGGCGACACGATAGTTCCATCCTTCCGATGTCCTGCCGAAATAGTGGTGGCCGTCCCTCATGCCGGCCTGCGGGCTCAATCGGATCTGCAGCGTCGACTCAACGTGCTGCTTCTCCAGATCCTCCAGCGTCCGCAGGCTCCCCAGCAGCGCCAATATCTGCCGCCTGAGCTTCGCGGCCGGAATCGCGGGGCCGTGCACGGGATCGGTGGGCTGCGCGTCGAGAGGAGGGACTGGCCCGACTTCGGCCGTGTCCGCGGCTGGCGGCACCGTCTGCACCTCGGGCATGGACGCCGACGGAGCGGCGGCCTCGATCGTCGGCGCTTCGACCGGCTGCGGCTGCGTACCGTTCGCGCCGCAGGCGGCCAGCGTGCTGCTGGTCGCGAGCGCGGCGATGGCCGCCACGGATGTCCATTGCATGGTCGAGTCCTCGGGGGTGGATGGCGTCTGCGCCGACAGGGTAGCGCCGTCATGGCGGAAGCGGGACGTGTACCGGGCCGGCGCCGCAGGACCACGAAACGGCGGCGGCCCGAGCGCGCGGGCCGTACGCGCGTTGATCGTCTCCACGTCCCGCTGCAGCTGCAGGTCGTGCAGGGGATCGCCGCGATTCGGGCGCAGGCGGAAGCGCATGTCGTCGGCTTGATGGACGGCGTCGGAGTCGCGGGCGCGTGTGTCCGCGTGTTCCTTCGCCTGAAGCTGGGCGGTGAGGCCCTGCACGCCCGGCGCGGGATCAGTGACCAAGTGGACCTCCGCCAACGCGGATACCGCTGATACAGGGCCTGACATCGAGCACGACCACGCTCCTCGTTGTATGCCATTGCATTGCGATGTCCTTGTCGATGGCGCCTGGGCTGTCTCGGGAACGCACGGTTGCTGCATGCGGGTCTTGCGGCCATACCTTTCGCCTGGCAGGTCCGCGACGGCGGCGATCAATGTAACAGAAAGTTTCAGTCGATCAACGTGAAAAGTGCGGGTGTCTTTCCGGGCCTGGTCATGGAGCCGCCGCGAGCCGGCCGACGACCGTCGGCAGGACGCGGTGCCCCGTTCGTGCGCCGCGACACGACAAGGGGTCGGGATTGATGCACAGTGGCGTGCCCGCCCGATGCCCGGAGCTTGCGTGAACAGGATGCGGATCGTTCTTCTGGTGCTGGCGGCATGCCTGCCGTCGATGGCTGCCGCGCAGGCCATTCCCGCCGCCGCGGAGATCGACGACAAGGTCCGCAGCGTGATGGCGCGGACCGGTGCGCAGGGCCTGGCCATCGCGGTGATCGACAAGGGGCGGCCGGTGCATGTCCAGGCTTACGGCCTGCGCAACGGCAGGGGCGACCCGCTGACGGTCGACACGGTGATGTACGGGGCCTCGCTGACCAAGACCGTGTTCGCGTACACGGTCGTGCGCCTGGCGCAGCAGCGGCGCATCGATCTGGATACATCGATCGCCCGCTACCTGCCCGAGCCGCTGCCGAGCTACGCCGGCAAGGACATCGTGAACCGCTATGCCGACTGGTCGGCGCTCGACGAACGCTGGCGGGCGCTGACGCCGCGCATCCTGCTGACGCACAGCGCCGGCTTCGCCAACTTCGGTTTCCTCGAACCCGACCGCAAGCTGAAATTCCATTTCGACCCGGGGGCGCGCTACGCGTACTCGGGCGATGGCCTGAATACCCTGCAGTTCGTGATGGAGCGCGGCCTCGGCATCGACGTCGGCGCGGAGACGGACCGGATCTTCGCCGGATTCGGCATGCGCAACACCAGCCTGGTCTGGCGCCCGGAGTTCGCCGCCAACCTGGCCGATGGCTGGGACGCGCAGGGCCGCATCGAGCCCCACGACGAACGCTCGAAGGTGCGCGCGGCCGGCTCGATGGATACCACCATCGCCGATTTCGCGACGTTCGCGGCCGCGTTCGTGCGCGGCGACGGCCTCTCGCGCAAGGCGCGCGCCGAGTTGCTGCGCCCGCAGCTGCCGATCACCACCCGCACGCAGTTTCCGACGCTGCAGGCGGAGCTGCCGCCGGCGGAACGGCGCGCGGATCTCGCCGCGGGCCTGGGGCTGGTGGTCTTCGAAGGGCCGCAGGGCCGCGGCTTCTACAAGGGCGGGCACAACGACAGCACCGGCAACACCTGGGTGTGCGTGGTCGCGAAGCGCCGCTGCGTGGTGATCCTCGCCAACGACGTGCGCGCCGAACGCGGCTTCCGCGAACTGGTCGACTTCGTGCTCGGCCCGACCGGCGTGCCCTACGACTGGGAGTACGGCAGCGAAGGGTGATCGCGCACTGCGCGGGTCCGCGCTGGCGCTCGATGCGACATCGGGATCAGGGCGTCGGTCGCTGCGCCAGCCAGCGATCCAGCTGGCTCGCGAACGCCTGGCGGTCGCGGGCGTGGAAGCTGGACGGGCCGCCGGTCTGCACGCCGGCGCCGCGGAGTTCTTCCATGAAGTTCCGCATCGACAGACGTTCGGCGATGTTGTCGGGGGTGTAGCGTTCGCCGCGCGGATTGACGGCGATGCCGCCTTTCTCGATCACGCGGGCGGCGAGCGGAATGTCCTGGGTGACAACGAGGTCACCGGGGTGCAGGCGTTCGACGATCGCGCTGTCGGCGACGTCGTAGCCGCCCTGCACCTGCAAGGCACGGATGAAGCGCGAGGGCGGGGTGCGCAGCCACTGGTTGGCGACGAGGGTGACCTGCACCTGCGCGCGTTCCGCGGCTCGGAACAGGATCTCCTTGATCGCCACGGGGCAGGCGTCGGCGTCGACCCAGATCTGCGGCTGGGGATGCCCCGGCGCGCTCACTGCGGGTCGGCGGGCGGCTCGGGTGCCGGATCGGCGGTCTTGCTGCTTTCGCGCGCTGCGCGCTTTTTCGCCTGCTTCTCGTCCTGCTGCTTTTTCTTCGCGATTTCGCGCTGACGTTTTTCGAAGTTGTAATTGGGCTTGGCCAAGGCGGTCTCTCGTGGGGAAGGGAGGAAGGGCGCATGCGGTGCGCCGGGAATCGGGTCGGAAGATCGCGCCGCCAGGTCGTGTCGGGAGGCGCCGCTGCAGGCGATGCGATCGGTACGCCGTCGCCCTGCGGATGCCGGGCGATGGCATTGCGGCGAACCCGTGCATCCGGGGCCATGCTACACCACCGGGCCGCCTGGGAGGCCGGACCCCGGATTCGCGGGGGGGCGTGGAGCGGGAAGCAGGCAGCAAAAAAGGGCAGAAAGCGGACGCCGGGGATCGATCAGCGCGAGGCCTCCGCCTTGTCGCGAACGCCGTGGATCGGCGTCGCCTCGGGAAAGTGCGCGCGCAGCGCGTCGACGCCTTCCTGCGGACGGGCGAGCGGTTCGAGGTCGCTGCGCTTGCGGGCCAGCGATGCGCTGTCGATGCGCATGCGCCGGTCGCGCGCTTCGACCAGGCCGGGCAGGGCTTCGCCGCCGCGGTTGAACGACCACGCCAGCATCGCCGGGCCGCGCGGCAGCGCATCGCCGGGCCGCAGGCCGTCGCGCGAGTGCCACGTGTGCCAGGTCTTGCCGTAGCTGTTCATCTTCGAGCGCATCAACGCCTTTTCCGCGAGACCGGGAATGCCGGGTGCGACCAGCTGCCCGGACAGGATCTCGCCGTTGTGCGGATGCCAGTAGACGCGCTCCTCTTCGGGCAACTCGTCGAAGATGCGTTCCGAAATGATGTATTCGATGCCGGTGAGGTTGGCATCCTCGCCTTCGGCATCGAACAGCGCGCACTGCGCGAAATCCTCGTTGACCTGCCGGCAGTAGTGATGCGCTTCCATCTGCTGCCGCGGATGATCCTTCATCGGATGGAAGCCGACGAGATGGATGTCGAGCTTCGCGACGGGGCCGTTGTTCTGCAGGATCGCGGCACCGGCTTCCAGTGCGTTCGTCCTGGCGCGTTCCGGCGCACCGGGCGGCGACGCGAGGGGGGACGACGACCGCGGGTCCGCGCATGCGGCGAGGGCGAGCGAGAGCGCGCAGGTGCCGACGTGCGCGATCCTGAAGGCAGGCGGATACATGGGCATCTCCTCGTGCGGGACGCATGATGCGTCGTGCGTCGTGCTCAGGTGGGCCGGGATGGAAAGATGAATCGATCGGACATCGCAGGATGCGAAGCCCGGATGCGATGCATGCATGACGCGTGCCAGACGCGCAGGCGGGTGGCACGGATGATCGACGCGCATCCGCGCGCGGTGCGTCGCGAAAGACTTTCCACGGGCCGCAGATGTTGCGTGGCACAGGGGCTGCAACGATGGCGCGCGGCTGCCGATGGCTGAAGGATGAAGAGGAGGCGCATCGTCGCAAGCGTCTGGCACGCGACTTGCAACGATCTCCATGCGGGTCTTCCGCATCCCCCGAACTGGAGACAGCGACATGACCAACCATCAGCGCGAACGGAACCAGCAGCAGGACCAGAACCAGAACCAGAACCAGAACCAGAACGAGCAGAATCGCGACCAGCAGAACCGCGACCAGCATGGCCAGGGCGAAAACGAGCGCAACCAGGCCCGGAACCAGCGCAACCAGGACGGCGGCAACCAGGGCCAGGGTGAGCGCGGCCAGAACCAGCAGCGCCGCTGAGTCCGCCTCGCGAGGCGCGACGCCCCGGGCATCGCGCCCGGGCCATGAAACGACGAAGGGCGCCTTGCGGCGCCCTTCGTGCATGCTGCGGGTGTCGTCGGCCGATTACTTCAGGCCGGCGTCCTTGCGCAGTTCGTCGGCCTTGTCGGTCTTCTCCCACGAGAAGGCGGTGGCCTTGACGGTCTTGCCGCTGCCGTCGACGTAGGACACGTCCTTGGGCTTGCGGCCGAAGTGGCCGTAGGCGGCGGTGTCCTGGTAGATCGGGTGGATCAGGTCGAGCATCTTCACGATGCCGTACGGGCGCAGGTCGAAGTGCTTGCGGATCAGCTTCTCGATCCTGTCGTCCGGGATCTTGCCGGTGCCGAAGGTGGTGACCGAAATGCTGGTCGGTTCGGCGACGCCGATGGCGTACGACACCTGCACTTCGCACTTGTCGGCCAGGCCGGCGGCGACGATGTTCTTCGCCACGTAGCGCGCGGCGTAGGCGGCCGAGCGGTCGACCTTCGACGGGTCCTTGCCGGAGAACGCGCCGCCGCCGTGGCGGGCCATGCCGCCGTAGGTGTCGACGATGATCTTGCGGCCGGTCAGGCCGCAATCGCCCACCGGGCCGCCGATCACGAAGATGCCGGTCGGGTTGATGTGCACCTTGTTCTTCGGCAGCGCGTCGAGCCACTTCTTCGGCAGCACCGGCTTGAGGATGTGCTCGCGCACGGCCTCGATCAGGTCCTTCTGCTTGATGCCCGGGTCGTGCTGGGTGGACAGCACCACGGCGTCGAGGCCGGCGACCTTGTGGTCGGCGTCGTAGCGCAGGGTGACCTGCGACTTGGCGTCGGGGCGCAGCCACGGCAGCTTGCTGTTCTTCTGCTTGCGCACCTTGGCCTGCTGTTCGACCAGGCGGTGCGAGTAGTAGATCGGCGCCGGCATGAACTCGGGCGCTTCGTTGCAGGCGTAGCCGAACATCAGGCCCTGGTCGCCCGCGCCCTGTTCCTCGGGCTTCTTCGACTTCCTGTCGGTGCCGTCGACGCCCGCGGCGATGTCGGGCGACTGCTTGCCGAGCATGTTGATGATGGCGCAGGTGTGGCCGTCGAAACCGACGTCGGAGTTGTCGTAGCCGATCTGGTTGATGACGTTGCGGGCCAGGCCCTCGATGTCCACCCAGGCGCTGGTGGTCACTTCGCCGGCCACGATGGCGGCGCCGGTCTTCACCAGGGTCTCGCAGGCCACGCGCGCGCGCTTGTCCTGGGTCAGGATGGCATCGAGGACGGCATCCGAGATCTGGTCCGCCATTTTGTCCGGATGGCCTTCGGACACCGATTCGGAGGTGAAGAGATAGCTGGACATCGTGGTCGTTTTCCTTGTGCTTGAAGATTTATCCCTTGATCGGGATGAAAAGATGGCCGCGCATGATACACCCCCCCGGAACGGTTTGCATGGGTCCGGTCCGTCGGGGGGACGGGCGGTCGTTGTACCGCATTCCGGCGCATCGTGCGTGACGCGGATCTTCGCCCGAAGGGGACATCCCGGACTGGCGGGCACCGCGGGGGGCTGTCATCGGGCCGCCGCGAAACCGCCATCGGCCTGTCGCGACGGGCGCGCAGGCTGGCGGCCATCCCGGCCGACGATTCCTGCCATGCGCGCGCTCGAACAGCACCTGCAGTCCCGCTATCCCCGCTGGTTCACCGGGCATCGCGCCCGCCTCGCCCGGCCGCTGCTGAAGGGCATCGGCCGCTGGTCCCGGTTCGATGCGATCGAAACCTTCCTCGACGGCCACGGCGACCGCCGGGGTTTCGACTTCGTCGATGCGGCGGTCGATTTCCTCGGACTGCGCTGCGAGGTGGCGGAGACGGGGCTGGGCAACGTCCCGGCCGTCGGCCGCCTGCTGGTGGTGGCGAACCACCCGTCGGGCGCGCTCGACGCCCTGGCCCTGCTGCAGGCGCTGGGACGGGTGCGTCGCGACGTGCGCATCGTCGCCAACGACCTGCTGGGCACGCTCGAACCCCTGGCCGAACTGCTGCTGCCGGTGCGCATCCTCGGTGGACGGCCGTCGCCGGACAGCCTGCGCGCGATCGAGCAGGCGCTGGAGGCCGACCAGTGCGTGGTGGTGTTCCCGGCCGGCGAGGTGTCGCGGCTGGGCTGGGCCGGGGTGCGCGACACCCGCTGGCGGCACGGGTTCCTGCGCTTCGCGCGGCGCTGCGGCGCGCCGGTGCTGCCGGTGCGGATCGCGGCGCGCAATTCCGCGCTGTTCTACGGCGCCTCGGCGCTGTACAAGCCGGTCGGCACCGCGCTGCTGGCGCGCGAGATGTTCGCGCGTCGCAGCCGGCCGATCCGGTTGCACGTCGGCACGCCGCTGCGCATCGAGGCCGGTGCCGACCCGGCGCGCACGCTGCGCCAGGTGCGCAAGGCGCTGTATGCGCTGGGCAGGCGCGGCGCGTCGTTGCCCGAGTCGGCGCCGCTGCCCGCGCCGGTGGCCGCCCCAGTCGATGTGCCGACCCTGCTGATGGCGATGGCGCGCACCGAACTGCTGGGCCGCACCGGCGACGGCAAGGAGATCCGCCTGGCGCGGCTGGAGGCCGATGCACCGCTGCTGCACGAGATCGGACGCCTGCGCGAAGCCACGTTCCGCGAGGTGGGCGAGGGCACGGGCCGCAGCCTCGATCTCGACGACTTCGACACGCATTACGAGCACATCCTGGTCTGGGACGCCGCCGCCGGGCGCATCGCCGGTGCCTACAGGGTGGCGCGGGGCGCGAGCGTGCTGGCGCGTCGCGGCCTGGCCGGGCTGTACACCGCATCGCTGTTCCACTACGGCGACGAGGCGCTGCCGCGCATCGCCCAGGGCCTGGAACTGGGCCGCAGCTTCGTGGCGCGCGAGTACTGGGGCAGCCGCAGCCTCGACTACCTGTGGCAGGGCATCGGCGCCTACCTGCGCAAGCATCCGCAGGTGCGCTACCTGTTCGGTGCGGTGTCGATCAGCGCGGCGCTGCCGCTGCCGGCGCGCGAGCACCTGGTCGCCTACTACTCGCGCTACTACGGCGCGAACGATGCCGTGGCCTCGCTGCGGCCGTTCCGCTATTTCGCGGCGCCGCCGGATTTCGGCGACCTCGACGCCGACACCGCCTACGACGTGCTCAAGGGCAATCTCGCCGCGCACGGCGCGAGCGTGCCGGTGCTGTACAAGCAGTACACCGAACTGTGCGAGCCGGGCGGCGCACGCTTCCTCGCCTTCGGTGTGGATCCGGCCTTCAGCGACAGCATCGACGGACTGATCGAAGTGGACATGCAGCGCATCCTGCCGAAGAAGCGCCAGCGCTACCTGCAGCCGCGCGAGGCGGTGGCATGAACGCCCTGCAGGGACGTCGCCGCGCGGTGTTCCTGTCGGACCTGCACCTCGGCGCCAGCCACTGCCATGCGGCGGAACTGGCCGATTTCCTCGATGCGATCGACTGCGAACGCCTGTACCTGGTCGGCGACATCGTCGACCTGTGGTGGATGGCGAGCCGCCGCGCGCGCTGGTCGTTCGCCGAGCAGCGCGTGTTCGAGCGCCTGCACGCGATGCGCCGCACCGGTACGGAGATCGTCTACATCCCCGGCAACCACGACCGCCCGCTGCGCCAGGTCTGCGGACTGACGCTGCCGGCGATGCGCGTGCGTCGTCGCGCGATCCACGTCACCGCGGACGGTCGCCGGCTGCTGGTGGTGCACGGCGACGACTACGACGGCATCACCCAGTTCGGCAACCTGCAGGAAAGGTTCGGCGATTGGCTGTACGACCGCATCCTCACCGGCAACCGCGTGTTCAACCTGGCGCGTCGCCGGCTCGGCCTGCGCTACTGGTCGCTCGCGGAATTCCTCAAGCAGCGCAGCGGCGCCGCCGAGCGCTACATCGCGCGCTTCGTCGATGCCGGCCTGGCCGATGCGCGCCGGCGCGGTCTCGACGGCATCGTCTGCGGCCACATCCACCGTGCCGCGCTGTGCGAACGCGACGGCCTGGTCTACGCCAACGACGGCGACTGGGTGGAAAGCCTCACCGCCTTCGTCGAGGAACCCGACGGCACCCTGCGCCTGCTCTCGCACCGCGGCGAGGTGCTGGCCGAACTGCCGCCGTTGCGGTGCCCGGCACTGCGCGTCGATCCCGGGGAACGACGCGCGGCATGAGGGCGGAGCCGTTCTTGCGGGAGCGACGCAAGTCGCGACGCACAAATGAAGTGGGGGCGCGACTTGCGTCGCTCCTGCAGCGTTCCAGGATGCGGTTCCGGGATCGGATGGCCCGCGAATTCGCGGCCAAGGCTTGACCCCGGGGTGGCGGATCGCGAAAGATCGGCGGCAGGGAGGAGCCCGCGACCGCCGTCGGCTCCCGCAGGACAGGATGGGGACGCAGGGATGAGCGACACGGAGATCGTCGAGGTTTCGTTTGTCGAGGTGTCGTTCGAGCGCGACATCGCGCCGATGTTCAAGCTGTACCGCGCCGCGATGCTGTGGCGTTTCGACATGACGAAACACGAGGACGTGAAGGCGCACGCGCGACCGATCCTCGCGCGCATCCGCAACGGCAACATGCCGCCGCCGCCGTACACGCCGCTGACCGAACAGGAGGTCGCGCGCTTCGCGGCCTGGATCGAACAGGGATTTCCGGACTGAGGCCACCTTCAGCGCCGGGTGTCGCGGCACGGGCGGCTGAACGCGGGCGTGCCTGCCGGTTTCGGAGCATGGCTTCCGGCACGTCCATGCCCCGTCTGCATCGATAGCATCGCCGGATGGATTCCCTCAGCCAGATCGTCCTCGGCGGCGCGCTCGCCGCCGCCATCGCCCCCGCCGGCCACCGCCGTGCCGCACTGCTCGCCGGCGCTGCGCTGGGCACGCTGCCCGACCTCGATTCCCTGGTCATCCCGCTGCTGACCCGCGACCCGGTCGACCTGATGACCTGGCATCGCAGCGTCAGCCACTCGCTGTTCGTGCTGCCCCTGCTCGCCACGCTGATCTGGTGGCTGTTCCGTCGCTTCGGCCACGGCCGTGTCGCCGAGTCGCCCGTGCGCTGGTTCTGGGCGATCCAGCTCGCGCTGGTCACCCATCCGCTGCTCGATGCCTTCACCGTCTACGGCACGCAGCTGTGGTGGCCGCTGACCCCGTCGCCGACGATGTGGTCCAGCGTGTTCATCATCGACCCGCTGTACACGCTGTGGCTGCTGGTCGCCTGCGTCGTGGCCTGGGTCGCGCGCGAGCGCCTGCTGGCGCAGCGCGCGCTGGTCGCCGCACTGGCGCTGAGCACCGCATACCTCGGCTGGTCGCTGGTCGCGAAGCATCGGGTCGACCGCGCCGCCGACGAAGCGCTCGCCGCGATGGGCCTTGCCGATGCGCCGCGCCTGAGCGTGCCGATGCCGTTCAACACCTTGCTGTGGCGCGTGGTCGCGATGACCCCGGATGGCTACGTCGAAGCCGAGCGCTCGCTGGTCGCCGACCGCGGCCCGATGCGCTTCCGCGCCCATGCCTCGGATGCCGATGCGATGCGCGCGGTCGCCGAGGTGCCGGCCGTACGCCGCCTGCGCTGGTTCAACCACGGCTTCATGAAGGCCCGCGTCGTCGACGGTCGGGTGATGCTCAGCGACCTGCGCATGGGCCTGGAGCCGGACTACATCTTCAACTTCGCCGTCGCAGAGCGCGACGGCGACCGCTGGCGCGCGATCCCGCCGCAGCAGTTGCAGTGGCCCTGGGACGCCGCCGGTCGCCTGCGCGGCGTGTGGGCGCGGATCTGGGCGGAACCGCCGGTTGCGGCGCCCGGGGCGGGCGTCGACGTCGCCGCGCCGTGAGGCAACGCTACACCGTCGCCCGCGCCTGCACGAAGGAATAGAAGAACACGGCATCCGGGTCGCTCTGCACGTCGTGCATCTCGCGGCGCATGCCGTCCACGATCTGCGTCGTGACGCAGCCGGCGGCGAGCAGCTGGTCGGCGGCCGAGAGCAGCAGTTCCTCCCAGAACGCGATCATGGTCTTGCGCCGGGCCGGTTCGCGATTGTCCAGATGGAAGGTCTTGATGTCGGTGCGCACGTCGCGGAAGCCGCCGGCCAGCAGCAGGTTGCCCAGTTTCGCGCCGACGAAGGGGTCGCCGCCGTGCTCGATCTGGAAATCGTTGAAGGCCATCCAGTACTTCCACACGTTCGGCGAGTAGGGATCGAGCAGGAACGAGGCGTTCATCACTTCGGTGATCCAGACCGGCGACCCGGGCGCGAGCACGCGCCGCACTTCGGACAGCACCCGTGCCGGCGAGGGTACGTGTTCGAGCACCCAGCACAGGAAGGCGGCATCGAAGTCGCGTGCCTCGAACGGGAGGTCGGTGGCGTCCGCCTGCTGCAGCAGGTAGCGACTGTCGAGCCAGGGCATCGCGCCGAGATTCTCCTTCGCCGCCGCCAGCTGCGCCTCGCTCAGGTCGACGCAGGTCGCGTGCAGGTCCGGGAAGCGTCGCAGCAGGATCTCGGTCTGCGCGCCGACCCCGCTGCCCACTTCGAGCAGGCGCCGGGCCTCGCCGTAGTCGATGTCGCGGAAGATCGTGGCTTCCGCGAGGCGCGCCTGCTTGATGAGCCGCGCCTGTTCGGTCTGCGAGAAGCCATGGAGGTAATCGGATTGCGTGGGATCGCTCATGCTGCCTCCTGTGCGCGCAAACGCCCTATGCCGCCGCCGCCAACCCCGTTGCCACGCCGGCGATCAGCGCGTCGAAATAGTCCCGGGTGAGCCGCAGTTGTTCCTCCGCGGTCGTGGCACGGTTGACCACGGCGCGGAAGCTTTCGTTCTCCGGACGGTCCTTCGCGTACCAGCCCAGGTGCTTGCGCGCGATGCGCACGCCTTGCGGCTCGCCATAGAACGCGTGCAGGTGGTCGAGGTGGCCGAGCAGGATGTCGCGGACCTCGTGCAGCGACGGTGGCGGCAGGGTCTCGCCGGTGGCGAGGAAGTGCGCGACCTCGCGGAAGATCCACGGCCGGCCCTGCGCGGCGCGGCCGATCATCACCGCGTCGCAGCCGGTGAGGTCGAGCACGTGTTTCGCCTTCTGCGGCGAATCGATGTCGCCGTTGGCGATCACCGGGATCGTCAGCATTGCCCTGATCGCGGCGATGGTGTCGTACTCGGCCGTTCCGGTGTACTGCTGGTCGCGGGTGCGGCCGTGGATGGTCAGCGCGGCGATGCCGCAGTCCTCGGCGATGCGCGCGATCGTCGGCGCGTTGCGCGCGTCGGCGGCCCAGCCGGTGCGGATCTTCAGGGTCACCGGCACGTCCACCGCCTTCACCATCGCGGCGAGGATGCGGCCGACCAGGGCCTCGTCGCGCATCAGCGCCGAGCCGGCCCAGGCGTTGCAGACCTTCTTCGCCGGGCAGCCCATGTTGATGTCGACGATCTGCGCGCCGTGGTCGACGTTGTAGCGCGCGGCCTCGGCCATCAGCGCCGGTTCGGTGCCGGCGATCTGCACGCTGACCGGCGCCGGTTCGCCCTCGTGGTCCATGCGGTGCAGGGATTTGCGGGTGCCCCAGAAGCGCGGGTCGGAAATGGTCATTTCCGACACCGCCAGCCCGGCGCCGAGGCGCTTGCACAGCTGCCGGAACGGCTTGTCGGTGACCCCGGCCATCGGGGCCAGGACCACGCGGGGTTCGATGGTGTAGGGGCCGATCCGCATGCGCGGCATTGTAGGGCAGCGCTTGCCCCCTTTGAAAAAGGGGGCGGCGGTCGCGCAGCGTCCGCGGGGGATTTGCGCGGTCGGCGTTTCCCCGCGTTTGGGTGTTGACCGCAAGAGCAAATCCCCCCGCCGCGCATTGCGCGTCGGCCCCCTTTTTCAAAGGGGGCGGGTTCCCGGCCGGATCGATGATTCCGCTAGGGGATTCGCGCTTACTTCGCGACCAGGTTCTGCACCTGCGCGCCGGGCGCATTGACCATGACCGAGCGGATGCCGTTGTCGCGCGAGCTGGTGCTCCGGTACATCTCGCTGATGCCGATGGTCTCGCCGTTCTTCGCCACCAGCGCGAAGTACGGGCTGCCGTCCTTCGCGGTCTTCTTGTCGAAATGGGCGGCGTCCGTTGCGTGCCTGCGCACCGAGTCGATGCCGTTTTCGCAGCCCTTCAGGCTGGAATACCCCTCGCTGGTGAGGATGACCTGGCCGTTGCCGGCCTTGAGGTTGAACTGGAACTCCCCGTTCTTGCGCGTGCTGATCACGAACTTGCCGGCCATGCGCGGTTCTCCCTGTCGGTCGGTCTGTTGTCGGTCGAGCTTATCCAAGACCCGGGCGCCGATGACGACCGCTCGTCGCCAGGCCGCCCGCGTTCACCCCGCGAAGCGCGCGGCGACCTCCGCGCGGGTCGGCATCGCCGTGGCGGCGCCGGGGCGTTCGGTCGACAGGCCGGCGTAGCGCGAGGCATCGCGCAGCAGCACGGCGAAGGCCTCGCCCGGGCGGGTCGCCAGCGCGGCGGCGAGCGCACCGCTGAAGGCGTCGCCGGCGCCGGTGGTGTCGATGGCGTTCACCGGTTCGGCCCCCACGCGATACCAGGCGCTGTCGTCGCCGCGCGTGGCGTTGTCCGGATGCGAGACGAAGCAGCCGGCGGCGCCGAGGGTGATGACCACGGTGCCGCCCGGCAGCAGGTCGCGGCACAGCGCGTGCAGGCGCGGCGAATCGAGGTAGGCCACGGCGTCGCCGTCGATGCGTTCGCCGAGGTGGCGGGCGAACAGGCCGGCGCACTCGGTCTCGTTCGGGGTCAGCAGGTCGGCCATCGCCAGCAGTTCGCGCGGCACGGCCACGTTCGCCGGGGCGGGATTGAGCATCGCCAGGCGGCCGGCCTCGCGGGCGTGGCGCAATGCGGCGCTGACGGCTTCGATCGGCGATTCGAGCTGGACGAGGGTGACTCCGGCGGCGGCGATGGTGTCGTGCTGGCCGTCGATGAAGGCGGTGTCGAGGCAGGCGTTGGCGCCGGGCCCGACCACGATGCTGTTGCGGCCCTGGGTGTCGACGAAGATGCCGGCGGTGCCGGTGGGCGCCGCGCTGCGCTGGTCGCGCAGGTCGATGCCGTCGGCGGTGGCGAGGGCACGGGCGAGCTGGCCGCCGACGTCGTCCCCGAGCGCGCAGACGAAGGCGACGCGGGCGCCGGAGCGGGCGGCGGCGGTGGCCTGGTTGAAGCCCTTGCCGCCGGGGCCGCTGGCGTATTCGCCGCCGTGGGTGGCGCCGGGCTGCGGCAGGGCGTCGGTGCGCCAGACGTGGTCGACGTTGAAGGAACCGACGACGACGACGTCGGGGGACGCGTCGCTTGATACTGACCTGGGGGACATGATGGGTGCTCTGAAAAAGACACCTCCGGATCGCTCCGGAGGTGTCGGTGGAACAGGGATGGAAGACGGGAGGCGCGCGGGGGCGCGACACCCGGAAGGATCAACGCAAGTGGATCAGCACACCGGCAATGGTCGCGGTCATCAGGGTGGCGATGGAGCCGCCGAGCACCGCGCGCAGGCCGAAGCGGGCCAGGTCGCCGCGACGCTCCGGCGCCAGGCCGCCGATGCCGCCGATCTGGATCGCGATCGAGGCGAAGTTGGCGAAGCCGCACAGGGCGTAGGTGAGGATCAGGCGCGAGTTCTCGCTGATCTCGCCCGGGCCGGTGCCGACCGCGATCTGCGACAGCTGCAGGTAGGCGATGAACTCGTTGAGCACGATCTTCTGGCCGATCAGTCCGCCGGCGATGACCGCATCGTTCCAGTCGATGCCGATCACCCAGGCGATCGGCGCCAGCACGTAGCCGAGGATCAGGCCGAGGTTGAGCCTGACCGTCTGCGCCTCGCCCATGGCGCCGTCGTTGAGCAGCATGTTGAGGCTCTGGTAGCCGGGGATGTGCCAGTCGCCGACCCAGCCGATGAGGTGGTTGATCATCGCGATCAGGGCGACGAAGGCCAGCAGCATCGCGGCGATGTTGATCGCCAGGCGCATGCCGTCCGACGCGCCGCCGGCGGCGGCGTCGATGATGTTCTTGCTTTCCTTCTCCACGTGCACCGTCACCGAACCCGCGGTCAGCGGCGTGCCGGTCTCGGGGATCAGGATCTTGGCGATCAGCAGGGTGGCCGGTGCGGCCATGATCGACGCGGCGAGGAAGTGCTTGGCGTAGATCTGCTGCTGCACGGTGTCGGCGCCGGCCAGCATGCCGATGTACACCGCCATCACGCCGCCGGCGATGTGCGCCATGCCGCCGATCATCATCGTCAGCAGCTCGGATTCGGTCATCTTGTTGATGTACGGGCGCACGGTCAGCGGCGCCTCGGTCTGGCCGATGAACACGCTGGCGCAGACGCTGGTGGTCTCCGCGCCGGACACCTTCATCACCTTGGTGATGGCCAGGGCCATGATCTTCACCACCCACTGCATCACGCCGAGGTGGTAGAGCACGGCCATGAACGAGGCGAAGAAGATGACCGTGGGCAGGGCGTGGAAGATGAAGACGAAGCCGTACTTCTCCTGGTCGGCCATGCCGCCGAGGATCATCTGCGAGCCGGCGTTGGTGAATTCGATCAGCTTGACGAACACCGAGCCGAGGCCTTCGAAAAGGGCGCTGCCCCAGGTGGTCATCAGCACGAAGGCCGCGAACGCGATCTGCAGCAGCACGCCGGTGCCGACCAGCTTCCAGTCGACCGCCTTCTTGTTGCTCGAGAACGCCCACGCGATGCCGATCAGCACCGTCAGTCCGAACAGGCCGAATCCGACCCGCATCAAAGCTTCCATCACGTCTCCCCGTACCGATTCAGGTGGCCCATCCCGCGGGCCGATCGTCGGGCCGGTCGGCCCAAACCCCGGGCAGGGTAGGCCAGTGGGGTGCGTACGGGCAACAGGCGTCGGACCCGACGCCCGGGCTGACAGGCTTTTCCCGACTCCCGGCCCCTCAGGTATCCCGCGCCACCACCCGGTTGCGGCCTTCGTGCTTGGCCACCTGCAGGCGGCGGTCGGCGCTGCGCAGCAGGGTGGACACGTTGTTGCCGTCGCTGGGGTAGGTCGACAGCCCGCCGCTGAAGGTGATGGGCAGCGGGTCGCCGCCGCGTTCGGGCACGAACGGGCGCTCGGCCATCAGCTGGCGCAGGCGGTCCAGGCGCTCCCAGGCGTTGCCGATCGGGCAGTACATCAGCAGCACGAATTCCTGGCCGCCGATGCGCACCAGGCGTTCGCGGTCGCGCAGGATCTCGCGCATCGAGCCGACGACGTGGCGGATGGCGCGGTCGCCGGTGAGGTGGCCGTACTGGTCGTTGATGCGCTTGAAGCGGTCGAGGTCGAGCAGGGCCACGGTCAGCGACTGGTTGTCCTCGCGCGCGGCTTCGAGGATGCGCGGCATGCGCTGCACCAGCCACGAGCGGTTGGGCAGGCCGGTCAGGCCGTCGCTGCCGGAGGATTCGATCAGCCGCTGCATGCGGTAGACCACGGTCGCGGTGAGCACGGTCATCAGCAGCATCAGCACCACGCGTTCGATCTGCGCGCCCACCGACACCGTGCCGTAGTCCACCGACACCAGCTGTTCCGGCGATTCGGCCGTCGCCAGCAGCACACCGACCAGCAGCGAATACTGCAGCATCGCCATGCCGCCGGCGTAGAGCGTGAGCCGGCCATCGTTGCGCAGCGCGGTCATGCTGATCGAGATCAGGTAGAACACCCACACGATGATGCTGTTGAACGGCGCCACCGGATCGCTCAGCTGCAGCAGCGCCAGCACCAGCGTGGTGGTGGTGACGTCGTAGGTGGTGGTGGCGTAGGGCAGCCAGCTGTGCCGGCGGCGGTTGCGCGCCAGCGCCAGCCAGATCTGCGCGCAGATGTTGATGAAGATCGTCGCGCCCAGGCCGATCATCAGTTCGGTGAGCTTGCCCGCGCCCTGGTTGCCGATCAGCGCCACCGGCGCCAGCAGCAGCGACAGCGCCGACAGCAGGGCGCGGATGCGCGCGACCAGCAGTTCGCCGCCGGCGCCGAGGTCGAGCATGACTTCGTCCGGGCGCGACAGCAGGGTCCGCACGAGGTCTCGTTTCCAGTCGCCGGTGATGCTCATGTCATGCGTGCCGCGTGCGTTCGATCCTGCGACAGGATAGCCTCGCAGGCGCCGGCTGCGGTCGCGGCCGCCGTCCGCCGCCGACGCCCCGGGCGGGATCGGCCCGGCGCCACGCGCGTCGCCGGGTCGCGAAGGAGCGCGATCATCCAAGGAGGAGTCCCATGCCGTTTCGTTTCCCTTCGGCCTGCCGCCGTGTCGTGCGCGGGCTGCGTGCCGCTGCGCTCGCGGCGCTGGTCCTGCCGTTCGCCGTCGTGCACGCCCAGTCCGATCCGCGGCTGGACCAGCTGTACATGCTGCAGCCGCACAACAGCTACGAGCACGGCGCGCAGCTGACGCTCTGGCTCGACGCCGGGTATCGCACCCTCGAGCTCGACGTGCAGGACCAGGACAGCTGGTGGACCCACGCCCGTGGCCCGTACGTCGCCCACGACGGCGGCCCGACCAACAGCAACTGCCGCGGCACCGCCGATCGCCTGGCCGACTGCCTCGACGACATCGTCGCCTGGCAGGACGCGCATCCCGGCGAACTGCCGATCGTCGTGTTCGTCGACATGAAGACCCGCACCGGCAATCTGTTCAGCGCCTGGGACGCGTCGAAGATCGATGCGCTCGACCGCTTCGTCTCGGGCTACCTGGGGTCGCGTCTGTACCGCTATGCCGACCTGCGCAACGCGATCGCCGGCGCGCCCGGCGCCACCGCGCGCGAGAAGCTGCGCGCCGTCGGCTGGCCGACCGCGAACGCGCTTCGCGGCAGGATCATCGTCGCCTTCACCGGCGGACGCATCGGTGCGGTGAACCAGGGCATGGACGGCATGATCGCCCTGCGCGGCAGCGCGATGTCCGCATTCCTGTGCCCGGATGTCGATGCGCCGGACGCGGGCGAGATCTCGGGCACGGTCGACGGCATGTCCGCGTCGGCGTCCGGACAGATGCTCTGCGCCAACGTGAAGGCCGGCGACCACTACCAGCTCGTCGCCAACCGTTCGGCCGAATACCGGCAGCTGATGCACCTGTGGGGCGCGGCCGGCGATTTCGTCAGCACCGACTTCGCGCCCACCTACATCGCGGTGGCGCACGGGGTGTCGGCGATCGGCATGGACGTGACCGATTCGCTCAGCGATACCAGCGTGTCCGTGCCGGCGTGGACGGCGAACATCCCGCTGGTCGGCATCCGTCGCGGCCTGCCGGGCTATTTCACCCTGCGTCCGCTCAGCGCCTCCGGCGCGCGCTGCATCGGCACCCGCAACAACGCCTACGGCAACGGCAGCGCGATCGACCAGGAACTGTGCACCGGCGGCTACGACCAGCAGTACGTCTATACCGCGGAGGGACAGCTGCGCCCGCGCGGCAACAACGCGCAGTGCGTGGACATCTCCGGCGGCAGCGCCGGCAGCGGCAAGGCGATGCACCTGTGGGACTGCGACGGCGGCGATTCGGAGAAGTGGTTCCTCACCCCCGACGGCCGCTTCCGCAGCCGGCACAACACCGGCTACTGCGCCACCGTGCCCAACGGCACGTTGAATACCGGCGTGCAGCTGCGCACCGAGGTCTGCGGTACGGCCTCGTGGCAGCGATTCGAACGCGTGCCCGTGCCCGACTGGCCGCAGACCAGCTTCTGATCGAAGTCGCTGGCTTCAGCCGGTCGCCCGCGCGGCGGCCGGCGCGGCGGGTGCGCCCGGCAGGGGCTGCGTCGCGGGCATGCCGCGCCACGCCACCCACAGCGCCAGCGCGATGAACAGCGCCGCCGCGGCCATGCGCGCCGCCTTCAGCGGCAGTTTCGCGGCGAAGCGGCTGCCCAGCAGCACCACCGGCACGTTGGCCAGCAGCATGCCGATCGTGGTGCCCAGCACCACCGGCCACAGCAGGGGCGATTTCGCCGCCAGCACCACGGTGGCGATCTGGGTCTTGTCGCCGATCTCGGCGAGGAAGAAGGCGATGGTCGTGGCGATGAACGCGCTGCGCGCGGGCAGGCGTTCACCGTCGTCGTCGATCCTGTCGGGAATGAGCGTCCACAGGCCGATGGCGAGGAAGCTGCCCGCGACCAGCCAGCGCAGCACGTCGGGCGACAGGTGGCTGGCGACCAGTGCGCCGAGCCAGCCGGCGAGCGCGTGGTTGAGCACGGTGGCGACGAAGATGCCGGCGATGATCGGCCAGGGCTTGCGGAAGCGCGCGGCGAGCAGCAGGGCGAGCAACTGCGTCTTGTCGCCGATCTCGGCGATGGCCACGGCGAGGGTCGAGACGCCGAGCGTGGGCAGCGCGGACGACAGGTCGGCGGAAGACAGGCCGAATGCGGACGGATCCATGGGGAACTCCAGGGCCGGGCTTCGCGTGGACGCGAAGGCAAACGCCGCGCAGCCCGGCCCGGGTGACGCGACGCCTGCCTTCGGTCTTGCCCGACGCGCTGCCAGGAGACGGTCCGCGTACTTTCGCGCCATGGCCTGCCGGCCAAGTGTGTTGACGCGAGACCCGGGGCATCGACGCCGCCGGTGGGCTACTCCCCGGAGGAAGAGTGGCGGCATTGTAGCCGAAGCCTGCGGGTACACTGGCGCAATCCGTCGCACTCCGCGTCGCCTCCCGGACATCCCGATGCTCTATCGTCGCCTTGGCTGCACCGGCCTGCAGGTCTCCGCCCTGTCCTTCGGCGCCTGGATCACCTTCGGCCAGCAGATCGGCCGCGGCACCGCGCGCGATCTCATCGCCGCGGCCTGGGACCACGGCATCAACTTCTTCGACAACGCCGAGGGCTACGCCAACGGCGCCGCCGAGCAGGTGATGGGCGACGTGATCGCCGACCTGCGCCTGCCGCGCGACGGTTACGCGGTGTCGAGCAAGGTGATGTTCGGCTCGGCGAAGGACCCACTGCCGATGCAGAAGGGGTTGTCGCGCAAGCACGTGCGCGACGCCTGCGATGCCGCGCTGAAGCGGCTGCGGGTGGACTATCTCGACCTGTATTTCTGCCACCGACCCGATCCGGACACGCCGATCGAGGAAACCGTGTGGGCGATGGACACCCTGATCCGTCAGGGCAAGGTGCTGTACTGGGGCACGTCGGAATGGTCGGCGGCGCAGATCCGCGAGGCCGCGAAGATCGCGAAGCACCACGGCCTGCACGCGCCGTCGATGGAGCAGCCGCAGTACAACCTGCTGCATCGCGACCGCGTCGAGCTCGAGTTCGCGCCGCTGTACGGCGAGCTCGGCCTGGGCACGACCACCTGGTCGCCGCTGGGGTCGGGCCTGCTCACCGGCAAGTACGACAGCGAGGTGCCCACCGACGCGCGCCTCGGCCTGGAAGGGCAGGGCTGGCTGCAGCGCATGGTGCTGGACGCCGAGAACGGCCGCCGCCGCGAGCGCGCGCGGCGCTACGTCGCGCTGGCCGCAGAAGCGGGGCTGCCGCCGGCGCCGCTGGCGATCGCCTGGTGCCTGCGCAACCCGCACGTGTCGACCGTGATCCTCGGCGCGAGCCGCGTCGAGCAACTGCTGCAGAATCTCCAGGCGCTGGACCTGGTCGACAGCGTCGACGACGCCTTGTGGCGGCGGATCGAGGCCGCCACGGTGGCCTGAGCCTCTCCGGAGAACGCATCCGGAGGGCGCGCGACCCTGTCCGCGCCGACAGGTTGACGCGCAAATGATAATCGTTATCATTTGATCACCCTCAGATGGGATGGTCATCGGATGAACGCGCAACTCGAGCCTCTCGATTTCCCCGCCACCGCCGCGCCGGCCGATGGCGCCGCCGCGCCGACGATGCCGGTGTTCGACAGCCGCCTGCTGCTCAACGGCGGTCGCGAAGTGCTGATCCGCCACGGCGACGAGTGCTATCGCCTGCGCCATACCCGCAACGACAAGCTGATCCTCACCAAGTAAGCCTCCGCCGGCCACGCCGGCGACGGCGCCCCTGGCGCCATCGCAACCCTCTCTCTCCCAGGCACGCAAGCCCCGGGTCCTTCCCGACGCCAGCCGCCTTGTGTTTCCACGAACACGAGTCCGTCATGCGTCCTACCCGGAAGTCTCCCCGCCCGAACGCGTTCGCGCGCACGCCGCTGTCGCTGCTGCTCGCCGCGCTGCTGTCCTGTCCCTCGCTCGCGTCGGCTGCCGACGCGCCCGGCAGCGAAGCCGAATCCGCGTCCGACAACGATGTGCAGACCCTCGACCGCGTGGTCGTGGTCGCCACGCGCAGCGAACGCGCGCTGCGCGACGTGCCGAACACGGTCGACGTGATCGAACGCGCCGACATGGACGCGCACCTGGTCCGCGACCTCCGCGACCTGTTCCGCTACGAACCCGGCATCGCCGTCGCCACGCGCTACGGCCGTTTCGGCGTCGGCGACGTGCGCATCCGCGGACTGGGCGGCAACCGCGTGTCGATCCTCGCCGACGGCGTGCCGGTCGGCGACGGCTTCTCCATCGGCAGCTTCTCCAGCGCCAACCGCGACCTGGTCGATCCCGAACTGCTGCAGCGCGTGGAAGTGCTGCGCGGGCCGGGCAGCGCGCTCTACGGTTCGGATGCGCTCGGCGGCGTGATCGCGTTCCGCACGAAGCATCCCGAGGATTACCTGCCCGACGGCGCGCGCAGCCGGCTCGGTCTGCGTGCCGGCTACGACGGCGATGGCGATGCGCGCCACGCCGCCGCGACCTGGGCCGGCAGCGGTGGACGCTGGTCGTGGCTGGTGAATGCCGGTCGTCGCGACGGACGCGAAACCGACGGCGGGGGCGACCGCGACATCGACGGCGCGCTGCGCACCGCGCCGGATCCGCAGTCGCTGCGCGGCGGCAGCGCGCTGGCCAAGCTCGTGTTCGCGCCGACCCGGACCCAGCGTCTGCGCCTGACCGTGGAAGGCAACCGCGATCGCGTCGACACCGATGCGCGCAGCGCGCTCGGCTTCTCCGCGGCCACGCGTGCCACCGTGACCGCGATGCTGGGCGAAGACCGCCGCGAACGCGGCAAGCTGGCGCTGGAACACGAGATCGACGCGATCGACGCCCGCTTCGCCGACGGCGCGCGCTGGACGATCCACCGCCAGGACAGCCGCACGACGCAGGACACCCGCGAGGACCGCATCACCAGCGCCGGCGTGCGCCAGCGTCGCGAACGCCGCTTCGAATTCGAGCAGCAGGTCGTCGGTGCCGAGGCGCTCTTCGACAAACGGCTCTCGCTCGGCAGCGCGGAGCATGCGCTTATATATGGTGTGTCGTGGACGCGCACCGCGACCGGGCAGATCCGCGACGGCCGCGCCATCGACCTGGCCAGCGGTGCCTGGACGCCGGTGATCGCGCCGGACGTGTTCCCGGTGCGCGATTTCCCGAACAGCCGCACGCGCACCGCGGCCTTGTTCGTGCAGGACGAGATCGCCTTCGCGGACGGTGGCTTCGCCCTCGTCCCGGCGCTGCGCATCGACCACTACCGGCTGGACCCGCGCAACGACGCGATCTTCGCCGCCGACAACCCGGGCGTGACGCCGCGCGCGATCGAACGCACCAGCGTGGCACCGAAGCTCGGCGCGGTCTGGCGCTTCGCCCCGGCGTGGTCGCTGTTCGGCGGCTACGCCCGCGGCTTCCGCGCGCCGCCGTACAACGACGTCAACATCGGGTTCACCAACCTTGCGTTCGGCTACACGGCCATCGCCAATCCCGACCTGAAGCCGGAAACCAGCAACGGCTTCGAAGCCGGCCTGCGCTACACCGGCGATGCCGCCTGGTTCGGCCTCGCCGCCTACGAGAACCGCTATCGCGACTTCATCGAATCGCTGCGCGCGATCGGCCGCAACGAGGCGGGGCTGACGGTGTTCCAGTCGCAGAACGTGGCCTCGGCACGCATCCGTGGCGTGGAGCTGAAGGCCGGCGCCGACCTCGGCGGCGTCAGCGAACGCCTCGACGGCTGGTCGCTGCGCGGCGCGGCGGCCTACGCGCATGGCCAGGACCGCAGCATCGACCGCCCGCTGGACGGCATCGATCCGCTGCGCGGCACGCTCGGTCTGTCCTACGACGCCGAGCGCTGGGGCGTGGAGCTGGCCGGCACCTTCGCCGCGCGGCAGACGCGCGCATCGAATCCGGACCTGCATCGCCCGGCAGGCTACGGCGCGTTCGACCTGTACGCGCACTGGACGCCGATCGCCGGCATCCGCGTGAACGTCGCCGTGTTCAACCTCGGCGACCGCCGCTACACCGACTGGGCCGACGCCGCAGGCGTCGCCGCCGACAGCCTCGTGCTCGATCGCTACGCGCGCGCCGGCCGCTCGTTGGCGGTGAGCCTGTCCGCAGACTGGTGACCCCCATGCGCGCGCCATCGCCCCTGCCGCCTGTCGCAGCGAATGCGCTGCCCACGCCGGATGCGCTGGCCGCGCTGGGCACGGTGCTGTGCGTGTACCGCAGCCGCCGTGGCGACGGCCTGGGCGGCGAACTCGGCGGCTGGCAGCAGGCGGTGCGCGCCGAGACCTGGTGCGGCATCGACAGCGACGGCTGGCAGGAATGCCTGCAGTTCCGCGACCGCGACGGCGATTGCTGCTGGCGTCTCTATCTGCTGCCGGACAGCGATTTCCTCGCGTGGGAGCGCATCCAGCAGGCGCTGCCGCGCGTGGACGCGCCGCTCGGCGCCTGCCGCGACTGCGGCCCGCCGCACGACGACGGCGTCGCCGGCCGGCTGTGGCGCCGGCTGTCGCATCGTCTCGCCGGCGAACGCTGGCAGGTCAGCGCGCTGCGCCTGCACGCCCTGCCGGCTGCGCGCGAGATCGCGCGACCGTTCCCGCGCGTCGCGCTCGCGGCGAGCCTGGCGCCGGTGTCGCCGCTCGGTGCCGAGATGCTGCAGCGGATCGCGCGCTGGGAAGACATCGATCTGGGCGGCGCTGTCGACGACGACCCAGCGTCGCCCTGGCGTCCGCTCGCGGCGCACTGAGCCGGTCCCGTCCGTCGCCCCGTTCCTTCATTTCCCGCCTGCCTTTCCGGAGAGTCCGCATGATCCGCTTCCGCCTGTCCGCCGCACTTCTCGCGGTCGCCACCTCGATGACCGCCTGTCTCGCCCAGGCCGCACCACCGCCCGAACCCGATCGCGCCGCGATCCTGGCGATGGCCGGCGAATACGCCGTCACCTTCGATTTCGCCGAGACCGTGGTGCTCAAGCCCGGCTACGCGCGCAAGCCGGACAAGCGCACCGGCGCCAACGAGGTGGTGGTCGTGGTCGAGGACACGCCGACGCGCATCGTCCTGCAGCACCTGCTGGTGGTCGGCGACGGCCACGTGGTCAAGCACTGGCGGCAGGACTGGGCCTGGGAAGCGCCGACGCGTTTCGAATTCAGTGCCGACCAGACCTGGACGGTGCGTGCGCTGCCGCCGGAACTGACGACCGGGGCGTGGACGCAGTGCGTCTACGAGGTCAGCGACGCGCCGCGGTATTGCGGCACCGCGCGCTGGGCGCATGACGGCGCCGCGTCGACCTGGACTTCGGATCGCGGCTGGCGGCCACTGCCGCGCCGCGAGTACACCACGCGCAGCGACTACAACGCGCTGGGCATGATCAATCGCCATACCGTCACTGCCGACGGCTGGAGCCACGAGCAGGACAACGTGAAGACCGTCCGCGATGCCGCCGGCACGCCGACCGCGGCGATCGTGCGCGAGTTCGGTTTCAACGAATACCGCCGCGCGCGCGGCGTCGATTTCGCGCCGGCCTACCGCTACTGGCGCGACACCGCCGGCTTCTGGGCGGCGGTCCGCACGCGCTGGGACCGGCTGTGGGCCACGGGCGGCGTGCGCTTGAAGACGCAGGTCGACGGCATGCCGATCATCGAACCGCTTTTCGCGCAGGCCGGCAGGCAGAAGGCCGGCAGCGCGGTGCCGGAGGCCGAGATCGACGCGGTGTTCGCGCAGTGGGTGACGCCGCTGCGCGCTGGTGGCGACATCTCGCAGCGTTGAATCGCAAACGGGGTGAATCGCAAACGGGGTCAGGTTCACTTCTGCACGAAGTGAACCTGACCCCGTTTGGCTCGACACGCCCCCTTTGCAAAAGGGGCCGGCGCGCGCAGCGCGACGGGGGGATTTGCGTCCCCCTCCCACCTCACTCCGCCTTGTCGTCGTCCTCGACGGTGGTGACCTTGCCGTCCTTGTCGACCATCACCATCCGGCGATGCATGCGCGCGCCGGGCACGGCGGGCATGCCTTCGATGCCGATCGCGCCGAAGGCCGGCATCCGGCCCGGTTCCGGCACCTTGATCTTCGCATTCGACGGCTTGCGGTCGCGGAGGTAGTCGACCGGCACCGTGCTGTCGGCGGGCTTGCCGCGCAGCGCATCCATCACCTCGCGCGGCGTCGTCACGGCCTTGCCGTCGACGCGCAGGATCACGTCGCCCGGCTGCAGCGCACCCAGCACCGGTCCGGCGCTGAGCACCAGCACGCCCTTGTCGGTGCCGAAGTAGCGGCCCAGTTGCGCATCGACCGACGCGAGGTTCAGGCCGCTCCAGCGGAAGGCCTCGGCCAGCACGCTGCCGCTGCCGCACACTTCGCCCGGCTTGCAGTCGCCACCGATCGAGATCCGCCGGATCTCGCGCGTGCCGCCGTCGGCGCCGATGCGCGTCGCGCAATCGTCCTTGCCGTCCTTGCATTCGATCCTGACGATGCGGCGTTCGGTGCGCGCCCCGTTGCCGTCGCCCTCGCCGGTGCGGAACGCGAACACGCGTGGGCTGCCGTCCCGGCCCCGTGCGCCGGGCGGGTCGAAATCGACGCTTTCGCCGTCGAGTTCCAGCTTGCCGTCGCCGATGCGGCGGATCACCACGCGCTCGCCCGGGCCGGCGCCATCGCCGGAGAACACCATCATCCGCGCGTCGCGCTTCGGGGTGACGCTGGCCACCTGCTCGCGACCGTCGCGCGCGTAGGTCAGCCTGACCGGCGTCTTCTCGTCCAGGCCCTGCAGCAGCTTGCGCGCGCCGTCGACGCGCGCCTCCGCGCTGTCGCCGGCGATGGCCTGGCCGTTCACGCGCAGCAGGCGGTCGCCGCTGCGCAGGCCGGCCGCTGCCGCCGCGCCGCCGGGGGTGACGCCGCTGATGCGCACGCCGCCCTGCGGTTCGGGCGCGAGCAGCACGCCGATCACCGGACGGCTCGGCGCGAAGGTTTCGATGTCGAAAGCATGTCCGCCGACGCCGTGCGCGCCGTAGCGCCCGGACAGCTCGGCCAGTCGCTTCGCGGCGCGCTGCAGGTCTTCGCGCGCGGCGTCGATTTCCTTGCGCTGTTCGGGCGTGGGGCCGGCGGGCGCCGTCGATTGCGCCCGTGTCGCGGCGGCAGGCGCCAGCACGCAGGCGAGGGCGAGGGCGGTGAGCGATGTGCGGAGTATGGTCATGCGAACCTCGGGGTCGGTGGTGCGGAGCATCGTTGTGGGGACGGAAAGGATTGCGATCGGGCGATGCGGGTGCCGGGCCGCGGCTCAGTCGACGCGCACCAGCGCGCCGTCGAGCGCATTGCCCTCTGCGGCGAGCAGGCGCAGCTGGCTTTCGAATTCGGCGGACGCGCGCAGCAGGTCGACGCGCTCGCCCCACAGCGCGAGGCGCTGCCCGGCATCGAGGCCGGGGCCGGCGAGGCGCGCGTCGATGCCTGCGAGTTCGGCATCGAGCGCGCCGGCGAGCGATGCGGCGGGGCCGCTGCCGACGCGCGGATCGCGGGTGGCGGCGATGACGCGTTCCAGTCGCGCGGCTTCGGCGTAGTAGGGTTCGAATGCGGCCTGCATCGATGCGCTGTCCTCGTGGGCGTTCGCGATGCGCGCGCGTGGCCAGGGTTTCGCCTGCGCGGCCGGTGCCGGCTGACGCCTCTCGGCGTCCGGCATGTGCGCGATGCGGGGCAGGGGGGGCTGCGTGCGCTCCGGAGCCGGCTGGATCGATGGCTGGGGGGGCGTTGACGGTGTCGATGCGGAAGCGTCGGCGGCAGGTGCGGCCGCGACGACCGATGCCGGCGCGACAGGCGACGGCGCGGTGGCGTAGGGCGTGCGCGACGGCACGGTGTCGGCCTCCGGTCGCAACCAGAGCAAAGCCGGCAGCGCGATGGCTGCGAGCGCGGCGGCGCAGGCGAAGCGTCGCGGCCAGGCCGAGGCTGTGCGCGTGTGCGCGCTGTTGCCGTCGCCGGGCGTGCCGTCGAGCGCGGCGTCGATTGCCGCCCAGCGCGAGGTCGTCGGTGCCTCCAGCGGCAGCGACGCGAAAGCATCGCGCCAGCCGGTCGGGGCGGGAGATCGGGTCGGATCGTGCGTTGCGTCAGCCATGGGCGGCCTCGCGGGTGGTGGCCGTCGACGCGCAGCCGGCGGCGGGTTCGAGCAACTCGCGCAGGCGTTTCGTGCCGCGCGACAGTTGCGATTTCGAGAAGCTCGGCGTGCGCGCCATCAGCGACGCGATCTCCTCGTGGGTGTAGCCCTCGCCGTGGTAGAGCCACAGCACGCTGCGGGTGATCGCCGGCAGCCGGTCCAGCGCGCGCTGCAGCGCGGCGGCATCGGCGGCGGCCGGCGGGGGCGGGCTGTGTTCGTCGACCGGTTCGGCGCTGGCGTCGCCGCCGTCGGGAAGCGGCAAGGTGTCGTCGTGGCGTTTGCTGCGGCGCAGCGACATCAGCGCCTCGTTCACCGCGATCTGGCGCAGCCAGCCCCAGAACGGACTGGCGTCGCCGCCGTCGGGGCGAGCGCCCCGGAAGTCGCCGATCCGGTGGAACACCTTCAGCATGGTGTCCTGCAGCACGTCGGCGGCCTGCTCGCGCTCGCCGCAGAGGCGCAGCGCCAGGGTGAACACCGGCCGCTCGAACCAGCGGTACACCTGCTCGAAGGCCGCGCGCTCGCCGCCGCGCAGCCGGGCGAGCAGGCTGTCGGGCACGTCGATGGCGAAGCTGGAGCGGGCGGCGGGAGGGCTCATCTCATGGTCTGGATGCGCCGGGGCGGAAAAGGGTCGCAGGGCGGTCGCGGCGGCGCCGTGGTCACGCCACGGTCCGGGCCTATACTGACCCCATTCCAGCAGGGAGGGTTCCAGATGGGTCAGTTCCTCGCAGTCGTCCTCGTCATCGTCGGCGTCATCATCTTCTTCAAGGCCGTGCGCATGGTGCCGCAGGGCTACGAATGGACGGTCGAACGCTTCGGCAAGTACACCCGCACGCTCAGCCCGGGCCTGCATTTCCTGATCCCGATCTTTTACGGCGTGGGCCGCAAGATCAACATGATGGAACAGGTGATGGACGTGCCCAGCCAGGACGTGATCACCAAGGACAACGCCGTGGTCAAGGTCGACGGCGTGGTCTATTTCCAGGTGCTCGACGCCGCCAAGGCCGCGTACGAGGTCGCCCAGCTCGAAGTGGCCATCCTCAATCTGGTGATGACCAACATCCGTACCGCGATCGGTTCGATGGACCTCGACGAATCGCTCTCCAAGCGCGACGAGATCAACAGCCGCGTGCTCGCCGCCGTCGACC
Source organism: Lysobacter sp. (assembly GCA_019634715.1). Lineage (GTDB taxonomy): Bacteria > Pseudomonadota > Gammaproteobacteria > Xanthomonadales > Xanthomonadaceae > Lysobacter_I. The sequence continues at coordinate 62,980 of JAHCAU010000008.1, forward strand.
ACGCCACCCATCCCTGGGGCCTGAAGGTCAACCGCATCGAACTCAAGGACATCCAGCCGCCGCGCGACCTGATCGCGTCGATGCAGCAGCAGAAGATGGCCGAACAGAACAAGCGCGCCGCGGTGCTCGAAGCCGAAGGCGTGCGCCAGTCCGCGATCCTGCGCGCCGAAGGCGAGAAGCAGGCCTCGGTGCTGGAAGCCGAAGGCCGGCGCGAAGCTTCGTTCCGCGATGCCGAAGCCCGCGAGCGCCTCGCGGAAGCCGAAGCGAAGGCGACGCAGATGGTGTCCGACGCCATCGCCAGCGGCAACGTCAACGCCATCAACTACTTCATCGCGCAGAAGTACATCGAAGCCTTCAAGTCGCTGGCCGAAGCGCCGAACCAGAAGTTCGTCATGCTGCCGATGGAATCCAGCGGCATCCTCGGTTCGCTCGCCGGCATCACCGAACTGGCGAAGGAAGCGCTGAGCCACCAGCAGTCGGGCGGCGGCAAGCCGCCGTCGATGCCGCGCGGGGGTTGAGGGATGGAACTCGGCCTGCGTTTCGACGTCGCCGCATGGGCGGTCTTCGCGCTGGTGCTGTTCGGCCTGGAGGTGCTGGCCCCCGGCGCCTTCATGCTCTGGATCGCCTTCGCCGCCAGCGCGGTGATGGTGGTCGTCTGGCTCGTTCCGGGCCTGTCCTTCCTGCTGCAGGCGATCCTGTTCGTGGCCCTGGGCCTGGCGTCGATCCAGATCTATCGCACCTGGTTCCGCAGGGACGAACCCGAGAGCGACCAGCCCGCGCTCAACCGCCGCACCGCGCAGTTGTTGGGCCAGGTCGTGCCGCTGGTGTCGGCGATCGAACGCGGCACCGGCCGCGTGCAGATCGCCGACGCATACTGGACCGTCAGCGGCCCCGACCTGCCGGCCGGCGCCAGCGTGCGCATCGTCGGCGCCGAGGGCATGACGCTGAAGGTGGAAGCGGTCGACTGACCGTGTCCGCTCGCCGCGCCCACCGGCCGGGGAGCATCGACGGCGGCAAACCATGCGCCGCCGTCTTGTGACCAATCGTCATGAGCCCGCACAGCGGCTCGCCCGCTCTGGGATAATGCCGGCCCCTCCCCACGCCCCGGCCACGCGCATGACCCAGAAGACCGTTCTCAACGACGCCCACCGCGCCCTCGGCGCGAAGATGGTCGACTTCGGCGGCTGGGACATGCCGATCAGCTACGGCTCGCAGATCGACGAACACCACCAGGTGCGTCGCGACGCCGGCATGTTCGACGTCTCGCACATGACCGTGGTCGACCTGCGCGGCGACCAGGCGCGCCCGTTCCTGCGCAGGCTCGTCGCCAATTCGGTCGACAAGCTGCAGAAGCCCGGCAAGGCGCTCTACACCTGCATGCTCGACGAACGCGGCGGCGTGATCGACGACCTGATCGTGTATTTCCTCGCCGAGGATTTCTTCCGCCTCGTCGTCAACGCCGCCACCCGCGAGAAGGACCTGGCGTGGATCAACGCCCAGGCCGCGGCGTTCGGCGTGAGCGTCACCGAACGTCCCGAGCTGGCGATGATCGCCGTGCAGGGCCCGAACGCGCGGGAGAAGGTCATCGGTCTGCTGTCGGCCGACACCGCGCCGGCGGCGCGGAAGATCGGCAAGTTCGTCGCCACCGAAGCGGTGACGCGCGACGGCGTGCCGCTGTTCGTCGCCCGCACCGGCTACACCGGCGAGGACGGCTTCGAGATCGTCGTCGCGCAGGACCAGGCGGTCGCGCTGTGGGATGCGCTGCTCGCTGCCGGCGTGAAGCCCGCCGGCCTCGGCGCGCGCGACACCCTGCGCCTGGAAGCGGGCATGAACCTCTACGGCCAGGACATGGACGAGACGGTGTCGCCTTACGAAGCGGCGCTGGCCTGGACCGTCTCGCTCGACGAAGGGCGGGACTTCACCGGCCGCGCCGCGCTCGAAGCGCAGCAGGCCGCCGGCGTGCCGCGCCGGATGATCGGCCTGGTGATGGACGAGAAAGGCGTGCTGCGCCACGGCCAGACCGTGCTCACCGCCGCCGGCAACGGCGAGATCCTCTCCGGCACCTTCTCGCCGACGCTGGGCAAGGCCATCGCCTTCGCCCGCGTGCCGTCCGGCGAACTCGGCGACGTGCGCGTCGACATCCGCGGCCGCGAAGTCCCGGTGCGCGTGGTGAAGTTCCCCTTCGTCCGCGACGGCAAGGCGCAGGAAAGTATTTGACCCCCGGCGCAGCGCTCCTACACTAATCCCAGCTTCCCCAAGCCATTCCCCCTTCCAAACCTGACCCCTGCGGAGCCCCACGATGAGCGAGATCCCCGGCGACCTGAAATTCCTGAAGTCCCACGAGTGGGCCCGCGTCGAAGGCGACGGCAAGATCACCGTCGGCATTTCCGACCACGCCCAGGGCCTGCTCGGCGACCTGGTGTACGTCGAACTGCCGAACGTCGGCGACCGCGTCGAAGCCGGCAACGCCTGCGCCGTCGTCGAGTCGGTGAAGGCCGCGTCCGACGTGTACGCCCCGGTCAGCGGCACCGTCGTCGCGGTCAACGCGGCGCTGGCCGACAAGCCCGAGACCATCAACGAAGACGCCTACGGCGAAGGCTGGCTGTACGTGATCGAGGCCGAAGAACCCGACCAGCTCAACGAACTGCTCGGACCGGACGACTACGCCGAGCTGCTCGAAGACGACGATCACTGATCGCAGCGCGTCATCGCGCCGATCCCCGGCGCATCCGGAAGCCGTCCGCGGAAACGCGGGCGGCTTCTTCGTTTCCGGATGCAGGTTGCAGGATGCACGGCGCGCGGAATGCCGTTCGTCGGTCGTCGTCGAGTCCGGCCGAGGTCGGATACCGCCGCTGCGACGCATCGATCGCGCGCATCGATCGCGTGGTGCGCGCGCGAGCGATGCCATCCGCGCGGTGCATCGACGGTGGTTCGGAACTGCGTCGACGGCCGTCGACAGCGGCGAACGGCTTGCGCAATTTCGCGCAATCGGGGTTGTGCGGCGCCGAAAAGCGACCGTGCCGAACAAAAAAATTCAGGCTTCCGTTCATTGCCGCTCGGTGCGCGCCGGGATGCCGTCGGCGCCGGCGCCGATGGCGCGCGCGGCCGGCGGATGTTTCCCGCGTGAAACATGAAACCGCTGAAAAAAAGATGTTTTGTTTCGATGGAACAGACGCCTGTGCGCAGCGCATGCGTCGGCGCGCGAACGCGATGGCGCGCGACCGAGACGCGGCGCGGCATCGCGCCGGGATGCGCGCGCGCGGATTTCCCGGCGCGGGGTGTTGACAGTTGAAAAAACCGTGATTAGGTTTCGCCCCAAGTGTCGTCATTGCAGAAGCGAGTGAGTCCCCTCAAGACAACAACGCGAAGCACAATCCGATCTTCCGTCCGGGTCCGGGTTTCGAACGAAACCGGTCCGATGGAAACAGGCTTCGTCTCCTCTGCGAAAAACCAAGCTGCATCCGATCGACCCAGATCGCATCGCCGAACCCGCGACCGCCACGGTCCCGGGTTTTCTCTTGCACCGCACAGGATGGCGGTGGCATCCCCGGCGTCGGCGACAGGTCTCTCTCATTACCCGGGCGTCGCAGGGGCGAACCCGGAACCAATCCGTACCGGCTTGCCATGCGCGCCGGCGGTGGGTGGCGGGTCCGACTCCCGCGATCCTGTTGTTGTTGTCTGGGCGTGACCCAACGCAAGTCCACTGACGAGGAGAGCCATACCATGGCTGTTAAGAAAGCTGCCAAGAAAACCGCCAAGAAGGCGGCCAAGAAAACCGTGAAGAAGGCTGCCGCCAAGAAGGCCGTCCGCAAGACCGCCAAGAAGGCCGCCAAGAAGGTCGCGAAGAAGAAGGTCGCGAAGAAGGTTGCAAAGAAGGCCGTGAAGAAGACGGCGAAGAAGGCGACCCGCAAGACCGCGAAGAAGGCCGCCAAGAAGGCGACCCGCAAGACCGCGAAGAAGGCCGCCAAGAAGGCGACCCGCAAGACCGCCAAGAAGGCTGTCAAGAAGACCGCGAAGAAGGCTGCCAAGAAGGCAACCAAGAAGACAGCGAAGAAGGCCACCAAGAAGGCCACCAAGAAGAAGCCAGTCAGGCGCGCCCGCAAGGCCGCTCCGGCCGCTCCGGCCGCTCCTGCGCCGATGATGTAAGCAACACCCCGATTAGCGGTACACCGAAACTCCCTCTCCGCGATGCCCAGGCGGAGAGGGAGTTTTTTTGTGCGCGGCTCGCGGACAGGCGGTAGCGGTCGTCGATGCGTCGCGTGGATGCGGCGCCGCGCAAACGAAACGGCCGCGGATCGCTCCGCGGCCGTCGTCGTGTGGCATGGGATGCCTTACTGCGGCTTGGCGTTCGACACCGAGGCGTCCGAGCCGCCGCTGCGGGTCTCGCTGTCGGGCAGCTTCGGCAGGCCCTGCACGTACAGGCCTTCTTCCAGCGGCTCGGCCTCGCCTTCGATCCAGGTCTGCGGCGCCACGCCGATGGCGCGGTCGAGGATGGTCGGCAGCAGGCCGGACGGCGCATTGCTGTTGGCGTTCCACATGATCGCCACGCCGAGGTCGCGCTCGGGCATCAGCGCGATCACGCCGCGATAGCCCTGCACGGCGCCGCCATGGAAGACCACGCGATGGCCGGCATAGTCGAAGATGCGCCAGCCCAGGCCGTAGCCGGCAGCGTTGAGCCGCTGGCGACGCCATGACGAGCCGCGCAGTTCGGCCGGGGTGTCGATCAGCGGCGCATGCAGCGTGGCCAGCAGGGAGGGCGGCAGCACGTCCGGGCGGTAGCCGTTGTGCGCGAGCAGCCACTGCGCCATGTCGGTGGCGCTGGCGTTGACGCCTGCGGCCGGCGCGACGCGGTAATAGGTCGGCTTCGGAAACACCGGGCTCCAGCCCGCCTTCGCGCGCACGTGCGGCTTGGCCCAGCGCGCGCTGGCGGTGATGCCGTCCAGACCGTAGCTGGCGTCGGTCATGCCCAGCGGCTTGAACAGGTGGCGCGCCACCCAGTCTTCGTAGCGCAGGCCGCTGGCGCCCTGCACCACGTCGCCGACCAGGCTGTAGGCGATGTTCTGGTAGGCGTAGCACTCGCCCGGTGCGCACTTCATCGGCGCGTAGGCGATCTTCTGCACCAGCGAAGCGTATTCGGCGTTGCCTTCCAGGTCGCGGTCGAAGGCGTTCGAGCTGATGCCCACGCGGTGGCTCAGCACGTCGGCGAGGGTGAGCTGGTAGGCCGCGCGCGGTTCGGAGAAGCGCAGCGACGGGTAGTAGTCGACCACCGTGCTGTCCCAGCGCAGGCGCCCCTCGGTCACGAGCATGCCGGCGGCGGTGGACGCGAAGGATTTCGACAGCGAAGCAAGGCGGAACACGGTGTGCGCGTCGACGACTTCCGGCTGGTTGACGTCGGTGACGCCGTAGCCGCGCGCGCTGACGACACGCCCGCCCTGCACGATGGTCAACGCCAGTCCTGGCACCTTCTGGCTGTCGACCAGTCCCTGGGCGAGGCGTTCGAATTCGGCGACGTCGAAACCGGCGGCCAGCGGCGCGATCCGCAGCCCGGCGCCGGGATACATGCGTGTCATCGTCGCTTTCGGGGAATACACGCCGGAGGCATCGGGTTGCGGCTTGCCGTCCCAGTGCAGCGGCGTCTGTGCGGAGAGACCGGCGGCCATCGGCAGCAGCAGGGCGACCAGGCCGGCCTGGGTGGCGACGAGGCCGCGCAGGCGGCGCGGTGCGCGCGTGGATGGTCTGTACTTGGCTTTCATCGTGCGCACCCCCTGCGTATGCTTCGCCTGCGGGTCTGTCGGTAGCGGAAGTCGGAGTCCGTCTTCGGTGTCACCGGCGGCGGCCCTGGCACGAGTCGGGCCGCGGTAGTGCGGCTCGGCCTCCGGGCGATCATAGCGCCTGTTCCGCGCTTTGCATGAACAAGGGGAACTTCGATGCTTATTTTGTTGATCCTGCTCGCAATTCTTGTCGTGCTGGCCTTCGCCGGCATCGGCATCCACAACGGGCTGGTGACCGCGCGGAACGCCTACAGGAACGCCTTCGCCCAGATCGACGTGCAGCTCCAGCGCCGGTTCGACCTGATCCCGAACCTGGTCGAGACCGCCAAGGGCTACCTGCAGCACGAGCGCGAGACCCTGGACGCGGTGGTCGCCGCGCGCGCCGCGGCCCAGTCCGGCCTGTCCGCCGCCAAGTCCAATCCCGGCGATCCGGATGCGATGGCCCAGCTCGCCGCCGCCCAGGGCCAGCTGAACGCGGGCCTGGGCCGGCTGCTCGCCGTGGTCGAGGCCTACCCGGACCTCAAGGCCAACCAGAACATGATGCAGCTCACCGAAGAGCTGACCAGCACCGAGAACAAGGTCGCGTTCGCGCGCCAGGCCTTCAACGATGCGGTGATGGCCTACAACAACAGGCGCGAGGTGTTCCCGTCGAGCGTGGTCGCCGGCATGTTCGCCTTCGCGCCCGCCGTGCAGCTGGCCATCCCGGCCGATCGCATCGAGCAGGTGCGCGAAGCGCCGAAGGTGCAGTTCTGAAGGGCCGGGAATCGGGAATGGGCAAGGGGGAATCGGAAAAGCCCACGATCCGGGCATCGCGCGACATGACGAAGATTCGATTCCCGACTCCCGATTCCCCATCCCCTCCCGCGCCATGAACTTCTTCGAACGCCAGGCCGCCGCGCGCCGGGCTTCCTTCCGCCTCGTGTTCCTGTTCGCGTTCGCGGTGCTGGGCATCGTCTGCGTCGTGGACCTCGTGGTCTGGATCGCGCTGGCGGCGAACGACGAGCGCACGCCGGGGCAGATCGCCGCGATCGTCGCGGTGGTCTCGATCCTGACGATCGCGGTGATCGGTCTGGGCTCGCTGTACCGCATCGCCAGCCTGCGCGGCGGCGGTGCCGCCATCGCGCTGCAGATGGGCGGCACGCCGGTGCCGGAGCAGACCCGCGATCCGCAGCTGCGCCGCCTGCGCAACGTGGTCGAGGAAATCTCGATCGCCTCGGGCGTGCCGATGCCGCAGCTGTACGTGCTCGAGCACGAGGCGGGCATCAACGCCTTCGCCGCCGGCTACACGCCTGCCGATGCCGCGATCGCGGTCACGCGCGGCGCGCTGGAGCGCCTGAACCGCGACGAGCTGCAGGGCGTGATCGCGCACGAGTTCAGCCACGTCCTCAACGGCGACATGCGCCTGAACATCCGCCTGATCGGCGTGCTGTTCGGCATCCTGATGCTCGCGCTGATCGGGCGCAGGGTGCTGGCGCATGCCCGCTTCGGCGGCCGTGGTCGCGATGCGGTGGCCCTCGTGGCGGCGGCGCTCACCGCGATGGCCATCGGCTACCTCGGCCTGTTCTTCGGACGCATGATCAAGGCCGGCGTCAGCCGCTCGCGCGAGCTGCTCGCCGATGCGTCGGCCGTGCAGTTCACGCGGCAGACCTCGGGCCTGGCGGGTGCGCTGAAGAAGATCGCCGGCCTGCACGAAGGCGCGAAACTCGAGCACGCCGGCGACGCCGAGGAAGTCAGCCACATGCTGTTCGGCGACGGTGTCGGCCTGAGCGGGCTGTTCGCCACGCACCCGCCGCTGCTGCAGCGCATCCAGGCGCTGGAGCCGGGCTTCCGTTCCGATCAGTTGAGCCAGCTGTCGCTGCGCTGGCGCACCGATCCGCCGAACGGCCTGGAGGAAGACCTGCGCCTGGGCCTGGCCGGCGGCGCGACCGGCGTGCTGCCGCCCGCGCGCAGCGAGGCGCTGGTCACCCCGGCGATGGTCGCGGCGCAGGTCGCGCAGCCGCAGCCCGACGATTACCGTCGCGCCGACATCATCGCCGCGCAGTTGTCCGAACCGCTGCGCGCGCTCGCGGCGCAGCGCGACGACGTGGTCACGCTGGTGCTGGCGCTGCTGCTGGATGCCGACGCCACGGTGCAGGACCGGCAGCATGCGGAGATCGGCGCGCGGCTGGGCCGCGATCGCGCGGTGATGGCGAAGGCGCTGCGCGACGAGCAGCTCGCCGGCCTGCATCCGATGCTGCGCCTGCCGCTGGCATCGCTGTGTTTCCCGGTGCTGTGCCGCAGGCCGCGCCCGGAGATGAGCCGGGTGCTCGATACCCTCCATGCGGTCGTCAACACCGACGGCCGCGTTTCGGTGTTCGAATACTGCCTCGGCACGCTGCTCAGGCAACAGCTGCGCGCATCGCTCGATCCGTCGCGGCAGCCGCACTTCGGGCGCCGCCGCATCGCCGACAGCCGTCGCGAGATCGCGACCCTGCTGGCGGTGATCGCGACGGCCGGGCACGACGACGGGCATGAAGCGCTGCGTGCGTATCTCGCCGGCATGCAGCGCGTGCTGCCGCGCGACCATGTCGATTTCGTCGTGCCGACGGAGGGCGTGGTCGCACTGGAGCCGGTGTGGCCGGTGCTCGATGCGCTCGACCCGCACGCCAAGCAGCTGCTCGTCGAAGCGGTCACCGCCGCCGTCAGCCACGACGGCCGCATCCGCGTCGTCGAATCCGAACTGCTGCGCACCGTCTGCGCGGTGCTGCACTGCCCGCTGCCGCCGATGCTGGAGCGGGGCTGATCCTTACCGACAATGCCCGCCCTGTCGGGAATATCTTCTCCTCTCCGGATGAACCTGCATGACGACTTCAAAGCACCATTTTTTCATTTCCATCGCACTGTGCGCCGCCTTCTTCGGGTGCTCGTTCGCCGCTATCGCGAAGGACCCCTCGTCGTCCAGATCGGAGCGCGGCGAACTCGTGCACCGGATCGTCAGCAAATGGGGCGGCACGGTGCAGAATCGCTACCGGATGAACGTGGATCGTTGGGCGCAAAGCATGGTGCCGCTGTTCGCTTCGGCTTCGTTGCCCCAGCTCAGGAAGGCAGCGATGGCGCAAACATTCGACGGCATGAATCTCTCCTTGATCGAGAAACCCGGTGCGGCCCTGTCCGGCCAAGGGGGCAAGTTGCTGGGAGATCCTCATGCCGACTACGTGTTCACTCCTGTGGAACCCTGCCGCCTGGCAGACACGCGTCTGTTCACTCAGCCGCTCGCGGCAGGATCGACCACCAGTTTCCTTGTCACCGGCGGCATGTTCCATTCGCAGGGCGGCGGAGCGTGCCAATTGCCGAGCGGAGTCGGCGCGGTGATGCTGAGCGTGACTGCGGTACAGCCGGATAATGCCGGGTTTCTCACCCTGTACCCCGAGCACTTGCCGATTCGACCCTTCGCCGCGAACGTCAACTACGCCGCCGGGCAGGTCATCAACAACCAGACGGTGGTGGGATTGTTCAGCTACAACAGCGGGAACCTGATGTTCAACGACAAGGTCAAGCTGTACACCTACGCTAGAATGCATGTCGTCATCGACATCGTCGGGGTCTTCAGGAATGCCCAGCGTTATCTCGGACAGCTCACCTGCCAGGATGTCGTCAAGACGACCAGTGCCGTCGGCGAAACGAGATTCAAGGTCGATCTCCAGTGCCCGATGTTCCACTCGATGACGGCGATCCTGTGCAATGCGACCAACCCGGATGCGCCCTTTCCCGAAGTGGCCGATCTGCAAGTCCAGGGGTCCGACATCAAATCGGCCAGCGGCTTCGATTATGGCTACTGCTTCTACAAGAATGGTGCCGCCAGCAGCGTGACGACCAAGGCGCGATGCTGCCAGGAATCGAATTTCCGCTAGCGCCACCGCATCCGGACCCGGGCGTTCCCGCCTTGGACCCGCATCTTTCGCATGCGCGCCCGGGAGTTGCGCGCATGTGATGCCTGATCGGAGTCGGGGCCTCGTCGGGAAGCGTCCTCTTCAGCCCATCCGCTTCCCCGCCACCGCCTTGAACAGGCGGTCGAAGGCGGTGTCGTATTCGCTGTCGTCGACGTAATCGCGGAATTCCCCGGCATCGTAGAAGCGCCCATAGCAGAACTTGCAGCTCTCGAAACGGATGTGCGGCTGGTGCGGATCGACCATGTGGATCAGCGGGTAGTGCGTGCAGGCCGGGCAGAGCAGGGGGGCGTCGGCCGGGGCCGACGGGTCGCGCAGCGTGTCCGCAGCGGGTGCCTTCGGTGCGTTCAGGTCGATGCGTTCGGCATGCTCGCGCAGGTCCTCGTGCGCCATGATCTCGAACCACATGCCCTCGCAGCCGCGACAGCGATGGACCACGGCATCCCCGTAGCCATCGAGCGCCTGCATGGCGCCGTGGCACTTCGGGCATGGCAGGGGCGTGGTCGCGTCGGGCATTGGCGTGCGGCTCGGGTCAGTCGCCCAGCAGCTTCACGAAGCGCACGGCGCCCTCGGAGAAGCCGCAGGCGCGGTAGAAGGCGTGGGCTTCGGTGCGGTGGCCTGCGCTGGTGACTTCCAGGCGGGCGGCGCCGCCGAGGCGTGCTCGGCGTTCGGCGTCGCGCAGCAGCAGTCGGCCGACGCCCTGGCCCTGGGCATCCTCGTCCACCACCAGGGCGGTGACCCGGCAGGTGGTGGTGCCCAGCGGCAGGTAATACATGAAGTCGAGGGCGAGCAGGCCGCGGACCACGCCGCGGTCGCGGGCCAGGATCAGGGCCTGGCGGTCGTTGTGCAGGACGGCGTCGATGCGCTCGGCGGCGTCGGCAGGCTCGCAGGGGTAGCCGAGCTGGGTGAGCAGCGCCGCCACGTCCCCGGCATCGCCGGGGATGGCGCCGCGGAGGTCGATGTCCTCCGGCGGCGGGGCGGGCGTCGCGGGCTGGGTCACCGGAACGCGCGTCCGGTCAGCGGGTGCCGTAGACGACCACGGTCTTGCCGCGGGCGTGCAGCTTGCCGTCGGCCTGCAGCTTCTTGAGCACGCGGCCGGCCATTTCGCGGGAGCAGCCGACCAGGCGCGCCAGCTCCTGGCGGGACACGCGCAGCTGGGTGCCCTGCGGATGGCTCATCGCCTCCGGCTCGCGCGTCAGGTCGTGCAGGGCGCGGATGATGCGGTCGGTGACGTCCAGGAAGGCCAGGCGGCCGGCCTTGCGGCTGGTATCCAGCAGGCGGCGGGAGAGCTGGGCACCGATGGCGTAGATCAGCTGGGCGGCATCGTTGCCGAGCGGGCCTTCCAGCAGCTGGTACAGGCGCTCGTAGCCGATCTCGGCCAGTTCGCACTGGGTGCGGGTGCGCAGCACCACCTCGCGGCGGTCGCTTTCGACGAACAGGCCCATCTCGCCCACGAACTCGCCGGGGCCGAAGTAGCCCAGGACCAGCTCGCGACCGTCGTCCTCCTCCGTGATGATGCTCACCGAGCCGGAGATCACGTAATACAAGGTGCCGGCCGGATCTCCCGGGCGGAACACCTCGGTCCGCGGCGGGTAGCGGCGGCGGTGGCAGTGGGAGAGGAAACGCTCGATGGTCGCAACCGTCGGAGCGAGCGGATTGGCGTTTCGGCGGAGGGGAGTCAGCGTGGCCACGGGGGATGTGTTCATGCGAGCCAGAACGAAGGAATGGGCAAGAGTAGGCTTTTGTTCGGTTCCCGGCAAACCGTGACTTTCAACCCCCTGGCCGGTGCGCGGACCCGGCGCCCTCGCACCGCCCGTCAGCCCCCGGTCCCGGATTGCCCTGGCTGGCGCCGTAAACGGTGGCGCCGCCCCCCCCGCTGCCGCATAATCGCGCCCCCAACCTCCGTACCCCAAGGATCCGATGCCGTGGTCAAGCCGCTGCCGCGTCTGAAGCTGCAAGGCTTCAACAATCTGACCAAAGCACTGTCGTTCAACATCTACGACGTCTGCTACGCGGTCTCCGAGGAGGATCGTCAGCGCTACATCGCGTACATCGACGAGGAATACAACGCCGACCGGTTGACCCAGATCCTCACCGACGTCGCCGAGATCATCGGCGCCAACATCCTCAACATCGCTCGCCAGGACTACGACCCGCAGGGCGCGTCAGTGACCATCCTCATCTCCGAGGAGCCGGTGATCGACAAGAAGGATGCCGGCAAGGAGCTGATCTCCGACGCCGTGGTCGCGCACATGGACAAGTCGCACATCACGGTGCACACCTATCCGGAAACCCATCCGGACAACGGCATCGCCACCTTCCGCGCCGACATCGACGTCGCCACCTGCGGCGTGATCTCGCCGCTGAAGGCGCTGAACTACCTGATCGAGAGCTTCGAGTCCGACATCGTGGTCATGGACTACCGCGTGCGCGGCTTCACCCGCGACATCAAGGGCAAGAAGCACTACATCGACCACAAGATCAATTCGATCCAGGACTACCTGGCCAAGAACATCAAGTCGCGCTACGAGATGCTCGACGTGAACGTCTACCAGGAGAACATCTTCCACACGAAGATGCACCTGAAGGAGTTCGACCTCGACAATTACCTGTTCGAGGAGAAGGCCAGGAACCTGTCGTTCAAGGAGCGCATGAAGATCGAGGCGCGCCTGAAGCGGGAGATCGAAGAGCTGTACCACGGCCGCAACCTGGCCGAGTGACGGGTCAGGCACGGGTCATCCGGCCCGTGCCACCCTGCGCCACCTGCGGGACGACCCGCGCGCGGCATCGCCACGATGCGCGAACCGAACGACCGACGGCGGTCCGGACCTTCCGGGCCGCCGTCTTCCTTTCGGGATACCCGATACCGAACGCGCGGCGGCTCCGGAGACATCGAGGAGACGACCATGTCGTGGATCCACCTGTTCCTGGCCGGGCTGTTCGAGATCGCCTTCGCCCTGGGCCTCAAGCACACCGACGGCTTCACCCGCCCCTGGCCGACCGTGTTCACCGCGCTGGCGGCGGCGACCAGCCTGTGGCTGCTCACCCGTGCGCTGCAGGGCATCCCGCTGGGCACCGCCTACGCGATCTGGACCGGCATCGGTGCGGTCGGTGTGGCCCTGGTCGGCATGGCTGCGTTCGGCGAGAACGCATCGCCGGCGCGGATCGCCTGCCTGCTGATGATCGTGGGTGGCGTGGCGGGACTGAAGCTGCTGACGCGCTGATCGCGGCGACGGCTCAGAGCCGGTAGGCCACCGTCTTCATGAGCTTCGAGGCCAGCGCCATCACCGCCGGCACCGGCGGCGGCAGGGTGCGGGCGCCGGCGTCGCGGGCGTGCGCGGCGTGGCGGGCTTCGTCGTCCTTCATGACCTGCAGGATCGCCCGGCTGCGGCCGTCGGCCGCCGGCAGGGTCTGCAGGTGCTCTTCGAGGTGGGCCTCGACCTGGCGTTCGGTCTCGACCACGAAGCCGAGATTCCAGCCGTCGCCGCGCAGCCCGGCGAGCACGCCGATGGCGTAGCTGCCGGCGTACCACACCGGGTTGAGCAGGCTCGGTCGGCTGTCCAGTTCGCGCAGGCGGTCGGCGCACCAGGCGAGGTGGTCGGTCTCTTCCTGCGCGGCGGCGAGCAGGTGCGCGCGCGTGCCTTCGTCGCGCGCCACCGCGGCCTGGCCGACGTACAGCGCCTGCGCGCAGACCTCGCCGACGTGGTTGATGCGCATCAGCCCGGCGGCGTGGCGGCGTTCGGCCTCGTCCAGCACCACCTCGGCCTCGGCGTCGCCCGGGTTTGGTCGCGCGGCGCGCGGGGCGCCGGCCACGGTGTCCAGGGCGTTCTGGGCGTCGGCGAGCAGGCGGTCGAGCGGGGACAGGCGGCGGGTCGCGGTCATGGGCACATTATGGTCGAAAAGGCGGTCGCGCCAGGCAGTCGGCCAGCAGTTCGAGCGGGTGCTGCACCGGCAGCGCCGTGCCGTTGGCGAGGTGCAGCCGGCAGCCGATGTTGGCGCTGAGCAGCCGGGTCGCACCGCTGGCGGCGAGCTGGTCCAGCAGCGGCTGGCGGAAGCGGACCGCGCGTGCCGGATCGGTCAGCATCTGCGTGCCGGCCGCGCCGCAGCAGCCGAAGCCGGCATCGAGCACGATGACCTCCAGCCCCGGCACGCGGGCCAGCAGTTGGTGCAGTGCGCGATCGCTGCGCACCACGTTGCGCTGGCTGCAGGGCAGGTGCAGGGCGATCCGCTCCGGCCTCGGCGCGAAACGCAGGCGATCGGCGTGTTCGGCGAGATGGACGATGGCGTCGCGGGTGCCGTCGACGGCGTCGGCGACGGCCTCGTGGCAGCCACTGGCCAACGTCAGCACGGTGTCGGCCTCGGCGAAGGCGGCGCGATTGCGCGCGGCCAGTGCCCGGGCGGTCGCGTGATCGCCTGCGTGCGCATGGAGCGTGCCGCAGCAGGTCTGCCCGTCCGGGAACACCGCGTGCTGGCCGATCGACGCCAGCAGCCGGCGGATGGCCGCGTGCAGGCCGGTCTCGTAACTGCGTGCGACGCAGCCGGTGAACACCGCGACCGTCGGTCCTTCGATGCCGCTGGCCTGCGCGCGGACGGCGGATGCGGGCCGGGGCAAGGGCCGCGCGGCCCGGGGCAGCAGCGGCCAGATCCGCCGGTACAGCGCCAGCAGCGCCGACAGGGTGCGCGGGCGCGCGGCCAGCCATTCCGCAGCGCGCTGCCGGGTCGAAGGTGGGCGCCGTTTTCGCTGGCCGGCGCGGGCCGCGGTCAGGATCGCGCCGTAGTCGACCCGGGCCGGACAGACCGCCTCGCAGCGCCGGCAGCCGAGGCAGTGGTCCAGGTGCGTCTCGGTCGCGGGCGTGGGCGCCAGCCGGCCGTCGTCCAGCGCCCGCGCGAGTGCAATCCGGCCCCGTGGCGACTCGCTTTCCAGGCCTTCGAGGGCATAGGTCGGGCAGCTCGGCAGGCACAGGCCGCACTGCACGCAGCGGTCGGCCAGCGCCTGCAGGGCGAAGGGGGCGGGACAGGGCGGGGCGTTCGTCACCGGCACATCTTCGGGCATGCCCCGGTCCCGCGCGAGCCGATCAGGCTGTCCAGCTGGCCCCGACTTGCGGCGCCCCGGGGCGGAGGCTATCATTCCGCCTCTTTGCGGCCGCGCCTGCGGCTTCGCGAAGGCTCCACGCACGACAACGCGCGGCGAAGTTCCGGTATCCCGAACGAGGGATGGCCGCAATCAGCCCGACCAGGCACCCCATTCCTCAGAGTTTCTCCATGAAGACTTTCACCGCCAAGAACGAGACCGTCCAGCGCGACTGGTATCTCGTCGACGCTTCCGGCAAGACCCTCGGTCGTCTCGCCGCAGAGCTCGCCCACCGCCTCCGCGGCAAGCACAAGCCCGTCTACACCCCGCACGTCGACACCGGCGACTACCTCGTCGTGATCAACGCCGAGAAGATCGTGGTGACCGGCAACAAGCTGCTGGACAAGAAGTACCACCGCTTCACCGGCTACATCGGCAACCTGAAGACCGAGAACCTGGCCCAGGCGCTGGAGCGCCATCCGGAGCGCGTGATCGAGATCGCCGTGAAGGGCATGCTGCCGAAGAATCCGCTCGGTCGCGCCATGTACAAGAAGCTCAAGGTGTACAAGGGTTCCGAACACCCGCACGCCGCCCAGCAGCCGCAAGTCCTGGAACTCTAATCGATGGCTACTCAGCAGAATTACGGCACCGGCCGTCGCAAGTCCTCCGTCGCCCGCGTCTTCCTGCGCAAGGGCACCGGCAACATCACCGTCAACGAGCGTCCGCTCGACGAATTCTTCGGCCGTGAAACCGCCCGGATGATCGTCCGCCAGCCGCTCGAACTGACCAAGACCACCGAGCAGTTCGACGTGGTCGTCACCGCCACCGGCGGCGGCACCACCGGCCAGGCCGGCGCCATCCGCCTGGGCATCGCCCGCGCGCTGGTCGAGTACGACGACACCCTGAAGTCCGAACTGCGCAAGGCCGGCTTCATGACCCGCGACGCACGCGAGGTCGAGCGCAAGAAGGTCGGCCTGCACAAGGCCCGTCGCGCCACCCAGTTCTCGAAGCGTTAATCGCCCGGGAACGGGCCGGGAGCTTGCTCCCGGCCTCTGCGGGGGAGTTCCTTGTTTCGCCGGTTTGGCGTTACAATGCGCCCCTGCAGCACTACAGCCCCGTCGCCAAGCGGTAAGGCACCTGACTCTGACTCAGGCATTCGGTGGTTCGAATCCATCCGGGGCTGCCATCTTCGAAAAGCCTGCCTCCTCGGCAGGCTTTTTTCTTGTCCGCGCCATCGCTCCGGCGGATGCGCGCCTGCGCGGAGATGTGCGCGCGTTCGCGGTTGTCCGCACGGACATGTCCGCCTTTTGTCTGCAAGGACGAACGGAGGGATATGCGTTCGCTCGCAGAACGGGGCGCATTCCATGACCTTGTAATCACTCCTGAGCGGGCATCCGTCTTACCTGTCATTTGTTACAGGTACCCGATCCCCGGGGCCTGCGGCTATGTTCGCCAACGCTGGCGGATGCCGGCAGTGAACCTACAGGGGAAGTTGTGCTCGATTTCATCAAGAAGTTGCTGGGTGGCGGACAGGGGCCGAGGTCGCAGGCACTGCCGCAGGGTGTCCCCAGCCCGGAACAGCGCCGAAGCGGATTCGGCATTGCCTATGACCCGGAACTGGTCCCGGCGCTCAAGCGCGATCATGCCGACCTGGTCAAGCTCTTCGGCGCCATCGGCGAATGCGCCCAGCAGGGCGATTTCCAGCCGATCCCGCAGATGCTCAATGCCTTCAAGGTGCATCTGGAAGGGCATCTGATCGCCGAGAACGTGCGTTTCTACAACTACGTCGAAAACGCGATGCAGCACGATCCGGAAAGCTCCGCCCTGGTGCGCAGTTTCCGCCGTGAAATGAACGCGATCGCGCGCGGCGTGGTGGATTTCGTGAAGAAGTACCAGGTCGATGCCTTCGACCAGCGGATGCGCGCCGAATTCATGACCGACTACAAGACCGTGGGCGGCCTGTTGACGCAGCGCATCCAGCGCGAGGAAGGCAGCCTCTATCCGCTCTATCACCCGATCTGACGATCGGGCGGGGTCGAAGCCCCGGTTCTCCAACGATCACGCAAGCTTTGGCGAGACAAGGATGTAGCGTCGCGGGCGCCTGTGCAGGCATGCCCGCGGGGTCGGGCTCGGCGTTGCCGGTCCCGCGGTCCGTGCGGCCATGGACGGCCGGCATCGGGCGTTCCCGTATGTTTTCACACCATGCGATCGGATCAGGAGGACACATGAAACAGGAAGTGGATGTGGTGCTGACCCCGGCGATGCGCCGTCTCCGCCACGAGCTGGAGGTGCATCCGGTGTTCGCGGAAATCGCGCACGTCGAGGCGTTGCGTTCGTTCATGCAGGTGCACGTCTTCGCTGTCTGGGACTTCATGTCGCTGGCCAAGCGCCTGCAGCGCGACCTGACCTGCGTCGAGCTGCCGTGGATGCCGCCTGTCAACCCCGAAGCGGCGCGGCTGATCAACGACATCGTGCTGGCCGAGGAAAGCGACGTCGACGCCGACGGCCACGCGGCGAGCCATCTCGATCTCTATCTGCGGGCGATGCGGGACGTCGGTGCGTCGACCGCGCAGTTCGAGTCCTTCCTGGTCGCGTTGCGCGGCGGTGCGACGCTGGCCGACGCCCTGGCGAGCGCCGAGGTGCCGCGCTTCGTGCGTGATTTCGTCGAGCACACCATCGGCACCTGCCTGCACGGCAGCACGCTGGAGGTCATGGCGAGCTTCTTCTACGGCCGCGAGAACGTGATCCCGCCGATGTTCCAGAGCCTGCTCGACCGCTGGGGACTCAGCGAAGGCCAGGCGCCGGGGTTCGTGTACTACCTGCAGCGCCACATCGAGCTGGATGGCGACAGCCACGGCCCGGCGGCGCAGCGCATGATCCAGGCCGAACTGGCCCGTGCGCCGGACGGCCTGGCGCAGACCCGCGAGGCCGCTACGGGGGCGATGTCCGCCCGCCGCGCGCTGTGGGACGGTACGGCCGCGCTGCTGCGCGAACGCCATGGCGAAGCGGTCCGCTCAGCGCCGTCGCCGAAGGTGGCGCAGGTCGCCTGAGGCTTGCGCGCCGCGCAGGTCCGTCATGACCTGCGCGGCAACACCTGCCCGCCCCCCCCATGCGTGATGGCGCCGGCTGCCTCCGCGGCCGGCGTGCGTCGTCGAGGCGTCCTGCCTCCTCTTCACTTCCCGGCATCGCCCATGCGTGGCCGGGCCTGCATCGCCGGGGCTTCGCCGCCGCCTCCGGTCATGCTGCGTGGGCGATGTGCAGCGTCGGTGTGCCCCCGGTGATGCGGTCGGCCACCGCCAGGTTCTCGCCGACCGGCATGCGGAAGGCGAGGCTGAGTACCCGGCCGATCCGGCGCGGGGTGCCAAGGCGTTCCACATGCAGGCCGAGGTGGCGCAGCATCCGCTCGATCGGCGCACTGGTCACGCCGACGAGTTCTTCGACGCCCTTTGCTGCGGCGAAGTGGAACATGTCTCCCAGCATTGCTGCGGGCAGCGTGCCGAAGCCGAAGCCGTCGCCCGCGCAGCTCGCGCTGATCGCGAAACGGCTGACCTCCCAGATGGTCGGGGATGCAGGCGCGACCCTGCCGTCGAGCAGTGACGGGAAGATGTCGCGCAGCATGTTGGGGCCGAGGGTCGGCAGCAGCCGGCAGCAGCCGAGCGCCTGCGTGCCGTCCTCGTGCGCGACCAGGTAGTGCGGCCCGATCAGGTCGAACCAGTCGTGCTCCCGGCCGTGTTCCACCCGGACATCCCAGCCCAGGCGTTCGTGGAAGACCTCGCTGCGCAGCCGGTACATGCTGTCCAGAAGGGTGGCGTTGAGGTCGGGTTCGCCTGCGCGGCCGATGGCGATGCGGGTCATGGTGTCTCCTTGGTGTGATGAGGAGACGCCAGTGGAGCGGATGACCTGTCGGTTCTTGCAGCTGACCGACCTGACAGGTTGATCTCGGCGCGCAATTGATATCGAGAAACCTCGCGGATCGCCGTCGATATCCGGCGAACTGCGCGTGGCCGGAGTCTGGACCGCATGCAAAGAACAGGGGAATCCGACAACCAATTCGTGGTTGTGCGCGCGGTGTGCGCGAACCGGACGGATGCGGGGCGCGTGCGGTCAGGCCTGCAGGATCAGCGGCGCGCGATCAGGCGCGGAAGGTGGAGACGATCAGCCCGAGCGATACCGCGCGGGCGATGGCGGCCTGGCGGCCGCTGACGCCGAGTTTGTGGGTGGCGTTCTGCAGGTGGAAGATCGAGGTGCGCTCGCTGATGTTGAGCAGTTGGCCGATTTCCCAGCTGGTCTTGCCTTCGGCCGCCCACGACAGGCATTCGCGCTCGCGCTTGGTCAGTGCGGGCAACTGCGTGGGGGTCTTCGAACGCGCGAAGCGTCGAGCGGCCTCGTGGACGAAGTGCGCGAGCAGGTGAAGTTCGGGCAGCAGGTCGTTGAAGTCTTTCGCGGTCAGGTCGCCCGACGCGTACGACATCAGTCCCCAGGACACGCCGGGGCCGTGCAGGGGCACGCTGACGCCGGCGCCGAGACCGAATTCACGTGCTTCGTCGAACAGGTTGCGGATCTTCTGCAGGTGCGGATCGACGACACGGCGATCGAAGTGCTGCGCTTCGTCCCAGGCCAGGGGCGTGGCGTGATCGTGGCAGTGACTGATGATCGGATCGATGCTGATGTAGTCCTGCGCGAAGTAGTGGGTGACCCATGCTTCGGGATAGGTCCCCATCCGCAACTGATGTGGATGGTCGTTCACCAGGGGCAGGTCGACGGCGTAGAACCAGGAGGTGACCCCGAGGGGGGCGAGCACGGCATCCACCTCGCCAGTCAGCGCCTCCATGCTCGATGTGCGCTCGAAGGCGCGCATCCGCGAGATGTCGATCAGCGTCCTGCCAGCCATGACCCCTGTCCCCGATCCCTTGCCTTCCGATGCCTTGCGTCCTGGTGCCTCGCGGCGCCCGCTGCGCGTCGATTCCTTCGCCCCCGGCCTGCGCCCGCGCCGGCCGAAGCGCTAAAGTAGCAGGCTTCCGTGGCCCGTGGACACTCGTCGATCCGCAAGCCGCCGCCCGGTGCCTGGCCCTGCCCGCCGCGGCGTTCCTTCCCCTGATCGAGAACTCCATGGTCGCCATCTTTCCCGCCCCGTACACCGCGCCGGATGCGCTGCTCGCCGACCTGCGCGATCGCGGATACGCCGTGGTACGTCCCGGCGACGTGCAGTCGCTGTGCGGGGTGAGCGCCGAGGCGCTGGATGCGCTGGCGGCATCGTGGGATGACCTGCCGCCGGACGAATACCTGCGCGATGGCGGACGCTATCGCAGTCGGCGCCACGCCTGCTTCACGGTGGGCGGCGAGGGCGTGGCCCGCGCGCCGCATCGCGCCCATTACCAGCCGGTGGATTACAACGCCCTGCACGGCGGCCTCCAGCGCTGGTTCGCGCCGGTGGCCGACGCGGTCGCGGCCGCTCCGGCCTGGCAGGCGGTGCTGTCTTCGCTGGCCGCCAGCCTGCGCCAGTTGCGGCCCGTGGACCCGTGGTACGTCGAAGCGCACCAGTTCCGGATCGATACCCGCGACGGCATCGGCCGGCCCACGCCGGAAGGCGCGCATCGCGACGGCGTCGATTTCGTGGCGGTGTTCCTGGTCGGTCGCCATGCCATCCGCGGCGGCGAGACCCGGGTGTTCCAGGCCGACGGCCCGGACGGCCAGCGCTTCACCCTGGCCGAACCCTGGAGCCTGCTGCTGCTCGACGATACCCGGGTGATCCACGAGTCCACGCCGATCCAGCCGGTGCCGGACGGGGACGGCGCGGGCGGACACCGCGACACCCTGGTGCTGACCTTCCGCGCCGGTGGCTTCCAGGCGGAAGCCTGAGGGCGTGCGGCCGCAGATCAGTTACAATTGAAACCAATTCGCAACGGGCAATCTCGAGGTTCCGATGAAGCTGGGTTCTCTGAAGGAAGGTGGCCGTGACGGCACCCTGATCGTGGTCTCCCGCGACCTGTCCCGCGCCGCGCGCGCGGACGGCATCGCGCCGACGCTGCAGCGCGCGCTGGAAGACTGGTCGAACATCGCGCCGCGTCTGAACGCGCTGTCCGAGGCGCTGAATGCCGGGGCCGCCGAGGGGACGTTCGATCTCGACATGACCCAACTGGCCGCGCCGCTGCCGCGTGCCTACGAGTTCGTCGACGGCTCGGCCTACCTGCCGCACGTCGAGCGCGTCCGCCGCGCGCGCGGCGCCGAGGTGCCGGAAAGCTTCTACGTCGATCCGCTGATGTACCAGGCGGTCAGCGCCGGCTTCTACGGTCCGCGCGACCCGGTCCGCGTGCCCAGCGAGGACTACGGCATCGACCTCGAAGCCGAAGTCGTGATCGTCACCGACGACGTGCCGATGGCGGTGACGGCGGAAGACGCCGCCGCGCATATCCAGCTGATCGGCCTCGTCAACGACGTCTCGCTGCGCAACCTCATCCCGAACGAGCTGGCCAAGGGCTTCGGCTTCCTGCAGTCCAAGCCACGCTCGGCGCTGTCGCCGGTGTTCGTCACGCCCGACGAACTGGGCGACGCCTGGCAGGGCAGCAAGGTGCACCTGCCGCTGCTCACCCACATCAACGGCGCATGGTTCGGCGCGCCGGAAGCCGGCGTCGACATGCAGTTCGACTTCGCGCAGCTGGTCGCGCATGCCGCGAAGACCCGGCCCCTGAGCGCCGGCACCATCGTCGGCTCGGGCACGGTCGCCAACGAAGACACCTCGCTGGGCGCGTCCTGCTTCGCCGAGAAGCGCACGGTCGAGACGCTGGAAACCGGCAAGCCGATCACCCCGTTCATGACATACGGCGACGTGGTCCGGATCGAGATGCGCAGCCGCGACGGCGTCGACATCTTCGGCGCGATCGAGCAGCGGATCGACCGGCCAGCATGATGTGCGGCCGGCGGACACTTCGTCCCCCGGCCCGCATCTCCGGCGCCTTCGTCCGCACACTCAGGCCACACGCCCGGCATCTGGCCTGAGTCCGTCGTTCGCGGCCGATCCGACGCCATGGCCGGACCCGTCCTCTCGGGCCATTCGCGGGCAGGGGCTGACAAGGCCCGGTATGCTGGGTCGCATCCCGGTCCGATGGAGGTGGAGCGTGGTCGAACGACGCGGCGCGCGCGCGGCCGCCGTCCTGCTCGCATTGCTGGCCTGGGCGGCCCTGCTGCTGCAACTGCACCTGACCCTCGATGCCACCCGCGCCCTTGGCGGCGGCACCGGCGAAGCGCTGCTCCTGCTGGGCGGCTACTTCACGATCCTCACCAATCTCTTCGTCGCCGTGTGCGCGGGCGCGCAGGCGTGGGCGCCGGGATCGCGCCTGGCCGGGGCCTCGCTGCGCGGCTGCGCCACCACCGCCATCGTGCTGGTCGGACTCGGCTATCACCTGCTGCTGCGCGACGTCTGGGATCCGCAGGGCGCGCAGCGGGTCGCCGACAACCTGCTGCACTACGCAGTGCCCGCTGTCGCGCTGGCGCACTGGCTGTGGTACCCGCCGCGCGGGCCGCTGCCGGCCTGGTCGCCGCTGGCATGGGCGCTGTATCCGGCCGCTTATGTCGCCTATGCGCTGGTACGTGGCGAATGGCTGGGCCAGTACCCGTATCCCTTCATCGATGTCGCTGCGCTGGGCTATCCACGCGTGTCGGCGAATGTCGCGTGCCTGTTGCTGGTCCACCTTGCGACGGGCGTGCTGCTGCGCTGGCTGGCGTCGCGGCGCTGAGCGCTTCCAGCGCGGACTTGGCGGGCGTATCGTGCATGCCATCCGGGCACGCAGCGCAGAGGAGGGCATGGCCATGAACGAAACCCTGAAGCTCTATGGTTACTGGCGCTCCAGTGCCGCCTACCGCGTGCGCATCGGCCTGAACCTCAAGGGCCTGCCGTACGATCAGGTGCCGGTGCACC
The DNA here is from genome assembly GCA_019634715.1 of Lysobacter sp. GTDB lineage: Bacteria > Pseudomonadota > Gammaproteobacteria > Xanthomonadales > Xanthomonadaceae > Lysobacter_I. Next base: position 85,663 of record JAHCAU010000008.1, read on the forward strand.
TGGTGCGCGACGGCGGCGAGCAGCATGCGCCGGAGTACGTCTTCACCAACCCGCAGAAGCTGGTGCCGGTGCTGGTGCACGGCGAGCGCAAGATCCGCCAGTCGCTGGCGATCCTGGAATACATCGAGGAACTCTGGCCGCAGCCGGCATTGCTGCCGGTGACCCCGCGCGACCGCGCGCGCACCCGGGCGCTGGCGCAGTTGGTCGCCTGCGACATCCATCCGCTCAACAATCTCCGCGTCCTGCAATACCTGGAGCGCGAATGGAACGTGCCGCAGGCCGAGCGCGACGACTGGGTGCGGCACTGGATCGTCGAAGGCTTCGCTGCGTTCGAAGCCATGCTGGTCGAAGACCTCGGCCGTGGCGAATTCTGCGAAGGCGATACGCCCAGCATCGCCGACTGCTGCCTGATCCCGCAGGTCTACAACGCGCGCCGCTTCGGCGTCGACCTGGCCCCGTTCCCGATCATCCAGCAGATCGAGGCCTCCTGCCTCGCACGACCCGAGTTCGACGCCGCCCGCCCCGAGCACCAGCCGGACGCGCCGCGGGATCCTTGACGCTTCCCGGAGAGGGGCGCGCCGGCGACAACCGGGTGTCCGGATTCCGCCTGTTTCGACGATAGCCAGGCCCAGGCGGTCCGTGCCGGCGATTTCGTGATTCCCGTCGTGTTCAGCGCCCGGGCCATTCCGGATCGTCATGTCCAGATTTGTCCGTTCGGCGACTCCGCGGTTTAGGATGCGTTCGGGGAGAGACCGTCAGGGACGATGCGTTACCGGGTGCATGGATCCGCCAGGCCACCCGCCGCCCCCGTTCCGACGCCCATCTCCACTTCCAGCAGAACGCCATGTCCTTCCATCTCAGAAACACCGTCATCGGCACCGCGTTGCTGACGACCGTCATCGCCGGCACGCTGTTCGCGGCCACGCCGTCCTCCGGGTCCAGCGCGCAGTCTCCTGCGCCTCGCGTCAAGAAGGTCAAGGACGGCGACGACCCGGGTGCCCGTGCCCGCTGGATGGACGAGTGGTACAACGAGAACTACGGGCGTACCGGCACCAAGATCAACCGCCAGGCAGCGCACCGCGGCGTGTGGTCGCTGCAGTACCAGCGCTACATGATGGACAGCGCGCAGCGCGAACGCGTTCGCCATGCGGCGAAGATGCCGCTGGCCTCGTCGAAGGCGATGCTGTCGACCGCGCCGATGCTGGCGCGTGCGCCGGGCGATGCGCCCAGTCGCGACCTGCGCTGGACCAATCTCGGTCCGACCCGCGCGAACTTCATCCGCAACGGCGTGACCCTGAACGTGACCGATTCCGGTCGCATCAACGAGATCCTCACCCATCCCACCAACCCGAACATCATCTACATCGCGCCTTCGGGCGGCGGCCTGTGGAAGACGACGGATGGCGGCGCCAGTTGGCAGGCGAAGACCGAGACCCTCGGCTCGCTGTCGGTCGGCGCGGTGGCGATGGACCCGAACAATCCCGAGACGCTGTACCTCGGCCTGGGCGACCCGTTCGACGGCACCGGACTGGGCATGGTCAAGATGACCGCTGGCGGCGACAAGTGGGAATCGCCGGTCTTCCTCGGCAATTCGACCTCGATCCGCGACGTCCTGGTGGCGCCGGGCAACTCGAACATCGTCCTGGTCGCGACCGATCAGGGCCTGTATCGGTCGACCGACGCAGGCAAGACCTATGTCCAGGTCGCGATCAACACCGGCCTCGGCGAAACCCCGGCGATCTGGTCGATCGCCTGGGGCGGCGGCAACACCATGGTGCTGTCGCTGGAAGGCACGCCGAGCGCCTCGACCAGCGCGCCGGGGTTCCGCCAGGGCCAGATCTGGCGCTCGACCGACAACGGCGCGACCTGGGCCCGTGCCAACGGCGTGAACCACAACGCAGGCGTCAACCGCATGGCGCTGGCTTCGGCGCCGTCCAACCGCTCGGTCATGTACGCATTGGCGGCCAAGCCGCGTCCGGCGTCGCCCAATACCACCAAGGATTTCGCCGACATCTTCAAGTCGAGCGATGGCGGCGCCAACTGGACCAGCGTCGGCCGCACGGCCATCGGCGATCCCAAGACCTACACCAACCCGAACGGCGATTCGAGCAATCTCGAAGGGATCTTCAACGGCCAGGGCTGGTATGACCTGATGGTCGTGGTCGACCGGAGCAATCCGGACATCGCCTATTTCGGTGGTGCCCTGCTGTCGGCGAAGACCAGTGACGGCGGCAACACCTACACGATCATCACCGACTGGCTGGCCCAGCACGGACTGCCCTACGTGCATGCCGACTTCCACAGCGCGCACATGGCCAACGACGGCAAGCTGTACTTCGGCACCGACGGCGGCATCTTCCTGACCAGCAATGGCGGCGCTTCGTTCACGCACACACTGAACGAGGGCATCGTCTCGCATCTGGTCTACAACGTCTGCTCGACGCCGGCCAACACCGATCGCGTGCTGATCGGCCTGCAGGACAACGGCACCCGCCTGCGCGAGACCAACACCAGCGTGTTCAACCAGGTGATCGGTGGCGATGGCTTCGGCTGCAACGTCAACCGCAGCAATGCCAACCGGATGATCGGCACGGTGCAGAACCTGCGGATCCGGCGCAGCGTCGACGGCGGGAACAGCTTTTCGCAGGCGTGCACGGGGCTGCCCGGTTGCGGCGAAAGTTCCGCGCATGCGGATGCGCCGTTCCGCGTGTCCATCGTGCCGTGGGAAGGCGATGCCACCGGCAATACGCTGTTTACCTACAACAACAAGGCCGTCTACAGGACGACCGATTACGCCGTGAACTGGGCGGCGTTGGGCACCACGGGCTTGCCGGCCGACCTGTTCATCCGCGGCGTGGGCGTCGCCAGGACCGGCGCGGGCACGCCCAACAGCGACAATGTCGTCGGCATCGTCGCCAACGGCGGACGCGTCTACCTGACCAGCAACGGCGGCACCAGCTGGACCCAGGCCGGCGCGCTGCCGAACAACGGCCTGTCGACCAGTTCGATCGCCTTCGACCCGGTCGACCGCAACATCGTCTACGTGACATCCGTGGCGCCGGACGCGAACCGCAGCCATATCTGGCGAAGCACCAACTTCGGCCAGACCTGGGCCGCGATCGACGTCGGCAACGGTTTCCCCTTCGGCATCCCGGTGAACATGGCCACCGTCGACCCGGTGGTGCGCACCACGCTGTACGCAGCGACGCACCTCGGCGTGTACCGCTCGCTCGACAGCGGCTCGACCTGGGAACGACTGGGCGCCTTCCTGCCGCTGGTCAACGTCATGGACGTCATCGTGTCCGCCGATGGCAACCAGGTCCGCGCGGCGACCTACGGCCGCGGTGTCTGGGAACTGTCGGCGGTGGGCAACAACGCCGTACCGACCGCGAACTTCAGCGTCGCCAGCAACCAGTTGACCGCGAGCTTCACCGACACCTCCACCGACAGCGACGGCAGCATCGTCCGTCGCCTGTGGAGCTTCGGCGACGGCGTCAGCGCGTCCAGCACGAATCCGAGCCATACCTACGCGGCGCCGGGCACCTATACGGTCACGCTCACGGTCACCGACAATGGCGGCTACAGCCACACGAAGACGGCGCAGGTGGTGGTCGGTTCGGGCGCAGTGAACAACGACCTCAACGGCAACGGCACGTCCGACCTGCTGTGGTTCAACACGGCCACCAACCAGTTCGCGTACTGGCTGATGAACAACACCACGCTGGTTTCGTCGGGCGTGTTCACCGTGCCCGGCAACTTCCGCATCGTCGCCACCCCGGACCTCGACGGCGACGGCCGCACCGACCTGATCTGGCGCGACACCAACAGCAACAGCTACTACTACTGGCGCAGCCGCGGCGACGGCCAGTTCGACACCGGCCTGATCGCCAACGTCGGCCCCGGCTGGCTGGTCGATCGCACCGCCGACCTCAACGGCGACGGTCGCCACGACATCATCTGGCGCAACTCGTCGGTCGCGGGCCAGTACGCCCTGTGGTTCATGAACGGCGTCAGCACGGTCGGACAGACCCGTGTGTTCTCGGTGCCGACGGCGTTCGCGATCGCGGCCACGGGCGACCTCGATGGCGACGGCCGCGCGGACATCCTCTGGGACAACGCGTCGGCCGGCCAGCTGTACGCCTGGCGCAGCCGCAACGACGACGGCGCGACCTGGGACTACCTCACGCTGGGCGGCTACGGTGCCGGCTGGCAGGTGGTGGAAACGGGCGACATCAATGCCGATGGTCGTTCGGACATCGTCTGGCAGAACACCGGCAGCGGCCTGTTCGCGCACTGGATCATGAACGGCGCGACGACGGTGTCGTCGGCGGCGGTGAGCATCGGCACGACGGCGCGCGTGGTGGCGGTGGGCGACTTCAATGCGGACGGCCGCTATGACGTGGTGACCCGCGTCGGCGCGGTGTTCTCGCTGCGCCGCAGCCAGGGCACGACCTACGAGGCCCCGGCGAGCATGCCGGGCGCCGGCGTGGAGTGGGAAGTGCTGCGCTGAGTCCGGGCGCCGCCGCAGGGAAACATCGAACGCTGCCTCCTTCGGGAGGCAGCGTTTTTTCATGGTGTGCGTTTCGAGTCCGACGGCGCAGGCAACGATCGATGTCGCAAGACACCCTGTCCGAGTCCCATTGCGGCGATGCCATGTCCCGAAACGACGACGCCCCGGCGAACCGGGGCGTCGTCAGTGCGCAGTGCGGGTCGAGGCTCAATGCGAGAACGACGAACTGCCGTCGCTGCTGTCGAACGCGACCGCATACGGGTCGTGCTCGCTGCTGCCGCCTTCGGACAGGCGGAACTTCAGCGCCAGGCCGTCGCGGGAGTCGGCGGCGCGCAGGGCCTGCTCCATGTCGATCTTCCCTTCCTTGGTCAGGCGGAACAGGCACTGGTCGAACGACTCCATGCCTTCCTCCAGCGTCTCTTCCATCGCGGCCTTGATCTCGTGCACCTGGCCGCGGCGCAGCAGGTCGCGGATCATCGGCGTGTTGATCAGCACTTCCACCGCCGGGATGCGGCGGCCGTCGGTGCCCACCACCAGGCGCTGGCTGATCACCGCCTTGAGGTTCAGCGCGAGATTCATCAGCACGTTCTTGTGCGCGCTTTCCGGGAAGAAGTTGAGGATGCGCTCGATGGTCTGGTCTGCGTTGTTCGAGTGCAGCGTCGCCAGGCACAGGTGGCCGGTTTCGGCGAAGGCGATCGCCGCTTCCATCGTGGTGGCGTCGAGGATTTCGCCGATCAGGATCACGTCCGGCGCTTCGCGCATCGCGTTCTTCAGTGCGTTGTGGAAGGCGTGGGTGTCCAGGCCGACCTCGCGCTGGTTGACGATCGATTTCTTGTGCTTGTGCAGGTATTCGATCGGATCCTCGATGGTGAGGATGTGGCCGGCGGCCGTGCTGTTGCGGTAGTCGATCATCGACGCCAGCGAGGTCGACTTGCCCGAGCCGGTGGAGCCGACGATCAGCACCAGGCCGCGCGGCGACATGATGACGTTCTTCAGCACCTGCGGCAGTTGCAGTTCCTCGATGGTCGGGATCACGCTGCGGATGGCGCGGATGACCATGCCGACTTCGCCGCGCTGCTTGAACACGTTGACGCGGAAGCGGCCGGCATCGGCCAGCGAGATCGCCATGTTCAGCTCGAGGTCGCGTTCGAACTCGGGCACCTGGCCTTCGTCCATCAGCGAATAGGCGATCTTCTTGACCATGCCCGGGGGCAGGCCGGTGTTGCCGAGCGGATAGAGCTTGCCTTCGACCTTGATGTGCACCGGCGCACCGGTGGTCAGGAACATGTCCGAGGCGTTCTTGTCCGTCATCAGCTTCAGGAAATAGCCGATGTCCATTGCGTACCTCCCCGGGTACCGGATGCGATAACTGAATGCCCGAGCGGCCGGCGCCCGCCGCTGGCGTTGCGCATGCCCCACGGGGTGATGACAATGGTCCGCGACCGATCACGCGTATCGCGATCACCGGACACGGACCCCATGCCTGCAAGCTTCGCATATCTTCGTTGCGTCACGCAGCACCCCGCGCGGGGGCGCCGTCGTTTCGCTGCGGCCGCCTTCGTGACCCTTCTCACGCTTTCCGTCGCTGCCGCCGCCCGCAGCCCGGCGCCCGCACAGGAGGTCGAGACCGCACAGGCCGCCGTGCTGCGCGCCGAGCGCGCCGACGCCGATCAGTACGCCGCCGAGGCCTTGCTGCGCGCGCGGATGGCACTGACCCAGGCGCAGGCGCTGCTGTCCGCGAAAAAGGCAGCGGATGCCGTCACGCAGGCGCAGTTGGCCGCCGCCGAGGCCGACTACGCGCACGCCCGCAGCCTGGATGCCCGGCTGGGCACAGAACTGCAGCAGCGCAGGGCGGAAATCGCCGAATTGCGCCAGCGCCTGGGCGTGGAGGCTGCGCCATGAGGCCGCGCCGGTTCGCCATTCCCCTGTTTCTCCTGCTGGCGCTGACGGCATCGGCAACGACGCTGGCCGCCGGCCCGGATCCTGATGCCGCGCCGCTGGCGCAACGCCTGCAGGCCATCGACACCGATCCCGCGCGCAACGCCCATGCCGCCTACGAACGTCTGCAGGCTCGCCAGGCCGTGCAGGCCCTGGTCGCGGCCAAGCGCAAGCAGCGGCCGATGGTCCTGCGCATCGCGCGGATCCGGGTCGAGACCGCCGAGCTTGCGTCAGCGACCGAGGCCCGCAGGGTCGAGCTGCAGCGTCTGGAGACCGAGCGCAGCGAACTGCTGGTCGAAGCCAGCCGACGCGATGCCGAGCGTGCGCGCGCCGAGGCCGAGCGCATCCGCCTCGAAGCCAGGATCCAGGCCGAGGAGGCCGCGCGGCTGCGCGAGGCCATCGCCGCCGAGGCCCGCAGCCGGGAAGAAGCGGAGGGCCTGCTCGACACCGTCGCCGGCAGCGAGGCGGAAAAACTGCGCCAGGCGCGCGAGCGCGAGGCCGAGCTGGCGCGTCGCGAGGCCGAACTGATGGGGGGGCGCCCGCCCGCCAGGCCCAAGCCGGCGCCGAAGCCCGCTGCCAAGCCGAAAGCGAAGCCGAAACCGCCTGTCCGCTGAACGCAGGCCACATGAAAAATTCGTTTTTATTTCCGGAAATCAAGGGGTTGCGCGAACTTCCCTGAGCGGCGGCGTGCCCGCCCGTCGCCGATGCGTTCGGACGCATCGCGGAGTGCTTGTCGGGTCGGCAGGAGAGGAGTAGGGTCGATCCAACCGGCGGGCGTTCTGCCAGCCGGCGCAAGAGCGGAGCCGATGACCGTCAAGCCTGATCCGTCCCCGGAGACTGCCGCCGCAAGCCAGGTGCTTGCGGGCCTCCGCGATGGAGCGCCCGCCTCGCGCAAGTCGCGCTATACCGGCCTTCACCCCGTTGCGCCCCGTGCCTGTCGGCCGGGGCGTTTTCGCGTGTGGCCCGGGCGTCGCGCCAGGTTCGTCGACACGTCCGATCCCCCGGTCCGGTGCGCAGCATCGGGCCATCATCACCCGTTGTGAGGAGGTCTCCATGTTCGAAGGGCAACCCCAGTCCGAAGTCGAAGCGCTGATGAAGGCGAATGCCGAGTTCCGTCAGCTCTACCACCGACACAAGGAGCTCGACAAGCAGGTGCTCGATGCCGAACTCGGCGTCCTGCCGGTGGACGATGTCCGCCTGAACCAGATGAAGCGCGAGAAACTCGCGGCGAAGGACCGGCTGACCCGCATGTACGACGCGCTGCACCACTGACGCCCGGGATTTCGCGTTCCGGCCGCGTTCTTCTCCGCGGACGGCGGCGGCGTCCTCGTCAGACCGCCGCCGTCCGCGACCCTGCATGCAGTCGAGCCTTGCCCGCATACCGTATCCGTTCGCCACGCCTTGCCGGCTCCGACGCGTCCGCCCGGCGGGCGACTCCCGGTTCGATGCCATAATCCCGGCCTGTCCTACGCACCGGAAGCCGGCATGTCGCAGCCCTCCTCGCATTCGTCCTCGTCGAGCGCACCCTCGATCCACGACTCCGTCCTCGACCTGATCGGCGACACGCCGATCGTACGGGCGCAGCGGCTCGACACCGGCGTGTGCAGGCTGTTCCTGAAGCTCGAAAGCCAGAATCCCGGCGGGTCGATCAAGGACCGCATCGGCCTGCGCATGATCGAGGCTGCCGAGCAGCGCGGCGACATCCAGCCCGGGGCCACCCTGGTCGAAGGCACCGCCGGCAACACCGGCATCGGCCTGGCCCTGGTCGCGCAGCAGAAGGGCTACAAGCTGATCCTCGTCGTGCCCGACAAGATGAGCCGCGAGAAGATCTTCAACCTCAAGGCGATGGGCGCCGAGGTCGTGCTGACCCGCTCCGACGTCGCCAAGGGGCATCCGGACTACTACCAGGACATGGCCGCGCGCATCGCCCGCGAAACGCCGGGCGCCTACTTCATCAACCAGTTCGGCAATCCCGACAACCCGGCCGCGCACGAATTCGGCACCGGCCCGGAGATCCTGCGCCAGATGGCCGAAGCCGGCGGCCTGGACGCCATCGTCTTCGGCTGCGGCAGCTCGGGCACCATGACCGGCCTGTCGCGCTGCTTCGCCGAGCATTCGCCGCACACCGAACTGGTGCTCGCCGATCCGGTCGGCTCGATCCTCACCGAGTACATCAACGAAGGCACGCTGAGCGAGAAGTCCGGCAGCTGGATGGTCGAGGGCATCGGCGAGGACTTCCTGCCGTCGATTTCCGATTTCACCCGGGTGAAGAAGGCCTACGCCATCAGCGACAAGGAAAGCTTCCTCGCCGCGCGCGAACTGCTGCGCAGCGAGGGCGTGCTCGGCGGCTCCTCCAGCGGCACGCTGCTGGCCGCCGCGCTGAAGTACTGCCGCGAGCAGACCACGCCGAAGAACGTGCTGGTCTTCGTCTGCGACACCGGCAACAAGTACCTGTCCAAGCAGTACAACGACTACTGGATGCTCGACAACGGCTTCATCGAGCGCGAGACACACGGCGACCTGCGCGACCTGATCCTGCGCCCCTACACCCAGCGCGACACCGTCGTCGTCGGCCCGCGCGACCTGCTGGTCACCGCCTACGCGCGGATGAAGCTGTACGAAATCTCCCAGGTGCCGGTGATGGACGGCGACCGCATCGTCGGCATCCTCGACGAAAGCGACGTGCTGCTGCACGTCTACGGCGACGAGGCCCGGTTCCGCGACCCGGTGTCCACGGCGATGGTCAGCAAGCTCGACATCCTCGACGTGCGCTCGCCGGTCGAGGCCCTGCTGCCGGTGTTCGACCGGGGCCACGTGGCCATCGTCATGGACGGTGACCGCTTCCTCGGCCTGATCACCCGGATCGACTTGCTGAACTGGCTGCGCCGCCGTGTTCAGTAAACGGGACGCACGCCGCTAGGGGGCGTCCGGAGGGGCGGTGTAAAATCGCCGGTCCCCCAAGGAGAGCGCCATGACCGAGCATGCCCCCGAGTCGACCCCCGACGTCCCCGCAGACTGGGGCCTCGGTACCCGGGCCATCCATGCCGGGCAGTCGCCGGACCCCTCCACCGGGGCGGTGATGCCGCCGATCTACGCCACCTCGACCTATGCCCAGAGCAGCCCGGGCGTGCACCAAGGCTTCGAGTACTCGCGGACCCACAACCCGACGCGCTTCGCCTACGAGCGCTGCGTCGCAGGCCTGGAAGGCGGCCGCCGCGGCTTCGCCTTCGCCTCGGGCCTGGCCGCCACCTCGACGATCCTGGAGCTGCTCGACAGCGGCAGCCATGTCGTCTGCATGGACGACGTCTACGGCGGCACCTTCCGCCTGTTCGAACGCGTCCGCCGCCGCACCGCCGGCCTGGACTTCAGCTTCGTCGACCTGACCGACACCGCCGCCTTCGAGGCCGCGATCCGCCCTGAGACGCGGATGGTCTGGGTCGAGACCCCGACCAATCCGATGCTCAAGATCGTCGACCTGCAGACGGTGTCTGCGGTGGCGAAGAAGCACGGCCTGCGGATGGTCGTCGACAACACCTTCGCCTCGCCGATCCTGCAGCGCCCGCTCGAACACGGCGCCGACATCGTCATGCACTCGGCGACCAAGTACCTCAACGGCCACTCCGACATGGTCGGCGGCATGGCGGTGGTCGGCAACGACGTCGCACTCGCCGAGCAGATGGCCTTCCTGCAGAACTCCGTCGGCGCCGTGCAGGGGCCGTTCGACAGCTTCCTCGCCCTGCGCGGCCTGAAGACCCTGCACCTGCGCATGCAGGCGCACTGCGGGAACGCGCTGGCGCTGGCCGAATGGCTGCAGACGCACCCGGGCGTCGAGCAGGTGATCTACCCGGGCCTGAAGGCCCATCCGCAGCATGCCCTCGCCGCGCGCCAGATGGACGGCTTCGGCGGCATCGTCTCGGTGCGCATCAAGGGTGGTTTCGAAGGCGCCAGGCGCTTCTGCGAGCGCACGCACCTGTTCACCCTCGCCGAATCCCTCGGCGGCGTCGAAAGCCTGGTCAACCATCCCGCGGTGATGACCCATGCCTCTGTGCCGGTCGAGCGCCGCGCGGCCCTCGGGATCCACGACGATCTCGTGCGGTTGAGCGTGGGCGTGGAGTCGCTCGAAGACCTGCGGCGCGACCTCGCGGAGGCGCTGGCCGGATGAGCCACCTGGTGGACCAAGGCCGCCTCGTCGATGCGCAGCGTCCCTACCCGACGGGGCCGCACGCCATGTTCGCCGGCGCATGGCGCGAGCGGCGACTGATCCTCCAGCTGGCGCAGCGCGACGCGCTCGGGCGCTACCGCGGGTCGCTGATGGGCGTGGCCTGGTCGTTCCTGTACCCGGTGCTGATGCTGACGGTGTTCACCTTCGTGTTCTCGGTGGTGTTCGCGGCCCGTTGGCCGGGCAGCATGGGCGGGGAAGGGCATGGCCGTTTCGCGCTGGTGCTGTTCGTCGGGGTGATCTCGCACGCGCTGATCGCCGAGGTGCTGGTCAAGTCGCCGCAGCTGGTGCTCTCGCACGCCAACTACGTGAAGAAAGTGGTGTTTCCGCTGGAAACGCTGGCCTGGAGCATGATCTTCTCGGCCGCGTTCCACATGCTGGTGAGCCTGTCGATCCTGATGCTGGCCACGCTGGTGCTGACCGGCGGGTTGCCGATCCATGCGCTGTGGCTGCCGCCGATCCTGCTGCCGCTGCTGGGCCTGGCGCTGGGGCTGGCCTGGCTGCTGTCCTCGCTGGGCGTCTTCCTGCGCGACATCGGCCAGATCACGGGCGTGCTGGCGACGGTGATGATGTTCCTTTCGCCGGTGTTCTACCCGATCACCGCGCTGCCCGAGTCGTTCCGCGCCTTCATCTACGCCAATCCGATCACGCTGCCGATCGAACAGGCCCGCGGCGCGCTCTTCGCCGCACAGGCGCCCGATCTCGTTGCCTTGTCGAAGTACTACCTCGTCGCATTCACGGTGATGTGCATCGGCTACTGGTGGTTCCAGAGGACGCGCCGGGGATTCGCCGATGTGCTCTGAGGTCGTCTCCGCCCCGCATTCCCCCGAAGCGCGGACGGCCGCCGGCGGCATGGCGCATGCGGTCGCGGAGACCGCCATCGTGGTCGATGGCATCGGCAAGTGCTACCAGATCTATGCCCGTCCGCGCGATCGTCTCATCGAGGCCCTGCTGCCGCGCGTGCAGCGCGTGCTCGGCTTGACGCCTTCGCGCTTCTTCCAGGAAGGCTGGGCGCTGCGCGACGCCAGTTTCCGCGTCGAGCGCGGCGAAACCGTCGGCATCATCGGCCGCAACGGTTCCGGCAAGTCGACGTTGCTGCAGATGGTCTGCGGCACGCTCACGCCGACCCTGGGCAGCGCGCGGGTGTCGGGCCGCGTAGCGGCGCTGCTCGAACTCGGGAGCGGCTTCAATCCCGAATACACCGGCCGAGAGAATGTGTACATGAACGGCACGATCCTCGGCATGAGCACCGCCGAGATCGATGCGAAGTTCGACTCGATCGCCGCATTCGCGGAGATCGGCGACTTCATCGAAAGGCCGGTGAAAACCTATTCCAGCGGCATGTACGTGCGCCTGGCGTTCGCGGTCATCGCCCACGCCGATGCCGACATCCTCGTGATCGACGAAGCCCTGTCGGTGGGCGACGTGTTCTTCGCCCAGAAGTGCATGCGGTTCCTGCGCGATTTCCAGGCGCGCGGCACCGTCCTGTTCGTCAGCCATTCCGCGGCGGCGGTGGTCAACCTCTGCGACCGCGCGATCTGGCTGGACAAGGGGCGTCTGGTGATGGACGGCCCCGCCAAGGCGGTGTGCGAGGCGTACCACGCGAGCACCTACGGCATCGAACCTCCGCAGGCCGCGCAGGCGGCGACGCCGGTCGAGGCGCCTGCGGCGGCTGCGGTCGCCGTCGATGCGGACGATGCCCGACTCGATGCGAGCCGGATCCGTGTCTTCGCCTTCGATCCGCGCCGTGCCGGGTTCGGCGACGGACGCGCCGTGGTGCGCGCCATGCGCTGCGAAGGCGATGATGGCCGGGTCCTGCAGCAGGTCGAGGGTGGTGAGGTGGTGCGCCTGGTGGTCGAGGCCGAGGCGCTGGATGCGCTCGACAGCGTGATCATCGGATTCTTCGTCAAGGATCGCCTCGGCCAGCACCTCTTCGGCAAGAACACCTGGCGCGAAGGCGCCGCGCCGGTTCAGGTGTTGCCCGGCGCCAGGGTGCGTGCGGTCTTCGAATTCCGCATGCCCTACCTGCCCGGCGGGGCCTACACCGTGGATGTCGCCATCGCAGACGGCAGCCCGGACTCCCATGTCCAGCTCGCCTGGCTCTTCGATGCGCTGGCGCTGGAGTCGATTTCCAGCACCGTGTCCACCGGCCTGGTCGGCATTCCGTTCCGTTCGGTGACGCTCGGCGCTTCCGCCTGAGCGGCTTCCTTCCACCCGCACTTCCGAGGTCCGCACTTGCACGCCAGCTCCTACCAGCACATGCAACGATTGGTCGAGACCCGTCTCGACCGTTCGGCGGCGCTGCACGCGATCGACATCGGCTCGTACGACGTCAACGGATCCTACCGCCCGCTGTTCGACAATCCGGCGTGGCGCTACACCGGCATCGATCTCGAAGCCGGTCCGGGGGTCGACGTCGTGCTGTCCTCGCCCTACAGGTTCCCGCTGGCCTCGGGCAGCGTGGACGTGGTGCTGTCGGGGCAGGCATTCGAGCACATCGAATATTTCTGGCTGACCTGGCTGGAAATGCTGCGCGTCCTCAAGCCGGGCGGCCTGATCTTCCTGATCGCGCCCTCGCGCGGGCCGGAGCACCGCTACCCGCAGGACTGCTGGCGCTTCTATCCCGACGGCTACCGCGCGCTGTCGCGCTTCGGCGGTTGCGAACTGCTGGAAGTGTCGACCGACTGGGAACCGCACGAGGACAAGTGGAGCGCGCCCTGGGGCGATACCGTGGGCGTGTTCCGCGGCAAGGGCCTGGACCTGCGCCGGCGGATCGGGCTGGGCCTGATGCGCCGGCTGTTCCTGCAGGATGGAGGTCGCGCATGAGTGCCGGACACCCGATCTTCACGCCGAACGAAGCGATGTCGCTCGCGCCGGCGCGGATTCCGCCGAGCGCATGGATCGGCCACTTGCCGTTCGCATTCTGGATCGTCGAGGAAGCGCAGCCGCGCATGCTGGTCGAGCTGGGCAGCCACCACGGAACCTCCTATCTCGCGTTCTGCCAGGCGGTGCGCCATTGCGCGCTGCAGACGCGCTGCTACGCCGTCGATACCTGGAGCGGCGACGAGCATTCCGGCCTGTATGGCGAAGACGTCTTCGAGACGCTCAATGCCATCAACCAGCGCGAGTACGGCGGATTCTCCGCGCTGATGCGAATGACCTTCGACGAAGCGCTCGGCTATTTCCCCGATGGCGGCATCGACCTGCTGCACATCGACGGACTGCATACCTACGATGCCGTGCGCCACGATTTCGACACGTGGCTGCCGAAGCTGTCCGAACGCGGCGTGGTGCTGTTCCACGACACCATGGTGCGCGAGCGCGACTTCGGCGTCTGGAGGCTGTGGGCCGAGCTGTCCGCGCGCTACCCCTCGTTCGAATTCCAGCACGGCCACGGACTGGGCGTGCTCCTGGTGGGTGCCGAGCAGCCGCAGGCGCTGCGCAGCCTGGCCGCGCTGCCCGGTACCGGCATGGATGTCCCCGTGCTGCGCCTGTTCGAAGCCCTGGGCACCCGCCTGCAGCCCGATCCGGAGCCGCTGCTCGCGCGGCGGATCGACGAGGTGGCGGCCTCGGTCACCAGGCTGCGGGGAGACATCGATTCGAGCATGCGCCTGAAGTTCGAAGACGTCAGGCGTGATGTGGAGACGCTGCATGAAATGGCCAGGGCCGCCGAGGACGCACTGCGCGCGACGCTCGCGGAGGAGATCGCGCGGCTTCGCGAGGCGCTGGCCATCCAGAGCGAACAGGTGTCGACCAGGCACGAAGAAGCCCGGCGCGAATGCCTGGATGCCCTGGCGGCACAGGACGACAAGTTCGCCCGGGCCGTGGCGCAGAGCGAGGCCCGGTTCGAGGCCTCCCTGCAAGCATCGATCGCTGCCGTGCGCGCGGACGAGGCGAGCGCGGCCGAAGCGCGGGAGGAGGAGGCGCAGGGACGCTTCGACGCACTGCAACGCGCGCTTCACGACGCGCAGGCACAGTTGCAGTCGGAACAGGAACAGGCCCGGGCGCTTTCGGAACGACTGGCCACCGAAGAAGCCCGTGGCCAGTCGCTCGCGGACAGGCTGCAGGACATCGAGGCATCCAGGAGCTGGAAGCTGACGGCTCCCTTGCGCCGATGCATGGGATGGCTGCGCGGCAGCCGCTCCGGGACCGACTGAGTCGAGCACGGCCGACGTGCTCCGAAGCCGCATGACGGTGCGGAGCAGGCCAGCGAACCATGTGAGCCGGGCGTCGCCCGACAACAAGACGAGGCATGATGAGCGATATCGCACTCCCGGCATTCTTCACCATCTGCGCAAAGAACCGGCTGGCGTTCGCGCGGACGCTGTGCGCGTCGGTGCGCGAACACCACCCCGGCGCCCGCTTCTACGTGGCGCTGTGCGACCGCGTCGACGGCCCGATGGAGGCCGATGCGGCGTCTTTCGAGATCATCCCGCTCGATGCGCTGGCGATTCCCGGTTTCGACGGCATGGCCGGCCGCTATGGCGCCGCGGAACTCGACGCCGCGATCAAGCCCTTCGTGTTCGAGCACCTGTTCGCCGTGCGCGGCGAGCAGCGTGCCGTCTATCTTGCGCCGGACACCCTGGTCTATGCGCCCTTGCGCGACGTCGTCGAGCGCCTGGGCGTCGATGCGGATGCGATCCTGACGCCGCACGTGCTCGCGCCCGCGGTGAATGCCGGGATCGACGATATCCGGCTGCTGCAGCTCGGCGTGTTCAACCTCGGTTTCGTCGCGCTGCATCGCACCGACCGGGTGCGCGCGATCGTGCAGTGGTGGGGGCGGAGGCTGCAGCAGCAGTGCGTCGTCGATGTGCGCAATGGCCTGTTCCTCGACCAGAAGTGGGCCAACCTGCTGCCGTCGTTCATCGCGCGCACGCTGATCCTGCATCATCCGGGATACAACGTGGCGAGCTGGAATCTCTGGCAGCGCGGCCTCGCGCGCGGCGAGCGCGGCTGGAGCGTCGATGGCCAGCCGCTGGTCTTCTTCCATTTCAACGCCAGCGACCTCGATCATGAGGAGGCGATGCCGCGGCAGGACTCGCCGTCCGCGAAGACGATGACGGGGGCGGCTTCGGAGCTTCTGCGCGACTACAGCGCGAGGCTGCTCGCGAACGGTCATGCGCAGGATGCCCGGCGCCCCCCCGCGTTCGCGCGCAGCGACGCACCGGCACTCGACGAACTCATCCTGGCCCCGGTGCCGACGCTGGCGCCGCTCCTGGAACCGGTCCTTGCCGATGCGCCGAGTGTCGGACCCGCGGCGGCGCCGCTGAGACCGGATGCGGCCGTGCGAGTCGCGCCGCGCGGCAGGCTGGGCAATGCGCTGGTCACGCTCGGTCGCGCGCGCGAACACGCCGGCGGCTGGTGGCCGCTGGCGGCGAAAGGCGTCGGCGTCTATCGTCGGGGCGGGTTGCGCTTGATGCGCGACACCGTGCGCCAGCTCAACCGCACGCACCCGCATCGCCAGCAGACTTCGTTCGTGCCCGCCGGCAGCGACGGACATGCCGGCCTCGTGCCGGCGGCGCAAGCCGTGATCCCCGCGCAGGCACCCCACGCGCAGTCGACGGCCGATGCGGTGCCTGCGAGCGCGCTCGATGCGCTGCGTGCGCAGATGGAGGCCCAGTGCGAAGCCAGGCTGCACACGATGCGCGCCGAAGTGGCGGCGCAGTGGTCGCAGCGGGTCGTGGCGGCCCGGGTGGAAACGGCGGCGCAACTGTCGCGACAGGTCGGCGCCGTGCACGCCCAGGTCGCCGCGCACTGGTCGTCGCAGCTGGCGGACGCGGATGCCGCACGCTGGCCGGCGCCTGCGGTGCCCGCGTCCGCCTTCTCGACTGTGCCCTCGGCCTCGTCATCGACCGCATCCGTGCCGTCACCGCGCGAGCGCGTGCTGATCATGTCGCACGATGCGCAGGCCCACGGCGCGCAGTACCTCGCTCTCAGCCTGCTGCGGGAGTTCCTGCAGATCGGCGTCGAGGTCGAAGTGCTGATGCAGGGGCCGGGCTGGCTGGAGCCGCAGTTCACGGCGCTTGCGCCGATGCATCGCCTGTACCGCATGGATGCCGATGCGCTGCGTGCGCTGGCCGCGGACCTGCGGGCGCGCGGTTTCACCCGGGTGATCGCCAACACCACGGTCACCGGCTGCGTGATCTGGCCGTTCCGCGATGCCGGCATGCGGATCGTGTCGCTGATCCACGAACTGCCGCAGCTGATCGCCAGCTACGGTCTGGAGACGGCACGCGAGGTGCTGGCCGACGCCAGCGAACGGCTCGTGGTGCCGGCGCGGCCGATCCGCGACGGCCTGGTCGGGGCACTGGGCGAGGCCCGCCTCGAAGGCAAGCTCGTGACGCGCACGCAGGGACTGTACACGCGCAACCGCTACCGCGGGTCGGGCGACATGCGCGAACCGCGCGCACGACTCCGCAGCCGCCTCGGCCTGTCTGGGGATGCGCGGATCGCCCTGTCGGTCGGCTACGCCGACCTGCGCAAGGGCGCCGATCTTCTGGCCGAAGCCACGCTGCTGGCCTGCGCCCGGCGCGCGGATTTCCACACGGTCTGGGTCGGCCATGCAGATGCCGAACTGCGCGCTTCGATCGAGGCCAGGATGGCTGCCGCGGGCCTCGCCGACCGCTTCCGTTTCGTCGGCCTTGATTTCGATACCGACGACTACTTCGCTGGCGCGGACGTGTATGCGCTGACCTCGCGCGAGGATCCCTTCCCCTCGGTGGTGATGGAAAGCCTGGTGGTCGGCGTGCCCGTGGTCGCCTTCGCAGGCACGGGCGGATGCGCCGATCTCGTCGACGGGCTGTGCGGATTCTCGGTGCCGGCGTTCGATGTCGGCGCCTATGCCGACGCGATGCTGCGGATCATCGGCGATACCGCGCTGAGCGAACGCCTGGGCGACGCGGGCCGCACCCTGATCGACCGCGAATTCGGGTTCCGCCGCTACGCGCTCGACCTGCTGGACATGGTCGGGATCGGGATCGCCCAGGTCTCGGCGGTGGTGCCGAACTACAACTACGCCCGCTACCTGCCGGAGCGGATCGACAGCATCGCCGCGCAGAGCGCGCCGATGACCGAGATCGTGGTGCTCGACGATGCCTCCAGCGACAACAGCGTCGAAGTGCTGCGACTGCAGCGCATGTACACCCATCCCGAGCCGGTGATCGTCCACAGCGCCACCAATTCCGGATCCGTGTTCCGGCAGTGGCTGGCGGGCGTGCGCCGCGCCAGGGGCGAATTCGTGTGGATCGCCGAAGCCGACGACGCGGCGGATCCGGGCCTGGTGCAGGCGCTGTTGCCGGCCATGCGTGCCGACCCGGGCATCGTGATGGCGTACGCGCAGTCTTCGCGCGTCGATGCCGCGGGCTTCGTGCTGCATGCGGACTATCTCGGCTACACCGACGACCTGTCGCCGGAGCGCTGGCGCGCGGGCTACACCGCGACCGGCGCGGAAGAGGTCGAAGCCGGCCTCGGCGTGAAGAACACCATCCCGAACGTGAGCGCGGTGCTCTTCCGGCGCGAGGCGCTGCTTGAAGTGCTCGAAACGCACATCGAGGAACTGGCGGGATACCGCATCGCCGGTGACTGGCTGGCCTACCTGCACCTGCTGCGCAAGGGCCGCATCCACTACGTTCCCGATGTCCTGAATCGTCATCGCTACCATGGCGGCAGCGTCACCGGTGGCCTGCAGGCGCAGCGGCATTACGACGAAGTCGTCTCGGTGCAGGCGCTCGCGCAGCGCCTGTATCCGGTCGGCGCCGCCACGCGTGCCGCTGCGGCCGCCTATGCCCGTTCGCTGCGCGCGCACTTCGGCCTGGACTGACATGCCGATGCGCCCGATCCAGCGCCAGCCCCCCGATCGATCTTCCCGCCGCGGCCGCCGGACCCCCTTCGTACGGAAACTGCCATGAGCCATCCCCAGCCGCTGGTCTTCTTCACGATCTGCTCAAAGAACTTCCTGGCGTATGCGCGGACACTGTGCGCATCGGTCCGGGAGCATCATCCCGGCGCGCGCTTCCACGTGGCGCTGTGCGACCGCGTCGACGGCATGATCGACCTCGCCGCCGAACCCTTCGAGATCGTCGAACTGAGCGGGCTGGAGATTCGCGGCCTCGACGGCATGATCGCGCAATACAACATCACCGAGTTGAACACCGCGATCAAGCCCTTCGTCTTCGAGTATCTTTTCTCGCGCTGCGATGCGCAGCGGGTGGTGTATCTCGACCCCGACATCCTGGTGGTGTCGCCGCTGGCAGAGGTCGACGCGCACCTGGGCGTGGATGCCGACGCGATCCTCACGCCGCACGTGCTGGATCCCGCCGAGAACGTCGAGATCGACGACATCAAGATGCTGCAGCTCGGCACCTACAACCTCGGCTTCGTCGCCTTCAATCGCACGCCGGAGGTGCGCGGGATCGTGCGCTGGTGGGCGCGGCGCCTGCACGCGCAGTGCGTGATCGACGTGCCCAACGGACTGTTCGTCGACCAGAAGTGGGCCGACCTGCTGCCTTCGTTCATTCCACGCACGCGGATCCTGCACCACCCGGGTTACAACGTCGCCTACTGGAACCTGCCGCAGCGCCGCGTATCGCGTACGGCGTCCGGCTGGACGGTCAACGGCCAGCCCCTGGCCTTTTTCCACTTCAGCGGCAACGACCTCTACAACGAAGAGGTGTTCGCGCGGCACAGCCCGTCGCTGACCATGGCCAAGGCCGGCGATGCCGCCGAGCTGCTGCGCGAGTACCGGGCGAAGGTCTTCGCGAACGGACATGCGCACTATGCGACGCTGCCGTATGCGTTCAACTGGAACGGCGCCTCCGGCCGCAACGAGCACACGCCGGAAGAAGTGGCCGTGCGCACGCGCGCGGCGGCGGCCGTGCCCGCGAGCAGCGCCGCCACGGCAGCGGCGCCCGCCAGCACGTTTCCCGTGCCGGTGCGCCCATCGGCCAGCCGTCGTGTCGCGAACGCGCTCACGACCCTGCGCCGCGCGCGCCGGCATGCGGGCAATCTGCCCGCGATGCTGGTCAAGGCGGCCTCGGTCTACCGGCGCGGCGGGTTCGGCCTGGTGCGCGACACCATCCGGCAACTGAACCTGATGTATCCGGTGGTCAATCGTGGCGAGGTCGCGTCCGCGGTTCCGGTCGCTGACTATGCCGATCCTCAGGCCGTCGCCAGCCTGCCGCAGGTCCAGGATGGTCGACCCCGCCTGCTCTTCATCGACTGGTCGACGCCCCGACCCGACTGCGATGCCGGTTCGATCACGGCCTTCTACCTGATGAAGATCCTGGTCGACCTCGGATACCACGTGGTCTTCGCGCCCAACGACATGCTGCGCCTGGGGCACTACACGGAGACGCTGGAGTCGATCGGCGTGACCTGCCTGTCGGCCGATCGCCACGGTCCGCTGCACGAGCACATCGTCGCCGAGGGCGCCCGCTACGACTATGCGCTGATCTGCCGGGCGCCGTTCGCCGCCAAGTGGCTGGATGCGATCCGGGAGCATGCGTCGCGCGCGCGCGTGATCCTCAATACCGCCGACCTGTACTTCCTGCGCGAGATCCGCGAGGCGGAGCTCGAAGGCTCGGCCGAGAAGCTCGAAGCCGCGCTGCGCTGGAAGGAGGAGGAACTCGACATCATCCGCCGCTGCGATCACTGCATCGTGATGAGCGATCACGAACAGGCGATCCTCGCGCGCGAGGCGCCCGATGCGCGCGTGCACCTGGTGCCGCTGATGTTCGTCGACATCCCGGGGCGTGCCGCCGGATTCGACGCTCGCCGCGACCTGCTGTTCATCGGCGGCTACCTGCATCGCCCCAACGTCGATGCAGCGGTGTGGTTCTGCGAACGGGTCTGGCCGCGCGTGCGCGAGCGCCTGCCCGGGGTGCGCGTGCACCTGCTCGGCAGCAATCCGACCGACGACGTCCGCGCGTTGTCGAAGCAGGCGGGCGTGGAGGTGGTCGGTTTCGTCGAGGATCTCAAGCCCTGGTTCGACGCGATCCGCCTCAGCATCGCGCCGCTGCGCTATGGCGCGGGCATCAAGGGCAAGCTGGGCACGAGCCTGAGTTTCGGCGTGCCGTCGGTGGCGACCGCGATCGCGGTGGAAGGCATGCACCTGCGCGACGGCGAACACGTGCTCGTTGCGGACGACGAAGCAGAATTCGCCGATGCCGTGGTGCGCCTGTATACCGACGGCGCATTGTGGGAACGCATCAGCGCCGCCGGCCTGGACTTCGTC
This sequence comes from Lysobacter sp., assembly GCA_019634715.1. GTDB lineage: Bacteria > Pseudomonadota > Gammaproteobacteria > Xanthomonadales > Xanthomonadaceae > Lysobacter_I. The sequence continues at coordinate 106,561 of JAHCAU010000008.1, forward strand.
GCCGACACCTACTCGCTGGACGCGGGTCTGCGGCGCGTCGGCGCGTTCATGGCCGAAGTGTCGGCGCACTGCTTTCCAGCGACCCGGATCGGCACGGTGGAAGACTATGCGGCCTACCATGCCGCCGATCCCGGTCGCTTCCTGCGGCGCTGGTCGCATGAAGCATCGCTGGTGCCCGCGGAAGGCAGCGATTTCGAGATCGACGGATGGTGCGCGGCGTGCGAAATCGCGACCAGGTTCCGCACGGACTTCCACTTCAGCGGCACCCGGGCGGACGGCAGCCGGCCCTTGCCGAACTGGCGGGAACAACTCGCGTGCATCCAGTGCGGGAGCAGCAACAGGATCCGTGCGGCGCTGCACGCATTCAGGTCGCTGTCGCAGCCCGGCGAGCGCGACCGGATCTACGTGACCGAACAGGCGACGTCGACCTATGCGTGGCTGCGCGAACGCTATCCGGAGACGCAAGGCAGCGAGTACTTCGGCGACAGGGTTCCCTACGGCGAGGCGTACCGCGGATTCCGCAACGAGAATCTGATGGCGACCACCTGGAGCGATGCCGAATTCGACCACGTGCTGTCGTTCGACGTACTCGAACATGTGCCCGATCCGCTGGCGGCGCTGCGCGAGTGCGCGCGCATCCTGCGCCCGGGAGGCACGTTGCTGTGGTCCGCACCGTTCGCGTTCGAGAACGGCTGGCACCTGCGCCCTGGCAATACCGTCCTGGCGGAGATCGACGCTTCGGGCCGCACCGTGTTCCACGCCGAGCCGGAATATCATGAAAATCCGGTGGACCCGGAGGGCAAGGCGCTGTGCTTCCGCCATTTCGGACTCGAAGCACTCGATCTGATGCGCGAAGCCGGCTTCGCCGACGCCCGCATCCTGTTGTACTGGTCGTCGGAACTCGGTTACCTCGGCTGCGAGCAGGTGCTGTGCCATGCGCGCAAGCCCGGCTGACGCACGCGCGCGGACGCGCTTCGATGCCTCGCCGCTCCGCGGAGCCGCCGCGGGCCTGCCATTTCAGATCCTGGAGGTTGCGTGAAGAAGATCATCATTGCCATGCTCGGGTTGCTCGCCATCGCAGGTGGCGTGCTGTTCTACCTGGACAGGACCGACGTGCTGCCCACCGCGCTGTCCGACGGAAAAGCCGCCGCCAGTCCGCAGGCCTTGTTCATGCGCGAGCCCGGCCGCGGCGCGAATCGGGTCTGGCGTTTCGCCGGCAACGAATCCCCGGTGATCGTCGATACGCAGGGTGCGGGTCCGGAATGGACCGCGCTGGCGTTCGCGGTCGGTGGCTGGGGCGGCGACGATCTCCTGCTCTGGCGCAACGCGGACGGCGCGCTGAAGCTGTGGCGACTCGGGGCGGATGGCAAGCTCGTTTCGACCGGAACGGTGCCGTATTCCGGGGACGAATGGCGCGTCGTCGCGGTCGTCGATGCCGATGGCGATGGCGATGCCGACATCGTCTGGAGCAATCGTCCGGGCGAACTGGCGGTCTGGACCCTCGACGATGGCATGGTACTGGACAAGGCCGTGGTCGGACGGGTGATGCCGGAAGGGGCGCTGGCGCAGGCGGGCGACTTCGATGGCGATGGCCGGGTCGAGCTGTTCGTGCGCAATGGCGCCAAGGGCGTGAACGAAGTGCTGGCCCTCGACGGAACCCGGCGCGCGACGGTGCGCAGGATCGCGGGCGCGGGACCGGAATGGACGCTGATCGGCACCGGAGCGCTGGACGCCGAGCCAGGCGACGATCTGCTGTGGCGCAGCCTGTCCGGACAACTCGTGGGCTGGAGCGGCGCGGATGCCACCCGGCCCATCCCGATCGCGCGCACCGCTCCCCCGGGCTGGGATTTCGTCGGGCTGGTCGACACTGATGCGGATGGCCAGTCCGAACTGTTCTGGCGCCAGAGCCAGGGCCCCCAAGCCGGTGCCTGGCGATTGGCCGCAGGCAAGGCCATCGTCGACGTGAAACTGCCATCGCTGCCGGCCGGCTGGACCAGCGTGCCGACGGGATTCGTGCAACCGTAAGCCTCATGCCGGAAGGGGCGGCGGCATGCGCCGGCGGCCCCGCAGACCAGGAACACGCCATGAAAGAATGCAGCAAGTCGATCGCACGTCGCCTGTCCGACCCGAATTTCAGCAACCGCTACTTCGTCGGACGAGGCATCGACATCGGCGGCAAGCCCGATCCGCTCGCGCTGTACGCGGGCATGTTCTCGCGGATGACGTCGGTGAAGACCTGGGACTGGGAGGATGGCGACGCGCAGCATCTCGCGGGCGTCGCCGACGACAGCCTGGATTTCGTGCACAGCAGCCACTGTCTGGAACACCTCGTCGATCCGCGCGAGGGCCTGCGGCACTGGTTCCGCGTGGTGAAGCCGGGCGGATATCTCGTGGTGACCGTGCCCGACGAGGATCTCTATGAGCAGGGCGTGTTCCCCAGCACGTTCAACCGCGATCACAAGTGGACCTTCACCATCTTCAAGCACGCCTCCTGGTGCGAGCGCTCGCTCAACGTCGTCGATCTCGTGCAGGCGCTGGGCGAGGCCGCCGAGCTGGTGCGCGTGGAGCAATTGTCGGCGACGTATCGCTTCGACCTGCCGCGATTCGACCAGACCCTGACGCCGGTGGCCGAATGCGGCATCGAGTTCGTGGTGCGCAAGCGGCCCGCGGAGGAGGTGGCCGCGCGCGGTCGCTGGCAGCGCCCCGCGACACTGGACGACCCCGCCCTGCGCATCCACTACAACCAGTACAGGGACGACATGCGCGCGATGAAGTCTTCCAATGAAGGCGCCGCGCCGTTCCTCAACGACGCGCCGTTGTGAGTGCGCCATGATCATTCGCGCACGCGCTCCACTGCGTCTTGGCCTCGCCGGCGGCGGCACGGACGTGTCGCCGTTCTGCGACGAGTTCGGCGGCTACGTGCTCAATGCGACCATCGACCGCTATGCCTATGCCGTGATCCGCACCCTGGACGCGCCGGTGGTGCGATTCGTCGCCAGCGACCAGCAGGCGTCGGTGGAGGCGCCCCTCGCCGACCGCTACGACCTCGACGGAACGCTGTCGCTGCACAAGGCGGTCTACAACGAGATCGTCGGCCGATACAACGGCGGCCGCCCGCTGGCGATCGAGCTGACCACCTTCTGCGATTCGCCGATCGGGTCCGGCCTCGGCTCGTCGTCCACGCTGGTCGTCGTGATGATCCGCGCCTTCGTCGAACTGCTGAATCTCGCCCTCGACGATTACGCCATCGCCCATCTCGCCTACAAGATCGAGCGCATCGATTGCGGGCTGAAGGGCGGGAAGCAGGACCAGTATTCGGCCACGTTCGGCGGCTTCAATTTCATGGAGTTCTACGACGACGACCGGGTCGTCGTGAACTCGCTCCGGATCAAGAACTGGGTGGTCTGCGAGCTCGAAGCCTCGCTCCTGCTGCATTATTCAGGGGTGTCGCGGGAGTCCGCACGGATCATCGCCGATCAGAGCCAGAACGTGCGCGAGCGCGACGGCGCGGCGCTCGATGCGATGCATCGCCTCAAGCAGGAGGCGCAGGCGATGAAGGTCGCGCTGCTCAGAGGCAGCTTCGGCGAGATCGTCGACTCGATGCGCCTGGGCTGGGAAAGCAAGAAGAACACCGCGAGTACCGTGTCGACGCCTCGGATCGAGGCGATCCATGCCGCCGCCATCGATGCGGGGGCGCTCGCCGGCAAGGTCTCCGGTGCCGGCGGCGGTGGCTTCATGATGTTCTTCGTCAGGCCCGAACGGCGCATGCACGTGATCCGTGCGTTGCGCGAGTTCGACGGCGAAGTCAGCAACTGCCATTTCACCAAGAACGGGACGCAGGCGTGGAGGATCGAATGAAGACGCAGATCGACGCCGGACTGGCGCGCGCGGTGGACGTGCTGCGCGCGATGTCGGAGCAACCGGGTATCGCAGGCCGCATCCAGGCCTGTGCCGAACGCTGCATCGCGGCGATACGCGGTGGCGGCAAGTTGTTGCTTGCCGGCAATGGCGGCAGCGCGGCCGATGCGCAGCACATCGCGGCCGAGTTCGTCAGCCGTTTCGCGTTCGACCGCCCGGGCCTGCCGGCGATCGCGCTCACCACCGATACCTCGATCCTCACCGCGATCGGCAACGATTACGGCTACGAGAAGGTGTTCGAGCGCCAGTTGCAGGCACTGGGCCGGCCGGGCGACGTGTTCGTGGCGTATTCCACCTCCGGGCGTTCGCCCAACATCCTGGCGGGATTGCGCGAAGCGCGTGCCCGCGGATTGTTCTGCATCGGACTCACGGGCGCGGGCGGAGGCGACATGCCGTCGCTGTGCGACGTGCTGCTGCAGGTGCCCTCGACGGACACGGCCGAGATCCAGCAGGGGCATGCCGTGCTGGGACACCTGCTGTGCGGGCTGGTCGAGCAGGCGATCTTCGGGAAGGACGCGTGAGGGAGGCGGTCGTCCTTGCGGGAGGCCTCGGAACGCGCCTGCGCAGCGTGGTCAGCGACGTGCCCAAACCGATGGCGAACATCGCCGGACGTCCGTTCCTGGAATTGCTGATGGGCAATCTCGCGCGCAATGGTTTCACGCGCGTGATCCTGTCGGTCGGCTACATGGCGGAGACGATCATCGGTCACTTCGGCGACAACTGGCGCGGCCTGCAACTGGCCTATGCCGTGGAAGACACGCCGCTCGGCACCGGTGGCGCGATCCGCGAGTCGCTGGCGCGCTGCGAGTCGTCGCATGTGCACGTCTTCAATGGGGACACGTATCTTGGCCTCGACTGCGACGCGACCGAGCGTCTGTGGGCGGCACATCGCGAACCGGTGATCGTCGCGCGCCAGGTCGAGGATACCGCCCGGTACGGCCGGCTCGAAGTCGATGCCGCCCATCGCATCGTCCGCTTCCTGGAGAAGGACGCCAGTGGGGGTGCAGGCCTGATCAATGCCGGCTGCTACGTCCTGCCGCGCGGGATCGCGACGGAGTTTCCCGATGCCGTGAATTTCTCGTTCGAATCGGATTACCTGCGCCATGCCGTGTCCGGGCGCGCATTCCGGGCCCTGCCGACCGATGCCGATTTCATCGACATCGGCACCCCGGAAGACTACGCCCGGGCACAGGTCATGCTCGCGGCGGAAGGCGCATGAGCGGGTCGATACCGCCGCGGCGCGCGCTGTTCCTCGATCGCGACGGCGTGATCAACGAGGATGCGGGCTACACCCACCGCTGGGACGCGTTCGTCTTCATCGACGGCATCTTCGAACTGGCCCGCGCCGCGCACGCGCGCGACTACCTGCTGTTCGTGATCACCAACCAGGCCGGCATCGGGCGGGGGTTCTACACCGAGGACGACTTCCTGGCCCTGACCGAGCGGATGTGCGCGCGTTTCGCGCAGGAGCGGGCGCCGATCGCGAAAGTCTATTTCGATCCGACGCATCCCGAGCACGGCCTGGGCGCTCATCGTCGTCCGTCGTCGATGCGCAAACCCAATCCCGGCATGCTGCTCGCCGCCGCGAGCGAGTTCGGCGTATCCCTGCCTCACAGCGTGCTGATCGGCGACAAGGCCAGCGACCTCCAGGCAGGCCGTGCCGCGGGCGTCGCCTGCAATCTCTGGTATCGCACCCAGCGGGCCGGCGGCAGCGGCGCTTGCGCCGACGAGACGCCACGGCCAGAGGCACTGGCGACGGCCATACTCCACGACCTGCGAGACGCGATCCCGTATCTGCGTTGACCCTGCATCGGCGTGCGTGCGGCCGGGCCGCATGCCGAGCATCCTTGGGCAGGGGCGGGCCGTCGGACTCGAAACGCACGCCATGAAAAAACGCTGCCTCCCGAAGGAGGCAGCGTTCGATGTTTCCCTGCGGCGGCGCCCGGACTCAGCGCAGCACTTCCCACTCCACGCCGGCGCCCGGCATGCTCGCCGGGGCCTCGTAGGTCGTGCCCTGGCTGCGGCGCAGCGAGAACACCGCGCCGACGCGGGTCACCACGTCATAGCGGCCGTCCGCATTGAAGTCGCCCACCGCCACCACGCGCGCCGTCGTGCCGATGCTCACCGCCGCCGACGACACCGTCGTCGCGCCGTTCATGATCCAGTGCGCGAACAGGCCGCTGCCGGTGTTCTGCCAGACGATGTCCGAACGACCATCGGCATTGATGTCGCCCGTTTCCACCACCTGCCAGCCGGCACCGTAGCCGCCCAGCGTGAGGTAGTCCCAGGTCGCGCCGTCGTCGTTGCGGCTGCGCCAGGCGTACAGCTGGCCGGCCGACGCGTTGTCCCAGAGGATGTCCGCGCGGCCGTCGCCATCGAGGTCGCCCGTGGCCGCGATCGCGAACGCCGTCGGCACCGAGAACACACGGGTCTGTCCGACCGTGCTGACGCCGTTCATGAACCACAGGGCGTACTGGCCCGCGACCGACGAGTTGCGCCAGATGATGTCGTGGCGACCGTCGCCGTTGAGGTCGGCGGTGCGATCGACCAGCCAGCCGGGGCCGACGTTGGCGATCAGGCCGGTGTCGAACTGGCCGTCGCCGCGGCTGCGCCAGTAGTAGTAGCTGTTGCTGTTGGTGTCGCGCCAGATCAGGTCGGTGCGGCCGTCGCCGTCGAGGTCCGGGGTGGCGACGATGCGGAAGTTGGCGGGTACGGTGAAGGCGCCAGAGGAGACCAGCGTGGTGTTGTTCATCAGCCAGTACGCGAACTGGTTGGTGGTCGTGTTGAACCACAGCAGGTCGGACGTGCCGTTGCCGTTGAGGTCGTTGTTCACCGTGCCCAGGAACGGGACGACGGTATTGCGGAACAGGGCCACCAAGGGCATCGAGATGTTCAGGCTGCGCGCGTTGTCGGCGTTGGCGGTGCCGGTCGGGCGGCCCGAATAGTTCACGCTCGGATTGCCGAAATGGAGGATGCCGGACTGCGTGCTGTTCGGCAGGCGGTAGGCCATGATCGTGTAGAAGCCGACGCTGCTGGCTTCGCGATAGCCGTAGGAGTAGGCGTGCGTGCCGCTGTCGCCGCCGCTGTCTTCGGTGTTGTGCTGCTGGCCCATGTTGTGGCCGAGCTCGTGGGCGAAGGTTTCGTCGCGGCAGTAGTAATTGCGGCCATCGGTTTCGTCGTCGTCGTTGCCGTCGCTGATGACGGAGTAGCCGAAGGGCGCATCGGTATTGTCGATGGTGAAACCGCCACCGCCGAGCAGCCAGGCGATGCCGCAGCCCTGGTGCTGCGGCGCCTGGAACGGACGGACGAGCGACACGAGATCGCCGCCGTACTGGTCGCGGGCGGTGCGCAACGGCACCAGTTCGGCCGGAACCGTCGCCGGCGAGCAGGTCGGGTTGCAGGTCTGGCCCGTCAGGGCGTACAGCGCGGTCTGGTTGCTGTTGGCGTCGGTGTAGTTGACCTGCAGGGTATGCACCAGGCGGATGCGGCCGGTGACCTGGCTGTTCTGGTATGCCGAATTGGTCAACGCCGTCAGATAGGTCAGTCGCGTGACGACAGCAGGGACCCCGCCGTACCTCGTGACCAGCCCATTGGTATAACCCACCACCACGTCGACCGTTTCGGCGGGGCCGGCCTTGTCGCCGGCGGCCGTCGTCACCGATTTGGTGCGCTTGCCGGCCAGCGTGGCCTGCACCGTCTTCGGCGGGACCAGCATGCCGGTGTCGTCTTCGTCGCCGAGCAGGTTGCCGTCGAGCAGCTTGCCGGGGTCGGTCTCGACCAGCCAGGCGCGGCCGCCGGACATGGTCAGGCGCAGGGCTTCGGTGTTGGGCTGGGCGATGCGGCCGAACACGGCCTTCTCGCCGAAGGTGATGACCGCGTCCATGCCGTCGAGCGTGCTGCCGATCCAGGTCCAGTTGCCGTCGAGGCTTTCTTCATGGCGCTGGTAGGCCACGCGCAGCGTCTGACCGGAGGGGGTCGGCAGTTCGATGATGCCGCCCGGGCGCGCGGCCTTCAGGGCATGCGCTTCGCTGAGCTGCACGGCGTGGTAGGTATGCGCCTTGCGACGGACCGGCTGCTGCAGGCGCTCGAAGGCGAGCAGCGTGCCGCGGTCGGGCATGGAGGCGAAGGAGGTGATGCGCCTGGCCTCGGCCGACAGCGTGGACGGCGGCAGGGCGGGCGACTTCGCGGCGACCTGGACGGCGTCCTGGACGCCGCCCGTTTCGGACGTGCAACCGCCGACGACCAGCGCCGCGGTGAGGGTAAGGGCAAGCTTGCGCATACAGGTATGGTCTCGACGACAGGCCCCTTTGGAGGGGCGTGGGGGGCTAGCATACGCCCAAGCGAAGGCCGGCCGCACCATTCCGATGTGAAGCGGCATGCCGGCGTGGGAGGGAGCGCTCATCCCGAATTCAACGGGGGTCACACTCCAGTCTGTTCATGGGCTGGCTTCCCGATTCTAGCCCGACGGATTCGTCCGGCTCCAGCGCGGATTGCCGAACCGGTCATGCTTCTTCGGGTGGGGCGGGCGCGGTTCAGGACGTCCGCATCAGGTCCGCTGCGCGTTCCGCGATCATGATGGTCGGGGCGTTGGTGTTGCCACCGATCAGGGTGGGCATGACCGAGGCGTCGACCACGCGCAGGCCTTCGACGCCGTTGACGCGGAGGGCGGGGTCGACGACCGCGCCTGCATCGCTGCCCATGCGGCAGGTGCCGCTGGGGTGATAGACGCTTTCCGCCTTGGCGCGGATGAAGTCGACGAGCTCGGCATCGGACAGGTCGTTGCGGGCCGGGAACAGCGGCGCGCCGCGATAGGGCGCGAACGCGGGCTGGCCGAGGATCTCGCGCGAGGTCTTCGCGCATTCCAGCATCATCCGCAGGTCGAAGCCGTCCTCGTCGCCGAGGTAGTTGGCCTCGATCCTGGGCTTGTCGCCGGCGCGGTCGCTGACCAGGGACAGTCGGCCGCGGCTGCGCGGGCGCAGGAAACAGGCGTGCAGGGTGTAGCCGTCGCCGGGCAGGCGGTTGCGGCCGTGGTCGTCCAGCATGGCCGGGACGAAGTGGAACTGCATGTCGGGTCGGGCATCCGGGGCCAGCGCCGAGCGCACGAAGCCGCCGGCTTCGGCGATGTTGCTGCTGCCCGGGCCGCGCCTGCCTCGCAGGTAGTAGTCGAAGCCCACCCGAAGGTCGCTGATGCGGTCGTAGGTGATCCGCTGCGTCGATTTGAACAGGGTGCAGATGTCGAGGTGGTCCTGCAGGTTGGCGCCGACTCCGGGCGCGTCCTGCACCACCGGGATGCCCAGGCGCAGCAGGGCGTCGGCGGGGCCGATGCCCGACAGCATCAGCAATTGCGGCGAATTGATCGCACCACCGCATAGCAGCACCTCGCGCGCGGCCGGCTGGTGGAAGCCCTGGCCGCCCATGGCATAGGTGACGCCGCTGGCGCGGCGGCCGTCGAAGGTGATGCGGCTGACCTGGGCGCCGGTGTGGACGGTGAGGTTGGGGCGTTCGCGGGCGGGGCGCAGGTAGGCCACGGCCGAGGAGCAGCGGGCGCCATCGCGCTGGGTGACCTGGTAGAAGCCCACGCCTTCCTGCGCCGGGCCGTTGAAGTCGGGATTGCGCGGCAGGCCGGCCTGCACTGCAGCGTCGATGAAGACCTGCGACAGCGGATTGGTATGGCGCAGGTCCGAGACCGACAGCGGGCCGTCACCGCCGTGCAGGGCGTCGGCGCCGCGGCTGTTGCCTTCGGCCTTGCGGAAGTAGGGCAGGACGTTGTCCCAGTGCCATCCGGTGGCGCCCAGCGCGGCCCAGTCGTCGTAGTCGGCGGGCACGCCGCGGATGTAGCACATGGCGTTGATCGAACTGGAGCCGCCGAGCACCTTGCCGCGCGGCCACCACAGGGTCCGGTGCTGGAGGTGTGGCTCGGCGGCGGTGTTGTAGTCCCAGTTCACGCCCTTGCGGTTGACCAGCTTGGACAGGCCGGCCGGCATGTGGATGAAGGGGTGCCAGTCGCGCGGTCCGGCTTCGAGCAGGAGGACCTTGACCGCGGGGTCTTCGCTCAGGCGGTTGGCGAGTACGCAACCCGCCGAGCCGGCGCCAATGATGATGTAGTCGAACACGCGCGCACCCGGAAAAGACGGCTGCCCGACACTATGCCCGCAGCCTAGAGCAAACACTCGGCGCCCGGCGGCATGCTTGCGTCGCGGGCCGGTGGCGGGGGCAGGGCCGATCGGCTACCGTGCGCGCTGTGCATGCACCCGAGCCCACGGAACGTCCGATGACCGACTCCACCGACGCCGGGCGTCGCGTCCATGACGGCGAGTGGACCGCCGTCGCCTGGTCCTTCCTCTATTTCTTCTGCGTGCTGTCGGCCTATTACGTGATCCGGCCCGTGCGCGACCAGTTGTCGGCAGCGGTCGGTTCCACGCAGTTGCCCTGGTTCTATGGTGCGGTGTTCGTGGCCACGCTCGCGCTCACGCCGGTGTTCGCCTGGCTGGTGGGCCGCTATCCGCGCCGGGTGGTGGTGCCGGTGGTCTACCTGTTCTTCATCGGCTGTCTGGTCGCCTTCATCCCGCTGTTCACCCATGAGGGACTGCTGTCGCCGCGCGCGCTGGGCATCGTCTTCTTCGTGTGGATCAGCGTGTTCAACCTGTTCGTGGTGTCGGTGTTCTGGAGTTTCATGGCCGACATCTGGAGCGACGCGCAGGCGCGGCGGCTGTTCCCGGCGATCGCGGTCGGCGGTTCGGTCGGTTCGCTGGTCGGCCCGGCCATGGCATTGACGCTGGTCGACGTGATCGGCGTGGCGCCGCTGCTGGTGGTCTCGGCGGGCCTGCTCGGCGTCGCGATCCTGTGCGCGATGGTGCTCGGGCGCTGGGCGGCGGCGCATGGCCAGCGCCGGCACGAACCGGGCCATGCGGCGGCGGTCGGCGGCGGCATGTTCGACGGCCTGCGGCAGATCTTCGCCAATCCGGTGATGCGCACGATGGCGGTGCTGATGCTGCTGGGCGACTGCATCGGCACGGTGAACTACGCGCTCGTCGTCGACTATTCGAAGGCGACCTTCACCGACGCGGTGTCGCGTACCCAGTTCGCCGCCACGCTCGATCTCGCCACCAATCTCCTCGCGATCACGGTGCAGGTCTTCCTCGCACGGCCGCTGCTGGTCCGTTTCGGGGCGGCGCCCGCCATCGCGCTGCATGCCGGCGTGACCATGCTGGTGATGCTGCTGGTGATCGTGGCCGCCGATCCGCATGCGCTGGTCATCGGGCCGCTGCCGTGGGTGGCGCTGGCGCTGGTGGTCAGCCGCGGCTTCGCCTATGGCGCGCTGGGGCCGGCGCGCGAAAGCCTGTTCGCGCAGGTGCCGCGCAGCCTGCGCTACAAGGGCAAGAACGCGGTCGACACCGCCGTGTGGCGATTCGGCGACATGGGCGTGGCCCTCGCCATGAACGGCCTGCGCACGCTCGGCGTGGCCTCGCTGGGCTTCGCCGGATTGAACATCCTCGCCGCCGGCGCCTCCGGCCTGCTCGGCTGGCGCCTGGCGAAGCGGGTGGAGCGCGGCGTCGATCCCGGCACCGCGGCGCGCACCCAGCCCGGCTGATATTCGACGCCGGGCTTCAGCCTGAGGTATCCCCACATTTTTTCTCGACAGATCATCGGGCTAGGTCGGCGAACCCCTCTCTGTCATCCGAAACGAAAGCGAAGGACCTGCTCATTGCTTCTCCAGAGCAGGCGGAAAGGCTTTCCACCCGGCCTTTGTTTCGCTCGCTGTCGCGAGCGAGTTACTTTTCTTTGCTTGTGCAAAAAAAAGTAACCAAAAGAAAGCACACCCCGTCGGTTGCGCCCGGCACCGCGCGCCGGGTCCACGGGCTTCACGGGGTTTTTCGACAAGACGTCCATGTCTTGTCGAGAAACACGCGGCGTCCTGCCGCGCGCCCTGCGGGCCTGATCCGCGAATCCCCTCGCAACCAGGGGCCCCGGTAGATCAAGATCAAAACCAGCGCTGGCTGACGGATGGTGGGGAGCGCGGATATCCCGAGATTTCTTCCGGAAAAAGTGGGGATACCTCAGGCTTCAGCCGCCCGCGCCGTGGACGTGCGGATCGGCGAGCTTCGGCGCGACCGGGTCCGGCGCGGCACCGGGTTTGCCCGCGATCTCCAGCAGCTCCACTTCGAACACCAGCAGCGCGTTGGGCTCGATGTTGTCGCCCGCGCCGCGTTCGCCGTGGGCCAGCGCCGGCGGGATCCAGAACCTGTACCTGGCGCCGATCGGCATCAGCTGCACGGCTTCGGCCCAGCCCGCGAACACGCGGTTGAGCGCGATGCTGGCCGCGTGGTGCGAGGCGTAGGTGCTTTCGAGCGTCGCGCCGGCGAGCGTGGTGCTGGCGTAATGCACGCGCACGGTGTCGGCCTTGCCGGGTTTCGCGCCCTTGCCTTCGCGCAGCACCTGGTACTGCAGGCCGCTGGCGGTGGTCTTCACGCCGTCGGCCTGCGCATTCTTCTTCAGGAATGCCTCGGCCTCGCCGAGATTCTTCCGCGCCAGTTCGCGCATCGCCAGTTCCTGCTGCTTGCGCAGGATCTCGCCGAACTGCTCGCGCACCGCGTTCGCCTGGGCGTCGTCCAGCGCGGGTTCGTGGCCGCCGTGCACGGCGCGGATCGCGGCGATGGCGACCTCCAGGTCCACCTCGTCCTTCACCGGCGCCAGGGTCTTCGCCATGTCCAGGCCGACCATGTAGCTGATGCGCGCGCGATCGGTGTCGAGCGAAGGCGCGGTGACGCTCTTGCTGCCGCGATCAGCATCGCCTTGCGCGTCGCGGGCGCAGCCGTTGCCAAGGAAGAGGGTGAGCAGGGCGAGGGACAGCGTGGCGTGGCGGGGTGCGTGCATGGCGGTTCCTTGGCGGAATGACACCGGCGCCGTCAGTCCACGACCGCGAAGGTGAGCATCATGCCCATGTCTTCGTGCTCGAGGTTGTGACAGTGCAGCATGTAGCGCTGCGCGCCGGAGAAGGGTTGCGAGAAGTCGATGGCGACGCGGACGATTTCGCCGGGCCAGACCAGGACGGTGTCGTTGAAGCCCAGATCCTGCGGACCCAGCCCGCCGTCGACGACCTGGCGCGCGCGGATGTCGGGCGGGCTGATGCTGCGCGAGACCACGCGGAACTGCACGCCGTGGATGTGGATCGGGTGCGGCATGCTGGTCATGTTGTTGCGGATGTCCCAGACCTCGCGGCTGCCGCGCTTCACCTCGAACGCGGGGTGGTGGCCGTGGCTGCGGAAGTTCAGGCCGTTGATCAGCCATTCGCCGTCGGCGCCCATGCTCAGGCGGATTTCGCGCGCCCGCCAGCCGGCGGTGTCGGGCGGCGGCGGCAGCGATGACAGCGTGTCGGGCACGTGCACGGGCGGCACGGCGATGCCTTCGGCCTGGGCGCTTTCGATCTGGGCGCTTTCGACGTGGAACGCCATCAGGTCCAGCGCATCGCCCATCGGCACCGCGCCGGGATGGTCGGCCATGAGGTCCGGCGCCAGCGGCCCGGATTCGTCCTCGTTCTCCATCGCGACGTAGTCCAGGCTGCGCAGCAGCACGCGTCCGCCCGCGGGCACCGCGCCGAAATCGACCAGCACGTCGGCGCGCTGCGCGGGCGCGAGGAACAGGTCGTCGACGATGCGCGGCTGGTCGAGCAGGCCGCCGTCGGTGCCGATCAGCCGCACCGGCAGCGGCGCGCCCTCGTGCAGGAAAGCCGGGCGCAGCACGCGTGCGTTCGCGACATTGATCATGCGGAAGCGATACAGCCCCGGGACCACGGTCATCGTCGGCTCGGGCGACCAGTTGGCGAGCACGCGGTTGCCGATCCAGTCGTCGGCCTCGTCGCGGTAGACGATCGCGTTGTGCGCGTCGACCTGCTTGTCGGCGAGCATCAGCGGCAGGTCGCGTTCGCCCCAGCGCAGGCCCAGTTGCTCGCGCAGCGCGCGTTCCTCGTCGTCCTCGACCAGCAGCAGCCCGGCCAGGCCCATCTGCAGCTGGCGACCGGTCCGGTGGTGCGGATGCGCGTGGTACCAGTACAGCCCGGCGCGGTTGCGCACCTCGAACCGGTACCGGCGTTCGCCGTTGGCGGGCACCGGGTGCAGGCCGCTGCCGTCGTTGGCCTCGTCCACCTGCAGGCCGTGCCAGTGAATGGTGGTGTCCTCGGCCAGCGCGTTGTGCAGGGTGATGTCGAGCGTGTCGCCGCGGGCGACGTGCAGGGTCGGGTTGAGGCAGGACCGGCCGCCTTCGCAGCCCTGGTAGACCCACAGCGTGGTCGGCTTGCCGGGGAAGACCTCGACCTCCGCCGCGACGGCCTGCAGCCGTGCCGGGCCGGACGGGCGCAGGTCCGCGAGCAGGCCGGTGCGCTCGCCGGGGATGCGCATCGTGGCCGGTGCGGTCGCGCCCGTCGATGCATGGCCGTGGCCAGGCGCAGCGGTCGCGGCCGCGCGCCCGGCGTCGCGTCGCCACCACAGGCCCAGCCCCGCGCCTCCGGCACAGGCGGCGGCGATGGCGAGGACGAGCGAGCGGCGGCGTTGGTCCGGGGCGGTCATGTCGCGAAGGTCTTCGATGGCGCATTCCCGGGAAGCGGCAAGCGTGCCGCTTCCCGGGCGTGTCGATTGCGGCAAGGGGCAACCAGTCCATGGGATGTGGATGACAGGCGCAAGCAAGGGCGGCCGCGCCTTGCGGTATCGCGCTGTGAAAAAAAATAAAAAGGAGCATGCGATCACTTTTTGACGGCGTGCGAGATCGCTGCGGCGATGCCAGGTGCCGGGTCAGGCACGGTGTCATGCCAGCGCCGCAGGCCGCTTCCGGGCGCCTGAGTGCCGGCCGATCGCATGCTTGAGCCGGATGCGCCGGCCCGCACGTCTGGTCGCCGGCTCGCGACACGTGCTGGTGCGTCCGCCTTTCCATCCGGCGCCTGTCCACGTCGATGTTTGCCACCCGCAGTGCATCAAGCGGGACTCAAAGATTGGTGAGAACACATAAAAAACCGTTCGAGTTCACATTTTCCGAGGTGTGGCGGCGGGCAATGTGCGGCCCGTCGAACGATCGCCGGCCGCGAAACGGTGCGTGGGTCGCTCGATCCCGGTGGCCCGTCCCGTGTTCGGACAGGCCGTCATGGCGGAGGTCCGGGGACCTTCGCCAAGCCGTCCGTCCGCAGCGCGGAACGGTGCCGCCGGCCACTCATCTTTCTCGCAAGGGGATTCAAGCATGTCTGCTGCAAAGAACGACCGGTGTCGGATGCGCCCGCTTTCGATCGCCATGCTGTGCCTGCTCGGCGGCGTTTCCGGCCAGGCGATCGCCGGCAACGCCAACCTCACCGGGTTGTCGTCGGCGCCCGTGCACGACCGCTTCATCGTCAAGTACCGTGCGGGCAGCGCCGAGCAGCGCGATGCCGCCGCGCGCGAACGCTCGCTCAACCGCGCCGGGGCGGCCGTGCAGATCCGCGGCTCGGCGGCCGGCACCCGGCGTCCCGTGGCGCTGAAGCATGTGCGCCGGATGGCGCTGGGCGCCGATGTGGTGCGGACGGGGACGCCCCTCGACCGCGCCAGCGCCGAAATCCTGATGCGGCGTCTCGCCGCGGCCCCGAACGTCGAATACGTCGAGGTCGACCGCCGCATGCGGCCGACGGCCACGCCGAACGACCCGCGCTACACGGAGCAGTGGCATTACATGGCGCCGATCAGCGGCCGCTACGGCATCAACGCGCCGCTCGCCTGGGATCGGACCAGCGGCAGCGGCATCGTGGTCGCCGTCCTGGATACCGGCGGCACCGCGCACAGCGACATGCGCAACCAGACGGTCGCCGGCTACGACTTCATCGCCGACACGTGGACCGCGAATGATGGTGGCGGTCGCGACAGCGATCCCACCGATCCGGGCGACTGGACGGCGGCGAATGTCTGCGAAAGCGGCTCGCCCGCGTCCGACAGTTCGTGGCATGGCACCCATGTGGGCGGCACGATCGCGGCGGCCACCAACAACGGCGCCGGTGTCGCGGGCGTCGCCTACGGTGCGCGCGTGCAGCATGTCCGCGTCCTGGGGCGCTGCGGCGGCTACGTGTCGGACATCGCCGACGGCATGGTCTGGGCCTCGGGCGGCAGCGTATCCGGCGTGCCCGCCAATGCCACGCCCGCGCAGGTGCTGAACCTCAGTCTGGGTGGCCCGGGCGCCTGCGGCCGGACCTATCAGGATGCGATCAACAGTGCCGTGGGTCGCGGCGCGACCGTGGTGGTCGCTGCGGGCAACGACAGCGAGGATGCATCCAGGCATTCGCCGTCGAGCTGCCAGAACGTCGTCGTGGTCGGTGCGTCCGACAAGGCCGGTGGACGGGTCAATCGCCCGAACTGGTGGTCGTCGAACTACGGCAACGTCGTCGACGTGGCGGCGCCGGGCATGGACGTGCTTTCGCTGAGCAACACCGGACGCCAGCGGGCCGTATCCGACACCTACGTGCTGTCCGACGGGACCTCCATGGCGACGCCGCACGTGGCGGGCATCGTCGCGCTCATGCAGTCCGTGCGCCCGTCCGGCAGCCGCCTGACGCCGGCGCAGGTGGAGCAGATCCTCAAGGACAGCGCCACCGCCTTCCCGCGTGCCACCGACCAGCCGCTCGGCCGCGGCATCGTCAACGCCGATGCCGCCGTGCGTGCGGCGATCGCGTTCGGCGGTGGCGATGGCGGAGGCAGCGTGCAGACCTATGCCAACAACACGGCGATGGCCATCCGCGACGGGTCGTCCATCACCAGCACGATCACGGTCTCCGGCCGCAGCGGCAACGCGCCGACGGACGCGCAGGTGTCGGTGAACATCACGCACACCTGGCGCGGCGACCTGCGCATCGAACTGCTCGCGCCCGATGGGTCCGCCTACCGCCTGAAGAACGAGAACTCGGGCGACAGCGCGGACAACGTGATCGCGACGTACTCGGTGAACCTGTCGACAGAGGCCTTGAACGGCAACTGGCGCCTGCGCGTCACCGATGTCTGGACTCCCGATGCGGGCACGCTGAACGCGTGGAGCATCCGCTTCTGATCGCTGTTGCCCTGACGCTCCCACTGGCCGTACTTGCCCCGGCGCGAGCCGGGGCCCTTTTTCCCCTTCAGCACGTGGCGCGCAGCGCCGCGAGCGGCATCGTCGCGGCCATCGCCGTCGCGACCGCCCTGCCGGGGGACGGGCAGTGGTCTCCATCGCGAACCACGCGTCGATGCGGTTCGCGCCATTGCATGCCGGGAATGGGTTCCGGCATGTGTCTTTCATTTGCACATACCAAGGAGTCATCGTGAAACATCGAGTGTCTTTGCTCTCCGCCGCCGTCGGCGCCTGTTTCGCCTGCGCGTCGCTGTCCGCCGCCGCCGGTGAATTCCATGCCGTCAAGAACCCGATTCCCGGGCAGTACATCGTCGTGCTCAAGGACGATGTCGCCAGCCTCGCCAGCGAGCGCAGCAAGCTGTCGCGCGTGTCGGTCGTCGCCCGCGACGTCGCCACGAAGAACCGCACCCAGCTGGTGCGCAGCTACAACAGCGTCCTGCGCGGCTTCGTCGCCCGCGCCGACGACAAGGGCCTTGCGCGCCTGCTCGCCGATCCGCGCGTGGCCTATGTCCAGGAAGACGGCATGGTCTCGATCGCTGCGTCGCAGAGCAACGCGACCTGGGGCCTGGACCGCATCGACCAGCGCAACCTGCCGCTGAACCAGACCTACACCTACGACTCCACCGCGTCCACGGTGCATGCCTACATCATCGACACCGGCATCCTGCTCAACCACAGCCAGTTCTCGGGCCGCATCGGCAACGGCTACGACGCGATCACCAATGGCGGCAACGCCAACGACTGCAACGGCCATGGCACGCACGTTGCCGGCACCGTCGGCGGCAGCACCCACGGCGTGGCCAAGGCCGTGAAGCTGCACCCGTTGCGCGTGCTGGGCTGCGACGGCAGAGGCCCGAACTCCGGCGTCATCGCTGCGATGGACTGGGTCGCGCAGAACCACGTCAAGCCCGCCGTGGCGAACCTGAGCCTCGGCGGCTCGGCCGACCAGGCCACCGACTCGGCGGTCACCCGCCTGCACAACGCAGGCGTCACCGTCGTGGTCGCGGCCGGCAACGATGGCCAGGATGCCTGCAATTACTCGCCAGCGCGTGCGCCGGTGGCCATCACGGTCGGTTCGACGAACAACCAGGACGGGCGCTCGATCTTCACCGTGGGTTCGTCGAACTACGGTTCCTGCCTCGATCTGTTCGCGCCCGGCTCCAACATCACCTCTGCCTGGCACACCGGCAGCACCGCGACCAACACCATCAGCGGCACCTCGATGGCGGCGCCGCACGTGGCCGGCGTGGCCGCGCTCTACCTGGCCGGCAATCCCAGCGCCACGCCGACCCAGGTCCGCAACGCCATCGTCGACAACGCGACCTCCGGCAAGGTGACGGACGCCAGGTCCGGTTCGCCGAACAAGCTGCTGTACTCGATCTTCGGGGGTGGCGAGAACCCGCCGCCGCCGCCGGGCGACACCTACAGCGTCTCGGGTACGGTCACCACCAGCGCGGGCGCCGGCATTTCCGGTGTCACGGTGAGCAACGGCACGGTGTCGGCCACGACCAACAGCAGCGGCGCCTACACGCTGACCGGCCTGGCCAATGCCACCTACACCCTGACGCCTTCGCTCAGCGGTTACACCTTCAGCCCGGCCAGCCGCAGCGTCACCGTGAACGGCGCCAACGTCACCGGCATCAACTTCACCGGCACGGCGAACGGCGGTGGCGACGGCCAGACCTACACCAACACCTTCGACTACTACATCTTCGACAACTTCACCGTGCAGAGTCCGCTCATCGTGTCCGGCCGCAGCGGCAACGCGTCGGCGACCTCGCAGGTGAAGGTGAAGATCGCGCACACCGCCATCGGCCAGCTCAAGGTCGACCTGGTGGCGCAGGACGGTTCGGTCTACGTGCTGCACAACCGCACCGGGGGTGCCACGCAGAACCTCGACCAGACCTACACGGTCAACCTGTCGAGCGAAGCGCTCAACGGCATGTGGATGCTGCGCGTGAACGACAACGCGTTCGGCCACACCGGCTACATCGACAGCTGGAGCATCACCTTCTGATCGGAACGGGATCGGAAGTCCGTTCGCAGGTGCGATGCGCACGTGCGACAGCAAGCGCAACAGCAAGTGCAGTTCGCAACGCCCTCGGGCCGCGGGTCGAAAGACCCGCGGCCTTCTGCCGTTGTCGTCTGTCGTCAGCTCTCCGGGCACGGCCCCAGTGGCGGAGTGTCGACGATGCGACTTGCGGCCAGGCCTGCGCGAGCCGCGCTCAGCGTTCCGTGCCCGCGTGCTGCGCGGGCAGGCGACCGTAGATCCAGTCGATGTAGATGCGTGACGGATCCAGCGGCGCCGAACCATCGCCGGTGGACGGGCCGCGCCCGTCATTGCCGATGATCGAGGCGAGCACGCGCAGATCGTTCAGCACGACGCGATCGTCGAGCGCCTCGGCACGCGCGCGCAGCGAGGCCATGCGTGCCCGCGCGGCGGGCAGGTCGCCATGGATCCGGGCATCGATGATGTCCAGCCGGTCCAGGCGCAGGTTCAGCAACCAGGCGTCGCGCGGCAGGCGTCCGCGCGCGCTCAGGCCCAGTGCGCGGCTGCGCGGCCAGTCGCCGCGGGCTGCGGCGACCTCGGCCAGCGATGTTTCGATGCCGGCGAGCATCAGCAGGTAGCCGGCATCGCGCGTGGCATCGATCTCGCGCGCGAGCAGGCGCTCCGCGCGCTCGTAGTCGCCCACCGCCGCGATCGCGTAGCCGATGCCGCCGGCCAGGGCCCAACGCTCGACGCCGGAGGACAGCGTGGTGATGTCCTGCTCGATCCCGCGCAGTTTGATCCGCGCGCCATCGCTGTCGCCGTCGGCGAGATCGGCCTGCACGTCGAGCAGGCGCGCGGCGGCGCGCAGCGAGGGATGGCCGAGGTTGCGGCAGCGGTCGATCTGCGGCCGCGCGGCGACGGTGTCGAGCATCGCCAGCAGGATGTCGGCGCGCACGCAGGCGTAGTTGGCTTCGACGACCGTGGGCGGCTTCTGTTTCCCGGGCGTATCGCCATCGCGCAGGAGCGACAGCGCCTCGCGGTGCCGGCCTTCGTGGAAGGTCATCGTGCCGTCGAGCAGCGGCACGAGGTAGCCGATCGCGCCGTCCATGCCGCCCGTGCGCAGGCGGCGGATCCGTGCGCGCGCGCTGGAGAAGTTCGCCATGAAGAAGTCCTCGCCCATCAGGTCGAGGTCGAGCAGGCGCTGGCTGTTGAGGTCGTCGGAACGGTTCACCGCGTCCTGGGCCTGGCGCAGGTAATCCCGGAATCGCCCGTGCTCGCCGGCGCGGTAGAAACGGTAGGCGGTGATGCGCAGGGCCTCGACCTCGAGCGCGACGTTGCGCATCCTGCGCGCCGATGCGATCAGCGGTTCCAATTGCGTCGACGGCTGCGCTTCGGGTTTCGCATCCAGGCGGATGTTGTCCGCGATGAAGCGCGCGTACAGCGCGTTCGGCGCATCGCCGCCGGCCTCGAAGGCGTCCGCCGCCAGTTCGTACAGCCCGGGCGCGGCGGTGCTGCCCGGCGTTGCCTGGTGCGCGCGCGCCACCATCATTCGCGCGGCGCCGCGCTCGCGATCGAATCCGCTGCCGGCTGCGGCCACCAGCGTCAGCGCGGCCTGCGCGTGCCATCGCGATGCCGCCGGGTCGCCGTTGAGCATGGTGGCTTCCGCTGCCGCGATCTCGCGCCGGATGCGCAGGTCGACCGGCAGCGCGCGCAGCGCCGATTCCGGATGGCTGACGGACGCCAGCGCTTCCGCGGGCTGGCCCGTGCGCGTCAGCAACTGCGCGCGCGCGACCGCGTAGTCGATGCGTCCCGGCCATTCGCGCATCAGTGCGGTGTAGCGGGCGATGGCGTCGTTGCGACGCGCCGGATCGAGCAGCAGCACCTGCGCTTCGAACACGCGCCCGGCCTCGTCGGGCAGCGGCGTGGATGCGCGCTGGGCCTCGGTGGCCCGTTCGATCGCCGTCGGGATGTCGCCGCGGCGCGCGAGCAGGCGTGCCTGCAGCCAGCGCAGAGGACCGAACGTCGGCGCGATGCCTGCGGCGGCATCGGCTTCGCGCTCGGCCGAGGCCCAGTCGCGGCGACGTGCGGCCTGGGTCCCGAGTGCGAAGCCTCGTGCCGCGCGGAGATCGCGGGGCAGGGCGGGCCAGGCGCTGTGGTCATGCGCGGGCAACAGGCGCGCCAGTACCTGCTGCGACAGATCCTCCGCCAGCGCGGTCGCCTGCGTCGCGCGGCCGCGCACCTCGATCATGCGCAGGTCCTCGCCCGGGAGGCCGGTGATGCGCGCCTGCAGCACGATCGCATCGGGCCGCTTCGGATCGAGGCTCGCGCGGACGCTGATCCGGCGCTCGTCGGGGTCCAGTCGCGCACGCGTGGCCTGGCCCGGCGGCATCAGCAGGGTTTCGGGCAGTAGTTCCAGCTTGTAGCCCAGCCAGGCATCGGCGAGCAGGGCCGTCCACAGCCCGTCCGGCGTGCGCGCATCGATCAGCGGCGGCTCGGCGGCCAGGTGGATGCGCAGCGGTGCGGTCGCCCGGCGTGCAGCCTCGGCTGCCGTCGCCGGCGAGGACGTGCCGCGCATGGCATCGCGCGGGATCACCGGCAGCAGCAGGGCGACGGCTGCCAGGAGGATCGTGGCCACGGTGGTGATCGCGCTCGAGGCGATGGCGGTCCGTGTCGCGCGCGGCCTGCGCGGTGCGGACCCGGCGTCTGCCGTCGTATCCGCGACGGTGGATCGCGCGGCATCGACCTGCGCGCTGGCCTCGTCGTGCGGCACGGCGGCGCCGTCTTCGTCCTCCGTGCGCACCGGCGTCGGCGGTTCGAAGACATAGCCGGTCTTGGAGACGGTGCGGAACCACTGGCGCCGCTCCTCGCCGAAGGCCTTGCGCAGCATCCACACGCCCTGCGTGAGGTTCGCGTCCTCGACGATGACGCCCTGCCAGACCCGCTCGAACAGCGCATCGCGCGAGTGCACGGTCCCGGGATCGGCCAGGAACACCAGCAGCAGGTCGAAGACGCGCTGCGGCAGTTCCTGGCGGACGCCGTCGGGACGCTCGACCCGGCGATTGGGCAGGTCGATGCGCAGGTCGCCCACCACGAGGCGGGTCGCGTGTTCGGGCCAGGGCCAGGCGGTGGTTCTCGCGGTGGACGTCATCGGCGGTATCGGATCATGACTGCGGAATTCCTGGCGGCGGCATCCGGACGGGAGTCATCGAGCGACATCCCGCGCGAAGCCCGAGCGAAAATCTGTCGCGACGCTCCGGCGGCCGCCGGAGCATCGGCATGGAACGATGTCGATGTCCCCCTGTGCAGTCTGCCGACGATGCCGGCGACCATGTTGCCGACAGCCGGCGACGCTCGGCGTCCGTATCGGGCGTATACGAATTTAGCGCATCGCGACGCGCATCGCGAGCCGCAGGCGTATGGAAACGCCAGCGCATGTTGTCTGCAGGTCGCGATGGCCGCGTGCGCCGTGCATCGTGCGCGACGGATGTCCGCAGTCCATGCGTCCGCTGCGATGGGCGATGCCGCGCGTCGATATCGCCTGCAACCACGGCATGCCGGTGCCTCATCCAGGGGCGGGCCATGCGTGCAGATTCGCCCGGGCAGGCCACGCGATGCCCGATCCGCTCGATCCCGCCGGCCGATGGGGCGCCGCGACGACGCACGTCGGCCTGTCCACGGCGCCCGTGCCACGCGGGTCCGGGCAGCGCTGAGAAAAAAAAGACATCTCAAAACAGGTCGCGGCCGGGGGGCGGGCGGTCTGATGCGTCCACGGAACGCGAGGTCGGCATTCCAGTCCCGGCCGGACTGGGTTCGTGTCCCGGCGTTCGCCCGCGAGGCTGGTTGCGGTGCGAACGTCCTGCCCCGTCGCCTCCCCGGGGACGGGGCAGGGCCGCACCCTCCCTCGACGCGAAGTATTCAAGTCTTGCCCCGAGCTGTCATTGTGCCCCGGCCTTGCCGGGGCTCTTTTTTTGCATCGACAGGCCACCTCATTGCGCATCGCGATGTTGCGCTGCAGCAGAAATGGCGTTTCGCCGTCATGTCTTGCCGACGATGGATGAGACCGCGGGCACATTGTCGCGTCCATGTCCGCATTTTCTCGACGGGCTGTTCGTCCGGTCGCGACGACACATGCCTGCTATTGACCTGTCTTGTCCGTTCCGTTTACGTTCCGGAAGGCCGTGGCGTCGCTTCACGGACGCGGAACGGACCTACAACGAACACGGCGATCCCTCGCAACTCCCTGATGCCCGTCGGCCCACCGATGGGGCAGCGGGTATTCGCGTATCGATCGCCGGGATCCCGCCGGGGCATTGCATCGAGGCCAGGAGGCCACCGATGGCGGGGCGCGTGCGTGTCCTTGACGTCTTTGACATTACATTCCTCCGGGGCTTTCACATCGATGCGTTCCACTTACTGCGCACTCGCGGCGGTCGCCGTGCTGTCCCTTGCCATTGGCGAAGCGCTCGCCGCCGAGTCCGACCCTTGCCCCGAACGCAATGCGGGCTGCCTGGACACGATCCAGGTCACCGCGACCAAACGCCCTGAATCGACCCTCCACGTGCCCGCGGCCACGACCATCGTCGGCGGCGAACGCCTGCGCGAGACCGCGCCGCAGACGCCGATGGATGCACTCCACGGCGAGGTCGGCACCTTCGTGCAGCAGACCACGCCGGGGCAGGGCGTGGTCATCGTCCGCGGCCTGAAGGGCTCGGAAGTGCTGCATCTCGTCGACGGCTTCCGCCTCAACAACGCGATCTTCCGCAACGCGCCGAACCAGTACATCGCCCTCGTCGACGGCCAGAGCCTCGATCGCATCGAGGTGGTGCGCGGCCCGTCGAGCACGCTCTACGGCGGCGATGCGATGGGTGGCGTGGTGCAGATGCTCACCCCCGAGGTGCGCTTCGACGGCCAGGACTGGCAGTGGAGCGGTCGCCTGCGCGCGATCGCCGCCAGCGCCGACGATTCGCTGATCGGCCGCGCACGGATCGCCGGCGGCCGCGAAGGCATGGGCTTCTCGCTCGGCGTGACCTCGCAGGAGGTCAACGACCTGCGCGCAGGCGATGGCCGCAAGCGGCCCTACACCGGCTTCACCCAGCGCAGTGCGGACTTCCGCGGGCAGTTCGACGTGGCCCCGGGACACGAACTGATGTTCGCGCTGCAGCATTCGCAACAGCCGCGCACGCCGCGCCACGATGCGCTGGTGCCGGGCTTCGGCCAGGTCAATCCGGAAAGCGCGACCTTCTTCTTCGAGCCGCAGGAACGCCGTTTCGCCCAACTGCGCTGGCGCATCGACAGCCCCAACGCGCTGTTCGACAGCGGCGAACTGCACCTCGGTCGCCAGATCGTGGTCGACGACCGCCGCCTGCGCGATTTCGGCACCGTCAACGAGGACCGCGAACGCAACCGCGCGATCACCAGCGGTGTGTCCGGCCAGTTCGGCAGGGACGTCGGCGAACGACATCACGTGAGCTACGGCTTCGAGTTCTACCGCGACGAGGTCGAATCCTCGAAGACCCGCCGCAACATCAATACCGGCGCGACCAGCGTCCGCGCGCCGCGCTTCCCCGACGGCGCACGCATGGACGGCTGGGCGATCTACGCCGCCGACGACTGGCGCATCGGCAGGTTCGATTTCAACTACGGCGCGCGCTACAGCCGCTACGACATCGAGGTGCCCGGCAGCGGCAGCGTGCCCGGCGTGTCGCTGTCGCCGGACGACCTCACCGGCAACCTCGGCATCGCCTACGTGCTGTCGGAGGACACGCGCCTGGTGATGAACATCGGTCGCGGCTTCCGCGCGCCGAACATCTTCGACCTCGGCGTGTTCGGGCCGCGCCCGGGCAACCGCTTCAGCTCGCCGAATCCGGACCTCGCGCCCGAGTACGTCACGTCCTTCGATGCCGGCGTGAAGTTCGGCGGGGAACGCCTCAGCGGCGAAGTCATCGCGTTCCGCATGAACTACCGCGACAAGATCACCGCCGTGCTCACCGGCAACAGCGTCGGCGGCGCGCTCGAG
The DNA here is from genome assembly GCA_019634715.1 of Lysobacter sp. GTDB lineage: Bacteria > Pseudomonadota > Gammaproteobacteria > Xanthomonadales > Xanthomonadaceae > Lysobacter_I. The sequence continues at coordinate 131,589 of JAHCAU010000008.1, forward strand.
GTGCAGAACCGCAACGTCGCGCGCCTGCAGCTGTGGGGCGTGGAGGCCGGTGCGCGCTATCGCCTGCCGTCGCCGGACCTGGAACTGTACGCCACCGCCACCTGGACGCGCGGCGAGGAAGACATCGACACCGGCGGCACCATGCCGGCCGATCGCATCCCGCCGCTCTACGGCAAGGTCGGTGCGCGCTGGCAGGTCCGCGAATCGCTGGGCCTGGAAACCTACGTGCTCTACGCCAGCGAGCAGGACCGCCTGAGTTCGCGCGACCGGATCGATCCGCGCATCAATCCGAACGGCACCGGCGGCTGGGGGACCGTGAACGCGCGCGTGTCGTGGAAGGCGAGCGACCGGCTGCAGTTGTCGCTGCGCGCCGAGAACCTGGGCGACAAGCATTACCGCGAGCACGGTTCCGGCCTCGACGAGCCCGGAAGGAACCTGATCATGACGGCGGATTACGCCTTCTGAGGATCGAAGCACCCATCGGCGTTGCGCAAGCCCGAGTCCCACCGTTTCGAAAGGAGTCATCGATGTCCCGATCTGTCTTCGTGTCGTTGCTGCTCGGCGCCGTGCTGGCGATGCCGCCGGTCGCGTCGATCGCACAGGAACCGGCGGTGCCGGACATGCCGGAGCCGCAGCGCGAAGACCTGAGTTTCAAGGTGCGTCCGGGCGTGGCGATCGACGTGCGCAATCCGTACGGCGACGTGAACGTGCGCTTCGGCGGTTACGTGCACGATTTCGACATGCACACCACGCTGCAGCAGCCGGCCGGCGCGGCGAGGATCGAGATGCGGCCTGCCGAACGCGATGGCCGTTTCGTGGTCGAGCCGCGCCTGCCGGACGGCGTCGTCCTCGCGGAAGGCCAGCGCCTGGACCTCGTGCTCTACGTGCCGCAGGATCATGCGCTGAGCGTGCGCACCGAGTTCGGCACCATCGACAGCCGCAACACGAAGAGCGCGATCCGCCTGTCCTCGAAGACGGGCAACATCTTCGTGCGCGGCAACGAAGGTCCGGTCGTGGCGGAGTCCGACGAGGGCAATGTCAGCGCCAACCTCACCAGCGCCGCGCCGCGCGGATCGCGGCAGCGTTTCGCCAGCCGTACCGGCCGGGTTTCGGTCGAAGTGATCGACAACATGGACGTCGAAGTGCTGCTGGCCAGCTCCACGCCGATCGCCACCGATTTTTCCCTGCAGGTCGAGCATCTCGACGGGCGGGAACCCAACAAGCGCGCCCGGGCCGTCGTCGGCCGTCCGGGCGAAGGCAAGGACAAGGCGGAAATGACCATCGAGAGCCTGGCGGGCGACATCCGCCTGTCGAGGCGCGCCGTCTTCGTCGATCCCGAATAAACGCCCACCGACGCGCCGGAGGCGACAGGAGGTCGCCGCAAAGGCGCGCGAGTGGACGGTTGCTGCAGATGAACTGTCACATGATCCACTGTTCCAGGCGTTGCCCGTTGCATGGCCGTGGCAAGGTCGTGCTGCACACACACACGATATCGAGGACTCAGACATGAAATCAGCAATGATGAGAGGGGCGAAGGCGGTCGCGCTGACGCTGCTGTTGCCGTGCGCGGCAATGGCGGCGCAGCCGTCCGGCACCGCGCCCAATCCGGGGCGTCCCACGATCGGCCAGCCGGTCACGCCCCAGGGCACGAACGTCGACCTGCGCAACCTGCCGAAGGCCCAGCCCTGGAATCCGGGCATGGGCATCCGCGAGGCGCATCGCCGCGTGTATCGTCCGCTCGACAGCGAGGCGCCGCATGCGCCCGTCGACAAGCCGACGGCCCGCGACCGCCTGAACGAACTGCAGACGATCTGGGACAAGAGTCCGCGCGCCCAGCGCGCGAAGTCCAGCGTCAGCGCGCGCAGCCGCGTCAGCATCAACAATCCGAACACGGGCGTCAGCCCGGGCGACCCGGTGGTCGAAGTCGGCGCCGACCACGTGATCTACGCCGTCAACAGCGGCGGTTCGGGCACGTATTTCAACGTCTACAACAAGTCGGGCACGCTGGTGTCCGGCCCGACCACCTTCGGCTCCCTCGCCGGTTCGGTCACCGCCTGCGCCAGCGATCGCGGCGACCCGCTGGTCCACTACGATCGCCAGGCCGGTCGCTGGTTCATGCTGACCATGGGCAGCTCGAACCTCTGCACCTTCGTGTCGAAGACCTCCAACCCCGTGACCGGCGGCTGGTGGGTCTACAACTATCCGACGCCGCGTCTGCCCGACTACCCGCACTGCGGCATCTGGAATGACGCCTACGTCTGCGGCACCAACGAAGGCAATGCCCAGGTCACGCTGTACGCGTTCGATCGCGCCAACATGCTCAACGGCGCGACCGCGCGTCCGGCCCAGCGTTTCCAGACGATCAGCAAGCTGGCCGGTTACGGTTTCCAGATCCTGACCCCGTCGACCTTCTACGGCACCACCGCCGCACCCTCGGGCCGCAAGCAGATCATCGCCCGCCATCGCGACGACGAGGCCCATGACGGCGCCAGCGCCAACGGCAGCCAGGACTACATCGAGCTGTTCGAGCTGAACCTCGACTGGAACACCCCGGCGAACAGCAGCATCGCAACGCTGCCGCGCGTCGCGATCACCGAGTTCAACAGCTGGTTCCGCGACTACAGCACCTTCGCCACCGTGCCGCAGCCGGGTTCCAACTCGCGCCTCGACCCGATCCGCGAAGTGCTGCTCAACCAGCTCGTCTACCGCAACATGGGTACCCATGAAGTGCTGGTCGGCACGCTCGCCACCAACCAGGATCCGGCCCGCACCGGCACCGTCGTCGACTCCGGCATCCGCTGGTTCGAACTGCGCCGTGTCGGCAGCGGCAACTGGACCCTGCACCAGGAAGGCACGTTCAGCCCGGGCGACAGCAGCACCCATCACCTGATGGGCACGATCGCCATGGACAAGTTCGGCAACATGGGCATGGGCTACAACGTCACCAAGACGACCACGCCGACCAAGTTCGCCACCCTGGGCTACACCGGCCGCCTGGCCACCGATCCGGCGGGCGTCATGTCGCTGGGCGAGAACGAGGTCGCCGTCGGCGCCGCCGTCGAGACCTCCGGCCGCTGGGGCGACTACTACCAGATGACCGTGGATCCGGTCGACGACTGCACCTTCTGGTTCGTCGGCATGTACCGTCCGACCGGCAGCTGGCAGACGCGCATCGCCGACTTCAAGTTCCCGGCCTGCACCGGCGGCAGCACGACGTACTCGATCTCCGGCACCATCGCCACCAGCGGCGGCGCCGGCATCAGCGGCGTCAGCGTCAGCAACGGCAGCACCTCGGTCACCACCAACGCCAGCGGCCAGTACACGTTCTCCGGCCTGGCCAACGGCAGCTACACCCTGACCCCGTCGCTGAGCGGCTACACCTTCTCGCCGACCAGCCTCGCGGTCACCGTCAACGGTGCGAACGTCAGCGGCCAGAACTTCACCGGCACCGCGGCCGCGACCACGTTCTCGGTGTCCGGCACCATCACCACCAGCGCCGGTGCGGCCATCAGCGGCGTCAGCGTCAGCAACGGCAGCACCTCGGTCACGACCAATGCCAGCGGCCAGTTCACCTTCGCCAGCCTGGCGAACGGCACCTACACGCTGACCCCGTCGCTGAGCGGCTACACCTTCTCGCCGGTCACCCGCAGCGTCACGGTGAACGGCGCGAACGTCACCGGCCAGAACTTCACCGGCACGGCGTCGAGCGGCGGCAACACCCTGACCAAGGGCGTGCCCGTCACCGGCCTCGGCGCCAGCACCGGCAATTCGCTGAACTACACGATGGTCGTGCCCTCGGGCGCGTCCAACCTGACGTTCACGATCTCCGGCGGTACCGGCGACGCCGACCTGTACGTGAAGTTCGGCAGCGCGCCGACCGACACCGTGTACGACTGCCGTCCGTACCTCGGCGGCAACGCCGAAACCTGCACCTTCGCCGCGCCGCAGGCCGGTACGTACTACGTTCGCGTCAAGGCGTATTCGACGTTCTCGGGCGTGAGCCTGGTCGGCGACTACGGCACCGGCGGCGGCAGCACGCAGACCTACACCAACAACACCGATTACACGATCAGCGACAACAGCACGGTGGAAAGCCCGATCACGGTGTCCGGCCGCACGGGCAACGGTTCGGCGACTACCCCGGTGGCGGTGCGCATCATCCACACCTACATCGGCGACCTGAAGGTCGACCTGATCGCGCCGGACGGCACGGTGTACGTGCTGCACAACCGCACCGGTGGCTCGGCCGACAACATCATCCAGACCTACACGGTGAACCTGTCGGCCAAGGCATTGAACGGCACGTGGCGGCTGCGCGTGAACGACAACGCGGGCGGCGACACCGGCTACATCGACAGCTGGAGCATCACCTTCTGATCATGGGCTTCTGATCAGCAAGGCGACTGCATGAAGAGGCCCGGAAGGAACCGGGCCACACCTGGAGCCCCGACGCGAGTCGGGGCTCTTTTTTTGGCTTGCCCCTTTTCACCCCGGTTACAGCAGGCACGTCATCCTCGCGCAAGCGGATGACGACGAGCCTTGCCGCGCCGCCGTGCGCGCATGTCCCGCGCCAATGTCCGATCCATGTTTCGCGCAGAACCATGCTGCCCTGCGTCATCAACGTATGCGGAATACGGTAGATGCCGCAGGTCGTGCGGAACGCGCGTGCGATTCGCCATTCCTGCATGCGCAATCCATGCCTGCGCGCATCGAATATCCCATTGCGTACGGGAATTCGCGCCGACCGCGGAAATGTGATCCCAATCGCTCGCCGCACCGGGTCCGGCTGCTAGCGTGGAAACCGCTGCATCGGTGTCGATGCAGCGAGACAGCGCTGCGGGTCCGGCAGGGACGCCCGACAGGCGCCTGCCGTCCGGGCGATTTCCGGCGACAAGCCAATCACAAGGAGTGATGTCAGTGAAAACGTTGAGTGCTGCTTTGCTGTTGCTTCTCGGGGCGTCCGTGTCCGCGCAGGCGTCGGAAACGCTGCATCGGCCCGCATCCTTCGGCCATGCGATCCGTTCGATCGATCGCGTCGAAGTGCGCAGGATGCCCGCGGTCGACCTGGTGCGGCTGAATGCCGAGGATCGCCAGCGCGATCGTCTCGGGTTGCCGGTGCGCTTCGCAGCGCCGATCGCGGTGAACTACACCACCGCGAATGCCGGGGTATGGGAAACGCTGGACGAGAACACGCTCGTCTGGCGCATGCGCGTCTCCTCGCCAGGTGCACTGTCGCTGAATTTCGGCTTCACCGAGTTCCGGATGCCGGCCGGCGGTCGCCTGCTGGTCTATTCCGCTTCGGAGGCGCGCGCCGCGCGTGCCGCGCCGGTGCGCATCTACACCGATGCCGACAACGAAGCCCACGGCCAGCTGTGGACCCCGATCGTCGACGGCGACGAGGCCGTGATCGAAGTCGTGGTGCCGCGCGCGCAGAAGGACCAGCTGAAGCTGCGGCTGACCCAGGTCGGTCATGACTATGCCGGCTTCCGCAACATCGCGGCCGGTCGCCGTTCGGTCTTCCAGACACGTGGCACGTCGGGCAGCTGCAACACCGACGTGGTCTGCCCGGCGGGCGACAACTGGCGCGACCAGATCCGTGCGGTCGCCGCGTACTCCACCGGCGGCAGCATCTTCTGCACCGGTTCGCTGGTGAACAACACCGCGAACGATCGCAGGATGTACTTCCTCACCGCGAACCACTGCGGCCTGAACAGTTCCAACGCCGCATCGCTGGTGACCTACTGGAACTACCAGAACTCCACCTGCCGCACGCCCGGCAGCGCCGCCAGCGGCCAGAACGGCAACGGTTCGCTCAGCCAGTCGCTGACCGGTGCCTTCTTCCGTGCGAGCAATGCGGCCAGCGATTTCGCGCTGCTGGAACTCGACGACCCGGCGCCGGCGTCCTACAACCTCTACTGGGCCGGATGGGATCGCCGCAGCGTCGAGTTCCCCGGTTCGACCGCCATCCATCACCCCAACGGCGGCGAAAAGCGCATCACCCATTCGACCACGGCGACGCGTACCGTGGCCTATGGCGGTGGCAGCGGCACCACCCACGTCGAAGCCTCCTGGGTCGGCGGCATCTCGGTGACCGAGCCCGGCTCGTCGGGTTCCCCGCTGTACAGCCCCGACAAGCGCGTGATCGGCCAGCTGCATGGCGGGCCTTCGTACTGCGGCGCGCCGACGGCGTCGATGAAGGACTACTACGGTCGCGTGTCGGTCTCCTGGACCGGCGGCGGCACCAACAGCACGCGCCTGAGCAACTGGCTCGACGCGGGCAATACCGGCGCCACCACGCTGGACGGCATCGGCGGCAGCACCACGCCGACGTACACGGTCTCCGGCGCGATCACCACCAGCGCAGGCGCGGGCATTTCCGGCGTGACCGTGAGCGCAGGCAGCGCGACCGCGACGACGAACAGCAGCGGTGCGTACACGCTGAGCGGCCTGTCGAACGGCAGCTACACGCTGACGCCTTCGCTGAGCGGCTACACCTTCAGCCCGGCCAGCCGCAGCGTCACCGTCAACGGCGCCAACGTCACCGGTCAGGACTTCGCCGGTACCGGTTCCGGCGGCGGCAACACCCTGACCAAGGGCGTGCCCGTCACCGGCCTGGCCGCGAACACCGGCGAGTCGCTGTTCTTCACGATGGCCGTGCCTGCTGGCGCTTCCAACCTGACCTTCACGATGTCCGGCGGCAATGGCGATGCGGACCTGTACGTGAAGTTCGGCAGCGCCCCGACCGACACCGTGTACGACTGCCGCCCTTACCTGGGCAGCAACAACGAGACCTGCACGGTACCCACGCCGCAGGCAGGCACCTACCACGTGCGGATCAAGGCGTACGCCTCCTTCACGGGCGTGAGCCTGGTCGGCGACTACACCATCGGCGGTGGCGGCGTGCAGACCTACAGCAACCCCACGGACTACGCGATCAACGACAACAGCACGGTCGAAAGCCCGATCAGCGTCTCGGGCCGCAGCGGCAACGCATCGTCGACCACGCCGGTCGCGGTGAACATCGTCCATACCTACATCGGCGACCTCAAGGTGGACCTGGTGGCGCCGGACGGTTCGGTGTACGTGCTGCACAACCGCAGCGGCGGTTCGGCCGACAACATCGTCCAGACCTACACGGTCAACCTGTCGAGCGAGCCGCTCAACGGCACCTGGAAGCTCCGCGTGAACGACAACGCCAATGCGGACACCGGCTACATCGACAGCTGGAGCATCACGTTCTGATGGCGTGAACCATCGCGACCTTCGCCGACCGGGCATCCGGATCGGCGGAGGCCGCGCCTCTTCCGACAGACGGCATGCGGTGTCCGTGACGGGCGCCGCATGTCCGTGCGGGGCTGTCGGCGACGATGCCTCGCGCGGACAAGACCGTCCGCTTTTCGCCGGCCTTGCCGGCTTTTCAGGGAGAGAGAACGCAATGAAGCACCATCTGCCCGTCGTCGCTGTCGCACTGCTGTGCGCGGCGCCGGCCTTCGCCAGTCAATCCGTTCCGTCGCCGTCGCACACAGATGCCCACGACGATGCGCACGTCCGTGCCCACAGCGATGCCGAACTGGCCTCGCTGCGCCTGGAGCGCGATCCGGATGCCCGCGTGTACATCGTGATGTCGCGCGACAGCCATGCCGGCATGACCGACATCGTCGCGCGCGGCCGCGCCATGCGCGACGGCATCGGCAACCCGCTGGTCGTCGCGGAGATCCGCGCGCACCAGCTCAGCCGCGTCACCGAGCGCATCCACCAGCGCGAACGGCGCTGCGGCGGCTATTTCGCGTTCCCCACACGCGAACAGGCCGAAGCCTTCGTCCGCTCCGACCGATCCGCCGAGGTGGTGTCCGGCCGCGCCACCGCGCAGGTCGCCTACACCATCGACAACCAGACGACGGTGTCGCCGTGGCTGAACCAGGTGCAGCACACCAATATCTACAACACGATCGACCACCTGCAGACCTACCAGAACCGCTATTACGCCAGCAGCTACGGCAAGACCGCGGCGGAATGGATCCGCACCACCTGGCAGGGCCTGGCCGGCAACCGTACCGATGTCACGTCGGAACTGTTCGCCTGCAGCAACTGCTCGACGCAGCCGTCGGTGATCCTGACCATCCGCGGCAACGAGCAGCCCAACGAGATCGTGGTCCTCGGCGCGCATCTGGATTCGATCAACGGCAGCGCCGGCGGCAGCACCTCGCAGCGTGCGCCGGGCGCAGACGATGATGCCTCGGGCATCGCCACGCTGACCGAAGTGCTGCGCATCGCGATGGCCAGCGGCTGGAAGCCGAAGCGCACCGTGAAGTTCATGGGCTATGCCGCCGAGGAAGTGGGCCTGCGCGGGTCCAACGCGATCGCCCAGGCGCACAGGAACGCCGGTGCGAACGTGATCGGCGTGCTGCAGCTGGACATGACCAACTGGAAGTCGGCCACGTCCACCATCGACATGCGCCTGATCACCGACTACTCCAGCCCGGACACCAGGACCTTCCTGACCAACCTGTTCGATACCTACCTGGCGCCGCGCGGTCTGACGCGCGGCACCGAGACCTGCGGCTACGGCTGTTCCGACCACGCGTCGTGGACGTCCGCCGGTTATCCGGCCGCGATGTTCTTCGAAGGCGGCACAGGCGCGACCAGCGGCGGCTACTTCAACCAGATCCACACCGCCAACGACACCCTGGCCAACATGGGCAACTCGGCGCAGAACAGCGCCAAGTTCGCGCTGATCGGCCTGGCCTTCCTCGGCGAGGCGGCGAAGACCTCAGCGGGCGGCGGCAACGCGGCACCCGTCGCGAGCTTCACCTCCAGCGTCAGCGGCCTCACCGCCAGCTTCACCGACGCCTCCACCGACAGCGACGGCAGCATCGCCTCGCGCAGCTGGAACTTCGGCGACGGCGGCACCTCCACCGCGACCAGCCCCAGCCGCACCTATGCCTCGGCCGGCAGCTACACGGTCACGCTCACGGTCACCGACAACGGCGGCGCCAGCAACACCGCGACGCGCACGGTCACCGTGGGCAGCGGCGGCGCGCAGACCTACAGCAACGGGACCGATGTCGCGATCCGCGACAACGCCACGGTGGAGAGCACGATCAGCGTCTCGGGCCGTACCGGCAATGCCTCGTCGGCCACCCCGGTCGCGGTGAACATCGTCCATACCTACATCGGCGATCTCAAGGTGGACCTGGTGGCGCCGGACGGTTCAGTGTACGTGCTGCACAACCGCAGCGGCGGTTCGGCCGACAACATCATCCAGACCTACACGGTGAACCTGTCGAGCGAACCCCTCAACGGCACGTGGAAGCTGCGCGTGAACGACAACGCGAGCCAGGATACGGGTCGGATCGATGCCTGGAGCCTGACATTCTGACGACAATCGTCATGACGATATGTCATGAAGGACCCTGGCGGATGCCGGGGTCCTTCAGGGTTTGGAATGATGAGGCACGCACGCGGCATGCGTCGCGAAAACCGCGATCGGCGTAGTGCTTTTCCGGCCGCGGTTCGGCGCCCGGAGCCTTCCGTGGCCACCTCCAGCGATTTTCCGCGCATGTGCCGGCGACCGTTCGTCGTGATCTTCCCCGCAGGCTTCGCCCGCACGGGTCCCGCGCCCGGAAAAATGTTGCAGCGCACATTGAAGGCGGGCCGGAACGATCCATAAGGTGCGCCACGGATTCGCAGGGGGCGGATCCGGTTCACGGGCCGCGCAGAACAAGATCGTTCACAACAGCGTGCCCGGAGCATTTCGCCGCGAGTCGCGGCCACCATTCCGGAGAAGATCCAATGTCTTTCGATGCGCATCACAGGGGGCAGGTCAAGCCGCTCGTCGCCGCCATGCTGCTGGCGGTTTCGTCCATGGCGGTGCCGGTCGCATTCGCCGGCGAGGCCCATCTGTCGGGCCTGCAGACCGACACGCAGTTCGACCAGTTCATCGTGAAGTACCGTTCCGGCACGGCCGAACGCAACAGCAGCGCCGCCATCGATCGCGGCCTGCAGCGCGCCAGCCAGGGCCTGGCCCGGAGCAAGGCCGGCCAGGCCGTCGCCCTCAGGCATTTCCGCCGCATGTCGCTCGGTGCCGACGTGGTCCGCGCCAACCGCGCGCTGAGCCGCAGCGATGCCGAGGCGCTGATGCGCCGCATCGCGGCCGATCCGAACGTCGAGTACGTCGAAGTCGACGTGCGCATGCATCCGATCCTCAGCCCGAACGACACCCGCTACGCCGACCAGTGGCATTACTTCGGTTCCACCGCCGGCATCAACCTGCCGACGGCGTGGGACAAGAGCACCGGCTCGGGCATCGTGGTCGCGGTGGTCGATACCGGCAGCACGCCGCACAGCGACCTCGACGCCAACACGGTCGCCGGCTACGACTTCATCACCAGCACCACCACCTCGCAGGACGGCAACGGCCGCGACAGCAATCCGAACGATCCGGGCGACTGGTACACCAATTCGGCCTGCGGCAGCAACGCACCGCCCAGCGCCAATTCCAGCTGGCATGGCACCCATGTCGCCGGCACGATCGGCGCGGTCACCAACAACGGCAAGGGCGTGGCCGGCGTCGCCTTCGGCGCGAAGATCCAGCACGTGCGCGTGCTCGGTCGCTGCGGCGGTTCGCTGTCCGACATCGCCGACGGCGTGACCTGGGCCTCGGGCGGCACGGTCAGCGGCGTCCCGGCCAACAGCACGCCGGCGCAGATCATCAACATGAGCCTCGGCGGCGGCGGCAGCTGCTCGACCACCTACCAGAACGCGATCAACGGCGCGGTCGGCCGCGGTTCCACCATCATCGTCGCCGCGGGCAACAGCAACAACAATGCCGCCAACAACCAGCCGGCCAACTGCGCCAACGTGATCACCGTCGGCGCGATCGACAGCAACGGTGCGCGTTCGGTCTGGTCGTCCACGCAGAAGTCGAGCTACGGCAGCGTCGTCGACCTGGCCGCCCCGGGTTCGAACATCTGGTCGACGCTCAACAGCGGCACCCAAGGGCAGGGCAGCGAGAGCTACGCGTCCTATGGCGGCACCTCGATGGCGACCCCGCACGTGGCCGGCGTGGCCGCGCTGGTGCAGAGCCGTCGCAAGGCCCTCGGCCTGGCGCTGTACAGTCCGGCGCAGATGGAGACCCTGCTGAAGAACACCACGCGCCCGTTCCCGCAGACGCCGGACCAGCCGCTCGGCGTGGGCATGCTCAATGCCGATGCGGCGGTGACCGCGGCCGGCGACACCGGCGGTGGCGGTTCGCAGACCTACGCCAACACGGCCGATTACCAGATCCGCGACAATGCCACCATCGAAAGCCCGATCAGCGTTTCGGGCCGTACCGGCAACGCACCGTCGAACACCCCGGTCGCGGTGCGCATCATCCACACCTACATCGGCGACCTGAAGGTCGATCTCGTGGCGCCGGACGGCACGGTGTACGTGCTGCACAACCGCACCGGTGGCAGTGCCGACAACATCATCCAGACCTATACGGTGAACCTGTCCGCCAAGGCGATGAACGGCACCTGGAAGCTGCGCGTCAACGACAATTACGTCAACGACACCGGCTACATCGACAGCTGGAGCCTCACGTTCTGATTCGAATGGATGCATGGCCCAGGCACGGGCTTGCGACATCCTGTACTTGAGTGTCTTCGTGCCCCGGCGTCGTGCCGGGGCATTTTCTTGATGAAGCCGATCCGATGTTCCGCATCGCGACGCGCATCGCGGCATGCATCGGCGGGTGCAGGCAGAGTCATGGTTCGAACGCACCCCAAGGGAGCCGGGGGCGGGCACCGCGCAGGCGCGGATGCCTCGAAGGGACGGTCAGGGGCATCCCGACGACATGGCTCCCGTTTCGATCCAGGAAGGGAGAGTAAGGATGGCTATCACGAAAGGAGACATCGGCGTGCTCGCGCTGTGCCTGTTCGCGGCGACCCAGGCGGTCGCGGCAGACGGGCGGACACCACGCAACGATGCGGGTACGCTCGACGGGCAGGCGCTGGTCTACGGATACGACGAGATGTTCGAGTTCGACACCGATGCCTGGCTCGCACGCCGGGCGCCGCACCTGCGCCAGCATGCCGAAAGCATTTCGCACTGGGCCGGCTACAGCGGCATCAGTCCGAAGGTGCTGATCGCGCTGATGGAGCAGCAGAGCGGCGTGGTCAGCCGCCGTGGCACGCGCTACGACGGCCTGCGCCAGCCGTTCGGGCGCCTGTCGAAGCAGACCGGATTCAATGCGCAGACCCGCGATGTCGCACAGGCGCTGCGCCAGGCGCTGTACGAGCGCGAAGATCCCGCCTCCGCGCTCTCGCGCGGTCCGGTCGCGCTCGCGAAGGCCAATCCGTTGCAGGTACTGCACGTCAGGTCGGGCGACAGCCTGCCGTCCGCCGCGCTGAAGGGCGATTTCGAGTTCCAGCAGACCTACGCGCGCCTGTTCAACGGTCCGCGTCGCGCGGTCGACGGCCGCACGCGCGCCGCGACCGCGGCCGCGCGCGACGTCTCGATCTACGCCAGCAGCTTTCTGCAGTTCCCGTTCCCGATCGGCCAGCGCTGGCACGTCGGCGGCGCGCACACCAACACCGGCTCCGGCAACTATCCGATGTCCTCGCTCGACATGTCGCTGGGCGGTGGCTGGGGCAGCAACCAGAGCAACACATGGGTGGTGGCGTCCGCGGCCGGCCAGTTCAAGCGGCATTCGTCGTGCTTCGCCGAGGTGGTGCACAGCAACGGCCTGTCGACCACCTACTACCACATGATGAACCTGCGCTTCGCCACCGGAGCGAACGTCAGCCGCGGCGCGTCCATCGGCAATCCGGCCAACACCCAGGCCCAGGCCCTGTGCAACGGCGGCAGCTCCACGGGTCCGCACGTGCACTGGTCGCTGAAGTCCAACGGCAGTTTCTACCACCTCAACGGAGTGACGCTGTCCGATTACGTGATCACCGCGACCGGCAGCAGCTACGACACCAACTGCAGCCGCTTCTACCTCACGCGCAACGGCACCCGCTATTGCGCGGGCTGGTTCTACAGTCACTGATCGACACCGGGGCGCCCGCGTTCCGCGCGGGCGCCCCGGCACTGCCGACCTTGCGCTCGACGCAAGCGCTGCCGTCATCGCTCATGCCATGACGGCCACGGCTCATGAAATATCGTATGGATGCCGGTGCGCATGCCTTCGGCGTTGAATATTTGCGTCGTGCATGCAGGGAACGAGCGCAATGCCTTCCTGCCCGTCGCCCAGGGTTCCATGATCGCGCGCGGTAATGTCGACTCCGTCGGTGTTCCGGCTGACGCAGGCGTACTGCTGCAATGCAGCACCCGGGATTTCATGACGTTTTCGCCATGTTGCACTGCGAAATAATCAACGCATCGCATTTTTTTCGCGATGTTGATTCCATTTACGGAGTGGTCTAAGTTCGCTCGGCGCTTGCGGATGCGGAGATCGCCTTGGGGCAAAACAGAGCGATCCGCTGGGGGAGGGCAGAGCCCTCATCCGCAATGCGCACGACGCGCGGGCCACTGGCCGTGCGCGTGCTCGACAACGAAACCAATAGAACTTCCTTTGAAGGAGCGCTCGTGAATCACCGTCAAACCGTCCTGTCCGCCGTCATCGGCGCCACGCTCGTCTGCGCCACCCTGCCGGCCTTCGCCGGCGAACTGCGCACCGCGAAGAACCCGGTCCAGGGTCAGTACATCGTCGTCCTCAAGGACAATGCCGCCAGCCTCGCCAGCGAGCGCAGCAGCCTGTCCCGCGTGTCCGTCGTCTCCCGCGACGTCGCCACGAAGAACCGCACCCAGCTGGTGCGCAGCTACAACAATGTCCTGCGCGGCTTCGTCGCCCGCGCCGACGACAAGGGCCTGGCGCGCCTGCTCGCCGATCCGCGCGTGGCCTACGTCGAAGAAGACGGCCTCGTCTCCATCAACGCCACCCAGACCGGCGCCACCTGGGGCATCGACCGCATCGACCAGCGCAACCTGCCGCTGAACCAGAGCTACACCTACGACACCACCGCCTCGGGCGTGCACGCCTACATCGTCGACACCGGCGTGCTCGGCACCCATGCCCAGTTCTCCGGCCGCATGGGCAACGGCTACACCGCCATCAACGACGGCCGCGGCACCACCGACTGCAACGGCCACGGCACGCACGTCGCCGGCACCGTCGGCGGCAGCACCCACGGCGTGGCCAAGGGCGTGACCATCCATCCGGTGCGGGTGCTCGGCTGCGACGGCTCCGGCACCAACTCCGGCGTGATCGCGGGCATGGACTGGGTCGCCAACAACCACGTCAAGCCGGCCGTGGCGAACATGAGCCTCGGCGGCGGCGCTTCGCAGGCCACCGACGATGCCGTGCAGCGCATGCACAGCGCCGGCGTGACCGTGGTCGTGGCTGCAGGCAACGACAATTCCAATGCCTGCAACTACTCGCCGGCCCGCGCGCCCAATGCGATCACCGTCGGCTCGACCACCAACACCGACGCCCGCTCGTCGTTCTCGAACTTCGGTTCCTGCCTCGACATCTACGCCCCGGGTTCGAACATCCTTTCGGCCTGGCATACCGGCACCAGCGCGACCAATACCATCAGCGGCACCTCGATGGCGTCGCCGCACGTGGCCGGCGTGGCCGCGCTGTACCTGGCCAGCAACCCGTCGGCGACCCCGGCGCAGGTGACCAGCGCGATCATCAACGCCTCGACCCCGAACAAGGTGACCAGTGCCGGCTCCGGTTCGCCGAACCGCCTGCTGTACTCGCTCTTCGGCGGCACCACCCCTCCGGGCAGCTACAGCATCTCCGGCACCATCACCACCAGTGCGGGCGCCGGCATCTCCGGCGTGACCGTCAGCGCCGGCAGCGTCACCGCCACCACCAACAGCAGCGGCGGCTACACGCTGAGCGGCCTGTCGAACGGCACCTACACGCTGACCCCGTCGCTGAGCGGCTACACCTTCTCGCCGGCCAGCCGCAGCGTGACGGTGAACAGCGCCAACGTCACCGGCCAGAACTTCACCGGCACCGCATCGAGCGGCGGCGGCAACTGGCAGACGCAGACCGGCACCCTGGGCAATGGCGGCTCCGCCACCGTGCCCAGCGCGCAGGGCTACGTGCTGGGCGGCAACGGCACCTACCAGGCTCGCCTGACCGGCCCGTCCAACGCCGACTTCGACCTGTACCTGTACAAGTGGAATGGTTCGTCGTGGACCGTCGTCGCCCGCAGCGAAGGCGCCACCTCGACCGAATCGATCAACTACAACGGCACCGCCGGCTACTACGCGCTGCAGGTCCGCTCGTACTCCGGCAGCGGCAGCTACAGCGTGCAGTACCTGTTCCCGCAGCCGTAATCCTCGCGCTGCATCTCCACCGCGACATGCCCGCGGCCGCCTCCGGCGGCCGCGGGTTTTTTCGTTGCCTCAAGCACGGCGGCGCGCTTCCGCGACGCCACCGCTGAAGCAGGCGCCTTCGATCCCCGCCTGCACGCATCGCCTGTGGCGCGTGCCATCCCGCGCGATCCAGTCGAAACGCATCGCCATCCGGCCATCATGGCGAATCGAAATTGCGCATGGGTTCTCCTTTTCGCGTTCGCGTGCCCTCGATTCCGCTCGCAGGCCGTCCGGCGCGATCGAGGTGTTGCCGGAAATCGAACGCCCGTTGCGAATCGTGTGGTCTTGATTCATCTGCCGAACTCGAATACGGTCACGGAGCGGTCGCAGGCAGGGAGCGCCTGTTTTCTGAGGGGAAAATGTTTCGCCGCTCCGTGCCACGGACTCCGCGTCCGGCCGTGGCCGTTGAACTGCGTGGATCCGATGTCCGCGCAGGTTCGGAAGTACCCACCATAACGATATGAAGGAGCAATCGTGAATTACCGCAATTCCGTGCTTTCGCTTGCCGTCGTCGCGACCTTGTCGTGCGCGGCGCTTCCCGCGTTCGCTGGCGAGTTCCGCGCCACGAAGAACCCGGTTCCAGGGCAATACATCGTCGTCCTCAAGGACAATGCCGCCAGCCTCGCCAGCGAGCGCAGCAGCCTGTCCCGCGTGTCGGTCGTCGCCCGCGACGTCGCCGGCAAGAACCGCGCCCAGCTCGTGCGCAGCTACGACAACGTCCTCCGCGGCTTCGTCGCGCGCGCCGACGACAGGGCGCTCGCCCGCCTGCTCGCCGATCCGCGCGTCGCCTACGTCGAAGAAGACGGCATCGTCTCGATCAACGCGACCCAGAGTCCGGCCACCTGGGGTCTCGACCGCATCGACCAGCGCAACCTGCCGCTCAACAACAGCTATACCTACGACACCACCGCCTCCGGCGTGCACGCCTACATCATCGACACCGGCGTGCTGCTCAACCACGCCGAATTCAGCGGCCGCATGGGCAATGGCTACGATGCGGTGACCAGCGGCGGCAACGCCAACGACTGCAACGGCCACGGCACCCATGTCGCCGGCACCGTCGGCGGCACCACCTACGGCGTGGCCAAGGGCGTGACCATCCATCCGGTCCGCGTGCTCGGCTGCAACGGTTCGGGCACCAATGCCGGCGTGATCGCGGGCATGGACTGGGTCGCCAACAACCACGTCAAGCCGGCCGTGGCGAACATGAGCCTCGGCGGCGGCGCTTCGCAGGCCACCGACGATGCCGTGCAGCGCATGACCAACGCGGGCGTGACCGTGGTCGTCGCCGCCGGCAACAGCAACGACAATGCGTGCAATTATTCGCCCGCGCGCGCACCCTCGGCGATCACCACGGGTTCGACCACGAATACCGATGCCCGCTCGTCGTTCTCCAGCTACGGTTCCTGCCTCGACATCTACGCGCCGGGTTCGAACATCACCTCCGCGTGGTACACCAGCAGCACCGCGACCAACACCATCAGCGGCACCTCGATGGCGTCGCCGCACGTGGCCGGCGTGGCCGCGCTGTACCTGGCCAGCAATCCGTCGGCGACCCCGGCGCAGGTGACCACGGCGATCATCAACAATGCGACGCCGAACGTGGTGAGCAACCCGGGCAGTGGCTCGCCGAACCGCCTGCTGTACTCGCTGTTCGGCCCGCCGGTCAGCACCTACTCGGTGTCCGGCACGATCGCCACCAGTGCGGGCACCGGCATCGCCGGCGTGACCGTGAGCACGGGCGGTGCCACCGCCACGACCAACAGCAGCGGCGCCTACACCCTGACCGGCCTGGCCAATGGCACGTACACGCTGACCCCGTCGCTGAGCGGCTACACCTTCTCGCCGGCCAGCCTCAGCGTCACCGTCAACAACGCCAACGTCACCGGCCAGAACTTCACCGGCACGGCGTCGAGCGGCGGCAACACCCTGACCAAGGGCGTGCCCGTCACCGGCCTCGGCGCCAGCACCGGCAATTCGCTGAACTACACGATGGTCGTGCCCTCGGGCGCGTCCAACCTGACGTTCACGATCTCCGGCGGTACCGGCGATGCCGACCTGTACGTGAAGTTCGGCAGCGCGCCGACCGACACCGTGTACGACTGCCGTCCGTACCTCGGCGGCAATGCCGAGACCTGCACCTTCGCCGCGCCGCAGGCCGGTACGTACCACGTTCGCGTCAAGGCGTATTCGACGTTCTCGGGTGTCAGCCTGGTGGGTGACTACACCGTCGGCGGCGGTGGTGCGCAGACCTACAGCAACACCACGGATTACGCGATCAACGACAACAGCACGGTGGAAAGTCCGATCACGGTGTCCGGCCGCAGCGGTAACGGTTCGGCGACGACGCCGGTGGCGGTGCGCATCATCCACACCTACATCGGCGACCTGAAGGTCGACCTGATCGCGCCGGATGGCACGGTGTACGTGCTGCACAACCGCAGCGGCGGCAGCGCCGACAACATCATCCAGACCTACACGGTGAACCTGTCGGCCAAGCCGCTCAACGGCACCTGGAAGCTGCGCGTGAACGACAATGCCAGCCAGGACACCGGCTACATCGACAGCTGGAGCATCACGTTCTGATCCACGGACGCGCTTCCCCCGGGAAGCATCCGTCTCACCCGACGCCCCGGCACATGCCGGGGCGTCGCTTTTCAGGCGCCTGTCCGCCGCCGCTGCTGCACCGGTTTCCGACAGACGGTCGCCGGCGGCGTTGAAGATTTCGGTCGCCCGCCGAGGTTCCGGCGGCGGCGATGAATGACGACGGCCTCCGTCTCCCGCATTAAGTGCGACGGATGTCCGCAATTGGCTGCGACCGGCGCGGGCCGCGCCTTGCGCGTGCACGACGTGCCTCGCGACGTGTTGCGGAAAATCGAACGACGTGCATGGCGACGGCCTTGATTCGGCGCATGAACTGGACTAGGTTCGACGCGCGGTCGCAGGCACGGAATGCCTGTTCCATAAGCGTTCCAGAAGCGTTGCAGCAGGGGGGAAAGGCCACCGTTCCGTGCAGGGCGCACGCGCCCGACGCGGCCGCGATGCCCGCCGGCAACGAGCCGGGCGGGTCCGGAAACGCCCACCATCACGATATGAAGGAGCGACCGTGAATCCTCGCAATTCCATCCTCTCCATCGCCCTCGTCGCCACGTTCACGTGCGCGGCCCTGCCCGCGTTCGCCGGCGAACTTCGCACGGCCAGCCAGCCGGTCCAGGGGCAGTACATCGTCGTGCTCAAGGACAACGCCGCCAGCCTCGCCAGCGAGCGCAGCAGCCTGTCCCGCGTCTCCGTCGTCGCCCGCGACGTCGCCACCAAGCACCGCGCGAAGCTGGTGCACAGCTACGAGCGCGTGCTCCGCGGTTTCGTCGTGCGCGCCGACGACAGGGCGCTCGCCCGCCTGCTCGCCGATCCGCGCGTGGCCTATGTCGAAGAAGACGGCGTCGTCTCGATCAGCGCGACCCAGAGTCCGGCCACCTGGGGCCTGGACCGCATCGACCAGCGCGACCTGCCGCTCAACAACAGCTATACCTACGACACCACCGCCTCGGGCGTGCATGCCTACATCATCGACACCGGCGTGCTCCTCACCCATTCGGAATTCAGCGGACGCATGGGCAATGGCTACGACGCGGTGACCAGCGGCGGCAACGCCAACGACTGCCATGGCCACGGCACGCATGTCGCCGGCACCGTCGGCGGCACCACCTGGGGCGTGGCCAAGGGCGTCACGATCCATCCGGTCCGCGTGCTCGGCTGCAACGGTTCGGGCACCAATGCCGGCGTGATCGCGGGCATGGACTGGGTCGCCAACAACCACGTCAAGCCGGCCGTGGCGAACATGAGCCTCGGCGGCGGCGCCTCGCAATCCACCGACGATGCCGTCACGCGCATGCACAACGCAGGCGTCACCGTGGTCGTTGCCGCCGGCAACAACAACGCCAGCGCCTGCAACTACTCGCCCGCGCGCGCGCCACTGGCGATCACCACCGGCTCGACCACGAATACCGATGCGCGCTCGTCGTTCTCGAACTACGGCACCTGCCTCGACATCTTCGCTCCGGGTTCGAGCATCACCTCCGCGTGGTACACCAGCACCACCGCGACCAACACCATCAGCGGCACCTCCATGGCGTCGCCGCACGTGGCCGGCGTGGCCGCGTTGTACCTGGCCAGCAATCCGTCGGCGACCCCGGCGCAGGTGACCACGGCGATCATCGACAACGCGACCCCCAACAAGGTCACCAGCCCCGGTAGCGGTTCGCCGAACCGCCTGCTGTATTCGCTGTTCGGCCCGTCGACGCCGACGTACTCGATCTCCGGCACCATCACCACCAGCGCGGGCACCGGCATTTCCGGAGTCACGGTGAGCACCGGTTCCACCAGCGCCACGACCAACAGCAGCGGCGCCTACACGCTGAGCGGCCTGTCGAACGGCACCTACACGCTGACCCCGTCGCTGAGCGGCTACACCTTCAGCCCGGCCAGCCGCAGCGTCACCGTGAACGGCGCCAACGTCACCGGTCAGGACTTCACCGGCACCGGTTCCGGCGGCGGCGACGTGCAGACCTACACCAACGGCACCGATTACCCGATCAACGACAACAGCACGGTCAGCAGCCCGATCACGGTGAGCGGACGCAGCGGGAACGGTTCGGCGACCACGCCGGTGGCGGTGGACATCAAGCACACCTACATCGGCGACCTGGTGGTCGACCTGGTGGCGCCCGATGGCAGCGTGTACAACCTGCACAACCGCTCGGGCGGCAGCACCGACAACATCATCCGCACCTATACGGTGAACCTGTCGAGCGAAGCGCTGAACGGCACGTGGAACCTGCGCGTGCGCGATGCGGCCTTCCTGGACACCGGCCGCATCGACAGCTGGAGCATCACGTTCTGAGCCGATCCGGCCTGCCATGCGCACGCCGACCCGACGCCTCCCGCTCCGGCGGGAGGCGTCTTCGTTCCGGTTCCCGGGTGACGAAGGGCGGGATGATGCAGGAGCCGGATGAGGGGCAGGGCACGGGCGGCACGAAGAGGCCGGGGGTATGATCCGGGCGTACGCTGCAGGACCGAATCCCATGCCCATGCCGAAAACCGCCCTCGTCCTCATCGCCGCCGCAGTGTCGGGCATCGCTGCCGCCGACGTATCCGAGAGCGATCGACCGCACCGCCATGCCGCTGCCGCGCATGCGCAGGCCGAGGCCTCGGACGCCCTGGCGTCGCTGCGGCTGGAGCACGACCCCTTCGCGCAGGTCTACATCGTCATGTCGCGGTCCTCGCACGCGCACATGCCCGATCTGGTGCGCGGTGCATCGCCGAAGATCGATCGGCAGGGCAACCGTCTCGTGCTGGCCGAGGTCCGTGCCCACCAGCTGAGCCGGATCACCGAACGCATCCACCAGCGCGAGCATCGTTGCGGTGGCTATTTCGCGTTCTCGACGCGTGCCGAGGCCGAAGCCTTCCTGCGCAGCGCGCCGACGCGCCCGCCGCAGGCGCGCAAGAGTCCGGCGATCATGGTCGAGTACAGCATCGACAGCCAGGCCATGGTGTCGCCCTGGCTCGACCAGGTGCAGCACGCCAACATCCACGGCACCATCAGCCACCTGCAGTCCTACCAGAACCGCTACTACGCCAGCAGCTACGGGCGCGACGCCGCGCTGTGGATCCAGAGCACCTGGATGGGGCTGGCCGCAGGGCGCAGCGACGTCACCTCCGAACTGTTCGCCTGCGCCAGCTGCTCGACGCAGCCCTCGGTGATCCTGACCATCCGCGGCAACGAGCTGTCGAACGAGGTCGTGGTCCTCGGCGGGCATCTTGACTCGATCAACGCCAGCGGCGGCGGCAGCACCGGCCAGCGCGCGCCGGGCGCCGACGACGACGCCTCGGGCATCGCCACGCTGACCGAAGTGCTGCGCATCGCGATGGCCAGCGGCTGGAAGCCGAAGCGCACCGTGAAGTTCATGGGCTACGCGGCCGAGGAAGTGGGCCTGCGCGGTTCCAATGCGATCGCCCAGGCCTACAAGCGCAGCAACGTCAACGTGGTTGCGGCCCTGCAGATGGACATGACCAACTACAAGTCCGGGTCCGGACCCGACATGCGGCTGGTCACCGATTTCTCCGATCCGCACATGCAGCGCTTCCTCACCGACCTCTTCGATGTCTATCTCGCGCCACGCGGATTCACGCGCGGTACCGACACCTGTGGCTACGCGTGTTCCGACCACGCTTCATGGACGGCCGCCGGCTATCCGTCGGGCTTCTTCTTCGAGGCAGGCACCGCCAGCGGCAACGGTTTTCCTTCGATCCACACCAGCAACGACACCCTCGCCAACATGGGCAACACCGCGCAGAACAGCGCGAAGTTCGCGCAGCTGGGCCTGGCTTTCCTGGGCGAGGCGGCGAAGACATCGACCGTCGAGGCGCCCAAGCGCACGCCGCTGCGCTGAGTCTTCCCGCCGTGCCATCCCGCGAACGAAAACGCCCCGGTGTCCCGGGGCGTTTTCCTTCCTGCGATGCGCGTGGCGCGATGGATCAGCCCAGCACCAGCGAGAGGCTATAGGCGCTCAGCAGCGGGTTGATGCGCTGGTAGTAGCTCACCGGGTTCGACACGCTGCAGTTTGAGTATGGCGGCGCCGAACCGTAGAGCTGGCCGCCCGAACTCACGCCCTGGGCCTGGTTGCCGGCCAGCCACGAGCCGCCCGAATCGCCCTGGGTGAGGCAGGCGTTGGCCTGGCGCAGGCCGTACACCGGGCCGGCCGAGTAGTTCACGGTCACGCTGTTGGACGTGATCGTGCCGCAGCGCCAGCCCGAGGCGTAGCCGGAACGGCACACCGCCGTGCCGACGCCGTACTCGGTGCTGCCGCGCACCGCGACGTTCGTGCCGTTGTAGCGATTCACCAGGCCGTAGAGCACGTCGCTGCTGCGCACGCTGGCCCAGGCGCGGTCGTTGCTCGGGAAGCTGCTGGCCTGCACCGAGCCGACGGTCACGCCACCGATGCTGACGCTGGTGCCCGCCGAGCCGCAGTGGCCGGCCGTGGCGAAGCCCTTGGTGCTGCCGCGCGTGACCGAGAAGCCGATCGAGCAGGAACCCCCGCCCGAGCCGTAACGGTTCCCGCCGATGACGTTCGCCGCCGGCATCGCGATGCCCTCGGCGCGCTCGAAGCGCACGGTGTCGACGTTCGCGCCGCTCACCGCGACGAAGTCGATGGCGCGCAGCGTCGCGCCGTCCTGCACCTTCACCACGACGCTGTTGGTCGGCAGGTCCACGTACCACGACTGCACGCCGTGCATCGCACGGGCATCGCGTGCGCGCTGACGGATGTCGTCCAGGCGTGCCATCGTGCCTTCGAGCTGGCGCAGGCTGTGGCGCACCTGGCGGACATCGCTGCCCGACAGGCTGGCCTTCGCAGCGCCGGCGGTGGCGACGACGTAGCGGAAATCGCCGGTCGACGTGCGTTCCAGCCAGCCGCCGGCGAAGTTCGCGCCGAACGCGCGGCGCGCCTGCGCTTCGCGCGCGAGGGTTTCATGCTGCAGCTTGAAGAAGCGCGGCAACTGCTCGGCGGTGAGGTTGAGGTCGCGCTGCATCGCCGCGGCCATGTCGGCCGGGATCGAGGTGCGGGCATCGTTGGCGCCCGCAGTGCCGGCGAGGGCGGCGGTGGCCATGGCGATGGCGATCGAAACGAGGGTTTTCCTGTCCACGAATTTCGAATGAGACATTGAATCGCTCCAGAGACAATGATGGGTCTGTGTCCGATGTCGTCCGATGACGTCATCGGGCCGGCTGCGGATGTCCTTCCCTGGCCGGCGCGGCCATCATCGGCAGCCCCGGACGCAGCGATTGCGAAATGCGTCAAGGAAAACGGGCTTTGTTGCGGTGCACCGTATAAGCAATTCGCATCACGCTTCCCGGCGCGTCATAAGGACGCAGGCGTATCGTGGTTTTCCGAACGGTTGTGGCGGGATGCGGCGCCGCAGCAGGTGCAAGCGGTTTCATCGGATGTCTCCCGCATCCTGTCGATGAACAAGCTGTGCGCAACGAAAAAGCCCCGGGTTTCCCCGGGGCTTCCCTCGACGCACCGCGTCGAACGGTTTACATCATGATCGCGTCGCGATCAGCCACGGACCAGCGTCAGGCCGTAGGCGCTGAGCAGCGGGTTGAGGGGCTGGTAGTACGTCACCGGGCTGGCGCTGCCGCAGTTGCTGGTGCCGTTGAGCTGGCCGCCGGAACTGACGCCCTGGGCCTGGTCGTTGACCAGCCACGAGCCGCCGGAGTCGCCCTGGGTGACGCAGGCGCTCGACTGGCGCAGGCCGTAGACCGGGCCGACCGAGTAGTTCACGGTCACGTTCAGCGCGGTCACGCGGCCGCAGCGCCAGCCGGAGGCGAAGCCGGAGCGGCAGATCGAGGTGCCGACGCCGTATTCGGTGTTGCCGCGCACCGGCACGCTGCTGCCGTTGTAGCGGTTGACCTGGCCGACCAGGGTGTCGCTGCTGCGCACGCTGGCCCAGGCGATGTCGCGGCTGGGGAACGTGGCGGCCTGCACCGAGCCGACGGTGACGCCGCCGATGCTGACGCTGGTACCCGCGCGACCGCAGTGGCCGGCGGTGGCGAAGCCCTTCGTCGTGCCGCGCGTCACCGCGAAGCCGATCGAGCACGAGCCGCCGCCCGAGCCGTAGCGGTCGCCGCCGCGCACCGTGGCGACCGGCGTGGCCACGCCCTGCGCGCGTTCGAAGCGGATGGCGCCGCTGTTCGCGGCGCTGACCGCCACGAAATCAACCGCGCGCGCCATCGCACCGGGTTCGACCGACACCACCACGCTGTTGCTCGGCAGGTCGATGTGCCAGGACTGCACGCCCTGCAGGCGGCGGCCGTCGCGCGCGCGCTGGCGAACGTCGTTCAGGCTCTGCATCGTCTGCTCCAGATCGCGCAGCGAGTGGCGGACCTGGCGCACGCTGGCCCCCGGCACCGGCTTGCCGGCGCCGGTGGTCGCGATGACCTGGTGGAACTGGCCGGTGGCGTCGCGTTCCAGCCAGGCGCCGGCATAGTTGGCGCCGAGCGCGCGGCGGGCCTGCGCCTCGCGCGCGAGGCTGTCGCGCTGCAGCTGGAAGAAGCGCGGCAGGTACTCGGCGCGGATGCCGAGGTCGCGTTCCATCGCCGCCACCATGCCGGCGGGGTAGGTGTCGCGTTCGCCGGCGACGGCGGTGCCGGTGGCGACAGACGCGATGGAGGTGATCGCCAGCGCCAGACCGGCCGCGACGAAGGAGTGCTTGCCCACGAGATTCGAATTGAACATTGAATCGCTCCAGAAACAATGAAGGAAGGCCGCTGCGTGCGGATGCGGGATGCGCCCGGCGGCCACAAGGGTGATATGCCCCGCGAACGAATGAAGCCTCGTCTCCGCTCCCCCTCGGGGCGTGCGCATGGTCGCGATCCGCATCGAACCGGATTGCGATGGACGTCCAGAAAAACGGCCTATGTTGCGACGCAACCATGGTCATCGCTCATCACAACCCAATCGATCCGCGATGCATGCAAAGGCATGTTGGCGATGTCCCGGCGGCATGGCTGCGAACGGTCGTGGCGCGACTTGCCGGTCGGACGCGGACAGGACAAAAGAGCACGTCATCCTCGCGCAAGCGAGGACCCAGGCATCAGTCGCGATCAATCATGGGTCCTCGCTTGCGCGAGGATGACGATGCTTTCGCGCGTCGCGATGCGACGACAGGCCATGAGTCGAGCAGGCAACAAAAAACCCGGCCGAAGCCGGGTTTCTGGCTTGCGTGACGATGTCGTCCGCGTCAGCCGGCGGCTTCGAAACGGTTCGCGGCGACGTTCTTGCGCACTTTCAGGGGGTCCCAGATGCGGCCGTTCATCGCGATGTACACGCCCGGCGGCAGGGATTGCACCGCGCCGACGGCGGTGCCGATGTTGAATTCCGCGTCCGAGCCGCGGAAGCGCGCCGGATTCAGCGCGCCGGTGAGGACGATGGTCTTGTCGGCGATGGTGCTGAGCACCTTCGCGGTGTCGACCATCGAATCGGTGCCGTGGGTCAGCAGCACGTGCTTCGCGTCCTGCGCGGCGATGGTCGCGCGGATCAGTTCGCGGTCTTCCTGGGTGATGTGCAGCGAGTCCTTGCGGATGATCGGGATCACGCTGAAGCGGAACGCGACGCCCAGCTCTTCGAGGATGCGACCGATCTGCGGCTCGCCGACCTGGTAATCCGACTTGTCGTCGAAGTAGATCTTGTCGATGGTGCCGCCGGTGGTGACGATCAGGAGCTGGTCCATGGTCATGCTGCATTCGATGTGAGGGCGGACGCGATTATAAGCCCCGTATCCACGCGAGGGGTTCCATACGCGTGCGTTCAGGCCGATGGACGCTTCTTCGCGAAACGCGCGCGCAGGCCGGGTGCGCTGGACGCGAAGATCACCACCACCGCCAGCACCGTCTCCGCCAGCGCCAGCGGGCGCTGCGCGGCATCGGCCCAGGCCACCATCACGCCGTGCGAGAACCAGCCCAGCGCGAACACCCCAGCCCAGAAGCGTGCGATGGCATTCCCGGCCAGGGCACCGAAGCCCAGCAGCAGCGGCGGCAGCGCGAACAGCAGCAGGCCGGCGATCCGATGCGGGCTGTCGTGCTGCCACCAGGCGAACAGGGCGGCCAGCGCGAACAGGCTGCCGACCAGGACGAGGCGTTCGGTGCGCGGCGGGCGCGGGGCGTCGAGCATGATCCGACCCCTCAGCCCAGTCGCAGCGCGAGCTGCGCGACCCGGCGGCCCAGCGCGCGCGCCAGCGCGGTCTCGTCGTCGGTCAGTTGCGGGTCGTCCTTCGCACCGGCGACGTGGCTGGCGCCGTAGGGCGTGCCGCCGCTGCGCGTGGTGTTCAGCGAGGTCTCGCTGTACGGGATGCCGGCGATCACGCAGCCGTGGTGCAGCAGCGGCACCATCATCGACAGCAGGGTCGATTCCTGGCCGCCGTGCATGGTCGCGGTGGAGGTGAACACGCCCGCGGGCTTGCCGATCAGCGTGCCGCTGGCCCATTCCGCACCCAGGGTGTCCAGGAAGTGCTTGACCGGCGCGGCCATGTTGCCGAAGCGGGTGGGGCTGCCCAGCAGCAGGCCGGCGCATTCGGCCAGGTCGGCCTTGTCGACGTAGGGTGCGCCATCCTCGGGCTCGGGCGGGGCGGCCTGTTCGGTGACCGGCGCCACCGGCGGCACCGTGCGCAGCCGCGCGCGCGCGCCCTTGATCTCGTCCACGCCGCGCGCGATCTGCCGCGCCAGCCGGGCCACGGACCCGCCGCGGCTGTAGTAGAGGACGAGGATGTCGGCCATGGCGGGCTCCGGACGGGCAGGGGGCCGACAGGGTACCGGAAAGGCGCGCCGGGGCGGACCACGGACGGCGCCGCCCCGGCGCTGCTACCCTTGGCCGATGGCTGCATCTTCCCCCCTGCAACGGCTGCGCGATCTCGTCCGCCATTCGCCGGCCCTCGACCGGGCCCGCGCCGGCACCTTCTTCCGCTTCCTGTGGAAGCGCTTCCTCGACGACCGCCTGTTCCAGGCCGCCGGCGCGCTGTCGTTCACCACCGCCTTCGCCGTGGTGCCGCTGAGCATGGTGGTGTTCGGCATCCTGTCGGCCTTCCCGGTCTACGAGACCTGGAGCGCCCAGCTCAGCACCTACATCTTCTCCAACTTCGTGCCGTCCTCGGCGCGCGCGGTCGAGTCCTACCTCTACGACTTCTCGAAGAACGCGGGCCAGCTCACCGCGGTCGGCGTGATCGTGCTGGTGCTGTCGCTGCTGATCACGATGATCAACATCGAAGGCACCTTCAACCAGATCTGGCGCGTGCCGACCGCGCGTCCCCGCTTCGGTCGGCTGGTGGTGTACTGGACGGTGATGACCTTCGGCGCGCTGCTCGCCGCGGCCAGCCTGGCGCTGTCGGCCCGGTTCTTCGCGCTGTCGATCTTCAAGACCGACTCCGGCCGCGTGCTCGAACACTGGCTGCTGAGCTGGACGCCGCTGCTGATCGAACTGCTCGCGGTCACCGTGGTCTACCGGCTGGTGCCGCACCGCACGATCCGCTGGCGCTACGCCTTCATGGGCGGCCTGCTGGCGGTGCTGCTGATCGAACTGGTCAAGATCGGCGTCGGCTCCTACCTCGGCAGTTTCGGCGCCTACCAGAAGATCTACGGGCCGCTGGCCTTCGTGCCGATCTTCCTCGGCTGGATCTACTTCGGCTGGGTCGCGATCCTGCTCGGCGCCTCGCTGGCCTCGTCGCTGTCTGCGTTCCGCTACCAGCCGGCGGCGCTGCGCCTGCCGCTGGGCTACGAGTTCCACGGCCTGCTGCGCCTGATCGGCCGCTTCGACGAAGCGCGCCGCAACGGCAAGGGCCTGCACCTGGACGATATCCAGCAGCTCGAACCCTCGCTCACCGACACCCTGGCGCAGCAGATGCTCGGCCAGCTCAGCGACATCGGCCTGGTGGTGCGCGCCGAGAGCGGCGAATGGATCCTCGGCCGCGATCTCGACGCGCTGACGCTCTGCGACCTGTACGAAGCCTGCCAGCTGCGCATCCCGGTGGCCGAAGCCTGGCTGCCCGCGCGCGACGACGCCCTCGGACAGCAGGCCGTGGCCGCGCTCGACCACCTGCGCGTGCCGCTGCGCGAATTGCTCAAGCGCCCGGTGGCGTCCCTCTACCGCAAGGAGTCCGAATGAACCCGATGCTGCCCGCCGTGCTGGCGCTGTCGATACCGCTGGCCGCGTGCAGCGCCGATGCGCCGCCGGCCACAGGGGCGTCCGCGACCGCGTCGCCGCAGGTCGGCGCTGCGCCTGCCGAACCGCCGCAGCCCGCGGCCGATATCGAACGACCGGCGCTGAAGATCGCCACCCTCGACGGTGCGCCGTACGACCTCGCCGCGAAGCGCGGCCGCTGGGTGGTGGTGAACTTCTGGGCGACCTGGTGCTCGCCCTGCCTCAAGGAAATGCCCGAACTCGACGCGCTGGACGCCGAGCGCGAGGACATCGAGGTCCTCGGCCTGGCCTACGAGGAGATCGAGCCGGCCGACCTGCGCGCCTTCCTCGACAAGCGCCCGGTGAAGTACCCGATCGCGATCGTCGACGTCTACGACCCGCCGGCCGACTTCCCCACGCCGCGCGGCCTGCCGATGACCCACGTGATCGCGCCGGACGGCACCGTCGCCAAGCGCTTCATGGGGCCGGTGACGAAGGAAGAACTTGCCGCCGTCGTCGACGGTGCAGGCGAGCGCGCGAAGGCTGCGGCCGCCGGCGGCAAATGACGACCATGCACGCCGCGCGCTTCCTCGTCTCCGGCCGCGTGCAGGGCGTGGCCTTCCGCGCGTACACGCGCCAGCAGGCGCTCGTGCTGTGCCTGCGCGGCCACGCCGTGAACCTGCGCGACGGCCGCGTCGAAGTGCTGGCGGTGGGCGAGGCCGACGCCATCGACCGCCTCGGCGAATGGCTGCGGCAGGGTTCGCCGCTGGCGCGCGTCGACGACGTGCAGCGGCAGGAGGTGTCTGCGGGGGATCTGGTCGCGATCGAAGACGGATTCCGGATCGGCTGAGCCAGGCCGCGCTGCGGCGACCCTGCATGCGGGCTATTCCCATATGCCCGGTAGGAATTGGATCGGCCGCTGAGCCGCTGGCAACAATCCCTACTCATCGGATAGGGAATCACACCGGCCATGCTCACCATGAAAGCCAAGTACGCCCTGCGCACCATGACCGCCCTGGCGCGGGCGGGTGACGCGCGGGTGCAGGCGCGGCATCTGGCCGAGCGTTGCCGGATCCCGGCCAAGTTCCTCGAAACCATCCTCGTCGACCTGCGCGAGGCCGGCTTCGTGCAGAGCCGGCGCGGCCAGCATGGCGGCCATGCGCTGGCCCGCGCCGCCGAGGACATCCGGATCGGCGACGTGATCCGCGCCATCGACGGGCCGCTCGCGCCCGTGCGCTGCGCCAGCGTCACCGCCTACGAACCCTGCCGCGATTGCCCCGATCCCGACGCCTGCGCCCTGCGCGCGCTGATGCGCGAAACCCGCGACGCCCTGTCGCGCGTGCTCGACGGCAGGTCCCTGCGCGAGTTCGCCGATGCCGACGCCGCGCTTTCACCCACGACGATGGAGTTCGCATGAAGGACAACGCCAAGCCTCCAGCCCCGCCGGAGACCCCCGGCATCTCGCTGCAGAGCATTCCGCTCAGCGCCCACGAACGCGCGGTGATCACCGCACTGCGCGAAGTGGCGTTCGGCGAGATCGAAGTGACCGTCCACAACGCGCGGATCGTGCAGATCACGCGCAGCCAGAAGTTCCGCTTCAACGACCGCTGAGCGGTCGCAAGCCGAATCCACACCACCAGCGCAGACCGGACCGCCGGACGCGCGACTTACCTTGCAATGGAGTCGACGATGTCCGAGTTGTTGCCGCGCGCATCCGCGCGCTTGCTGTCCCTCGCGATCGCCCTGGCGATCGTGTCCCCGTCCGTCCTCGCCCAGGACGCCAGGCCGAGCGACGCCGCGAGCCAGCGTGCGCTCATCGAACGCCTCGAAGCGCTGGAACGCCGCCTCGGTGTCGATGGCAGCGCCGTCGAAGGCGCGGTCGGCGATCCCGGCGACCTCGACCGCCGCCTGCGCGTGATCGAGCGCAGGCTCGAACTGCAGGCCGAAGAGGCTGCCGCCAAGGCTGCGAAGGATCCGACGGTCTCGCTCGCCGCCAACCGCGGTCTCTCGATCAAGTCGCCCGATGGCCTGGAACTGAAGGTGCGTGGCCTGGTGCAAGCCGATGGACGCTTCTTCGTCGGCGATGAACGCACGCCGCAGAACGACACCTTCCTGTTCCGCCGCATCCGCCCCACGCTCGAAGGCACCTGGGGTTCGCTGGTGGGTTTCCGCATCACGCCCGAATTCGCCGGCGACAGCGCGACCGTGGTCGATGCCTACGTCGACCTGAAGTTCGATCCGCGCGCGACCGTACGCATCGGCAAGGTCAAGGGGCCGGTCGGCCTGGAACGCCTGCAGTCCGGCGGCGCGATCGCGCTGGTGGAGCGCGGTTTCCCGACCGAACTGGCGCCGAACCGCGACCTCGGCGTGCAGCTGCAGGGCGAACTGTTCGCCAATCGCCTGAGCTACGTCGTCGGCGTCTACAACGGTGCGCCCGATGGCCGCGATGCCGCCACCACCAACCCCGACAACGCGTTCGAATACGCCGGCCGCGTGTTCTGGGAACCGTTCAGGAACAGCGCGAACGCGTGGTCGGGCCTCGGCGTGGGCGTCGCCGCGAGCGTCGGCGAGACCTTCGGCGCCGGCAACAACGTGCTGCCGCGCTACCGCACGCCGGGCCAGGCGCAGTTCTTCGGCTACGGCGCCAACGTGGTCGGCGACGGCCTGCGCCGCCGCCTGTCGCCGCAGGGCTACTACTACGGCGGGCGCTTCGGCGTGCTCGGCGAATACATCACCTCCGAGCAGGAGGTGCGCGTGGCCTCGGGCGTCGGCGCCGGCCGCCGCGAGCATCTCGAACACGAGGCATGGCAGGTCACCGGCAGCGTCGTGCTGACCGGCGAGGACGCCAGCCATCGCGGTGTGACCAAGCCGAACCGCCCGTTCACCGTCGGTGGCGAAGGCTGGGGCGCGTTCGAAGTGGTCGGCCGCTACGGCGAATTGTCACTCGACGATGCGACATTCCCGCTGTTCGCCAATCCGGCGACCTCCGCGCGCGCCAGCCGGGCGTGGACGCTGGGCCTGAACTGGTACCTCAACAGCAACCTCAAGCTCGTCGCGAACTACACGCAAGCCAGCTTCGACGGCGGCGCCGCCGCAGGCGCGGACCGTGAAGACGAGAAATCGATCTTCACCCGCGCGCAATTCTCCTTCTGACCGCTCCGCAACGCATACGAGGACCCACATGAACACGCATCTGAATCGACTTCTGGTCGCGGCCGGCCTGGCGCTGTCCACGCTCATCGCACCCACCGCCATCGCCGCGGACAAGGAACTGCTCAACGTCTCCTACGACCCCACCCGCGAGTTCTATGCCGAGGTCAACCAGCGCTTCGCCGCGCAGTGGAAGCAGCAGACCGGCGAAACCCTGAAGATCCGCGCCTCGCACGGCGGCTCGGGCAAGCAGTCGCGTTCGGTGATCGATGGCCTGGAGGCCGACGTCGTCACCCTTGCGCTGTCCGGCGACATCGACGTCATCGCCCAGAACGCGAAACTGCTGCCCGCGAACTGGCAATCGCGCCTGCCGCACAACAGTGCGCCGTATACCTCGACGATCGTGTTCCTGGTGCGCAAGGGCAACCCGAAGAAGATCCTCGACTGGGGCGATCTGGCGAAGCCCGGCGTGGCGGTGATCACGCC
The DNA here is from genome assembly GCA_019634715.1 of Lysobacter sp. GTDB lineage: Bacteria > Pseudomonadota > Gammaproteobacteria > Xanthomonadales > Xanthomonadaceae > Lysobacter_I. The sequence goes on from JAHCAU010000008.1 coordinate 163,328, forward strand.
CAACCCGAAGACCTCCGGCGGCGCGCGCTGGAACTACCTCGCGGCCTGGGCCTGGGCTTCGAAGCAATACCGCGATGCCGACAAGGTCTTCGGTTTCCTCACGCGCCTGTTCAAGAACGTGCCCGTGCTCGATACCGGCGCGCGCGGTTCCACCACCACGTTCGTCGAACGCGGCATCGGCGACGTGCTGATCGCCTGGGAGAACGAGGCGCTGCTCACGCTCAACGAAGGCGACACGCGCAGCAAGTTCGAGATCGTCGTGCCCAGCCTGAGCATCAAGGCCGAGCCGCCGGTCGCCTGGGTCGACAGGAATGTCGCCAAGCATGGGACACGCAAGCAGGCCGAGGCCTACCTGCGCTTCCTCTACACCGAGGAAGGCCAGCGTCTCGCCGCCAAGCATTTCTACCGCCCGGCCGAGCCCGACAAGGTGCCTGCGGCCGAACTGGCGAAGTTCCCCAAGGTCGCGCTGGTGACCATCGACAGCGCCTTCGGCGGCTGGAAGAAGGCGCAGGCGCAGCATTTCGCGGACGGAGGCTTCTTCGACCGGATCCTGCAGTCCGGACGCTGATGCGATGAATACCGGCCATCGCCCACACAGGGAGACGCCCGCATGAATGCGTCCGCTGCACAGCGCGACAGGGCGCCTGCCGCGCCCACCGCGTTCCCTCCGCCCCGCATGCACAGGCTGCGCCATCCGCTGCCCGGCTTTGGCCTGGGCCTCGGCGTCGGCATGGCCTGGCTCGGACTGGTCGTACTGCTGCCCCTGCTCGCGCTGTGCGTGCGCGCGGCAGGCCTCGGTCTCGACGGCTGGCTGCGCGCGCTCCGCGACGAGCGCGTGCAGGCGGCGCTGCAGCTGAGCTTCGGTGCAGCGCTGGTGGCGGCGATCGTGGCATCGCTCGTCGGCCTGCTGGTGGCCTGGGTGCTCGTGCGCTACCGCTTCCCGGGCCGGCGCCTGATCGATGCCCTGGTCGACCTGCCGTTCGCACTGCCGACGGCGGTCGCCGGCATCGCCCTGACCGCGATCTACTCCAGCAACGGCTGGATCGGACAATGGCTCGAACCGCTGGGCGTGAAAATCGCGTACACCAGCGTCGGCATCACCCTTGCCTTGATCTTCATCGGCCTGCCGTTCGCGGTGCGCTCGGTGCAGCCGCTGCTGGAAACGCTGGGGCGCGAACAGGAAGAAGCCGCAGCATCGCTGGGCGCATCGCGCTGGACCGCGCTGCGTCGCGTGGTGCTGCCGGAAGTGCTGCCCGGGGCGCTGACCGGCTTTTCGCTGGCCTTCGCGCGCGGACTCGGCGAATACGGCTCGGTGATCTTCATCGCCGGCAACCTGCCGTACAAGACCGAGATCGCGCCGCTGCTCATCACCATCCGCCTGGAGGAATACGACTACAACGGCGCGATCGCGCTGGCGGCGCTGCTGCTGGCCGCGTCGTTCGTCTGCCTGCTCGCGATCAACGCCATTCCCGCGCTGTTATCGCACGGGCGCGGCAAGGGAGACCGCCATGTCCGCTGAGTTCCTGCATGACGATCCGCTGCGCGAGCCCGCCTGGGTGCGCGCCGTCCTCATCGCGCTGGCCGTGCTCGCCATGGTCCTGCTGGTGGTGCTGCCGCTGCTGACCGTGCTGGCCTCCGCCTTCGGCAAGGGCTTCGGCGCATGGTGGGCGGCGCTGCGCGAACCCGATGCATTGGCCGCATTGCGCCTGACCCTGCTCACGGTGTCGATCGCGGTGCCGGTGAACGCGGTCTGCGGCGTGCTGACGGCCTGGGCGCTGGCGCGCTTCGAGTTCGCGGGCAAGCGCGTGCTGCTGTCGCTGATCGACCTGCCGTTCGCGGTGTCGCCGGTGGTCGCGGGTCTGTGCCTGGTGCTGCTGTTCGGCGCGCATGGCTGGTTCGCGGCACTGCTCGCCGAATACGACATCAAGATCCTGTTCGCGCGTCCGGGCATCGTGCTGGCCACGCTGTTCATCACCTTCCCGTTCGTGGTGCGAGAACTGCTGCCGCTCATGCAGCAGCAGGGGGCCGACGAGGAACTGGCGGCGCGCTCGCTGGGCGCGGGTGCGTGGCGCCTGTTCTTCCGCATCACCCTGCCGAACATCAAGTGGGGGCTGCTCTACGGCGTGCTGCTGTGCACGGCGCGGGCGATGGGCGAGTTCGGCGCGGTGTCGGTGGTCTCCGGCCACATCCGTGGCCTGACCAACACGCTGCCGCTGCACATCGAGATCCTCTACAACGAATTCGACACCGTCGCCGCCTTCGCCGCCGCCTCGCTGCTCTCGGGCATGGCGCTGGTGACCCTGGTACTGAAGTTCTGGCTGGAATCGCGCCACGGCGACGCGCTGGCGTCGTCGCACAGGAAACACCGATAGGAGTCCGCTGACATGCACCTGAGCCTTCGCAACATCCAGAAGCATTACGCCGGCGCGGCCGCGCTCGCCGGCGTCGACCTCGACATCGTCTCCGGCGAGCTCATCGCGCTGCTCGGACCCTCGGGTTCCGGCAAGACCACGCTGCTGCGGATCATCGCCGGGCTGCTTTCGCCGGATGCCGGTGAAGTGCGCTTCGGCGACCGCGATGCCACGCGGCTGAGCCTGCGCGAGCGCAACGTCGGCTTCGTGTTCCAGCATTACGCCCTGTTCCGGCACATGACCGTGGCCGAGAACATCGCCTTCGGCCTGCGCAGCCGGCCGCGCGCGCGCCGTCCGGACAAGGCGACGATCGCGCGCCGCGTCGACGAACTGCTGCAGCTGATCCAGTTGCCCGATTACGGCGGGCGCCATCCCGAGCAGCTGTCGGGCGGGCAGAAGCAGCGCATCGCCCTGGCGCGGGCCTTGGCGATCGATCCCAGCGTGCTGCTGCTCGACGAACCTTTCGGCGCGCTCGACGCCAAGGTCCGTGTGGAATTGCGGCGCTGGTTGCGCCGCCTGCACGATCAGACCGGTCAGACGACCGTGTTCGTCACCCACGACCAGGAAGAGGCGCTGGAACTGGCCGATCGCGTGGTCGTGCTGCGCGAAGGACGCATCGAACAGGTCGGCACGCCGGACGAGATCTACGCGCAGCCGGCCTCGGCCTATGTCTTCGATTTCATCGGTCGCGGCAATGCGATCCGCGGGCGCGTGCAGGCCGGTGTGTTCGTGGCCGAGGACGAGATCGGCGTGCTGGACGCGCCGGGCATCGCCGATGGCGAGGCGGTGGCGATGTTCCGTCCGCACCAGGCGGTGCGCAACGACGAGGACGGCGAGGGCATCCGCGTGCGCGTGTCCGGCGTGCATCGACGCGCGGATCGCATCACGGTGGATCTGACCCCCGGCGGCGGCCTGCTTCCGATCGAATGGGAGCGCGTGGCCGAGGACGACATCGCGCTGCCGGCGGTGGGCGAGGCGCTGGTGCTGCGACCCACGCGGCCGCGCTTCTTTCCGCTGCCCGCATGACCCACCCGCTGCGGACTTGGCCCGCCGTCGCCGTGCCTGCCTTCGCTGCGATGACACTCCCGAGGTAGAGCATCCGGCGCGACAAGCGAGGCAGTGGCGACGGAGCGGACGGCAGGCCAAGTCCGCAGCGGGCGCGCTCACGCGGGTCCGGGTGCCGGCATGCGCTGGCCACGACGCCACTCCGTTTCGCGGATCGCGAAATCCGATGCATCGAGCCAGCGCAGGATCGACCGCACGGTCACCACCGGGTAGTCGCCGCCCAGGCGCGTGCCGATGTCGTGGTCGGTGAAGACGAGATGGGCGCCGCCGAACAATCCACCGACGATTCGCCTGGAATACGCGATGTGGATGGTGTCGGGCCGGAAACCGTGGGCCTTCGCCAGCAGGTAGGCCTGCGCCCGCTCGTTCGTCGGCCGTGCTTGCGCAAGGGTCGCCGCGATGTGTTCCAGCACCCAGGCCGTGGAATTCTGGTAGCGCGCGCTGCCAGGGCGCGCGATCAGGTTGTAGCGCGGCGTGTACAGCGGATCGTGGCGCAGGTTCGCCAGGCGCGAGGCGAGGCGTTCGCTCATGTCGGCGGGCAGCCAGGTGATGCGTGCATCCTGTTCGATCAGGTCGTCGGCGAAGAAATTCACCAGGCCCTGCGCATACAGGCCCGAGCCGTCGCTGCTGCAATCGTTGAGCAGATGGACCACGGTCCAGCGGCCGTCGGCATGGTCGCGCAGCGCGAAGCCCGCGTGGCTGTAGCGCAGGCCGTGCTTCGACAGGTCGGTGCCCACCCGGGAGACCAGCGCGACAGGTGCATCGTGCCGGTCCAGTTCCTCCACGACCATCCGCGCGGTGCGCGCGGCATCGGCGATCCGTGCCGGGGTCATCGTCCGCGTTTCGCAGGGCGTGCCCGCGTTTGCGGCCGGAGCCACGCTCATCAGCACGATCAATGCCACCAGCATCAGCCCGATCAGGCTGGCGGCAGCGCGCGCGCTGCGGCGTTCGTCGTCGGGGTCGTAGCCGCTCACGATGCCCGCTCCAGAGAAGCGATCCCGAGCGATGTGATCTCCCGCGAATGGATGTGGCCGCGCGTTGCCTCGTCGGCGATGAAGCAGATCGCCTCGCCGCTGGCCATCAGCAGCCAGCCGCCGGACACCGCCACCGCTTCCAGCGCATGGCCTGCGGACAGCCCCAGCGCCTTCACCGCCTCGACCGACAGATACACGACGAACGAGGCGCCGACCCCGACGGCCGAGATCGTCACCGCCACCACTGCGCCGCTGGCGACGATGCCGGTGACCACGAACTCGCTGCCCGCGGCCAGCGCGCTGATCGCCGCGATCGGCACCTCCACCGATGCGGCGAGGCTGGCTTCGGAGGCACGCGACGCGGCGGGATGGGCGTCGGCAGGGGGAATCAACAGGCAGCCCAGCGCCAGCACGGCGGCGGCGATGCGGTAGCGCAGGGGCATGTGGCGCAGCAGGGGGAATGCGGTCTGCGGCATGGGGGCGGTACGGATGGGAAGGTGGATCGAGGAAAGCCGCCGCCCGGATGCATTGCAAACGGAATCGACCGGGTGTAAGCAGTGGGGCTGACAAGTATTGGAAAGCGATACCCATGGCCGTTTCGGTGGATCTGATCGACGCCCTCAAGCGCCTGCTGCGCGGGCAGGGCATGACCTATCGCGAGCTGGCCTCGCGCCTGAAGATGAGCGAGGCGGCGGTCAAGCGCATGTTCTCGCTGCGCGCGATGAGCCTGCAGCGCCTGGAGCAGATCTGCGACGTGCTGGACATCGGTCTGGCCGACCTCGCGGCCGAATCCGCGCGCGGCAAGGACAGCATGGCCCAGCTCAGCGAGGCCCAGGAGCGCGCGCTGGTGTCCGAGCCGGCGCTGCTGCTGGCGCTGTTCCTCAGCCTGAACCGCTGGAAGCAGAGCGATGTGCTGGCGCAGTTTTCGTTCACCGAGCCGCAGTGGACCGGATTGCTGGTCAAGCTCGACCGCCTGGGGATCATCGAACTGCTGCCGGGCAACCGTGCGCGTGCGCTGACCGCGCGCAACTTCCGCTGGCGCCGCAATGGGCCGATGGAACTGTATTTCCGCGAGAAGCTGCTCGGCGACTACTTCGCCGATGCGTTCGACGGCGAACAGGACGGCCTGTTCCTGCTCAGCGGCAGCCTCAGCGTCGACGGCGTGCGCCAGATGCGGCAGCGGCTGGAAGAAGTGGTGAAGGAATTCGACGCACTGCTGGTGCGCGACGCCACGCTGTCGCCGAAGGAGCGCATCGGCGTCAGCTTGGTGCTCGCGCAGAAGCCGTGGCTGCTGCAACTGTTCCAGGGCTATCGGCGCGCGCTCGACGCGAAAGGCTGAACGCAGCCGGCAAGATTTTCATGCATACCTCTGCGTACAGTCGATGCATACGCATGCGTAGGTTCGTTCCTTGAATGAATGCATGCGGCCATACGCATGCGAATGCTGGAAAAACAGGGGTTTGAAGCGCAGTGGCCGCCGGGAAAACGGCGATAATGGCAAGTTCCGTCCACTTGCAGTCCGCTCAATGCCGCAGCCCGCTTCGTTCGATTACGCGCAACTCATCGCCTGCTCGCAAGGCACCGTGTTCGGCCCCGGCAACGCACGTCTGCCGGCCCCACCGATGCTGATGTTCGACCGCATCACCCGCATCGACGAGAAGGGCGGCTCGCACGGCAAGGGACTGCTGGTGGCGGAACTGGACATCCGCCCGGACCTCTGGTTCTTCGCATGCCACTTCGAAGGCGATCCGGTGATGCCCGGCTGCCTCGGCCTCGATGCGATGTGGCAGCTCGCGGGCTTCTATCTGCCGTGGCTCGGCGAACCCGGTCGCGGTCGCGCGCTCGGCGTCGGCAACGTGAAGTTCAGCGGCCAGGTGCTGCCGACCGCGAAGCTGGTGCGCTACGAGATCGACGTGCGCCGCGTGATGCGCGGCAAGCTCGCGCTGGTCATCGCCGATGGCCGCACCTACGTCGACGACCGCCTGATCTACGAAGCCGACGGGCTGCGCGTGGGCCTGTTCCAGTCGGTGGAGGGCTTCTGATGCGCCGCGTCGTCGTCACCGGCTACGGCCTCGTGTCCCCGATCGGCAACGATGCCGATACCGTCGCCGCCGCGCTGCGCAACGGCGCCAGCGGCATCGAATCCGTTCCCGAATACACCGAGAAGGGCTTCCGCAGCCAGGTCGCGGGCGTGCCGAAGATCGACCTCGATGCGCAGATCGATCGCAAGCTCAAGCGCTTCATGGGCGATGCCGCCGCATACGCGTACATCGCGATGCGCGACGCCATCGCCGATGCCGGCCTCGACGAGGCGCAGGTCCGCAACCCGCGCACCGGCGTGATCGCCGGCTCCGGCGGCGCCTCGGCGCACTGGCAGATCGAGACCGGCGACCTGATGCGCAACAAGGGCGCGCGCAAGGTCGGCGCATTCATGGTGCCGCGCACGATGGCCTCGACCGTGTCCGCGTCGCTGGCCACCGCCTTCGGCATCCAGGGCGTGAGCTACACCATCGCCGCCGCCTGCGCGACCTCCGCGCACTGCATCGGCGCCGCCGCCGATTTGATCCGCCACGGCGCGCAGGACATCGTCATGGCCGGTGGCGGCGAAGAGCTGCACTGGGGCCTGTCGGTGCAGTTCGATGCGATGGGCGCGCTCTCCAGCCACTTCAACGACACGCCGCAGCGTGCGTCGCGTCCGTACGACGCCGATCGCGATGGTTTCGTCATCGGTGCCGGTGGCGGCATCCTGGTGCTGGAGGAGTACGAACACGCGAAGGCGCGCGGCGCGCGCATCCACGCCGAACTGGTCGGCTACGGCGTGACCTCCGACGGCGCCGACATGGTCGCGCCCAGCGGCGAGGGCGCGGTGCGCTGCATGCGCATGGCGATGCAGGGTTTCCCGGGCGGCGGCGAGCCGGTCGGCACTATCGACTACCTCAACACGCATGGCACCTCGACGCCGCTGGGCGACATCATCGAGATCGAGGCGGTGCGCGAGGCTTTCGGCGGTACGATCCCGCCGTTCTCATCGACCAAGGCGCTCACCGGCCATTCGCTCGGCGCGGCCAGCGTGCACGAAGCGATCTACAGCCTGCTGATGCTGCGCGACGGCTTCATGGCCGGCTCGGCGAACATCGAAACCCTCGATCCGCGCGTCGAAGGCTATCCGGTGCTGCGCGAAACGCGCGATGCGCCGCTGCGCACGGTCATGTCGAACAGCTTCGGCTTCGGCGGCACCAACGCGACGCTGGTGTTCCGGGTGGTGTGAACCAGACTCCGCGCCGTTCCGGCAATGTCCGGAACGGCGCAAGTCAGTCGACGATGGGCAGTGGCTTCACCATCGAATAGCTTTCCTTCTTCGGCTTGCCCGGCAGCGGCGGGAACTCCACCGGCTCCGGCTTGATCTGCGTGTCCGGCAGGCGGTCGAGCAGGTCGCGGATCAGGGTCAGGCGCCCGCGCCTCTGGTCGTTGAAATCCACGAGCGTCCACGGTGCATGGTCGGTGTGCGTGGCCTTGAGCATGGCCTCGCGCGCCTTCGTGTATTCGGCGTACTTCGCGCGCGCCTCGATATCGATCGGCGACAGCTTCCAGCCCTTGAGCGGGTCCTCGCGACGCTCGGCGAAGCGCTTCTCCTGCTCGTCCTGGTCGCAGCACAGCCAGTACTTGAACAGCAGGATGCCGTCGTCGACCAGCATCTTCTCGAACACCGGCGCCTGTTTCAGGAACGCCTTCACCTGCCTGTCGTCGGCGAAACCCATGACCTTCTCGACGCCCGCGCGGTTGTACCAGCTGCGGTCGAACAGCACGATCTCGCCGGCGGCGGGCAGGTGCGGCACGTAGCGCTGGAAATACCACTGGCTGCGCTCGCGCTCGCTCGGCTTCGGCAGGGCGACGGTGCGACACTGGCGCGGGTTGATGTGCGCGCCGATCGCATCGATCACGCCGCCCTTGCCGGCGGTGTCGCGGCCTTCGATGACGACGAGGATGCGCTGGTTGGTGTGCGCGGCCCAGCGCGCCATCGACGCCAGTTCGCGCTGCAGCGGTTCCAGGCGTTCCTCGTAGTCCTTGCGCTTGAGCTTTTCGGGTTTGGTCATGGCGGATATGCGATGCAGTGCGGGGTTCGGGTCAGGTGCGCTTCGCGCGTTTCGCTGGTGCCTGCTTGCGCGCGGGCTTCGCCGGTGCGTCTTCCGGCCGTGCACTCGCCGCCATGCTCTTCGCGACTTCCAGCAGCGCGCCCTGCTGTTTGGTGTTGAGCGCGCGGTAGGCGGCGAGCAGGTCGTGCTCGCCTCGGGTGCGGGTGGGGTCGAGGGTGCTGGCGACTTCGGCCAGCAGCGCACCGGCGGGGACGCCGAAGGTGCGGGCGAGGGCGTCGATCTGGTCGCGCCCGGGCATCTTCTCGTCCTTCAGCCAGGCGCTGACCGTGCTGGCGCCGGCGCGCGGGATGGCGGTGGCGAGGTCGGTGACCGACAGGCCGGTGGCCTTGGTCAGCAGGCGCAGGGTGTTGCCGATCGACATGGCTTACTCCTTGAGGCGGGGCCGCAGGGTGGCAAGGTTGCACGGTTTCGTGCGCGCGTCGAGTTGCGCGCGGACGATCTTTTCCCAGGCGGTGCGGCAAGCCGAGGTGGAGCCGGGCAGGGCGAACAGGAAGGTGCCGTTGGCCAGCCCCGCGAACGCCCGCGACTGCAGGGTCGAGGTGCCGATCTCGTCGAAGCTGATCGCCCGGAACAGCTCGCCGAACCCGGGCATCTCCTTGTCGAGCAGCGGCAGCAGCGCTTCCGGCGTGGAATCGCGGCCGGTGAAGCCGGTGCCGCCCGTGACCAGGATGCCGTCCACCGCCGGATCCGCGATCCAGATCGACACCTGCGCGCGGAGCCGGTAGCGGTCGTCCGGCAGCAGCGCGCGGTCATGCAGCGTGTGGCCGGCCTCGACCAGCGCCTCGGCGAGATAGGCGCCGGAACTGTCCTCGGCCAGCGTGCGCGTGTCGGAAACGGTGAGGACGCAGAGGGAGAGGGGGATGAGGTCGGGTTGGGCGGTCATGGTGAGGGAATGTTGTTCGATAGATTTAACGTGAAAGGTCGCTGAGCTGATCTTCTTCGTGTTGCTTCAGACACTCAGCCTCATGGTCTTTAGCGCTTCCGCCGTGCTCTTTCTCCATCTCGTATGCATCTCGAATGCATTTGCTTTCTATTTCTCTCCATTCTTCGTTCTTTTCGTTTCTAGCTAAAAGAAATACTGCTGCGAAAAATAAAGCAAAGAATAAAAATGCGATTCCTTCTTTCGACTTGAAATAATCTATATTTTTACCCATGGTGGGTTCTCGGTAGGTTCGGTTAATAATTTCATGCTTATTGGGCTAGTGGTCTGCGGCTTGATGCCAATCCGCCCGCGACCCCACGAAGATATCCCGAATCTCGATCGAGCCCAGCGGCGTATCCACCGTCCCCAGCGAGAACGCGACCAGGCCGGGTTCGCGGGCCTCGTCGCGCCAGAACAGGGAGGCGCCGCAGCCGCTGCAGAAGCCGCGCTCGGCGGTGGGCGAGGAGCGATACCACGTTAGCGTCCCGGTGGCGTCTTCGATGGACAACTGCGATGTGGACACCGTGGCGTAGGTCGCGAACGCGGCGCCGTGGCTCTTGCGGCACATCGAACAGTGGCAGTGCGTGACCCGATCGAAGCCGCCCTCGACGCGGTAGCGGACGCTGCCGCAGAGGCAGCTGCCGGCATGCGATGCGTGGTTCATGCGTCGTCGCTCCAGGTGTGCGCGAGCGGCAGCTGGAAGCGCAGGGTTTCGTCGTACTGCACCCAGCCTTCCGCGCGATACAGCGCCTGTGCGGCATGGTTGTCGGGCATGGTCTCCAGTTCGAGGCGGATCGCGCCGGCCTCGCGGCCGAAGGCCGCCGCCGCCGACAGCAGCGCTTGCGCCACGCCCTTGCGACGTGCCCATGCGTCGACGAACAGGTCGTTGAGGATGAAGGTGCGCTGCGCGCGCACCGAGGAGAACATCGGATAGAGCTGGGTGAAGCCGGCGGGCCCGCCATCGAGTTCGGCGAGGAAGATCACCGACTCGTCGCGCGCCAGACGTTCGTGCAGGAAGCGGGTGGCCGCACCCAGGTCGGGGACCTGCGAATAGAACGTGCGGTAATCGGAGAACAGCGGTGCCACTGCTTCGAGGTCGTCGAGCGTTGCGCGGCGGGTGGTCACGGGCATGGCGGGCGTCGTCCAGGGGGCGTGCGATGCCGCGATGCTAGCAGGCGGATCGTTTCCTGCGCGGAATGCTGTCTGCCATGAGCTGCACATGCTTTGCCCCCTTTGAAAAAGGGGGCGGCGATCGCGAAGCGTTCGCGGGGGATTTGGGGCTTTCCCGGCGAGAACAACAGTGCCGATTGCCGTGGTGCTCCGCAAATCCCCCCGTCTCGCTGTGCGCGTCGGCCCCCTTTTTCAAAGGGGCAAGCGGCAAGCAGGCGACATCAGAGATCCCCGAACCGCGCCTGCATGGCCGCGATCGCGGCGAGGCCCGCGGTTTCGGTGCGCAGCACGCGCGGGCCGAGGCGCAGGCCGGTGAAGCCGTGCTGCGCGAGCAGCTCGCGATCCTTCGCGGACCAGCCGCCTTCGGGGCCGATGCCGATCACCACGTCGCCTGCCGGTCGCGACAGGGTTTCGAAGCGGTGTTCGCCCTGCGGATCGAGGGTGAGCTTGAGCGCATCGGCCTCCAGCGCCGCAGCGGCTTCGCCCAGCCCGCGCGCCGGCAGCAGCTCGGGAATGCGCGCGCGGCCGCTCTGTTCGCAGGCCGAGGTCACGACGCTGCGCCAGTGCGCCATGCGCTTGTCGAGACGCTCGCCGTCGAGCCGGACTTCGGTGCGATCGGCGAACACCGGCGCGATGGCCGACACGCCGAGCTCCGTGGCCTTCTGCAGGATCAGGTCCATCTTCTCGCCGCGCGCGATGCCCTGCAGCAGGACGATGCGCAGCGGCGATTCGTTGCCGACCGAGCGCACACCGCCGACCTCGGCATCGACGCCGCGCTTGGTCACGGTCGCCAGTGTGGCGTCGTAGTCGTGCCCGTCGCCGTTGAACAGCACGCAGACCTCGCCTTCGCGCAGGCGCAGCACGCGCACCAGGTGCGTGGCCGCACTCTCGGGCAGGGTCACACGCATGCCGCTGGCGAGCGGCTGGTCGACGAACACTCGGGTCAGGCGCATCGGGCGGCCTCCTTCAGGCATGCATCGGTGGCTTGGGCGATCTGCGCAAGCTGCGCATCGTCGACGCAGTAGGGCGGCATCCAGTACAGCACGTCGCCCAGCGGGCGCAGCAGCACGCCGTGGTCGAGCGCGGTGCGGTAGATGCGCAGGCCGCGACGGCCGGCGATCTCGACCGCGTGTCCGTCCTCGCGGTTGTCGGGTTCGGGATGCAGTTCGATCGCGACCACCATGCCGGCCTGGCGCACCTCGGCGACCAGTGGGTTCGCTGCGAACGAGGACGCGAGTTCGCCCATCTTCCTCGCGGTGACGCGGTTGCGCGCGATCACGTCGTCGCCTTCGAGGATGTCCAGCGAGGCCAGCGCCGCCGCGCAGGCCAGCGGATTTCCGCTGTAGCTGTGCGAGTGCAGGAAGGCGCGTTCGCGGGAATCGTCGAGGAAGCCCTCGTAGATCTGCTGCGTCGCCAGCACCGCCGCCAGCGGCAGGAAGCCGCCGGTGAGGCCCTTCGACACGCACATCAGGTCGGGCATGACCCCGGCCTGCTCGAAGGCGAACAGCGTGCCGGTGCGGCCGAAGCCGGTGGCGATCTCGTCGGCGATCAGGAACACGCCGTGCACGTCGCACAGGTCGCGCACGCGCTTGAGATACACCGGATCGTGCATGCGCATGCCGCCGGCGCACTGCAGGCGCGGTTCGAGGATCAGCGCGCAGACCTCGCCCGGGTGTTCGTCGAGCAGGCGGGCGAGGGCGTCGGCGGCGTCCTCCGCGCACTGGGCGGCCTGGGCCGGCGTGCGCGCGCCGAAGGCGTCGGGCGAGGGCGCGAACAGCACGTCGAGCAGCAGCGGCGCGTAGACGCGGCGGTACAGCGGGATGTCGCCGACCGACAGCGCGCCGACGGTTTCGCCGTGATAGCTGTTGGTCAGGGCGACGAACTTCGTGCGGTTCGGCTCGTCGCCGCGGTTGCGGTACCAGTGGAAGGCCATCTTCAGGGCCACTTCGACGCCGGCCGAGCCGTTGTCGGCATAGAACACCTTGGCGAGCGGGGCGCGATCGGGCTGGCGCGGCGCGACCGCGAGCAGGCGCTCGGCCAGCTCCACGGCCGGTGCGTGCGAGAAGCCGGCCAGAATCACCTGCTCCAGCGTGCGCGCCTGGCGGCCGATGGCCTCGGCGATGCGCGGTTCGGCGTGGCCATGGAGGTTCGTCCACCAGCTGCTGACCGCGTCCAGCGTGCGCCGGCCGTCGTGGCCGATCAGCCAGGCGCCTTCGCCGCGCGCCACCGGCAGCAGGGGCAGGGCATGCGGGTGTTCGCGCATCTGGGTGCAGGGGTGCCAGAGCACGTCGAGATCGCGCGCGCGCCAGTGGTCGGCGTCGTGGTCGTTTATGATCTTGGGATGCCTCGTCATCCCCGCATTATCGCCCGTCCCGCCGCCCGCCCGGTGGCCGCATGAGCCGGCCCCTGCCGATCGTCCACCGGATCACGCGCCGCCAGGGCGACAGCGATCGCGTGGTGGAGGAGCTGGACCTCGAGTTCTCCAACGGCGAGCGACGCCGGTACCACCGCGTCCCGCCGGTGGGCAACGGCGCGGTGATCGTGGTGCCGATGATCGACGACAGCACCGCCCTGCTGATCCGCGAATATGCGGCAGGCACCCATCGTTACGAGCTGGGCCTGGTCAAGGGCCGGATCGACGACGGCGAGACGCCCGAGCAGGCCGCGAACCGCGAACTGAAGGAAGAGGCCGGCTACGGCGCGCGCTCGCTGACCGTGCTGCGTCGGATCAGCCTGGCGCCGACCTACATGGGCCACGAGACCGTGCTGGTGCTGGCCCGCGACTTGTACGAAGAGCGCCTGCCGGGCGACGAGCCCGAAGTGCTGGAGGTCGTGCCCTGGCGCCTCGACGCGCTGCACGAGCTGATGTTCGTCGAAGAATTCTCGGAGGGGCGCTCGATCGCGGCGCTCTTCCTCGTCAGGGAACTGCTGTCCGGAGGAAATGAAACTGATGCCCATGCTGCTCGATGAGACGATCCGCGAAGGCGTGATCGCCATCGCCAATGCCGCCGCCGCCGAGATCCTTGCGGTCTACGAGCAACCCTTCGATGTCGAGCGCAAGGGCGACGACAGCCCGCTGACCGCGGCCGACCTGGCGTCGCACCACTGCATCGTCGACGGGCTGGCGCGGCTGACGCCCGACATCCCGGTGCTGTCGGAGGAATCCGCCGTGCTGCCCGTCGCCGAGCGCCGTGCCTGGACGCGGTTCTGGCTGGTCGATCCGCTCGACGGCACCCGCGAGTTCGTCAAGCGCAACGGCGAGTTCACCGTGAACATCGCGCTGATCGAGGACGGCGTGGCCGTGTTCGGCGTGATCCAGGCGCCGGTGCCCGATGTGCTGTGGTGGGGCGACCTCGCGCATGGCGCGTACCGCCGCGCCGATGGCGGAGAAGTGCCGATGGAAGTGCGCGCCCCGGCCGTGGCGCCGATCCGCGTCGCCGCCAGCCGCTCGCATCGCGACGCGCGCACCGAGGCCTTCATGGCGCGCATGGCCGCCGATCTGGGCGAGCTGGAGGACGTGACCGTCGGTTCCTCGCTCAAGTTCTGCCGCATCGCCGAGGGCGCGATCGACATCTACCCGCGCTTCGGCCCGACCAGCGAGTGGGACACCGCTGCCGGCCAGGCCATCCTCGAAGCCGCCGGCGGCCGCGTGGTCGACCCGCAGGGCCGACCGTTCCGCTACAACCAGCGCGATACGCTGCTCAACGGGGATTTCGTGGCGTTCGGCGACGCGAAGTTGAATTGGCGGCAATGGGCTGAGTGATGAAGGAGCATGGATCGCCGCGATCTGTAGGAGGGCCTGACCAGCCATGCGGCTGTTGAAAACCAGGCCCGAATTCTTCGTGGGATCGTCGATCGTTCAAAAGCTCGGGCCTGAAGGCCCTCCTACATGCACCATGGCGATGGGCCAGGGTACGGACCCAAGATGAGTGATCAAAACGACATCCGCCGCCTCCTCGCGATCATGGCCCGCCTGCGTGACCCTGAGGCCGGCTGCCCGTGGGACGTGAAGCAGACCTTCGCGACCATCGCGCCGTACACGGTGGAGGAGGCCTACGAGGTCGCCGATGCGATCGACCGCAACGACCTCGACGACCTGAAGGACGAGCTCGGCGACCTGCTGTTCCAGGTGGTGTTCCACGCGCGCATGGCCGAGGAGCAGGACGCGTTCGCGTTCGGCGACGTGGTCGCCGCGATCAGCGACAAGATGGAGCGCCGGCATCCGCATGTCTTCGCCGGGATGAACATCGCCGACAGCGACGCGCTGAACGCGATGTGGGATGCGGAAAAAAAGAGGGAGCGGTTGGCGAAGCATGGCGATGCGGCCGATGCCTCGGCGCTGGCCGGCATCGCCCGGGGCCTGCCCGAGTGGCAGCGCGCGGTGAAGCTGCAGAAGAAGGCGGCCACGGTCGGTTTCGACTGGCCCGGGCCGGCGCCGGTGATCGACAAGCTGAAGGAAGAACTGGAGGAAGTGCGGGTGGAGTTCGACGCCCGCGCCGCCGCGCCGCACGACCCGGCCGTGCAGGATCGACTGGAGGACGAACTCGGCGACCTGCTGTTCGTGGCCGCGAACCTGGCCCGACACGCCAGGGTCGACCCGGGGACTGCGCTGCGTCGCGCCAACCACAAGTTCGAGCGCCGCTTCCGCGCGATGGAAGCCCTGGCCGCCGCCGATGGCGTGCGTCTTGCCGACCTGCCGCTGGACGCGCAGGATCGCTACTGGGACAGGGCCAAACAACAGGAGTCGCCATGAGCGAGCGCTACGCCAGCTTCCGCGAGTTCTACCCCTTCTACCTCGGCGAACACCGCAACACGATCTGCCGCCGCCTGCATTTCGTCGGCAACTGCGTGGCGCTGGGCCTGATCGCCGCCGCCATCGCCCAGCGCAATCCCTGGTGGCTGCTCGGCGCGCTGGTCAGCGGCTACGCCTTCGCCTGGATCGGGCATTTCTTCTTCGAGAAGAACCGGCCGGCCACGTTCAAGCATCCGTTCTACTCGTTCGCCGGCGATTGGGTGATGTTCAAGGACATCCTGATCGGGCGGATTCCGTTCTGACGCCTTTGCTTCTGTAGAGCGGATCGAAGATCCGCTGCACACGTTCCGCGAGCCGGTGTACCTGCCGTTGCGATGACGACGCGGGCTTCGGCGAGGGTGCAGCGGAGCTGCGCTCCGCTCTACAAGGGCGCATCACTCCAGGAAGATCAGCCACGCGGCGACCACGATCAGGCCGAAGCCGGCCCAGTGGTTCCACTTCAGCGGCTGGTCGAGGAACCAGGCCGAGAACCCGGCGAACACCAGCAGGGTGATCACTTCCTGCATGCCCTTGAGCTGCGGCGCCGAGTAATACGCGCTGCCCCAGCGGTTGGCGGGCACCATCAGCATGTACTCGAACAGGGCGATGCCCCAGCTTGCCGCGATGGCCACCGGCAGCGGCGAGGACTTGTACTTCAGGTGCCCGTACCAGGCGAAGGTCATGAAGATGTTCGAGCACAGCAGCAGGGCGATGGGCAGCAGGCGGTCGAGAGGCAGGGACATGGGAGTTCTTCGGGGAGGCGGCGTTGCGGAATTTGGCGGCGGGGCGGGGCCGGCCGGGGATCGTGAGATGATGCGCGGCCATCTCCGGGCCGCCAAGGCCGACCGCGCGGATGCCGCCGCAACCCGTCCAGCGGGAACCCGGGGGCGCATCCGTGGTCAACCGCTGTCGCCCCGATGCGTTCCCAGCCACTCGACCCGCGTCCGCAGACTCCAGACCCCATGCCCGCACACCGCCGTCGTTTTCCCCGCATCCTCCTGGTTCCCGTCGTCGTCGCCGTGCTCGCCGCCGGTGTGTGGTACTGGAAGGGCCGCGGTGGCGGCGACGCACAGAAGTACCGCACGGCGGCGGTCGAGCAGGGCGACATCCGGGTCGCGATCTCCTCCACCGGCAACCTCAGTGCGCTCTCCACGGTCGACGTGGGCAGCGAGGTGTCGGGCAAGGTCACCGAGGTGCTGGTCGACTACAACGACCGCGTCGAGAAGGGCCAGGTCATCGCCCGCATCGACCCCGACACCTTCCAGGCCCAGATCGAACAGGGCAACGCCGCCATCGCCAACGCGCGCGCCAGCCTGCAGACCGCCCGCGCCAGCCTGCGCAACGCCGAGCTGGACTACAGCCGCAAGGCCGCGCTGGTCGACCAGAAGCTGATCGCCCGCGGCGACCTCGACCAGGCGCTGGCCGCGCGCGACCAGGCGCGCGCCCAGGTGGCCGCAGCCGAGGCGCAGATCCGCCAGCAGACCGCCTCGGCGCAGAACGCGCACCTCAACCTCGCCCGCACCGTCATCCGCTCGCCGGTGAACGGCGTGGTCCTGGCGCGCTCGGTCGAGCCGGGCCAGACCGTCGCCGCCAGCCTGCAGGCGCCGGTGCTGTTCAAGATCGCCGAGGACCTGTCGCAGATGGAGATCGTGCTGGCCGTGGACGAATCCGACATCGGCCAGGTCAAGCCCGCACAGGCGGTGAGCTTCACCGTCGACGCCTTCCCGGACCGTCGCTTCAGGGGCGAAGTGCGCCAGGTGCGGCTGTCGTCCACCAACACCAGCAACGTCATCACCTATCCGGTCGTGGTGTCGGTCGACAATGCCGACCAGGCCCTGCTGCCGGGCATGACCGCGAACGCCGAGATCGAGGTCAGCCGTCGCGACAACATCCTCAAGGTGCCGAACGCCGCGATGCGCTTCAAGCCGCCGGTCGACGATGCCGCGGCCGAGCAGCAGCAGAGCGCGCAGCGCGGCGGCGGCATGAGCGACGACCTGCCGAAGATCGCCGCGACCCTGAAGCTCGACGCGAGCCAGCAGGCGGCGTTCGACGGCGCGCTGGCCAGGATGCGCGAACGCATCGCCGCACGCACCGCCGCACCGCAGCAGAACGGCAATGCGCCGAACCTGTTCGGTCGCGGCCCGGGCGGCCCGCAGTCGGGCGGCGGCAATCGCGGCACGGGCAACGCCAGCGGTGCGATGCGCCAGCGCATGCTCGAACGCTTCAACCAGCAGTTCGGCGAGTTCCGCGCGACCCTGCGCGACGACCAGCGCCAGGCCTGGGACAGCGCCGTGAACGAACTGGTCGGCGCGCGCCGCGCCCCGGTCTACGTGCTCGCCGACGGCAAGCCGAAGCCGGTGCTGGTGCGCGTGGGCGCGTCCGACGGCAGCAGCACCGAGATCATCGGCGAGCTGAAGGCCGGCGATCAGGTGATCGTGGGCGTGCAGGTCGCGGAGCCGGGCAAGTGAGTGCAGTTGCCGTCGCCAATCAAGCCGCGCGCTCGACTGCGCACCCGGTGATCGAGACGCGCGCGCTCAGCAAGATCTACTCGCAGGGCACCGAGGCCGAGGTCGCCGCGCTGAAGGCGGTGGACCTGCGCATCGAACACGGCGAGTTCGTGGCGATCATGGGGCCGTCGGGTTCGGGCAAATCGACGCTGATGAACCTGATCGGCTGCCTCGACACGCCGACTTCCGGCACCTACCTGTGCGACGGCGTCGACGTGGCCACGCTGGACGCCGAGGAGCGCGCGGTGCTTCGCCGCGACAAGATCGGCTTCGTGTTCCAGGGCTTCAACCTGCTGGCGCGGATGAGCGCGCTGGACAACGTCGCGATGCCGCTGAGCTATGCGCGCGTTCCGGTCGCCGAGCGCCGCCGTCGTGCCAGCGAGGCGCTGGCCGCGGTCGGTCTGGGCGAGCGCATGCACCACAAGCCCAGCGAGCTGTCCGGTGGCCAGCAGCAGCGCGTGGCGATCGCGCGCGCGCTGATCCACCAGCCGCCGATCCTCATGGCCGACGAACCCACCGGCGCGCTCGATTCGCGCACCGGACAGGAAATCCTCGCCCTGTTCGAGCGCCTGCGCAGCGAGGGCCATACCATCATCCTCATCACCCACGATGCCGAAGTGGCCGCGCATGCGAACCGCACCTGCGTGATGCGCGACGGCGAACTGCACGACGAGGATGCCCCGGCCAGGGCGGAGGCGAACGCATGAGCGCGGCCCATCCGCAGGCGGGCGGCATGACCCTGCTCGAAGTGCTGCGCACCGCCGTGCATGCCCTGCGCGGCAACTGGCTGCGCAGCGCGCTGACCTCGCTGGGCGTGATCATCGGCATCGCCGCGGTGATCGTGATGGTGTCCGTGGGCCAGGGCACGCAGGCGGAGATCGAGAAGATCGTCTCCGGCCTCGGCTCGCAGCGCCTGGACATCAATCCCGGCGCCGGACGCGGCTTCGGTGGCGTGCGCACCGGCGGCGGCAACTTCTTCACGCTCACCGAAGAAGACGCCGACGCGATCCGTCGCGAAGTGCCGGGCGTGCAGTACGTCAGCTCGCTGCTGCGCGGCGGCTCGCAGGTGATCTTCGCCGAGAACAACTGGGCGACGAGCTGGCAGGGCGTGGAGCCCGACTGGTTCGCGATCAACGGCTGGGAGATCGCCAGCGGCCCGGGCTTCGAATCAAGCGATTACGGCGGCGGCAAGTCCGCGATCATCGGCGAGACGGTGCGCCGGGAGCTGTTCGGCGAGGAAGAGGCGGTCGGCCAGACCATCCGGGTCGGTCGCGTGCCGTTCACCGTGGTCGGCACGCTCAAGTCCAAGGGGCAGGGCGGCTTCGGCCAGGACCAGGACGACCTGGTGGTGATCCCGCTGCAGACCGCGCGTCGGCGCCTGAACACCAACAGCTTCCTCTCGGCCGGCTCGGTGCAGCAGATCGCGGTCGGCGTGTCCTCGCCGGACGGGCTGTCGACCGCGCAGGCCGAGATCGAAGCCCTGCTGCGCCAGCGACACAAGATCCAGCCCGGCGCCGAGGACGACTTCAACGTGCGCAACCTCGCCGAGATCGTCGCCACCCGTACCCAGACGACCAAGCTGATGTCCTGGCTGCTCGGTGCGGTCGCCGGCATTTCGCTGATCGTCGGCGGCATCGGCATCATGAACATCATGCTGGTGTCGGTGACCGAGCGCATCCGCGAGATCGGCCTGCGCATGGCCGTCGGCGCGGGTCCGCGCGACATCCGCCGGCAGTTCCTTGCCGAAGCCATGCTGATCTCGCTGATCGGCGGCGTGATCGGGATCGCGATCGGCGTGGTCGGCGCACTGGCGGTGAGCCGGATCGGCGCACTGCCGGTGGCGCTGAACAGCCAGGTGATCGGCCTCGCCGCCGGCTTCTCGATCGCCACCGGCCTGTTCTTCGGCTACTACCCGGCGAGCAAGGCGGCGAAGCTCGATCCGATCGAAGCGCTGCGGCAGCAGTAGGATCGCTCCTGCGAACAGCGAAAGGCGTTGAAGTCTGCGCAGTGCTGCCCGGGCTGCGTCTCTCCGCTCGACGATGACGGACAGCGGATCTTCGATCCGCTCTACAAGGGCGGGACGCAGGGGCTATGCTTCGGCATCCGCCGCCCGGAGTGTCCGATGCGCCCGCTGCTTGCCCTCTGCCTTGCCGTCGCCACCATGACCGCCCACGCCCAGCACCGTCCCGAGAACAGCCCGTATCCCGACAATCCGATGCCGGAAAAAGCGATGACGGGACGGACCGCCCTCGTCATCCACGGCGGCGCGGGCGTGATCGAACGCGACAAGCTGCCGCTGGATCTGGAGCGCGCGATCCGCGCCGACCTCGACCGCGCGCTCGATGCCGGCCATGCCGTGCTGGCGCGCGGCGGCGATGCCCTCGACGCGGTCGAGGCCGCGATCCTCGTGCTGGAGGAATCGCCGCACTTCAACGCCGGCAAGGGCGCGGTCTACGACGCCGAAGGCGGTCACCAGCTCGACGCCTCGGTGATGGAAGGCCACACCCGTCGGGCCGGCGCTGTGGCCGGCGTGACCACGGTGCGCAATCCGATCAGGCTGGCGCGCGCGGTCATGGCGCGCAGCCCGCACGTGATGCTGGCCGGTGCCGGTGCGGAAGCCTTCGCCGACACCCTGAAGGACATCGAGCGCGTGCCGAACACCTGGTTCGACACCGAGCATCGCCGCAGGCAGCTCGAAGACGCGAAGGCCCGCGCGCAGCGCCAGGCCGGCAACGACCTGCGCGGCACCTATTTCGGCACGGTCGGCGCGGTCGCGCTGGATCGCAACGGCCGCATCGCCGCCGGCACTTCCACCGGCGGCATGACCAACAAGCGCTGGAGCCGCATCGGCGATTCGCCGGTGATCGGCGCCGGCACCTGGGCCGACGACCGCTGCGGCGTGTCCGGCACCGGCTGGGGCGAGTTCTTCATCCGCGCCGCGGTCGCGCACGACATCTGCGCGCGCGTGGCCTATCGCGGCGACAGCCTCGCCGAGGCCGCCGACGCAGTGATCAACGGTGTCGTGCCGGAACTGGGCGGCGACGGCGGCATCATCGCCCTCGACAATGCCGGCAACATCGCCATGCCCTTCAACACCAGCGGCATGTACCGCGGCTGGGTCAAGCCCGACGGCAGCCGCGGCACTGCGGTGTTCGGCGACGGCGACGACGCACCGGCCCGCTGACGCCGCACCGACACGGGCATCGCGATGGATGTCGGCGCCTACCGGCGGCTGCGCAGCGAGGCCAGGCGGCACGTGCGCGACGCGACCGATGCCGACGACCTCGTCCAGGATGCGCTGCTGGTCGCGCTGGAGCAGGGCCGCGATCCGCTCGATGCGACCTCCCTGCCGTGGCTGTCGGGCGTGATCCGCCATCGCGCCGCGATGCAGGCGCGCAGCGCGATCCGTCGCCGCCGCCGCGATGCGGCCTTCGCCATCGCAGCGGACGAGGCGACCCCTTCCCCAGCCACGCCAGGGTCGACGATCGCCGCCCGTGCGCTGCTCGCGCGCCTGCCGCCCGCGGCGCGACGCGTGGCGGTGCTGGCCCTGCACGGGCTCGCTGCCGACGAGATCCGCTGGATCCTCGGCATCCGCGACACCGCCTTCCGCCAGCGCCTGACCTGCATCCGCAAGGCGCTCGGCGCGATGTCGCCCGCGCAGCGCGCCGAAGCCATCGCCCTGGCCTACGTGCGCGACCCCGCGCGCAGCGTCGATCTGCAGTTCGGCCAGGTCCGGCGCGCGCTGAAGGCCGCACTCGGCGGGCGTCCCGGCCTGGGCAGCCACGATCCGGACGGCCACCTGCTGGTGCTGCGCGGCCGCGCTCACGTTTCGCCCGGTGGCGGCAACTGACAGGTCGACGGGACGCCGCGAAGCGGCCCGTCGCCCTTCCTTCATTCCAATCAGGAGTCTTCCCATGCTCGGCCAAGCCAAAGTCGGCGCCATCGTGTTCTTCGTCGGCGTCCTCGAACGCAGCGTCGCCTTCTATCGCGACACCCTGGGTCTGCCGATCGCCGAACTCGAGGGCCACGACGGTCCGTTCGCCCTCGCCGAACTCGGCGATCTCAGCCTGGTCTTCATCCAGCGCCCGGCGAAGGCCGGCGACAGCCCGGTGGTGGTCTTCGCGCTGGAGGGCGGCATCGACGACTGCGCAGAAGCCCTGGCGGCGAAAGGCGTGGAGATCGTGGTGCCGGTCAGCGAAGCGCCCGATGGCGGTCTCACGATGGATTTCCTCGATCCCGACCGCAACGTGCTGAGCCTGTACCAGTCCGAAGGCGCGCCGCGTCGCAACGCCGGCTGAGCTGAGGCGCATCGAGAGCCGAGGCGTGGCGGGCCGCCAATGCCCGCCACGCAGCGTGTCGCGCTACAGCAGCTTGATCCTGTCCAGCACCTTGTCGACCAGGCCGAGGAATTTGCTGGTCGCCTTGATGATGTCGCGCACCTTGTCGGCCTGGGCGATGGCGGTCTTCAGGTCGGCGCTGGCGGCGATCACGCTCTGCAGATTGTCGTCGATCTGCGCCGTGGTCTGCTTGAACAGCAGGCCGCCGCTGATCATCACGCGGAAGTTGATCTCCTGCATCTCGCGCACGATCGCATCGGCATCGTCGGCCGAGGTCACCGTCGCCAGGCGGTCGGACAGGGCCTGGTGCTGGGCGATCAGGATGTCGTGCAGTTGCTTGGTTTCGCTGTTGATCGCGCTCTGGTTGCTGATCACCGCATTCATGGCGTGCCTCCCTGTTGGCCGTTCTGCGTCGACGCGCGTTGCTTGCGGATCGCCTCCACCTGGGCGCGGTAAGCGACGTATTCGCGCTGCACCAGGTCGATCAGGCCCTGCGCGCCATCGTTGCGACCTGCGGCCAGTTCGGCGTGCGCTGCCGCGAGCAGGCCCAGCGAGCGCCTGAGCGCCGCAAGCGAAGCGTCCTGTGCGTCGCGCTGGTCCATCGTCGCGACGTACTGCTGCACCACGGTGCGCTTCGCATCCTTGCCGGTCGCGCGCAGGAAATCGACCGAGATCCGGCCCAGCATCGTCTGCCAGGTGTTGCGCACCACGCTGCGCACGCCGCTGTTCGGGTCGGCGCCGATGGCCGTCATCATGGTCGAGAAGGTGGCCTGGATGCCCGGATCGGCGGTGCGGATCGCCTGCATCGCGTCCTTCTCCACCTTGATCTGCAGGAGCAGGCCGCCGAGCGTGGCGAAGCCGCCGGCCACGCCGGCCGGCAGTTGCCGGTCGTCGAGCGCGCCGATGGTCTCGCCGAGTTTCACCAGTTCCTGCTGCACGTCGTCGCGACGCTGCGGGTCCAGCAGCTTCTCCAGCGAAGCGGCGTAGGCATCGATCACCGCGAAAGCCCGGCTCCATTTCGCGGTGTCCTCGTCGCCGAGCACGGTCAGGAATTCGCCTTCGTTCAGCGTCGGCTGGCCGACCGCGCGCTCGATCTGCTGCTGGCGCAAGAAGGTGTTGATGTCGGAGAAGGCCTGCGCGGTCTGCTGGTTCGCGGTGGCCGCGCCCTGGCGGAACTGCGGGATCTGCGCGCGGTCGGGGGTGCTGGCGCAACCGCCGAGCAGGCCCAGGGCGAACACGAGGGCGAGCGCCCGGGCGCGGAGTCGGGGCTGGCGGAGCCGGGTATGGCGGAGCAGGGCGGGCGCAAGGGCGCCCGCGCGGAGAAGCGGCATCGGGTGCATCGGAAGGTGGTCCCCTGTCGATCCTTGGCGCGTCCAGACTGCGGCCGCCGCGCCGGTACGGCCGGCCTGCGTGACGAAGTCGATGCTAGCAGGTGGCGCGGCGGGGCCGTAAGCGGGCTCCGGCACGCATGCATGCGGTCTCGCGGTCCGGCCGGGCACGCCGTCACCGGGCAGGATCGGGGATGTGGCAAAATCGCCTGCCTCCGCCGCCTCGCCCCCCACCCCCCATGCCGGTTACCGACCCGCGCCACCGCAATCGCGTTCCGACCGGGAGCGCCCGCTGACATGGCCGACAACACCGGGCACCTGCCGCGCACGCCGGGGCGCATCCTCAAGGCCACGATCTGGTCCCTGCAGGGGCTGCGCGCGGCCTGGCTGCACGAATCCTCGTTCCGGCTCGAGGTCTACCTGTTCGTCGTTCTCGCGCCGCTGGCCTGCTGGCTGGTCGAGGGGCCGATCGAACGCGCGCTCATGATCGGCAGCTGCCTGCTGGTGATGGCCGCCGAACTGCTCAATTCGGCGATCGAGGCCGTCATCGAACGCTACGGCCCCGAATTCCACGAGCTGGCCGGCCGCGCCAAGGACATGGGCTCGGCGGCGGTGTTCGTGCTCATGATGAACGTGCTGCTGGTCTGGGGCCTGATCCTGGCCGACCGCTACCTCTGATCCTCCCCAGACCCTCTTCGAGGCGCCGCCCGCGCCCGCAACGCTTCCCCGGGAAAACCAAGCAATGCTGGAACTGATTTCCGATCCGCAGACGTGGATCACCCTCATCACCCTGAGCGCGATCGAGATCGTGCTGGGCATCGACAACCTGGTGTTCATCTCCATCGCCGTGTCCAGGCTGCCGTACGCGCAGCGCGAGAAGGCGCGCAAGTTCGGCATCGCGGTCGCCTGCATCACGCGCATCGGTCTGCTGCTGACCCTGGCCTGGCTGGCGGGCTTGACCTACGACCTGTTCAGCGTGCTCGGCCACGGCTTCTCGGTGCGCGACCTGGTACTGATCCTCGGCGGCGCGTTCCTGCTGGTGAAGGGCACGAAGGAGATCCGCGACATCGTCAGCGGACGCGGCGAGGAAGAGGACATCAACACCCGGCCGGTGACCGTGTTCTGGGGCGTCATCGCCCAGATCGCCGTGATCGACATCGTGTTCTCGCTCGACTCGGTGATCGCTGCGGTCGGCATGGCCAACCAGACGCCGGTGATGGTGGCCGCGATCCTGCTGGCGGTGGCGGTGATGCTGCTGGCGGCGACCCCGCTGGGCAAGTTCATCGATCGCAACCCGACCGTGAAGATGCTGGCGCTGGCCTTCATCGTGCTGGTCGGCGCCTTCCTGGTCGCCGAAGGTTTCGAGGCCCATGTGCCCAAGGGCTACATCTACTTCGCGATGGGTTTCTCGGCCGCAGTCGAGGGCTTGAACCTCTGGACGAAGAAGCGGTCCCAGGAGCGCCTGCTGCCGGATTGAAGCCGGTCCGATGCGGCAAGTCCGGCGAGACGGCCCAATGACAGTTCCCATCGCATCGTTCGCAACGCGCTGCGCACCGCCCACACCGAGGAGATCATCGATGCATGTCCGTACCCCGCTCATCGCCCTGGCGCTCGCCGCCGTACTGACGGGCTGCACTTCCGGGTCGAACGCGCCCGATCCGACCGCCGCCGAGGCCGCGGAGGCGGCTGACAGCGCGGGCACCGCAGCGGCGGATCCGGCGGCACCCGCGATGCCGGCGGCGCCGATCTCCGGCCCGGAAGCCGGTGCGGCACCCGCCGATGCCGCCGCCGCACCGCGCCCGCAGGCGCTTCCGGCCTCCGATGGCCCGGTTCCGCTCGACCCGGCCAAGGCGCCACCGCCGCCGCAGCCTGTGCAGCAGCCTTCCGCGACCCCGTCCGCGCAGTGACGCGATCTCCCCGAACGGGCCGGATCCATCCCGTTCGCCTGTCCGCCGTCCCGCACGCCATGTCGCCTCGCCCATGACCTTCCTGCACCAGCTCGACCCCGTCCTGATCGCGTTCGGGGAGTTCAAGGTCCACTGGTACGGCCTGATGTACCTGCTGGGCTTCACCGCAGCGTGGTTCCTCGGCCGCAGTCGCGTGCGCGCCGGCCGCCTGCCCGGGATCACCGAGCAGGCCTACAGCGACCTGCTGTTCTACAGCATGCTCGGCGTGATCTTCGGCGCGCGCATCGGTTACGTCCTCCTCTACGATCTCGACGCCTACATCGCCGATCCGCTGCAGATCCTGCGGATATGGCAGGGCGGCATGAGTTTCCACGGGGGCCTGGTCGGCGTGCTCGCCGCATCGCTGTGGTGGGCGCGCAAGCACCGCATGCATGTCTTCGACATCGTCGATTTCGTCGCGCCGCTGGTGCCGCCGGGGCTCGGCTTCGGGCGGCTCGGCAACTTCATCAACGGCGAGCTGTGGGGCAAGTACACCGAGGCGGGCTGGGGCGTGATCTTCCCGCATGCCGAGGACAAGCTCGCGGGCCTGCCCGCCGCACAGCTCGACGCCATGCACGCCACCGGCATGCTCGACCAGTTCGCGCGCCATCCGTCGCAGCTGTACCAGTTCACCCTCGAAGGCGTGGTGCTGTTCTGCGCGCTGTGGTGGTTCTCGCGCAGGCCGCGGCCGCGCTATGCCGTCGCCGGCCTGTTCGCGCTGCTCTACGGCTGTTTCCGCTTCCTGGTGGAATTCGTCCGCGTGCCGGATTCGCAGATCGGCTACCTGGCCTTCGACTGGCTGACCATGGGCCAGGTCCTGAGCCTGCCGTTGATCCTGCTCGGCGCGACGCTGCTGTGGCTGTCGCGCCGGGCGCCGACCCTGCAGCCCCAAGGCACCGCCGGCTGACGCCCCCCGACATGACAGGCGACGCATGAAACAGTACCTCGACCTCCTGCAGCACGTGCTCGATCGCGGCACCGAGAAGGCCGACCGCACCGGCACCGGCACGCGCAGCGTGTTCGGGTGGCAGATGCGGTTCGACCTGCGCGAAGGCTTCCCGCTGGTCACCACCAAGAAGCTGCACCTGCGCTCGATCGTGCACGAGTTGCTGTGGTTCCTGAAGGGCGAGACGAGCATCGCCTATCTCAAGGACCACAAGGTCAGCATCTGGGACGAGTGGGCCGACGAGCAGGGCGAACTCGGCCCGGTCTACGGCAAGCAGTGGCGGCGCTGGGCCGGCGCGGACGGCATCGAGATCGACCAGATCCGCTGGGTGGTCGACGAGATCAGGCGCAATCCCGATTCGCGCCGGCTCATCGTCAGCGCCTGGAATGTCGCCGACCTGCCGCGCATGGCGCTGATGCCCTGCCACACGATGTTCCAGTTCTACGTCGCCGACGGAAGGCTCAGCTGCCAGCTCTACCAGCGCAGCGGCGACATCTTCCTCGGCGTGCCGTTCAACATCGCCAGCTACGCGCTGCTCACGCACATGGTCGCGCAGGTCTGCGACCTGGAGGTCGGCGACTTCGTGCACACCCTCGGCGACGCGCACCTGTATTCGAACCATTTCGAACAGGCCCGCGAACAGTTGTCGCGCGAACCGCGTGCGCTGCCGACGCTGCGCCTGAATCCGGCGGTGAAGGACATCTTCGGCTTCGCCTACGACGACATCGCCATCGAGGGCTACGACCCGCATCCGGCGATCAAGGCACCGGTGGCGGTGTGAAGAAGGCCCTGTCTCTCGCCAGATGGGCGTCTTCCGCATCGCTGCTGATCATGGTGTGCGCCTGCGATAACAACTCCGTTCAAATCGAGGCAATCGAACCATTACCGGTGTTCGCGAGCCTCAGTGACTCGAATACGACTCACGATGCACGCGCGATCATGCATTTGGAGTCCGGGGAGCGCGCCGGGCTGTCGGCGTGCATCGACATCAAGAGCGACATTGTCTACCGCATCCGGCTCGCTGACGGCCGCGAAGGATATATCAACGGCGTTCGTCCGTACCGTTTCGTCGAAGGCGGGCGCGAGATCGAGCACGATGATGCCTGTTGAGTTGTCGCTGTTGGCCGCACTCGACCGCAGCCGCGCCATCGGTCGCGGCAATGCACTGCCATGGCACCTGCCCGACGACCTCAAGCGCTTCAAGGCGCTCACGCTGGGCAAGCCGGTGCTGATGGGGCGGAAGACCGCCGAGTCGCTGGGCCGCGCGCTGCCGAAGCGGCACAACCTCGTGCTGACGCGCAGCGGCCGCGTGCCGTTCGAAGGCATGGAAGCGGTGGCGTCGATCGACGAAGCGCTGCGCATCGCGGCAGCCGATGCCGCGAGCGAGCTGTGCGTGATCGGCGGTGGCGAGCTCTATGCATTGACCTTGCCGCTGGCGACGCGGATGCACCTGACCCATGTCGACGCCGCCATCGATGATGGCGATGCGTTCTTTCCCGAATTCGAGGCGGCGCAGTGGCGAGTCGTCTCGCGCGAGACGCATGCGGCCGACGTGCGCCACGCCTTCGCGTTCGATTTCGTCGATTACATCCGCACGATCCCAGTGTAGAGCGGAGTTCGCTCCGCAGCGGGGCGCGCGGCTTTGCAGGAGGGCCTTCAGGCCCGAACTCTTCAGGCCATTCAGGTGATCAAACGCTCGGGCCTGAAGGCCCTCCTGCAGGACACCATCCATGCTGCTGTAGCGGAGATTCGATCCGCTCCACGGAAAACACCGGATATCGTAGGGCGGAGCGAAGCTCCGCTGTGCTCTTTGCGAAGCCTGCATCACAACGATGCGGCGGGTGGGTGGGCTGGCGGATGCGGTGCAGCGGATCTTCGATCCGCTCTGCAAGCGCATGCACGCTTCTCTACTACGGGGCAGGCTTGGCTGGCCGGTAATGCCCTGTGATCGGATACGCGAACAGGATGTCTTCCTCGCGCGTGCCGCGGCCGATGTTGTGGATGATCAGCGGCACGTCGCGCGAGCCGGTGCGATCGCTGACGATGCCGATGTGCGGCAGATTGCCGGGCAGCATCCACGTCACCAGGTCGCCGGGCCTGTAGGCGCTCGCGGACTGCGAGGGCGCCAGCGACCAGCCCTGTCGCGCGAACCAGGTCTGCAGGTTCGGCACGCGGCGATGGTCGATGTTGCGATCGGCGCGGCGCAGGCCCCATTTTTTCGGGTAGAGATCGAAATGCGCGCGCATGTCCTCGTGCACGGTCTTCTGCAGGTCGAGGCCCTCGTCGCGCATCGCGCGGATCACCACATCGGTGCAGACGCCGCGATCCTGCGCCACGTCGCCGCCGGGGTAGGACAGCACGACATACGCCGGGTCATAGACGACGGTGACGCCGATCTGTCGCCGCGCGGCGGCGACACGGGGATGCGGCGCGGTACGGGCGGTGGCGGGAGGTGCGACCGTGGTCTGTTTCGACGCAGTGGCGGTGGCCGGCTGCGCGGCTTGGCTGCCCGTGCAGGCGGTCAGCGCGCAGCCCAGCGACGCGAGCAGCCAGAGCGCCCGGCGGCGCGCGTCGCGAGGCATCAGTCCTGCTCTCCGGGCGTGGCGACCTCTCGCCCTGGTACCTGCACGATGCGCAGGTCCTCGGTATCGAGCTGCAGGGCGGTGAGCTTGCCGCCCCACACCGCGCCGGTGTCGATGGCGTGCACGCCATGGCCGATGAACAGGCCCAGGGTCGACCAGTGGCCGCAGACGATCTTCAGGTCGCGTTCGCTGCGGCCGGGGACTTCGTACCACGGGTACAGGCCGGGCGCCTGCGTGCCGGGCGCGCCCTTTTCGTTGAAGGCGATGCGGCCGCGCGGCGAGCAGTAGCGCAGCCGGGTGAAGATGTTGATGATCGCGCGCTCGCGTTCGACGCCACGCAGCGCGGGCGACCAGGCCGGGTAGTCCCCGTACATGTTGCGCAGCAGCTTGCGGCGGCTGTCGCTCTGCAGGCGGTACTCGACTTCGCGCGCGTGCTTTTCGGCCTGCTGCGTGCTCCACTTCGGCGCCATCCCGGCGTGGATCATCATCCAGCCGAGCGTGCGGTCGCTGTGCAGCAGCGGGCGATGGCGCAGCCAGTCGATCAGCGGTTCGCGGTCCGCGGCGAACAGGATGCGCTGCAGGTCCGGATTGACCTTGCGCTGGTCGTCCGGACTGCGTTCGGAGATCGCCAGCAGCGACAGATCATGGTTGCCCAGCACCACCTCGCAGTGCTCGCGCAGCGAATGCACCAGGCGCAGCGTTTCCAGCGATTCGCCGCCGCGGTTGACCAGGTCGCCGCAGAACCACAGCCGGTCCTGCGCCGGGTCGAAGCGGATCTTCTCCAGCAGCCGCTGGGTGGGGCCGTAGCAGCCCTGGAGGTCGCCGATCGCCCAGGTGGCCATCAGAGCCCGCCCATGGCTTTTCCATGCTCCGCGCTGCCTCTGAATGGCCGCAGCGCAAGGAGGAGCGAGGAAATGGATGTCGATCCATGACCGAGTGAGGACGCGGCGATGCGGCCATTCAGAGGCAGCCCTGCGGGTTGCGCCACAGCGCCCCGCTGCCGCCCGTGCGCCGCTTGAACAGACCGCCAGTCTGCCGCTGCGCGTCGCGCGGACGGCAGCGGGGCGCTGTGACGCAACGCGAAGTATGGAAAAGTCATGGGCGGGCTCTCAGTGCAGCATCCTGGGGATGCACAGGACGAACTGCGGAATCTCGGCCTCGAACTCGGTGCCGTCGTCGCCACGCATGACGTAGGCGCCTTCCATCGTGCCGTAGGGCGTCTTGAAGAAGGTGCTGGAGGTGTATTCGAAACGCTCGCCCGGGCGCAGGCGCGGCTGCTCGCCGACCACGCCTTCGCCGACGACCTCGCGCGGAAAGCCGATGGCGTCGACGATCAGCCAGCGTCGGCTGACGAGCTGCGCCGGGCGCAGGCCGGTGTTGCGGATACCGATGGTGTAGGCGAAGTAGTACAGCTCCTCGTCGGGCTTGGATTGCTCGTCGAGATAGCGGGTCGCGACATCGATCGCGATGGCGTAGTCCGGGGCGTCCGGTGAAGTGTCCTGCATGGACGCAGTTTAGCAGGGCGCGCGCGGGATTCCGGCGTGTCGAAGGGGGCCTGCTGCCGGTGTCAGTCGCCGGCCGTGTCGTTCGCCAGGCGCACGAATTCGGCCACCTGCAACTGTTCGGCGCGGGCCTGCGGATCGATGCCGGCGGCGACGATGCGCTCGACGCCGCAGACCGTGGACAGCGCGTTGCGCAGGGTCTTGCGGCGCTGGCCGAACGCCGCGCGCACGATGTCGGCGAAGCGCTTCGGGTCGACGATGCCCACCTGTTCCGGGGGAAGCGGCACCAGCCGCACGACGGCCGAATCCACCTTCGGTGGCGGCCTGAACGCGCCCGGCGGCACCTTGAACAGCGAGGTCACCTTGCAATACGCCTGCAGCATCACGCTCAGGCGGCCGTAGACCTTGCTGCCCGGCCCGGCGGCCATGCGGTCGACGACCTCCTTCTGCAGCATGAAGTGCATGTCGCGGATCACCGCGGCATGCTCCAGCGCATGGAACAGGATCGGCGAGGACAGGTTGTAGGGCAGGTTGCCGACCAGGCGGAACGGCGTGCCGGCCGCGAGCGCGGTGAAATCGACGTTCATCACGTCGGAATGGACGAGGCTGAGTTCGCCGTGCGCCTTCGCCGCTTCGGTCAACGGTACGAGCAGGTCGCGGTCGTACTCGATCGCGGTCAGGGCGCCATGCCGGTCCAGCAGCGGAAAGGTGAGTGCGCCCTGGCCCGGGCCGATCTCGACGAAGCGATCACCGGGTTTCGGGTCGATCGCCAGCAGCATCTTGTCGATGACGCCGCGCTCGTGCAGGAAGTGCTGGCCGAGGGCTTTCTTCGCGGGTTGGCTGAAATGGGCGGTCATGTCTCGGTGCTCGGGGGTGTCGTCGTCGCGCTCACAGCAGGCGCGTGCCGAGCGGCACGTCGCGATCGGGCACGCACAGCGCGACCGCGCCGTCCGCGTCGTGAAAGCCAGTGACCAGGCATTCCGACATCAGCGGCCCGATCTGCTTCTTCGGGAAATTCACCACCGCCACCACCAGCCGGCCGACCAGGTCTTCCGGGCGGTAGTGCGCGGTGATCTGCGCGCTGGACTTGCGTACCCCGAGTTCGGGGCCGAAGTCGACATGCAGGACGTAAGCCGGTTTGCGGGCTTCGGGGAAGGGCTCGGCGCGCACGACGCGACCGACGCGCAGCTCGACCTTGATGAAATCGTCCCAGCCGATCGTGTCCATGTGTACGCCGCTCACCGTGGTGCTGCTGATGCGTTCGCACGCATGCGATTGCGCGCCAGCCGCGCGCAGGTGTGGATCGCGGCGAACAGGCTGGAGGGATCGGCGATGCCGCGACCGGCCAGTTCGAGCGCGGTACCGTGGTCGACCGCCACGCGCGGGTAGGGCAGGCCCAGCGTGAGGTTCACCGCCTGCTCGAAACCGCTGTATTTCAACACGGGCAGGCCCTGGTCGTGGTACATCGCCAGCACCGCGTCGAAACCGGCCAGCTTCGACGGCAGGAAGGCGGTGTCGGCCGGCAGCGGGCCGAACAGGGTCCAGCCTTCGCCGCGCAGGCGGTCGAGCAGGGGAATGACGATGTCCAGCTCTTCGCGGCCCAGGTGGCCCTCCTCGCCGGCATGCGGGTTCAGGCCGAGCACCGCGATGCGCGGCGCGTCGATGCCGAAGTCCCGCCGCAGCGCGGCATGCACGATGCGCAGGCTGCGCTCCAGGCCGTCGGTGGTGATCGCATCCGCCACATCGCGCAGCGGCAGGTGGGTGGTGGCGAGGGCGACGCGGACGATGTCGTTGGCGAGCATCATCACCACATCGCAGCCGGCCTGGGCGGCCAGCAGTTCGGTGGTGCCGCTGTAGGGAATGCCGCCGTCGTTGATCGCCGCCTTGTGCACCGGGCCGGTGACGATGCCGTCGCACAGACCCTGCAGGCAGGCGCCGGCAGCGGTTTCCAGTGATGCGATGGCGGCGCGGGCGTTGCGCGGTTCGGGATGGCCGAACGCGGCCCGGGTCGCCAGCGGAATCTCGACGTGGGCCAGCGCGCCGGGGCCAGCCGCGGACGGATCGTTCGGAGAGATCAGCCGCAGCGGCAGACCGATGGCATCGGCGGCATGCAACAGGGTGTCGCGGTCGCCGTAAACGACAAGGTCCGCGTCCCAGGATCGCTGGGCGGCGCGGACCGTGAGTTCGGGGCCGATCCCGGCCGGCTCGCCCGGGACCAGCGCGAGACGGGGGCGTTGGCGCATCGAAGACGCTCGGTGGGGCGATCGGCCGGCGAGGTCAGCCGGCGTCGGCGCCGATGCGGATGTCGATGAAGGCTTCGCCGCGCATCTGGCGCAGGAACCGCTCCCACTCCGCCTCGAACTTGCGCTGGCCGATGGCCTCGCGGGCCTTGCCGCGGCGGTTCTCGTCGGTCGCGTTGATCTGGCGGCTGCCCACGCGCTGGACGATGTGCCAACCGGCCTGGGTCTTGAACGCGGACGAGACCTGGCCATCCGACAGCGCGGCGACCTGGCCGCCGAATTCCGGGCCGAAGTCGTCCTGGCCGAACCAGCCGAGGTCGCCGCCACGCGTCCTGCTTGCGGTGTCCTCGGATTCCTTGCCGGCCATCTCGGCGAAATCGGCGCCGCCGCGCACGCGCGCCAGCAGGGTGTCGATCTTCGCCTTCGCTGCGGCATCGCTGCCGTTTTCCGGGCTGCGGATCAGGATGTGGCGAGCCTGGTACTGGGTCACCATCTGCGCGCCGGTGGCGTCTTCATTGCGCACGTCCTCCAGCTTGAGCAACTGGAAGCCGCTCGCGCCGCGGATCGGGCCGACGATCTGGCCGCGCTGCATGGTGCGGATGGTGTTGCCGAAGCTGGTGGGGATCTGGTCGAGGCTGCGCCAACCCAGGTCGCCGCCTTCCAGTGCGTTCGGGCTGTCGGAGTAGCGCACGGCGGCGGCGCTGAACTCCATCTCGCCCTTGTCGAGCAGGGCCTTGATGCCTTCGATCTTCTTCTGGCCGGTGGCGATCTGTTCGGCGGTGGCGCCCTCGGGCAGGGCGACCAGGATGTGCGCGAGGCGGTACTGGGCGTCGCCGCCGGCCTGCAGGGCCAGTGCCGCATCGACCTCGGCCTCGCTGATGTCGACCTGCTGCGCGAAGCGCTGGCGCAGGCGCTGGACCGTGATTTCCTCGCGCAGCGAACTGCGGAAGTCGCCCAGGGCGATGCCGTCGCGCGCGAGCTGCTGGCGCAGCTGGTCGGCGGTCATGTTGTTCTGGCGCGCGATGTTGGCCATCGCGGCGTTCACTTCCTCGTCGGAAATGCGCATGCCGGTGCCTTCGGCGCGAGCGGTCTGCAGCTTGATCAGGATCAGGCGCTCCAGCACCTGGCGCTGCAGCACGTTGGCGGGCGGCAGCTGGCCTTCGCGGCCGGCGTACTGGGCGCGGATGTTGACGACCGCACGGTCCAGTTCGCTCTGGAGGATGATGTCCTCGTCGACCACCGCGGCGATCCGGTCCAGCGGCTGTTGGGCGAGGGCGGAGAAACTGCCGGCCAGAAGGGCGGCGAAGGTGAGTCTGCGAAGCGATCGGATCATGGGACAGAGTCTGGAGAGGGGAGATCGCCGCCACCGCGCGTCTGGGGGGGCGGAACGAGGGACAGGTCCTCGCGGTGATAACCGAGGATAGCACGGCGCAGACGGCCTTCCGTGTCCGGCCCTGCGGAGCCTAGTCCCTTGAGTTCGATTTCCAGCTGAATGGCGTTGTTGAGCTCTTCGCCACGGTTGCGCAGGTAGCGACGGCCGACAAGGCGCACGGCCACGCAGCAGCTTTCCCATTGCACGCCGGCGATGCCTTCCAGCAGCTGGTCCTCGCGCAGGGAGTAGTAATAGCGGCCGACCAGGCTCCAGGTCGGGTTGATCGGATACAGGAACGACAGGTCGGCCTGTTCGAGCAGGTCGCGGCGGTAGCGGTAGCTCAGGTTGACGATGCCGGCGTCGCCGACCAGGTAGCGGGTGCGGACGCTGGCCAGGTCGCGCCGGCCGGCCTTCGGATCCCACTGGTAACTGGCGCCGATGGTCCAGCGGTCGTTCGCGGCGTAGTTGGCGTCGGCGATCCAGGCCGACTTGCCCTCCTCGGTCGGCGCCTCGCCCGGTACGGTGACGCGGGAATCCTCGAAGTAGCGGATCTGCCCCAGGCTGGCCGACAGCTTCTCGCGGCCGTCGGATTCGCGGATCAGGCGGGTCGAGACCGCCAGGGTCAGCTGGTTGCCGTCGGCCTGGCGATCGGCGCCGGAATAGCGGTTGTCGCGGAAGAGCTGGCCCCAGCCGAAGGTCAGCGGCCGGGTGTCGAACACCGGGATGCCGGACTGGTCGCGGTAGGGCGCATTGAAGTAGAAGATCCGCGGCTCCAGCGTGTGCAGGTAATCGGTGTCGCCGAAGCGTGCCTGGCGGTCGAAGTAGACACCGGCATCGATGGTGCCGATCGGCAGGCTGCGGGTGATGCGGTCATTGCGGTACTGCTGCACCAGCGGCCCCATCACCGCCGGGTCGGCGGTGTCAAGGCCGTTGCGGCGGGCGTGGGTCAGGGCGCGGTCGAGCGCATCGCCGCCCAGCTGGAAGCTGGTGTAGCGCCAGGCCAGGGTCGGGCGCAGGTACCAGCTGTCGCCCTCGAGCGGCAACTGCACGAACGGGCGGGCATCGAAGCGGGTCGCGCCACTGAACACGTCGTGGTCGAAGCGGGTCGCTTCCACGTCGAAACCGGCGTTGAGCCAGGGCGTGAACGGCTGGTCCCAGCGCATGTGCGCGCGCGGCAGGCGGTTGAAGGGCAGGTTGGCGTCGCGGAGCGTGTAGTCGGCGAGCTGCCAGTGGTCGGCCATGAACGAGGCTTCCCAGTAGCGTCCGCGGCCGTAGACGCCGATGTCGCTGGTCACGAACGAGTACGCGGCACCGTTGAGGTTGTTGCTGGCGTCGTCGAGGTAGCGGGGGTCGCTGACCCAGCCGAGATTGGCACGCGCCTGCCACTGCGGCCCGAGGTTCTGGCTGCCCACGAAACGCAGGAAGCCGCGGTCGTCGCGTCGGCGGTTGGACGCCGGGATCCCTTCGGCGATCTCCTCGGCGCGCTCGCGGTCGGCCAGCCGGTCGGACGGCAGGAACGCGCCGTCGAGCACGCCCTTGCCGGTTTCGGTGAGGTAGCGGAATTCGCCGCCGAGCTGCAGGCCGCGCTTGCTCATCCAGCGCGGCGTGAGCGTGGCGTCCATGTTCGGCGCCAGGTTCAGGTAGATGGGCTGGCGCCAGTCGAAGCCGTTGCGGCCGGATTGCGAGATTGCCGGATAGAGCAGGCCGGTACGGCGGCGGTCGTCGACCGGGAAGCGGAACCAGGGCAGGTAGAGCACCGGGATCCGGCCGATGCGCAGGGTGGCATGGCGGGCGGTGCCCATGCCGTCCTCGGTGTCCACGTCGATCCGCTGCGCGCGCAGTTCCCAGGCGCGGGCGCCGGGCGGGCAGGTGGAATAGGTCGAACCGAACAGCGAGCCGACGTCGCCATTCATCACGATGCGGTCGGCGCCGCCGTTGCCCCGGCGACGGGTGAGCTGGTACCGGATCTCTTCCAGTTCGTGGGTGTCCTTGCCCTGGTCGCCCTTGGCGCGGGCGGCGCTCAGGCGCATGCCGCGGTCCTGGTAGCGGACGGTGCCCTCGGCGACGTAGGTTTCCTTGTCCTGGTCGTAGCTGAGGTTGTCGGCGAGCAGCACCTGTTCGCCGCGACGCAGGCTGACGTTGCCGTCGAGGTTCAGGATCTGGCCTTCGGTCCCTTCGAGATTGTCGCCGGTGACCTCGGTCTCGTCGGCGGGCGCGCCTTCGCTGAACGTCTGCGGCGGCAGCGCGTGCGCGAAATCGGGCACCACTTCCTCGATCGGGCACATGGCCCAGTTCTCGGGCGGCTCGTCGGCTGCCTGCGCCGACAGCGACAGGGCGATGCAGAGGGGCAGTGGCAGCAGGCGGAGGTTCTTTCGCACGCGGTCGACCATGAAGTGGGCACGCATCTGGTAGGCAAATCCCGGCTAGCTTGACGCATCCGCCCCGGGGCGGCAACGCGCGGGGATGCGAAAGGTCAGCTGGAGGACAGCGCGCCGACATGGGCGGCGCAGGATTCGCTCAGGCCCTGCAGGTCGTAGCCGCCTTCGAGGCTGGAGACCACGCGGCCGTCGGCATGGCGTTCGGCGATGGCGACCAGCTCGCGGGTGATCCACGCGAAGTCCTCGGCGTCGAGCTGCAGCTGCGCCAGCGGGTCCAGCCTGTGCGCGTCGAAGCCGGCCGAGATCATCACCAGCTGCGGGCGGAAGGCGTCGAGCTGCGGCAGCAGCAGGGTCGACCAGGCTTCGCGGAACTGCGCGCTGCCGGCGCCGGGCGGCAGCGGTGCGTTGAAGATGTTCTGCACGCCGCGATCGCAGGCGTGGCCGCTGTCGGGATACAGGGGCAGCTGGTGCGAACTGGCGAAGACCACGCGCGGCTCGGTGTCGAAGATGGCCTGGGTGCCGTTGCCGTGGTGGACATCGAAATCGGCGATGGCGATGCGCGACAGGCCGTATTTCTCCAGCGCATGCGCGGCGCCGACCGCGATCGAGTTGAACAGGCAGAAGCCCATGGCGGCGCTGGTGGTGGCGTGGTGTCCGGGCGGGCGCACCGCGCAGAACGCGCGCTTGACCTCGCCGCTGAGCACCATGTCGACAGCGGCCGCCACCGCGCCGGCGGCGCGCAGGCCGGCTTCGGCCGAGGCCGGGGACAGCACGGTGTCGGGATCCAGCCAGATCCGGTGCGAGGGTCGGGTTTCCAGCACCGCATGCAGCAGGGCATCGGTATGCACGCGCAACAGCTGCCCGCGCGTGGCGCGCGGCGCCTCGATCCATTCCAGGCCGGGATGGCGCGCGCGGAGGAGGTCGGTCACTGCCTGCAGCCGCGCCGGGCACTCCGCGTGGCCCGGACCGGTGTCGTGGGCGAGGCAGGCGGCGTGGCTGAAGACGGGCAGGTTCATGGCTGCGGCTTGCGGCGCTCGTGTTGCCAGAGGACCTCGCCGTGGCCGCCGTGTCGCGCCAGCACGCGCGCGAGGACGAACAGCAGGTCGGAAAGACGGTTGAGGTAGCGGATCGCCTGGGGGCGCACGGCATCGTGGTGCGAGAGGGTCACGCATTCGCGTTCGGCGCGGCGGACGATGGTGCGCGCCAGGTGGCAGCGCGCCGCGGCCTCGCCGCCACCGGGCAGGATGAAGTCCTTCAGCGGCGGCAAGGGGTCGTTGAAATGGTCGAGCTGCTGTTCGAGTCGCTCGATGTCGGCATCCTCGATCGCGGCGTGGCCGGGGATGCACAGCTCGCCGCCGAGGTCGAACATCTGGTGCTGGATCGTGGTCAGCAGGGCGCGCACGTCGTCCGGCAGGTCGGTCGCCAGCAGCACGCCGATCGCCGAGTTGGCCTCGTCGACGGTGCCGTAGGCCGACACCCGCGCGGAATCCTTAGCCACGCGGCTGCCGTCGCCCAGCCCGGTCGTACCGTCGTCGCCGGTCTTCGTGTAGATCTTGGAGAGGCGGTTGCCCATGGGTCAGTCCTGATGCGATCCGGAGCGACGATCATCCCCGCCTGAGCGAGGATGACGGCAGAAAAAGCAGCGAGGTGAGGCGGTTCAGACCGTCTGCGCGCGCAGCGACGGCATGCGCTCGCGCAGCAGGTCGAAGCCGCCGAAGAGCAGCGCGGCGTAGAACAGGGTGCCGAGCACGGTCCACTGGAAGAACGGAATGCCGGCGACGTAGGCGGCGACCAGGCCCGCGCCCGTCTGCGGATACATCGTCGAACCGAACCAGGTGGTGAAGTTGGTGACCACGAAGAACAGCACCGAGCCGGCGAGCGAGTAACCCAGCACGCGGCCGGCACCGACCTTGCCGCGCAGGCCGAAGCCCAGGACGGTGGACAGCGCGATGCACAGATAGACCGCCCAGAAGCTCAGGCCGGCCATGTAGCTCAGGTAGGTGCCGCCCATGATCGCCGCCAGTGCGAGGTCCGAGACCAGCATCGCCACCAGCGGCACCGCCACGGCCCAGGCGCGGTTCGCGAAATACGCGCCGCCGAACAGGGCCATCGCCTCGACCGGCGAGAAGTTCGGCGGGTGCGGGAGCAGGCGGCTGAGCGCGGCGACCAGGATCATGCCGGCGAGCATCAGCGGGCCGGGCGCGAGCAGGCGGCCGGTGGACGGGGAAAGGCGGTCGGAAGGGTTCATTCGGGCGTCGGCTGTTCGGAACACAGAGGCGTTAGCATAGCGCAATGTCTTCCCACGCCCCCCCGCCTACGCCCGCGGATGCCCCTCCTGAAGCCCCGCCTGCAGCGTCGCACGATGTCCTGATCGTCGGTGGCGGCCTCGTCGGCGCCAGTCTCGCCATCGCGCTGGATCTCGCGTTGGGCCGATCCGGTCTCGATGTCGCTCTGCTGGAAGCCGCGCCGGCCGGCGCGCTGCCTGCCGTGTTCGACCAGCGCAACCTCAGCCTGGCCGAGGCCAGCGTCAATGCGTTGCGTACCCTTGGCGTGATGCCGCGCCTGCGCACGCCGACCGGGGCGATCCGCCGCATCCACATCAGCCGCAGCGGCGATTTCGGCCGGGTCCGGCTGGAGGCTGCCGAGCACGGTCGCGACAGTTTCGGCCAGGTGGTGGTGGCGCGCGATTTCGGCGAGGCGCTGGAAGCGACCCTGGCTTCGCTGCCGCGTCTGCGACGCTATCGTCCGGCGCGATTCCTCGGCTTCGCCGCGCATGGCAATGACCGCCGTGTGGCCCGTGTCGCGACCGATGCCGGCGAGTCGCGCATCGCGGCCCGTCTCGTCGTGGCCGCCGACGGCACTGCCAGCGCGGTGCGCGATGCGTTGGGCATCGCGACGCAGCACCACGACTACGACCAGACCCTGTTCGTCGCCCGCGTGCGCGGCGAACGCGCGCCCGACGGCACCGCCTGGGAGCGCCTGACCGACCACGGCCCGACGGCGGTGCTGCCGCGCGGCGACGGCCATTACGGCGTGATCCACGGTGTCGCCCGCGACGAAGCCGATGCGGTGGCCGCGCTCGACGATGCCGCCTTCCTCGTGCGCCTGCAGCAGGCCTTCGGCTGGCGCGCCGGGCGTTTTCTCGATGTCGGCCCGCGCAACGCGTATCCGATGCAGCGCGTGCTCGCCGAACGCACCATCGCACCGCGCGCGGTGCTGGTCGGCAATGCCGCGCAGACCCTGCACCCGATCGGCGCGCAGGGCTTCAACCTCGGCCTGCGCGACGCGCTGACGCTCGTCGAGTGCATCGAAGACGCGCAGGCCCGCGGTGGCGACATCGGTGGCGCGGACACGCTGGCCGCCTGGGCCGCGCGCCGCCGCGAGGATCGCGAGCGCACGCTCGCCTTTTCCGACGGACTGGCACGAACGACCGCGAATCCTTCGGCGCTGGCCGCCACGATGCGCGGCCTGGGATTGTTCGCGCTCGATCACGATGCCGCGCTGCGCGCGCGCGTGGTCGGCGGCGCGATGGGCTACCGCGGCGACGTGCCGCGCCTGTGTCGTGGAGAAGCCGCATGAACCGCCGCTCCAGTACTGGCCGCCTGAACACAGGTCGCCGCGTCGATGTCGCCGTGATCGGCGGCGGCGTGGTCGGCGCCGCCTGCGCGCTGTCGCTGTCGCGGCAGGGCCTGCAGGTCACGCTGATCGAACGCAGCGAGCCTGCGGCATGGACGAACGATGCGCATGACCTCCGCGTCTACGCCTTCGCCCCGGACAATGCCGCGCTGCTGTCCGCGCTGGGCGTGTGGGACGGCGTCGCCGCCGCGCGCGCGCAGCCGTACCGGCGCATGCGCGTGTGGGATGCGGCCGGCGGCGACGAACTGCGCTTCGACGCCGACGATGTCGCGGTGAAACGACTGGGCTGGATCGTCGAGAACGCGTTGCTGGTCGATCGCCTGTGGGCGGCGCTGCGCGCGTCCGACGTGGTGCTGCGCTGTCCGGCCTCGGTGGTCGCCCTCGAACAGGACGGCGACACCGATCCCGACGGCGTGGCGACGCTGGAACTGGACGACGGCCTCCGCGTCGAAGCGCGCATCGCGATCGCGGCCGATGGCGGGCGGTCGGCGCTGCGCGATCTCGCCGGCATCGCCACCACCGCCGCCGACTACGGCCAGCAGGGCGTGGTCGCCTACATCGCCACCGAGCACCCGCACGAAGACACCGCCTGGCAGCGCTTCCTGCCGACCGGCCCGCTCGCCTTCCTGCCGTGCGCGCCGTGGCCGGAGGCACAGCATGTCAGTTCGATCGTGTGGACGCTGCCCGACGACGAGGCCGGCCGCGTGATGGCGCTGGACGATGCCCTGTTCGCGGAAGAGCTGACGCGCGCGTTCGCGTCGCGGCTCGGTGCCTGCCGTCCGCTCACGCCACGCCGGGCCTTCCCGCTGCGCCGGCAACTGGCGCAGACCTATCTCGCCGGGCGCGTGCTCGCCATGGGCGATGCCGCGCACGTGGTGCATCCGCTGGCCGGGCAGGGCGTGAACCTTGGCCTGCGCGACGTGGCGGCGCTGCGTGAGGCGGTCGCCTCGGCGCAGGCGCGCAAGGCCGACTGGGCCGCGCCGCACCGTCTCGCACGCTGGGCACGCACGCGACGCAGCGACGCCACCGCCTCGGCCTACGCCTTCGGCGCGATCAACCGCGTCTTCTCGAACGACGACCTGGTGACCACGCTGCTGCGCGGCCATGCGCTGGGCCTGGCCGGGAAGCTCGCGCCGCTCAACCGCGCGCTCTGGCGGCACGCGGCCGGCGTGTGAGCGGTCGCGCTGCAGACATCGACAAGGAATAGACCC
Organism: Lysobacter sp.; assembly: GCA_019634715.1. Taxonomy (GTDB): domain Bacteria; phylum Pseudomonadota; class Gammaproteobacteria; order Xanthomonadales; family Xanthomonadaceae; genus Lysobacter_I. Next base: position 204,801 of record JAHCAU010000008.1, read on the forward strand.
CTCGCATGCTGATCCACTGGAATTTCGATCCGATCGCGCTGCAGATCGGCCCGGTCGCGCTGCGCTGGTACGGACTGCTGTTCGTCGGCGGCTTCTTCGTCGGCCAGCGCATCCTCGCCCGCATGTTCCGCCGCGAAGGCGTGCCCGAGCAGCACGCCGACGCGCTGCTGATGTATGCGCTGATCGGCGCGGTGGTCGGTGCGCGCATCGTCCACTGCCTGTTCTACGAACCCGGGTACTACCTGTCGAACCCGCTGGCGATCCTGCGCATCTGGGAGGGCGGGCTGGCCAGTCACGGCGGCGTGATCGGCGTGGTCGTCGGCATGTGGCTGGCCTGCCGCAGGCTGCAGTTGCCGTTCGTCTGGCTGCTCGATCGCGTGGCGATCCCCTCTGCGCTGGTCGCGGTGTTCATCCGCATCGCGAATTTCCTCAATTCCGAAATCGTCGGCAACCCGACCGGCGGCGGCTGGGGCGTGGTCTTCGAGGCCGTCGATGCGCTGCCGCGTCATCCTGCGCAGTTGTATGAAGCCGTCGGCTACCTGCTGACCTTCGTCGTGATGCGCGCGATCTACATGCGCACCGGCGCGGACACGCCGCGCGGCCTGCTGCTGGGCTGGATGCTGGTGCTGGTCTTCGGCGTGCGCATCCTCATGGAATTCGTGAAGACGCCGCAGGCGACCTACGAAGCGGGACAGCTGATCTCGGTCGGGCAATGGCTCAGCGTGCCGTTCGTGATCCTCGGCATCGTGCTGCTCGTGCGCGCGCGGCGTGTGGGTCGACAGGGCGCCTGAGCGCGTGCAGGCGCTGTCCGGCACACGGCTGTGGCTGCTGGTTGCGGCCGCGATGCTGGCGTTCGCGGGCAACTCGGTGCTGTGCCGGCTCGCGCTGCGCGACGGCGGCATCGATGCGGCGAGCTTCACCACGCTGCGACTGGTCTCCGGCGCGGCCGTGCTGTGGTTGATCGTGCGCCTGCGCTGCGGTGCGCGCAGCGGTGGCGACATGTTGTCCGCGTTCGCGCTGTTCGCCTATGCCGCCGGCTTTTCCTTCGCCTACCTGACCTTGCCGACCGGCACCGGTGCGCTGCTGCTGTTCGGCGCGGTGCAGGCGATCATGATCGGTCGCGGACTGATGGCTGGCGAACGCCTCGCTGCACTGCAATGGTGCGGACTCGTGCTCGCGCTCGGCGGACTGGCCGGCCTGCTCCTGCCCGGCGTCTCGGCGCCGCCGCCGGGCGGTGCGCTGCTGATGGTCGTCGCCGGCATCGCCTGGGGCGTGTACTCCCTGCGCGGGCGCGGCGCAGGCGACGCCATCGCGAAAACCGCTGGCAACTTCATGCGCGCGGTGCCGTTCGCGCTGGCGCTGAGCCTCTTCCTGCTGCGTGATGCCCGCGCCGATAGCGTCGGCATTGCCTGCGCCGTGGCCTCCGGCGCACTGACGTCCGGGATCGGTTATGCCATCTGGTACACCGCGCTGCCGCACCTGCGCGCCGCCAGCGCCGCCACCGTGCAGCTGAGCGTGCCCGCACTCGCCGCGCTCGCCGGCATCGTGCTGCTGGGCGAGCCGCCGACCTGGCGTTTGCTGTTCGCGACCCTTGCGATTCTAGGCGGGATCGCGTTGGTGGTCAGGGTACGGTCGCGCGCAAAGTGATGCGGGACCTCACTCCAGCTCCCGATGATACGTCGCCACCTCGCGCCAACCCTTGTCGCGGGCGTGGGCGGCGAGGGTTTCGGCGAGGTAGACCGAGCGGTGCTTGCCGCCGGTGCAGCCGAAGGCCACGGTGATGTAGCTGCGGGTATCCGCCTGGATGCGCGGCATCCAGGTGTCGAGGAAGGCGGTGACCTGGGCGACGTATTCGCCGACTTCGGGCTGCGCGTCGAGGTACTCGCGCACGCCCTGGTCGCGCCCGGACAGCGGGCGCAGGCGCGCATCCCAGTGCGGGTTGGGCAGGCAGCGCGCGTCGAACACGAAGTCGGCGTCGGCGGGCACGCCGCGGCGGTAGGCGAAGGATTCGAACAGCAGGGTCAGCGAGTGCGCGGTCATGCCGAGTTCGGCGATGACGAGGCGGCGCAGCTGGTGGACATTGAGCTCGCTGGTGTCGATCGTGCGATCGGCGATCGCCGCGATCGGCCGCATCCGCTTGCGCTCGAGCGCGATCGCATCGGCGAGGCCGAGACCGTCGCCCGACAGCGGGTGGCGGCGGCGCGTTTCCGAGTAGCGCTTGATCAGCACTTCGTCACGGGTGTCGAGGAAGACGAGTTCGTGGTCGATGCCGGCCTCGGCCAGCCCGGCAAGCACGCCGGGCAGGCGCTCGAGGTCGCCCGGACGGCTGCGCACGTCGACGCCGACCGCGAGTTTCGGGTGCAGGCCGGCGGCATCCTCGGACACCGCGCGCACGAACGCCGGCATCAGCGCGCTCGGCAGGTTGTCGACGCAGTAGTAGTCGATGTCCTCGAGCGTGCGCAGGGCGACCGACTTGCCCGAGCCGGACAGGCCGCTGACGACGATCAGGCGACTCTTGCCTTGGGGGGCGGGCGTGTCGGTCATGGCTTCACCAGGGAGGCAGGCGGCGCAACTGGTGCGCCTGGCGGTCGACGAAGGTCTGCGCGGGGTCGAAACCCTTGCTCTTCAGCATGTGGCTGCGCACGGCCGCCTCGACCAGCACGGCGATGTTGCGGCCGGAGGCGACCGGGATGACGATCTGCGGGATCTGCACGTCGAGCACCTCGCGGTAGCCGACGTCGCCGTAGAGGCGCTTCATGGCGTCGTCGGCGCCGGCCTGACCCATCGGCTGCAGGTGCACGATCAGGCGCAGGTACTTGGAACCCTTGACCGCGGTATGGCCGAACATCTCGCGCACGTTGAGCACGCCGAGGCCGCGCACCTCGAGCAGGTCGCGCAGCATTTCCGGGCAGGTGCCGTCGACCACGTCGGGGGCGATCAGGGTGAACTCCGGCGCATCGTCGGCGACCAGGCGATGGCCGCGGGTGATCAGTTCGAGCGCCAGTTCGCTCTTGCCGGTGCCGCTCTCGCCGGTGATCAGCACGCCGATCGAGTTCACCTCCATCAGCACCCCGTGCATGGTCACCTGGCGGGCGAGGCCGCGGGCGAGGTGGTACTGCAGGTAGGTGAGCAGCTCGTGGCCGCGCTTCGGGCTTGCCCACAGCGGCGTCTGCGATTCCTCGGCGGCCTCGCGCAGGTCGCTCGGGATCGCCTGGTCCTTGGTGATCAGCAGCACCACCGGCTTGTAGGCGATGATCTTCTCGATGGTTTCCCAGCGCTGGCGCGGATCGAGGCTGTCGAGGTAGTTGAGCTCCTCGGTGCCGATGATCTGCACCTTGTTCGGATAGATGATGTTGAGGTAGCCGATCAGCGAGGGTCGTCGCGACATGCCCTCGCCGGGTTCGATCGCGCGCGACTCGCCGCGCATGCCGGCGACCCAGCGCAGCTGCATGCGTTCACCGACGGCATCGTGGAGCTGGCGTGCGCTCAGTCTGTCCATGGTTCGGCTTCGGTCCGGTGGCGTTTGAATTCTGCCAGTTCGGCATGCAGCGCAGCGGCATCGGCGGCGGCGCGCAGGCGGGCGGTCAGCCCGCTGTCGGAAAACATGCCGGCCAGTTCGGCGAGCAGGTGCAGGTGTCCGTCGGTGTAATGCAGGGGCACGACCAGCGCGGCGACGAGGTCGACCGGACGGCCGTCGACCGATTCGAAATCGATCGGCTTGTCGAGGTGGACGAAGGCGGCACGCGGGTGATCGAGATCGGCGATGCGCCCGTGCGGGATGGCCACGCCGCGGCCGAGCCCGGTCGAACCGAGTTGCTCGCGCGCCAGCAGCGATGCCCGGATCGGCCCGCGATCGGCCGCCGGGCCGGCGAGCAGGCTCGCCAGGGCGTCGATCAGGGCGGGTTTGTCGGCAACGGCGAGATCCGTGCGGATGCGCTGCGCGGGCAGCAGGTCGAGAAACGGCATG
>JAHCAU010000009.1 GCA_019634715.1 Lysobacter sp.
TCGTCGAGCAGCAGCAGGTCGCTGGGCGTCATCAGCGCGCGCGCCACGTTCAGGCGCACGCGCCAGCCGCCGGAGAAATCCGATACGGCCTTCGGGTGGGTCTCGGCCGGGAAGCCCAGGCCATGCAGCAGGCGACCAGCGCGCGCACTGGCGTCGTAGCCGTTCACTTCTTCCAGCCGCTGGTGGGCTTCGGCCACCGCCTCCCAGTCCTCGGCGGCGAAGGCGTTCGCCTCGGCCTGCACGGCCGCGTGCACCTCGGCGTCGCCGCTGAGCACGAAGTCCAGCGCCGGATCGGGCAGGGACGGCGTTTCCTGCGCCACGCTGGCGACGCGCGCCTTGCCGGGCAGGTCCAGATCGCCCTTGTCGGGTTCGATCTCGCGCATCAGCGCGGCGAACAGGGAGGACTTGCCGGTGCCGTTGCGGCCGACCACGCCCACGCGCCAGCCGGCATGCAGGGCGAGGTCGACGTCGGACAGGAGCAGGCGCTCGCCCCGGCGGAGGGCGAAATTGCGGAAGGAAATCATGGGGATGGCGGAGTGCGTTGCCGGGAAAGCCGGCCGGTCGGCGATTTTACGCTGGTCCCCGCCCGGACGGGGCATCGACTCCGCGCAGATCCCACGCAGCCCCCCGTGATGGCCATCGCTTCATGCGGATGTCCCGATTGACCCCTCTTCGAAGCCCGTGCTACACCGTATGGTTCAGGATCCCCACCACACGGATGCACCACGGATGAAACGACACCCCCTCTCGCTCGGCCTGCTCGTGGCCCTCGCGGCCGGCCCCGCCCTTGCCCAGTCCCCGCAGGCGCCCGATCCGGCCCAGGCCCCCGGTGCCCTCGACACCATCGTCGTCACCGGTACCCGAACGTCGAACCGCACGGTCGCCGAGTCCAGCTCGCCGATCGACGTCATCACCCCGCAGGCGCTGCAAGCCACCGGCACGCCGGAGCTGGCGACCGCGCTGTCGCGCGCCCTGCCCTCGCTGAACTTCCCCCGCCCGGCGATCACCGACGGCACCGATGCCGTCCGCCCGGCGCAGTTGCGCGGCCTGGCGCCCGACCAGGTGCTGGTGCTGGTCAACGGCAAGCGCCGCCACACGACCGCCCTCATCAACCTCAACGGCAGCCAGGGCCGCGGCGCCTCGCCGGTGGACCTCAACGCCATTCCCATCTCCGCCATCCAGCGCGTCGAAGTGCTGCGCGACGGCGCCTCGGCGCAGTACGGCTCCGACGCCATCGCCGGCGTCATCAACATCGTGCTCAAGGGCAGCGACAGCGGCGGCTCGGCGTCGATCACCGGCGGCCAGTACAGCGCCGGCGACGGCCGCACGGTGCAGGCATCGGGCGACATCGGCTTCGCGCTCGGCGAGCGCGGCGCGCTGCACCTGGCCGCCGAGGCCCGCGACCAGGACCAGACCGACCGCGCGCGACCGTACCGGCTCTCGCCAGGCGTCACCGTCTGGCCGGCCACCGCACCGCCGCCGGGCAAGGTGGTGCAGCGTTACGGCGATCCCGAGATCGAGCAGTACGCGGTGTCCGCGAACGCCTCGTTCGATGTGAACGACGTCCTGAGTTTCTACGGCTTCGCCAACGCCAGCCGCCGCGACGCCCTCTCGAACGGCTTCTTCCGCACCGCGCTGGACACCCGCAACATCCAGGCGATCTATCCCGACGGTTTCCTGCCGCAGATCCGCAACATCGCCGAGGACCGCGCCTTCGTCGGCGGCCTGCGCGGCCTGACCGTGCTCGAATGGGATGTCGACCTCAGCTACAACCACGGCAGCAACGACCTGAGCTTCGATGTCGAGAACAGCCTCAACCGCAGCCTCGGTCCGACCTCGCAGCGGAATTTCCACGCGGGTTCGCTGGAGATCTCCCAGCACGTGCTGAACATCGACGTGACGCGCTCGTTCGACGTGGGCTGGCTGTCGTCGCCGCTGAACGTCGCCTGGGGCCTGGAGTGGCGCGGCGAGAACTTCAAGCAGCGCGCCGGCGAGACCGCGTCGTGGGTCAATGGTGGCGCATTGCTGCCCGGCAACGTCCCCGCGCCGTCCGGCTCGCAGGTGTTCCCCGGCTTCCGTCCATCCGACGCCGGCGACTTCAATCGCGAGAGCTACTCCGCCTACCTCGACCTGGAGGCCGACCTCACCGACCGCTTCAACCTCGGCATCGCCGTGCGCAGCGAGGAATACAGCGACTTCGGCAGCACCACGTCCGGCAAGGTCTCCGGCCGCTTCGCCTTCAGCGACAAGGCCGCGCTGCGCGGCACCGTCGCCACCGGCTTCCGCGCGCCCTCGCTGCAGCAGCAGTTCTTCCGCTCCACCGCCACCAACTTCATCGGCGGCGTGCCGTTCGACATCCGCACCTTCCGCGTCAACGACCCGGCCGCGATCGCGCTCGGCGCCGAGCCGCTCAAGGCCGAGGAATCGACCAACCTCAGCCTCGGCCTGGTGCTGCAGCCGATCGAGAACCTCTACGTCACCCTCGACGCCTACCGCATCGACATCGACGACCGCATCATGCTGTCCGAGAACCTGACCTCGACCGCGGTGCGCAACTTCCTCAACGCCACCGTGGACCCGGCGCTCGGCGGCGGCCGCTACTTCACCAACGCCATCGACACCCGCACCCGCGGCGTCGACCTCATCGGCACCTATCGCTGGGACATCGGCGAGGGCCAGCTCGACATGACGCTCGGCTACAACTGGAACAAGACCACCGTCGAGCGCATCGCGCCCAATCCGGCCGCGCTGACCGCCATCGACCCGACGGCGGTGCGCATCGGCCGCGTCGAGGTCGGCCGCCTCACCGTCGGCGCGCCGCGCGACAAGTTCCAGCTCGGCGGCCACTACCGGTACGGCAACTGGCGCTTCGGCGCCAATGCGACCCGCTACGGCGAGTTCAGCGTGCTGTTCGGCAACAACCCGGCCGACACTTCGCGCGACCAGACCTTCGACGCGCAGTGGACCCTGGACCTGTCGGGCAGCTACCGCCTCGGCAACTGGGACTTCACGCTCGGCGCCGACAACGTGCTGGACTCGTACCCGGACGAAGTGCTGTTCGCCAACTCGACCAACGGCCAGCTGCCCTACAGCGCGTCCTCGCCGAACGGTTTCAACGGCGCCTACGTCTACGCGCGCATCGGCTATGCCTGGTGATCCCGGGACGATGTCGATGGTCATGCGCCGGTGACGGCATGGTGACCATGCAGTGATGCAGTCGAGAGGCCCCGGCCATGCCGGGGCCTCTTGCGTCGGATCGGCGCCGCCAGACTGAATGCGCGGACAGGAAGCACGGCCCCGATCCCGTATATTTGCTGAATGCCGCATCACACCTCCCTCATCGCCATGCTGTGCGTGGGCTTCGTGCTCGCGTTCGTCTTCGGCCTGCTCGCCACCCGCCTGCGCCTGTCGCCGATCGTCGGCTATCTGCTCGCCGGCGTGCTCGTCGGCCCCCACACCCCCGGTTTCGTCGGCGACCAGACCCTGGCGCCGCAGCTCGCCGAAATCGGCGTGATCCTGCTGATGTTCGGCGTCGGCCTGCATTTCTCGATGCGCGACCTGATTTCGGTGCGCAAGATCGCGGTCCCCGGCGCCCTGGTGCAGATGGGGGCGGCGACAGCGATGGGCTGGTTCCTCGGCACCCGGCTGGGCTGGTCCGATGCCGAGGGCCTGCTGTTCGGCCTGTCGCTGTCGGTCGCGAGCACCGTGGTGCTGCTGCGCGCGCTGGAAAGCGCGCGACTGCTCGACAGCGAGCGCGGCCGCATCGCGGTCGGCTGGCTGGTGGTCGAGGATCTGGCGATGGTGCTCGCCCTGGTGCTGGTGCCCGCGCTGGCGTCCAACGGCGGCGGCAGCGAAGACGGCGGAGGCGTCGGTGCGGCGCTGATGGCGACCCTGCTGAAGGTCGGTGGCTTCATCGCGCTGATGCTCATCGTGGGCCGCCGCGTGCTGCCATGGATGCTCGAGCGCGTGGCCGGCACCGGCTCGCGCGAACTGTTCACCCTGTTCGTTCTGGCCTGCGCCATGGGCGTGGCCTTCGGCGCGGCCGAGCTGTTCGGCGTGTCGTTCGCGCTCGGCGCGTTCTTCGCCGGCATGCTGCTCAGCGAATCGCCGTTCGGACACAAGGCCGCCGAGGATTCGCTGCCGCTGCGCGACGCCTTCGCGGTGCTGTTCTTCGTGTCGGTGGGCATGCTGTTCGATCCGGGCATCCTCGTCGAACAGCCGCTCGAAGTGCTGGAGACGCTGGCGATCATCGTCATCGGCAAGTCGGTGGCCGCCTGGGCGGTGGTGCGGATGCTCGGCAAGTCCAACGAGATCGCGCTGACCATCGCCGCAAGCCTGGCCCAGATCGGCGAGTTCTCCTTCATCCTCATCGGCCTGGGCATCTCGCTCGATGTGATGAGCGAGGGGGCGCGCGATCTGGTCCTCGCCGGCGCGATCCTGTCGATCATGCTCAACCCGCTGCTGTTCGCATTGCTCGCACGCCGCCAGCAGCGCCGGACCACCCCGCCGGCGGACTCGACCATCGACGCGCCGCCGCCGATGGAACACGTGCTGCTGGTCGGCTATGGCCGGGTGGGTATCAAGCTCGCCGAGCTGCTGGCCCGCGACGGTGTGCCGTTCGTGGTGGTCGATACCGATGCCGATCGCATCGCATCCGCGCGCGCCGCCGGCCATCAGGCGGTGCGCGGCAACGCCGCGGACGACGATGTACTCGCCGAGGCCCAGCCGGAACACGCGGCACTGGCGGTATTGACCCTGCCCGACCCGCTGGAAGCCGGCAAGGTGGTGCAGCGGCTCAAGTCGGGGACCAGCCCCATTCCCGTGCTGGCGCGTGCGCACAGCGACGCGGCGGTGAAACATCTGCTGGAACGCGGCGCCGATGCCGCGATCGTCGCCGAGCACGCGATCGCGCATTCGCTCAGCGAAATGGTGATGGCGGCGCCGCCCTATCGCCGGATGCGGGCGGCGCCGCAGCGAACCTGAGCGACGTCAGTTCGCTTCGATGGTGAACTTGCTGAAGGCCACGCCCAGCGACCAGCCCTTGCCCTTGCCCGACAGCGCCAGCGAGACCTTGCCGTTGGTCATCGCCTGCGCCGACGCGCTCTTCTCGGCTGCGGCATGGGCCTCGGCGGTGGCGTAGCTGCCGATCACGTCGCGGATGTCGCCGACATTGGCGAACTCGCCGAAACCATTGACGATCTTGTACTTGCCGAAGGTGACGCCGCCGCCCTTGGTTTCGATGCGGACCGGCAGGCTCTGGCCATTGCTGCACTTCACGGTGCCGGTCCCCGAAGCGGTCTTGTAGAAGGCCGACCAGCCGGACAGGCTGTAGTTCATCTTGCAGGTGAGGTTGCCGGCCATCGCGGCCGGGCTCAGCAACAGGGCTGCGCACAGCGCGAGCCCGCGGGGGAATGCATGGCGCATGAAGAGTCTCCTGGTCAGGCGGGAGCGTCCCGCGACCGGGGCAGCTTGCCGCATCGGGGATGAATCGTTCATCAAGCCGGCTAGAATCCTGCCCAGCCCCCGCTTCGAGAGCCACGAGCCGCATGGACACCCCGCAGGCCACTCCGCACGACGCCACCCCCGCCCCCGTGCTGACACCGGTCGAAGCCCGCATCCTCGGCAGCCTCGCCGAGAAGGCCGCGACCACGCCCGACGTCTACCCGCTGACGCTCAACAACCTGGTGCTGGCCTGCAACCAGAAGACCGCGCGCGAGCCGGTGACGAACTTCTCCTCCGGCGAGATCGGGCACGCGCTGCGCCAGCTGGAGCCGCGCGGCCTGGTGAAATCCGAATACGGCGCACGCGCCGAGCGCTACCACCACCGCATCGACCGCGTGTTCGACCTCACGCCCGCACAGAACAGCCTGATCGCGCTGCTGTTCCTGCGCGGCCCGCAGACGCTGCACGAACTGCTGGCCCGCAGCGAGCGCATGCACCGCTTCGCCGACGCGGATGACGTGCGCCATGCCCTCGAACGCCTGGCCGAGCGCGAGACACCCCTGGTCCGTCGCCTGCCGCGCGGCCCCGGCCAGCGCGAGGACCGTTACGCGCACCTGCTCTGCGGCGAGCCGGCGATGCCCGAGCGCGACGACGATGCGCCGACGGCCCGCGGCCACGACAGCCAGGCCACGGACGCCCTGCTGGCGCGCATCGAGGCGCTGGAAGCGCGCGTGGCGGCGCTGGAAGCCGCGGCATCCGCCCACGCCGACTGAGCCAGAGCTCGTGCATGCGTCCCCGCGGAGGGCCGCCGGTGACGGGCGGGGGCCATCCTGCGCACGAAGCACGCGCGGGGACGCCGGCCGCTGACTGACCAGCGGATCAGCGCCACCCGGGAGCATCGGCCGGATCAGCAGGCACAGGAGCCGCACAGCGGCCGCCGGTCGGGCACCGGCTCCCGCGACGCCCAGAACCCGCGCAGGCTCAATCCTTGCCGAACACCAGCCGCCCGCCCTCGGCGTCCACGCGCACGGTGTCACCCTGACCGTAATCGCCGCCGAGGATCTTCTGCGCCAGCGGGTTCTCGATCTGCTGCTGGATCGCGCGCTTCAGCGGGCGGGCGCCGTAGACCGGGTCGAAGCCGACGTTGCCGAGGAAATCCAGTGCCTTCTCCGCCAGCGACAGGCGGATGCCGCGCTCGGCGAGGCGCTTCTCCAGGCCGCGCAGCTGGATCTTCGCGATCTCGCGGATCTGCGTCTTGTCGAGCGGGTGGAACACCACGATGTCGTCGAGGCGGTTGATGAACTCGGGCCGGAAGTGCGCCTGCACCACGCCCATGACCGTCGCCTTCATCTTGGTGTAGCCCTCCGGCGTATCGTCGACGCTCAGCTCCTGGATCATCTGCGAACCGAGATTCGAGGTCATCACGATCACGGTGTTGCGGAAGTCCACAGTACGGCCCTGGCCGTCGGTGAGGCGGCCGTCGTCGAGCACCTGCAGCAGGATGTTGAACACGTCCGGATGCGCCTTCTCGACCTCGTCGAGCAGGATCACGCTGTACGGCCGGCGGCGCACGGCTTCGGTGAGATAACCGCCCTCTTCATAGCCGACATAGCCCGGGGGCGCCCCGACCAGGCGCGACACGGCGTGCTTCTCCATGAACTCGCTCATGTCGATGCGCACCATCGCGTCGCTGCTGTCGAAGAGGAATTCCGCCAACGCCTTGCACAGCTCGGTCTTGCCCACGCCGGTGGGACCGAGGAACAGGAAGGAGCCACTGGGGCGGTTCGGATCGCTCAGGCCCGCGCGCGAGCGGCGCACGGCATCGGAGACGACCTTGATCGCTTCCTCCTGCCCGACCACGCGGCCATGCAGCGCGCTTTCCATCTTCAGCAGCTTCTCGCGCTCGCCTTCGAGCATCTTCGACACGGGAATGCCGGTCCAGCGCGACACCACCTCGGCGATCTCCTCGTCGGTGACCTTGTCCTGCAGCAGCTGGAAACCCTGCGTCTCGGCCTGCTGGGCCGCGTGCAGCTGCTTTTCCAGCTCCGGGATGCGGCCGTACTGGATCTCGCTCATCTTCGCGTAGTCCTGGCGGCGCTGCGCGGATTCGAGTTCGAGCTTGGCGGCCTCGATCTGCTCCTTGACCTTGGTGGTGCCCTGCACCGCCGCCTTCTCGGCCTTCCAGATTTCTTCCAGATCGTTGAAAGCACGCTCCAGCGTGGCGATTTCCGCTTCGAGATCGGCCAGGCGCTGCTTCGAGGCCTCGTCCTTCTCCTTCTTCAGCGCCTCGCGCTGGATCTTGAGCTGGATCAGACGACGCTCCTTTCGATCGAGTTCCTCGGGCTTGGAGTCGATCTCCATGCGGATGCGCGACGCGGCCTCGTCCATCAGGTCGATGGCCTTGTCGGGCAGCTGACGGTCGGCGATGTAGCGGTGCGACAGCGTGGCCGCGGCGACGATCGCCGGGTCGGTGATCTCCACGCCGTGGTGGACGGCGTATTTCTCCTTCAAACCGCGCAGGATCGCGATGGTGTCCTCGACGCTGGGTTCGCCGACGAACACCTTCTGGAAGCGACGCTCCAGCGCCGCGTCCTTCTCGACGTACTTGCGGTATTCGTCCAGCGTGGTCGCGCCGATGCAGTGCAGCTCGCCGCGCGCCAATGCCGGTTTCAGCATGTTGCCGGCGTCCATCGAGCCTTCGGCCTTGCCCGCACCCACCATGGTGTGCAGTTCGTCGATGAACAGGATGATCTGGCCTTCGTTCTTGGCCAGGTCGTTCAGCACGGCCTTCAGGCGCTCCTCGAACTCGCCGCGGAACTTGGCGCCGGCGATCAGCGCGCCCATGTCCAGCGACAGCACGCGCTTGCCGCGCAGGCCTTCGGGGACTTCGCCGTTGACGATGCGCTGCGCCAGACCCTCGACGATGGCGGTCTTGCCGACGCCGGGTTCGCCGATCAGCACCGGGTTGTTCTTGGTCCTGCGCTGCAGCACCTGGACGGTACGGCGGATCTCCTCGTCGCGACCGATCACCGGGTCGAGCTTTCCGGATTCGGCGCGCTCGGTGAGGTCGATGCAGTATTTCTCCAGCGCCTGGCGCTGCTCCTCGGCGTTCTCGCTCTGCACCCTCTCGCCGCCGCGCACGGCGTCGATGGCGGCTTCGAGCTTCGCCTTGTTCGCGCCGGCGGCCTTGAACGCGCGGCCGGCCTCGCTGCCGTCGTCGAGCAGCGCGAGCAGGAACAGTTCGCTGGCGATGAAGGCATCGCCGCGCTGCTGCGCCAGCTTGTCGGTGAGGTTGAGCATGCGCGCCAGGTCGTTGCCGACGCCGACGCTGCCGGCCTGGCCGGAGACCTTCGGCAGCTTCTCCAGCGCTTCGCCGACGCGTTCGCGCAGCACGGGCACGTTGACGCCGGCCTGGGCCAGCAGCGGGCGCGTGCCGCCGCCCTGCTGGTCGAGCAATGCCGCGAGCAGGTGCACGGGTTCGATGACGTTGTGGTCGCGACCGACCGCCAGCGACTGGGCGTCGGCGATGGCCTGCTGGAACCGCGAGGTGAGTTTGTCCATGCGCATGGCGGGACTCCGCGAGAGGAAGGGCGGCCGGGCCGCGATGCCCCTGACATAGGGGCCCGCATCACGATTCCAAGCCCTGAGAGCCTGTTCACGAACAGGTTCCGAGCCGCCCGGCGGCCTTGACGCGGTCAAACGGCACGCAAGCCGCCGCGCCTCACAGTTCCGCGAGCGCCGTCTTGGCTTCCTTCAGCTTCGGATCGAGCTTCAGCGCGGCCTGCAGCGATGCGCGCGCGTCGTCCTTGCGTCCCGCCTTGGCCTGGATCTGGCCGAGGCGGTAGTGCACATGGGCATGGCTCGGATCGTCCTTGCCGCGCGGCATCGTCAGGTAGGCACGCAGCGCGGCTTCGCCTTCCTCCAGGTACTGCCCGGACAGGGCCGCCATGCGCCCGAGCTGGTATTTCGGCCTGGCCGAAGCGGGGTGTTCGCTGCTCCACTTGCGGATCGCGGCATGGGCATCGGCCCAGCGCTTCTCCTGCTGGTACCCCAGCGCCAACTGCACGCGCATGCCTTCGTCGGCCGGCTTGGCGGCCACCGCCGATTCGAGGGCGCCGATCATCTGCTCGGGCTTCTTTTCGTGCGAAGCGATCTGCGCCTGCGCCAGGTAACCCCTGGCGCGATCGTATTTGGCGATGGCCGTCGCCTGGGCGCGCGCCTTGTCGATGCCGCCGCCGATCGCCGCCGGAGCCTGCAGATAGAACAGCACCAGCGAACTGCGCGCGTCGACCAGGGCAGGATCCAGCGCCACGGCCTGCTCGAACGCATCGCGCAGCTTGGGCGCCATCGTCATCTTGGAGAGCATGCCGACCTGGCCGATGCGGCTGCCGTAGGCATTGCCCAGCCAGTAGAAGGCCTGCGCGTTCTTCGGGCCGAGTCCGGTCGCTTTTTCCGCTGCGGCGATCGCGGCCTCGGCCTTGCCTGCCTGCAATCGCGCACGCGCGAGCACGATCCAGGCGTCGACATCGGCCGGCATGGCCTTGGCCAGCGTCTCGGCCGCCTGCAGCGCAGTGGGGCTGCGCGATTCGATCAGGGCCTGCACGTCGGCCGGCGTGGCGGCATTGGCGGCGGGCGCGGCGGACACCAGGAGCAGGGACACGCTGAGCAGGGGAACGCTGAGCAGGGCGCGGGCGATACGCATCGGGGCAGACCGGCGGTGGAAGGAGCACGGACTGTATCGAGCCTGCCGCCAAAGTCCGCAATGCCGGAAGTCACCCCGACTTCACGCGGCAAAGCCAGGCTCCGGACCTCATGCCCGGTACCTCATGCCCGCGACGTCGTGACCGCGACTCGATGGGCGGGCACGTCCGCAGCCAGCCGAGGCCCGCCGGCTACCATGTCGCCATGCGCATCCTCGTCCTCGGTGGCTACGGCCTGTTCGGCAGCCGCATTTCCCGCACGCTCGCTGGCGATGCCGGCCTCACGCTCATCGTCGCCGGCCGCGACCGCGCACGTGCCGGGCGACTGGTCGCCGGCATCGACGCACCACGCGCGCAGGTCGAAACGGCGGCGATCGACACCGCCGCCCAGGATTTCGGCGAACGCCTGGCCTCGCTGCGACCGGACCTGGTGATCGACACCGCCGGGCCGTTCCAGAACCGCGACTACCGGGTCGCCGAGGCCGCGCTGGCCATCGGCGCGCACTGCATCGATCTCGCCGATGGCCGCGATTTCGTGCGCGGCATCGGTGCGCTGGACGCGCGGGCGCATGCAGCCAAGCGCTGGGTGGTCTCGGGCGCGAGCAGCGTGCCCGGGCTGCATGCCGCCGTCATCGCCGCGCACCTGCCGCGCTTCTCGCGGCTCGACCACGTCGAGACCGCCATCGCCCCGGGCAACCGCACGCCGCGGGGCTGGGCGACGACGCTGTCGATCCTCGGCTACGTCGGCCACCCGTTCCGGATCCTGCGCGACGGCGCCTGGCGCACCGCGCACGGCTGGCAGTCGCTGCGACGCCTGGAGATCGACGGCGTCGGCGCACGCTGGGTCGCGCGCTGCGAAGTGCCCGATCTGGACGTGCTGCCCGCGCGCTACCCGGACCTGCGCACCCTGGATTTCCGCGCCGGGCTCGAACTGCGGCGCATGCACTTCGGCCTGTGGCTTGCGAGCTGGGCCGTGCGCGCGCACCTGCTGCGCAGCATGGTGCCGCTGGCGAAACCGCTGTTCGCGATGAGCGAATTCTGGCAGGACATCGGCAGCGACTCAGGCTTCATGCGGGTGTCGATGCGCGGCACCGGCACCGACGGCTCGCCGCTGCGGCTGGACTGGACCCTCGTCGCGCGCGAGGGCGACGGCCCGCAGATCCCCGCCACAGCCGCGATCGTGCTGGCGCGCAAGCTCGCGCGCGGCGCACTGCCCGGCGGCGGCGCGCGGCCCTGCCTCGACCTGTTCACGCTGGAGGAGTTCATGGCGGCGCTGGACGGGTTCGCGATGATGGCGACGCTGCGCGAGACGATGCGGTGAGCGCGAGCGTCTCCTGTAGAGCGGAGCGCAGCTCCGCTGCACCCTCGCCGAAGCCCGCACCATCACCGCGATGGTGGGTTCGGCGGCTCGCGGAACATGTGCAGCGGATCTTCGATCCGCTCTACAACAACCGCTTCTAGAGAAACCGCGCGCGCTCTTCCTCGCCCGGCACCCTGCAGGCCTCGTGCCGTCCGAACAGGCGATAGCGGTTGCGCGCGACGAGGCGATACAGCGGATCGCGCACGAACCGCGGCAGCAGCGCGGCGAGATGGGCGACACGCCAGACACCGCCGAGTCCGGCGACCACGCGTCGGATCGCGGTGGTATCGGTGGAGACGCGCGGCGTCGCGCCACGGTCATGTTCGATGAGCAGGAACGAGACCGGGTCATCTGGATCGAGGCCGTTCGCGGCCAGCAACCGGCGACCCGCCTCGCCCTGCATCGCCGCGAACCGGTAGCGGCGCCGGCGGTCATGACGCAGCAGGAAACGCACCCAGCCGTTGCAGAGCACGCAGACGCCGTCGAAGACGATGACCGCACCCGTGTCGATCGGTCGCGCACGTTCGCTCACGGAACCTCCAGCCAGCCGCGGTAATGCACCAGCGGCCCGGCCAGCGGCAGCGCGGCGGTCACCTCGAAGCGATAGCGTTCGCCCTCGGCCGACTCGCGCGCGCGGACCTGCGAGAACCACGACGCCGGCAGCGGCAGCAGGCCGAACACGCGCACGCCGTCCACGGTCCAGACGATGTCGCGGTCGACGCTGGTCAGGCGGAAGCGGAAATCGACCAGGCCCAGGCGCTCGTCGAGCAGGCCCTCGCGGGCCTGCAGGCGCGAGCGCATCGCATGACCGGCGACATGGCGCGTCCACTGCTCCCGGCCTGCGTCGGCGACGATCTCGACCTCGATCGGTCCGGTGCCCGCCGGCGGCAGGCGCGTGGCCCAGGCGCAGAAGCGCGACAGCAGGCTGCGGCCGCGCGAGACTTCGACTTCGCCACGCCATCGCGTGGTGCCGCTGCGCAGATGCAGGCGACGCAGCGGCGACGGCAGGGCGTCGAACGTGTCCGCGCCGAGCAGCGTTGCGAAGAGCGATGCAGGGGACGTCGCGTGCATGGACATTGCGGTTCCGCGCGTGTGGTGGTGCATTTTCCACGATCCCGATGCATCCTGCACGATGCGCCGTGCAGGTGTCACATCCTGCGCGCATGTCGCGTCGCATTGACGTTTCCGTAACGTCTCGGCGGTTAGCCTCCCCGGCATGGATGGTCTTGAGGCAACACGACCTCGCCCGCCCGTGCTGCATGCCGATTGCGCGCTGTTCCTCGATGTCGACGGCAGCCTGATCGACTTCGCATCGACGCCGGAACGCGTGATCGTTCCGGCCGAGCTTCGATCGCGGTTGCGCGTGCTGAGCGAGTCGCTGGACGGCGCACTGGCGCTGGTGAGCGGACGCGCGGTGCGCACGATCGATGCGTTGTTCGCACCGCTGCGACTGCCGGTGGCCGGATTGCACGGGCATGAACTGCGCACCCGCGACGGTCTGCAACTGCAGGTCACTTCGCCTGCGTCCATGCAGGCGGTCGCCGCCGATGCCGCAGCGTTGTGCCGTCGGCATGCCGGTGCGTTGCTCGAAGACAAGGGCGTGTCGATCGCCCTGCACTGGCGCAATGCGCCCACCGCCGAACACCCGTTGCGCGCATTCGCCGAAGAGGCGCTGCTACGCCTGCCGGGCTACCGGCTGCAGCCCGGGCATTGCGTGATCGAGCTGCTGCCGGTGGGCCGCGACAAGGGCAGCGCGATCGCCGCGCTGCTCGAACACGCGCCGTTCCGCAGTCGCCACCCGGTCTTCGTGGGCGACGACCTCACCGACGAACCCGGTTTCCGCGAGGTCAACGCCCGCGGCGGCACCAGCGTGCTCGTCGGCGCGCGTGCCGGCAGCGCGGCGCGCTTCTCCCTTCCCGATCCGGCGTCGGTACGCGCCTGGCTCGACACCTTGCCGCACGGAGAATCCGCATGAGCGACGCCATCCCGGGATCGCACCAATCCACGCTCGACCGCGCCACGCTCGACCTCGGCATCATCGGCAACTGCAGCATCAGCGCGCTGATCGATGCGCAGGGGCGCGTGGTCTGGTCGTGCCTGCCGGCCTTCGACGGCGATCCCGCGTTCTGCGCCCTGCTCTCGCCGCGGATCGGCGGCGGCGTGCATGCCGTCGAGATCGAAGGCTTCTCGCACGCCGAACAGGCCTACCTCGGCAACACGGCGGTGCTGCGCACGGTGCTGCACGATCACGATGGCGGCGCACTGGAGATCGTCGACTTCGCGCCCCGCTGGCGCGAGCACGAACGCTTCTATCGGCCGGTCATGCTGGTGCGGCGCATCCGGCCGCTGCAGGGCCGCCCGCGGATCCGCATCCGCGTCGAGCCGCTGACCGGCTGGGGCGAACGCGTGCCCGAACGCACCTCGGGCAGCAACCACCTGCGCTTCATGCTCGACGGCATGACCCTGCGCCTGACCAGCGATGCGCCGGTGCGGATGTTGCTCGATGCCCTGCCTTTCGTGCTGGATCGCGAGCTGAACCTGATCCTCGGCCCGGACGAGACGCTCGCCCAGCCCGTCGCGCGTTTCGCGCAGGACGCGGAACACAGGACGCGCGACTACTGGCACGAATGGGCGCGCACGCTGTCGATTCCCTTCGAGTGGCAGGACGCGGTGATCCGCAGCGCGATCACGCTGAAGCTGTGCCAGTACGAGGACACCGGCGGCATCGTCGCGGCGATGACGACCTCCATCCCGGAAGCGCCCGACAGCGCGCGCAACTGGGACTACCGCTACTGCTGGCTGCGCGATGCCGCCTTCGTGGTGCGCGCGCTGAACAGGCTGGGCGCGACGCGTACCATGGAGGATTACCTGCGCTACCTCTCCAACCTGCCGGTCAGCGGCGAGGGCGACCTGCAGCCGGTGTACGGCATCGCCTTCGAGCGCGAACTGCACGAGGACACGATCGATGCCCTGTCGGGCTATCGCGGCATGGGCCCGGTGCGGCGCGGCAATCTCGCCTGGCTGCAGCCGCAGCACGATGCCTACGGCAGCGTGGCGATGACGTCGACCCAGCTGTTCTTCGACCAGCGACTGAGCGCGCCGGGCGACGAGGCGATGTTCGACCGGCTGGAGCGCCTGGGCGAGCGCGCGTGGGCGCTGCACGACCAGCCAGACGCGGGGCTGTGGGAATTCCGCGGACGCGCCGAGGTACACACCTATTCGACCGCGATGTGCTGGGCCGCCTGCGACCGCCTCGCGAAGATCGCGCTGCGGCTCGGCCTGGACGCGCGCCACGCTTTCTGGCGCACGCGCGCCGATGCGATCCGCGCGCTCGTGCTGTCGCGCGGCTGGAGCGAAGAACGCGGCCATTTCGTCGACGTGCTGGGCGGCGAGCGCCTGGACGCAAGCCTGCTGCTGCTCGAGGACATCGGCCTGGTCACCGGCGACGACCCGCGCTATGTGGCCACGGTCGAAGCCATCGGCCGGGAACTCAAGCGCGGCGACGCGCTGTTCCGCTACGTGGCGCCGGACGATTTCGGTGCGCCGGAAACGAGCTTCACCATCTGCACCTTCTGGTACATCGATGCGCTCGCGGCGATCGGCCGCATGGACGAGGCGCGCGCGCTGTTCGAGCGCGTGCTGCAGCGGCGCAACCCGCTGGGCCTGCTGTCCGAGGACCAGGCGTTCGAGGATGGCGAGGCCTGGGGCAACTTTCCGCAGACCTATTCGCACGTCGGCCTGATCATCGCCGCGATGCGCCTGAGCCGGCCCTGGCGGGAGATGGTATGAGCCGCCTGGTCATCGTCTCGAACCGGGTCGCGCTGCCGCAGGAAAGCCGCGCCGGCGGCTTGGCCGTGGCCCTGAACGCCGCGCTGCGCGAAAGCGGCGGGCTGTGGTTCGGCTGGAGCGGCAAGCGCGTGCGCGAACCCTCCGGCACCCTGCACGAAGTGCGCGACGGCGAACTGCGCTTCGTCACCATGGACCTGTCGAACGAGGACCACGACGCCTACTACAGCAACTTCGCCAATCGCAGCCTCTGGCCGATGCTGCATTTCCGCCCGGATCTGGTCGACTACACACGCGAGACCCACGCCGGCTACCAGCGCGTCAACGCCCTGTTCGCCGAACGCCTGGCGCCGCTGCTGCGCGAGGACGACACGGTGTGGGTGCACGACTATCACCTCATCCCGCTGGGCCGCTACCTGCGCGAACGCGGCATCGGCTGCCGCATGGGTTTCTTCCTGCACGTGCCGCTGCCCTCGCCCGACCTGGTGTCGGCGCTGCCGGGGCATCGCGACCTGTTCGGCGCACTCGGCGCCTACGACCTGGTGGGATTCCAGACCCGCCGGGACGTGGAACGCTTCCGCGACTACGTGCGGCTGTTCGGCGAGGGACGCGCGCTGGACGGCGACTGGCTGGCGAACGTGGACGGCCGCCGTTTCCGCGCACGCCACTTCCCGATCAGCATCGACACCGCAGGCATCGCCGCGCAGTCCGCCGCAGGCGTGCGCCGCAGCAGCGTGAAGCGTCTGCGCGCCAGCCTCGGCGACCGCGCGCTGGCGATCAGCGTCGACCGTCTCGACTACTCGAAGGGATTGCCCGACCGCTTCCGCGCCGTGTCGCGCCTGCTCGAACGCCATCCGCAGCATCGCGGGCGCCTCACCTGCCTGCAGATCGCGCCGGCGTCGCGCAGCGACGTGCCCGAATACCAGACCCTGCGCCGCGAACTGGCGGAACTCACCGGTCACATCAACGGCCGTCATGCCGAGCCGGACTGGACGCCGCTGCGCTACGTCAACCGCAACTTCTCCCACGACGTGCTCACCGGCTATTACCGCATGGCGCGCCTCGGCCTCGTGACGCCGCTGCGCGACGGCATGAACCTGGTCGCCAAGGAATTCGTCGCCGCGCAGGATCCCGAAGACCCCGGCGTGCTCGTGCTGTCGCGTTTCGCGGGCGCCGCGAACGAACTGACCGAGGCGCTGATCGTCAACCCCTACGACCTCGACAGCGTCGCCGATGCCATCGACGCCGGGCTGGGCATGCCCCTGGCGGAACGCATCCGGCGCTGGCGCACGATGATGGACACGCTCGAACGCCACGACATCACCGGCTGGCGGCGCAGCTTTCTCGATGCGCTGGCCTCGCCGGACGGCTGAAGGCCTGCGTCAGCGCGGCGGATCGAACCAGGCCAGGGTCGCCATCCGTCCGGTCCGGGCATCGCGGCGATGCGAGAAGAAGCGCTGCGGGTCGGACAGCGTGCACACATCGCCGCCATGCACCCGGGCCACCCCGGCGCGCGCGAGCCGCGTCCGGGCGATGGCGAACAGGTCCACGCGCCAGTGACCCGGCCGCGTCGGCACGAAGGCGCCGTCGAGGCAGGCGTCCCAGGCGAGGAAGCGGTCGCGGACCTCGGCGCCGATCTCGTAGCGCGCCGGACCGGCGGCGGGGCCGATCCAGGCCACCAGGCGCTCCGCTGGCGTGCGCATGGCCGCGACCGTGGCTTCGAGCATGCCGGCCGACAGCCCGGGCCAGCCGGCGTGCGCGGCCGCGACTTCGCTGCCGTCGTCCGCGGCGAACACCACCGGCAGGCAGTCGGCGGTGAGGATGGCGAGCACGGTACCGGGGGTCGACGTGACCGAGGCATCGGCGGCGGGTTCGGTGCCCTGCCCCGGGCCATCGACCCGCACCACGTCGATGCCGTGCACCTGGCGCAGCCAGTGCGGCTCGGCGGGCAGGCCCGCGATCCGCACCAGCTCGGCGCGATTACGCGCGACCACGGCCGGGTCGTCGCCCTCGGCCGCGTAGCGGTTGCCGAGATTGAAGGTATCGAACGGCGCCTGCGAGGCGCCCGCGCCGTGGCGCAGGGTCGTGAACGCATGCACGCCCGGCGGTGCCGGCCAATCGGCGGGCATCAGGGCGGCGTGCATCCGCCCATCGATCACCGCGCGCGCTCCTCGGCCTCGGCGGTGTCCTGGCGCAGGGTCGCGACCAGGGCCTGCATGTCGGCCGGCATCGGCGCGGAGCAGCGGATCGGTTCGCCGCTGACCGGATGGGCGAATTCGAGGGTCTCGGCGTGCAGCGCCTGGCGCTTGAAGCCACGCAGCGACTCGACCAGTTCGGTGGTCGCCCCCCTGGGCAGCTTCAGCGACCCGCCGTACAGCGGATCGCCGACGATCGGATGCTTGATGTGCGCCATGTGCACGCGGATCTGGTGGGTGCGCCCGGTTTCCAGCCGGCATTCCAGCAGGGTGTGGGCACGGAAGCGCTCGCGCAGGCGGTAGTGGGTGATCGCCTCGCGGCCATCCTCGCGCACGGCCTGGCGCAGGCGGTCGCGCGGGTGGCGGTCGATCGGCGCATTGACCGTGCCGCCGGACACCAGCGCGCCCAGCACCACGGCCAGGTACTGGCGGTGGACCTCGCGCGCCGACAGTTGCTCGACCAGCGCGGTGTGCGCCGGCAGGGTGCGGGCGACGACCATCACGCCGGAGGTGTCCTTGTCGAGCCGATGGACGATGCCCGCGCGCGGCAGCGCAGCCAGCGCCGGATCGCGGTGCAGCAGGGCGTTGACCAGGGTGCCGGCCGGGTTGCCGGCGCCCGGGTGCACCACCAGGCCGGCCGGCTTGTTCAGCACGAACACGTCCGCGTCCTCGTGGAGGACGTCCAGCGCGATGTCCTCGGGCTCGGACCGGGTCTGGATCTCCAGCACCACGGTCAGGCTGACGGTCTCGCCGCCGCGCACCGGGTCGCGGGGCCTGACCTCGCGACCGTCCAGGCGGGCGTCGCCGGACTTGATCCATTCGGCCAGCCGCGACCGCGAGTATTCGGGGAACAGCTCGGCCAGGACGGCGTCGAAGCGGCGGCCGGACGCGCCGTCGGGGACGACGGCGGTGCGCGGCTCGGGTGCCGGGGCGGCGGCGGGACGGGGGGAGGTGGTCATCGGGACTCCAGGCATACGGCGGTCGGGGCGGAACCCGGGCGGCCGGTTGGGCCGGGTTAACGGGTCGCGCCCGCCGGGACTGGTATTATCGCCCGCTCATCCGTCCAGCAGCAGCCCGCATGCCCCACGTCCGCCTGTCCCTGTCCGCCCTCCTGCGTCCTTCCCTGCTGCTGATCCTGGCCCTCGCCGTGGGTACCTCCGGCTGCGCCAAGCTCAAGGGCGCCTTCAAGGACGACAAGGAGAACGAGGGCGTGCCGGTCGCCGAGCTGTACAACAAGGCGCAGCGTTCGGTCGCCAACCGCAACTACGACGCCGCCGTGCGCACCTTCCGCCGCCTGGTCGCGCAGTACCCGTACGGCGCATACACCGAGCAGGCGCTGATCGAAACCGCCTACGCCCAGTACAAGATGGGCAACAACGAGGACGCGATCTCCACCATCGACCGTTTCCTGCGCACCTATCCCACGCACCGCAACGCCGCTTACCTCTACTACCTGCGCGGCCTGGTCAACTCCAGCCGCGACACCGTGTTCCTGCAGCGCGTGTGGAAGCTCGACGCCAGCCGCCGCGACCTGGCCACGCCGCGCCAGGCGTACAACGATTTCAAGCTGGTGGTCGAGCGCTACCCGAACTCGCGCTACGCCGCCGACGCCACCAGGCGCATGGGCGAACTGCGCGACCTCTTCGCACGCCACGAGATCGAAACCGCCCTGTACTACCTGCGTCGCGGCGCCTGGGTCGCCGCCGTCGAGCGTGTCGAGTACATGGCGGATGCCTATCCGCAAAGCGCCTACGATGCCGACGGCATCGCGGTGAAGGGCGAAGCCTACGCGCGCCTGGGCAATACCGCACTGTCGAACAGCGCCCGCGAACAGCTCCGCCAGAGCGCGCCGCAGCACCCGTGGCTGAACGGTGGCGGCAAGTGGCCCGATTACCCGTTGAACCTGCGCAAGCTCAACCCGTTCGCCGGCGAGAAGTCGCCGCTCGACCGCGATCGCAAGCGCCGGGAAAAACAGGGCGGCTGATCCACCGATCGCTGCCCGCCCGATCGAAAAGCCGCCGGCGCCCGCCGGCGGCTTTTTTCATGCCACGACGCCCGTCCGATCGTTCAGATCCGGTCGACGGCCTGCAGCCACTGCGCGTCCTGTTCGACCACCTCGCCGACCAGCCACTGGCTGAAACCGGTGGCCTCGAACGCCAGGAAGCCCTCGGGCCAGTTCACGTCGATGCGCCAGCGCCACGGGCCGGGATCATCGCAATCATCGCAATCATCACGATCGCCGCCGCCGCCCTGGTCTTCCCCGGCCTCGCGCAGCGACTCGCGGGTGATGCCGGCGATGGCGAACGCGCTCATCCCGGCGCTGCAGGCAACGTAATCCAGCGCGAAGCGCAGCCCGGACACTTCGTGGAACTGCAGCATCGCCTGGGCGACGCGGAAGCGTGAACCGCCCTCGCCCGCGGGCATCCATTCCACGATGTAATCGATGTCGAGCTGCAGCTCGGCGGTGCCGTGCTGGCCCTCGACGATACGGAAGCCGTGCACGTGCACGTCGTGCCACGACAGCGCGCCGAAATCGGCGGTGTGCCAGCGCACGGTCGCGCGCCGTGGCTACGCGATGTAGCCGTTGGTGATCGGGTAGCGTCGCTCGCGGCCGAAGGCACGCCGCGAGACCTTCGGTCCCGGCGCGGCCTGGTGGCGCTTCCATTCCGACATCCGCACCAGCTTCAGCACGCGGTCGACGGTGGCGGCATCGAAGCCGGCACCGACGATCTCGGCGCGCGACTGCTCGTGGTCGATGTGCCGCGCCAGGATCGCGTCGAGCACATCGTAGGGCGGCAGCGAATCCTCGTCCTTCTGGTTCTCGCGCAGCTCGGCGGTGGGCGGCCGCGAGATCACCGCCGTCGGGATCACCGGCGCGCCGCCGACGGTGTTGCGCCACTTCGACAGCGCGAAGACCTCGGTCTTGTACAGGTCCTTGATCGGCGCATAGCCGCCGCACATGTCGCCGTAGATCGTGGCGTAGCCGACCGCGTACTCGCTCTTGTTGCCGGTGGTCAGCAGCAGGCCGCCGAACTTGTTCGACAGCGCCATCAGGATCGCGCCGCGCGTGCGCGATTGCAGGTTTTCCTCGGTCACGTCGACGGCCTCGCCCTCGAAGGCCTGCGACAACGCGTCGAGATAACCCTGGAAGGGTTTTTCGATCGGCACCGTCAGCATCTTCACGCCGAGCGCACGGCACTGCTCCTCGGCGAGGTCGTTCGACAGCCCTGCGGTGTAGCGCGACGGCAGGCGCACGGCGGTCACGTTCTCCGCGCCCAGCGCATCGACCGCCAGCGCCAGCACCATCGACGAATCGATGCCGCCGGACAGGCCCAGCCAGGTCTTCGTGAAGCCGTTCTTGCGGCAGTAGTCCTGGATGCCGCGGACGATCGCGCGCCAGGCCAGGGCATCGCGGCTCTCGTCGCCGTCGTCCACCCACTGCACGGGCAGGAAGCTGCGCGCATCGCGGTCGTAATCGACGACCAGCCACTGGTCGGTGAACGCCGCCGCCGCCGGATGCACGCTGCCGTCGCCGTTGGCGACGACCGACGCACCGTCGAAGACCACCGCATCCTGTCCGCCGACCACGTTGAGATAGGCGATGGCGGCTCCGGTCTCGCGTGTGCGGTCCGCCAGCAGGGCATCGCGCTGCGCATGCTTGTCGCGGTCGAAGGGCGAGGCGTTCGGCACCAGCACCAGTTGCGCGCCCTTGCGCACGGTGCTGGCGATGGGCTCGGGGAACCAGAGGTCTTCGCAGATGATCAGCCCGACCGGCACGCCCTTGACTTCGAACACGCAATCGTCGCGATCGGGATCGACATCGAAATAGCGGCGTTCGTCGAACACCGCGTAGTTCGGCAGTTCGCGCTTGCGGTAGGTGGCTTCGACGAGGCCGTCGCGGAGCACGCTCGCCGCATTGAAGACCACGCTGCCGGCGACCTCGGGCCAGCCGACCACGGCCACGACGCCCCCCGTCGCCGCCTTCGCCACCACGCCGATGGCCTCGGCGCAGTCGCGCAGGAAGCCCGGGCGCAGCAGCAGGTCCTCCGGCGGATAGCCGCACAAGGCCAGCTCCGGGAACAGCACGATGTCCGCACCGTATTCGTCGCGGGCCTCGGCGATCATCATGGCGATCCGCTCGGCATTGGCACGCACGGCGCCGACGGGGAAATCGAATTGGGCGAGGGCGATCCGGAGGGTCATGCGCGGCTCCACTGTGCGATGAGGCACAGTGTACCGCCCGCCGACGCTCACCCGCCGACCGCCGCCGGCCTGCCCTCGCCGTCCAGCGCGATCATCGTGAAGCGGCCGCGGGTGCAGAGGCGGCGGGTACCCGCGAGCGCATCCTCGGCGTGCAGTTCGACTTCGATCTGCATCGAGCTGCGCCCGACCTCGATCACCCGCGCCACCAGTTCGACCAGTTGCCCCTGGCGCACCGGCACGTGGAAATCCACCTGTTCCGAGCGCGCGGTGACCACGGTGCGGCGGGCGAAGCGGGTGGCGGCGACGAACGCCGCCTTGTCCATCCACGCCAGCGCCTGGCCGCCGAACAGGGTGCCGAGGTGATTGGTGTGATCGGGGAACACGATCTCCCAGATGCGCGCCTCGCGCGGGGATGTTTCGCGGGGCGCGTCCGCCTGCTCAGAACGCATCGTCGAACGCCACCGCCCCGCTGATGCCGACCTGGTACGCCGAGACGCGGCGCTCGAAGAAATTGGTCAGTTCCTGCACGTCCTGCAGGTCGAGGAACGGAAAGGGATTCCTCGCGCCGAATTCCGGCGCCAGCCCGAGCGCGGCGAGGCGCTGGTCGGCGACGTAGCGCAGGTATTGCTTCATCTCGCCCGGCGAGAGGCCATTCACGCCTCCCGACAGCACGTCCTCGGCGAACGCAGCCTCGACTTCGATGGCCTCGTGCAGCATGCGGCGCACGTCGCCCTCCATCCCGGCATCGAACAGGCCCGGGTCTTCCTCGCGCGCGGTGCGGATCACTTCGAAGGCGAAGGCCATGTGGCCCGATTCGTCGCGGAACACCCAATTGGTGCCCGCGGCGAGACCGGGCAGCAGGCCGCGCGAGCGCAGGAACCAGACGTAGGCGAACGCGGCGAAGAAGAACAGGCCCTCGATGCAGCAGGCGAAGCAGATCAGGTTCAGCAGGAACTGCCGGCGCTGCTCGCGCGTCTCCAGCCGATCCAGCGACTGCACCGAATCCATCCAGCGGAAGCAGAAGTCGGCCTTGGCGCGGATCGAGGGGATGGTCTCGATCGCGGCGAAGGCGTCGTTGCGGCGCTGCGGATCCGGGATGTAGGCATCGAGCAGCGTGAGGTAGAACTGCACGTGCAGCGCTTCCTCGTACAGCTGGCGCGACAGATACATCCGCGCTTCCGGCGCGTTGATGTGCCGGTAGAGGTTCAGCACGAGATTGTTGGAGACGATGCTGTCGCCGGTGGCGAAGAACGCGACCAGGCGCTCGATCAGGTGGCGATCCGCCGGCGCCAGCTTGGTTTGAAGGTCGTTGAGGTCGATGCCGAAATCGATTTCCTCCACCGTCCAGGTGTTGCGGATCGCGTCGCGGTACATCTCGTAGAAGGCCGGGTAACGCATCGGCCGCAGGGTGAGCGCGAAGCCGGGATCGAGCAGATGTTGCGTGGTCATGGTGTTCTCCTCCTCCCCGCTGTGCGAGGGAGGATTGGTGGAAGCGATGCTGTAGAGCGGATCGAAGATCCGCTGCACCGCTTCCGGAAAGTTGGCTAGCGGATCTTCGATCCGCTCTACAAGATGGTCAGACAAGCCCGGCAGGCTCGAGCCACCCTACTGGCACGCCTCGCAGGCTTCCGGGTTTTCCAGCGAGCAGGCCAGCGCCTCCTGCGGCGTGTACGCCGGCTGCGCCGCCACCGTCGCCTTGGCGATGCGGGTGGCCGGCCGCGAGCGCAGGTAGTAGGTCGTCTTCAGTCCGGACTTCCAGGCGTACATGTACATCGACGACAGGCGGCCGATGTTCGGGCTTTCCATGAACAGGTTGAGCGACTGCGACTGGTCGAGGTACGGACCTCGCGCGGCGGCGAGATCGATCAGCGCCTTCTGCGGCAGTTCCCAAGCGGTGCGGTACACCGACTTCAGCAGATCCGGAATGCCGTCGATGCCCTGTATCGAACCTTCGGCGAGCTTGATCGCGTCGCGCGTGGCATCGGTCCACAGGCCGAGACGCTTGAGTTCCCACACCAGGTAGCGATTGATCTGCAGGAAGTCGCCCGACAGCGTCTCGCGCTTGAACAGGTTGCTGACCTGCGGCTCGATGCATTCGTAGCAGCCGGCGATGGAGGCGATCGTCGCGGTCGGCGCGATCGCGATCAGCAGCGAGTTGCGCAGGCCGTGCGCGGCGATGCGCGGCTTCAGCGCCGCCCAGGCCGCCTGCTCGGATGGCGTCACGCCCCACAGGTCGAACTGCAGCGCACCGAGGGCGGCGCGGGTGTCCGGATAGGCCGGGTGCGCGCCATGCTGCTCGGCAAGCTCGCACGAGGTTTCCAGCGCATGCAGGTAGATGCGCTCGGCGATGCGGGTCGACAGCGCCAGCGCCTCGGCCGAGTCGAAGGGCAGTCGCATGCGGAAGAACACGTCCTGCAGTCCCATCACGCCCAGGCCGACCGGGCGCCAGCGCAGGTTGGAACGGCGCGTGGATTCGATCGGATAGAAATTCAGGTCGATCACCCGGTCGAGCTGGCGCACGGCGACGCGCACGGTCTCGGCGAGCTTGTCGAAGTCGAAGACGTATCCGCCGCGCTCGTCCCCGGCCAGGTGCTGCGCGAGATTGATCGAGCCGAGGTTGCAGACCGCGGTTTCTTCCGACGAAGTGACCTCGATGATCTCGGTGCACAGGTTCGACAGGTGCACGGTGCGCCCCGGGCCGACCTGGTTGCAGGTGCGGTTCGACGCGTCCTTGAAGGTCATCCAGCCGTTGCCGGTTTCGCCGAGGACTTTCATCATCCGGGCGTACAGGTCCCGCGCCTTGACCGTGCGCGCCGCAAGCCCCTGCTGCTCGGCCTGCGCGTAGGCGCGCTCGAAGGCTTCGCCCCACAGGTCGACGAACTCCGGCACGGCGTTCGGATCGAACAGCGACCAGTCGCCGTCGCTCTCGACGCGACGCATGAACAGATCCGGCACCCAGTTGGCGAGATTGAGATTGTGGGCGCGTCGCATCTCGTCGCCGGTGTTGTCGCGCAGTTCGAGGAATTCCTCGATGTCGGCATGCCAGGTTTCGAGATAGATGCAGGCCGCGCCCTTGCGCTTGCCGCCCTGGTTCACCGCCGCGACCGACGCGTCCAGCGTCTTCAGCCAGGGCACGATGCCGTTGCTGCGCCCGTTGGTGCTGCGGATCAGCGCGCCGCGCGAGCGGATGCGCGAGTACGACTGGCCGATGCCGCCGGAGAACTTCGACAGCTGCGCCACGTCGCCGTAGCGTGCGTAGATGTCGGCCAGCGAGTCCTGCGGCGAATCCAGCAGGAAGCAGGAGGACAGCTGCTCATGGCGCGTCCCCGAGTTGAACAGCGTCGGCGAACTGGGAATGTAGTCCAGCGACGACATCAGCCGGTAGAGTTCCAGCGCCTCGCCCGGCGTCTCGGTCAGCGCGACCGCGATGCGCATGAAGAAGTGCTGCGGCGTCTCGATGACCGTGCGCCGCTGCGGATGCTTCAGCAGGTAGCGGTCGTAGAGCGTGCGCAGCCCGAAGTATTCGAAGCGCCGGGTCTGCGCGATGTCGATCGCGTCGTTGAACTTGCGCGCATGGGTTTCCACCGCCTGGCGCACGCGGTCGTTGATCAGCCCGAGTTCCGCGCCCAGCGCGATCGACTGCGAGAACGAATGCACGCCCTGCCCCGCGACTTCCTTGTCGATGTAGCCCGACAGCAGGCGTGCGGCCAGACGCGCGTACTGGGGCTCGTCGGCGGTGAACGCGGCGGCGGTGCGGATCGACAGTTCGTCCAGCTCGCGCGTGGTCGCGCCGTCGTAGATGCCGGCGATGGTCTTCAGCGCGACGCGCATCGGGTCGATGTCGTCCAGGCCGTCGCAGCAGCGCTGCACCGCGCGCACGATCTTGCCGACGTCGACCGGCTCGCGGCGGCCGTCGCGCTTGGTGATGGCCATCGTGTTCGGCGCATGCGGCGGCGTCAGGGCGAAGCCGGTCTGCACGGCGTCGGGGGAGGACGCGGGCGCGCCCGGCGTGGCGCGCGTCGTGCTGTCGACGGCAGTGTGGAGGATGGTGTCGGTGGTCATCGGTCTCTCCCGGTGGCGAATGGAGAGAAAGCGAAAGCGGTGGATCGTGCAGCCTCCGGATCGCATCGACCGGATCGGAAGCCCTCGACGACACCGGCCCTCGCCCCCTCGGGCGAGCCTGCGTCGACGCGGACAGCGGGATCGACGGCGACACGGCGCCCGGATGGACGTCATCGTGCTGCCTCGACCTGCGCTCCCCGCGGAGACGGTTGGCCAGACGGCGCGCGAGCGCCGGTCGAGGCAGGTCTTCGGGCTCATGGGCGCGCGACCGGTGGTCGCACCTACTGCGCGTCGCTTCCCAGCCGGCGCCCCGTTGCGGGGCATGGCCAGTGCCATTGACGCGGGTCGTTCCCAGTTACCGCTGCGGGGCAGCCCCGGAATTGGCCGTCGACCGAAGTCGTCCGCCGCACCGGGTTCCCATTTCAGCCCGCTCCAGGCGAGGAGCAGGCACCATCGACGGGCACAACATAATGGGCTTGCCTTGCGCGGTCAACACTAAATGTTGATGCCGGGAGGCTTGACAAGCGACTCGAATCAGCTCCTCCCTGGAACGAGGCGAGCCTTGACGCGAGGCGTGGCCTGGGCCTATCGTGCGCCCGCCGAAGGTTTCCATCTCTCCATCCACATGGAGCGATGGAATTAAAAGGGAAGCCGGTGCGCGTCCTCGGACGCCATTCCGGCGCTGCCCCGCAGCGGTGATTGGGAACGACCCGCGTCATCAGCACTGGCCAGGCCCGCAACGGGTCCCGGCCGGGAAGCGACGCGCAGTAGGAGCGACTCGGTCGCGTGCCCATCAGCCCGAAGACCTGCCCCCGGCCGGCGCGCCCATGCGCGCCGCCTGACCTGGACCGTGCGCATGCCCGCGCACGGCCGGCTCGCCCGAGGGGGCGAAGGTCGCCCGCACGTTCGTCGCCCGCAAGGGAGGCGCACGCGCACCGCCTTCGTTCCTCATCCGCACCGCATGACGATGAGGACAACATCCATGACCACCGTGACCACGCTCGGATTCCCGCGCATCGGCATCCGCCGCGAACTCAAGCAAGCCCTGGAAGCCTATTGGCAGTGCCGAAGCGACCGCCAGGCCGTACTCGACACCGCACTCGCGCTGCGCCACCGCCACTGGCAGCAGCAGCGCGAAGCCGGCGCCGATGTCGTGCCCTGCAACGACTTCTCGCTGTACGACCACGTGCTCGACACCGCCTTCCTGTTCGACGCCATTCCCGACGCCTACCGTGCGCTGGCCGATGCCGACCCGCTGGCCGGGTACTTCGCGCTGGCGCGTGGCCTGCAGCGCGATGGCCACGACCTGCGCGCGCTGGAAATGACCAAGTGGTTCGACACCAACTACCACTACCTCGTGCCGGAGTTGCATCGCGACCAGCGCTTCGCGCTGCGCGGCGACAAGCCGGTCGCGGAATTCCTCGAAGCGAAGGCGGCCGGCCACGACGCGCGCCCGGTGCTGCTCGGGCCGGTGAGCTTCCTGCTGCTGTCGAAGACCGTCGACGGCAGCGACCGCCTCGCCCTGCTCGACCGCCTGCTGCCGGTCTATGCCGCGCTGCTGGAACGCCTGCACGACCTCGGCGCCGGATGGGTGCAGATCGACGAGCCCTGCCTCGTTCTCGACGCCACGCCCGACGTGCAGGCCGCATACGAGCACGCGTATCGCGTCCTGCGCGATGCGCGCCGGCCGAAACTGATGCTGACCGCGTGGTTCGAATCGCTCGGCGAGAACACCGACCTGGTGGCGCGCCTGCCGGTGGACGGCCTGCACCTGGACCTGGTGCGGGGCAAGGCGCAGCTCGACCGCGTGCTGCGTGCGGGCTTTTCCGATGCCGGCAACGACCGCGTGCTCAGCCTCGGCTTGGTCGATGGTCGCAACATCTGGCGCGCGAACCTCGACGACGCGCTGGTGCTGGCGAAATACGCGGCGACAGCACTCGGCCGCGACCGCGTGCAGATCGCGCCCTCGTGCTCGCTGCTGCATGTCCCGATCGACCTGTCCGTGGAACGCGGATTGCCGGAGGACATCGCCGGCTGGCTCGCCTTCGCGCTGCAGAAGGTCGGCGAACTGCGTACGTTGGCCGATGCATTGGATGGGCTGCCGCACGCGGAAGCGTCGCTGCAGCGCGCACGCGAGGCGCAGGCCTCGCGCCGCGCCTCGCCGAAGGTGCATCGCCCCGACGTCGCCGCACGGGTCACAGCGAGCCGCTCGCGCGCATCGACGCGCAGCCGCAGCCATGCCGAGCGCAAGCTGCGGCAGTCTTCGGCGCTGCGTCTGCCGGCCTTCCCGACCACGACGATCGGCTCCTTCCCGCAGACGCCCGACGTGCGCGAAATGCGCGCGAAATTCAAGGCCGGCAAGGTCGCGCAGGACGTCTACGACGCCTTCATCGCCGCGGAAACCGAAGCCTGCATCCGCTTCCAGGAAGAGATCGGCCTCGACATGCTGGTCCACGGCGAGTTCGAACGCAACGACATGGTCGAGTACTTCGGCGAACTGCTCGATGGCTTCGTCTTCACACGCTCGGGCTGGGTGCAGAGCTACGGCACGCGCTGCGTGAAGCCACCCATCCTGTTCGGCGACGTGGCGCGCCCGGCGCCGATGACGGTGCGCTGGTCCGCGCATGCGCAATCGCTCACCGACAGGCCGGTGAAGGGCATGCTCACCGGGCCGGTGACGATCCTGCGCTGGTCGTTCGTCCGCGACGACCTGCCGCACGAGGACGTGTGCCGGCAACTCGCACTGGCCCTGGCCGATGAAGTGCTCGACCTGGAGAAAGCCGGCATCCGCGCGATCCAGATCGACGAGCCGGCGTTCCGCGAGGGCCTGCCGCTGCGCCGCGACGCATGGGACGACTACCTGCGCTGGGCGGTGGACTGCTTCCGCCTGTCCTGCGCCGATGTCGCCGAAGACACCCAGATCCACACCCACATGTGCTACTCCGAGTTCAACGACATCATCGACGCCATCGCCGCGATGGACGCCGACGTGATTTCGATCGAGACCTCGCGTTCGAGGATGGAACTGCTCGATGCCTTCGCGAAGTTCCGTTACCCGAACGACATCGGTCCGGGCGTGTACGACATCCACTCGCCGCGCGCGCCCGACGGCGACGAGATGCGCGCCCTCGTCGACCGCGCGTGCGACGTGGTGCCCGCCGCGCAGTTGTGGGTGAACCCGGACTGCGGCCTGAAGACGCGCCAGTGGCCGGAAACGCGCGCGGCGCTGGAGATCATGGTCGCGGTGGCTCGCGGGCTTCGTGCCGAAGCGCAACGGATACCGACCGCAATGGCGGAGCCTGCCTGACGCGGCGCCCCGAAACGACGAAAGGCCGCGCAAGCGGCCTTTCGTCCTGTCACGGCGATGTCGCGGGAATTACTTCGCCAGGCGCTTCGCGATCGCGGCGCCGAGGTCGCCCGGCGAACGCACGGTGGTGACGCCGGCCTTCTCCATCGCGGCGAACTTGCCTTCCGCCGTGCCCTGGCCGCCCGAAGCGATCGCACCGGCATGGCCCATGCGCTTGCCGGCAGGCGCCGAGGCGCCCGCGATGAAGCCGACCACCGGCTTGGTCACGTGCCTGGCGATGAACTCGGCCGCTTCTTCCTCGGCCGAACCGCCGATTTCGCCGACCATGATGATGCCTTCGGTCTGCGGGTCGTCCTGGAACAGCTTCAGCGCATCGATGAAGTTGGTGCCGTTGATCGGATCGCCGCCGATGCCGATGCAGGTCGACTGGCCGAGGCCGGCGTCGGTGGTCTGCTTCACGGCTTCGTAGGTCAGCGTGCCCGAGCGCGAGACGATGCCGATCTTGCCCGGCATGTGGATGTGGCCCGGCATGATGCCGATCTTGCACTCGCCCGGGGTGATCACGCCGGGGCAGTTCGGGCCGATCAGCACGACGTCCGGATAGCCCTTCAGCGTGTTCTTCACGCGAAGCATGTCCAGCACCGGGATGCCTTCGGTGATGCAGACGATGACCTTGATCCCGGCATCGGCCGCTTCGAGGATCGCGTCGGCCGCGAACGGCGGCGGCACGTAGATGACCGAGGCGTCGGCGCCGGTGGTCTTCACGGCCTCGGCGACGGTGTTGAAGACCGGCAGGCCGATGTGCTGCGTGCCGCCCTTGCCCGGGGTGACGCCGCCCACGACCTGGGTGCCGTAGTCGAGCATCTGCTGCGCGTGGAAGGTGCCCTGCTGGCCGGTGAAGCCCTGGACGATGACCTTGGTGTTCTTGTTGACCAAAACGCTCACGTTATTTCCTCTCGTCCTGGATCAGGCGGCGACGGCCGCGACGGCCTTCTTGGCGCCGTCGTTGATGTCGTCGGCGGGGGTGATGGCCAGGCCGGAATTCTTCAGGAGTTCCTTGCCGGCTTCGACGTTCGTGCCTTCGAGGCGCACGATCACCGGCACCTTCACGTCCACTTCCTTCACCGCGGCGATGATGCCCTCGGCGATCATGTCGCAGCGGACGATGCCGCCGAAGATGTTCACGAAGATCGCCTTGACCTTGTCGCTCGACAGAATGAGCTTGAAGGCTTCGGTCACGCGCTCCTTGGTGGCGCCGCCGCCGACGTCGAGGAAGTTCGCCGGCGAACCGCCGTTGAGCGAAATGACGTCCATCGTCGCCATCGCAAGGCCGGCGCCGTTGACCATGCAACCGATGTTGCCGTCCATCGTGACGTAGTTGAGGTCGTGCTGGCTGGCCTTGACCTCGGTCTCGTCTTCCTGGCGAATGTCGCGCATCGCGGCCAGTTCCGGATGACGGAAGGTCGCGTTGTCGTCGGAGTTGATCTTGCCGTCGAGCACGGCGAGGTTGCCGTCGGTGAGGATCGCCAGCGGGTTCAGTTCGACCAGCGCCAGGTCCTTCTCGTTGAACAGCTTGTACAGGCCCAGCATGATCTTGCTCAGCTGGCCGACCTGCTTGGCGTCGAGACCCATGGCGAAGCCGAGGTCGCGGCACTGGTAGGGCTGCAGGCCCTGCACGTAGTTCACGTGCAGCGTCTGGATGGCTTCGGGCTTCTCGTGCGCGACCTGCTCGATGTCCATGCCGCCTTCGGCCGAGGCGATGAAGGTGATGGACTTGCTGCTGCGGTCGACGAGCACCGACAGGTAGAGTTCCTTGGCGATGTCGGTGGCCTGGGTCACCAGCACGCTGTCGACCGGCAGCTCGACGCCGGCGGTCTGGTAGGTGGCCATCTTCGTGCCGAGCATGCCCTTGGCGTAGTCGCGCACTTCGTCGTAGCTCCTGGCGAGCTTGACGCCGCCGGCCTTGCCGCGGCCGCCCGCGTGGATCTGGGCCTTGACGACCCAGAAGTCGCCGCCGATGGCCTTGGCGGCATCGACCGCCTCTTCGGGGGTACGCGCGACGCGCCCGGCCGGTACCGCAATGCCGTAGTCGGCAAACAACTGCTTCGCCTGGTATTCGTGGAAATTCATGTGGGTTCCATACGGGAAAAGACGTGCCGCACCCGGTGCGGGGAGCCGCGTCGCCGGAAAGACCCGGATCGCCGCGGACAGGCCGATATTGTCGCCCATGGATCGGCCGGGGGCTACCCCGGACCTTGGTCGGAGCCGCGCGCGCAAGGCGTCGGGCCGCCTATACTGGCCCGACGCCTCCCCGGACCCGCCGTTTGAGCCGCAGCCCCACGCCCAGCCCGGCCACGCCCGACTACCAGCACCGGGAACTGTCCCTGTTCTCGCTCTACCGGGTGCTGCAGGCCGGCGTCCTGGTCACGCTGACCTTCGGTCCGGTCGCGGCGCTGGACCCCAAGCCGGGGCACGAGGCGCAACTGGCCATCATCGCCATCGTCTACCTCGTCGCCTCGATCGGGCTGTTCGTGCTGGCGCGGCGCGCACGCAACCTCGCCCTCCCCACCCTCGTCGGCATCAGCATCGACGTGCTCGTCGCCTCGCTCGTCGCGCACGCCGCGCCCACCGCGACGGCCGGCGTCGCCCTGATGCTGCTGTTCCACGTCGGCGCATCGTCGCTGCTGCTGTCGCTGCGCGCGGCGCTGGGCATCGCGGTCATGGCCGGTGCCGGGCTGACGACGGCCTTCCTCTGGACGCTGCTGGTCGAGCAGCAATCCTCGCGGCCGTTCGCCGAGCTGATGATGTTCACCGTCAGCTATCTTGCGATCGCCGCGCTGACCCACCAGCTCCGCAACCAGATGCGCGCGACCGAAGCCCTGGCGGAGCAGCGCGGCGCCGATGCCATCCGCCTGGCCGAAGTCAACGAACTGATCATCCGCCGCATGCGCACCGGCGTGCTGCTTGTCGACCGCGAAGCGCAGATCAGCCTGGCGAACGAAGCGGCCATGCTGCTGCTCGGCGAGGGCGCGGCCGGCACCCGCAACCTGGCCGAGGCCGCGCCCGAACTTGCGCTGCGCCTGAGCGAATGGCTCCGCAACGGCCTGACCAACGACACCCCGCTGCGCCTGGGCGGCGACCAGTTCGAGGTCGTCCCGCGCTTCGCGCGCCTGCTGGCCAACAGCGACAACACCCTGATCTTCCTCGACGACACCTCGCTGGTGTCGCGCCGCGCCGAGTCGCTCACGCTGGCGGCGATGGGCCGCTTCTCGGCCAGCCTCGCGCACGAGATCCGCAACCCGCTGGCGGCGATCAGCTATGCCGCGCAGTTGCTGGAGGAGTCGAAGGAGTTGCCCGATGTCGACCGGCGCATGGTGCAGATCATCCTGCAGCAGTGCATGCGCACCAACACCATCGTCGAAAGCGTGCTCGGCCTCGCCCGGCGCGAGCGCGCCACCGCCGAGCACCTGGAGCTGGTCGCGTTCCTGCGCAATTTCATCGACGAATTCAGGCAGAGCGTGCCCGACGAAACCGACAACATCTCGCTGGCCGTCAGCCAGCCGCTGGTCTCGGCGCTGGTCGATTCGCGCCACCTGCACCAGGTGCTGACCGCGATGGTGCAGAATGCCCGTCGCCACGGGCACATGCCGGGGCAGCCAGCGCGTATCACCCTGCACGCCTACCGTCTCGACGAAACGCCCGTGATCGATGTGATCGATCGCGGCCCGGGCATCCCGGAATCGGTCGTGCCGCAGTTGTTCCGGCCGTTCTTCACCACGTCCGAACACGGTACCGGCCTCGGCCTGTACATCGCGCGGGAACTGTGCCGCGCCAATGGCGCCTCGCTGGACTACGTGCCCCTGCCTGGTGGCGGCTGTTGCTTCCGGATCACGATGCCGGGCCAGCACTCCCTGCTCCCTGCCTAGCCCGTTCCCGGATGAGCGGCTGTTGTGACTGCCGCAAATGGGCTAAAGTTGACGCAGGAGGGCACTATGTCTGAGCAACGCAGCGCGCTGATCGTCGATGATGAACACGACATCCGCGAGCTTCTGGTGGTAACGCTGGGCCGCATGGGACTTCGGACCGATACGGCCCCGAATCTCGCCGTGGCAAGGGAAATGCTGAGCACGGTCGCCTACGACCTGTGCCTGACCGACATGCGCCTGCCCGACGGCTCGGGCCTGGACCTGGTCTCGGAGATCGCCACCCGCTTCCCGACCACCCCGGTCGCGGTGATCACGGCCTACGGCAACGTCGAGGCCGCGGTGGAAGCGCTCAAGAGCGGCGCCTTCGACTTCGTCACCAAGCCCGTGGACCTGACCGTGCTCCGCGGCCTGGTCCGCCAGGCGCTGGACCTGAACACCCGTCGCCAGGCCAACCCCGAAGGCACGTCGCTGCTGCTCGGCGACTCGCCCGCGATGGTCGGCCTGCGCGACACGATCACCAAGGTCGCGCGCAGCCAGGCGCCCGTGCACATCAGCGGCGAATCCGGCACCGGCAAGGAGCTGGTCGCCCGCACCATCCACGCCCAGGGTTCGCGCGCGGCCGGCCCCTTCGTGCCGGTGAACTGCGGCGCGATCCCGTCGGAACTGATGGAAAGCGAATTCTTCGGCCACAAGAAGGGCAGCTTCACCGGCGCGCACACCGACAAGCTCGGCCTGTTCCAGGTCGCCGACGGCGGCACCCTGTTCCTCGACGAGGTCGCCGAGCTGCCCTTGGCGATGCAGGTCAAGCTGCTGCGCGCGATCCAGGAAAAGACCGTGCGCCCGGTCGGCGCCAACGCCGAGGCCGCGGTCGACGTGCGCATCCTCTCCGCGACCCACAAGGACCTGGACGTCCTGGTCGCGGAAGGCAAGTTCCGCCACGACCTGTTCTACCGCATCAACGTGATCGAGCTGGACGTACCGCCGCTGCGCGAGCGCACCGGCGACCTGCCCCTGCTGTCGGAGGCGATCCTCAAGCGCCTGGCCTACGCCATGAAGCGCCGCGCCCCCGTCCTGTCGCGCGACGCCCTCGCCACGCTTGAGGTGTACCCGTTCCCGGGCAACGTGCGCGAACTCGAGAACATCCTCGAACGCGCCCTGGCGATGGCCGACGGCGACAGCATCGATGCGCAGGACCTGCGCCTGCCCCATGCCACCACGCCACCGCCCCCCGCTGCCGCCCAGACACCAGCCCCGGCCTCATTCGCACCGCCGCCGGCATCCGTGACGCCCCCTGCGGCACCCACCGCCCAAGGCGTGCCGCCCCGCGATACCGGCACCGCCGCCCTGCCCTCGTTCATCGAGGAAATCGAGCGCAACGCCATCCAGCAGGCGCTGCAGGAGCACCGCTACAACAAGACCAAGACCGCCGCCGCGCTGGGCATCACCTTCCGCGCCCTGCGCTACAAGCTGAAGAAACTGGGGATCGAGTAATCCGGAGAACATGCCCGGAAAACACGCCGGCCCTGGAGCATGCCGGCTTGCCGCCGGCCTTGGGCTGCGCATAATCACGCGCAGCCCCTCTGTCGCCTCGCAGCCATGACCCGCTGGAAAGCCTCCGCATTCCACTTCTCCATCAGCTTCGCCGTTCTCGCCGGCCTCTTCGCGATCATCCTGTTCCGCTGGTACCCCCCTGCCCTGTTCGGCATGGCGAAAGCCGGCCCACTGCTCGCCGTGCTGGCCGGCGTCGATCTGGTCCTGGGTCCCCTGCTGACGCTGATCATCTACCGCCCCGGCAAGAAAGGCCTGAAATTCGATCTCGTCGTGATTGTCATCCTGCAAGTGGCCGCACTGGCCTTCGGCCTGCACACGATCTGGCAGTCGCGCCCGGCCTACATCGTGGCGACCACGGATCGCTTCCATCTGGTCTTCGCCAACGAGATCGACCCTGCCAGCGCCGCGAAGGCAGACCCCGAGTACCGTGACGCGCCGTGGCTGGGGGCGCGCCAGGTGGCCGCACCGCTGCCGGAGGATCCCAAGGCCCGCATGGAGGCGATGATCGAAGCGATGACGGGACTCGATATCCATGTGCAGCCGTCCAAGTATCGCGCTTACCCCGGTCCGAACCGCGATCCGATGACCGCAGCCATTCCCGTGAAAGATGCACTGCTGCTGGCGCCTCGGGACAGCCGCGCGATCCTGCAGCGCATGGCCCGGCGACACGGCAACCTGGACACGCTCGCATTGCTGCCGCTCAAGTCCTCGCGCGGCAGCGCAGGCGTTCTGGTCGAGCGCC
The DNA here is from genome assembly GCA_019634715.1 of Lysobacter sp. Lineage (GTDB taxonomy): Bacteria > Pseudomonadota > Gammaproteobacteria > Xanthomonadales > Xanthomonadaceae > Lysobacter_I. The sequence continues at coordinate 35,275 of JAHCAU010000009.1, forward strand.
ATAATGGCGCGATCGTCGAATTCGTCGGCATCGATCCCTGGCCGATATTCGATGCGGCACTGCGCGCGCGCCATGTTGACACGCGTGCCCCGGATTCATGAACCGCAACGGCTTCTGTCGCGCGCGACAGGCCCTGACCGATGGTCATGGCCTGTCGCATGTAGTGATGTTTCTGTAGGAGGCAGGCTCAGCCCGCGGGCTTGGCGTTGGCTGCCGCCCAAGCAGACAGGTATGCACGCGCCAGGCCATAGAAACTGTTGCTGACCCTCACTGAAGGACCATATGCGTCCTCCAGCTTGCGAACGCGGGCAACATCGCCCTCACCAATCTCACCCAGCATTGCAATGACCAGCAAGTGATCGCGCACGAGATTCGGAACTTCCTTCGACGACAGCGCCTTCAAACCCGCAACACCGGTGACTGACATCGCACCCGGATCACGACGAGACGTCGCGGCATATGCCGACAGCAGCGCCGCGACCTTCGGATCTGCGGCTCGATCACCCACCCAGACCGGCTCGATCCAGACCCCCTGCAAATCTGCAGGCGTGAGGTAACCGATGCTGAAGTCAGCAATCACTGATGCCGCATCCAGCCATGCAGGAAGTGGCGTTGACGGATCCTGCAGCAGCTTCAGCTTTTCGATGATGGGCGTTTCAAGGCCCTTGCCTGCACCGATACCCAACAATACTTCTCGTACGCGACGCGCATTGACATGATCCTTCGCCGCCGGACTCGCGTCTGTCGCAGCCACCTCTGCGGCCACCGCCACTGGACGCCGACCACCGGTCATTTCCAGCACCGGCATACCCACGCCCATCAGCGTGCTCACGCTGAGCACGGATTCGCCTTTGAAACGCGAACGTGGCGCATACAGAGCGACACTCGGCAGGTAGTCCGTATGGATGGGCGCATCGAACAATTCGACCAGTCCCTTCAGCACTTTGCGATCGGCGAAACGCCGCACCTGGTGATCCCCCACCCCGGCAAGGCTGGTGCGCTTCAGATCCGCCGCAAGCGGCATTTCCTCGAGACGCATCGGATTGAATGCCGGGATCGGCGAGTAGGATGCGATGAAGATGACATCCGCCGAATTCGTCAGATATGCATGGACGTACGGATACTCCTCGATCAGCGCTGCGACCATCGAATAGAAGAGCTTATCGTTCAACTCGTATGTCTGGATCCACTGCACGAGGATGCCGCGTTCGTTCAGGTGCTTGCCGAGGAACCGGTAGAACTCGCGCGTGAAGAGGCTGGAAACGCCGCTGACCCATGGGTTCGACGGCTCGGATACGATCACGTCGTAACGTTTGGCACTGGCAGAGAAATATGTACGGGCATCGTCTACACGCAGATGCCCTCTTGGATCGGAGTACGCGCGACGAACGCTATCGCCGTATAGACGCGCGCCCTCGACCATTGCAGGTTCGATCTCGATCGTATCGACCCCTTTCGGCACGCTACTGCCGAGCATGGTGTGCGTGGTTAAACCAGACCCCCAGCCGATGATTGCGATGCGCTCCGGTTCCGGATGCAAGGCCAGCGGCAGGCTAGCGGCCATGACCATCGTGTATTCGTCATCCATCGGCTCGCCTACGGCGAGGTTGATCGATGCATCCGGCTTTCCGTTGGTGGCGATGGTGCCCATTGCGCCTTGGGTGTAGAAGGACACAGTCGCCGTCTTTCCGTCACGAAGGAATCTCACATCCGCAAGATCGCCAAGCCTTTGCTTGCCGTAACGGAAGACGCCGGAGGCCTGCTCCTTGGGATCGGGAGCACCGAGCATCAAGCTGAACATGCAGATGCACAGCGTGGCGAGCAATGCTGCGAAATAGGGCCGCGGGCGGTATGCCCTGACGAAACCGCGCAGCAGCACAAGCCCGAGCAAAATATCGGTCAAGGCCGCGAGGGTGACGGCGAGACGAACACCCATCAACGGGATCAGCACATGCACGGCGAGCATTACGCCAGCGATCGCCCCAAGCGTGTTCGCCGCGTAGATGCGCCCGATGCTTCGCTCGCCTGCCCCTCGTCGCAGCAATGCCATCGTGAACAACGGCAGCGTCATGCCCGCAAAGAATGCAGCCGGGAACATGATGGTTAGAGAGATCGCCGCACTGCCTAAAGCGTACAAATCGTAGCCGGCATCTGTCTTGGGAAGCCACTTCATCAGCCAGCCGACCCAAGCGAAGCTGTTGGCGAACAAGGGCAACGACACCAACGCCGCCAAGCCCATCAACACTTGCGCCCAGCCGGCGGCGTTCACCGGATCCACGATCCTCGCGCTGCGCTTGCGCACCCACAGTCCGCCGAACGCCAGGCCCAGGATGAAGGCAGAGAGCATCAGCTCGAACGAATGCACCGTCGTGCCCAGCGCCTGGTTCAACATGCGGATCCAGCCGATCTCGTACACGAACGAGCTCGCGCTGGACACGATCGCAACGAAGAGGACGACGGTCGAAAAGCGATCCAGCGACTTGCGATCCACCGGTTCCAGCGTTCGGGCCTCCGGCACGATCGTCGCCACTGCTTCAGGCGCCGGCCCGACGGCTTCGGCACGCATCGAAACACGCCACGCCAGCAGCCCGACCAGCACATTGATGACGCCGGCCACGAGGATCGCCCCGGGCATGCCGATCCAGGGCAGCAGCAGGAAGGTCGCGACCAGCGCACCGGCGGCCGCGCCGATGCTGTTCGTAAAGTACAGGCCGCCCAGAATCTGGCCATCCTGGCCTGGCGCCACGCGCAGGTAGCCACCGCTCATCAGCGGGAAGGTCATGCCCAGCAGGATGCTCTGCGGCGCGATCATCAAGGCCGCCGTACCCCATTGCCAGGCCCGGATGCCCGCCTCGCTCTGCAGCGCCGGCAGCACCGTGTCCTGGGACAGGGACATGTATCCGACGAACATCGGGTGGAAGACCAGGGCGGTCACACCGATGACCAGTTCGACGATCGCATAGGCCCGGATCAGCCCCGTCCAGCGCCCGCCCCTGGCGCTCACCAGCCAGGCCCCCAGAGCCATGCCCCCCATGAAGATCGCCAGCACCAGCGTCTGCGCATAGGCCGCATGCCCCAGCACGAGTCCCAGGTAATGGGACCAGATCGCCTGATACACGAGGCCCGCGAAACCGGACGCGACGAACAGAAGAAGCAGCATCCGTTCAAGACGGGCGACGGGCATCTGCATGTACGAACTCCACTCATCTATTTGAATGCGAGGTGAAGCATAGCCGAAAGGTCGGAACGATCCGGGTCCATCCGAAGCACCGCGCCTGCTGCACTGCAACAAACAGGATCTTGGTCACATCTTATCGACAATGACCTATGGAACGCCCAAGAATGTGACCGTCGGCACGCGATTGACTGCAATTGTCAGCCCGTCAGCAATCTGACGTTTTTTGTCAGAATCTGCCCCGCCATAAAATGAGCACTGGTTCTCACATGAAGAGGAGCTCCGGGACGGGAGTCGCGTCACACCATTTGGCATGGCTTATGCGTAAGCTTCGCCTGCACGTGCTCGGCAGCACGGGCGCCCAAGGAATCGGACACGTCTGGCCGAGGGCACGTGAACACTTCGCAACACCAACACTCCCGAGGGATCTCCCATGAAGAAGCAGCAAGGTTTCACCCTGATCGAACTCATGATCGTGGTCGCGATCATCGCCATCCTGGCCGCCATCGCCCTGCCGGCTTACCAGAACTATGTCGCCAAGTCGCAGGCCACCTCCGGCCTCGCCGACATCCGTGGCGGCGTGACCGCCTTCGAAGAGGGCATCCAAGGCGGCGAGAAGACCGGCGCAATCGCCAGCGCCGCCGATATCGGTCTGGACCCGGCCGGTACTCCGCGCTGCACCTTCGCTGTGACGGGCAACTGGGACGCGGCCGACAGCCAGAAGATCCAGTGCACCCTCAAGGGCAACCCGAACGTTGTGGGCAAGCTGATCAACCTGACCCGCAACGCCACCGGCCAGTGGCCCTGCACCACGAACATCACCAACACCAGCCACCGCCCGAACGGCTGCACCTGATACGCACGCGCGAGTCATCTGGAGAGCGGGAAAGGGGTGCTTCGGCACCCCTTTTCCTTCCAGCCCACTGATGCCGTCCTTGCCAGCCCCTGCTCTGTTGCGACCTGATCCTCGGAGAACCGTCATGTCTCGTCCGCGTCCGCGCCAGCAAGGTTTCACCCTCATCGAGCTGATGATCGTGGTTGCGATCATCGCCATCCTGGCCTCCATCGCTCTACCCGCCTACCAGATCTATGTCGCGAAGTCGCAGATGTCGGCGGGCTTGGCCGATCTGCGCGGCGGAGTCGTGATCTTCGAGGAAGGCATCCAGAACGGCGAGAAGACGGGCAGCCCGGCCAGTGCCACGGAAATCGGCCTCAGCACCAGCACCGCTCGATGCAGCAGCATCACGCCTGGTGGCACCTGGACCGCCACGAATGGCCAGACCATCACCTGTGTCCTGGCCGGCAATCCAAATGTGGCCGGCGAGAACCTGGTGTTGACCCGCACCAGCGAGGGTCATTGGGATTGCAGCTCCACCGTCTCGTCGCTCTATCGCCCAAACGGCTGCACCGGCCCCTGAGCCTTTATCGGGGTTGTGCGCCAAGTCTCGAATGGCCATTCCGGGATGGCCGCCATCCTCCACCTGCGGGCTTTTCGATGTTATCGTCGTAAATGCATGATCCGACCGTGGATCAGTGGGCATGGGGCCGTCAAAAGTGAACGTCGCGCACACTTCAAATCTGATCGGCATCACCGGCATTGCCCGGCGTCTGGTGCTTGACGGGGCACTTGAAGAAGGCGTTGCCCGCGAGGCGCTCGATGCCGCCACGCGCGAGCGCAAGCCCATCGCGATCTACCTGCGCGAACACAAGCTGGTGACGCCGTCCCAATTGGCGGCCGCCAACTCGATCGAGTTCGGCATGCCGCTGTTCGATCCTTCCGTCATGGATGCCAGCCAGAGCGCCATCCGCCTGGTCAAGGACGAGTTGCTGCAGAAGCACCATGTCCTTCCGCTCTTCAAGCGCGGCGGTCGGCTGTTCGTTGGTGTATCGGATCCCACGAATACCGCCGCACTCGACGAAGTCAAGTTCCACACCAACCTCGCGGTCGAGCCGATCCTGATCGACGAGGACTCGCTCAAGCGCACCATGGAGTCGTGGCTGAGCGCCAACGACTCGATGGGCGACATGGACGATGCCGAAGGCCTCGACAATCTCGACGTGTCCAGTGGAGACGACGATACCGGCGGCGACAGCGGCGTCGATGCGAAAACCGACGACACGCCGGTCGTGAAGTTCGTCAACAAGGTGCTGGTCGACGCGATCAAGCGCGGCGCCTCGGACATCCACTTCGAACCCTACGAAACCGACTACCGGGTTCGCCTGCGCATCGACGGCATCCTGCGCCAGGTCGCCAAGGCGCCGGTGAAGCTGAGCCAGCGCATCGCCGCGCGCCTGAAGGTGATGTCGCAGCTCGACATCGCGGAAAAGCGCGTGCCACAGGACGGCCGCATCAAGCTCAACCTGTCGAAGACCAAACAGATCGACTTCCGCGTCAGCACGCTGCCGACCCTGTTCGGCGAGAAGATCGTGCTGCGTATCCTTGATGGCAGCGCGGCGAAGCTGGGCATCGACAAGCTCGGCTACGAACCCGACCAGCAAACCCTGTTCCTCGAAGCGATCAAGAAACCCTACGGCATGGTCCTGGTCACCGGCCCGACCGGCTCCGGCAAGACCGTCTCGCTGTACACCGCGCTGGGCATCCTCAACGAAGAAGAACGCAATGTGTCCACGGTGGAGGACCCGGTGGAAATCCGCCTGCCGGGCATCAACCAGGTGCAGCAGAACGCCAAGCGCGGCATGACCTTCGCCGCCGCCTTGCGCAGTTTCCTCCGCCAGGACCCGGACGTGATCATGGTCGGCGAAATCCGCGATCTCGAAACGGCGGAAATCGCGGTCAAGGCCGCGCAGACCGGTCACATGGTGCTGTCGACCCTGCACACCAACGATGCCCCGCAGACCATTTCCCGACTGATGAACATGGGCATCGCGCCCTTCAACATCACCTCCTCGGTCTCGCTGGTCATCGCACAGCGCCTTGCGCGCCGCCTGTGCCCGAACTGCAAGCGCGAACAGCACCTTCCCGAACACGCCCTGCTCGCCGAGGGTTACACCACCGACGAGGTTCGCGCCGGGATCACACTGTACGAAGCGGTCGGCTGCAACGACTGCACGGGTGGCTACAAGGGGCGTACCGGCATCTACGAGGTCATGCCGATGACCGAACAGATCCAGGCCATCATCCTGCAGGGCGGCAACGCCATGCAGATCGCCGAGGCTGCCCGCGCTTCCGGCGTCAACAGCCTGCGCCAGTCCGCCCTGCTCAAGGTCCGCAACGGCCTCACCAGCCTCGCCGAAATCAACCGCGTCACCAAGGAATAAAGCCATGGCCGCTTCCCGCACCGTCGCCAAGAACGCTCCGGCCGAACGCGCCGGCAACACGATGCCCATGTACGTCTGGGAGGGCACCGACAAGCGCGGCGTCAAGATGAAGGGCGAGCAGCAGGCCAAGAACACCAACATGCTGCGCGCCGAGCTGCGCCGCCTCGGCATCACGCCGTCCGTGGTCAAGCCCAAGCCCAAGCCCCTGTTCGGCGCGGCCGGCAAGAAGATCAGCGCCCGCGACATCGCGATCTTCAGTCGCCAGATCGCCACGATGATGAAATCCGGCGTGCCACTGGTGCAGTCGCTGGAAATCATCGGCAACGGACAGAAGAACGTCCGCATGAAGAACCTGGTTGAGGCCGTGCGCACCGATATCGAGGGCGGTTCGTCGATCTATGAGGCGATGTGCAAGCACCCGATCTACTTCGACGAGCTCTATCGCAACCTCGTGCGCGCCGGCGAGTCCGCCGGCGTGCTCGAAACCGTGCTCGACACGATCGCGACCTACAAGGAAAACCTCGAGACCCTCAAGGGCAAGATCAAGAAGGCGCTGTTCTACCCGGCGATGGTAATCGTGGTGGCGGTGCTGGTCAGCTCGGTGATGCTGATCTACGTGGTACCTCAGTTCGAGGACGTCTTCAAGAACTTCGGCGCCGAACTGCCGGCCTTCACCCAGATGATCGTGGGCATGTCCAGGTTCCTCGTCGAATGGTGGTGGCTCATGCTGCTCGTCGTGGGCGGCACGCTCGGTGGCTTCGTGTTCGCCTACAAGCGCTCCGCCAACTTCCGCCATACCCTCGACAAGCTGATCCTCAAGGTGCCGGTGATCGGCCTGATCATGCACAACTCGGCGATCGCCCGCTTCTCGCGCACGCTCGCGGTGACGTTCCGCGCGGGCGTGCCGCTGGTGGAAGCGCTGGAAAGCGTGGCCGGCGCGACCGGCAACGCGGTCTACGAGAAGGCGGTGTGGCGCATCCGCGACGACGTGTCGGTCGGCTATCCGGTCAACATGGCGATGAAGCAGGCCAACCTGTTCCCGCACATGGTCATCCAGATGGCGGCGATCGGCGAAGAGGCGGGCGCGCTCGACACCATGCTGTTCAAGGTCGCCGAGTTCTACGAGCAGGAAGTGAACAACGCGGTCGACGCGCTGACCAGCCTGCTGGAACCGCTGATCATGGTGATCATCGGCGTGCTCGTGGGCAGCATGGTCGTCGGCATGTACCTGCCGATCTTCAAGCTCGCCGCCACGATCGGCTGATCGAACGACCGGATTCACGCATCGATGGCATTCCTCGACCAGAACCCGGCCCTCGGTTATCCGATCGCGGCCGGGCTCGGCCTCCTCGTGGGCAGTTTCCTCAACGTCGTCATCCTCCGCCTGCCGCGCAAGCTGGAGTGGGAATGGAAACGCGACGCGCGCGACGAGCTGGAACTGCCCAACGACATGTACGATCCGCCGCCGCCGGGGATCGTGGTCGAGCCGTCACACTGTCCGCACTGCCAGCACAAGCTGTCGTGGTACGAGAACATCCCGGTGTTCAGCTGGCTGGCGCTGGGCGGCAAGTGCCGCAAGTGCAGGACGCCGATCTCGTTCCAGTATCCGGCGGTCGAACTGCTCACGATGCTGCTGGTGGTCGCCTGCGTCTGGCGCTTCGGCTTCGGCTGGCAGGGGTTCGGCGCGTCGCTGCTGAGCTGTTTCCTGGTCGCCGGCGCGGGCATCGACCTGCGCAAGCAACTGCTGCCCGACCAGATCACCCTCGTCCTGCTCTGGCTCGGGCTGATCGCCAGCGTCGACAACCTGTTCGTGCCCGCCAAGGCCGCTATCGCCGGCGCGGTACTCGGCTATGTCTCGCTGTGGCTGGTCTACTGGGTCTACAAGCAGCTGACCGGCAAGGTCGGCATGGGCCACGGCGACTTCAAGCTGCTCGCCGCGCTCGGCGCCTGGGCGGGCTACAAGGCTCTGCTGCCAACCGTGCTGCTGGCCTCGATGGCCGGCGCGATCATCGGGTCGATCTGGCTGGCCATGAAAGGCCGCGACCACAATATCCCGATTCCATTCGGGCCTTATCTGGCTGCCGCCGGCTGGATCGTCTTCCTCTGGGGCGGCGACCTGCTCGCCCTGTACCAGCGCGTGCTCCCCTACTGATCCGCCGATGGCGACGTACTGCATCGGGCTGACCGGCGGCATCGCCTCGGGGAAGACCGCAGTCACGCGCGCGTTCGAAGCCTTGGGCATCGTGGTCGCCGATGCCGACATCGCCGCACGCGACGCGGTCGCGCCGGGAAGCGTCGGATTGGCTGAGATCGTCGCCACCTTCGGCCACGATGTCCTCGATGCCGACGGCAAGCTCGATCGTGCCGCGATGCGCAAGCGCGTGTTCGACGACGCCGACACGCGCCGACAGCTCGAAGGCATCATCCACCCGCGCGTGCGCGAGCAGCTCGTCCGGCAGTGCGAAGCCGCGACCAGCCCCTACGCCATTGCGGCCATCCCGCTGCTCGCCGAAGTCGGCGGACGTGCCAGCTATCCTTGGCTGCAGCGGATTCTGGTCGTCGACGTGCCGGTCGAAACGCAGCGGCAGCGGCTGATCCAGCGCGACGGCATCGACGTCGCGCTCGCCGAGCGAATGATCGCCGCACAGGCCACGCGCGCGCAGCGCCTCGCGATCGCGGATGACGTGATCGTCAATGCGGGATCGCTGGAGGATCTGCAGCGGCATGTCGCCGTGCTCAATGCGCAGTATTGGCGGCTGGCTGCAGCCATTTGATCGGCCGACGCAACCGACTCGGCGGCGAGTCTCAAGGCCCCGCCCAATCCTCCGGCAACTCCCCTCGACGCACGTAACGATGAAAAGAGGAGAACGGCCAGTCTCGCACCGCATCCACATGGCCGTGCTTGACCGGATTGAAGTGGATGTAGTCGTTATGCCGCCGCAGATCGATCTCGTCACGGATCGCATGCTCCCAGTAGCGTCGCTGCCAGATGCCCCGCTCCCCGCGCGCACGCCTGACCGATGAGCGATATTCCGTTTTCGACGTGCGGCGGCTGAAATCTGTCTTGATGCGGCGCCAGCGCGTCGCGTAATCCGCGTCACCTTCAGGCAGTCGCCAAATGCAATGCTGATGTTCAGGCAAGACCACCCATGCGATCACGGAATACGGCCGGCGCGCACGCTCCAGCGCAATACAGTCTCGCAGGCAGTCGAAGTTTGCCGTCAGCAAGTCGTTGCCGCGCCGCTGCAGCAGGTTCACCGTGAAGAACCATGTGCCGCCAGGCGTCCGATCGCGTCGATAGTTTGGCATGCGGCAATCATGCCCACGACGCAGCAGACATCCCATCAGGCGACATCCCGCACCATCGTCAGAAAACCCAGAAAATCGACAGTCCATGGTAGGGCGGGACCACCGCAGGTGATCCCGCCGTGACGCGACGCATATCTCACCGAATGAGTTGTGCGGGCGTCGGAATGCGGCGGCATCCGCTACGCGGGTGCCGCCCTACGATTACGCCTTACGGCCTTTACGGCCTTACGATTGCGCCTTACGGCCTTTCAGGCGTCCGTCGGACAGCCGGTAGTGCCGGGTACCCTCACAGGAGGGGCATCGTTTCATGACCAAATCCTCTCAGATTTGGTCCGGTTTGCTTAGGAATTACCATCAAAAAAGCGCTTGGCAACGGGGAGGAGTCCATATACGCTTTACGGCCTTGTGAAAACCGAGGTTACGCAGTTCGTTTGACACAGCCTCCCCTCAAGGCCCCGCTCAATCCTCCTGCAACTCCATCTTACCAAAGAGTTCTTGTGCTTTGATATTTCCAGAATCAGCAGCACGCCTGAGCCAAAGACGATAAGAAGCTTCGTCCGGCGCAACCATGCCGCCATTTTTGTATTCAAACGCCACCTTTAATTCACCAGAACCCGGCTCGCACCTACACTCAGCCTTACGCAGCAACCCAATCGCTCTCTGCGAATCCTCATCAACTCCAGCACCAAGAGCTAAAATGACACCAAACTCTCGCTGAGCGAAATGATTCCCTTCTTCAGCAAGAGGCTGCAAAACTTCTGCAGCGCGACGAAATTCCCCGGCTTTCATAAGCCTTACAGCCGGCTTCATTTCATAGCGCAGCCTTGATTCGTGCACAGCCGGCATAAGAAGAAAAAATAAGAATGAAGCCAAAGCCCCAAACAAAAATGATATCGCAATACAGGCCATAAAGCGCATACTAGGGAACCACCGTCAGCACGTCGAAAGATGCATCTCTGACAACAGCCCTAACACCATCCCAAGCTTTCTTGGTGTTCTCATCAGCCAATCTGACTGTGATACATCCGTTAGAAATACTGCCCGCATGAAGAAAAAATTCACAACGACCAATGCCCATCCCACATAAAGCCCTGCTCAATGCTCCATTATCAAGCCAGAAAGACCCACCAAATTTATCACTCTCGATCATTCTGTAACTCCCTGGCGGAACAGGGCCCTCATCTTTTACATCAGCACACTCCGGATTGTCTTTACAGGCTCCATTCCCTGAAAAGACATTCTCAGGCCCAAGAGTTACACTTACTCCAGAATCACTAGTGCACATCAACCTTCGAGAAGATATCCAGTAAGTGCATGTAGCAAGACCACTCGGGTCAATGGTTACCAGACCATTACCAGTTGCATAGCTATACGTACTTACACCTCCTCCCAACCCAATCGGATCACTCTCCACATACCGCCCAGTCACCGCGTCATAATCCCGGAAGTAGTTGTAATTCAACCCACTCGCCGCGTCATACCGCTGCCCCGGGAAGCGCATGTTGAACACGAAGGCGGTCGCGTCGCCATCCGGATCCTGATTCGGCGCCGTGTTGCCGAAGGCTTCACCCGCGAGATCCCAGGTCCACACTGCGGTGCCGGTCGCACCGCGCAGCGGATCCACGACCACGCGCGGGGTGCCGAGCATGTCGGCTTCGACGTAATACAGCTTCTGCGCGGTGGACGCGCCATCCAGTACCGCGATCGGCAGGTCACCGAACCACACGATCTGCTGCACCGGTGAACCGCTGCCTGCATAGTCGCCGACCCAGCGACCGGCTTCATCGTAGACGCTGTAGGTGTCGCTGCTGCCCAGATGCTTGCGCACCTGCTCGCCGCGACCGTTGTAGACGTAATTCATCTTTGCCACGCCGGATTCGCGGTACTGGCTCATCCGGTTCAGGTCGTTGTAGACGAACTCCTTCGCTGTGCCGCCGATCTGCGTGGTGTTGCCCACATTGTCGTAGCTGCGCGCGGTGGCGCCGACGCTGTCGAGACGGTGGCTGCCGGCGGGATAGCTGTACGGCGTGGTGATCGCGCCGACGGTCGCGCTGGTGCGGTTGCCGGTCTTGTCGTAGGCATAGCCTTCCAGCAGCGCATTGCTGACGCCGTCGCGGTTCTCGGTCAGGCGGTTCAGGCCGTCGTAGCCGAAGACCCGACGCGGCGGATCGGCCTGGTCTGCGCTGCGCAGGCGCTTGAGATTGCCGACCTCATCGAACTCGTAGCCAAGGCTGAGACCGCCCGCGCCCACCACCTCGACGAAGCCGGGCTGGTAGTTCTGGTTGAGCGAGCGCTTCATCAGGCGGCCGTTGCCGTAGCTCCACTCGGCCACCGGGCCGAAGGGGTAGTACGTGGCATTGGTCAGCACGACCTGGCGCGTGCCGCCGGTCGGCGTGGCGCCGATTTCGCTGACGCGACCCAGCGCATCGTAGGCGTAGTCCACCGACGCGCCGTCCGGATACACCATGCCCGTCAACTGGCCAGCGGCGTTGTACTGGTAGCGCAGGGTGAAGCTCTGCCCATTGGTGGTCTGCACCTTGCGGACCAGATCGCCGAAGCGGTTGTAGCAGTAGACCGTGCTGCCGCTGCCGTCATCGATGCGGGTCAGGCGGCCGACGCCGTAACCCTCGCCCGACTGGCAGGCCGCCTGGGTGCTGTCATAAACGTAGCCGATGTTGAGCGACGAGGTCGGCACCGACACCGAGGTCAGTCGGTTCAGCGCGTCGTAGACGTAGCTCGTGGTAACGCCGCGCGCATCGGTCTGCGACGCACGATTGCCCGCGCTGTCGTAGGCATAGGTGGTGGTGCCAGTGTCCGGGCTCTGCAGTTGGGTCTGGTCGCCGAGGCCGTTGTAGGTGTAGGTCGTGTTCAGGCCCTTCGGGTCGTTGACCTGGGTCAGGTTGTCCAGCGCATCATAGGAGAACTTCGTCTCGGCAGCGATGCCGTTCATGTCCTGCAGGGTGCGGCTGAGGCGTCCCAAGGGATCGTTATTGTTGTCGGACACACGAGTCAACGCGTCCGTGGACTGATCAAGATCGCCGTTGGCATCATAGGTGAAGCTGGTGACACGGCCATACGCGTCCGTCTGCGACTGCAGTTGCCCCAGCGTATTGTAGGTACGCGTGAGACTGCGCATCAGCGCCCCTTGGTCATCCTTCACCTGCTCGCCAGTTCGATTGCCGGCGCCATCCAGCGTGTAGGTGATGGAGTTGCCCTCGGCATCCGCGATCGAAGTCAGGCGGTTGGCGCCGTCGTAGCCATAGCTTGTGTAGCTGCCGTCCGGCTGCGTGACCTTCTTGACCAGACCATCCGGCCAATATTCGATCCTGGTAATCCGGTCATCCGCCTCGGATGCGTCGTTGGCACCACGAATCTTGCTCGCCGTCATGCGACCTGCAGCATCGTATTCGGAATGGGTCGTGATGCCATTGACGTCCTTGGACGCCAGCACCCTGCCCGCACCATCGTAGCTCAGGATTTCGCTTGCCTGACCAAGGGCATTGATCGACTTCCAGAAATCGCCCTTGCGGTATGCGCAGGTGGTCAGCGATGTCGCGCAGGCAGCATCGTCCGCCATGCGATAGACATAGCTCGTGACATCACTGACATCCGTCCTCGGACCGTCCACGGATTTCAGCAGACCGACGAAGGGGCAACTGCCATTGTCAACGTCGACCTGCTCGCAATATGCCCTGGTCGTGATACGCGATGCCGATGTCGCCGGATCGGACACCGTATGCGTGAGCACCTGATTCCTCGCGTTGTAGGTGTAGGCATGCGCCTGCTTTGGCACATACGATCCACTCACCTTGGCCTGGATCGACAGGGAGTCGACACGATAGGCCGCATTGCGCGACGTGACGCGCCTGCGCTCGAGCGCGGTACCGTACGCTTGGTACTTCACGGTCGAATACGTCTTGTCTGCGGCGTACTCATAACGCGTGGCGTTGTTGAGCTTGTCCCGGTATTCCTGTACCAGCGCCCCCGTCAGCGTGCTGGAGGTCGAGCCATCCGCTGCCGACATGGCAGTGGCACGACGATAGCCACTGACACTGGACAAGGTATACGTGCGCGACTCGCCGTAGTAACCGGTAACCTGGACCTGCGTGTCTCCGGTATAGGCAAGCTGGGTGACGCCAACCGGTCCACCTGCAGTATGGAACTGGCTCAGACGTACGCGCCCCTTGCTCTCGTAGGCATAGCTGGCGTATCGCTGGCCGTTCTCGCTGATACCGGTCAGCGCATTCACATCGCCTGCATCAGAAAGCCCGGTCTCGTTGTAGTGGTAGGTCTTCAGCGCGCCATCGGGATAGGTCGCGGACGCAAGATTGCGATTTGCGTCATAAGTGTACGTGACCAGCGCATCGTCTGGCTGACGCACTCCAGAGAGCCGACCGTCCGATGCATATTCGAACGACAGTTTGCGTCCTGTGAGATCGGTCGCCGAAACCAGACGGACGCCCTCGTAAGCAAACATGATCTTGTTGCCAGTATCACGCTCCTCAAGACGTAGCAACCTGCCGGATGCAGTGAAATAACGAACCAACGCGCCATTACCCGATGTCACCACGTACTTGTGCTGCAACGATGTACTCGTCTCGACATCAAGCACGCTGCTCGCATTACCTTCGGAGAAAAAGCGGTTACTCGACCCTACACGACGGAACACTTCAACGTAACCGCGATCATTAATCCAGAGCAATGGATTGGATAGATAACTTGGATCACCGGTCACACGGTCCGAATAGGAATGGACCCAGCCAGGCGCCAGTTCAGGCAACTGTCCCAACTGACGCAGTGAATGGTAGGTCCGCTCAAATGGTCTGCCGGCAAAGCTGAAATCAGTCTCGAACCGCGCCTTGTCACCTGTGGCAGGGAAAGAGGGATTCGTGCCCTCGACCGGATTCGTCGGGCAATTCGTCTCATCGCACTTGGTCTGGCGCAAACGAGTCGTGATCCACTGGTTGGCAATATTGGCACGGCACAAATAGGGAGGCGCCAATACGTTGCTTTGCGTGCCGTCCACATAGGCAGGATGACGACCGGAAATGCCACTGAAACCGGCGGGACAGGAAAAAGTGCTCCATTTCAGCAGCGCATGCTCCGCGGAGTGTCGCAAATTGCCATCCGAGATTCTGTAGACGAGCACCTGCAACTTCCGCGCACCAGAGGCAAAGGTCTTTTCAAGCGTGTGCCGCAACTCGAAGCCACTACTTTCGAAATAAGGATTTGCATGACTCCCGGAAAGAACGTGCTCCACCGTATGGGAGTTCCCATAGACGGATTGATAGCTGGCGACGAGAGCAGCCACCAAGGAGGCCTCGTCAGCACACATCGTAGGGTACGCCGGATTACTTGACGGCACGCACGATGCCGGTGCCGGGTTCGGGAAATTGTACGCGTTGTAAGCAACCGGATTGATCTGGGTGGGAGGTTGATCCGGAACGCCATAGATCATGTAAAAGTACGTCAAACTTCCCGACCCCGAACCGACCTGAACGTCCTTCTGTTGCAGATAGGCAGCGTAGTTCGGATTCGCGGCGCGCATGGCTTGCTCGGCCTGCTGCAAGGTAGGGTAGCAAGTGCCATAGCAGTATTCCGTCTGCACAGACTGCGCCAATGCACTTCGTGGCGAAAAGATGGCAAGAAAAATGCCCATCGCGACGATGATTGAGAATACGGGCTGACATTTACGCATGATGCGTTTTCCCAGAAAGTGCCATGAGCGCCAAGCAAACGACACTCGACAAGAAAACAGGAAGCGAACAAAAGCCGCACCGCGGCCCGGTCAATCGGCGCAAAGATACCGCATCAAGCTTGCGAAATGAAACTCGATGCGCCGACTTTGCGACGAACGGGCGACGCAGGCATAGCCATCACAGATTCCGGCTCATGATCACTCCCCCCTTCATGACGAATCCGATTTTTTCGAGCAGGGTCACGTCATGAGTCGGATCACCGGGCACTGCAACGAGATCCGCATGCCGCCCGCTTTCGATCACACCGATATCGTTGCGTCCCAATGCATCGGCGGCGTTGATGGTGGCGGACTGGATGGCCTGCACGGGCGTCATGCCGTAGCGCACCATCACCGCGAATTGTTTCGCGTTGTCGCCATGTGGATAGATGCCGGCGTCGGTGCCGTAGACCATCTTCACGCCGGCCTGGTGCGCGCGGCGGAAGTTCTCGCGCTGGAGTTCGCCGATCTCGCGGTCCTTGCGCAGGTTGTCTTCGAGCACGCCGTTCTTCGCGCCTTCGCTCTGCGTGTACTCGGTGTTGTAGATGTCCATCGACAGGTAGGCGCCGTGCTGCTTGGCGAGGCGGATGCCTTCGTCGTCGAGCAGGCTGGCGTGCTCGATGGTGTCGACGCCTGCACGGATGGCGTCGCGGATGCCGCTGGCACCGTGCGCGTGCGCGGCGATCTTCAGGCCCCACATGTGCGCTTCGTCGGCGGCGGCCTTCATTTCGGCGAAGGTCATCTGCTGCTGGCCGGATTCGGTGTTGCGCGAGAACACGCCGCCGGTGGCGCAGATCTTGATGACCTGCGCGCCGTACTTGCGCACTTCGCGCACGGAGCGGCGCGCTTGCTCGGGATTGTCGGCGTTGTACTCGTTGCGGTCGCGCATCGACGGCGGGAAATAGGTCGAGTCGCAGTGGCCGCCGGTGGCGCCGAAAGCGTACGCGGCGGGCACGATGCGCGGGCCGACGATCCTGCCTTCGTCGATCGCCTGCTGCAGGCCGACGTCGTTCCAGTCGTCGGCACCGAGGTTGCGGATGGTGGTGAAGCCGGCCATCAGCGTCTTCTCGGCATGCGCGACCGAGACCACGGACCAGAAGCGGTCGTTGAACTGCAGGTACGAGTAGCCGCTGAAGGTCGGGTCGCTGTCGATGTGCACGTGCATGTCGATCAGGCCGGGCAGCACGGTCATGTCGCCGAGGTCATGACGCGGCAGGCTGGCTGCGGCATCGATGCTGCGGCCGTCGCTGGCGACCTGCTTGATGCGCCCGTCCTCGACGAGGATCTGCACGTTGCGCAGCATGCGGCCGCTGCGCACGTCGAGCATGCGCGCGGCGGTGACCACGCTCGAATTCGTTTCGGGCGTCGACCGGGCGTACGCGGCGAAGCCCGCGGACAAGGCGACGGCACACAGCAGCGACAGGCAGGTACGGCGCATGGAACGACCCTCGGGATTGGATCGTCCCAGACTAGCGCCGCGGCCGGGACGGGTCGAGTGACCGTCCAGACGCGGGCAATCGGGGTCAAGCGATGGGTTGCTGGGCGATGGGCTGCAACTCGAAGGCCGGCGCGGGTGTCAGCCAGGGCATCAGCCAGTGGTCGAGCAGCAGGAACGCGAACAGCGCCATCAGGTACACGATCGAATAGTTGAACGTGCGCATCGCGAAGAACTCGTCCGGCGGATCGAGCAGGCGCCAGGCGTACCAGAGGAAGACCGCGCCGAGCACGAGCGCTCCGCCGAGGTAGAAGGCGCCGCTCATCTTCACCGCATACGGCAGCAGGGTCACGAGGACCAGCAGCACCGTGTAGAACAGGATCTGCCAGCGCGTGTACTGCACGCCATGCGTCACCGGCAGCATCGGCACCAGCGCGCGGGCGTAGTCGTCGCGGCGGAAGATCGCCAGCGCCCAGAAGTGCGGCGGCGTCCACACGAAGATGATCAGCACCAGCAGCAGCGCATGCGCCCAGTCCCATTCGTTGCGCATGCCGGTGACCGCGGCCCAGCCGAGCAGCGGCGGCGCGGCGCCTGCGATGCCGCCGATGACGATGTTCTGCGGCGTGGCGCGCTTGAGCCAGGCGGTGTAGACGATGGCGTAGCCGATCAGCGAGGCGAAGGTGAGCGCCGCGGTGATCGGGTTGACCATCGAGATCAGCATCGCCATCGACAGCGCACCGAGGAACACCGCGAACGCCAGCACCTGCGCCGGCTGCAGCGCACCCGTGGCGAGCGGACGGTTCGCGGTGCGCGCCATTACCCGATCGATGCGCTGGTCGATCAGGTGGTTGATCGCGGCCGCGCTGGCCGCCGCCAGCCAGATGCCGATGAAGCCGAACACGCTCTCGCGCAGCGGCGGCAGGCCCGGCACGGCCAGGAACATGCCGACGAAGGCGGTGAACACGATCAGCGCCACCACGCGCGGCTTGGTCAGTGCCCAGTATTCGCGAATGGGAAAGGCCATGGGGCGCGCTTACTCGGTGGGCCGGCGCAGGCGCGCCAGCAGGCTGACCAGCAGCAACAGCAGCAGCGCGGCGCCGGCGTTGTGCAGCGTGGCCACGGCCAGCGGCAGGCCCATCACCACGTTGGCGATACCCAGGCCGACCTGGGCCAGGGTCAGCGCAACCAGCACCACGCCGGTCAGCCACAGGCCGGGCGTGCGGATCAGCTTCACGGCCAGCGCGAGCAGGTAGGCGAAGACCACGACCGCCATGATGCGGTGCGCGAGCTGGATCGCGATGCGCGAGGCGCCGTCGAGCACGCCGCCTTCGTAATCCACACCGACGCCGCGCCAGAGCACGAAGCCTTCGCAGAAATCGGCCGGCGGCACCCACCGGCCGACGCAGGTCGGGAAATCGTTGCCGCAGGCGAGCGCGGCATAGTTGGCGCTGACCCAGCCGCCTAGCGCGATCTGCACGCCGACCACGAACACCGCGCCGATCAGCCACCAGCGCATCGCGATGGCGCCGGCGATGCGTACCGGTCGATCGGTCGCTCGCCAGGCCATCCACGACAGCATCGCCAGCGTGGTCATGCCGCCGAGCAGGTGGCCCATCACGATGACCGGCTTGAGCAGCATCGTCACCGTCCATTTGCCGAGCAGCGCCTGGAACACGATCAGCATCAGCGTGAACGCCGCCGCGCGCGCGAGGTCGTCGTTGCTCCATCGCAATGCGGCGATCAGCAGGATCAGCTCGCCCAGCCCCGCGGACGCGAGCGCGAGGCCGATGTGGCCGTGCATGTACAGCGGAATGCCGGCGGCGACGAAGGCGGAGGCGACCAGCACCTGCGCGACGCCCAGCTTGCGTCGCCGCGCGGCCATCAGGGTCAGGATCAGCACCAGGACGCCCAGCGTCGCGGCCGCATGGCGATGGACCTGCTCGCGCCAGGCCTTGTGGGTCTCGAACGGACGGATTTCGCTGGCGGCGTGTGCGGCCGCTTCGGAGGCCGCCTTCGGCCAGGCGGCGCGACCGTAGCAGGTCGGCCAATCGGGGCAGCTCAGGCCAGCATCCGAGAGACGCACGAAGGCGCCGAACACGATCACGCACAGCGTGAGCGCGACCGCCAGCCAGGCGATGCGGTGGAAATGTCTGTGAACGGCCGGCCTGAGCACGGCAGGTCGCGAGGTGGAGTCGGTCATTTCAGCTTCAGCAGTCTGGACAGGTCCGTACGCAGGTGCCCCGGATCGAAGCCCGGAGCGTAGCGCAGAATCACGAAACCGTTGGGGTCGACGACGTAGACGGGCATGCCCTGCGGGTCGTCGAGTCGAGGCAGGCCGGCGCGCAGCGCGGCATCGTCGCGCAGATGGCGCAGCGCCGGCGTACGCAGGCCATCGGCCGGGAAATCGCCGACCCAGAGGATGTGCACGTGGTCCGCACGCTGCGCGAACAGCTCGCGCACCAGTTCGAGATCGCGGCTCAACCTGACGCAGGGTGCGGCGCAGCCCCGCGGCGCGACCACGAGGATGCGCCACATGCGTTCGCGCGGATTCCAGCGGTACTCGCTGCCGTCCACCTGCACCGGCACCACCTGGCGCAGGTCGCCCGGCGGATCGAGCAGTTCGCCGTGGTTCTTCATGCCTTCGGGCCGCCAGCCGGAAAAGCGCAGCAGGCCGGCGACGAGCATTCCGCCGAAGAACAGGGCGAAGATCGCGAGCAGCGCGAGCCGGTTGCGATTGCGTCGGGTCGGATCGATCGGGGTCATTGCGAAGGTCCGTTGATGGAACGAAGGCGCCGGCTGCGGCGCACGGTCAGCAGCACGGCGGTCGCCAGCACCGCCGCAGCGAGCGCGAACCATTGCACGGCGTAGCCGAGGTGCTTCTCGGGCGGAAGGGTGTTGGGCAGGATGTCGAAATCGCGCTGGTAACCGAAGCCAGGCCCCGGTTCGGGCCGCAGCACGCGCGGCGCCAGGCCCTGCACGCCCAGCATGCGGGCGAGTTCGGCAGGTTCGATCCGCATCGCCAGCAGGGTGCCGTCGCTCTGCGGCTGCGGTTCACCGAGGCGCAGGCCGGCACCTGGAGGCGGCAGCAGCAGGCCGCGCAGCGCGCGCGGCGCATCGTCGCGCGGCACCTGCGGCAGGGTGCGATCCAGCGGCAGCGCGACCCAGCCGAGGTCGACGAGCACGCCCTGGCCGGCATCGGTCTCGAAGGAGCGATAGGCACGCACGCCGACGCGGCCCTCGTGTTGCTGATTGTCGAGGAGTACGGCCGGGGCGTCGACGAACCGTCCGTGGACCTCGATCCAGTCGTAGGCATTCGCACGCGCGGCGTCGCCGATGACGCCGGCAGGCTGCGGCGCGCGTGCGGACAGCGCACGCTGCGCCTCGGCGAGCATCCCGCGCTTGATGTCCGCGCGCCCGAGCTGCCAGACGCCGAGCGACGCGAAGCCGGCGATCGCGACCAGCGCGAACGCCCACAGCAGCACGGGGTGGCGGCGCAACCCCGGCTTCACCCCTTCGCCTCCAACGCCTGCGATAATGCACGGCACATCGGGCGCAACCGCGCGCCTGCGGAGAAGGTCATGAGCGATTCGTTGAAGACCCTGCTCATCGTCGGGTTTCTGATCCTGATTCTGTGGAACCTGGGCGCCGGGCTTTACTACATGCTCGTCGACAAGGGGCAGACCAAACGCACGGTCAACGCACTGACCAAGCGCATCGCCCTGTCCGTGGCGCTGATCCTCCTGCTGATCCTCGCCATCTACATGGGTTGGATCGAACCGCACGGCGTGGGCCGCGATCCGGCCGGCTGATCGCCGTACCCCAGCCTGACGATACGGCGCGCGCTGCGTGCCGGATTCGGCTGCGGTGCATGCCTCGCTCCAGACGAGAAGGCCGGCGCAATGCCGGCCTTCTGCATGACGCACCCGTCGAAGCCGTCGTCGCGACGCGAGGCCGCGACGACCGGGTATCACAGCACGTAGACGAACAGGAACAGGCCCAGCCAGACCACGTCGACGAAGTGCCAATACCAGGCCACCGCTTCGAACGCGAAGTGGTTTTCCTTGGTGAAGTGGCCCTTGGCGCAGCGCAGCCACATGATCGCCAGCATCAGGGTACCTAGGGTCACGTGCGCGCCATGGAAGCCGGTGAGCATGAAGAAGGTCGAGCCGTAGATGCCCGAACCCATCGTCAGGTTCAGTTCGTTGTAGGCGTGGATGTACTCCTCGGCCTGCAGCACGAGGAACACGCAGCCCAGCAGCACGGTCAGGCCCAGCCAGAACAGCAGCGCCTTGCGCTGCGCGGCCTTGAGCGCATGGT
This sequence comes from Lysobacter sp., assembly GCA_019634715.1. Lineage (GTDB taxonomy): Bacteria > Pseudomonadota > Gammaproteobacteria > Xanthomonadales > Xanthomonadaceae > Lysobacter_I. The sequence continues at coordinate 56,527 of JAHCAU010000009.1, forward strand.
GCGCGAGGGTCACGGTGACGCCGGAGGTGAGCAGGATCAGGGTGTTGATCAGCGGGAGACCCCAGGCCGGGATGGTCTGGAAGCTGCCGCCGACGTTGCCCGGGCCGCTGCTCGGCCAGGCGGCCGAGAATTCCGGCCAGAGGGTCGCGTTGGTCATGGCGCCGTCGCCCTCGCCGCCGAGCCACGGCAGCGCGAACTGGCGGGCGTAGAACAGCGCGCCGAAGAACGCGGCGAAGAACATCACTTCCGAGAAGATGAACCAGACCATGCCCATGCGGAAGGACACGTCGACCTGCTTGTTGTAGAAGCCGCTGACCGACTCGAGGATCACGTCGGCGAACCACTTGAACATGATCGCGGCCAGGCCGAGCAGGCCGACGAAGAACGTGGCCTTGCCCCAGCTGACATGGTTCAGCCAGCTGGCCAGGCCGAGCATGGTGACGAAGAGGAAGACCGAGGCGAAGACCGGCCACTTGCTGCTGTGCGGCACGAAGTAGATCGCGGAATCGTGGTGGTCGGCGTGAGCTTGGGCCATGGCGGTCGTCTCGCGTGGGGCTGTCGGAGAATGAGGGTCTTGAGAACGGGTCAGGGCGCGCTGCGCGGTGCGGCGGCCGAGGTGCCGCCGGCCGGCTCGGAGAGCCTGGCGGTCAGCACGTCGTTCTTGAAGAAGGTGTAGGACAGGGTCAGCGTCTTCACATCGGCCGGGAGGTCCGGATCGACGATGAAGCGCACCGGCATGTCGCGCGACTCGCCCGCAGCGAGGGTCTGCGCGGTGAAGCAGAAGCATTCGGTCTTGTTGAAATACTGCGAGGCGCGAGCCGGCGCGACCGAGGGCGTGGCGCTGCCGACGATGTCGCGTTCGCTGCGGTTGCGCGCGACGTAGCTCGTCTCGTACAGCTCGCCGGGGCGGACCTGCATGGTCAGCGCCTGTGGCTGGAATTCCCAGGGCAGCTTGGAATTGACGTTCGCATCGAAGACCACGGTGACGGTGCGGTCGTCGCGCACCGCCGCCACGGCCTCGCCCTGCCCGCTCGGGCCGCGTTCGAGACGGATGCCGAACACCTTCTCGCAGGCGATGCGGTACAGGGGCACCAGCGCGAAACTGAAGCCGAAGGCCAGCAGTGTGACGGCGACCATGCCGCCGATCCCGATGCGGTGCGCCTTCGCGCTCATTGCGCCACCGCGTTCAGCACGATGAAGCCGGCATAGACCGCGAACGCGATCGCCGCGAACAGCAGCGCGGTCCGCCGTGCCGAAGCACGACGGGCGGCCATCTGGTCCTGCGGGACAGGCGATTGCGCGGTCATGTCGGTCGTCCGGCCGGAATCAGTGGGTGATGTCGCCGTGGGCGAGATCGCCGTCCTTGATCACCGGCGGCGTGGCGAAGGTGTGGTGCGGCGCCGGCGACGGCACGGTCCACTCCAGGCCCTTCGCGCCTTCCCAGGCGCGCGCTTCGGCCTTGGCGCCGTGCTTGAGCGAATGCCACAGCACGAAGGCCATCATGAACGGCGTGGCGAACATGCCGAACGCGCCGATCGAGCTGACCAGGTTCCAGTCGGCGAAGACGACGTTGTAGTCCGGGATGCGGCGCGGCATGCCGGCAAGACCCAGGAAGTGCTGCGGGAAGAACAGCAGGTTGACGAAGACGATCGTCCACCAGAAATGGATCTTCGCCAGCTTCTCGCTGTACATGCGGCCGGTCCACTTCGGCCACCAGTAGTACACCGCGGCGATGATGCCGAACAGCGCGCCGGTCACGAGCACGTAATGGAAGTGCGCGACGACGAAATAGGTGTCGTGGTACTGGAAGTCGGCCGGCACGATGGCCAGCATCAGGCCGGAGAAGCCGCCGATGGTGAACAGGATCACGAAGGCGATGGACCACAGCATCGGCGATTCGAAGCTGATCGACCCGCGCCACATCGTGGTCACCCAGTTGAACACCTTCACGCCGGTCGGCACCGCGATCAGCATCGTGGCGAACATGAAGTAGATCTCGCCACCGAGCGGCATGCCGACGGTGAACATGTGGTGCGCCCACACGATGAACGAGAGGAAGGCGATCGAGGCGGTCGCGTACACCATCGCCTGGTAGCCGAACAGCGGCTTGCGGCTGAAGGTCGGGATGATTTCCGAGACCACGCCGAAGGCCGGCAGGATCATGATGTAGACCTCGGGGTGACCGAAGAACCAGAAGATGTGCTGGTACATCACCGGGTCGCCGCCGCCGGCCGCGCTGAAGAAGCTGGTCAGGAAGAACTTGTCGGTGAGCAGCATCGTCACCGCGCCGGCCAGCACCGGCATCACCGCGATCAGCAGGAAGGCGGTGATCAGCCAGGTCCAGCAGAAGATCGGCATCTTCAGCAGGTCGACGCCCGGGGCGCGCATGTTGAGGATGGTGGCGATGATGTTGATCGCGCCCATGATCGAGCTGATGCCCATCATGTGGATGGCGAAGATCGCGAACGAGAGGTTGTAGCCGCCCTGCAGCGACAGCGGCGGGTACAGCGTCCAGCCGCCGGCGGGCGCGCCGCCCGGCAGGAAGAAGGTCACCAGCAGCAGGGCGAAGGCGAACGGCATGATCCAGAAGGACCAGTTGTTCATGCGCGGCAGGGCCATGTCGGGCGCGCCGATCTGCAGCGGCACCATCCAGTTGGCCAGGCCGACGAAGGCCGGCATCACGCCGCCGAAGATCATCACCAGCGCGTGCACGGTGGTCATCGAGTTGAAGAACTCGGGGCTGACGCCCTGCAGGCCCGGCGTCATCAGCTCGTAGCGGATGTACACCGACATCGCGGCGCCGATGATGAACATCACGAAGCTGAACACGAGGTACAGCGTGCCGATGTCCTTGTGGTTGGTCGAGAAGAACCAGCGGTCGACGAAGCTCTGCTTGTGACCGTGGTCGTCGTGACCGTGATGATCTGCGGCGTGATCGGCGTGGGTGGTGGCCATGGCTTACCTCGAATGTGGTGCGATCAACCGGCCGACTGCGCGGCGGCTTCGGGGGCGTTCTGTTCGGCGGCGGCGGTCACCGGCGCGGCGGCTTCGACAGCCGGTGCAGCCTCGGTGGCCGGTGCGACGGGCGCTGGCGCGTTCTTCGCGCGCTGCTCGGCGGCCCACTGCGCGAATTCGGCCTTGCTCACGGCCTTGACCACGATCGGCATGAAGCCGTGGTCCTTGCCGCAGAGTTCGGCGCACTGGCCACGGTAGATGCCCGGGGTCTTGATCTCGGTCCAGGCCTCGTTGGTGATGCCCGGAATCGCGTCCTGCTTCCAGCCCAGCGCCGGCACCCACCATGCGTGGATCACGTCGTCGGCCTGGATCAGGAAGTGGATCTTGGTGTCGACCGGAACCACCAGCGGGTTGTCCACGTCGAGCAGGTAGTGCGGATGGTCGGCCGTGCGGGCATCGACGCCGCTCTGGCGGATCTCGTCGCTGCGGCGGTCGAGGCGGCTGGTGAAGCCGAAGGACTCGCCCGGCTGGGTGCCCGGATACTCGTACTTCCAGAGCCACTGGTAGCCGGTGACCTTGATCGTCATCTCCGCATTGCGGGTGTCGTACATGGCGATCAGCTTTTCGGTGGCCGGGAAGGCCATCAGCACCAGCAGCAGCACCGGCACGGCGGTCCAGACGACCTCCAGTTTGGTGCTGTGGGTGAAGTCCACGTCGGGCTTGGCGCCCTTGGACTTGCGGAACTTGAACATGGCGAAGGCCATCGCGCCGAACACGATCACACCGATGACCACGCAGATCCACAGCGCGAGCATGTGCGCGTCGTAGGCGTGCTTCGACGACTCGGTGACGCCCTGCCCCATGTTGAGCTGCCAGCGCTCGGGATCGGCCGACTGGGCCATCGCCGCCACCGGCACCAGGAGCGAAGCCAGGGCCATCGATGCCCGACCCCACGTTGTCCAACACGCACGCGTTTGCACCATGGCCCAAAACCCCAAAGTCTGACTGCTCAAGTATTTAGGTACGAGGGACGCCGGGCGGCAGAGGCAGGCGGTGAAGCCATGCAAGCCGCGTTTCGGCCCCGGGGAACCGAAGAATGGTATCCGTTCGCGCCCTGCACGGGCAAGCAAGGCGCATCCGTTCTGCCATACCGTCATAAGCCCGGGGGTACGGAAAGGCCGGGGGGCGCTGCTAGAATCGGCGGCTTCCTTCCGCACGCCGGGCATTCGCCAACGTGACCCCCGATCCGATCCTGTCCCCCGAACTTCCGGCTCGGCCGGATCCCCTGCGCGCGGCGATCACCGCCGCCTGGGTCCGCGACGAAGCCGAGCATGTCCGCGAACTGCTCGCGGACGCCCGCCAGTCCGACGCCGACCGTGCCGCCATCCAGGCCACCGCCGCCGACCTGGTCCGCCGGGTCCGCACCCGCGCCCAGGACCAGGGCGCCATCGAGGCCTTCATGCGCCAGTACGACCTCGGCAGCGAGGAAGGCGTGCTGCTGATGTGCGTGGCCGAGGCCCTGCTGCGCATCCCGGACCAGGACACCGCGGACAAGCTGATCCGCGACAAGCTGGGCGACGCGGACTGGAAGAAGCACCTCGGCCAGTCCGATTCGGTGCTGGTGAACGCCTCGACCTGGGGCCTGATGCTGACCGGCACGCTGGTCGACCTGGCCGACGACACCAAGCGCGACGTCCACAACGCGTTCAAGCGCCTGGTCGGCCGCGTCGGCGAGCCGGTGATCCGCCTTGCGGTGCGCCAGGCCATGCGGATCATGGGCCACCAGTTCGTCATGGGCCGCACCATCGACGAAGCCCTCTCCCGCAGCCGCAAGGGCGACAGCGCGCGCTATCGCTATTCGTTCGACATGCTCGGCGAAGGCGCGCTGACCACGAAGGACGCGCTGCGCTACCTCGATGCCTACCGCGTGGCGATCCACGCCATCGGCAAGAGCGGCCCCGGTAACACCTTCGCGAAGGCCGACGTGTTCGGCGCCCCCAGCATCTCGGTGAAGCTGTCGGCGCTGCACCCGCGCTACGAGCACGCCAAGCGCGCCCGCGTGTTCGCCGAGCTCGGCCCGCGCCTGCTCGAACTGTCGCAGTTGGCGAAGTACTACGGCATCGGCCTGACCATCGACGCGGAAGAGACCGACCGTCTCGAAATGTCGCTGGACCTGATCTTCCAGGTGCTCGGCGATACCTCGCTGCTGGGCTGGAACGGCTTCGGCATCGTCGTGCAGGCCTACCAGAAGCGCGCGCCGTTCGTGATCGACTACATCGCCGACCAGGCCCGTCGCCTCGGCCGCATCATTCCGGTGCGCCTGGTGAAGGGCGCCTACTGGGACAGCGAGGTCAAGCGCGCCCAGGTCGACGGCCAGGCCGGCTACCCTGTGTTCACGCGCAAGCCCAATACCGACGTGTCCTACCAGGCCTGCGCGCGCCGGCTGCTCAAGGCCACCGACGCCATCTATCCGATGTTCGCCACGCACAACGCGCAGACCATCGCCGCGATCCATCGCATGGCCGCGACCGAACTGGGCGCCGCCGCAGCGTCCGGCCCGAACGGCTCGAAGTACGAATTCCAGAAGCTGCACGGCATGGGCGACGATCTGTACGCCGAGGTCATCCCGGCCGACCGCCTGAACGTGCCCTGCCGCGTGTATGCGCCGGTGGGATCGCACGAGGACCTGCTGCCCTACCTGGTGCGCCGCCTGCTCGAGAACGGCGCGAACTCCAGCTTCGTCAACCGCATCACCGACGAGGCCGTCGCCATCGACGACCTCATCCGCGACCCGGTCGAAACCGTGTCCGCGTTCGACACCATCCCGCATCCGCGCATCCCGCTGCCGGTCGATCTGTACCGCAGTTGCATCGCGCTGGACGCCAGCAACGACAGGGACAACTCCATGGGCATCAATCTCGCCAACGATTCGCAGCTGCAGGCGCTCGCCGAGCAGGTCAACGCCGCCGTCACCGGCGACTGGTTCGCCGCACCGCTGGTGCCGGGCGCCACCGTTTCCGGCGAAAAGACCGCCGTGACCAACCCGGCCGACCGCCGCCAGACCGTCGGCCACTGGCAGGCCGCCGACAGCGCCACCGTCGAGAAGGCGCTGGTCAACGCCGTCGCCGCGCAGCCTGCCTGGGACGCCACGCCGGCCGCCAGCCGCGCCGCGATCCTCGAGCACGCCGCGCAGGTGCTCGAATCGCGCATGCCGCAGTACATCGCGCTGTGCACCAAGGAAGCGGGCAAGACCATTTCCGACGGCGTCGCCGAAGTGCGCGAAGCCGTGGACTTCCTGCGCTACTACGCGGGCCAGGCGCGCAAGCATTTCGCGCCCGAGGCCCTGCCCGGCCCGACCGGCGAATCCAACACCCTGCAGCTCGCCGGTCGCGGCGTGTTCGTGTGCATCTCGCCGTGGAACTTCCCGCTGGCGATCTTCATGGGCCAGGTCGCCGCCGCGCTCGCCGCCGGCAATGCCGTGATCGCCAAGCCCGCTGAACAGACCAACCTCATCGGCTATGCCGCCGTGAAGCTGATGCACGAGGCCGGCATTCCGCAGGACGTGCTGCAGTTCCTGCCCGGCGATGGCGCCACCGTCGGCGCCGCGCTCACCCGCGACCCGCGCGTCGCCGGCGTGGCCTTCACCGGCTCGACCGACACCGCCCGCGCGATCAACCGCGCGATGGCCGCGCGCGACGCTGCGATCGGCGTGCTGATCGCCGAAACCGGCGGCCAGAACGCGCTCATCGCCGACTCCTCGTCGCTGCCGGAGCAACTGGTCAAGGACGCCGTGTCCTCGGCCTTCACCTCCGCCGGCCAGCGCTGCTCGGCCGCGCGCGTGCTGTTCGTGCAGGACGACATCGCCGACAAGGTCGTGCACATGCTCGCCGGCGCGATGGCCGAGCTGAAGGTCGGCGATCCCGGCCTGCTGTCGACCGATGTCGGCCCGGTGATCGACGCCGACGCCCTGGCGCTGCTCGAAGACCACGCCGCGAAGATGGCCAGCGGCGCGAAGCACATCGCCACCGCCACCACCGACGACTCGGTCGCGCACGGCAGCTTCTTCGCCCCGCGCGCCTGGGAACTGACTTCGCTGTCGCAGCTGACCCGCGAGAACTTCGGCCCGGCCCTGCACGTGATCCGCTGGAAGGCCGACCAGCTCGACCAGGTCGTCGACACCATCAACGCCACCGGCTTCGGCCTGACCCTGGGCATCCACTCGCGCATCGACGAAACCATCGACCGCATCGTGCAGCGCGCCAAGGTCGGCAACATCTACGTCAACCGCAACCAGATCGGCGCGGTCGTCGGCGTGCAGCCCTTCGGCGGCCAGAACCTCTCCGGCACCGGCCCCAAGGCCGGCGGCCCGCACTACCTGCCGCGCTTCGCCACCGAGAAGACCGTCACCGTGAACACCACGGCCGCCGGCGGCAATGCGTCGCTGCTGACGCTGGGCGATTGATGCGCCCCGCATTCAGCGATGCATGACCGATGCGGGCCGCACATGCGGCCCGCATCGTTTTCTTCGATCAATCCCGTATCGGCGAAGCATCAAAAGCACCGTCATCCTCGCGCAAGCGAGGACCCATGCTTGATCGCCGCTGATGGCTGGATCCTCGCTTGCGCGAGGATGACGAGAAGTTTTTCTCTCCCTAGACACAGCACATCCCTCGCCCGGATGCCAGCCTGTACGCACGCGGCCAGCGCGGTGACAATCGGGCCTCAGTCGTCCAACCGCGAAGTCCCGATGTCCAGCACCACCGCCGCGCCAGAAAGCATTGCCGCCCCCGTCCGCTCCGCCGCCAGCATCGCGGCCGTCATCGCGGAGACCATCGCCACCGAGATTGAGGCCAAGCCGGCGCAGGTGCGCGCGGCGGTCGAACTGCTCGACGAGGGCGCGACCGTGCCGTTCATCGCACGCTACCGCAAGGAAGTCACCGGCGGGCTGGACGACACCCAGCTGCGCAACCTCGAAACGCGCCTGATCTACCTGCGCGAGATGGAAGACCGCCGCGACGCGATCCTCGCGTCGATCGCCGAACAGGGCAAGCTGACCAAGGCGCTGCTCGGCGACCTGCTCGCCGCCGACAGCAAATCGCGACTCGAAGATCTCTACCTGCCCTACAAACCCAAGCGCCGCACCAGGGCGCAGATCGCCCGCGAAGCCGGGCTGGAGCCGCTGGCCGACGCGATCCTCGCCGACCCGACTGTCGATCCGACCGAACGTGCGAAAGCTTTCATCGACGCCGACAAGGGCGTCGCCGACGCTGCCGCCGCACTCGACGGCGCGCGCGCGATCCTGATCGAGCGCTTCGGCGAGGATGCCGCGCTGGTCGGCGAACTGCGCACCTGGCTGCAGCAGAAAGGCGTGCTGCGCGCGAAGGTGATGGCCGGCAAGGAACACGAAGGCGCGAAGTACCGCGACTACTTCGATCACAGCGAACCGCTGTCGACGATTCCCTCGCACCGCATGCTCGCGCTGCTGCGCGGGCGTCGCGAGGAGATGCTGTCGGTCGATCTCGAACCCACGACCGATGTCGACCAGGGCCACGCCTACGCCGAAGGCCGGGTCGCGCTGGCGGCGGGTATCGCCGCACAGGGCCGCCCCGCCGACAAGTGGCTCACCGACACCTGCCGCCTCGCCTGGCGCGGCCGCCTGCTGATGACGCTGTCGCTGGAACTGGTCGCCGCCGCACGCGAGAAGGCCGAAGCCGAAGCGATCGCGGTGTTCGGCGACAACCTCAAGGACCTGCTGCTCGCCGCGCCCGCCGGCCCGCGTTCGGTGCTCGGCCTCGATCCCGGGCTGCGCACCGGCGTGAAGGTCGCGGTGGTGGATGCGACCGGCAAGCTGGTCGCCACCGACACCATCTATCCGCACGAGCCGAAGCGACAGTGGGACGCATCGATCGCCACGCTGCGCAAGCTCTGCGCCGCGCACAACGTGGAACTGGTCGCGATCGGCAACGGCACCGCCTCGCGCGAGACCGACAAGCTCGCCGGCGAACTGATGTCGAAGCATCCGGAACTCAAGCTCACCAGGATCATGGTCAGCGAAGCCGGCGCATCGGTGTATTCGGCTTCGGAACTGGCCGCGAAGGAATTCCCGAACCTCGATGTCAGCCTGCGCGGCGCGGTGTCGATCGCGCGCCGCCTGCAGGATCCGCTGGCGGAACTGGTGAAGATCGAGCCCAAGGCGATCGGCGTCGGCCAGTACCAGCACGACGTGAACCCGTACGCGCTGGCGCGCTCGCTCGACGCCAAGGTCGAGGACTGCGTGAATGCGGTCGGCGTGTTCGTGAACACCGCCTCGGCGCCGCTACTCGCGCGCGTCTCCGGTCTGTCGTCGACGGTCGCCGAGAACATCGTCAGCTATCGCGACCAGCATGGCGCGTTCAAGTCGCGCCGCGAACTGCTGAAGGTGCCGCGCCTGGGCGAGAAAACCTTCGAGCAGTGCGCCGGCTTCCTGCGCATCGCCGACGGCGACCAGCCGCTCGACGCGTCCTCGGTGCATCCGGAAGCCTATCCGGTGGTCGAACGCATCGTGAAGGCCTGCGGCCGCCCGGTCGCGCAGCTGATCGGCGACGCCTCGGCGCTGCGCAACCTCAGACTCGAAGACTTCACCGACGAGCGCTTCGGCCTGCCGACCGTGCGCGACATCGTGAAGGAGCTGGAAAAGCCCGGCCGCGACCCGCGCCCCGAGTTCAAGGCCGCGCGCTTCGCCGACGGCATCGAGAAGATCTCCGACCTGCAGCCGGGCATGGTGCTGGAAGGCGTGGTGACGAACGTGGCCGCGTTCGGCGCCTTCGTCGATGTCGGCGTGCACCAGGATGGCCTGGTGCACATCTCCGCGCTGTCCGACAGGTTCGTGAAGGACCCGCGCACCGTGGTGAAGGTCGGCGACGTGGTGAAGGTGAAGGTGATGGAGGTCGACGTGCCGCGCAAGCGCATCGGCCTGAGCTGCCGCCTCGACGACGTGCCCGGCGAAGCCCGCAAGGATGCGCGCGGCGGTGGGCGCGACGATGTCCGCGGCAGCGGCTCGGGTCGTCCGCAATCGCGCGATGCGCGCGGCGGGCAGCAGAAACCGCGCCCCGGCCAGTCCGCACCGCCCGCGAACACCGCGATGGCCGACGCGCTGCGCGCACTGAAGCGCTGATCGCAGGCCCTGTGCCCGGTCACGCCGGGCGCATGGCCATCAGGCGAACACGTCCTCGCGCAGCCACTTGGTCGCCACCCACTTCTCGCCGGCCTGCACCGGCGCGCCGCCGTGCAGGCTCCTCGACGAGGGGTCGGGCACGGGGTAGCTGAAGAACAGCGCGCTGCCGCGCCTGGGCGCGAAGCTCAGGCCGAGTTCCGGGAAGGTGGTGTCGCCGCCGCGCCCGGGTTCGCGCAGGTACATCAGGAACGTCGCCACGCGCTGGCCGCCGCGCGCCAGCAGCGTCGCCGCGCCGGGCTGGGTCGGATCGAAATAATCGTAGTGCGGCTCGTAGCGGTCGCCGGGCCGGTAGTGCAGCACCTGCAGGTGCTCGCCATGCGAGACCGGCCACCGAAGCAGCTTCGCGATGCGCGCCTCGATCGTGCGCACCAGCGGCGTCTCGTCGCGATGGAAGAACATGCCGCGGCTGGTGCGCACGGTGTCCACCTTCGTCTCGCCGGTGCGCGGGTCCGCGGTCATGGACCGCTGCATGCGCGGCCGCGCGGCCTCGACCAGCCGGTCGCACTCCTGCCTGCTCAGGAAATCGCCGAACAGCACGATCCTCGGCTGCGGCAGGTGCATCAGCACCGGGACACGGCGATCGCCGACATCGACGTACAGCACGCCGTCGTCGATGGCCGGCGCCGGCACGGGCTTTGCGACGATGGCGCCCTCATCCGTCGGGGCCTCCGCCTGCGGCGAAGCGCCCGCCGCCGGCATCGCCGCTGCGCCGGGGTCGGAACGCTCGCCCATGGCCTGCGCGATCAGGCCCATGGCCACGTCGCGTCGCCAGCCGCGGTCGCACATGGCCTGCAGCAGCACCTGCGTGGGCTGTCCCGCGCGAATCTGTTCGATCAGCCAAACCGTGATATTGCGATGCTGGGTTTCGTTCATTCCGATGCCGCTGCCTGTTGCGCGGCGTCGCTGCCGCCGCCTGCGTATACCGTCCACGCGCGAATCCGGCCGTGAATTGCCGGGCGGGGTCTCCTAGAATGCACGGATGCCCAGCCGCTCCGCCAGCATCGCCGCCGAATCCCTGCGCCTGTCCGTGGCGCCGATGATGGATCGGGACGACAATAATAATTAATCGTTTAAAATCAAGCAATTAAGTTAACGAGAGAATTCCTCGTAGCACCAACGAAGCAATTCACGCTGAGGCAACGGTCTGCTTCTAGCCTGGGAGATGCAATTTTCCTGGGCTGAATTCACCTCGACCATCAAGGCTTAACCGCTGAGGGAGGCACTCACCTCACCGGCTGGATTACTTCTCGCAGTTCTTCCTCCGGCACAGCAATCCATGCAGTGGACTCACTCTGCAAAAGGATTCCATCAATCTCTGGGGCATCGCAGATCATGATTGCCGCACGGATCAACGGCATGCCGGCGAAGCGCTCGCCCAGCCTCGAATCCTCTTTCGACGCATAGAAGACACCCATGCGCACCCCATCGAAGTCCGCCAGCAGAAGCCTGATCTCGTCATCCTTGCCGACAATGAAATCCCCATCGGGAAATTCATGTGCAGGATCAGCCAAGCTGAAGTAGACCTCTGCGTCAATGAAGTCTCGAATGAAACCCACATCCGTCACTTTTCCAACATTCTCAATGATGTAATCGTTAAGGGTCATTCGTTCATCCGTAAGCTTCATTGATGTCTTGGAAGATATGAGAACAAGGGGTTATCGATCATACAAAAGTGGTGGCCCGAGGCACTCCCGGAGACGAGAGTTGCCACTGGCTTGGGGGATGCGGCTTGCCTCGGGCCACCAGGTGCTGGATTGTACTCAACGATCAAGGGGATGAAAGAATGCATCCATCATTTTTCAACTAGCTTTAGCAATTCGTCCTTGGAGACAATTACCCATGCTGTGGAATCGCTCTGCAAGATAATTCCATCGATCTCTGGCAAATCACAGACCACGCTTACAGCCTCCATGAGCGGCAGACCCGCAAAGCGCTTATCGCTGATTCGCGGGTCCGACTTTGACGTATAGAAGACTGCCATGACTCCACCATCAAAATCAGCAAGCTGAAGTTTGATCTGGTCATCTGACCCAATAAGGCGGTCCCCAACAGGAAGTTCCGCTGCGCGGCCAATGAGAGGAAAATATACCTCTGCTCCGGCAAAGCCACGCATGAAATCCCTATCAGTAAAGCTATCGACGCTCTCAATTATGTAGTCGTTGAGGGTCATTTTCTAATCCCTAAGTTGGATTGTTGGCGCCTCGGAAGAAGCCGCTGGCTCGGAGAATGCGGCCTACCTCGGACTACCAGGAAAATTCGAGTGAGGGCTACCTTTCTAAAAAAGCAGGCACCGCAACAAGTACGGGGCCTACCTTCTCTCCAAGCGGCATCCGTGCTTGGAATACCTCGATTACGGGGACTCTAGATTGCCTTTCCCGTCACTTCTCCATGACAGCATGCGCTCCTCCAAAAAGCTCTGATTCAACTCACTGGCGGACTCGATAGCAGTCAGATCATCTTCTTGCTGTCTCAGCTCCCTTTGCATCAGGGGATGCATCAGTATCTTCTGCTCAAGAAGAGGATCGGCAGGGTTCATCTCCTCGATTTCCTGCACATACAAATCGACCGAATCAGTCGCATAGGTCGCGACCTGAACAACCTTACTTGCGTCATCTTCAAGCAAGAAATCCAGAAGGCTGCAGACGGCGAAGCATGCGTCCTGCGCGGAAGTCACACGAACAGAAGAAAAATCATCAGAGCTTGGGCTCCATGATTCGCATTCTGCAGATGCCTCTTTGATGTCCTGGGCGCTAGGCTTTTGGCCGCACAAAAAAGCTATCGCGCAGTCCAACGCCGTTCGGACATGCATGAAACTCCCCCAGCCCGACTCCTGCTGAAAGACAAGATAGTTCGGCAACAACCTCTCGCATAACAACACACCAAAAGCAAGCCTTTGGCTGAAGTCAAACGTCCCCAGTCGATTCATCAATGGTTGATTGCCATATGTAGGTATTGGCATAGGCTTTCAGTATCCGTTCCCTGCTGAAATTTAACTCATCGACCCAAAGCATTGTGGCGCCACAATGGGCGCCACAATGCTGGAAAACGCGCCCGATGAATTAGCTTTCGAACGCTATTCCTTCTTCAGCACAAATCCTTTGAAGAAGAGAGGTGGCTAGCGAAAAGCTAGGCATTCCAGCATCAACATCAAGCTGGATTTCCTGATCAATCTGCAAATCAGCGTTCGCCTTGTCAAGAAGATGGATCAATATTCTTCCACCTGAAACGCTGACAGACTTGATGCCGCCGTACACAGATCGCAGCTGATCGTCCACTTCAATGTGAACCTTATCCAGCCCAAGCTGGACATCTTGGCCTGAACAATCCCACTGCTTCTGTATGAGGACATATCTTTCAGGAGCAGTCTCGTCATCTGCAAAACCGATGGTCGACACGTCGCCATCTTCAACAAAAAGATGCCTGACAGTTAACTGGTAGCTCATGAGGTATGCCTATCCTTTCGGTCCGGTTGTCCAACGATGCGTTCTGCCACCCTCTCGCCATTGATAGCGAATAGTAGCCCCTGAGTCAGCACTTGCTCTATTCATGTACCCCCTGCATGAAGTGCAGGGAGGACGCTGCCCCGTGATGGTCATTGTATGCCCTCGACCCAATGGCGTGTGAGTCACAGCGCGAGCTTCAGTATGCGATGCAAGCGTGTTCTTTGGGAAGCCTAAGGCTTTCTCAGCCGGTGTCATATTGCCACTAACAACACGCTGGTGACTAACAAGCTTACCGTTCGCGTCCCGCACTAGAACATTAGCGTTATGGTGCCCTGGATCAACACCTCTTGGGCCACTTCTCTTGATTGGATCGCAAGCCACTTGCCCACTTCGTGACCCCGTCGCGGGCTTACCTGATCTCACCTGCCTAGCGATCGCCTTTCTTACACCATGTCTTTCGGCATAGCGCAATGCAGAAATTCCACCCATCCTCGTACTGAGACGAGGCAACATTTTTCTCAATGCAAATCTCAGAATGAGCGTCCCAACAAGGCCGTCATTGTCCACATAAAGAAAAGGTGAACCATTCGCATAGCCATACGTGCTGATACCGCCATCCAACCCTATCGGGTCAGACTGCAAATAACGACCCGTGGTTGGATCGTAATCGCGGTAATAGTTGTAGTTAAAACCTGTGGCGCTGTCGTATCGCTGCCCTGGGAAGCGCATGTCGAACACGAAGACGTTGCCATCACCGTCCACGTCTTCGTTCGGCATACTGTCGCCGAAAGCTTCGCTGGCCAGATCCCAACGCCAGACTGCGACATTGCGATCCGGGTCGATCACCACGCGGGGCGTACCCAGCACGTCAGCTTCGATGTAGAACAGCTTCTGGCCTGCGCCGGCACCGACCAGCAAGCCGACGGGCAGGTCGTCCATCCAGATCGCCTGCTGGATCGGCTGGCCACTGGCATCGTAGTCGCCAATCCACTTACCGCTCTCGTCGTAGAGCGTGGTGATAGCGGCACCGCTGCCGTGCCGGTATACGCGCTCGTCCAAGCCGTTATAGAGGTAGCTCATCGCCACCACGCCGTCGTGCTTCACTAGACGCATGCGATTCGAGTCGTCGTACTCAAACTCACGCGTATTCGCGGGAGCAGCAGCTAATGACAGCACGCCCATGCTCTCCGTCTCGCTGGGCGGAGGCAGGATCGGGCCTGGACCCGGATCACCACCACCACCACCGCCGCCGCCGGGCGGGCCGTCGTCGCTGCCGCCGCCGGTGTTCGGCGTCATGTCGATACGGTACGTGTTGCCCACCGAGTCGTAGGCCCGGGACTGATTGCCGATCTGCGTCAGATGGTGCCGTGCGGGTGAGAGCGTGTACGGCGTCGTCACGCCTTGATCGGACTTCCAGGTCCGGTTGCCAGTCGCGTCGTAGCCGTAGCCCTGCAACAGGGTGTTCGTAGCCCCGTCCCGCACGTGGGTCAGACGATCGAGTCCATCGTAGTCGTAGCTACGGCGCGCTGGGTTCAAATGATCGGCCCGCCTCAGTGCTGTCAGGTTGCCTACCTCGTTGAACTGGTAGCCTTCGCTGATCCCGCCCGATGTCGGGTCAAGCACGAACTCGGGGTCGTAGTTCAGGTCATGCGACCGCTGCAACTGGCGGTTGTTGCCGAACGTCCAGCGCCGAACCGGACCAAATGGGTAATAGCTAACACCGCTCAACAGCACCTTGGCCTGACCGTTGGCCAGCGTCACCCGCAGTTCCTGCGGACGGCCTTGCGGATCGCGCACTATCCGTAGACTGCTTCCATCCGGATAGGTCATGCCGATCATTTGATTGCCTGACGGCGGGTTCTGGCTCAACGTGTCCGAGCCAGGCAGGTTTCCACGGGGATCGGTGTGCAGGTAACGCACAACGTAGGTGCGCCCCTGCGTGGTCTGCAACTTGCGTACGGTGTTACCGTAACGGTCGTAGCAGTACTCGGTGCTACCGCTGGCATCGGTGATGCGAGACAGCTGACCTTTGGCGAATCGCTCTCCTGGCAGGCAGGCCTCGGGCGCGCCGTCGTAGAGATAGGCCACATTGCGGCTGCTGTCGGGATAGGACACCGATGCGAGCCGGTCAAGCGGATCGTACGCGTAGGTCGCGGTGATGCCACGCGCATCGAGCCTCGTCAGGAGGTTGCCCGCTTCGTCATAGCTGAACCGGGTCGTCCTGGTGTCCTGACTCTGCTGGCGAACCAGATCGCCCAGACCATTGTACTCATAGCTCGTCGGCAAGCCATTGGGATCAAGAACGTTCGTGACCTGATCCAGCGCGTCGTACTGGTACTGGGTCAGCGCGGCCACACCATCCACGTCCTGCAGGGTACTGCGCAGGCGGCCCAGTGCGTCATAGTCGTGCCCAGTTTTGCGCCCGAGCGCGTCGGTCACCAGCGAAAGGTTGTCTCCCTTGTCGTAACCGAACGTGATGCCATGCTGGTAAGCGTCGACCTGCCGCTCCAGCCTGCCGAGCGTGTCAAAGGTGGCCGTCAGCGTGCGCAGCAGCGTGCCCGCGGGGTCATAGGCATGCTCGCCGGTCCGCTCGCCCGCAGCGTTCAGTGTGAACGAGAGACGGTTGCCGGTGGCATCGACGATTGCCGTGAGCCGTTGGCCTGCGTCGTATTCATAGGTGGTTGATGCCCCATCGGGGAGGGTGATGCGGTGTACGGTACCGGTCGGATCGTACTCAACCTGCGTGATCTGGTCGTCGGTCTCGCTGGCGTCGTCCGATCCTCGAATCTTGCTCGCCACCACGCGACCACGTGGGTCGTACACCAGATCGGTCAAGACGCCGTTGGCGTCGCGCATCGAGAGCAGGCGACCCGCTCCGTCATAGCGCAGGTTCTCGATGACGTGACCAACGGAATTGATCGTCCGCCATAGGTCACCCTTGCGGTACGGGCACGTCGAAGGAGACGATGCACAGGACACTTCGTCTGTCGGGCGATACTCGTAGCGAACGACATCGACTGCGCCGGGACGCGGCCCGTCGACGGACGTCACCAGACCGACAACAGGACACACCCCCGATGTCACATCCGCAGCTTCGCAGTGAGTCGCGCTCGTCAGGCGGCTCGCACCAGTGACCGGATCGATTTGGGCGACGGAGGTGACCTGATGACGGCTGTTGTAGGTCCAGACCATCCGCGCAACCAGCGTACCAGCCTTGTCCTTCGTACGCTGCTCAGTCACCAACCCAGATACAGGATGGTGACTGAATTCTTCCCGGCGCTCTTCGTCCGTCCCGACCGCCGAGATTACCAAGGTGCGGAAAGCGTCCGTATACCCGTATTCAGTCCGGACATTGCGTTTGTCGGTCAGGCTCTCCAAGCGGCCTAGGCTGTCGAAGGTCTGACGATCGCTGTCCGCACCTTCCTGCACCGCCAGAACACGCCGATACATGCCGGGCTGGATCGTGTAGCCGCGCGCGCCGCCATCGGCGGTATCGAGTGTGGCACTGTCTTCGTCCGGGTAGCTAATCGAGGTCAGTTCGTTCGGAATGCCTAGAACGCGACTGGAGAGCGCACGCCCGCGCGCATCGTACTGAAATGATGCATAGCGCCGATTGTCTTCGGCCGTGATCCCGGTCAGCTGGTTCGGCTGGTTGTCTCCCGCCAATCCCTGCTCGTTGTAGTGGTATTGGCGGATGGCGTTGCCGGGATATGTAACCCGGGTTAGATTGCGATGATTGTCGTAGTCGTAAGCTACCGACCTGCCATCCGGCAGGTGGATGCGCCGGAGCATGTTGTCGGCATACTCGAAACTCAACGCACGCCCCTGCGCGTCAGTCACTGTCGCAAGCACGCCGTTAGCGTAGGCGAGCACGATGTCGCTCAATGGTTCTTCCGGGTCACGAACGGCAATCAGCTTGCCGTCTAGGTCGAACTCCCGAACCTCGCCACCGGACATCCGCAGGCGCCAACCGATCCCACCGGTGTTGACACGCTCCAGCACCTGATCGGTTGAGTTCTCGCCCCGATAGCGATTCCCGCTGATGAGCGCAAAGCCTTCGTAGCTTCCGGTCTCATCCACATGAATATATGGCGTGGATTGGCCCGTGATTACCCGATCGCTCCAGGTGTGATTCCAGCCAACAGCAAACCTGCTGTTATTTCTGAACTGCCGGAGGGAGCGGTAGTGCCTGCTGAATGAGCGTCCAGCAAAAATGAAGTCTTCCTCATGGCGCTGCTTTTCGCCAGTCGCCGGATAGATCGGGTTCTCGCTTCCAGCGCAACCACCACATTGCTGAATCGGCGCCTCCACCCAAGCCACGCTACCGTTGCGAGCCTTGCAGACGTTGTCTTGCTCCAGCGTCGCCTCGTTCACTGCCATGCCGATGGGCTGATAGCCGTTCCGGCAGTAGAGCGTGGTGCGCTTGGATATTTTCCATTCATGCGTCCGTATGGTCGCACCGCTTGTGCACGTTGCAGTCGTCTTCACAAGCCTTAGCTTGAGATAGCGAACCTCACCGTGAGTGATCGGATTCAAAGTCCCGACCAAGCTTGGATTCGCGTAGCCCTCTGAAGACTCCGAAGTCACAGTCCCATTGATGGTGCAACCGGACCATATCCCTCTCAGCTTGTTCTCCACAGCCGTGATTAATGCAGTTTCGTCACCACACCAGTCGCCGGAGGTTGCATATTTCGGGTCCGGCGGCGCGACCGAGCAACCGTGTTTTCCCTGCCCATAGATGCCCGCATCGCCAAAGTACATGGGGCCGTAGAACGTATCGGCACGGCGATCCCGAACCGTGTACTGCAGACGCAACGTCCCGGGACGAATTTCGGCTGTATTGAAGTGTTCCAACTGATCGCCGGCACCGTAGAAGTCAGGATCAGCGCGCATCACCGCCTCAGCCTGGTCCATCGTGCTGAAGATCTGCGTTGTGGAATTTGTTCGATAGACCGGCGGCGACGTGGAGGTCACCACCTGGGCAATGGCCCCGGCCCCTGCGAGTGCAGCCAGCAAGAACAACAACCGACCAGGTAGTCGGAATCGTTGCTTGGCGCTGCCTTGACCGGATGGCCGGTCGGTGCTTGATGCTTCAGTCATGAGATTTCACCCTGTTGTGCGATCGATCGGCGTGCTGTCCACACGTCGGCCCATGGGGCGGGCTCGCGCACGCGATGCCCGCGTTCACATGAACGCGCATCGGTGTCTCTGGGGTTGAGATTTGGCGTAGCCACCGAATCGATGTCCTGTTGAAGAAATATCGACAAGAAGACGCAGCGCGCACTCGGCTACATCTCGCCTGTCGGCGATGCCTTCCATGACGGGATTGGTGGTTCTTGTTGCAACGCCTGCCGCCTGATGGCGGCCCTTGGCTGTGGAGGATTGTAACCGTCCTCCGGCGGCTGTGACGTCCCTGTCAGAACCGGCAGGGTCAGGTGGTAGTATATGCCCCGCCCTTCCAGTTCGTGGTCAGCATCGCGGAACCGCAGCTGCGACAGGCTGACGCGGCTTGCCACGTCTGCGCCGGTGATCTGATTCACCGGGCCGTTGAGCAGGGTTTCGCTCGTTCGCATCCGGGTCAACAGCAGGTGAACAGCAAGACGCCGATGAACAAACGGGCCAGCGTCTCGATCAAGGTCAGCAGCCAATCCGGCCAGAACCGAAGCGTTCTACCTGGTTCGATCCTAATCTCATGCTGCATTCAAGCTGCGGCACGGCACGAGACGGACAGGTTCGCGTCGCGCAACCACGCGCTGACTGGAATGCTGGGCGGGGTTCGGCCCGACGCGACCAGCTTCCTGTGATGGATTTCCTCGCGATCCACTTCTATGGTTTTTGGCGCATCCACTCCGATCTTGATCTGACGGTTGCGCAGTGCCTCCATGCCCAGATACGTCGGCTTGAACGAGACCCTGACGCTCGCCTCGCCTACGCGGAATTGATCTTGGCTCAGCAGCGTCAACAGGTAGAAGTGCGCGCCGTCACCCAGAAGGACGCCCCTCATCTTCATGCCATTGAGCAATACAGGCACGCTTGGGGGTGCCAGCACACCGAGGATGACGTGGAAGCACAGCTTGTCGTACACGGTGAGGCAGATGGTGTCGCCGATGTAGATGGTTTCGCCGATACGGCGCGTGAGAATCAGCACGGCGCACTCCTTAATTGCAGAGGTGCCGCGCACCCGCGCGGCGGATGTCGGAACCACGGCCTTCATGCTTGTAGCTGATACAGAGTCCACCCGACGTCGCGATCCCGACATGGACGTAGTTGCAGCACTCCGCGGTCATTGAAACTGCGTCGCCGGGAAGCCAGACCATGACCTGCACGTCATTGATGCAGAAGCGTCTGACCTGAAAGAGGGGGAAGTAGTAGGACACCTCTCCGTCCCGCATCGGCAAAGAACTGAGGACGGCGCCGTCGAATGCCAGCTCTGAATCGACCGGCACGGTCACGCGGACGGCAACGCGGTCGTTCCGCCGGCCTTGGACCGCTACCCGGATCACCTCCCCAATGCGGATCACACCACCCAAACTACAGGTCATCACCAACATGCGCCCTCGCTCCCTGTTCTGTTGACCCGCAGGCACTTGAGGCCGGTTCGGGCGTCCGAGACTGCAAAATACACCATTGGTTAATTACAATACAATATCCAAACTTTACAAGGCGCCACCCGCGTCGTTTAATCGGTCAGCACAGACAGGAGCCAGCCCGATGCCCATGGACGCCTTTGCCCAGGCACTCGACACCGCCATCGATCAATCCGGGATGCGTGGCGACCATCTCGCCAAGCAAATCGGCGCAACCCCGAACCAGCTGTCCCAGTGGAGAAACGGCCGCCGGCCGGTGCCCGCGCATTACGCGCCACCTCTCGCTTCGCTCCTTTCCGTGCGTCCGGAGACGATCAGCAATGCATATGCTCGTGTGATCGAAGCGGAATTTTCGATTGACGGAAACGATGCTTCTGCAATTCCCCGCGGCAACGTGCGCATCGCGCGGCTTGCCGACTTCGGCAAACCCGATGCCATGGATGACTGTTACCTGCTCGAAGTGCTTGCGCGGCGGAAGCTGGGCACGACGCCCGTCGACCACTGTCGTTGGACACTGCAACCCAATGCCGCCATGGCACCCCTGATCGAACGAGATGGTGTGCTGCTGGTCGACACCCGCATCAGCGACCATGCAGATGTGATGGACAGCGCGATTTACGCCTTCACGTTGTGGGGGCGGCCGGATGTCCGGCGGATCTTCGTTCGACGCGACCATCTGCTGCTGGTCGCGCAATCCCCCGAAGTCGAACGAATCGAAGTGCACAGCGGCGATCTGGCTGATCTGCAACTGCATGGAATGGTCGTCGGCTGGCTGTGAAGAAGCCCGCCGGCTTACGACATCCGGCTCGATTTACTTTACGATCCATGGTGATCCAGGCATTAGGATCAGCCGCGACGACGCCAGGACGCAGGGGAACTGAGGCATGGAAGGCAACAGATGGGTAAGCATGGGCAAGGGCATACTGCTCGCTGTCGCTTACTGCGCGGCATATAAGCTGCTATGGAACGCATCATTCACCCAGTGGTTCCTGCCGGCAGGGCTTCGCGTTGCAGCTTTGCTGTTCCTTCCCTACAGGATGTGGCCATTCATCTTTATTGGCGATGCTGCCGGCTTGTTGATGCTTCGCGTCCCGAAGGCTGAGGATTACAGCCCGCAGTGGGCGTATTTCAGTCCGTTCCTTCTTGCTCCGGGTGTCGCTCTCGCCGTCGCGGAGACCCGCAGGCGGCTGCCTACGATGGAACAGATGGCTCGCTGGCTTCCCCTTGCCATTCTTGCAATATCCGTTTGGGGGATCGTTTGCAATTTGCTCGCGAACTTCATTCTTTCCGGCCCTCCGCTCAACAACGATCTCCTTGACCGCCTTGTTCGCGGTTCGGTCGGGTGCTTTCTCGGGACGCTGCTCTTCGTATTGCCGGTTTTACTGTGGCAGAAGCGACACGCGAAATATGCGCACCGCAGCCACTTCGTCCGGGACGCGACAATCGCTACAGCTGCGATCATCGGAGTGTTCGCCACTCTATACCTGACACGAGATAGCCACTCCGATCTGCGTCAGCCCTTGCTCTACCTGATGCTTATTCCGGCAGCTGCACTGACCTACCTCCATGGCTGGAGAGGTGCGGCCGTGAGCCTCATTGTGGCGAATATCGGGATCGCGCAAACGCTTCCGTACACAGGTATTCCCGGCACTTATGCCGGCGATGTATTTCTCGCTCAGGCAGCACTCGTGGTCGTTGGAAGCGTGATTCTCGTCCTTGGCGACATGATTTCACACCTCTATGAGCGCGCAAGGCAGCTTGGCATTTCAGAGCAGCGTGCCCAGGCGATGACCCGCTCCAGCCTGCTTGTCGGCGAAGGCAGTCTGCGCGAGCAAGTACTGTACATGGCGCAGATGCATGTCTACATGGATGACCAGCGAAAGCAGCTGGTCGACATGCTCAAGTCGCAGGGGAAGTTCACTGACGCCATGCTGCTCAACAGCGCAGCCGTCGAGCACATGCAATCCTTTGAGAGCCGCGCTACGGCCATCTATCCACTCGGAATAGAAGAGTTAGGGCTGTACAAGGTCATCTTCCCGGAAACGTTCACCGACTTCTGGGCCGGCGATGCGGAAGTTCTCTACCTCCATGCTGTCGGCATGCCACGTATCTTGTCGGTCGAGTTGCAACTAACCGCATACCGCTGCATCTGCAATGCCTTCACGGTGCTGGCGCAGAACAGACCTTACAGATACACCGTCAAACTGAAGACCTGGACACGCGGAAAGTATCGGGGCATCGTCTTCAAGATCGCGGCGCTGTCCAACCAGCCGCCACAGTTGACACAATCTGGCGCGATGGCTGAAGTCGACTTGGAGCGACGAGTCAAAGCCTTCGGCGGTGTTTTAGGCCGCCGAAGGCTTCATCGCGTCCATGTCTTGCTGTGGGAACCCGCGACTCACGACCCCGCCCCCACAGCAAGTCCTCGCGCTTCGTCAATGCGTTGACGGCGAGCGGACCTGCCAACGCTGGATCGCGCCGTCCTGATACAACACGACTTCCACGTCTTCGGCACGGAACAGCACCTTGGGCACGCCTGCCGGTGTCGCATCGCCTTGAACTGCCGTCCGAGGCGCGTCACTGCCGATCGGTAGCGCAAAGAACGTCCCACCGATGCGCCCCACGGCGGCACGGACGTTGCCGGCCTGATCGTTGACTTGGGTGTAGCGAATGCCGTCCTTCTGGAACTCGTACACGCGCCATGCCGTGTCCGCAGCGAGGTCCGGCGCAGCGGGAAACTCCTGGCCCAGACCGGACTCTGCCGCAGGAGCACCAATCCAATCCGCAGGACAACCGCATTTGGCATACGCCATCGGGGTCAGCACGACCGACACTGCAATTGTCGCGAGGGCGCGAGACGCTGACGCAACCTTGAAATTCATGACCAACTCCTTGTTTTCCTTAGATATCAGGGATGGCATGGCCAGCGGAGATTCTCCAACCATGCCGATTTTGGTATACCCGCTCCATTGGTTTGCGGGCGGCCTGACGGTAACACCGGAGTTAGCACATTCGCTCGTGCTCAGTTGCCTGTATCCGGCTGGAGAACGACCACTCAGATGGTCAGCCGGAGCCGGGTAAGGATTTCGGCCGGGAGGCTGTTGATGCTGTAGCATCAACCCGGCAAAAACGCCCCAAAATCACCAGAAACGCCCCGGAATGCACTCGCCACAAACAATTGAAAAAACAGGGGTTTTTACTGGAAAAAGCCGAGTTCCCGGCGATATCCGACTCTCGGTCGCGCCGATGATGGACTGGACCGATACCCACTGCCGCAACTTCCATCGTCTGCTGGCGCCGCACGCGCGGCTGTACACCGAGATGGTGCATGCCAACGCGGTGATCCACGGCACCGCGACGGACAAGGGCCGCGACAAGCTCCTCGGCAGGGACGACAGCCAGCACCCGGTCGCGTTGCAGCTCGGCGGCAGCGAGCCCGCACTGCTCGCGCAGGCGGCGCGCATCGGCGCGGACCACGGCTTCGACGAGATCAACCTCAACTGCGGCTGCCCCTCCGACCGCGTGCAGGCCGGGCGCTTCGGCGCCTGCCTGATGCGCGAGCCCGCGCTGGTCGCGGACTGCGTGGCGGCCATGATCGAGGCCGCGCCGGACACGCCGATCACGGTGAAATGCCGGCTCGGTGTCGACGACGACCACGAGTGGGAACGCTTCCGCGCGTTCGTCGATGCGATCGCCGATGCCGGCTGCAACCTCTTCGTGGTCCACGCGCGCAACGCATGGCTGAAGGGCCTGTCGCCTAAGGAAAACCGCGAAGTGCCGCCGCTGCGCTACGACTGGGCCTACCGGCTCAAGCGCGAGCGCCCGGACCTGCAGGTGATCGTCAACGGCGGCATCGCCGATGCCGACGAAGCCACCGCGCATCTCGACCATGCCGACGGCGCCATGCTCGGTCGCGCCGCGTACCACGATCCGTATCTGCTGCATGTCCTCGACACGCGCTGGTTCGGCGATGAAACCCGCACGCGCTCGGATCTGCTGCGTGCGTGGCGACCCTACGTCGAAGGCCAGCTCGCGCGCGGCACCTTCCTCAAGCACATGACCCGCCACATCCTCGGCCTGTTCCATGGCGAGCGCGGTGGCCGCGCCTTCCGCCAGATCCTCAGCGAAGGCGCGCACCGCCCCGGCGCGGACTGGTCGCTCGTCGAGCAGGCGCTCGCGGCGACGGCCATGCACGACGTCGTCTTCTGCCCTCCCGCTGCCTGAGCCTCACGCCCCGCCCATGCTGACCCGCGATTTCACCGCCTTCCTCGACTTCGCGCGGGGCTGCGCGCCCGACTTCGGCCCGGCCACCGCCAACGCCGCTTTCCTCGTCGCACCGGACGGCTTCGGTCGCGCCATCGAATCGGCGTCCGACAACCATTACATGGCCGATGCCGGTGCGTTCGACGCCGTTCGCGCCTCCACCCAGCACCGCGAACTGCAGCGCGCCCTGTCCGACGTGCTGCCGACGATCTGCTTCGCCGGCGATCCGGCCATGCCCGATGCAGTGTTCCCGAACAACGTCTTCGGCACCGCTGCCGGGCGCCTGGTCGTGGGCCGGATGCGCCACGCCGTGCGCCAGCGCGAAGCCGGCCGTTCCGACATCCGCCAGTTCTTCGGCGACACCCTGGGCTATGCCGAGGTCGACCTGTCGCACCAGGCGCACCCCTGCGAACTCACCGGCGCCCTGGTCATCGACCGCGCGCGGGGCCTGGGCTTCTGCGGCCTGTCCGAACGCTGCGACGAGACCGGGGCGGCCCTGATGCACGAGGCCTTCGGCCTGCGCGCGACGCTGATGTTCGACCTCGCCCCCAGCGAGTACCACACCAACGTGGTGCTCGCGATCCTCGCCGGCCGCGCCGCGCTGATCTGCCCGGACGGCTTCGCCGACCCGGACGCGGTCGAAGCCATCGCCGCCTGCTACGCCCCGCACGCGATCCGCCTGACGGCGGCCGAGCGCGCCGCCTACGCCGGGAATGCCATCGCCCTGTCTTCGGACAGCGTCTGGATGAGCGCGACCGCCGCTGCGGGCCTGGGCGATGCCTCGCGTGCTGCGCTCGCCGATGCCGGCTTCGCCATCCGCAGCGTCGAACTGGACGCCATCGAGGCCGCCGGCGGCTCGCTGCGCTGCTGCGTCGGCGAGATCTACTGAATCCCGGCCTGAACCCCCCGAGGCGCGTAAAAAAAAGTTAATGACGGATTCACCCCCCCCCGCCGAGAATGCACCTCCCAGAGCCGGCCAGCCCTCCGCCACGCCGAGCCTCCGCTGCAGAGTGTCGTGATCATGTCCCTTGCTCGTCGTTTTCCGCTGTCGAATGCCCTCGCCGTCGCGATCGCCGTCGCCATCGGCACCCTCGCCAGTTCCGCGGCCATGGCCCAGCAGCGCGAGCGGGACCATGACGATCGCCCCGCACCGCCCGACCGCACCCGTTCCGAGGACAGCCGGCATCTCTCCGACGCCGTCCGTCGCATCGAACGCGCCAACCGCGGCCAGGTGCTCAGCGCCGAACGCATGCAGTACGACGGCCGCGACGTGAACCGCATCAAGGTGCTGGACGACGAAGGCCGCGTCCGCGTCTACATGGACGAGCCGTCGCCGCCGCGTCGCGACGACGACCGCCCGCCCCGCCGTCGCCGCGGCGACGATTGAGATTCGTCCATCCTCCGTGCCGACACCCGCAGGCGAGCCCAGGCTCGCCTGCTCTGCTTTGCAGGCGTCGTCTGCCTGCGTGCCGGGCGAACGGATGTCGCTGATCCAACAGCGATTAAGCGAAATATGAACGGGCCGAACGGGTAATGCCCGACTCGGTGCGCCCCGCGGCTATCCTGCGTTCCTGAACAAGAAAGCCGGCCTCCTGTCGGCGATGGAGCGATCGATGCGAATCCTTCTGGTCGAAGACGAAGCCCCGCTGCGCGAAACCCTGGCCGCGCGCCTCAAGCGCGAGGGTTTCGCGGTGGATGCCGCGCAGGACGGCGAAGAGGGCCTCTACCTGGGCCGCGAGGTCCCCTTCGACATGGCGATCATCGACCTGGGCCTGCCGAAGATGTCCGGCATGGAGCTGATCCAGGCCCTGCGCAACGAGGGCAAGCAGTTCCCGGTGCTGATCCTGACCGCGCGTTCGAGCTGGCAGGACAAGGTCGAAGGCCTCAAGCAGGGCGCCGACGACTATCTGGTCAAGCCCTTCCACGTCGAGGAACTGCTGGCGCGGATCAACGCCTTGGTGCGTCGCGCCGCCGGCTGGAGCAAGCCGGCGCTGGAGTGCGGTCCGGTGACCCTCGATCTGGCCGCGCAGACGGTGAGCGTGCACGGCAGCAACGTCGACCTGACCAGCTACGAGTACAAGGTGCTGGAATACCTGATGATGCATGCGGGCGAGCTGGTGTCGAAGGCCGACCTGACCGAGCACATCTACCAGCAGGACTTCGACCGCGACTCCAACGTGCTGGAAGTCTTCATCGGCCGCCTGCGCAAGAAGCTCGACCCGGAAGGCACGCTCAAGCCGATCGAGACCGTGCGCGGGCGCGGCTACCGCTTCGCGATCGCGCGCACCGGCGACGCCTGACACCCGCCGCCGGTGACGCCCACGAGACGCCGGACACCCTCGCGTGCCGGCGTCCCCTTCTCCCGCACGACGCCCCGCCATGCCTTCGCGTGACCGACTTTCCCGCTGGCGTCCGCGTTCGCTGCAGACCCGCCAACTGCTCGCCGCCAGCCTCGGCCTGATCGCCTTCCTGGCGCTGGCCGGCTACGCGCTGGACCGGGCCTTCCTCAGCACCGCCGAGAACGTCCTGAGCGATCGCCTGCGCGACTACGCGCTGGACTTCGCGCGCGAGACCGAATTCAGCCGCGGCGGCGACCTGGTGCCGCCGTTCGACGACAAGCTGCCCGACCCGCGGTTGAAACGACCCGGCAGCGGCCTGTATGCACAGATCGTGCTGCCGTTCGTGATGTGGGAGTCGGACTCCGCCCAAGGACCCGAGCTGCCGGAAGTGCGCATGCTCGGCGCCGGCGAGCAGACCTTCGAAGGCCCCCTGACCCTGGTGCGCTCGAACGGCGAAGTCAGCCAGGCCTACCGTTACGGCCACGGCATGGTCTGGCCGGGCGACGACATGTCGGACGAGGTGCCGTACACGATCTACGTGCTGGAAGACACCGCGCGCCTGCAGAACCAGCTCACGGTATTCCGGCGCGCGCTGTGGGGCTACCTCGGCGGCGCGGCGTCGATCCTGCTGCTGCTGCAGATGGTGATCCTGCGCTGGAGCCTGCATCCGCTGCGCCGCGTGATCGAGGAACTCAAGCGCGTGCAGCGCGGCATCGCCACGCGCATGAGCGAACGCCATCCGCGCGAGCTCGAACCGCTGACCGAAAGCATCAACGCCTTCATCGAAAGCGAGCGCGAGAACCTGGAACGGCAGCGCAACATCCTCGCCGACCTCGCGCACAGCCTGAAGACGCCGCTGGCGGTATTGCGCACACGCCTGGACAGCGGCACCGACGGCCCGGAACTGCGGATCGAACTGGGCGAGCAGCTCAAGCGGATGAACGACCTGGTGGGCTACCAGCTCAGCCGCGCCGCGTCCGGCGGCCACAAGCTGTTCGCGGCGCCGCTGCCGGTCGAGGAGAACGCGGAAGAGATCGTGCGCGGCCTGGAGAAGGTCTACGCATCGAAGGGCGTGCTCTGCGAATTCGAGATCGACCCGGAGGCGCGTTTCTACGGCGAGAAGGGCGACCTGCAGGAACTGCTCGGCAACCTGCTGGAGAACGCCTTCAAGTGGGCACGCTCACGGGTACTGCTGACCGCCCGTGCCGGCGCCCCCGCCCCGAACCGGCGCCCCGGGCTGGTGCTGATGGTCGAGGACGACGGCCCGGGCATCCCGGTCGACCGCATCGCCCTCGTGCTGCAGCGCGGCGTGCGCGGCGACGAGCGCGTGCAGGGCCACGGCATCGGCCTGGCGATCGTGCAGGACATCGTGCGCAGCTATCGCGGCGAGCTCAACGTCGGCGATTCCGACGAACTGGGCGGCGCCAGCTTCGAAGTGGTGCTGCCGCCCGGACTCTGATGCCGCGAAGCGATGCTCAGGCCAGCGGCGCAGGCCCGTAGAACCGCGCCAGGTGCGTCGCGACGTCCGGGAAGGCCTCGCGCAGCAGGTCCGGCGCGCCGAAGTGGTATTCGGTGCAGACCGCGAAGAATTCCTCGGGCGACTCGGCGGCGTACGGATCGATCGCCATGCCCTCGCCGGCATGACCGAGGTCGGCATCGACCGTTTCGACGAAGGCATCGTAGGCGCGCTGGAAGTCGCGGGCCCAGGTGCGCTGCCAGGCGCGCGGCAGGGGCGGCGTGCCGTCCATCGCGCCATCGAGCGCGTCGAGCTTGTGCGCCATCTCGTGCGCGGCGACGCAGAAACCCGCCGTCGGGTCGGCGATGTCGGCCCGGACGTCGGCCCAGGACAGCACCAGCGGGCCATGGTCCCAGGCTTCGCCGATCAGTTCGTCGTCGCCCTCGTGCACCACGTCCAGGCCCACGACATCGCCGGCATCGGTATGCCGGCGCTCGACGCGGAACGCGGCGGGATAGACGATCAGCTCGGACCAGCCATGCAGGCCCTCGGCACCGAACTCCAGCAGCGGCAGGCAGCAGAGTGCCGCCAGCGCGCAGCGGTCGTCGTCGTCGAGGTGGAGGTCGTCGACCGGCGTGATCGCCTTGGTCGCGAGGAAGCGTGCGGCGAGGCTCGACAGGCGGGCGTCGCGTTCGGCGTCGAGCGCCGCAACCCAGGGCAGGCCGGTGGCGACGCGTCGCCAGCGTTCGGGGTCGATCAGGGGGTCGGGGCGGGCGCGCAGCCCGCGGAGCCAGCGCAGCAAGGTGGAAACAGCGCCCGGCTCAGCGGTACATGCCGGGGAGGAAGCGGTGCCAGCGCGGGGCGCTGCGCGAGGGCGTATCGCCGCTGCGGTAGGGCGTGGCCTGGCGCGGCTTGCCGGCATCGCGCGGGGCGCCGCGCTTGGCGGCTGCCGGTTTCTGCTGCGGGACGCCGTCGGCATCGACATCTCCGGCGACCGGGTCCGGACACCCCGCGTTCTCGCCGTTCGCGGCCGCCAGGGGCGCCGCGAGCGACAACGCCGGCACGCCGAGCAGGGCAAGGGAAAGGAAGGCAGGCAGGGCGGAACGGACAGTGCGCATGGCGGCTTCCAGCGTGGAGGGCGCAGACAAGACGGGGACTATAGCGCGGATGTGACACGATCCGCGTGACATGATCGTTAACGGTCGCTGCTGCGTCGCAGCATCACCGTTTCGCGACTTTGCGGCAGACTCTTCGCGTGAACACGCCCGTTCCGGACATCCCAGGCAGCCCCGACGCGCCCGCCAGCCCCGGGAGGACGGCCAACGCGCCCGCCGCCCGCCGCACGGACGCGTCGACAGGCCCCCTGACCGCACCCGCGCTGCGCCGCGCCCTCATCGCCGGCGCGCGCCGGGTCATCGCCGCCCGCGACGGCCTCAACCGCATCAATGTGTTCCCGGTGGCCGATGGCGACACCGGCAACAACCTCGCCTTCACCCTCGGCAGCGTGCTCAACGGCGCGCTGAGCCGACGCAGCCGGCACATCGGCGAACTGCTGCGCCGCATCGGCGACGACGCCATCGACGGCGCGCGCGGCAACTCCGGCGCGATCCTCGCCCAGTTCCTGCATGGCGTGGCCGAACACGCGCGCAGCCAGCCGGTGCTCGATGCCGCCACGCTGGCCGCCGCCGTGCGCCACGGTGCCGACGCTGCGCGCGGCGCGCTGGCGCAGCCGGTGGAAGGCACGATCCTCAGCGTGATCGACAGCTTCGCCGACGCCATGCAGGAGGCCGCCGGCCAGACCCTCGTGGACGACGTCACCCATGCGTCCGTGGCCCCGAAGCACGGCGACGACCCGCGCGGCCGCTTCGCGCGTGCACTCGCCCAGGCGCGGATCGCGCTGGCGCGGACACCGCAGCAGATGGCCCTGCTGCAGAAGGCCGGCGTGGTCGATGCCGGTGCGCAGGGCTTCGTCGACCTGCTCGAAGGCATCGCCGAATTCGTCGACGGCGGGCCGCGCGCCATGCGCGTGCATGCGCCGCTGCAGGCCGCCAACGAGAGCGCGGAGGGACACGAAGAGGATGCTCACCCGCCGCACGACGAGGTCGATCCGGAACGACGCTGGTGCACCGAATGCCTGCTGATCGTCGATCGCGCGGCGGTCGACGCCGGCGAACGCGCTGCGATCGACCGCGCCGAGGTCCGTGCCGCGCTGGAGGCCATCGGCGCCGATTCGATGGTGCTGGCCGGCGGCGGCACGCGGATGCGCGTGCATGCGCACGTCGGCGCGCCGCAGCAGTTGTTCGATGCCTGCGCGCGTTTCGCCACCGTCGAAGGCATGAAGGCCGACGACATGCTGCTGCAGTCGCGCAGCGCCGAGCGCGCGCGCGCGGTCGCGGTGGTCACCGACAGTGCCGCAGACGTGCCCGAGGCCATCGTCGAGCGCCATGCGCTGCACGTGGTGCCGGTGCGCGTGAACCTGGACGGCCGCGACTACCTCGACAAGGTCGGCCTGAGCACCGCCGAGTTCTACCGACGCATGGCCGCGTCGCAGCAGTTGCCGCGTACCAGCCAGCCGCCGCCGGGCGACTTCCGGCGCAGCTTCGACTTCCTCGCCGCGCATCATCCGCAGGTGGTCTACGTCGGCCTGTCGCGGGCGGTCTCGGGCACGCTGCAGTCGGCCGAGCACGCCGCGGTGCGCGGCGATGCCGCGAAGCTGCACGTGTTCGACAGCGTCAACGCTGCCGGCGGCCAGGCCCTGCTGGCCTGGCGTGCGGCCGAGCTGGCCGATGCCGGCGCGGATGTCGAGGCGATCCTGCGCGAACTCGAACGCCTGCGTCCGCTCACCCTGACCTGGGCGATGGCCCGCGACATCACCCATGCCGTGCGCGGCGGCCGCATCCCGGCATGGGCGGAACCGGCGGTGCGCTTCACCGGGCTGACGCCGGTGGCGAAGGTGACGACCGAGGGCAAGCTGGGCGTCGCCGGCGGCCTGTTCGCGAAGGCCGGCGCACCCGAGGCTTTCGCGCGCTACGTCGCCAGGCGCGTGCGCAAGGCACTGGGGCCGTCGACGCGCCTGCGCGCCATCGTCGGCCATTGCGATGCGCGAGAGGACGGCGAACGCCTGCTGGCCGCGCTGCGCGAGCGGCTCGACTTCGTCGAAGCGCACCTGGTCGAGACCGGCCCCGCCATCGGTGCGCATGCTGGCCGGGGCACGCTGGTGGCGTCGGTGCAGCCGTTCGCGGGATGATGCGCGCCTCCGGAAACGACACAGGCAGCGCATGGGTTGGGCCAGCGGACACATCGAACGATTGAAACGGGGCGACACCGTGACCTTCCGACCACGCGGCGGATCGATGACCGGCCGCATCGAATCCGGCCAGCTGTGCACGGTCGAGCCCGTGGTCGATCACGCCACGCTGCAGGTCGACGACATCGTGCTGTGCAAGGTCCATGGCGCCGAATACCTGCATCTGATCAAGGCCATCCAGGGCCAACGTTTCCAGATCGGCAACAACAAGGGCTACATCAACGGCTGGATCGGACCGAACTCGATCTTCGGACGCTGCGTGAAGGTGGACCCTTGAACGAACAGATCATCACCGCATCGATCCTCCTCGCCGCCTACCTCCTCGGCTCGCTCTCCGGCAGCCTGCTGCTGGGTCGGCTGCGCGGCGTGGACATCCGCACCATGGGCAGCGGCAATGCCGGCGGCACCAATGCCTTCCGCACGCAGGGGCTGGCGTTCGCGCTGGGCGTGGTGGTCATCGACATCGGCAAGGGCGCGCTGGCGGCGTGGCTGGGACAGCGCTTCGCGCCGGCATCGAGTGCAATCTGGCTGGGGCATGCCTGGGTGGGCCATGCCTGCGCGTTCGCAGCGGTGGTCGGACATGTCTGGCCGGTGTGGCACGGCTTCCGCGGCGGCAAGGGCGCGGCGACGGCGGTGGGCGCGTTGGTCGTGCTCTGGCCGCACTCGGTGCCGATGATGCTGGCGGTATGGATCGGCACGCTGGTGCTCAGCGGCTACGTCGGGCTGGCGACGGTGCTCGCGGCACTCTCGGCAGCCGTGCTCGGCATGGCGCTGCGCGTGCCGATGCCGCTGCACCTGCTCACGGTCGCCATCGCGCTGCTGCTGGTGTACACCCATCGCGCCAACCTCGCGCGGCTGCGCGCCGGCACCGAGTCCCGTTTCGACAAGGCGCGGCTGCTGCATCGCTGGTTCCTGCGCAAGTGAAGGGTTTCGACGTGCTCGATGCGACATCGCTGCTGTCGCGCCTGGACGATGCG
This sequence comes from Lysobacter sp., assembly GCA_019634715.1. GTDB lineage: Bacteria > Pseudomonadota > Gammaproteobacteria > Xanthomonadales > Xanthomonadaceae > Lysobacter_I. The sequence continues at coordinate 89,067 of JAHCAU010000009.1, forward strand.
ACGCGCGCCGCGTTCGCGTCGATCGAGGTCGTGGACGCCATCGATTCGACAAACAGCGAACTGCTGCGCCGGCGCACGCCGGACAGCGGCATCGTCGCGCTGTTCGCCGATCGCCAGCTCGGCGGACGCGGACGCCAGGGTCGGCCGTGGGCGTCGCCACCGGGCGCGAACCTCTATCTCTCGGTCTCGCGGCGTTTCTCGGGCGAACTGGCGCGACTGGGCGGACTCAGCCTCGTCGCCGGCATCGCCTGCGCCGAGGCGATGCGCGCGATCGGCGCCGGCGGCGTCGGCGTGAAATGGCCGAACGACCTGGTGGTCGATGACGACGGCGTGCTGCGCAAGCTCGGCGGCATCCTGATCGAAGGGGGGCTGCAGGACGGCGCCGTCCGCGCGGTGATCGGCATCGGCCTCAACGTGCGCATGCCGGCCGAAGCCGCGGCCGCGATCGACCAGCCCTGGACCGATCTGCAGGCGCAGATCGACGGCGGCGCACCGGCCCGCGAGGTGGTCGCGGCGACGCTGCTCGATTCGCTGGCCGAAGCGCTGGCGCGCTTCGATGCCGAGGGACTCGCGCCGTTCCTGCCGCGATTCGAGGCGCTGGACATGCTGCGCGATGCGCAGGTCGATGCGCTGATCGCGGATCGCATGGTCACGGGCGTGGTTGTGGGCATCGCCGACGACGGCGCGCTGCGGCTGCGCGCCGACGACCGCCTGCAGACGCTGCACGCAGGCGAAGTCCGCGTGCGCAGGCGCGGCCTTCGGCAGGCCGGCGGTTCAGGGGCATGATGTGCGCATGAATCCCGACACCTGGCTGTTCGACCTCGGCAACACCCGCCTCAAGTACGCCCCGCTGCGCAACGACGGCATGCTTGTCAACAGCATGCTCGGCGAGGTCGGCGCGATCGCGCACGATGGCGCGCACCTGCCCGAAGGCTGGGACGCCGCGCTCCCGCCGCGTTTCGAAGCGGCGGTACTGACGATGGTCGGCGCGCAGGCGCTGCGCACGCAGTTGCTGGAGACCCTGACCGCGCGCTGCGGACGGTTGTCGATCGCGCGTACGGTCGCGCAACTCGACGGGCTGCGCATCGCCTACCCCATCCCCGCGCATCTCGGCACCGACCGCTTCCTCGCCATGCTCGGCGCGCGCCGACGCGGTCCGGGGCCGTGGCTGGTGGTCGGCATCGGCACCGCGATCACGCTCGACCTGCTCGACGCCGACGGCCTGCACCACGGCGGCCGCATCGCGCCCTCGCCCGCGCTCATGCGCGAAGCCCTGCACGGTCGCGCCGCGCAGTTGCCCGAACACGGGGGCGCTTTCGTCGCGTTCGCCGACGACACCCTGGATGCCCTGCGCAGCGGCTGCGACGGCGCCGCGCTGGCGCTGGTCGAACAGGGCCTGCGCGATGCCGAGGCCCGCATCGGGCGGCGTCCGACCCTGCTGCTGCATGGCGGCGGCGTCGATGCGCTCGACGGCCTGGACCCGGCAGCCATCCGTGCGCCGCACCTCGTGCTGGAGGGGCTGGCGGCATGGACGCTCGGCCCGACCGGCACCAGGCCCTAGAATGACCGCATGACTCTGCGCGCCTCGCTCGTCCTGCTGGTGGTCCTCAATCTCGGCGTCGCCCTGTGGTGGGTGCTGCATTCCGACGCGCCCCCGGTGCCGGCCGAGGAGGCGCCCTCGGGCATCGCGCGGCTGCAACTGCTGAGCGAACGCCCGGAACTGCAGCCGGCGCCGGCCCCGATTGCGGCCTCCACGAACACCCCGACGTCCGCGCCACCGGTGCCTGCGCCGCCCCCTCCGGCCCCGGCCGCCCCCGAACGCTGCTACAGCGCCGGCCCCTTCGCGGACACCGCCGCGCTGGACGCCGCGCGCGCCGCACTGGCGCCCATGGCCACCCGCGTGCGCAGCCGCGAACTCCAGGAAGGTGGCGGCCGCGGCTGGCGTGTCTACCTGCCCGCCGCGGCCGATCGCGAGGCGGCCGACGCCAATGCGCAGCGCCTGCGCGCCGCCGGTTTCAGCGACCTGGTGGTCGTGGGCGACGGCGCCGAGGCCAACAGCGTCGCCCTCGGCCGGTTCAGCACCGAGGCCCGCGCCCGCGCCCATGCCGGTGCCCTGCAGGCCGCCGGCTTCGGCGCGAAGGCCGAGGCCCTGGGCGAAAGCCGCAGCCGCTACTGGCTGGACCTCGTGGCCGGCCCGGGATTCGACCAGAACCGGGCCCGTCGCGCGGCCGGGATCCCTGTCCGCAGCACCGACTGCGCAGGCCTGCGCTGACGCCCGTCGCGGGCCTGTCGTAGAATCGCCCCTCGCCCGGGCCGATCAGATCCATTCAGGCCCATGTCTTCGCCGGCATAGCTCAGTTGGTAGAGCAACCGCCTTGTAAGCGGTAGGTCGTCCGTTCGAATCGGACTGTCGGCACCACATTCCCGCCCGGAGCTCCCATGCAGCGCTCGTACCCGCCCGTGTCCCTGATCGGCGTGCCCACCGACATCGGTGCCGGCCATCGCGGGGCCCGGATGGGGCCGGAAGCCCTGCGCATCGCCGGCCTCGGCGAAGCCCTGACCGCGCGCGGCGTCGACGTCGCCGACCGCGGCAACCTCGCCGGCCCCTCGAACCCGTGGCTGCCGCCGGTCGACGGCTACCGGCACCTCGATGAAGTGGTGGCCTGGAACCGCGCGCTGATGGATGCGGTGGACGCGGAGCTGACGCTCGGCCGCATGCCGATCGTGCTCGGCGGCGACCACTGCCTCGGCCTCGGTTCGATCACCGCGGTCGCGCGCCACTGCCGGCGCACCGGCAGGAAACTGCGCGTGCTCTGGCTCGACGCGCACGCCGACTTCAACACCAGCGACGTCACGCCCTCGGGCAACGTCCACGGCATGCCGGTGGCCTGCCTGTGCGGCCTCGGCCCCGCGCCGCTGGTGAACCTCGGCGGCAGCGCCCCGGCGATGCGCCCGGACGAGATCCGCCAGATCGGCATCCGCTCGGTCGACGCCGGCGAGAAGCGCCTGGTCAAGGACTACGGCCTCGACATCTACGACATGCGCTACATCGACGAAGTCGGCATGAAGCGCGCGATGGAGGAAGCGCTGGAAGGCATCGACGGCGATACCCACCTGCACGTCAGCTTCGATGTGGACTTCCTCGACCCCAGCATCGCCCCCGGCGTCGGCACCACCGTGCCCGGCGGCCCGAACTATCGCGAAGCACAGCTGGTGATGGAGATGATCGCCGACACCGGCCGCATGGCCTCGCTCGACATCGTCGAACTCAACCCCGCACTCGACAACCACAACGCCACCGCCGAACTCGCCGTGGACCTTGTGGAGAGCCTGTTCGGGAAGTCGACGCTGATGCGGGATTGAATCGGAGCCGGAGCGATTCCGGTTTTGCAGGAGGGCCTTCAGGCCCGAGCTCTGGTCGTTTGTGCGAAAAGCGAAAAGCTCGGGCCTGAAGGCCCTCCTGCAAAGCGCTCTCCCCCACAGCGGATCTTCGATCCGCTCTGCATGGCCATTGCGACGCCTCAGCGGCGCGCCTGTTTCTCTTCGGGCAGGATCGGATAGACCTGCTTGATGTCGCAGCCGGCCTGCACGGCCAGGCTGCCCGCGAAGCGGCTCGCCATGGTGTCCGCCGACGTCGCGGCGCCGCCATCGAACGTGAACATCACCCGGTCGCCGGGATTGCCGCAGATCGCCGTGCCGCCGGTCGGGGACAGCAACTGCACGGCGGTCGCGCTGGTCGTCGTGCTGCAGGAACCCGCCAGTTCGACGCGGTAATAACGGTGGCCGCCGCTGCGCCGGGGCGACATCTCGACGACGATGTCGCCGCCATCCTCGCTCCAGCCGCGCATGTGGCGCGCATCCAGGCAGTAGGCGGAGGTACCGCCGAAACCGCGGCGTCGCGTGCTGCGCACCTCGATGGTCTCCAGGTCGCCGCCGTCCGCTGCCGGCCGTTGCGCGCGCAGCGCCAGTTCGGCGAATTCCCGCGCATCGATCTTCGCGAGGCCGGCCAGCGGGCACGCACGCCCACCGGACATCACCATCTCGTCGTTGCTGCCGCAGACCCAGCCGTGACGGCTGGCGATCTTCACCTGATCCCGCCGCAGCGCACCGGGACACGCATCGATGAGTTCGAGCCTGTAGCGCGACTCGTCGCCCAGGCGCACGGCGATGGTGCTCACCTCGCTCTGCACCGCCTCGCGGATGTCGCGGGCATCGAAGCAATGCGCGGCCGGCGCGGGCGGCCGGTCCGCGGCGTTCGCGTCGAGGATTGCAGCGGCGAGACCAACGCCCAGGGTGAGCACAACGGCGATCCATCGAGAAGACATGTGGTGTGTCCGGACAGGAGGGAAATGCGGAGAACGAAACGAATATCGCGCGGTTTCAGGCAGACAGGACCTGTCCATCGACCACGGCCACCGGCACCGCGCTCAGCGACTGCCCCCGGCACGGCCCCGCGATGCACTCGCCGCGCCCCAGTTCGAAGCTCGCGCCATGCACGGCGCAGACCAGGGTGCCGTCCTTCGCCCGGAGGAACTTGCCGGGCGACCAGTCCAGCCGCCGGCCGGCGTGCGGACAGACGTTGCGCCAGGCGCGGACCGCGTCGCCCTCGCGGAAGAGGATCAGCGATTCGGCCTCGCCGTCGAGCATCGCCTCGACCGCCACCGGCTCGCCCTCGGGCAACTCGGTCAGGCGTGCGAGAACGGGGGCGGCTGGACGCATGGCGACGGCCTGAAAGGACAAGGACCGCCATTATGGCTTAACGAACTTCTCACACGCCCGCCCGTCCGCCGTCCGATACTCGTCGCGTCGGCCCCAGGGCCTCCCGTTCGACCCGATCCATCCATGCGCATCCCCCGCTTCCTCTCGGGCTTCGGCCTGCACTTCGGCCGCCAGGCATTCCACGCATTCACCACGCCCCGCAAGCCGCGCCATCGGGCGCTGCGCGTGCTGCTGGCCCTGGTCGGCGTGGCCCTGCTCGCGGTACTGCTGGTGTTCGGCCTGGTGATCGGCACCGCGATGCTCGGCTTCGCCCTGCTCTCCCGCCTGCTGCGCCAGCGCGGCAAGCCCGTGGCGAAGGACGCGCGCACGCTCGACGGCGAATATCGCGTGCTGCGCAAGCCGGCGCTCACCACCGGTCGCTGACCGGAGATCCGATCCGGCTTTGACTGCGGGCACGCCGCCAAGGCGCACCCTCGACGCGATGCCGGCCTGCACGCGATCATGCGGGCATGAACACGACCTCCCATGACCTGATCGCCGCGCCCGCCCGTGTGCGGGTGCCCGTCGCCGGTACGTCCGTCTCCGGCCATTTCCCGGTCCGCCGCGTGTACTGCGTGGGCCGCAACTTCGCCGACCATGCCCGCGAGATGGGCGCCACGGCCCCGGCCTCGAAGGCCGATCGCGGCACGCCGGTATTCTTCCTCAAGCCGACCGACAGCCTGGTGCAGGACGGCGTGGCGCACTACCCGCCCGGCACGCAGGACCTGCACCACGAGATCGAGCTGGTCGTCGCGCTGGGCGAAGACGCGCTGCCCGGAGTGCTCGCACCCGAGGACGCCGGGCGCCTGGTGTTCGCCTACGGCATCGGCCTGGACCTGACCCGCCGCGACCTGCAGGCCGCCGCCAAGGCCAAGGGACTGCCCTGGGACACCGGCAAGTCCTTCGACGAGGCCGCGCCGATCAGTGCGCTGATCCCGGCCGCCGAGATCGGCGACCTCGCCCCGCGCACGCTGTCGCTGAAGGTCAACGGCGCGCTGCGCCAGCAATCGACCCTGGACATGCTGATCTGGGACGTGCCGGAGATCCTGCACGAACTGTCGAAGCTCTACGCGCTGAAGGCCGGCGACCTGGTCTTCATGGGCACGCCCGCCGGCGTGGCCGCGCTGCAGCCGGGCGATGTCTGCGAAGGCGCGCTCGACGACCTGCTGCGCCTGCACTGCCGGATCGCGCCGCCGCGCTGAGGCGGCGATCCGCGACCCGCGCGAAGCGACTAGACTGATCCGCACATCGATCCGGAGGAGCGCCATCCATGGGCATCATGAGTGAGTTCAGAGAGTTCGCGGTCAAGGGCAACGTGATCGACCTCGCGGTCGGCGTCATCATCGGCGGCGCATTCGGCAAGATCGTCACCGTGCTCGTCGACAAGGTCATCATGCCGCCGATCGGCCTGCTGATCGGTGGCGTCGATTTCTCGAAATGGGTGATCACGCTGCAGGCGGCCTCGGTCGACGCCGATGGCAACGAGATCCCCGCCGTCGCCATCGGCATCGGCGAATTCCTCAATGCCGGCATCCAGTTCCTCATCCTCGCGTTCGCGATCTTCCTGATGGTCAAGGCGATCAATCGCCTGCGCCGCGAGGAAACGGCCGCACCCGCAGCGCCGCCCGAACCCAGCGAGGAAGTCCTGCTCCTGCGCGACATCCGCGACTCGCTGCAGAAGTGAACATACTCGCGTAACGCGGCGACTTGATCGTTTCCGGCGGGAAACGCCGTGTGCGATCCGGCAACCACCCGGCGAAGCCGCGGGCTGCTACGCTCGCGGCTTCCTCTTTTTTCGACCGGGAATCGCCCATGCGTTCGAGCCTGTCGCTGGTCGCCGCCATCGCCCTGGCGGTGTCGTCCACCGCTTTCGCCGCCACGCCTTCGGGCGCGGGCGTTCCCGAAACGCGCATTCCCGACAAGGCTTTCGCCCACGCCGGCCCGCTGCGCGACGCGACCCTGCAGGACGGCACCGCATGGCAGGTGCTCGAATCGCTGACCACCGAAATCGGCCCGCGCCTGGCCGGCAGCGAGGCCGATGCCCGGGCTGTGCGCTGGGCCGAGGCGAAGTTCAAGGCCCTGGGCTACGACAAGGTCTGGCTGCAACCGGTGACCTTTCCGAAGTGGGTGCGCCGCAGCGAATCCGCGGCCGTGGTCGGCGACCATGCGCAGCCGCTCACGCTCACGGCGCTCGGCGGCAGTCCGGCCGGCACGGTCGAGGCCGAAGTGGTGCGCTTCGCCGATCTCGCCGCGCTGGAAGCCACGCCGTCCGGCTCGCTGGCCGGCAAGATCGCCTTCGTCGACTACCGCATGGAGCGCTCGCGCGACGGCAGCGGCTACGGCCCGGGCAGCCGCGTGCGCAGTCGCGGCCCGTCGGCGGCGATCCGCGCCGGTGCTGCTGCTATCGTGATGCGCTCGGCCGGCACCGACAGCCACCGCAACCCGCACACCGGCATCACCCGCTTCGACGATGGCCTGACACCGATTCCTTCGGCCGCGCTGTCGGTACCCGACGCCGACCAGCTCACACGCCTGCTCGCGCTGAACAAGCCGATCCGGCTGCGCGTCGCGCTCGACTGCGGCTGGGACGGCACGGCCACCTCGCACAACGTCATCGGCGAAGTCACCGGCAGCCACCGCACGCTGCGCAATGAAGTCGTCGTCATCGGCGGCCATCTCGATTCGTGGGACCTCGGCACCGGCGCGGTCGACGACGGCGCCGGCGTGGCGATCACCATGGCCGCGGGCCATCTCATCGCGAAGCTGCCGAAGGCGCAGCGCCCGGCACGCACGATCCGCGTCATCGCGTTCGCCAACGAGGAGCAGGGCCTGTACGGCGGCAAGGTCTACGCCGAGTCGCAGAAGGCCGCGATCGCCGCGCACCAGCTCGTCGCCGAAAGCGACTTCGGCGCCGGACGCATCTACGCCTTCAACACCAGCGCCCCGCCGCACGCCAGGGCCGCATCCGCGCGCATCGCCGAGGCGCTGAAGCCACTGGGCATCGAGGCGATGGCCAAGGGCGGCCCCGGCCCGGACGTCGGCCCGATCGCCGCGCTCGGCGCCGCCTGGGCCTGGCTGGGCCAGGACGGCACCGATTATTTCGACCTGCACCACACCCCCGACGACACGCTGGACAAGGTCGACCCCGCCGCCTTGGCACAGAACACCGCCGCCTATGCTGTGTTCGCCTACCTCGCGGCCTCGGCCGAAGGTGGTTTCGGCAGCGCACCGAAGACCGAGGCGGAGAACCCCTGAGGCCACGGCATCCGCCAGGAGATGCCGAACTGATGCAGGCCATCGCCCCGCCCCGGGCTTAGGATTCACGGAATACCGATTGCGGCCCGCGTGCCGCGACCGCAATCGACACGATCACGACAAGGAGCGAACGATGGCCTTCCCCACCGCAGTCAATGCCCAGATCACCGATGCCGTCACGCAGAGCAACGTGAAGGTCGTCGGCGAGGCCCCAGCCATCGCGATGGGTTCGATCTACCAGAGCCTCGCGCACTCGACCGGCATCCTGTTCGAGAACGCGGTCGCGGCGCAGCAGCAGATGAACACCATCGCGCAGGCCGCAGCCAACCAGGGCGTGATCCAGATCTACAGCCTCGACACCACGGCCGCCGCGGGCGCGACCGACAAGGTCGCGCAGACCGGGGTCGCCGACAACCTGGCCAGCCTGCTGACCGTGCTGAATGCGTTCCGCGGCGAACGGCTGGCCGCCGCGCCCGAAGCGCTGCAGGCAAGCACGGCCGAGGTCGCCGGGGAGCGTGCCCAAGGCCGCAGCGAAGACGGATACGCCGGCCTCGCCGACGCAGTGAAGGATGCGGTGCGTTTTTCCAACGACACCGTGCTCGGCAACGCCGACGCGTTCAATGCCGCCCTGCGCCAGTGCACGGACAGTTTCGTCCTCGCACTCGAGCGGATCCAGCAGGCGCAGGCCGAAACGCTGCGCCGCATGCTGCTGGACGCCCTGATGGTGGCGATCGCGAAGGCGCTGCTGCGGGAACCGGAGCGCGCGAAGGCGTACGAAGAGGCGCTGCAGGCGGTCAAGCGGGCGGGATGAGTCGCAATACGTGCAGATAGGGTGCGGTTCACCGCACCGTTTTTTCCGTCGCCTGGACGAAAAACGGTGCGGCCAGCCGCACCCTATGTCCTGCTCCGCGCCCAAGCCGCCAGCAAGACCGCCGTCGCTGCGGCGACGTTGAGACTTTCCACGGCACCGCTGCCGGGAATCGACAAACGCAGGTCGCAGGCCTTTGCGAGCTCGGCATCCATGCCCTCGCCTTCGGCGCCGAGCACGTAGACCAGGCGCTGCGGCAGCTTCGCGGAGAACGGATCGGTGCCGCCGCGCACCACCGTGGCAGCGAGCGAAAAACCGGCCCCGCGCAGCTGCGCCATGGCGTTGTCCTCGCGGCCGAGGCGCACGAAGGGCACGGCCTCGGCGCCGCCTTCGGCCACGCGCGCGGCGGCGCCGGACAGGGTGAGCGTCGAATGCTTCGGGATGAGCACGGCGCTCACGCCGAAATGCGCAGCGGAACGCAGGATCGCGCCGAGGTTGTGCGGGTTGCCCACGCCATCGAGCCACAGCGCGCAGCACGGACCGGCAGGCAGGTCGCGCAGCCAGGCGGTGAGCGAGGCCGGCTCCTCGCGCAGCACGTCGGCGACCACGCCTTCGTGGTGCGCGCTGGCGGCGAGCTTCTGCAGGTCGGCCGGGTCGACCACGCGATAACCGACGCGGTTGGCGACGCACCACTTCAGCAAGGGCTGGAGCTGGGGAATCCGCGCTTCGGCCAGATAGAGCTTGCGGATGGCCTGCGGCCGGTGTTCGAACACGGCACGGACGGCATTGAGCCCATGGATGCGCAGTTCGGCGTCGCGTTGCGCGCGTGCGCCGCTGCGCGGGCCGTCGCCGGAGGACGACGACTGGAATTTCTCGTACGGGGATCGATCGGACATGGCGGGCATTCTACGCGCTGCGGCGGGAGCGCCGCGGCGGTCACGGCCCGGCCATCACGGCCGGAACAGGAACCACGCGCCGGCCAGGGCAACCGCGACGATCAGCCAGATGGCCAAGCTGCGGCCGCCGGCATCGCCGGGCATGACGGTCGGCGTGCGATGGCCCGCCAGAATGGTTTCGGTACGTTCCCGGTTCTCGCGCTGCCCCTCGGTCTCGGGCTGCAGGTGCGGCCCGCTGTGGCTGCCCGTGCGTCGTGCCTGCTCCACCTGCGCCGCGATCTTCTGGATCATCTCCATCGCGGACCTCAGGTCGCCGCCGGTCGCCTCGCGCACCAGCTTGATCGCTTCCATCCTGTCGCCGCGCTGCAGGGCCTGCATCACCGCCTGCGGCACTTCAGATGCCCTGGACATGGACGTTCCCCTCCGAACCGGTTCCGGTGCAGCATAGCGCGCCGACGCCCCGGCCACCCGCCATGTCCATCGAGATCCTGCAAACCGACATCACCACCCTCGACGTGGATGCCATCGTCAACGCCGCAAACCGGGCGCTGGCCGGTGGCGGTGGCGTCGACGGCGCCATCCATCGCGCCGCCGGCCCGGCGCTGTCGGCCGCCTGCAAGGCCATTCCCATGGTGTGGCCCTTCGTCCGCTGCCCCACCGGCGAGGCCCGGATCACGCCCGGCTTCGACCTCCCGGCACGCTGGATCATCCATGCGGTCGGTCCGGTCTGGTCCGGCGGGCGTGAAGGCGAACCGGATCTGCTGGCCTCGTGCTATCGCAATGCGCTCGCATTGGCGCAGGCGCACGACATCGCCTCGATCGCCTTCCCGGCGATCAGCTGCGGCGTGTTCGGTTATCCGCCGGACCAGGCCGTCGACATTGCGGTGCGCATGGTGCGCGCACATGCGCCGGATGGCATGCACGTGGTGTTCTGCCTGTTCGACGATGCGATGGCGTCACGTTATCGCACGGCGCTCGAATAGGGTGCGATTCATCGCACCTGCTTTTGTCGTCGCGACAATGAAAAAGCGGTGCGGCCAGCCGCACCCTATTGTGGAACGGTCAATGCCCACCCACCGGCGGCGTCTCCGACTCCAGCTTCTCCAGCGCGTGCTTCACCGCTTCCGGCGAACGCGTGTAGGGCGCGAGGCGACGATAGAACGCGGGCACCACGAACAGCGAGAGCAGAGTCGAGAAGGCGACGCCGAAGATCACCACGATGCCGATCGTGAAGCGGCTGGCCGAGCCGGGGCCGGCGGCGACCACCAGCGGCACGGCACCCATGATGGTCGCCACCGAGGTCATCAGGATCGGGCGCAGGCGCACGGCGCAGGCTTCGATGATCGCATCGCGCACCTCGCGGCCCTCGTCGCGCAACTGGTTGGCGAATTCGACGATGAGGATGCCGTTCTTCGCCGCGAGGCCGATGAGCATCACGATGCCGATCTGGCTGAAGAGGTTGAGGGTGCTGCCGACCAGCCACAGGCCGAGCAGCGCGCCGCCCACGCCCAGCGGCACGGTCAGCATGATGACCACGGGATGCACGAAGCTCTCGAACTGCGCAGCCAGCACCAGGTACACCACCAGCAGCGCCAGCGCGAACGTCACCAGCACCGCACCGCCGGCCTTCTGGAACTCGCGGGACTCGCCCTTCCAGTCGACCTGCGCGGTCGCCGGCAACTCCTCGCGCACCACCTGCTCGGCCCAGGCGATCGCGTCGCCCATGCGGTAGCCCGGCGCGAGGCCGGCGGAAATGGTGATCGCGCGCAGGCGGTTGAATCGGTTGAGGCTGCCGGCTTCGGCCAGTTCGGTCAGCGCGACCAGGTTCGACAGTGGAATCAGTTCGCCGTTGCCGCCGCGCACCTGGATCGCGGCCAGGTCCGCGGGCTCGGCGCGCAGCGCGCGGTCGGCCTGCAGAATCACGTCGTATTCCTCGCCGTTGTCGACGAAGGTGGTGACGCGGCGGCTGCCCATCATGGTTTCGAGCGTGCGCCCGATTTCGCTCACCGACACGCCGAGGTCGGCGGCGCGCGCCCGATCGATCATCACGCGCATCTGCGGCCGGGTTTCCTTGTAGTCGGAATCGGCGGCGAAGAAGTTCGGGTTCTTCTCCATCCGCGCCAGCACGCGGTCGCGCCATTGCGCGAGTTCGCCGTACTCGGGTCCGCCGAGCACGAGCTGGAAGGGCTGGCCGCCGCCGCGCGTGAGGCCGGTGCGCACCTGCGGGTTCACGCGCACGCCGGGCAGCGCGCCCACTTCCCTGCGCACCCGCTGCACGACGTCGTCGGTGCTGACCTCGCGGTTGCGCCAGTCGTGCAGGAACACGATCGCCTGGCCGGTGTGCATTTCCTCGCTGGCACCGAAACCGCCGGGCACGCGGGTGTTCACGCGCTGCAGCGGCTTGCCCTCGCCCACCAGTTCGAGCAGCGACTTCTCGACCTGTTGCACCTGGCCGACGGTGTAATCGAAGCCTGCGCCTTCCGGGCCGACGATCGACGCGAAGAACACGCCGCGGTCCTCCGGCGGCGCCAGTTCGCTGGGCACCAGCTTGAACAGGAAGAACGTGGCCGCGAGCGTCGCGATCATCAGGCCGCCGTACAGCCAGACGCGGTCCACCGTGCGCTGCAGCAGGCGGCGGTAGGCGTTCGACACGCGATCGAGGAAACGGGCGATGCCGGCATGGAAGCGGTTGGGCTTCTCGGCGTCGTGCGGGCGTACCAGTTTCGACGACATCATCGGCGTCAGCGTCAGCGCGATCAGCGCCGAGATGGCCACGGCCGCGGCCAGCGCCACCGCCAGTTCGCGGAACAGGCGTCCGGTGTTGCCTTCGAGCAGGCCGATGGGCAGGAACACCGCGACCAGCACCGCCGTGGTGGAGATCACCGCGAACGCCACCTGCCGGGTGCCGCGCTTGGCCGCGACCAGCGCCGGCTCGCCGAGGTCCGCACGGCGCTGGATGTTCTCCAGCACGACGATGGCATCGTCGACCACCAGGCCGATGCACAGCACCAGCGCGAGCAGGGTCAGCAGGTTGATGGTGAAACCGAAGGCGTACAGCGCGATGAAGGCCGCGATCAGGCAGACCGGCACGGTCACCGCCGGAATCAGCGCGGCGCGCACGCTGCCGAGGAACAGCCAGATCACGATCAGCACCAGGGCGATGGCTTCGAACAGCGTGTACCACACGCGCTTGACCGCGGCCTCGATGAACACGGTGCTGTCGAAGGCGACGAAGATGCGTGTGCCTTCCGGCAGCGAGGCCTGGATGCGCTCGGCTTCGGCGCGCGCGGCCAGCGCCACGTCGAGGCTGTTGGCGGTGGAGGTCTTGACGATGCCGAGGCCGACGTTGGGTTCGCCGTTGCTGCGGAAATAGGCGCGGCGTTCGGACGAAGCCAGTTCGACCTTCGCCACATCGCCCAGGCGCACGACGTAGCCGTCGCTGCCCTTGCCCAGCGGGATCTGCGCGAAGTCCTCGGGCTTGCGATAGCTGCGCTCGACGCGCAGGGTGAAGTCGCGGTCCTGCGATTCGATGCGGCCGGCCGGCAGTTCGACGTTCTCGCGACGCAATGCGTTCTCGGCATCGGCGGCGGTCAGACCGCGCGCGGCCAGCGCATCGCGGTTGAGCCACACGCGCATCGCGTAGCGCTGCTGGCCGCCGACGCGGATCTGCGACACGCCGTTGAGCGCGGACAGGCGGTCGACGACATAGCGCTCGGCATAATCGGTCAGTTGAAGCGTATCCATCGCGGTCGAACTCATGTTCAACCACAGGATCACTTCGGAATCGCTGTCGGCCTTCTGCACTTCCGGCGGATCGGCTTCCACCGGCAACCGGCCGACCACGCGGCTGATCGCATCGCGCACGTCGTTGGCGGCGGCCTCGATATCGCGCTCCAGGGTGAATTCGATGGTCACCGAGGCGCGTCCGTTCACGCTGCGCGACTGCAGGGTCTCGATCCCCTCGATGCCGGCAAGGGCATCCTCCAGCACCTGGGTGACGCGCGTCTCGACCACGCCGGCCGATGCGCCGGGATAGGTCACGTCCACCGACACCACCGGCGGGTCGATCGCCGGCAGTTCGCGCAGGGTGAGTCGCGAATAGGACATCAGGCCGACCACGATCAGCAGGAGGCTGAGCACGGTCGCGAAGACCGGACGTTCGATCGAGACGTCGGAGATGCGCATGGGTCAGCCCTGCTTCGCCGCGGGGGCGTCGGGCTTGCCGGCGCCGGCTTCGACGATCGTGTTGCCCGGACGCAGCTTGCCGGTGCCGTCGACGACGATGCGGTCGCCGACCGACAGGCCTTCGACGATCTCGGCCTGGCCGCCGCGGCGCGCGGCGACGACGACCTTCACCTGTTCGACGCCGTTCCTGTCGTTCACCCGGAACACGAAGCTGTCGCGCCCGACCTGGGTCACCGCGATCTCGGGCAGCAGCAGCGCGCTGCGCTCGGCACCGGCGATCTCGACGTTGATGAGCATGCCCGGGCGCAGCAGTCGCTGCGGATTGGGCAGGTCGGCGCGCACCTGGACCGCGCGCGTGGCCGGGTCGATGCGCGCATCGATGGTCTGCACGATGCCCTCGAAGCGCTGGTCGGGGTAGGCCACGGCACGCGCATCCACGCGCTGGCCCGCGCCGATGCGCGAGAGCTGCGACTCGGGCAGCGGGAAATCGACGTAGACCCGCGAGATGTCGTCGAGCGTGGCGATGGGCGTGCCGGGCGTGACCAGCGCGCCGGGACTGACCTGACGCAGGCCGAGCACGCCGGAGAACGGCGCGCGCACCACGCGGTCGGCGATCTGCGCGCGGATCTGCGCGACGCGCGCCTGCGCGGCATCGCGCGCAGCACGCTGGTTGTCGACCTGGGCGCGCGCGATCAACTGCTGCTGCACCAGTTCGCTCTGTCGACGCAGCAGGCGATCGGCTTCGTCGGCGCTGGCCTGCGCTTCGGCCAGCGCGGCCTGCTGCTGGCGATCGGACAGCGTGATCAGCGGCGCGCCCGCGCGCACTTCCTGGCCGCTGTCGAAATGCACGGTCTGCACGATCTCGCTGACTTTGGCGGTCACCGTCACCGACTCGCGCGCCTTCACCGTGCCGATCGCGATCAGCGCGTCGGTGAAGGCTTGCGGCTGCAGGCGCATCGTAGTGACCGGGATGGGCCGGTCGCCGCCCTGCCTGCCGCCGGGGCCGCCCTTTCCGGCGCCGCCTTTTCCGGCATCGCCTGCGGCATCCTTGCCACCGCAGGCGGCGAGCGCGCAGGCCAGCAGGAGCAGCATGACGGCGCGGGATGCGCGGCGGACGGAGGGCGGAACGGAAATCGACGGGCGCGGGGACATCGTGCAATCCGGAGGGCGATCCCGGCCGATTGTAGCGGCAGCGCATGAACCGGGCGGGCGCTTTCGGAGCGGTCGTGACCTTTGGCCTACGCGATGCCAAGATCGGAAACGCTGCGTTCCGAATGGGGTGTCAACCATGTCTTCCTCTCTGCCTGCGATCGCGTGGCGCGGTCCCTCCGCGCGCCATCTGGTGATCGCCAATGCGCTGACGCTGGTGGCTGCCATCGCGCTCGACTGGTCGCCCGCCTGGCTGCTGTGGCCCTACTGGATCCAGAGCGTGGTCATCGGCTGGTACGCCCGCAAGCGCATGCTCGGCCTGCAACGCTTCAGCACGCAGGGCTTCACCTCGGGCGGCAAGCCGGTGCCCGAGGACGAGAGCGGGAAGCGTTCGACCGCGAACTTCTTCGCCTTCCACTACGGGTTCTTCCACGCCGGCTACCTGCTGTTCCTGCTCGACGAACACCGCGTCGACGGTCTGTGGAACTGGCTGATCCTGCTGGCTTGCGGCGCATCCTTCGTGCTGTCGCAGCGCGCGACCTACGCCGTGCAGCATGCTGCCGACCTGCGCGGCGTGCCCAATCTCGGCGCATTGATGTTCACGCCCTACCTGCGCGTGCTGCCGATGCACCTGGGGATCATCTTCGGCGCCGGTGCCGGCGACGGCACGTGGCTGCTGGTGCTGTTCACCGGGCTGAAGACCGCATCGGACCTCGCGCTGGACGCGATCGACCGGCGCTGGGCCGAGAAGAATGCCGCGCGCACCGGCGGCATGCCCGGCATCGACGCGCCCTGAAACGACAAACGCCGGCAACTCTGCCGGCGTTTGTCGTGTTCGCGCGATGAAAAACCTGTGCCGAATCGGGCCAATCGGCTTGCGATCCGTTCAGCGAAGCCGCTGCCGCCGGAGGCATCCGGCGCGCGGTCGCGCGGACGGCGCCAGTTCAATCCGACCGGGTGTCAGCTCGACCATTGGCCGAGCGCGGCGAGGCCGTTGTCACGCGCGCGGGCGAACACGGTTTCCTGCGCCTTGGCGACGTTGCCGACCAGATCCTGCGACCAGATCTTCAGCGCGGCCGACTGCATGGCGCGGCCGTACGAGAACGACAGCGGCCACGGGTGCGGGCCGAGCTTGTTCATGGCGTCGAGATGCGCGGTCGCGGCTTCGTCGCTCTGGCCGCCCGACAGGAACACGATGCCCGGCAGGATCGCCGGCACCGCCGACTTCAGGCACATCAGGGTGCTCTCGGCGACTTCGTCGACCGAGGCCTGCTCGGCGCAGTCCTTGCCCGAGATGACCATCGAGGCCTTGAGGATGGTGCCTTCGAGCATGACGTTGTGCTGGTACAGCGCGTCGAACAGCGCGCGCAGGGTGACTTCGGTGACTTCGTAGCAGGTCTCGATGTCGTGGTCGCCGTCCATGATCACCTCCGGCTCGACCATCGGCACGATGCCGCATTCCTGGCACAGCGCGGCGTAGCGCGCGAGCGCGTGGGCGTTGGCTTCGATGCAGGTACCCGACGGGATGTCCTCGCCGATGTTGATCACCGCGCGCCACTTGGCGAAGCGGGCGCCGAGCTGGGCGTATTCCTTCAGGCGGTCGCGCAGGCCGTCGAGGCCTTCGGTGACCACTTCGCCCGGGCAGCCGGCGAGGGCGTGCGTGCCCTTGTCGACCTTGATGCCCGGGATGATGCCGTTGTCCATCATCACCTTGGTGAACGGCACGCCGTCCCTGGTGGACTGGCGGATGGTTTCGTCGAACAGGATGGCGCCGGAGATGTGCTCGCCGAGGTTCGGCGTGGTCAGCAGCATTTCGCGGTAGGCGCGACGGTTCTCTTCGCTGTTCGGAATGCCGACGCCTTCGAAGCGCTTGGCGATGGTGGCATTGGATTCGTCGATGGCGATGATGCCCTTGCCCGGCGCGACCATGGCGCGGGCGATGTCGGCAAGCTGTTCGATGCTCATTGGGAGTCCTGGAAGGGGCGGCGGGAAAGTCGGCCATTATACCCCGGCACCCCCGGCCCAAGGGCATGAAAAATCAATGACTTGACCCAAAAAAATCGGCTTTCGGAGGCTGCGCGGCCAGGCCGCCTGCCCCGGACTGTCCTGTCGGACAGCGCGAGCCAGGACAAGGGGCGCGCCCCGGGAGCGGACGCCCGGTCGATGGAACGTCCTTGAAGCGCGAATTGAACGGCGCGTTGCTGACCAAGGTGCGCAGCGCGCTGATGTTGCGGCCGAAAACGAACTCGATGGTACTCGCCGAGTACACCTTGACGCTGTCCGGGGATTGCACCGGTTGGAATTCCAGTGATGGTCGGCAACCTCGACGCCTCGCGGGACGGCATCGGCCGAAGCTCAATACGGACCTGATGTCGGGCAGGCACCGGGCGTGGTGCACGTCACGGCCTTGCGGAACCATCGCAGCGGTCCACGCACGGCGATGCGCTCACGCTGGAAGGAAAAGAGATAGCGCCGGCGGATCTGCGGCAGCCCCTGCACGGGCTGCCAGCCGTCCGGCGAAAGACGCAGCCAGCGGCCACGCACGTACGAGCCCTCGCCCCGCCCCGGTTCAGTACCGTATTCCCAGGTGGATGCGAGCAGGCGACAGCCGCGCTGTTCCGGCAACCGGAACAACCAGGACAAGGTGCCGTAGTCGTCGGCGGCGACGTCGCCGAGCGGCCGCCCCTGTGCGCTCAGTGCGAACAAACGCCAGCGCTGGATGCCGATGCCGTTGGATTCACTGGCCATCACGCCCACGAACAGTTCGCGCCGGCCGTCGCCATCGAGGTCGACGGCATCTGCCGTGAAGACATCGGGGAACGTCAGGGGATCGGCATCCGCATCCCAGGCATGGCGCAGCATGCCATCCACCTGGTACCGCACCCGGTAGCGCGGGCCGGATCGCCATCGCCGACGGGGCCGGACAGGCAGACCTCGGCACGCGCGTCGCCGCGTACCTGTCGGCACCACGTCGCGACCTCATCGGGCGCCACGACGGCCTTCGCGATGTCGGCAGGCGTCTCCCGGCTCGCGTACGCGCGCATGTCGCGCCGCGATGCATCGCAGGCGATGGTGCGGGATGCATCGACCGATGCGGCCCACGTCACCGGCACGCAGAGGCAGGCGAGCAAGGCCAGCCATTCCGCCAACGCCGCCGGCGATCCACGCATCATTTCGGCGCCCGGGTCTCGAACGGCGTCGTCAGCAATCCCGCGGCCATGCGCACGCCGTCGAGGTAATGGCCGACTCGGATGTTCTCGTCGAAGCTGTGCTGGTTGTTGTCGCCGTTGACCGGCGGCACGATCACGAACGGCACCTGCAATGCGTCGACCAGTTCGTCGGTCGGCAGCGAGCCGCCCATCATGCGGATGCGCACCGGGCGCATGGCCGGCGCATCGCCGAACGTACGGCGCAGCGCGGTGTGGGCCCAGACGCCGATCGGCGCATCCATCGGCGTGCGCACCGCGCGACTGCCGCCGCCGTAGGCGAGCGTGGCGATGCGGTCGTGCGCGGCGCGCTCGGCGTCCGTCGGTTCGCCGTCGACCAGATGCCAGCCTTGCCGCTGCACATGGTCGCGGAGCAGCGCGAACAGGCGTTCCGGGCTGGCCTCCGGCGTGGTGCGCAGGTCCAGTTCGGCCACTGCCTTGTGCGGCACGATGTTCGCGGCCTTGTCGCCGACCGCGGCGGACTGCAGGCCGCGCACGTTCAGCGATGGATACTGCATCGCTTCCTGGTAGTTCGGCGCCACCGCATCGGTCTTCGCGATGCCGACGCGATCGCGCATCGCGGCTTCGTCGTCGCCGGTCTCGGCCAGGATCGCGCGCTCGGCATCGCTCAGCACGATGCCGTCGTAGTAACCCGCGATGATCACGCGCCCGCTGTCGTCCTTCATCGTCGCCAGCAGCGCGGCCAGGCGCTGCGCGGGATTCGGCGTGTAGTTGCCGTGATGGCCGCTGTGCAGCGGCGCGCGCGGGCCGTGCACGGTCAGGGTCGCCATGGCGACGCCGCGGTTGCCGAAGGCCAGCGTCGGCCGGTTGCTCGGATGCCTCGGGCCATCGAAGAGCACCAGGCCATCGGCGCGCAGCAGGTCAGCATGCGCCCTGGCCACCGCGCCCAGCGTCGGCGAGCCCTTCTCTTCTTCGCTGTCGAGGATGACCTTGACGTGGATCGCAGGCTCGATGCCCGCCGCGCGCAGCGCGTCGAACGCCGCCAGCAGCATCACGATCGGGCCCTTGTCGTCGGACGCCGAACGCGCGAACACGCGCAGCTCGGGATCGACCGGCGTCGAACGCAGGCGCTCGGTCGGCACCGGTGTCCACGCGCCGGACGCGTCGCGCGCCTTGACCATGGCCTGCCATGGGTCGGGCTGCGACCACTGCTCGGGCAACACAGGCTGGCCGTCGAAATGCATGTAGAACAGGATGGTTTTCCGGCCCGGCGCCGGCTTGCCGTATTCGGCGAACAGCATCGGCTTGCCGTCGTTCGGCAATTGCCGCGCGGCGAAGCCGCGACGCTCGAACGCGCGCTGCAGCCAGTCGGCGTTGCGGCGGATGTCCGCCGGCACGATCGCGTCGTTCGGCAGCGCGAGCAGTTCGAAGAATTCGGGAAAGCTCGCCTGCGCCGCCGCCTGCAGCTGCGCATCGGACGGCGCGCGCGGCTGCGCGGCCGCGGTCGTCGCGAAGATGACGCCGGCCGCAAGGCACGCAACCGCCCTCATCGCAGCAAACCGTTTCGCCATCCTTGTCCTCCCTGCGTCATGCGCTCCGATGGCGACGACGCCATCGATGTGGTTACAGCTCGCCCAGGCCCTCGGCCCGGCCGTCCTCGCCCACTTCCAGCAGGCGCAGCGTATTGGTCGCGCCGTGGGTTTCCATGTGCTCGCCGCTGGTGAAGATCACGCGGTCGCCGGTGGTGAGCAGACCCGCCTGCACCAGTGCGGCGATGCTGCCGCGTGCGGCCTCCCGCGGCGTCTGGCCGCGGCTGTCGTAGTCCATCGGGAACACGTCGCGCATCATCGCCATGCGCCTGCGCGATGATCCATGCCGCGCGAACGCGAAGATCGGGGCGCGGCCGCGGAAGCGCGACAGGAAGCGCGCGGTGCCGCCGGATTCGGTCATGGCCACGATCGCGCCCACGCCGATGTGCTCGGTGAGGAACATCGAGGCCATCGCGATGGCCTGGTCGGCACGTTCCAGGTTGCGCGGCGCGGCCTCGAAATCGGTGTCGTGCTCGAACTGGCGCTCGGCGCCGAGGCAGATGCGGTCCATCGCCTCGACCGCCTTGACCGGATAGGCGCCGGCCGCGCTTTCCTGCGACAGCATCACCGCGTCGGTGCCGTCGATGACCGCATTGGCCACGTCGAGCACTTCGGCGCGGGTCGGGATCGGGCTGCTAACCATCGACTGCAGCATCTGGGTGGCGGTGATCACGACCCGGTTGCGCTCCAGCGAGGTGCGGATGATCTTCTTCTGCAGGCCCGGCAGTTCGGCATCGCCGATCTCCACGCCGAGGTCGCCGCGCGCGACCATCACCACGTCGCTGGCGTCGACGATCTCGACCAGGTTCTCGATCGCTTCGGCGCGCTCGACCTTGGCGACCAGCGCGGCGTCGCTGCCGGCCTCGCGGGCGACGCGGCGCGCTTCGTTCATGTCCTCGGCGTTGCGGCAGAAGCTCACCGCGATGAAGTCGGCACCGAGCTGCGCAGCGACCTGGATGAGTTCGCGGTCGCGTTCGGTGATCGCGCCGAGCGACAGGCCGCCGCCGAGCTTGTTGAGGCCCTTGCGGTTCGACAGTTCGCTGTCGTTGAGCACGGTGGTGACGATGCGCGGGCCGTCGACCGCGGTGACCTGCAACTGCACCACGCCATCGTCGAGCAGCAGCACGTCGCCGGGCACGACATCGTTCGGCAGGCCGAGATAGCTGACGCCGACCTGGGTCTCGTCGCCGGGCGGCGCGTCCGCGCTGGCGAGCAGGTCGAAGCGCTCGCCGGCGCGCAGTTTCACCTTGCCGTTCGCGAAGGTCTCGATGCGGATCTTCGGACCCGGCAGGTCGGCCAGGATGCCGACCTCGCGACCGACGCGCTCGGCGGCGGCACGCACCGCTTCGGCGCGTGCGACCTGGCCCGAAGGATCGCCATGCGAGAAGTTCAGGCGGACCACGTCGACACCCGCGCGCAGCAGCGCGTCGAGCACGCCCGGGGCGTCGGTGGCGGGACCAAGGGTGGCGAGGATCTTCGTGCGACGGCGTTGTTCGGTCATCTTCGGGCTCTCTTCTGATCGCCCAACGCTATCACGGCCCATCGCGTTTTTCGCGATGGAAACGTCGTCATGCGCGCGTCGTCGCGGTCGTGCGCATCGCGTCGCGCATCGCGCCGCCTCCCGGTCCCGCGGATGTCCCGGGAGGACAGGCGCGGGACACGCGCAGAGGTCAGTCGCCGGCGCCGTCGCGCTCGATGTAGGCCTTGCGCGACTTGTACAGGTCCAGGCGCTCGACGATCCCGGCACCCCATGCCGGCTTGCCGTCGGCATCACGCGGCACGCCATCGACGGCACGCTGCTGCAGGCGCAGCGCCTCGGGGAAATTCCCGTTGGCGGCATGGCAGGCGGCGACGGTATCGAGCACCGCCGGCGACAGCGCGCCCTCGTCCAGGGCAAGGACGAGGGCCAGGCCCGCAGCCGGGTCGCGCACGTCGTCGAAGCGCGACACGCACAGCGGCCAGGCGAGTTCGTTGCTGGCGCCGATGCGCCGCGCGGCATCCGCGCCGCGCACGACCTCGCGCAGCATCGCGAGCCCGCGGCTGCGCTGCCCGGCATCGCTGCGGCCGACCAGCCAGGCCCCGTAGGTGGACCTGGCTCCGGGGGCATCGCCTGCGGTCGCGCGATCGGCCCAGCGCATCGCCTCGGCTTCATCGACCTGGCCGCTGTTGCCGTCGAGATGGAAGGCGAACAGCGCCATCTGGGCATCGACATCGCCGCGCCCGGCATCGTCGATCAGCCAGGCCCGTGCGCGCGCCGGGTCGCGGGCCATGCCGCGCCCTTCGAGGGCCAGTTGCGCCAGCAGACGCCGCGCCTTCGCGGCGACTTCCCCGTCGTCCGCCAGCGATTCGAGGATCCGCACGGCATGCTCGGGCGTGGCGGGCAGCCCCTTCCCGTCGGTCGCGGTCACGATCGCCCGGGCGTAATCGAACAATGCGCCCTCGTCGTACTGGTCCGCCCCCGCGAGCAGCCAGCCGATCGCATCCCGGGTGCGTCCGGCTTCCTGCGCTTCGGCGGCGAGGACGCGCATGGCGAGCACATCGCCGCCTTCGGCGGCCCGCACCAGCCAGGGACGCCAGCGCGCGCGCCCCGGCTCGCCTTCCGCCTGGAGGATGCGCAGGCCGACCATGCGTTGTGCGGCAGCGTTGCCGTGCTCGGCCGCGCGTTGCCGCGCGTCCGCGGCCTGCGCGGTTTCGCCGCGCGCCTCGTGGTACTCGGTCAGGGTCGCGAAACCGACGCCGCTGCCGTTGTTCGACGGGCGCGTCAGCACCGCCTGCTGGTCCGCAGGCAGGTCGCGGCGCAGGTCGCGCGCCATCTCGGCCAGCACGCGCACCACATCGCCCTGCCCCGGTTCCTTGCGGGCCGACCTGCGCAGGCGCTGCAGCGCAGCCTCGGAGATGCCGTCCTTCTCCATCACCAGCTGCATCATCGCGAACAGCATCGAAGCACCGTTGTCCGCCCAGCGCGCATCCGCGGCGTCGAGCAGCGCGGCCGCCTTCGCATGATCGCGCTGGACGCCCATGCCCCGGGCGTAAAGCACCGCCAGCAGCGCCAGCGGCAAGGCATGCTTGCGTTCGGCCTGCGGCAGCAGGGCATCGACCATGCCCGCGTCGCAACCGTCGAACGGCGCGAGCGCGCAGTATTGCATCCATTGCACCAGCGACGTCAGGCCGCCCTGGGCGACGGCATCGCGATACCGGGCCGCCCTCGCCTGCTGCGTGTCCTGTTCGACGGCCTCGCGCGCGGCGCGGATGTCGATGGCGGCGGTTTCGCCGCTCCTGGCATGCCCGTCGATGAAGGCATCGGCCAGGGCGTGGCGATGGTAGGGATAACCGAGGTACTCGCCGCTGCGATCGATCGCGACGGCGGCGTCGATGTAATCGAAGGACAGGTGGCGTTCGATCCGGGCTTCCGGATCCCAGGCCGCGACCACCAGCGGAAAATAGCGGCGCGGGAACCATTCCCGGTAGTACTCGTAGCTGAATTCGTAGCCGAGCAGGCCCAGCAGCGCATAGATGTCGCGCGGCGAGAGGACCAGGATCGGTCGACGCCAGGGCGAATCGCCGCTGTCGCGCAAGGCGTGCTTCGACAGCGCGGCGAGCGCCAGCGTTTCGCGCTCGGCGCCGGCCTGGTCGCCGAGGGCGTCGGCGCACAGCAGCGCACCACGATGCAGCGCGATGCTGACCGGCACCGCCTCGACGGCATCGCGCAGGGTCGCCGCGTGTTCGCGGCAGCGCCCCGCATCGACATCGCCGGGTCCGTTGCCGATCGCGTCGAGCACGGCATAGGCCTCGTAGGCCGATTCCAGTTCGGCACCGGCGCGGAAACGCGACCAGACGCCCTCGGGATCGGCCGCCACCTGTTCCGCGGTCGCGGCGTGCGCCGGGCGCGCGGCCTTCGGTGCCGTCCCCCTGGCGGGCGATGCGGGTTCGGCCGCAAGGGCCGTGAACGCCAGCGCGAGCGCACTCCCCGCGCACCATGCGCGATGCAGGGCACGTGCCGCCATCAGCGTGCCTCCTCGTTCTTCATCACGTCGCGCAGCAGGTTGCGCAGGCGCTCCTCGCGCTGCCGCGCATCCAGCGATGCCGGAATGGAGAACCGCAGGCTGGCGGACATCTCTTCGCGCACCTTGCGCAGTTCGCCGAGGTGGCCGGGCACGTCCGCAAGGGCCAGTTCGTTGTGCCGGACGTCCATCTCGTAGACGAGCCGCACCGCGTCCTTGCCGACTTCCACCTTGCGCGAGTAGCCGAAGGCATGCGACGTGCGCTCGGTGCGTTCGTCGACGAAGGTCGGTTTCCAGGCTTCGGGCAACTGCACCGTGATCTCGTGCAGGTACCGGCCGCGCGGCGCGAAGGCCAGCGGCGCCTTGCGATCGAGCGAGGTCGGCAGCGCGCTGCTCGATTGCAGCGCTTCGGCATAGACCTCGAGCGCGCGCGCGCCGCCGAGTGCGTTGCCGAACGGCGAGGCCAGCCGGTAGCGTTCGCGGATGCGCAGGCGGTTGCGCACCGGGTCGTCCTCGATGACGGGCTGGCCTACGGGCTCGATCCCGCCGTAGCGCTTGCGGTAGTACTCGGCATAGCGCCGGGACAGTTCCTCGCTGCGTTCGCTGAGCGTGTTGCGTCGCTGTTCGTCGGCGGACAGCCCCGTGTACAGGCTGTCGACCTCGAAGCCGACTTCGCTGCCGTCGGCGCTGGGCACGAAGCGCTCGCGCACTTCGATGCCGGCAGCGGCCTGTCGGGGCGCGGCGATCGCCTGCAGCGCCGTGGTGCCGCCGACGATCGGCAGTCCCATGCCGTAGTGGCTGAGATCGGCATCGCGCGGGTCTCCTCCCTGCTGCGCCAGGGTCGGATCGACCCAGATCGCCTCGCCGGCGAGCCGCACGCGCACGATCACGTGGTTGAAGACCGAGGCGCTGGGCACGAACTGGCCGATCGCGCGCCCGCGGTCGGTGTCGACCAGCGCCGGGACCGCATCGATGTCCATGCGCCGCAGCAGCGTGACCAGCAGCAGGACCTTGTCCTTGCAGTCGCCGTAGCGACGGCGCCAGACCAGGTCGGGCGGGTTCGGGCGGTGGCTGTTGTCGCCGATCTCCACGCCGAAGTAGCGCACGTCGTTCTGCACCGCGCGCAACGCGGCGGTCAGCCGCGCCTGCGGGTCGGGCAGCGCCTTCCACTCGACGAGCCGCCGCTCCAGGTCGGCATCGAAGGCGCCATCGAAGCGCGGATACAGCGGCAGGGCCCAGTCCACGACGTCCGACCACGCGCGTTCCGGCGCGATCTGCACCAGCGGATACGGCTGGTACCAGACCGGATAGCGGTCTTCGACCACGGTCGCCGGCAGTCCGCGCGCCTGCACCACCACTTCGACGGCATCGGCGGTGCGGCGCACCACCGGCTCGATCGTGGTGTTCTCGCGATGCACGCGGAAGCGACGCCCGGGGTCGTAGAGCACGCGCAGGCCGCTCCGCAGCGTGGGATTGCGCCAGGACAGGGTGATCCAGTCCGAGAGTTGCCCGGCGAGGATCGGATTGCTGCCGGTGATCGAATAGCTGACCCGGACCACGTCGTCCACGCGCACATCGTCCAGCACGATCAGCGCGGTCACGCTGCCGTCGGTGAGGTCCTGCTCGAACTCGGCCTCGCGGCGCGCCAGCGAAATCCGCGACGGATCCAGCCGGTTCTGCCAGCGGCCTTCCCGCTGCAGTTCGACGCGATGGATGGCCATCGTCTGGAACTCGGGATTGAACTGGATCTGGAAGCGGCCGGCTTCGCCGATCAGGGTCTGCGACTTCGGCTCGAACACGTGCTCGTAATGGACGATGTCGCGACCGCCGCGGCGATCGGCCTGCACGTCGTAGAGCCAGTAGCGCCAGCGGCGGTCGTCCGCGCCGGGAGCCGCCGGGTCCCAGCTGCCCGGGATCTCGCGCGGCGTCACGAAGGCCGGCGCCGCGCCGGTCCGGAATTCCAGATCGCCCCGCACGTGGGTCTCGGTCGCGGCATCGGCCGTCGCTCCCCACAGCGCCGCCAGCACGACGGCGCACCAACGCATCCACTTCATCGAATCACCCATGGCCCCTGTTCGATCGGAGATTACAACGAAAAAGCCGGCGGATCAGGCGCTCCCGGCCTGCGCCAGCAGCCCGGCCAGCGCCTGCGGCGCATGCGCCAGCCCGTGCGCACCGGCGGCGCGCAGTTCGTCCTCGTCGCCGAAGCCCCAGAGCACGCCGATGCCGCGCATGCCGTGGTGGCGCGCGCCGTCGATGTCGAGATGACGGTCGCCGATCATCGTGCAGCCGTCGGGACGCAGGCCGAGCCTGTGCAGGGCTTCGGCGATGAGCTCGGGCTTGTGGCTGAGGCGGCCATCGGGCGTGGCGCCGATCACGTCGTCGAAGCAGTGCCCGAACGGCAGGGTCGCGACGATGCGCCGCGCGTGCGGCTCGTTCTTGGCGGTCACCACCGCGAGCCGGTGCCCGGCCGCATGCAGGGTGGTCACGGCCTCGCCGATGCCGGCGTAGACCGTGTGCTCGGTCCAGCCGACGATGTCGTAGCGCTCGCGATACAGCGCGACGGCGCGTTCGACGTCGCCCGCATCCTCGAACAGGGTGCCGAAGCTGGTGCGCAGGGCGGGGCCGATCCAGCGGCGCAGTTCGGACGCGGGCAGGCCGGGGTGACCCAGGCCGTCGAGGGCATGGGCGACGCAGCGGGTGATGCCGACGGCGGAGTCGATCAGCGTGCCGTCGAGGTCGAAAAAGAGGGTGTTCACGCGGCGGCACGATGCCGGTGGCAACCCGCAAACGCAAGCCCCCGCCGAAGCGGGGGCCTGTTTCGCGACGATGGCCGTGCGCGACGGCCATCGGTTCGGGCATGACGGCGTTTACAGCCCGGCGGTAGAACGCACCCAGCCGTTCAGGCCGCTGCTGGCAAGGCGGGTGTAGACGCCCGGCTTGTTCTTGGCGGCGCAGCCGCGGCC
This sequence comes from Lysobacter sp., assembly GCA_019634715.1. Lineage (GTDB taxonomy): Bacteria > Pseudomonadota > Gammaproteobacteria > Xanthomonadales > Xanthomonadaceae > Lysobacter_I. The sequence goes on from JAHCAU010000009.1 coordinate 115,841, forward strand.
CCAGCTGACCACGCCGACGAGCGTGTTGCCCTGGGCGATCGGGCCGCCGGAGTCGCCCTGGCAGCTGTCGATGCCGCCGGCGAGGTAGCCCGCGCAGAACATGCGATCGGTGATCGCGCCGCGGTAGACCTTGTTGCTGTTGCACACGGTGGTCGAGATGCGCGGCGTCCAGGCCTTGCGCAGTTCGGTCGGGTAGCTGCTGCCGCTGGTGCTGGTGTTGCCCCAGCCGGTGACCAGCAGGTTGGTGCCGTCGGCGACATCGGTGGTGCCGATGACCGTGGCGAGCGGCAGGCCGCTGGCCGAGGTCGACAGGGTCAGCACCGCCACGTCGTAGTCGAGCGTGCTGTTGTTGTAGTTCGGATGGATGCTGATGCTGGACACCGCGTGGCGGGTGCCGCCGCTGGCCAGGCTGCGCGTGCCGGCGAGCACGTCGATCTGGCTGGCGCTCGCGCCGATCACGCAGTGCGCGGCGGTCACCACGACATTCGCCTTGACCAGCGAGCCGCCGCAGAACTGGGCGTCGAAATTGTTGGCGATGCTGCGGCTGAGCAGGCCGACCTGGAACGGATTGTCGCCCGCGCCGGCGACGGTGCCGCCGATGATCCTGGGGTTGAGCAGGCGCTCGACTTCGACCGCGGTCATGGGACGGCCCGCATGCTTCAGCGTCATCTGCATCTGGCGCAGCACGACCTGGTCGCGGAGGGGGTTGCCGCTGGTGGTGACGGTGGGTTTCGCCCCGGGCTTGGCGAGCGTCAGCTGGCTGGGCTTGCTCGGACCGGCAGCGAAGGCGGCACCGACGGCGAGCGTGCCCAGAAGGGCGACGCAGAGACTGGACAAGGCACTGGATTTCATCGATCGACTCCATTGAACGTGATGGGATGCATGGCAGGCAACGATCGTTGCGTTGGAAACCATCGCAACGGAGCGCCCGGCAGCATGTGTCGCTTCGCCCCGGGGAGATGCGAGGCACGAGACCTCGCTTGCGAACGCGCTTCATGCGCCGACAGTTCGTAACAGAACCGCATCGCAGCATTCAACGCCGATGATCGCGAACGCGGCCCTCATGAAGAACAGCCATGAACGGCTTCGTCGAATCGACGAAAAAGACCTGCGCACGCAGCGAAGCGGCGACGCTTGCCTGCATCTCTGCTCGCACATCGCAGCCATGATGCGGCGCTGCACCAACCGGAACGCGCCTGCGCCGCAGGCACCGCCGGCAGGTCCTCGCCCCCGCTCGATTCGGGGAAGACGCCATCGCCAGCGAGGACCACGATCTGTCCTGCGCGACGAAAAACCCCCGCCGAAGCGGGGGTCGGTCTCGCATCGGCGCTTCGCCAGAGGACGGCGCCATGGAGATCGCGCCGCGGACGCGACGCCCGGGCTTACAGCCCGGCGCGCGCGCGGATGAAGCTGTTGACCGAACTGTTCGACACGCGGGTGTAGACGCCCGGCTTGTTGCGCTGGGCGCAGCCCTGGCCCCAGCTGACGATGCCGGTCAGCGTGCTGCTGCGGGTGAGCGGGCCGCCGGAGTCGCCCTGGCAGCTGTCCACGCCGCCGGCGAGGTAGCCGGCGCAGATCATGCGCGCGGTGATGGCGCCGTTGTAGACGCTGCTGCCGTTGCAGGTGCTGGTCGCGATCAGCGGCACCGTCGCCTTGCGCAGGGCCGTCGGGTAGCTGCTCCCGGTGGCGCTGGTGTTGCCCCAGCCGGTGACCAGCAGGTTGGTGCCGGCGGCGGGGTCAGCACTCGCCAGCGACGCCAGCGGGATGCCGGTGGCGGACGAGGACAGCGTCAGCACGGCGACGTCGTAGTCGAGCGTGTTGTTGTTGTAGCTCGAATGGATGGCGATGCTGCTCACGTTGCGGCGGGTGCCGCCGCTGGCGAGGCTGCGGGTGCCGGTCAGCACCTGGAGCTGGCTGGCCGAGGTGCCGTAGACGCAGTGCGCCGCGGTGACCACGACATTGGCCTTGACCAGGGTGCCACCGCAGAACTGCGCATCGTAGTTGCTGGCCACGCTCTTGTTGAGCAGCGCGACCTGGAACGGATTGTCGGACGCGGTGGCGGTGGTGCCGCCGACGATGCGGGTGTTGAGCGCGCGGTCGATCTCGGCGGCGGTCATCGGCCGACCGGTGTGGCGGATCATCATCTGCATCTGGCGCAGCACGACCTGGTCGCGCATCCAGTTGCCGCTGGACTTGTGCGACGACTGCGCACCGGGCTTGGCGGCAGCGAGCTGCGCCGCCTGGCTCGGGCCGGCCGCGAAGGCAGCGCCCATCGCGAGCGAGGACACGAACACGGAAGACATCACGGCGAACGACTTGAACTTCATGTATTGACTCTCCTGTAGACCGTTTCTGGTGTGTGGTTGTTGGCGATGCGACGGCCGGGTGCGCGGCGGCTGTCGCTGTCCTGCAAATGTCCCCCCCCCCGCGCAGGGGCATCGCGGACGCATGACGCACGAGGTTTCGCCCGGAGGCGGGCCGACGCATGCGATCGAACCGCATGAGCGTCCTCGCCCGCGAAACCATCGGCGGCGCGGTAAACGAGATATCAGAATCGCGGCGCAGCAATCAACGCACCGGCATGCAGCGGCGATGCAGGCGACATGCAACCCTCCTGCTCATGCCGCAAAGGCATGGACGAATCGAACCAGGCTCACGGATCTTCCCCGCGCCCAGACGAATGCGGCGGCGCATCGCTGCGCCGCCGCATTCGAACCTCGGATGTCGGATGTCCGCCGATCAGCCCGAACGCGCTTCCAGCGCGGCCACCGCCGGCAGGGTCTTGCCTTCGAGGAATTCGAGGAAGGCACCGCCGCCGGTGGAGATGTAGGACACCTCGTCCTCGATGCCGTACTTGTCGACGGCCGCCAGCGTGTCGCCACCGCCGGCGATCGAGAACGCGCTGCTCGCCGCGATCGCGCGGGCCAGGGTTTCCGTGCCCTTGCCGAACGCGTCGAACTCGAACACGCCGACCGGGCCGTTCCACACCACGGTGCCGGCGGCCTTGATCAGCCCGGCATAGCGCGCGGCGGTGTCGGGGCCGATATCGAGGATCATGTCGTCCGGCTCGACGGCATCGACCGCCTTGACGGTGGCCGGGGCATCGGCGGCGAAGGCCGGGGCGACCACCACGTCGGTCGGCACCGGGATGTCGGCGCCGCGCGCCTTCGCGTCGGCCATGATCCGCTTCGCGGTGTCGATGAGGTCGGTCTCGACCAGCGACTTGCCGACGCCATGGCCCATCGCGGCGATGAAGGTGTTGGCGATGCCGCCGCCGACGATGAGCTGGTCGACCTTGGACACCAGCGACGACAGCAGTTCGAGCTTGGTGCTGACCTTGCTGCCGGCGACGATGGCCAGCAGCGGGCGGGCCGGGTGCTGCAGCGCCTTGGCCAGCGCGTCGAGCTCGGCCATCAGCAGCGGGCCGCCAGCCGCCTGCTTGGCGAAGCGGATGACCCCGTGCGTCGAGGCCTGCGCGCGGTGCGCGGTGCCGAAGGCATCCATCACGAACACGTCGCACAGCGCGGCGTACTTCTTCGAGAGGTCTTCGTCGTCCTTGCCCTCGCCGACATTCATGCGGCAGTTCTCGAGCAGGACGAGCTGGCCCGGTTCGATCTTCACGCCATCGACCCAGTCCTTCACCAGCGGCACCTCGCGGCCGAGGAGTTCGCCCAGCCGCGCGGCGACCGGCGCCAGCGAATCGGCCTCGCTCCACGCGCCTTCCTTCGGCCGGCCCAGGTGCGACGTCACCATCACCGCCGCGCCCTTCTCCAGCGCGAGCTTCAGCGTGGGCAGCGAGGCGACGATGCGCTGGTCGGAGGTGACCTTGCCCTCGGCGATGGGTACGTTGAGATCCTGGCGGATCAGCACTCGCTTGCCGGCGAGGTCGAGGTCGGTCATGCGGACGATGGGCATTCTGGGCTCCGGAGGAACAGGCGCGCGGTCAGGGGGCGGGTATTGTCCCCGTTCCGGCGGGCCGGCATCAAACCGCGCCACCGGCCGGGGCTCGGCAGCGGTGCGGATGGTCTCGGAGGCATCGGCCTCGTGGTCGCTGCTGCCCGAGCGCTGGCGCATCAGCACGAGGGCGAAGCCGCCCACCGCCGCCGCGCCGCCCACCAGCAGCGCCCACAGCAGCCATCGGCGCCAGTCGACCGGCGCTTCCGGTTCGTCGTAGGCCACCGTGCCTGCCGCTTCGTCGCGCGCGCCCAGCGCGGCCACCGGCGGCGACCAGCGTGCGCCCAGTTGCTGGCGCAGCGGGGCCAGGGCCTGCTCCACCGGCAGTTCGTCGCGGCGCGCGACCACGCTGCCCGCCGCGAGCGTGTACGGCCCGCCGCCCTGGGCAAGGAAGACGAAGCGGTCCGGCAAATAGGCCACCTCCAGCGCCGGCGCGGGTTCCAGCGCGACGGGACTGCGCAGCCGCCATTCGCGCGTGGCATAGGGCGCGGTCAGCACCAGCGGCGGATTGTCGATCCGCACGCCTTCCTGGCGCAGGCGGAACAGCAGCGCCTGGCCCACCGGCACCCAGGCATTGGGGTCGCGCGCGGCGACATCGGCGGCCTTGCCGGCCGCATCGCCGCGCAAGGCATCGACCAGCACCCGCGCGGTGGCGTTGTCGGCGCCGAGGCTGATCCCCACCCGCCCCACCGGCAGACGGGCCGGCAGGCGATAGCGATAGACATGGCCCTTGCCGAAGGCGTCGGGCGTGGCGTCGACGAACAACGCGATCTCGCGCCGCCACTGCGGCGCCGCCGCGCCCGCACGCGTGCGCCGCGCGCTCACCTTCAGCCCGGGCACGGGCGTGCCGTCGAGCTGGCGCAGGCGCAGGTAGCGCAGCGAGGTCGCCGGGAATTCGATATCGCGACGCTGCAGCACCCCATCGTCGCGGCGCAGCGACACCACGGCGGCCTCCGCCACCACGGTCTGCCAGTACACCAGGTCTTCGCTGCCTTCCAGCGCGAAGCGCGCGCGCACATCGCCGCGCTCGGGCCAGGACAGTTCGAGCCGGTCCACGCTTGACGGCCGCTGCGGGTCGCGGCGCATGTCGGCGTCGATCACGTAGTCGATCGCGAGCTGCGCCGGATCGGTGGCGGTGTCGACCTGCAGCACGCGCAGGCGCCCTTCGGCGTCGCGCTCGATGCGCAGCGCCAGGTCGTCCGGGGTCGCCGTCGCGTCGGCGCGACGCGGCAGCGCGTACGCCGGCAGCGAGACGATGGCCACCCCGGGCGTCGCGGCGGGGTCCACGGTCAGCCGCGCCACCGGCACCGGCTTGCCCTCGGCGTTGAACACCTCGAAATCGCGCAGTCCCGCATCGGCCAGCACGGCGTAGACCTCGGGCGTCAGTTCGAACTGCCACGCGGCGCTGTCGCCCTCGGTCTTCAGGGGCCAGCGCCAGGCGTAATCGCCAGGCTGGCCTGCGGCTGCTTCGGGCGCGACGCCCAGGGCACACGCCATGCCCAGGACGCCGCCGACGACGGCGCTGCGGATTCGATTCATGCCTTGATCTCCGGGGATGCCGACCTCCGGGGAGGCGCCGGCGCGAAGTACCCTACCGCAGTGCACAGCAGGCCGTATGCGAGGAAGGACACGATTCCGAACAGCGTGCCCAGGTGCTGGCGATCGATCAGCACCAGCTTGAGCAGCACCACGCCCATCAGCACCGCGCCCGCGGCCCACAGCAGGCGGTCGCCGCGGCGCGAGCCGAAAATCCAGCCGAGCACGCCCAGCACGCTCCAGACCACGGTCAATGCGGTCTGCACCTCGTTGTGGCCGAACATCGACGGCGACCAGGCGATGTCGCCGAAATGGTGGACCGCACGCAGCGTGGCGAAGGTGATCCACGCGAAGGCGCTCAGCGCGAACGCCGGCACGCGCCACGACCCTGCGCGGTCGCCGCGCCATGCCCAGTGCGCCAGCAGCGTCAGCGTCGCCATCTGCCACAGCTCCATCGGATTGAGCAGCGGCAGCCACGGCAGCGGCGCGCTCTCCCCTGGGAAGAACAGCGACACCGTCCACAGCAGGCCCAGCACCAGCGCGGCGGAGACGTTCAGCAGGCCGCGATAATCGTCGAAGCCGGCCGCCAGCGGCGGCGCCAGCAGCGCCGGCCGCAGGCGCAGCGCCAGCGCGAACAGCAGCACCGGCAGGCCCAGCGCGAGGATGCGCCAGCCGTCGCCCATCGCCGATGCCATCGCCGCGCCGTCGTTGCGATACACCAGATGGAACGCGGTCAACGCGAGCATCGCCACCCACGACCACCACCAGCCGGCATGCGCGAGGCCGCGCACCATCGCGCCGGCCTCGCGCAGGCACATCAGCGCACGGAAGCCCAGCACCGCGAACACCCCCCATGTCGCCGCGCCCCACTCGCCCAGCGGATGGTCGTGTACGGCAGCCTGACCCAGCGCGAACGGCACGCCCAGCGCCAGCGCGACCGCCGAGATGCCGCCCAGTGCCGACATGCCGTCGATGCGGCGACGCCCTTCGGCGGCCATCCAGCCGGTGAACAGCACGAAGGCGAACGATGCATCAAGTCGATGCTTGCCCGGCACGAAGTCGAAGATCTCGCCGAAGCCCGCCACGCTCCACCACAGCAGCGCCCACAACGCGAACAGGCCGACCAGCACGCCCGGCAGCGCGCGGCGATAGGCCCACGCGGTGACGACACCGGCGATGGCGATCAGCAGCGCACTCATGCAGTGCGCATTGGCGATGGGCGTGCGCGCGACCTCGGCCACGGCCTCGAAGCCGCTCGACACGCCACCGACACCGGCGATGAAGGCCACCGCCGCGCCGAACTGCAGCAGCAGGCCCGCGAACTGCGGCAGGCGCTGCTGCTGGCGCAGGCCCAGCCACACCAGGCCCGCGCCTTCCAGCGCGAACACGCTGGCCGTCGCGTGCGCCGACAGCGCCAGCGGCACCGCCAGCGTGGCGAAGCCGACCGCGAGCACGGCATACACCACCGCCAGTCCTTCGTAACGCTCGCGCTTGCGCAGCAGTCCCGCCAGCGCCGCATAGATGGCGGCCATGCCCAGCGCCGAGAACGCCAGCGGCATGCGGCTGTCCGCGAACGCGCCGCCATGCAGCAGGCCGGCCTGCAACGCGAAGGTCACCAGCGGCGTGCCGAACACCAGCGTGCCGTCGACCAGGCGCCGAGTCGCGTCGTCGTCATCGTCGCGACGCGCGTGCAGGATGGGAATGAGCAGATACAGCGCGAAGAACAGGATCAGGAAGGGTTCGGTGCTGGCGAACTTCGCCGGCTGGTAGTCGAGCACGCCCCAGAGCGTGCCGATGCCGAAGGTGAAGACGAAGCCAAGCAGATTCAGCAGGCGCCACGAGCGATGCCAGGCGATGCCGAAGATGCCGAGGTTGAGCACCGCGTAGTACGAGAACAGCGCGACATGGTTGCCGCTGCCGGTGGACAGCCAGATCGGCGCGAGGAAGCCGGCGAGCAGGCCGAACACCGCCAGCGCCAGCGCGTTCTGCAGCACCGCCAGCACACCGAGCCCGGCGACCAGCAGGATGGTGATCGCGAACGCCGGCCCGGCCTCGATGAAGCCATAAAGCTTGAAGGCCGCGAACGTCACCAGCATCAGCACGCCGATCGCGCCGCCCTGCAGCGACAGCGCGAACGAGCGGCGCGTCTCGCGCTGCCGCCACGCGAAGACCAGGCCCGCGATCGCCGCAGCGGCGATGCCGCCCAGGCGCAGTTCCATCGGCACGCTCACCCAGCCCTGGTCGCTGGCGTACTTCAGCAGCGACGCGACACCGGCCAGCAGCACCAGCATGCCGATCTTCACCGGGATGTTGCCCTCGGTGAACCAGGCCTTGACCTTGCCGAACAGGATCGACACCGGATCGGGCGTCTCGCGCACCGGTTGCGGGCGCGGCCCCGGCGGACGCGGCGCGGCTGGCGGCAAGGCGTCGGCACGCGGCGGCAGCGGCGGCGGTGCCGCAGGGCCCGGCTTCGCGGCCGGCGGCATCGGCGGAATCTGCGCATCGGGCACGTCGAAACGCGCCCGGCCCGTGATCGGGCGCTCGAGCGCAGGTTCGGAAGCAGTGGATTCGGACGGAAGAGGTTCGGAGGATCGCGGTGGTGCGACTGGCGGTGCGGCCGGCGACTCGGCCACCGACGCCGGGCGTGCCGCGGCGGCCTTCGCGGCCACGCTGGCCGCCAATGCCTCGGCGCCTGCATCGGCACGCGTCTGTTCGACGGTCGCCAATCGGCTTTCGAGCCGGGACACATCCCGCTCCAGCGTCTCGATCCGCAACTTCGCGTTGCCGATCTTGACCAGCGCCATCACCAGCAGCAGCGGGACGGCAAGGACCGCAAGCCCCAGCAGGAACAACAAACCGACGATGCCATCGTCCATATCGAGCCGTCCTCGTACGGCGTTTCCCCGGCCGCGCATGGCGGACATGAACGGAGCGTCGGCGATGCCCCCCGCTTTTGCAACCCGCAGGGGACCGGTTCAGCACCCCTGCCCCGGGGGTAGCGGGATCCGATACCCCCTCTCGTTTGTGTCGCTATTCGTACAGATAAACCCATCCCCACCCAAACCCGCCCGGCCCTCGCGCCTTGCGCTCGGGCGCTCAGAGGCGCGCTTGTGAGAAGGCACGGCCTCGCGCGCCGATCAGCGCCGGAGCGCAGGGCGCGAGGGCCGGGCGGGCCGGGGTGGGGATGGGTTGATGGTGTTCAAAACATTCCACAAACGGAACCAGCCCCCGTTTCGTCAGAGCACCCGCGTCGGCGCCTCGCGCGCGGCCATGGCCACTGCCGGCTCCTGCGTCCGCGCCAGTTCCGCCTGCCGGGCCTGCTGCTGTTCGACGACCTGCGCCTGCTGCAGCGATTGCTCGACCGGACGCCCGACGGCGTCGGCCGTGCCCATGTGCGCCAGGCGATTGGCCGGATCGGAGGGATCCTGCCCCTGCACCAGGATCACGCGCGAACCCGCCGCGTGTTCGGTGCCCTGCCGGTTCAGCATGAGGTGGTCCACCGACGACAGGCCGCGCTCGGTCGCCAGCGCGTACAGGCTCATCGTCATCCGCGCATTGGTCTCGGCCGGCACGCCGCCGGCCTGCGCGCTCAGGCGTTCCACGCCCTGCTCGATCTGGTTGTACATCGCGTGACGCGAGTGCCCCGGCATGCGCGGGTCCGACGGCGCGGGTTCGTTCTCGGCCAGCGTCCACGGGCTGCGCAAGATCGCGCGGTTGCGGTTCGGGTCGTCCGGATGGAAGTCGTCGCGCATCTGCAGCCGTTCGGTCCGCACCGCGCGCGCATCGTTCAATTCGGCGATGCGCGCCGGGTCGGTGACTTCGCGGATGTGCGGCATGCCCATGCCGCCGCCGGACACCGTGGCCCAGCTGCCGTCGCGCGGGCTGTACATGTGATAGAAGTTCGTCGCACCGATCACGTTGGGATCGGTGTTCGCGCGCGACACGGACGCTTCCGCGCGCGCCTGGGTGACATCCGCCAGATACGACGTCGCATTGAACTGCGCATCGTTGTAGCGATGCGCGGCATCGCCCAGGGTGCCGATGCCGCGACCGATGCCGAGGTAACGGTTGTCCATCATGCCGGTCCAGACGCGCTCGGCCTCGGCCTCGCCGCCATGGCGACGCGAAGCATCCAGCAGCAGGCGCGGCGTCCATGCATCCGGGCTGATGCCGTGCGCGCGGAAGGTGTCGTCGTGCGCACGCTGCACATCGCGCACCGGCAGGTTCAGGGCGAGGTCCGGGCGATTCGCGTCCATCTGGCGCTCGCGCGCGGCCAGGTCGGCACGCACCAGATCCACGCCGAACTGCTGCCACTGGCGTTCGCTCATGTTCACGCCATCTTCGCGCGCCCGGTTCTGCGCATAGATGTTCGCGACCTGGCCGGGCACGTTGTCGTTGCGCACCACGCCCAGCGCGAGCAGGCCGTAACCATCGTTGCCGCGCTGCTGCGCGAGGTAGTTCCAGTACAGCTCGCGATTGCCCTGCTCGGCATAGTGACCGAGGATCTCGAGGTCCTGGCGATTCAATCCACTCATGTCGATGCGCTCATGTGTCGTGTTGCGTTGGCGGTGGGGGAAATGGGGTGCGGCATGCGCATCAGCGGCGTGCGTCCGCCATCGCCTCGCGCAGGCGCGCGGCGATGCGGGATTCGATGCCGCGCCACTGCGGCAGGTGCACGCGCGCATAGCGCAGGTGCACCGCGAGGTCGTCTTCGAGCAGGAAAGCATGGTCGCAGGTCGCGATCATGCCGCCCTCGCCCTGCTTCACCGCGCGTCCGTCGACCAGCGCCACGCCATCGGGCTGCGCGCGCGGCGTGCATTCGATGAAACTCGGCAAGGGCTGCTGCGTCTCGGGGCCGAGAAAACGATCACGCGCATCGCCGCGGGTCGGTGCGCCATCCGCAATGAAATAGGGGCGGAGCCCGTGCAAGGACTCGCCCGCCACGCGCTTCACATCGCCGCCCAGCGGGTCCGGCGACGCATCCGGCGGTGTCTCGCGCAGCCAGAACGACAGCAGGTGCGACACCGGCACGCCATCGATGCGCACCACCTCCACCGACAGCAGCATCGCCTGCTCCACGCTGCCCGGCCCCGGCTCCACCACCAGCGGTGACTGCTCCGGCAGGCGCAACATCATCTCGAAGCGACGCTCGCCCTGCGGCGCGATGCCGTAGCGGAACAGCTCCACCGGCATGCGGAAGCGGTGCGGCCCGAGGCGGGCGTCGACCATGTCGGCCTGCCGTGCGGCCTGCGTCGCTTCGGCCGGCTGGGACGAGGCGCAGGCCGTGGTGGCCATCGCAAGCGCAAGGCACCACGCCAGGAAACACCGCTTCGGATCGATCATCGCCTTCCTCGTTGGCCGGACGGGGGATTCCGGAACGGGGCATGATGCGGAAGATGGCGAGCGGGGACAAGCTTGCGCATGGGCGATGCCTGCGGCACAGGGCGTGTCAGCTCGACTTGCCGAAGCCCCGACGAAGCTCGTTCCTGCGACCGAATGCGACTAACCCGACCCCGAACATCACATGACGAATACTCTTAAAGCCTTGTGCTGTTTGCTCATCGCCCCGTTGCCAGCAGGATCACCACGGCCACCAATACAGCAGCAATCCCGAAAATGAGCAGCACCGGAGACACGCGTTTCAGCGGCTCGGGCCGAGGCTCCGGCACCAGCAATCCCTCCGCCGCCATCACCGACCGGGCCTTGGGCAAGTCGTCTGCCCGCATCAGCCAGACACCGATCGCCGCAGGCGTGCGATGGATGCCGGGCGTGCCGGCCACGTGTTCGCCTGACACGTGCGACTCGACGCCTGCTTGCGACAGCGCTGCGGCCAGTCGCCGTGCGACCTGCGCGTCGGATGTCGAATAGATGCATTGCATGGCGCCGGCTCTTCGATCAACACATGACTGGGTTCGCTTCACTTCGCAGTGAAGTGAACCCGGCCTCGTTCGCGACAGCGATGGGTCGCCTCAACGTCCGTGCGCCGCCACCTGCGGCGCGTCCTGCGCGACCTGGCGCTGCTGCTCGCGCGTATGTTCCTGGCCCTGCTGCACAACGCCCAGGTCTTTCGCGACCTGTTCCATGGGCTGCGCATGCGCGGGGTCGACGCCGACCCGGAAGCCCGGCGTATTGCCGCTGATCCATATCCTGCCGCCGACCAGGCCGACTTCCGAAGGATTGACCTTCGACGGCTCGTTCATGCCGTCCTGCTTGGCCTGCAGCATCGCATAGGCAACGGCATTGTCCGGCACCGACGAGGGCAGCCTGTCGCGCAGCAGCTGGAAATACGCATGGTCCGGATGGCCGGGCGTGCGCGGATCGATGGCGCCCGGCGCGGCCTCGATCCGCGGGGCCGGAGGATCGCCGACGGACGGCGTGGACGGCGCCAGGCGTGGACTGGTATCCGTGATGCCGCCGGGCACAGGGGCGGTTTCGGCGCCGACTTCCTTCAGGTTGACGCGGATCTCCGGTGCGGCACGGGTGGGATCGGCGATGCGCGCCGTGCGCAGGGCCTCCTGTTCGACGCTGGCGATGAAGCCCAAGGCCTGGCCGACCTTGCGTTCCGGATAGCCGGTGGCCTCGTAGAAGTACTTGCCCATGCCGGCGATGTTCTCCGGCGTGGATGCCATGCTCAGGTCGGCGCCCAGGGTCAGGCCGGGCTTGGGCGTATAGGTCGCGGGGGTCTTGCTCAGGTCGACGTTGACGTACATCTGCATGTCGTTCGGCGACGCGTCGTACATGTCCTTCAAGGTCGCGGACGGATTCTTGCCCTTGACGTATCCGGCGAGCGCGTTGAACCCGGCGATCTCCGCGCCCACTTCGCGCGAACGCACGCTTTCGTTGTAGGCCTTGAGCGTATCGGTGTAGTCATGAGGGGACGGCCCGGCCGCGATCCGCCTGACGCTGGCTTCGAGGGTGCGGTCCTCGGCCAGGCGCGCATCGCGCGTGACCGCGTGATCGATCTCGTGGCCGAGCGTGAAACGCAGCGAGTTGGCGGTCTGGACGTTGCCGCGAGCGGCATCGTTGAGCTGGTCGACCGATACCGCCATCGCCTTGTCGTAGGCGTTGTACGTCCCCAGCGCGCCGGGCGTGGCCAGCGGCACGAATTTCTCGAGACGCCCCTTGTCGATCTGGTCGAGGAAGGTGGCTTTCAGGCCCGGCGTGGTTTCGATCAGCTCGCGCAGCTGCTTGCCTGGATCGGTGGTGGCGGTCTTGTGGGTCGCCTGGTACGCATCGAGCATCGCATCCAGCTTTTCCTGAGGCGTCGGCATGTCCGTGTCCTCGTCAGGCGTAGGCGTTGATGATCAGCATCGACACGCAGGCCTGCGCATCCTTCGGGTTGCTCTTGCCGCGCAGGTAGACGCTCACGCCGATGTCGCCACGGGAGAAGTCCCAGTAGTCCTCGGTGTTCAGGCGGTTGCGCTGGCGCCTGGCGGTGAAACCGGCAGCGGTCAAGGCCTGGTTGTAGTCCTCGAACGGCACGCAGACCGGGCTCATGTCGGCGCCCGCATGGGTCTGGTCGTTGAACTGGAACATCAGGCGATTGGGCGCCTTGCCCGGCTCGGCCGACATCGATCGCAGGCCGTAGTACCACTCGTCCGTGAGCTTGCCGGTCACGCCGTAGTCGTTGCTGTCGTCGGGGTTGATGCTGACCTTCAGCCCCGTGTGCCTCTCGATGGCCTCGGGCGAGAGATCGCCGGCATTGCGGATGCTCTCGATCATCGCAAGCACGCGTTTCGAGAGGTCCTGCGCGCTGGGCGCGGCAGATCCGGCGACAGCGGGCGTTTCAACGGTCATAGCGGCGTTCTCCTTGGCCGAAGAGGGAGAGGAATGAATCGGGGCACAGGCGGAGGCGGCGAGCGCACCCGCCACGAGGATGCAGATCCGGAAAGGCGATCCGAGTGCGGGGCGCAGGGCGAACATCGCTTTCAAGTGGATCCTCCTTGATTGATGCCATCAATCGCCGGCAGCCTACAACCGACCGTACGCGATGACAACTCCGACCGTGCCAACGCGAAAGCATGCTGTTCAAGGCCATCCCTCTCGCTGATAAAGCCGCTTCCGCATCTGTACTGGCGGCCGCGCGTGCAAGGCAGGCGCTGATCATCGCCTGCGTCTTGGGCAAGTCCTCCGGCCGACAGTCAGGCTCCAATCGCAACGGGCGCGCGATGGCAGTACCCTGCGACCGGCCTCATCATTGAACGCTGATACGACCTACCGGAGCGACGCATCGGATGCAGCGCTGGACCGACGCCGAAGCAGAAAGAGCGATCCCACGAGCAATGCCAGCGGAGTGGTGACGAGCAAGGACAGCACGAATGCGATTGGCGCGAAAGGGTCGATGTGGCCGAGCTGCAGTGAGACGAGCCCCTGAAACACGGCGGCGGCGACAACCGCTGATACCATCGACGCCAGAATGTAGCGACGGATACGCCAATGCATCAGCACGGCGCTGACAGCACTCACGCCTGCCAAGATGATCAGATCAGCACTTGATTCGGACATGCGTATCGACTCCTGCGTTAGGGCGCGAAGTGCGATTGGCATGCAGGCTTGCGCGAATCACTAGCGCGCACCGTCTGCAGCCCGATGGCCGTAGCTGAGCACCCGGGTCAGCTGCCAGACCCCGTCCCTGTGCCGCCAGATCATCGTGAAGTCCGCCACGCCCTCGCACTTCCCGCTCGCGAACTGGCAGAAGCGGTGCGAGCCCTGCGCGATGGCACCGAAGTCCTTGATGGGGTGCACCTGCAGCGTGCCGGGCACCAGTTCGCGGCTGAAGTTTCCGCAGACATGTTTCCGGGTGTTCTCCAGCATCTGGTCGCGCGTCCAGGTGACGCCACCAGTGTCGTGATAGGACTCGACGTCTTCGGCGAAGTAGCCCGCGTGCCTGTCCAGCTGCGCCGGGTCGCTGCAGCGGTTGAATGCATCGAACACCGCCGAGCCCAGCGCTGCGACCGTTGCGTGAAGTGATTCACCGGGTGAAGGAACCGGAGCATCGGCGCCGGACGCCGCAGCGGGCAACAGGACCATGGCGACGAGGTGGAGCGGAAGCGTTTTCAATCAAGTCTCCGACATCGGTAGTGCAAGCCAGGCAGACGACGAACCGAGCGAGCCGAGGGCACCCGGAATCGAATCGTCGTGGGACGACGTCAGTAGAAAATCCACGGCTTTGGGTGGAGAGATGGCTGAGCGATCATGGCTGCGGTTAGGAACAAGGACGCGGCGAGTGCGAGTTTGGCCGTCTCGCTGCGATACGAATTGGTGGCTGCCAGCAGCAGGAATGGAATCGGCGCCAGGACATCCATGGTGGTCTGGATCGGATGTCGAACATCAAGGGAAATGGCCATGTAGATGGTGAGCACCGCAATACCCAGAAATGCGACTCTCCAGGCCGGAGAGATGCGTGCAGAGGATGGGCATTGTTGTGACATGTCCGACACCTGAAGTTGGGCCGCGCCGCGAAGCTGGATAGATCATGATGTTGAAATGAACTCCAAGCCACTGGAGCCTGCCGCTACGGATGCTACTCCCGTGACGATCCGTTGGCGAATTGAACCCGCATCGCGAGCAGGCGCGTCAAGGTTTGCGCAGCAATTCACCTCGACCTTGACGCGCCGAGCACGGTGCGAGGATGGGACGACAACGGGGAACACCTCTCACCACCTATCCGCGCAGGCTTTGCCTTGTAGAGCGCATAAGCCGCAGGCGTCATGCGCCGCGATGACTTGCCGATACTCGGCGTCTCAAAGAAGGCGCATGACGCTTCGCTTATGCGCCCTACAACAGCGCATACGCCTTACGGCCTTAACGTTTGACCTGAGAGGCATGACCCGGCTTGCCGAGGCATGTCCTCTCGATGGAAGGGTTAGGCTGCGAGCTACTCAGCCCAGTAGTTTTCCAGCGCTCTGCGAATGTGATCGTGATCGCGCTCAAACTCCTCCTCTTTCGCTGCGAACTCCAAGTACCTACGAACGACCGCTCTCTGCTTCTTCGTGAGAAGGGCGCACTGACCTTCTATCAGTGTTGACTGGACCAGGTTGTATATGAGATCGAAGCCATAGAGGCCTTGCATATCGGCAACCAGGAACGCTGGCAGGTGAAACCGCATTCCTTCTGCATCGAAGAAGGAAAGGCTACTGCTGTATCTGTTCAGCCTTTCGAGTGGAATGGACCGCCAATCCAACTTTTCGTCGTTTGCCCTGTACTCGGCAAGCTTCTGCTCATTTGCGTAGTCATCCAGCCCGTTTGCTTCCAAGAGGCCAATGCCGGAGCCAAGTGTTACTCCTGCGAAGGCTTCATGTGCTTCAGCCATGAGGCCTTCAAGAGCTTCACCGCGCTTCGCGAGTTCAAGCTGCTCGGCTAGAACCGAAGGGTCAAACCCACGAGCCTGCATCTCGTTGACGTCGTTGATGGTCGGGTACTTTTTCAAGCGCCTTCTCGCAGCGCGCCGCGAAGCGGCGTCAGCTTGAATGATATTTTGGCGTGACACATGCCTTAGAAACCGGCAAGCTCTTCGGGGCTGACGATCGGTGTCGCTGCAGCGCCAATGAGACTTTTTAGCTCTTCGATGTGAGGCGTCCATTCTTCAAGACTGATGAAGAAGTGGTTCGAAAGGATTGCAGATAGTCGATTGATCTGCTCACTCCCAGGGGGCGGTGCTGCGGGGTCTCGAGCGCCCCAAATAAGGAGATCTGGACTGATAGGCAAAAAGATCTGATCGAGGATGACATGCTCATCGACGTTCCCCAAGGCCAAGCGAGGTCGCGAGTGATTGTCTAAGGCGGCGACTGCGCAATCGCCAAGAGCAAATGATTCCTCAGCCCTCCCAACCAGCGCGTACTTGAAATCACTAAAGAGCGCACCTCTTTTCTCCAGTCCGCTTACATCAGTAAAAAACCGAGACAGGGCATCAGTCGCAATCGTTGCTGCTTGTAGCTCAAGATTATTGAAGGCAAGATGTGAAATATCATTAAATTCCGCCAGAAGCTTGGGCTTGCTCCCCTCAAGCTCCCTCTTTATCTGCGGCTTAATTAAGGCCTTCATGGCTGCCCGTCTATTTCTGTCAACTTTACTGTGGTCTCGCAGCTGCTTGTCCACCTGCGCGTCTATCCATGCCTCATCTTTAATCTGTTTGTCGAGCGCCTCTAAAGCCCAAGCTTGTTCGGCCGCCTTCTTTCTTAAAGCGCTGATCATTGCCGGCGCAAGCTCTGACATCGCGTTTCGCATCTTGAGCGTACGAATTGACAACGCACCGAAAAGCATGGCGATCTCACTACTTGGAGGCAATTCCTTGGTGCGGATTGTGCGATCCAAAATGCCTCCAAGAACCGTCTCAGATGCTGTAATGTTGTCGTCCGCGCGGGTGTCTTCGGTCGTTGAGTAAAAATCACGGATCGCCCCAACTCCGGCAGTGCTTGGGCTATACCTCAATCGTTGCTCGTGAACATGCACGTAGAAGTTGTCCTTTACAGCGCGATGACTGAAAGGCCGCTGCAAGAACTTAGGCAAGTAATGCTGCTTCCGGCCACTCATGTGTCGCGCCCTAACCCTACTTAGACAGCGAATTGACGCACAACACCGTGCCGCATAGCAAGCACACAGGCAGCGCCACGCATCTAACAAAGCTAAATGGATAAGCGCACCTGCGAATCCCTAGTGATCGACTGGTGATTTCTTATACGGCAACCAGTCTGCATAACATCGATCAACCACCCGTCATACAACCTATCAGATCCAACCGGTCTACCCGCTCTGCGAACGCTGCCGCAGTTGCAAGCTGGGTCCCTGCTTCCGCAGGGATGACGTGGCGGAGAGGCTCCGCGCAAGCCGCGTGTCCGCGCAGATCGGCCCCTCCTCACCCCCTCACCCCACCAACCCCCGCAACTCCCGCTCCAGAAACAACCCCAACTCTGCCGGATCGAACTGCCGTTCGAACAGGGGCACGGCGAAGCGGTAGCGGTCGCCGTCCTGGCGGAGGACCCAGGCGAGGCGGAGGCGGGCGAGGGATTGGCGGAGGGTTTCGATGTCGATGTGGGCGCCGTGGGCGTCGAGCAGTTCGAGGAGGTCGGCGACGCGCTGCGTGCCGGTGCTGGCGATGCGGTAGACGATGATGCGGTCGAGGCGCGAGGCGGCGTCGTCCTGAGTGAGGCGCGCCCAGCCGGCGAGTGCGTCCTGCGCGGCCTGCGAGGCGAGCGCGGCCTGCACGTGTTCGTGGCGGATGCGGGCGGTGCCGGGCGGGAGTGCCTGCAGGCATTCCTGGCAGAGGATGGCGACGAGGTTGGCGCGTTCGCCGCTGGCTTCGACCACGGCGTCGACGAGTGCAGGCGTCTGGAAGGCGATGCCGAGGCGTTCCAGCGGCTGCGTGGCGAGCGAGCGACAGGCGGCGGTTTCCAGCCCGCCGATCGTGATGACTTCGCCGAAGTTGCGCAGCGGCGACTGGTAATCCTGCGTGGCGGCCTGGTAGACATCCCAGAAGCCGGCGAGCATGAAGTGGCAGCGGCCTTCCTCGCTGAGCGCGCGCAGGCGCGCGAGTTCGGGGTACTGGTGCGCGGCGTCGTGGCGCAGGAACAGGTCGGCTTCGTCGATGAGCAGCAGCAGCGCGCGGCCGTCGGACTGCGCGGCGAGCGCGGACAGCGCGACATCGAGGTCGGTGTCGGCGCCGAGCCCCGCCTCGCTGGCGACGCGCGGCGCGAGGCGATGATCGCGTAGCGCGAGATAGAGGCAGCGCACGCGCGGATGCGCTTCGAACTGGCGCTGGATCGCCTTCATCAGGCTGGTCTTGCCGAGCTGGCGACCGCCGACCAGCACGTAGTTGCCAGGCTCGCGATTCACCACCTGGGCGAGCAACTGCGCGCGGCCGAAGAACGACGAAGGCCGCGAGACGCCGCCACGCGTCTGGTACGGCGAGATGCGGGTGACCTGCAGTTGTCGGGCCATCGCGCGCACCAGCGCGTCGACCGGCTCGGCGGCGAGCAGCCAGCGCGTCTGCGCGCGACGGTCCAGCGCGACGAGCAGATTCGCCGGGTCGCGACAGGCGGGCATGAGATGGCGGTCGGCCTCGATGGACGGACTGAGCACCAGCAGCACGTCCTGGCCGGTGCGCAGTTCGCGCAGTGCGCGCACGATCTCGGCCGGCGTGCGCGCGGGATCGGGCACGTACAGCAGGCAGCGCGCGAGATTCACCGGCAGTTCGTCGGGCATGCGCCATTCGAACAGTTCGCCGGGCAACGCCCAGTCGGTGTTGCGGCGCGATTGCGCACCGATCGCGAGCGCGAGGATCTCGGCTTTCTGCACCGGCGATGCGCGGTCGAAGCCCAACGCCTGTCGCCACGCATCGGATTCGACGCTGGCGGCACGCAGCAGCGCATCGCGCTGGCGCAGCCAGCCGAGCGCCTGGTCGAGCGCGGGCAGGTCGTCCAGCGGCAGGTCGAGCAGGCGCGCGGGGTCGCGCTGCAGCGGCATCAGCATCGGGTTGCGATGGAACAGCCACGCGGCCATCGCGATCACCGCCAACAGCAGCACCGACAGAAGGCCCAGCAACCAGGCTGTGAGCCCCCAGCCAGCGGGCCGCTGACAGTTCACCGGCAGCAGGCGCGTCGGCAGCACGCTGGCGCGCGCGTCGCAGCCCCATTGCCGGGTGCGCGGGTCGTAGCGATAGCGGATGACTTCGCCCTGCATGCCGGCGCGCGCGGGAAAGGCCTCGGAGGTCGTGACCTTCAGCGTCCATGGCTCGGACACGTCGAAGGCGAAGTAGCCCTCGCCGCCCGGCAGTTCGTCCAGCGGCAGCGACGACGGCCACTCGCCGTCGTCGGCGATCATGCTGCTGAGCACGGTGCGCGCGTAGGCGGTTTCGTTCCAGCCCTGCCCCACCGAGGCCAGCAGGGTGGGATCGAAACGGAACAGCACGCGCGTCACCGGGTTCCACTGCGGCACGACCACGGCGCTGCCGACGAACAACACGGCCAGCGCGACCAGCAGCAGGCGCGGCCAGCCGAGCGCGCGCCATTGCCGGGCCAGCAGCGAGGTCACGCGTCCACCAGCACGCTGCGCGCGGCGGCGCGCACGGCCTCGCAGCGCCAGGCCAGCCAGCGGCCGTCGGCCTCGTCGCGCGGCGCGAGCAGGTTCGACCAGTAGAGACGACGCAGCAGCGGATCGATGAGATACGGACGGGCGCGGCCGAGGCGCTCCGTGTCGAGCAGCGACTGCAGGCGCGTGCGGTCGTCGGCGCGTTCGACCAGCGGCAGCAGCGCCTGCCAGAGCAGCGGGTGTTCGGCGAGTCGCGTCATCGCGGCGGCATCGTCGATGCCGAGCTCGCTGCGCAGCAGGCGATGCGCGGCGTCGAGCAGCGCAGGATGGCCGCCGCTCAGGCGCAGCAGCCGCGAGGCGGCGGCGTCGTCGATGGCATCGCCGCCGTCATTGCGGAGCAGTGCGCGCAGCGTGGCGGCGTCCATCTCCGGCCAGACCTGCACATCGGCGATGTTGAGCAGCGACAGTTCCCCGCCCTGGTATTTCAGGTCGGCCAGCGCTTCTCCGCCGCACAGCAGCAAGTGCAGGCGACCGCTGTGGGTTTCGCTGAGGCTGCGCAGCACGCCGGCCAGGGTTTCGCGCAGCGCGGGGTCGCCCTGCTCGAAGCGGCTGACGAGGCAGAACACGCGTTCCCCCTCGGCGAGACGACGACGCAGCGCGGCTTCGAAGGCATGATCGGAATCGACATCGGCCAGGCCGCACTGCTCGCCGATGGCGCGGAAGTATTCGGCCGGCTCGACGGCGAGGCTGTAGGGCGGCTGCAGGTGCAGCACCGATGTCGCGCCGAAGCGGCGTGCGGCTTCGGCGATGAAGGCATCGCGAAACGGCGGCTGGCCCCAGTGCGCCTGGCTGAGCAGCATGAGGATGGGATACGGCATCAACCGGTCCATGCGCTCGAAGACATTGCGCACCGTCGCGGCGAACGGGCCTTCGGCCACGGCTTGCTGCGCGGGATATTCCGGCTCGAAGCCGGCGGCGTCGAGCAGCGCATTGGTCTCGGCTTCGGTCAGACGCAGGTAGGCGGCGCAGGCGACGACGCGGTCGCGATGCTTGCCGCTGGGCATGGCGTCGCCGTTGCGCCAGTTGTTGACCGATTCGCGGCTCATGCCGATCTCGGTGGCGACCGAGCCGGCGCTGGCGCGGATGCGGCGCATGTGGGCAGACAGGAGTTGCGAGAAGCGCTGGTTGGACGGGCTGGGCATGCCGGCGTGGACGACTGGACAGCCGTCCACGCTAGCGCCCGTGCCGGCGGTGTCAACCCGTGCAGGCATCGCGGCGTCTCCGGGTCAGAAGATGATCCGCAGCGCGAGCAGCCAGACCGCGCACAGGCCGGCGTACTTCAGGCCGAGCACGACCGGGCTCGGCGGCGCATACGGCCCGGACTGCAGGATGTGCAGGCGCTGCGGTGCCTTGAGCCGGCTGTACAGCACCAGCCCGGCCAGCAGCACCAGGATGCCGCCGATCACGCTCACACCGGTCGGCCCGAGCAGGTCGAGCACGCCGACGAAGAGCTTCTTCATGCCCTTGCGGCGGCCTTCGTACTCGATCTCGCCGGCCGCGCGCACCGCGATGGCGGCGCTGCGCGCCATCAGCGTGCCCAGGGTGAAGATGGTGATCGCCACCAGCGAACCGAAGGCCGCGCGCCAGCGGCTGAAGTGGGTTTCGTGCGCGGCGAACTGGTCGGCCAGGCGCTCGCGCAGATGCGTGTAGATGCGCTCGCGCAGGCCGGGCGTCTCGATGAAGACCGACACCACGCTGTCGTCCTTGCCGTCGCGATGGTGGAACTCGATGTCGGTCTCGTGCTCGTTGTACTGCACGCGGGTCATCGCGCGGAACGCGACGTGCTTCGCGTCCTTGCCAAAGACCATCGCCGGCGAGCGGCCCGATTCCAGCGCGTCGACCGCCTGTGCGGCAGCCTCTTTCGTCATCTTGTCGGCGTAAACGGCTTCATCGGTGACGACGATCAGCTGCACGCTGCCGTCCTGCGTATCGATCCAGTGCTGCATGGGGTTCCCCTGGTGGCTGCGGGCGACATCGCCCGTACCGCCAGTCTCGGGGCAGCCCCTCGAACGCTGAATCGGGAAAGCGTCAGTCCCGCCGGGGTGGGGGTTGACGATCTGTCAGGTGGCGGATGGCCCGGACGCGAGGTCCGGGCCATCGTGCTGCGCGCCTGCACGTATCGCAGGATTCGACTTACGGCTGCGTCCAGATCTGCGACTGCACCCCTTCGTACACCCAGCCGTTGCCGCCATTGCCCAGCTCGGCGAAGTTGGTGGTGTAGAAATGACGCGCGCTGCTGGTGTTGTAGTAGCGATGGAGGTTGCCGGTGTCCGCCGCCGCGGCGGCGGGCACGTAGCCGGTGACGCCTTCGTACGTCCAGCCATTGCCGCCGTTGCCCAGCTCGGCGAAGTTGGTGGTGTAGAAGTGACGGCCGGTGCCGGTGTTGTAGTAGCGATGCATCGGCTGCGTGCCGGCGGCGCTGCCGGGACGCATGTAGCCGGCGGCGCCCTGGTACACCCAGCCGCTGCCGCCGCCGACCAGCTCGTTCCAGTTCATCGTGTAGAAGAAGCCGCCGGTGCCGGTGTTGTTGTAGCGGAACCAGATGCCGCGCGGCGTGGTGGAGAAGCGCGAGAACAGGAAGTGGTTGGGCGACGACGGCCCGGGGTTGCCGACCACGCCGTAGGTCGACTTGCCGACGATCTCGGCGGTGACCGTGGCCGGGCTGGCGCCCGGATTGGTCTGCAGGTACAGCGCGGCGACGCCGGCCACGTGCGGGCTGGCCATCGAGGTGCCGTTGAGGGTGGCGCTGGCGGTGTCGCCGGTGTACCAGGCCGAGGCGATGTTGGCGCCCGGGGCGAAGATGTCGAGGCAGGTGCCGTAGTTGGAGAACGAGGCGCGGGCATCGTTCGCGCCGGTGGCGCCGACGGTGATGGCATTGCGCACGCGCGCCGGCGAGTAGGCGCAGGCATCGGCACCGTTGTTGCCGGCCGCGACCACGGCGGTGACGCCGCTGGCGATCAGGTTGTTCACGGCGGTGTCGACCGCCGCGCTGGCGCCGCCGCCCAGGCTGAGGTTGGCCACGGCCGGCAACTGCCGGTTGGCGGCGACCCAGTCGATGCCGGCGATGATCGTCGACCACGCCGAACCACCGCTGCAGCCGAACACGCGCACCGGGTGCACGATCGCGCTCTTGGCGACGCCCCAGGTGGTGCCGGCGATGGTGCCGGCGACATGGGTACCGTGGCCGTTGCAGTCGTTGGTGCCGTTGCCGTCGCTGATCGCGGTGAAGCCGTTGCCGACGCGGCCGGCGAAGTCGGCATGCGTGGCGCGCAGGCCGGTGTCGATGACGTAGGCGTGCACACCCGCGCCGGTCTGGTCGTAGACGTAGGTGCCGTTGACCGGCAGGTTGCGCTGGTCGATGCGGTCGAGGCCCCAGGGCGCGCCGGTCTGGGTCGGGTTCGGCATGGCGATGCCGTCTTCCTCGACGTAGGCGATGCGCGGGTCGGCGAGCAGGCGCGCGAGCGCCGCATCGTCGGCGCGGACCACGAAGCCGCGCAGCACGTGGCCGTAGCTGCGCAGCACGCGGGCGCGGTGCTGGCTACCGATGCTGCGCGCGACGGTGGCGACATCCGCGGCGCGGCCGCGTTCGCCGGCCAGGCCGGCGGCGTGGTCCTTCAGCACGACGATGTACTGGCCGTCGACGGGATTGCGGCTGGTGCGCAGCTCGGCGGCGGACGCCGCACCGGCGATGGCGAGCGAGACCGCGATGGCCGCGGCGAGACGAGTCGATCCATGGTGCATTCGCTGTTCCTCCTGGAAGTGTGGGATGCGGCCGCATCGTTGCGGCGGCACGAAGGCTCCTGCCTGTCCGGGCCCGGCACTGCTCGGACGCGCGCGGAGCCCGGACCTCCTGTCCGGTGCGTGTCGCGGCGCGGGGCGCCCGGCGCCCGCGCGATGCGGGCCACCCGGTCGTCGGTGGAGCTTCCTCGACACTAGCCAGCAGATATGTCAGCCAGTGAAACTTCCTGTGGAGATGTCGTGATCTGCTGCGGGCGTCACATGCGGGGCGTGCGGAAGTACGCGAAACATGCCATGCCGCCTATCGTGCGCAGGCGCAGACGACTCAATACCCGCAATAGGATGCGGTTCACCGCATCGGCTTTTCGTAGGGGCATAAGCCGGAGGCGCCATGCGCCGCGATAGCTTGCAGATTCCGGGCATCTCAAAGAAGGTGCATGACGCTTCGCTCATGCACCCTACAACAGCTATGCGCCTTACGGTCTTATCAGGGTCATTTCATCCCGGGTGCGCGCCAAGCGCGCACCCGGGACTACCCGCATCATCGGCAAGATTCTGGAAAACTTATTTTCCAGGAGTTCTGCAGCACTTCACATGAGCGGTCAAAGGACGCACGCCGGACGGATTCCAGAACTGGCAAACATGCTGCGTATCCGTACTGTAACTGCCAAACAGATAAGCCCATGCCGCAGTGTTTTCTGAACGACAGCCACCAGAAGCAGCTGTAAATCCTGCCGGACACACAGGACTGCTGATTGTGGCGACACCTGCACTGGCATTATTGACTGCACTCACAAGCACTTGGCACGACAGCGCCGTCGCCTCCGGCTCCCGGAAATACCCCACGATATCCGCGACCAGATGCGTCTGCGCGAAACTGTAGACGCTGAACTCGTAAGCGGCCGCGCTTTGGTCGAGGCGAACGATGGCGAGACCATTGCGGATGTCGCCTGCGGCGTAGTTGATGGTGGCCGCAGTGGGCTGGCTGGCAAGATACGGGAAAGCGGTGATGTAGCCGGCGGCGTTCGGGTTGACCACGGTGATGTTCAAGGCCGCCGCTGCGAACGAGCCTTTGTCGCCGACGCCGCAGTTGCTGGTGTCGCCGCCCTGCGGTGCGAAGCGGACCACGTCGGTCAGGTCGAAATCGCGGAAACTGTTCGCCGGAATGGGGCCGCCGGCCACGCGGGTATCGAGAATCCGGCACGGCGTCACCGGCACGTAGACCAGATCGCGGTCGATGTCGCCCAATGCCTTGCCCCCTGTTGCGGACCTCGGCGGAGGCGATCCGGCCGGCGACGCTGCGGCCAGCAGCGCATCGTTCATGCCGGCGAAACTTCGTGCTTCCGCCGCCCTGCGCAGTGCCGGCAAAGGCGCCTTCGCAAAGACATCTCCCATCGAATCGGCCCAGCGCCGCACATCGCTGCGATACGCCTCCTGCACATGACTGCCCCACTTCGCGACGATGCGATACACCCACTGCGCGCGTTCGGATCGCGGCTGGCCGTTGCGATCGAGCTGCACCGGATCGCGCGCCGACGCTGGCGCGGCCAACATGACAGCCAGCATCAGCACCGTGGCGACGCGTCGCGTGAACTTCGAGACTTCCCCCTGCATCTTGACCTCCTGTCTGGACGGTATGAAGTCCGCCCGCTTCCTCCCTGAAGCGTCGCGGACAGCGTATCGCCGGCCGGCGGTGCGCGTGTCGTGAAGATGACATGCACCTCCCTGTGCAGCCCCGGCTCCGAACGCGAACCACGCCACGGAGCACGGCGGAGCGTAGAGGCGATCCGACGACTTCGCAATCGATCACGCGATCCGATCGACCATGGCAGGGCATGACATGTCAATCGATCGGATTTCTCTATCGCTCAAGCTTGGCATTGAATTCGTGTGGAGACCCACTACTGCCCGGTTAAGGCTGGGTCCCGGCCTGCGCCGAGAAGACGGTGAAAGATTACCGATGGCGGTGAATCCATCGTGCCTCACGCGCAAACGAGCCAATGCCTGCAATAGGATGCGGTTCACCACACCGGCTTTTCGTACCGCGGCTATCAAAGCGGTGCGCCGGGTAAAGCCCATGGAAATCCGGGCGCGGGAATGACCCGCGCCCGGCGAGGCATCACGCGGTGGCGCCGTCCATCGGCACCAGCTGGTTGTCTTCATCGTACTGCAGGCCGCAGACCATCGCGGCCATGCCGCGCAGCGCGGCTTGCGGGCTGGCGCCGCTGGCTTCGCACAGGGCGATGAACTGGGGCGGGACTTCGACGAGCAGGACATTGGATGGCTGAAACTTCTTGGGCTGGGACATGACGGCACTCCGTTTCGCCCGACGCCCGACGTGGGCGCCGTTGGCGAATCCAATCCGCATCGCGCGCAGGCGCGTCAAGGTTTGCGCAGCAACTCGCCTCGACCTTGACGCGCCGAGCACGATGCGACACTGGGACGACAACGGTGGGCACCCACCACACACCATCCGCGCAGTCTATTGACTTTCGTAGGGCTAATGAGCCGAAGGCGTCATGCGCCGCGATGACATGCAGATATCAGGCGCATCAAAGACGGTGCACGACACTTCGCATACTCACCTTGCAGCCTTACATTCATCCGAGCGGAAGGATGGAACGAGATATTTGGTGGAAATTCAAGACTTGGCAAACCTTATCAGAAATCTCTTTTTCACCCTGCGTTATCCCTTCAATTGAGGCATGGACCTCATTGCCTTCGGCGATAACGACCTGTACTTTAAATTTTTGAGGATAAAAATCAACATTTGCCAACTCCACCCAGCGGAAAAATGGATTATCCCCAGACTTTATCGGGAGTCCGAAATATATAGAAAAACGATTTGTTCCGTCTGGAAGGCAATGAAAAAGACGAAATTCATTTATAGAACCACTATTCTCATAGCGAAAGTTTTCGCCAGAGGATTCAAGAAAATTCTTCCTGGGGACTTTTTGATTTTTATCGTCCATGTAATCTCCACTTTGCGCCTAACGCAGAGTCAGCTGGGCGCCGACGACTGAATGCCAAGCCCGGACTTGGAAAAAACTACCGCATACTGCCAGAACGGGCCTAGCAACCTGCCGTTGGCGCTCCGGTTGAACAACCAGTTAGACATCATTGTTTTGCTCTTGTCCACTCAAAGAGTAGTTTTTGAAGTTCCGCATTAGTTAGGCGTGAATCGAGCAGGCGCCTGAGTTGGGCGCGGGAGAGGGGCTGCGGAGTTGCTGCGTACTCGCTTGCTTGGACGGACTTGTTGTAGTCCGAATCATATCCGATTCCTATGCGACGACCGTTGAGATCTCCACCTTCCGAGTCTGGTGAGTCAGGTGGAAATAGATACTTCAAGTTCTTTGCATCGACGTTGTTGAGCACAGCACGGACTTCAGCCGACGTTACGAGTGCACCAATGAAGAAGGCATTGGGTCTCCCGCGGACATGTTGAAGTACGCGTGGCGACATGCCAAGCCGGAGAAACTGGCTTGCGAGAGAGTCAGCATGGTCCTTGTTAAACGTCGAGCTTGATCGACTTGGATAGTAGTAGATGTCCACGCGAAGCCTGCTCGACGCGCCGAACTGTCCTGATTCGTATGAACCCCGTATCGCTGGCGCCTCTGATGCACGAACCCAGCCTGGGCGCGGGTTAGATTCGAAAGCCTTAACGAGCGCGGTACACACCTTGGCATGCAGGTCGTGCTGGTCGTTCCAGTGATTTATGAGTCGCTTCCGCACCTTTCCCTTAAACGCATCAAGGCGCCGAAGCGCTGTCGCGTCCTTCTCCATTTTGCTCGCAGCCCAACGAGCGTCGTCATCTAGGACAAAGCCGAGGACAGGCACACGCTGCGAAATTGCGTAGTCATACTCCTTCTCTGTAAAGCCGAGTCCTTCTGGGGTTGTGCTGCCATAGCGGTGAGCAAGAATTAGGACATAGTAGTCTGCTTCATCAATCTTCTTGGCTATGACCTGCCACTGGTCATCGTCAGCGGCGCTAAACATCTCCATTCCGATCGGTATGTGACCAAGTTCAAGAATGGCCTTGATCACCTGATCGCGCTCTTCCTTGAGATCACGAAACGTAGAGCTGACAAAAATTTGGTACTTGATCGATGCAGACATGTATTGAATTTTCTCTCGTGACGCCTATCGTTTGAGATCAGCCGCCTGCGAAGGCTGGCGAAGTCAGTCGTAGTTGGTCGACTGCAGCGAAGGGTTAGCCGACACCGCTGATGACAGCCTTGGTAACCATGTGGAAGAGTTCTTGTGCGTTGTTCGTGCAGCCTTGCCCACCATGTTCACGGGTCTCCCGCTTGTGCTCTGGTGCATTCGAACTAGCGTAGAAGAAGAGTGGCGTTTGGTTGCCTTCGGCACGCATGGCATCCAGTAGAACATAGCCCTCACGGGGCCCTTCCTCCCTGCCCATATCTGAGATTACGGCCGCAAACTTCTGCCGCTCCAATGCGGTCAGCGCATCGCCTGTCGTTAACGCCAATGAGAACTTAAGGCCGACGGCCTCGAACGCTTGCCGTTCATACACGTTATTTTCGGGACGATCATCAACCCAGAGAATGTGGTTTCGCCATCCATCCGCCGGCACTGACTTCTGTGGTGCTGCTTCCTGCACGACCTCGACGATACGAGCTATGTCTGACTCGCTGGCAACAGAAGGATTCTTCGCTGCGGCGGTAGCCAGCGATGCCACTGCGGAGAGTTGCATCTTTACGTAGTTCTCTTCATTCTTGAAGTCAGCAGGAGCAAATAACTTGCCGCTGTGTGTACTGACGAGCCAAGCAAAGACAACAAGCACCAGCACAGGAAAGAGAACCAAGAAATAGATGAGCGGCAAACGCTCATCGTGCGTGAAAGAGCCGGCGAAGGCCGTGACCAATGAAGCAAAGCCGTACACAAGCGCGATGAACAGAGCAATGATTCCAAGCGGATTCCTCGCGAGGCTCTTCGCCGCATCAACGATTCCGATCTGGTTGCCGTTCATCGTTCGAATCCTTCCCTGTGGCGGCCAACTCTGTTTAGACGTCAAATTGACGCATAACACCGTTCTGTATAGCAAGCACAAACGCAGCGCCGCAAGGATGAGCAGGCGGCGTTGAGTCAAAGAATCAAATAGATAACCGACCTCAAAGAACCCCAGTAATCGGCTGACTATTTCTTGCGCGGCCACTACACTGCATAACACCGTATCCTCCCACAACCTGTCAGATCCAACAGGTTCCCTGCCCTCCAAACACCACCGCACCTCCAACCTGGGTCCTTGCTTCCGCAGGGATGACGTGACGGGACACGTACTAGCAGCCCAAGTGATCGTGCACTATCGGCGCAGTCGTCACGCACACCCCGTCCTCCGCATTCACCGCCCCCCGAAAACAACACGGCCCCGCGATTGCGGGGCCGTGCGAGGTACTGCAGGAAGTCGCGGGCGCTTACTTCCCCGCAACCACCTTCACCATTTCCAGGCACTTGGTGGAGTAGCCCCATTCGTTGTCGTACCACGAGACGATCTTGACGAAGGTGCCGTCGAGGGCGATGCCGGCTTCGGCGTCGAAGATCGAGGTGCGGGTGTCGCCGCGGAAGTCGGTGGCGACGACCTTGTCTTCGGTGTAGCCGAGGATGCCCTTGAGCGCGCCTTCCGACTGCGCCTTCATTTCGGCGCAGATCTCGGCGTAGGTGGCGGGGTTGTCGAGTTCGACGGTGAGGTCGACGACGGAGACGTCGGAGGTGGGCACGCGGAACGCCATGCCGGTGAGCTTGCCCTTGAGCTGCGGCAGGACCACGCCGACGGCCTTCGCGGCGCCGGTGCTGGACGGGATGATGTTCTCGAGGATGCCGCGGCCGCCGCGCCAGTCCTTGTTGGACGGGCCATCGACGGTCTTCTGGGTGGCGGTGGCGGCGTGCACGGTGGTCATCAGGCCGCGCTTGATGCCCCACTTGTCGTTCAGCACCTTGGCGATCGGCGCGAGGCAGTTGGTGGTGCACGAGGCGTTGGAGACTATGGCTTCGCCGGCGTAGCTGGCGCAGTTCACGCCGCGCACGAACATCGGCGTGTCGTCCTTCGACGGGGCGGAGAGGATGACCTTCTTCGCTCCGGCGGCGAGGTGCTTCCCGGCGGTGTCCTTGTCGAGGAACAGGCCGGTGGATTCGATGACGATGTCGGCGCCGACTTCGTCCCACTTCAGGCTGGCCGGGTCGCGCTCCTGGGTCAGGCGGATGCGCTTGCCGTTGACGATCAGGGTGCTGCCGTCGACCGCCACGTCGCCCTGGAAGCGGCCGTGGACCGAGTCGTAGCGGAGCATGTAGGCCAGGTACTCGGGTTCGAGCAGGTCGTTGATCGCCACGATCTCGATCTCGTCGCCGAAGTTCTGGACGGCGGAACGCAGCACGTTGCGGCCGATGCGGCCGAAGCCGTTGATACCAACCTTGATCGCCATGGGCGGGTTGCTCCTGAGCAGGGGTGAGGGCGGGAAGCCCCGCATTTTAACGGAAGCGGCCGGACCCCGCCGGCCCCCGGCTCCTGCCGGGGCCGCACGGACGATGCAGAGGCTTGATCCGGATCGGGAAATCCCCGGGTTGTGACGGCGGGCAGGCCCGGACCGTACCGGGGAGGATGCAAATTGTTAAGAAATTGATCATTCTCAAACGGCGCCGGAAGCGCGCAGTCCACACTGACCCCAGTTCAAGCCCAGGAGGCCTTTCAAATGTCACGTCGTATCGCACCGCTCGCCCTCGCCCTTGCCCTCGCCGGACTCGCCAGCCCCGCCTTCGCCCAGCAGGCCGGGGAATGGACCATCGGCATCGGTGCCCACCAGGTCAACCCGAAGAGCGACAACGGCAAGCTCGCCGGCGGCACCGTGCCGATCGAAGTCGACAGCAACGTCCGCCCGACCATCACCGCCGAGTACTTCGTCCGCAACAACCTCGGCATCGAAGTGCTGGCCGCCTGGCCGTTCGAGCACGACATCAACATCAAGGGCGTCGGCCGCGTCGGCTCGACCAAGCACCTGCCGCCGACCGTGTCGCTGCAGTACCACTTCGGCCAAGGCACGGTGAAGCCCTTCATCGGCGCCGGCATCAACTACACGCGCTTCTTCAGCACCGAGACCACCGGCGCGCTGTCGGGCACCAAACTGAAGCTGGACGATTCCTTCGGCCTGGCCGCGCACGTCGGCATCGACTTCGAAGTCGGCCAGAAGGGTTCGATCCGCGTCGATGCGCGCTGGATGGACATCGACACCGACGCCAAGCTCAACGGCGCGAACATCGGTACGGTCGAGATCGATCCGCTGGTCTACGGCGTCGCCTACGTCTTCAAGTTCTGAGCACGCACGCTTCATGCAACACCGCATGACGGAAACATCCCGCTTTCCGTCATGCGCATCGCGGGTCGTGTCGGTTACGCTGCCGACATGACCCGTTTCTTTTTCATCGCCTGCATCGTCGCGGCACTGTCCGCCGTCCTTTCGCCGCCGGCCCGGGCCTGGGGGCCGCTCGGCCACCGGCTCGTCGGCCATCTCGCCCAATCCGAACTCTCGCCGAAGGCGCGCGCGGAAGTCGCGCGGCTGCTGCGCGGCGAGGCCGACCCCACCCTCGCCGGCGTGGCCAACTGGGCCGACGAGCTGCGCGGCAGCGACCCGGGCCTCGGCCGTCGCTCGTCGCCGTGGCATTACGTGAACCTGGCCGAAGACGGCTGCCGCTACGACGCCGCGCGCGACTGCAAGCGCGGCGACTGCGTGGTCGAAGCCATCCGCCGCCAGCGCGCCATCCTCGCCGACCGCGCGCGCCCGGCCCCCGAACGCGCACAGGCGCTGAAATTCATCATCCACTTCGTCGGCGACATCCACCAGCCGCTGCATGCCGGCCATGCCGCGGACCGGGGCGGCAACGACATCCAGATCAACCTCGACGGCAAGGGCAGCAACCTGCACCGGCTGTGGGACAGCGAACTGCTCGCCACCGCGAAGCTCGCGGAGTCCGAATGGCTGACGCGGCTGCGCAGGCTACCGTCGCCAAAGGACACCGGCACGGACCCGGCGCGCTGGGCCGAGGCCTCGTGCCGCGTCGTGCTGCGCGACGGCTTCACGCCGCCGCGCGCGAAGATCGGCCAGGACTACGTGCTGCGCTGGCGCCCGGTCGCCGAGGATCGGCTGCGGCTGGCCGGGCACGCGCTGGCGACGCTGCTCAACGACACGCTGAAATAATTCCGACGCACGCGATGCCCGCGCCCGAACTGATCGCCGCCGCGCTGTTCCTGCTGGTCGCGGTGCTGTATTCGTCGGTCGGCCACGCCGGCGCCAGCGGCTACATCGCCGCGATGACGCTGCTGGGCTTCGCGCCGGAGCAGATGCGTCCGACGGCGCTGGCGCTGAACCTGCTGGTCGGCGCGATCGGGCTGTACCGCTTCTGGCGCGGCGGCCACGTGCGCTGGCGCAACATCCTGCCCTTCGTGCTGGCCTCGGCGCCTGCAGCGTTTTTCGCGGCGCGGGTGAAACTGCCGACGGACACGTATTCGACGCTGCTCGGCCTGGTGCTGGTGGTCGCCGCCATCGGCGTGTTCCGCTCCGCGTCCCGTGCAGAGACCGAGGACGCAACCTCGCAGGGGCGCCGCGTGCCCTGGGCTGCGGGCCTGGTCGCCGGCGGCGCGATCGGCACGCTCTCCGGCCTCACCGGCACCGGCGGCGCGATCTTCCTGACGCCACTGCTGCTGTTCGCGCACTGGATGCCCACGCGCGAAGCCAGCGGCACCTCGGTGGCCTTCGTGTGGATCAATTCGCTGACGGCATTGGCCGGCCTGCTGCAGTCGCAGCAGACGCTGCCGACCATGCTGCCGCTGTGGCTGGGCGCGGTCGCCATCGGTGCGCTGGTCGGTACGCAGTTGGGCCTGCGCTGGCTGCCGGTGCGCGCGCTGCGCCATTCGCTCGGCGTGGTGCTGCTGATCGCGGCGGGGAAACTGCTGCTCGGCTGATCGGCTGCGCGCACGCCGCCCGGGATCCGGGCGACGTGCGCATCCGCGAGACGTCCGATCAGTTCGCGGCCGGCGTCGGCGCGCGTGCGGCCTCGCGGGCCGCCTGCTCGGCGGCCATGGCGCGCAACTCGCCGCGCCGCTTTTCGATGCGCTGCCGGGTCGCTTCGAGTTCGGCTTCGATCTCCTGCGGACTCATCGTGGCGTACCGCGCGCGGGTACGTTCGGCAGCTTCGGCATCAACGTTGAACGCGGCCGCTTCCGCCGCGCGAGCCGCCTGCTCCGCATCCTTCGCTGCTGCCGCAGCACGTGCCGCTTCGCGCGCAGCGGCCTTGCCCGCTTCGAAGTCGGCATTCGACTGTGCCGCATGGCGCGCAGCCGCCGCCTGGGCGGCGACCGCTTCGGCGCGCGCACGCTCGGCCTGCCCGGCATGGACCCGGACCGCCTGATGCGCACGCTCGGACGAGACCTGAGGCCGTGCCGTGGACACGGGCGCAGGCAGCACGGGCGGCGCAGGCGGAACGGCCGAGGGCTTCGGCGCACGCGGCGCGAGAGGTGCCGGGGCGGCGGGCGGCGCAGGCGGCGCCATTGCCGGCACAGGCGGCACCGGCGGCAGGGCCTCATCGGGCGCGGCCGGCGGCGCGGGGGGAGCCGGAGGCGGCGGTGGCGGCGTGCGCGACGCATCGGCGACCACCATGACCAGTTCGACACCGGCGAACGTACCGTCCGCCTTGTCGTCGCCGACCTTCACGGTCGCCGGGGTGCCTTCGGCGACGACCAGTCGCGGCTGGCTGATCTCGCGACCGTTGCGCTTGAGCGCCATGGCGATGTCGTAGCGCCCGCCATCGAGCGGCCGCACGGTCGCATCGACGTCGATCCTGCCGCCCTTGCCGTCCTGCCGGGTCAGTTTCAACAACTCGCCGTCGGGATTGACGACGGCGAAACGCTCGGCCTCGTCGCCGTCGATGCGCAGGGCGACATCGATGCGATGGTCGCCGCCGCGCAGGTCGCCGGCCTGGATCACGGCCTTCGGTGCGCGTGCCGGCTGCGCCGACCACACCGCGAAACCGGTGCCCAGCGCGAGCAGGGCGACGGTGATGGCGCCGATGCGCCGCGCCCACGGGCGCGGCATCGGAGATTTGAGTTGCATGACTCGCTCCTTCAGAGGATGGGAGAACCCCCAGTGACAGCCCAGCGGCGCCTGCCGGTCGGCCATGAGGGTCTTGAGCATCGCTTCGCCGTACGCGCGTCGCGAATCGGGATGGGCCGCGATCACCGCCTGGTCGCAGGCGAGTTCCTGATCGTGGCGAAAGAATCGGGCCGCTAGGTGGACCAGCGGGTTGAACCAGAACACGCAGCGCAGCGCGACCACGGCGAAGTTCGCCAGGTGGTCGCCGCGGCGGTGGTGCGTGCGTTCGTGCGCGAGCATCAGTTGCCGCTCGCGGGCGTCGTAGCGCGACAGGAAATCGTCGGGCAACACGATGCGCGCGCGCATCACGCCGAGCAGCGCCGGCAGGCCGAGGCTGGTCTGCGCCTTCCACAGGTCGTCGCGCAGCGGGCGCAGGCGACCGAGGCCGCGCTCGAAGCGGCGCTGCAACCACCACAGGCGCAGCGCCATCGCCAGCGCGCCGAGCAGCCAGAGCGCGGCGAGCCACGGCGTCGGATCGAAGGACGCCACCGGCGCCGCCGTGGTGGCCGCCGCAGCGGCCGGGATCGCCATCGGCATGAGGGGCGCTTCCGGCAAGTCCGCAACCGGCGCCGGCAGCAGCAGCGCGAGCAACGCCGCCGGCACCAGCCACCACGCCGCATAGGCCACGCCAGCGCCGAAGCGCGGACGCAGCCAGCGCGACAGGAGGAACACGAGCACGACGGCGGCGCTCAGCGCCAGGGTCGCATCACCGAATTCACGCAACAGCTCAGCGCTGTCCATCGTCGCCCTCCAGGCTGTCGACCAGCCGGCGCAGTTCGGCCACGTCGGCGG
This sequence comes from Lysobacter sp., assembly GCA_019634715.1. Classification (GTDB taxonomy): domain Bacteria; phylum Pseudomonadota; class Gammaproteobacteria; order Xanthomonadales; family Xanthomonadaceae; genus Lysobacter_I. The sequence goes on from JAHCAU010000009.1 coordinate 150,103, forward strand.
CGCTGAGCTTGCGATGCTGGCTGAAGTGCGCGACCAGCGGCGCGACGCGGCCGTCGAACAGGCGCGCCAGCAGGCTTTCGCTTTCGCCCATCACCCAGTCCGCGCGGCGCAGCGTCGGCGAATACAGGTAGCGGCGGCCGTCCTTCGCCGCTTCGATCGCACCCTTGTTGAGCAGGCGGTTGAGCAGGGTCTTCACCGTGGCTTCCTGCCAGTCCTGGTGCCCGGCCAGCGCCGCGAACACCTCCTCGGAGGTCTGCGGACTGCGCTGCCAAAGCACTTCCATCACGGCGGATTCGGCTTCACTGATCTGCATGGTGGCCCCGGCAACGTTTACGCGTGTAATTGAACTGCAGATTACACCCGTAAACGATCGAGTCAAGACCGTCCGTCGGTCCACCCTTCCCCGGGGCGATGGCGCCGGGGTTTGAGCGGACGCAGGACGCCACCGGCGAAGTCCGCGATGATGTCGGCATGGATCCGCAGACCGCCCCGCCCCGCCTCGACCGCCTCGACGATGCCGTCGAGACCCTTCTCGCCAGCATCGACGGCCCGCTGCGCGTCGCCGCGCCGCTGGGCATCGGCAAGCCGCACCGGCTGCTCAATGCGCTCTACGCGCGGATGGCGGCCGACCCGTCGCGCGCCCTGCACCTGTACACGGCGCTGTCGCTGGATCCGCCGACACCGGCGAACGACCTGCAGCGACGCTTCCTCGCGCCGTTCCTCAGCCGCCAGTTCGGCGACGACTTCCCGCGCCTGGCCTACGTGGAGGCGATGAAGCGCGACGCGCTGCCGGCGCACGTCGAGGTGGAGGAGTTCTACATGCAGTCCGGCGCGCTGCTGCGCTCCCGCCAGGCGCAGCGCCGCTACGCCAGCCTCAACTACACCCATGTCGCGCGCGCCATCGCCGACCGCGGCGCGAACGTGTTCGTGCAGAAGGTGGCGGCCAATGCCGACGGCAGCCGTCTTTCGCTGTCGTCGAACACCGACCTGACCTTCGATGCGGTCGACGCGATCGTCGCGCGCGGGCTGCCGCGGCCGTTGATGGTGGCGGAAGTCGATCCCGAGCTGCCGTGGATCGAGAACGGCGCGTCGGTCGACGCCGCCTACTTCGACCTGGTGGTGACGCCGCCGGGGCCGCATCCGAAGCTGTTCGCGCTGCCGCGCCAGCCGGTGGCCGATGCCGAGTACGCGATCGGCTTCTTCGCCAGCACCCTGGTGCGCGACGGCGGCACGCTGCAGATCGGCATCGGCGCGCTGGCCGATGCGCTGTCGCACGCGCTGGTGCTGCGCCACACCGACAACGCGACGTATCGGCGCGTGCTGCAGGCGCTGGACCCGGACATCGAGCGGCATCCGGCGGTGATCGCCAGCGGCGGGCTGGGTCCGTTCGCCATCGGCCTGTACGGCTGCAGCGAGATGATCAACGAGGGCTTCCGCGCGCTGGTGCAGGCCGGGGTGATCCGGCGCAAGGTGGTCGACGACGAGGCGCTGATGCGGCGGATCTACGCGAGCGAGGCCGGCGACGGCAGCGCCAGCGAGGCCGATCTCGCCCGGCTCGACCGCGAGGGCGAATTCCTGCACGGCGCGTTCTACCTCGGTTCGCACGATTTCTACGACTGGCTGCGCACGCTCGACGACGACGCGCGGCGCGGCATCGGCATGCGCCGGGTCAGCGAGGTGAACGAACTCTATGGCGGGCGCGAATCGCTGGAGCGCGTGCAGCGCCGCGAATCGCGCTTCTTCAACACCTGCATGATGGCCACCGCGCTGGGCGCGGCGGTGTCGGACGCGCTGGCCGATGGCCGCGTGGTCTCCGGCGTCGGCGGCCAGTACAACTTCGTGGCGATGGCGCATGCCCTGCCCTGCGCGCGCTCGGTGCTGATGCTGCGCGCCACGCGCGAGGAGCCGGGCCTGCCGGCGATCTCCAGCGTGCTGTGGAACTACGGCCACACCACCATCCCGCGCCACCTGCGCGACCTCTACGTCAGCGAATACGGCATCGCCGACCTGCGCGGCGCCTGCGACGAAGACTGCGTGCTGGCGATGGCCGGCATCGCCGATGCGCGATTCCAGCCACTGCTGCTGCGCAGCGCCTACGACCACGGCAAGGTCGACAGCGCCACGCCCGATCCGCACGCGCTGGCGCACAACACGCCCGAACGCCTGCGCGCCGCACTCGTCCCGTTCCGCGCCGACGGCAGCCTGCCCGACTATCCGCTGGGCAGCGATTTCACGCCGGTGGAGCAGCGTCTGGTGAAGGCATTGACCTGGTTGAAGGCGAACACCGCCACGCGCGCCGCGAAGCTGAAGACGATCGCGCGGGCCTTGTTCGCACCGAAGGCGACCTCGGCGGACGACCTCGAAGCGCTGGACCGGATGGGCTACGCCTCGCCCGCGGGTGCGGGCGAGACGCTGTACGCGAAACTGGTGACGCTGGCGCTGCGCTCCACGCGTTGAAGCACGTCGCGCCAATGGTCGACGGCGCCGCTCGATCGCGCCGGATCAGGGCCTCGGCCTGATGGTGGTGCGGCCACTGCCGCGCCCGCCCGTGCCGTCGTCCTGGATCGGCGACAGCGAGGTGTCGCCGGTGCCGATGCCCGCAGACGCCGCACGGCTGGCCGCCGTCGGCTGGCAGGCTTCGACGATCACGGCATTGGCGTACTGCGCGACCTGGGCCTTGCAGCCGGTTTCGGTCGCATCGACGATGGCGATCACGGTGCGGGCATCCTGCGCGATCGATGCGGTCCAGACGATGTCTTCGGCGTAGGCCGTGCCCGTGGCGAACAACAGGGCGGCCGGAAGGGTCCATGCGTGTTTCATTGCTTCTCCTTGAGGGTGTGGTCTGAATTCATCGATGGGTGGGTCGACGGTTCGATGGATCGACGGCTCCGGGCGGGACGATGGCGAGCAGCGAATGCTGTGCGCGCCTCACTTCTTCGGACGGTCGCGCTTGCGCAAGGGGTCGGTGATCGCGTGGATCCGGGTCAGCACGGCTTCGTATTCGGCCGCACGGTAGGTCTCCCGCGCATTGCGCACTTCCGCCAGCAGCAGGCGGGCGACCTCAAGCGATTCGCGCGGCGAATCACCGTCGACCAGCAGGGTGTACGGCGCGGCGTCCATCAACGGCAGGCCGCCCTTGAACGACCAGCGCGGCGTGCACGGGCTGATGCTCTCGACCGTGTGTCCGTGGTTCTGGACGGCGTTGGCGATGGCCGTGTCGAGGGCATGCTCGCAGGCGCCGGCGCTGCTCAACGGACCGACGGTGACGCCGGACGGGGGCACGCCGACGAAATCGGCCGAGCCGTAATAGACCAGGACGCCCTGCGGGATCTGTTCGGCACGGACGGGAGCGGCCGTGCAGGCCAGGGCGGCGGCGAGCGTGACGCTCGCGAGAACAAGCGATTTCATGCGTGTGGTCTTCCTGCAGGACTGGGGCCGGGCGGCTGCGCCCGGCGGAATCGACATGGGGTGGCCCGTGCGGCCGGTCATTTCTTCTCGAGGTTCACCAATCCCTGCTGGCACGGACGCACCACCTGCGGATTCGAGTGGGTCTGCTGCAGCATCGCGTCGACCTGGATCTGGCAGGCGGCCTGCGAACTGGCGACGAGGACGCGGGTGAAACGGCCGACGACATTGGTCGGCATGCCCGTCGTCGGATCGGTGTAGTAGCCGTTGTAGGCGACGGCCGCGCTCCACAGGCCACCGATGCCGCCGACGTTGTTGGCGGCCAGCGCGGGCAATGCGCACAGGCTGATCAGGAGGGCGAGGGCGATTCGGCGGGCGGCAGTGAGCGGACGCATCGTGGCGGGAGTCATCGGGAGGTCTCGGGTCGTCGTGGTGGGCCGGTCGTTGCCGGGTCAAGCCCGCGATGCGGGCCTGACCAGACTGGGCATGCCCCGAACGGGCCTCCAGTGCGAAGCCGGGGCGTCCGCGGGACGTCGACAGGGCGTTTTCGCGATGCGCCAGCAGGCCACGGGATCCGGATCGAACGGAGGATCAATCACTTGATGTGCATTTCGCCCCGTGTTCTCCCCGACACGCGGCGACCCGACGACCCGGCGTGGTCCTAGACTGTCCTTCCACACCGCTCACCGGATCGAGAGACCATGCGCCACGCTTCCCCTCTGTCGCTCCTGCTCTGCCTGCTCGCCGCTTCGACGGCATCCGCGCACGACACCGTGCCCAAGACCTGGTGTCCGACGGGGACCCAGCAGGTCGTCATCCGGCAGTTCTCCTTCACCGAACGCCAGCTGGTCGACTACCGCAACGAGCGCCTGGGCGATGCCTCGGTACTCGGCAGCACCTGCAACAGTCTCAAGACCTGCGGGATCATCGACGAGTGGTACTGGGCGAACCAGATGGCGCACGAGTTCGCGCTGGGCAGCCACCTGCTGCGCGGCGCGACCAGCACGTCGCTGAGCGAATCGGCGATGCCCGTGGTGACGTCGCCGTCCACGTTCAACCTCAACAAGGACGTGGACCCCGTCAACGGCATCCTCGACCACCACGATCGGTACCGCTTCAAGCAGGGACTGAGCGGCAATGTCGTCGTGTGCCGTGCCGTGGCAACGCCGGTGCCCTCCGAGACTGAAGTCAGGGTGCGCTGAGCGCGACCTTATTCGTGTTTCCGCACGCGGCGATGCGTGCGGACGAGGTCGGGACAGCGCGGTCGAACCCGCAGCGCCGGAGCGGTCGTCAGACCAGCGCGCTGCGCCGGGTGTAGGCCAGCACCGTGTCGACCTGGCGCTGCAGGCGTTCGCGCACGTCGGCATCCATCGCGCAGTGTTCGAGCACGTAGTAGCCGGTGCGCACCACATCGCGCCAGCGCGGGTTCTGCGGCAGGCGCGACAGGCCCAGGTAGCGCTCCATGGCGCGGGCGCGGACCCGGCCGTCGTCGACGGCCACGCGCCAGATGCGGCTCTTTTCGGCCAGTTCCAGGCGCCCGCTGCCGGTGCTGCGTTCCCACGCTTCCAGCGAGGACAGCATCAGTTCGACCAGCGACCGGCGGAAATCCTCGCGCAGCCGGGTGTCCTGCGTCGCCGCACCTTCGGACGGCCCTGCCCCCGCCAGGGCCTCGCCCTGCTCGACCGGCGCATCGGGCGTGCGTGCGGAAGACGTGCCGGACGGCAGGCCGATCGTCGTGTCGGCGGTCTCGGCGACCGGAGGCACGGACAGTTCGCAGACGATCAGCCCGTCGCCCTGCGGCCACTGGCTGAGCCTTGCGCGCCAGCATCGATCATCGGCGAGCGCCAGGTCGAGCTGCTGGTCCGTCGTGTCCTCCATGCGTTCCAGCGCGGCACGCAGGGCGTCGCCATCGCCGGCCGACAGCCGTTCCGACAGCGGCACGCCGACCAGCCCGCGCGGCTCCGCGCCGAGCGCCGTGCAGGCGGCCCGGTTCGCGGCCAGCACCAGCCCCTCCGCATCCAGCAGGCAGACCGCGTCCTCGCGGCTGTCGAGCAGCGCCTGCAGCAACTGCCGATCCTCGGCCAGCGCGCCGGCCTCGCGCCGGTAGCGCGCCAGCGCCTCTTCCTTGCGCGCCAGGCGCGCGGCTTCGAGCAGGCGTTCGCGCTGCCGCCTGCGCTGGAGCACCAGCCAGCCACCGAGCATCGTCGCCACGGCGACCGCGACGGTCAGCCACAGCAGCAGCGTGCGTTGCCGCACTTCGGCCTGGCGCCGCTGGTTGTCGGCTTCGAGCCGGGCGATGGTGCGATCGCGTTCGGCGGTCTGGAAGATCGTGAGCAACCAGCGCAACTGGTTGTCGTGCTTGGCGCCGGCGGCCTTCAGCGCCTTCGCATGCGCGCGGCGCAGGGTCTCGAGCGCGGCGGCGCGATCGCCCAGCGCCTCCTGCGCCAAGGCCAGCTCCTGCAGGAGTTCGATGTAGACCGATTCGTAATCGCCGGTGTCGGCGAGGGCGATGCGCAGCCGCGCGGCCGCGGCCGACGGATCGCCGGAGACCCGGTCCAGGCGCGCGACCTGCCACTGGAACACTGCCGGCAGCGGATCCGGATGCGCTGCCGCCACGGCCAGCCCTGTCGCCTTCCAGCGCGCCGCAGCGGCGATGTCGCCCTGCGCCAGCGCGGCCTCGATCAGGCGGCCGGTGGTGCGCAATTCGTAATCGCGCAGGCCGAGCTCGCGATAGATCCCCAGCGCCTCGTCCAGCCAGCGCGCGGCCTCGCGCGGCCGGTCCTTCGCCATTTCGACCACGGCCATGCTTTCCAGCGCGTGCACCGCATCCTTGCGCTTGCCGGCTTCGATGAAGAACCGCCGCGCTTCGCGGTAATTGCGCAGCGCCTCCTCGTGGTTGCCCTGTTCGCGGTAGACATCGGCGATGTTGTTGAACACCGCGCCGCCGACCTTACCCTGCGCGCGCTGCATCTCGAGGCTGCGGGTGAACGCCTGCAGTGCACCGCGATAGTCGCCGAGCCGGCGCAGCGTGCTGCCGATGGCGTTGGTATCGCTGGCGATGGCGTCGCGAGCCTCGCGCGCCTCGGCGAGCGAGAGCGCGCATTCCAGCAAGGCCTTGGCCTCCGGCATGCGTCCGTGGGAATAGGCCAGGCTGCCGCGAGCGCGGACCAGCGCATGGCGCGAGGTCGCATTGCCCCGCCCCGCCAGTACCGACTCGGCGCAGTCGAGCGCCTCGCCGGCGCCGTCCTGGTCGCCGGCCTGCAGGCGCGTCTTCGCCACCGCTACCAACCGCTGCGCACGCTGGTCCGCGTCCGCATCGGCCGGGACACGCAGCTCGACCGCACTCTGGCAGGCGGCGGGGTCGGGCAGCGCGGCGGCGGGGCGGGCCACGTCGCAGCGCACGCCCGCATCCTGCGCAGCAGCGGTGGACACGGACATCAGGACGATGGCCGATGCAACCAGGGACAGCAGCTGCGGCGGAACACTCGGGCGCGGAGTCATCGCGTCCGAGTGTAGCCGAAGGTCGAACCGCGCCCGCTCGCCCGACGACAGGCGTCGCGCCACGGCACGGCCCGGATCAGCCCAGCGAACGCGCGGCGGCGACGACGGCGTCGACGGTGATGCCGAAGTGCGGATACAGCTTTTCCGCCGGCGCCGATGCGCCGTAGGTGTCGATGCCGATCACCTCGCCGTCCAGGCCGACGTACTTGCGCCAGAAATCGCGCACGCCGGCTTCGATGGCGACGCGCTTGCGGCTGGCCTTCGGCAGCACGGATTCGCGATAGGCCGGATCCTGGCGGTCGAACACGTCGGTCGAGGGCATCGACACCACGCGCGCGCCGTCGCCGAGCTGTTCGGCGGCCTGCATGGCGAGGCCGACTTCCGAACCGGTGGCGATCAGGATGAATTCCGGCGCGCCGACGCTGTCCTTCAGCACGTAGCCGCCACGACGGATGTCGGCGACCTGCGCCTCACTGCGCGACTGATGCGGCAGGTTCTGGCGCGAGAACACCAGGCAGGACGGGCCTTCACGGCGCTCGATCGCGGCGCGCCAACACACCGCGGATTCGACCGCGTCGCACGGGCGCCACACATCGTTGTCGGGGATGTAGCGCAGCGAAGCGAGGTGCTCGACCGGCTGGTGGGTCGGGCCATCCTCGCCGAGGCCGATCGAGTCGTGGGTGTAGACGTGGATCGCCTGCGCGCCCATCAGCGCGCTCATGCGCACCGCGTTGCGGGCGTAGTCGCTGAACACGAGGAAGGTGGCGTCGTACGGCAGGAAACCGCCGTGCAGCGCCAGACCATTGCTGATCGCGGTCATCGCGAATTCGCGCACGCCGTAATAGACGTAGTTGGCGTCCGGGTCGCTGCCGGCGACCGTCTTGCTGCCCTTCCACAGGGTCAGGTTGGAATGCGCCAGGTCGGCCGAACCGCCGACCAGTTCCGGCAGCAGCGGCGCGAAGGTTTCGATCGCCATCTGCGAAGCCTTGCGCGAGGCGACCACCGGACCTTCGGCCTGCAGCTTGGCGATGTAGGCATCGGCGTTCGCGGCGAAATCGGCCGGCAGTTCGCCGTCGAGGCGACGGGTGAATTCGGCGGCGGCTTCGGGATGCGCGGCGGCATAGCGGTCGAACAGGTTCGCCCAGGCGTGTTCGTTCATCGTGCCGGCCTCGTGCGCCGACCAGGCATCCGCGACGGCCTTCGGGATCTCGAACGGTGCGTGCGGCCAGTGCAGCGCGGCGCGGGTGGCCGCCACTTCATCCTTGCCCAGCGGCGCGCCGTGCGAGGACTCCTTGCCGGCCTTCGCCGGCGAGCCGAAACCGATCGTGGTACGGCAGCAGATCAGCACCGGCTTGTCCGAGCCCAGCGCGCTGTCGATCGCGCCCTTGATCGCGACCGGATCGTGGCCGTCGACGCCGCGGATCACGTTCCAGCCGTAGGCTTCGAAGCGCGCCGGCGTGTCGTCGGTGAACCAGCCCTGCACCTGGCCGTCGATGGAGATGCTGTTGTCGTCCCAGAAGGCGACGAGCTTGTTGAGCTTCCAGGTGCCGGCCAGCGACGCGGCCTCGTGCGAGACGCCTTCCATCAGGCAGCCGTCGCCCATGAACACCCAGGTGCGGTGGTCGACGATGTCGTAGCCGGGGCGGTTGAAGCGCTGCGCCAGCAGCTTCTCGGCCAGGGCGAAGCCGACGGCGTTGGCGAAGCCCTGGCCGAGCGGGCCGGTGGTGGTCTCCACGCCCGGGGTCATGTGGTTCTCGGGGTGGCCGGCGGTCTTCGAACCAAGCTGGCGGAAGTTCTTCAGCTCCTCGATCGGCAGGTCGTAGCCGGCGAGGTGCAGCAGGCCGTACTGCAGCATCGAGCCATGGCCGTTGGAGAGCACGAAGCGGTCGCGGTTGGCCCACTTCGGGTTGTTCGGGTTGTGGCGGTAATAGTCGTTCCAGAGCACTTCGGCGATGTCGGCCATGCCCATGGGCATGCCGGGATGGCCGGAGTTGGCGGCCTGGACGGCGTCGATGGCGAGGAAACGGAGGGCGTTGGCGAGGTCGCGGCGGCTGGGCGTCGTCATGGGGAGCAGGCAGGAAGTCGGCGGCGCCCGGCGGTTCGCGGGCCGCCCATTGTCCCATCCCGGGGCCCCGGAGGGCCAACACCGCCGACGGGCGCGTCACGGCGGGAGGACAGGAAGGCCGGACCAGCCATCGGGCTGTGGGCACCAGCGCCTCTGCTTTGTTGTTGTAGGAGGGCCTTCAGGCCCGAGCTCTTGCTGAAGGAAGAGCTCGGGCCTGAAGGCCCTCCTACAGGATCCTGCGCTTACTTCTTGCGCGCCGAGTCGATCACCGCGCACATCGACTTGACCTGGGTTTCCTGGCCGGAGGCGTAGCCCGGCGGCGTGGACTTGCTGACCGTGACCTTGGTGTCCTTGCCGGCGGCCTCGATCACGATGTTCCAGGGCAGCTGGATGGTCTGGCCCTTGTGTGCGGCGTTCTGCTCGAAGGACAGCGTGCCCGAACCCTTGTCGGACGAGGCCACGCGCAGGCCGGACTTCAGGCCGTCGGCCTGGATGCGGCTGAAGGCATCCGACGGCTTCACGCCGGACACGACTTCCCAGGTGCTGAAGGTGCGACCGCGCAGGAAGTTGCCGCTCTGCTGGTAGTTGGCTTCGCAGGGGCGGGGGTCGGCGGCCAAGGTCGGGGCGGCGAAAGCCAGCAGGCCCGCGGCGATCCACAGCGTCGTCTTCATCGTTCGATTCTCCATCGTGTTCGACGCCCCGGCGGGCGTCCATGTGCCAGGTGGTGGGGTGGGCGCTGTCGCCCACGGGGGTGGCGCGACGCGCGCAAGCGTAACCCAAGCCCGGGCGCGAAGGCGTGAACTATGCCATCCGGCCAGCCGCGGGTGCTCGCTCAGCGCGCTTCGCCGGAGGCCGCGTCGGACACGGCGTCGGGCATCGCGCCAGCGGGCGGGTCCAGATCGCCCGCGCCGCGCGCCACCAGGGTCGAAATGGCCAGGTCGCCGGTCACGTTGACCGTGGTCCGGCACATGTCGAGCAGGCGGTCGACGCCGAGGATGATGCCGAGGCCCTCCGGCGGAATGCCGAACATCACGAGGATCATCGCGATCACCGGCAGCGAGCCGCCCGGGACGCCAGCGGCACCGATCGAACCCAGCACGCACAGGCCGAGGATCAGGACCTGCTGCCCGAGCGCGAGATCGATGCCGAAGAACTGCGCCAGGAACAGGATGGTGATGCCTTCGAACATCGCCGTGCCGTTCATGTTGGCGGTGGCGCCGAGCGTGCAGACGAAGCGCGCGACGCGCCGCGGCACGCCCATGCGCTCTTCGGCCACCAGCAGCGTCGTCGGCAGGCTCGCACTGGAGGACGATGTGGAAAAGGCGGTCATGATCGCCGGCTCGGCGGCCTTGAAGAACGCCAGCGGCGAACGCCCGGCGAACAGGCGGATCAGTATCGGGAACACCACGAACATCTGGATCGCGAGGGCCAGCACGACGGTGCCCACGAATTTGGCCAGCTGCACCAGCACGTCGACGCCGAGCCGGGCGACGATGCCGAACAGCAGCGCGGCGACGGCGTACGGCGCGAGGCGGATGACCCATTCGATCAGACGCTGGCAGATGTCGAACAGGCCCTGGCAGGCGTCGACGAAGGCGGCGGTGGCGCGGTTGCGGATCATCGTCGCGGCGGCGCCCACCATCAGCGCGAAGAACATGATCGCGATCAGGTCGCCCTTGGCTGCGGCGTCGACCACGTTGCGCGGCACGATGTTGAGCAGGATCTGGATGCCGTTCGGCGCCTCGCGCGCGGACGCCACGATCTGGCCGCTGCGTTCGCTGCCCTGCGCGATCAGGTCGCGGGCGATGTCCAGGGGAATGCCGACGCCCGGCTGGATCAGGTTGACCAGCAGCAGGCCGATCGCGACCGCGATCGAGGTGCCGACCATGATCCACAGCAGGGTGCGCCCGCCGATGCGACCGAGCGACTGCGGATTGCCGATCTCGACCACGCCCAGGACCAGCGCCGAGAACACCAGCGGCACCACCAGCATGAACAGCAGGCGCAGGAACAGTTGCCCGACGGGGTCGGTCACGTAGGTGATCAGCCCTTGCAGCCAGGGCGCGTCGGCGCCGCCGAGGTTGGCCAGCAGGCCGGCGCCGATACCGACGCCGAAGCCGATCGCCATCTTCCAGTGCAACGGCCAGGGCTTGCGTGCGGGACGGGGGTCAGCGGTCATGGGGCCTGTCTCTGGGCGCGGGCGGATCGCCAAGCATACCGGCGGGCGCGCTCATCGGCCCGGGTAGAGCGGCGGCAGCGCGTCGGCATCGCCGGCCCTGCCCGGACCGCCGCGCCAGCGCGGACCGTCCACGAAGGCCGCGCGCGCGGCCGAGACCGCGGCGGCGCGGTCGCCCTCGCCCCAGCAGGCGCGCTGCAGCATGCCGATGGCGTCGCGCTGCACCGGGTCCGCGAGTCGCTCGACCAGCGCATCGGCATCGGCCGCCGGTGGCGTGGCCACCGCGCACAGCGCGTGCAGCAGGCGAGCCGGATCGCCATCGGCCAGCGCCTGCGCCCAGTCCGCGGCCGAGGCCTTGGCGCCGATCGCAGTCCCGGGCGCCGCAAGCGTCGTCGCCCGGGCGTTCGGGGGCGCGGCCGCCTGCGGCGGTGCGGTTGCGGCGTCGCGTTGCGCGCGATGACGCATCAGCAGGCGCCAGGCCCAGCCGATGGTGGCGATCCACAGCAGGACGAGTACCGCCGTCGCGACCAGCCAGCCGCCGCGCGGCAGCCATGCGGGCCGGCCCGATGCGCGCGCGGCGCGCGCCTCGGCCGGGGCGGACTCGTCGGTCGCGGCCGTGGTCCCGGGCGCGACCGGAAGCACGAGGTCCGGCAGGCTGGCCACGCGGGCGACGCCGGCCTTGGCATCCCACCAGGCGATGCGCGGCGCGGACACGCGCAGCGTGCCGGCGCGCGAGGGCAGCAACGCGAACCGGCGCGTGACCGTGGCCAGCGGGCGGCCCTCGAGGAAGCGGTCATTGCGCTGCGCCTGGTCGGGGAAGATCCGCGCGCCATCGCCGGCGCGCAGCTCCAGCGCCGGCAATTGCCCGGTATTGGCGCCATCGGCATGCAGCTCCAAGGTGACCGTGGCGCTCTCGCCGGCGCGCAGCGACCTGGGCGCATCCAGGTAACGCAGGCTCAGTTCGCGCAGCGGCAGCCAGGGTTGCGGCGCGCCCGGCGGGATCGGCTTGACGCGCAGCGCCACGGGCTGGCTGCGGGTGCGGACGTCCAGCCCGGGCGAACCGAAGGCATCGCCGAACAGGCCGAGGTTGCGGCCCATGAAGCGCGCCGGTGGCACCGTCAGCGGACCCGGGCGCTCCGGGATCAGCAGGTACCTGCGCTCGATGATCTTGAAGAACCGGTCGCCCACGTTCACCGTGCGCTGCACGTCCTCGCCCAGTTGCTGCAGGCTGGCGCCCTCCGGCGCGTCCTGGTCGAGGCGACCGTCGATCAGGCTGCCGGCCTCGTAATACAGGCGCACGGTGTAACCGACGGTCTGCTGCACGTAGGGCGCGTCGGTATCGACCTTCGATTCGAGGAAGATGGGCTGCGACCGCGCGGCGGGCGGCGATACGCTCGGCGCCGGCGTCTTCGGCGGACCCACCACCAGCCGCAGCGGCTGGGTGTAGGCGCCGCCGACCCGCAGGATCGGCACTTCCAGCACGCCTTCGCGCCGCGGCTGCAGGCGCATGCGCATGTTGATGCGCAGGTTCATCCGGCCGTTGACGAGGTCGACCTGCTGCGCGATGCCCTGGTCGACGATGCGGAAATCCTGGCTCAGCGTGGACATGTCCGGCAGGCCGTCGGCCGTCATGCCGTCGATCTCGACGACCAGTTCCGTCGTTTCGTCCAGCGCGATGCGATCGCGGTCCAGCCATGCGCGGACCTGGGCCTGGACCGACGCCGTCCATGACAGCGCGATGCACAGCAGCAAGCGCATGCAGGCGAGCGACACGCGGTGCGCAGGATGACACCGGCGCGCGCGCATCAGCGGTCGCCCTCGCGCCGGCGGCGACGCTCTTCGAGCTTGAACTTCTCGCGCAGCAGGCCACCCGGGTCGTCGGGCACGCGCCGCAGCCACGCCTCGTTGGCCAGCCGCCGTTCGCTGGCGCGGGCATCACCCGCGGGGGCGCTGCCGGGTTTCGGCTCGCCCGCGACGGGCGTCTGTGGCGACGTCGCGGATGCCCCCTGCGCGCGGCGCATCCGTTCGCGCTGCGCAGCGTCGGCCTGGCGCTGCTGCGCAGTGTCGGCCGACGCCTCGGGCGGGCGCGATGCGGCGGACTGCGCCTGCGATGGCGTGCCCGATGGCTTCGGCGAAGCCGGTGGCCTGCCCTGCGCCTGCGGGTTTTCCTGGGCGTTCTGCTGGGGATTCCGTTGCGCGTTCCTGTCGGGCTGGCCCTGTGGTTTTCGTGCCTGCTCGCCCTGGGACGGTTTGCCCTGGTCTTGCCGGGCCTCGCCCTGTTTCGCCTCGCCCTGTTTCGCCTCGCCCTGTTTCGCCTCGCCCTGCTTGCCTTGATCCTGCTTGCCTTGATCCTGCTTGCCTTGATCCTGCTTGCCTTGATCCTGCTTGCCTTGATCCTGCTTGCCTTGATCCTGCTTGCCCTGGCCCTGCCTGTCCTGGTCCTTCGACGCCGGCGGCTGCGCCTGCCGGCGCGCGGCGGCGACCACGCGCCGGTTCTCGATCGCGTCGGCCATGCCCGGGCGCTGGCGCAGCGCGCGGTCGTATTCGGCGATGGCTTCGTCATAGCGCCCCTGGCGTGCGAGCGCGTTGCCGCGGTTGTACGCCGCATCGGCGCCGGGCAGGTCGGCCAGATGCGACATCGCCGTCTTGTAGTCGCCACTGCGGTAGGCTTCGACGCCACGCTGCAGGCGCACATGTTCGGCCTGGTCGCGGCGCAGCCACAGGCTGCCGTCGTCGGCGTGCACGACCTGCCAGGGCAGACATAGCGCCAGCAGCGCGACCGCGAACACACCGCGCCGGAACGCGAACAGCGCAAGCAGCAGCAGGGGCGGCAGCAGCCAGAAACCTTCGTCGATCGCCAATGCGCCGCGCTTGCGGTCGCTGGCCGCCGCATCCTCCACGCGGTCGGCGCGCAGCACGCCGAGCGCGCGCAGATCGCTGTCATCCACCGACGCCGCGACGAAACGGCCATCGCCGGCCTCGGCCACCGCACGCAGGCCATCGGCGTCCAGCCAGGTGCGCTGGCGACGACCGCGGCGATCCACGTAAGTGCCGCCGTCGCGGCTGCCCAGGCCCAGCGCCGACACCCGGAATCCGGCCGCGCGCGCCTCGCCGGCGGCGCTGCGCGCGGCGGTGTCGGCACGATGGGTCATCAGCAGGATGTCGCCGCGCGAAAAGCCGGCGCGCTTGAGCAGCAGCAGCGATTCGCGGATCGCGCGCCCGGCGCGCTGGCCATCGTCGGGCATCACCTCGGGCGACAGCGCGTCGACGAACAGCTCGATGTTGGCGGCGTCGTCGGTCAGTGGCGAGACGATGTAGGCATCGTCGGCGAACGCGACGAGCGCGATCTGCCCGCCGCCGCGTTCGCGCAGGATGCGGGTGAGCTTGGCGCGCATCTGCAGCAGGCGCGACGGCGGCAGATCGGCGGCCGTCGAGGCTTCGGACAGGTCCACCGCGACCACCAGCGGCGTGCGGTCCTGCCACAGCGGCTGCGGCAGGCTGCGCCAGCTCGGGCCGGCCAGGGCCAGGATCGCCAGCAGCAGCGCGATCGTGGCCGCGATCGTGGCCAGCAAGGGGCCGCGCCCGGTGCGTCCGCCGCGCGCGTCCGCGCCGCCCTCGATCAGGTGCGGCAGCAGGTGGGCGTCGACCACGTCGCGCCAGACGTTGCGGCGCAACCTCAACCGATGCAGCCACCACGGCAGCACGGGGACGAGGACCAGCGCGAGCAGCCACCACGGCCGCACGAACTGCAGGCCCGCCACGAGTGCGGGCATCGACTGGATCGCGGCGAAAATCGACTCGGCGGCCGGTGCGGTACTCATCGCGGACGCTCCCGTCGCCGCCACAGCAGCAAACCGGCGCACAGCAGCGCACCGGCCAGCGGCCAGGCGTAGCGCTCCAGGCGCGGGCGCAGGCGCAGGCCCGGATGCTTCACCGGCTCGATGCGGTCGAGTTCGGCATAGATGCCCAGCAACTGCTCGACGTCGCGCGCCACGAAGGCGCGCCCGCCGGTGGTCTGGGCGATGCGCTGCAGACCGGCCTCGTCGGTCTGCTGGGCCTGGCCGGTCATGCGGATCGGCACGCCGAACACCGACAGGCCGGCGCCGTAGCCGCCGAAGGCGATGGTGTGGATGCGCACGCCGTCGTCGCGGGCAAGTTCGGCCGCTTTCAGCGGATCGAGCATGCCGGCGCTGTTCACGCCATCGGTGAGCAGGATCAGCACGCGCTGCCCGCTCGGTTGCTGGCGCAGGCGCTTGGTCGCCAGCGCGATCGCGTCGCCGATCGCGGTGCCGCCGCCGGCCAGCCGGGTGACCGTGCCGTCGAGTTGCTCGCGGACGGTGTCGAGATCGCGGGTCAGCGGCGTCAGCGCGTACGCGCGTTCGCCGAAGACGATCAGGCCGACGCGGTCGCCGGCGCGACGCTCGAGGAAATCGGCGATCACCGCCTTGCCTGCGGTCAGGCGCGAGACCGCGCGCCCGCCGAGTTCGATGTCGCGCTCCTCCATGCTGCCGGACAGGTCCACCGCCAGCATCAGGTCGCGGCCGGACTGCGGCGGCTGCACCACCTCGCCCAGTTGCTGCGGCCGGGCCGCGGCCAGCACCAGCAGCGCCCAGGCCAGCCAGGCGAGCGCGGGAATGCCGCGCGCGGGTGTCTGCCCGCTCGCCGCCATCAGCGCGCCCAGTCGCTCGCCGTAGGGCACGCGCAGGCCCGGCGCGCCGCCATCGCGGCCCGGCAGCAGGCGCCACGCCAGCGCCGGCAGCGGCAGCGCGAGCAGCAGCCAGGGCCAGGCGAACGCAGCGAACAGCGGCCCGAAGAGCTCGGCGAGCGTCATCCGCGCCTCCGCGGCCAGGGCAGGCGCCAGCGGCGCGGCGCGTGACGCATCAAGGCGACGAAACGCGCCCGCGCGACCGGCCGCAGTGCGGCGACCGCATCGGCATCGACCTCGCGACGGAAGCCGCCGTCGAGCAGCACGCCGCCGACCTCGGCGAAAGTGGCGGCACCGCGCGTGCGCGGCCCCTGGTCGAGGAAATGCAGCCAGTCCGCGCCCTGCAAACGGTCGGCGAGCGGATCGCGTCGCCGCGCGGCGCGACGCAGCAGTTCGGAGATCGCGGCGACGCGTGCGCTGTGGCCCTGCGCAGCGTCGACCGTGGCATCGAACAGGGCTTCCGCGGCCAGCCGATGCCGGCGCGCACGTCGGCGCCAGAGCGCGACCGCGAGCAACAACGCAGCCAGCACCACCGCGACCAGCCACCAGCCCGGTGCAGGCGGCCACCACGCGGGCGCATCGGGCAGATGCGCATCGCGCAGCGGCAATTTGGCCGGATCGAGGGTCGCGCCGCTCATGCGCCGCGCGCTCCCGCTAGCAGCCCCAGCCAGGCATCGCTGGACGCATCGGTCGACAGCACATGCGCGCGGATGCCGCTGCGCGCCAGCGTGTCCTGCGCCTGCTGCAGCGGCGCGACGAACGCGTCGCGCCAGCGTCGACGCAACGCATCGCCGCCCAGATCCAGTTCGACCCGGCGCATCAACGTCACACCGGATGCCGCCAGGCGTTCGACAAGGAACGGCAGTCGCGACATCGGCGGCTCGCGTTCGAGCGGATCGCTCAGCAGCAGCACGACCACTTCGCGATGCTGGGCCAGAGCGCTCCAGCGGGTCTGCGTGATGCCTGCGGCGCTGAGCGGATCGGCCAGCACGACCAGCCGGGTGCCCGGTCGCGCGAGGCGGTCGGCGTGGTCCAGTGCGACCGCCAGGCCGTCGTCCTGCGCGGGCGCGCGCGCGTACCAGCGCACCATCGCGTCGAGCACGCGCAGCGCACCGCGCGGGCCGGCGACCGGCACCACCGGCGCTTCGGCGGACGTGCCGCGCAAGGCCGCGATGCGATCGCCATCGCGCACCGCAGCCCAGGCCGCCAGCGCGCCGGCACGCGCCGCCTGCACCGACTTGAAGCGCACGCGCGTGCCGAAATACAGGGTCGGCGCGGTGTCGGCGACGATCAGGGTCAGGCGCTCTCGTTCGGCCTGGAAAAGCTTGGTATGCGGCTTGCCGGTGCGCGCGGTCAGCCGCCAGTCGATGTGGCGCGCATCGTCGCCGATGGCGTATTCACGCGATTCGGCGTACTCCATGCCGCGCCCGCGCATCGGCGACGGCGCCTGCCCGCTCATCCCGTGCCGCCCGTGCCGCGGTGGCCGGCGACCGGACACTGCGCGGCGCAGCGCCACCAGTTCGTCGAGGCTCGGCGTGATCCCTTCGCTCATCGCGCGCTCCGCCTGCCCTCAGCGCCTGCTCGAGACAGCGGTGTTCAAGGCAGCGGCACCTTGTCGAGCAGCGCCTGCACCAGGCGCTCGCCATCCCAGCCTTCGGCCACGGCCTCGTAGCTGGGCAGCACGCGATGCCGCAGCACGTCCAGCGCGACCGCGCGCACGTCTTCAGGGGTGGCGAAATCGCGCCCGGCCAGCCAGGCGCGCGCCCGTGCGCAGCGCTCCAGCGCGATCGAACCGCGCGGACTCGCCCCCCAGCCGATGCGCCGCGCCAGTGCGGCGTCGTAGCGCCGCGCATCGCGCGAAGCCAGCACCAGTTCGATCAGGTAGCGCTCCAGCGCCGGGGCGACGTGCACGTCCAGCACCGCCGCACGTGCTGCGAACACGTCCGCCTGCGACAGGCGCAGCGGCGCCTGTCCGGCCTCCTGCACGGGCGCGGTCGGGGCGTGGCCCGCACGCGCGCGGTCGCGCGCGAGGCGCAGGATCTCGGCTTCCATCGACGCTTCGGGATAGCCGATGCGCACGTACATGAGGAAACGATCGAGCTGCGCTTCCGGCAGCGGGAAGGTGCCTTCCTGCTCGATCGGGTTCTGCGTCGCCATCACCAGGAACAGTTCGGGCAAGGCATAGGTCTGACGACCCACGGTGACCTGGCGCTCGCCCATGGCTTCGAGCAGCGCCGACTGCACCTTGGCCGGCGCGCGGTTGATCTCGTCGGCCAGCAGCAGGGAATGGAAGATGGGACCGGGCTGGAACTCGAACCGGCCGTCCTGCGGACGCCAGACCTCGGTGCCGGTGAGGTCGGCCGGCAGCAGGTCCGGCGTGAACTGCACGCGTGCGAAATCCGCCTCCAGCCGGCTGGCCAGCGCGCGGATCGCGGTGGTCTTGGCCAGTCCGGGCGCGCCTTCGACCAGCAGGTGACCGTCGGCAAGCAGCGCGATCAGCAGGCGCTCGATCAACCCGCCCTGGCCGACGATCTCCGCCGACAATCGGGTCCTCAGCGCGGTGAAGGCGGCGTGCAGCCGGGCCACGTCGCCGTGCGCCCCGGTTTCGGGCGCGCGGCCGGTCTCGGTCGTTCCTGATGACATCGACGGGCTTTCCTCGGGCAGTGACGAACGGCGAGTTTGACCGATGCGGGCCGTAAATGTTCACCCCGCCCCAAAAACGAAACGGGGGCCGAAGCCCCCGTCCGTCGAATCGATGTCGCGGCCGATCAGACGCGCGGCGCGACGCGCATGACCTTCGGCGTGACGAAGATCAGCAGTTCGGCCTTGGCCTTGGAGCGGCCACGCTTCTTGAACAGGTTGCCCAGCACCGGCAGATCGGCCAGGAACGGCACCTTGGAGGCCTGGCTGCGGTCGCTGAATTCGTAGACGCCACCGATGACCACGGTGTTGCCGTCCTCGATCAGCACGGCGGTGTTCACTTCGCGCTTGGCGATCAGCGGCACCGAACCGGCGACGGTGTCGATGAAGTCTTCCAGCTCGTCCTTCTTCACCGCGAGGTTCAGGAAGACGCGACCATCGTTGGTGATCGTCGGCGTGACCTTCAGCTCCAGCACCACATCCTTGAAGTTCACGGTCTGGGTGATCTGGCCGCCGCTCGACTGCGTGGTGACGTAGCCGATCTCGCGCCCCTGCTTGATCACCGCTTCGCGCTGGTTGCTGGTGACCACGCGCGGGCTGGAGATCACTTCGCCGCGACCTTCTTCCTGCATCGCCGACAGTTCGATGTCGAGGAAGTAACCCGCATTGAGGATGGTAAAGGCCATCGTCGCCGGGTTCGAGGACAGCAGGCCACCGGCCACCACGCCGAGGTCGACGTTGTTTCCCTTGGTGATCGTCGGGACGCCACGGACCGGTGCCGGCCCCACCTGACCACCACTGAGCCAGGCGTTGTAAGCCGTACGATATGCATTTTCCACTTGGGTGATGGAATTACGCGTCGCCGTCGTGTTCGGAATGGTGTTGCCGTAGGCGACGTTGTTCTTGACACCATTGATGCCGAACTTGGCGCCGAGCTCGCGCGCGAAATCCTCGGTGGCGATGACCACCTTGGCCTCGATCAGCACCTGGTCGACCGGCTTGTCCAATTGCGCCACGAGCTTGCGCACTTCGGCGACGCGGGCCGGGATGTCGATCACCAGCAGGGTGTTGGTGCGGCGATCGAAGCTGAGGCTGCCGCGCGACGACAGGAAGCCACGACTCTGTGTCGAAGCACCTGCACTACCGCCGGCAGCGCCACCGCCGCCGGAATTACCCTTGCTGTCGTCGGTCAGCAGCTTGGCGATGTCCTCGGCGTTGCCGTAGCTCACCGGGATGTATTCGGTGACGGTCTCGGCGCGGTTCTCGATCGCGATGCGGGCGTCTTCCTTGTCCTGTTCGAACTTGGCGATCTCGGCCTGCGGCGCGACCCAGATGACGTTGCCGCTGCGGCGCTTGTCGAGCTGCTTGGCCTGCAGCACCAGATCCAGCGCCTGGTCCCACGGCACGTTGATCAGGCGCAAGGTGACATTGCCCTGGGTCGTGTCGCTGGCGACGATGTTCAACCCGGACTCCTCGGCGATCAGCTGCAGCACCGTGCGGACCGGGATGTCCTGGAAGTTGAAGGTCACCGCACGGCCGGCGTAGCCCGCCCGGCCATTGCCAGCCGCGGAGATCGTCGGCGTCTTCTGTCCCGCGGCGGCGACCGCAGTCGCGCCCCCGACGGCACGCGACGGATCGGCCGAGCGCGGCACCAGCTCGACGATGTAGTCCTTGCCGGTCTGGTAGGCCAGCGACTCGAAGGCGCCGCTGGTGCTGAGTACCAGTTGCGTCTTGTCGTCGCCCTGGGCCAGCGCCTGGACGTGCTGCACCGGCGTCGCGAAGTCGGTGACATTCAGCGACCGCTGCAGGTGCGACGGCAGCTTCGCGTTGCCGATGTCGACGATCACGCCGGCATCGGTCGCCCGCAGATCGGGCATGGCACCGTCACGGTCGAAGCGGAGGATCAGCTTGCCCGATCCGCCATCGCCCCGCTTGAAGTCGATGTCGGTGATGGCGCTGACCGCCGGGGCCTGCTGGCCCGCCTGGACAGCCGGTGCCGGTGCAGGCGTGGCTGCGTTGACGGCGCTGAGCGCCGACAACAGGCCGACGGTCAGGCCGAGCATGGCGGCCCTGATTGGCATGGTGCGACGGCCCTGCTGCTGGCTATGCGCGTTGAGTACGATCATTTCGCTATCCCCTCGTCTTATTCGTCATCGAGCGAGACCGTCGCCGGCCGCTCCAGCCAACCGCCTGCACCGTCGGGCACCAGCTCGACGAGTTCGATGCGGTCTTCGAAGACCGCAGTCACGCGTCCGTCCGCCTGTCCCATGTAATCGCCCGGCCGCACCCGGTAGGTGACCTTGTCGGGCACCATCACCAGCGCGATCAGACTGCCGCCCTTCCCCAGCGTCCCGACCATGTCGAGACTGTCGAGCGGGAACTGTTCGAGTACCTGCTTGCGCCGATTCGAATCGGGCCGCGGACCGGCACCGTCGGAACTCGGCGAGAACGCGGTGCTGAACGGGTCGCGCAGGCTCTGCGCGGCGTATTCGAAATGTTCGAACTGCTGCATCACCGGCAGCGGGTCGAGCGGCGGCGCGGGACGCGCCTTGACCCCGGCGACCCACTCCTCGAGATTCGGCGCGTCGCCCGGCGTGCTCGTGATCGAGCGGCCGCAGCCGGCGAGCGCGGCGACCAGCGCGACCGCGAGCAGGAGGCGCGCCATGTTGTCGTGTTGTCTGCGCATCAGCGGCTGCCTCCCTGTGCGGCGGTGGCCTCGGCGGATCGGTTCGCTGCGTTGGTGACTGCGTTGGCGCCCGGCACGCCCGGGGTCGCCCCACCGGCGGTGTTGCCGCCGGCAGCCGCGCCAGTGTCGACGGACTCTTCCTCGTCGCGGTAGCGATAGGTCTTGACCGTGCCCTTGAGCTCCAGGACCGAACCTGGCCCGATGCTCGCCGGCTTCTTGTCTCCCGGCGTGCCGCGCGGAGTCAGCTGGATGTCGTGCATGGTCATGATGACCACGCGCGGCAGCGAGGCGACACCGCTGACGAAGGCACCGAACTGGTGGTAGGACCCCACCATCTTCAGCTCGATCGGCTTCTCGACGTAGAACTCGAGCTGAGTTTCGTCGCCGGGCTGGAAGAGTTCGTTGGTGATGCCGGTCGCCAGCGCGGTCTGCGAGATGTCGACGATCAGCGCGGGCATCTCGGTCTTGCTGGGCAGCTGGCGCAGCATCTGCTGGAGCTGCTGCTCCATGAGCGCGAGCTGCTGCTTCAGCGGTTCGAGGTTGGCGGCTTCGCCCTGCTTGGTCTCGAAGTCGGCGCGCAGGCTGGCCTCTTCCGCCTCCAGGGTTTCCAGTTCCGCGCCCTTGGGACGGGTCAGGAAGTTCCAGAGCAGGAACAGGATCAACAGGCACAGGGCGACGCAGAACCCGATCTGCCACTCGCGCGGCCAGGATCCGGCGTTGTTGAAGTCGAGCTCCTTGAGGGTCATTTTCTTCTTGCTCACGACTTCGCTCCTCCCGTCGGTGCGGCCGGAGCGGCCGGCGGCTGGCTGCCGGCGGGAGCGGCGGCGCCGGCGGGCGCCGGGGTCGCCTCGCCACCGGCCGGTGCTGTGGCGGCAGGCGCGGTCGCCGCCGGCGTGGCGGGCGTCAGCGTCTGCAACTGCTCGGTGGTCACCGTGGCGGGCGTGGCGCCGGCCGCGGCCGCACCTTCCTCACCTTCCTTCTTCGCGTTCGGGTTCACCAGGGTGACGGTGAGGCTGAACGTGTACGGCAGGCCCTTGTTGTCGCCCTCGGCCTGGATCACCGCCAGCTCGGGCTTCGACATCCAGCCGGAGGCCGCCAGGGTGTCCATGTACGTACTCACCCGCGCGTGCGACTGCGTGCGGCCCTCGAGGGTGAGCTTCTCGCCCTCCTGCTTGATCGCGGTGAGGATCACGCCGTCGGGGATCGTGCGCACCAGCGAGTCGAACAGGTGCACCATCTGCGAACGATTGGCCTGCAGTTCTTCGATCACCCGCTTGCGATTGAGCAGCTTCTTCTTCTTCTCTTCGAGCTTCTCGATCTCGGTGATCTGCGCCTTCACTTCCTCGATCTTCTGATTGAGGAAGGCATTGCGCTCCATCTGCCCGGCGATCTGGATGCCGTAATAGGTGTGGACCAGGAACCACAGCCCGAGTCCGGCCACCGCAGCCAGGACCAGCATCAGCATGAACTGCTTCTTGCGTTCTTTCTGGCGCTCCGCGCGCCACGGGAGGAGGTTGATGCGTGCCATCAGTCGAAACTCCTCAGGGCGAGGCCGCAGGCGATCATCAGCGCCGGCGCGTCCTGCGCGAGCGCGTGCGCCTGCACGCGTGGGCCAAGGGTCATCTGCGCCAGCGGATTGGCGACCACGGTCTGCACGCCCAGCTGCTCTTCGACCATCGCCGCGATGCCGACGATGGAAGCGCAGCCGCCGGCGAGCACGATCTGGTCGACGCGGTTGTACTCGCTGCCGGCATAGAAGAACTGGAGCAGGCGACCGATCTGCTGCGCCATGGCCTCCTTGAACGGCTCCAGCACCTCGATCTCGTAGCTTTCGGGCAGGCCGCCCTGGCGCTTGGCCAGGCCCGCTTCCTCGTAGCTCAGGCCGTAGCGGCGCATGACTTCATCGGTCAGCTGCTTGCCGCCGAAGACCTGCTCGCGGCTGTAGATGTTGCGGCCGTTGCGCAGGATGCTGAGCGTTGTCATCGTCGCGCCGACATCGACCAGCGCGACGATGCCGTCGTGCGGGATGTTCAGCGTGCTGGCGATGAGCGCATAGGCATTCTCGATCGCGAAGGCCTCGACGTCGATGACCCGGGCGGTCAGGCCGCCGACCTCGAGCGCCGACGCGCGCATCTCGACGTTCTCCGAACGCGAGGCGGCGAGCAGGACCTGGACCATCTCGGGGTTGCCGGGCATGGGGCCGAGCACCTCGAAGTCCAGGTTCACTTCCTCGATCGGATACGGAATGTAGTTCACCGCCTCCAGCTCGATCTGGGACTCCATGTCGTCCTCGTCGAGCTCGGCGGGCATCGGGATGACCTTGGTGATCACCGCCGAGCCGGCCACCGCGGCTGCGGCATGCTTGGCCTTGGATCCGGACCGGTTGAGCGCCCGCTTGATGGCCTCGCCCACCGCCTCGATCTCGACGATGTTCTTCTCGGCCACGGCGTTCGGCGGCAACGGCTCGACCGCGTAGTGTTCCACCCGATAGCGGTCGCCAGCCCGAGACAGCTGCAGGAGCTTGACGGCGGTCGAGCTGATGTCGACGCCCACCAACGGTGACTGATTTTTTGCGAACAGTCCCACTTTTTCCCCTTCCCACGCGCGCTTACGCGCGTTACGTGTCCCAATACATTAAATAACGGACTTTTCACCCCATGGCAACAGGCACGTGCGACCGGTGATGCCCAGAGTGAACTCTGTCACGACATGCCCCCCCTCGCCCCCCCGCCCGCGAGGGGTTCCCTGAGGGCGGTTGCGCGAACCCGCCCCCCTTCGGCCCCTGCCCCGGGGGCAGCGGATGCGGCACCCGTCACACTGTGGCCGGACCCCTGCCGGCTGCCGACCGTGCGCCGCCCCCTATAATCGTCGCCTGCATTGTTTACACCCATCGACGCCAGGATTCCCGTACGCATGTCCCTGATTCGCCGTCTGTTCCGCTGGGCCCTCCTGTTGACCCTGCTCGGCCTGGTGGTCGGCGGCATCGCCTTCGCGGCCCTCTATTACAGCGTGTCGTCCAAGCTGCCGGACGTGCAGACCCTGCGCAACATCGAGCTGCAGGAACCTTTATATGTGTATGCCAGCGACGGGCGGCTCATGGGGCTGTTCGGCGAGACCCGCCGCTACCCCGTCGAGATCGAAAAGGTGCCCAAGCGCCTCAAGGATGCCTTCCTGGCGGCCGAGGACGCCCGCTTCTACGAGCACGACGGCGTGGACTACAAGGGCGTGGGCCGGGCCATCAAGGAACTGGTCTTCACCGACAAGGAGCGCGTCGCGGGCGGCTCCACCATCACCCAGCAGGTCGCTCGGCAGTTCTTCCTCAGCTCGGAATACAGCTACACCCGCAAGTTCGCCGAGATGCTGCTGGCCCGGAAGATGGAGCAGGAGCTGAGCAAGGACGAGATCTTCGAGCTCTACCTGAACAAGAGTTTCTTCGGCAACCGTGCCTACGGGGTGGCCGCCGCCGCCGAGTTCTATTACGGCAAGTCGCTGGACCAGCTGGACCTGGACGAAATGGCCTCGCTGGCCGCGATCCCCAAGTTCCCGTCCACCGCCAACCCGATCAGCAATCCCGATCGCGCCCGCCTGCGCCGGGACAACTACGTGCTGCTGCGCATGCGCGAACTGGGCTTCATCACGCCGGCCGAGGAGCAGGCGGCGCGCGCCACGCCGATGCACGCCAGCCCGCACGAGCGTCCGGTCGAGGTCTATGCGCCATTCGTCGCCGAAATGGTCCGCCAGGAGATGATCGAACGCTTCGGCAACGACGTCCTGACCAAGGGTTACCACGTCACCACGACCATCGACCCGGTGATGCAGGCCGCTGCCGACAAGGCCGTGCGCGACGGCCTGGGCGCGTACGACCGCCGCCACGGCTGGAACCCGAAGTCGATGCCGCACATCGACCTGCCCCCGGGCGAGGACGCCGCCACCGCGGCCAGGCGGCTGCGCGACCATCCCAGCCAGGGTGAGCTGCGCGCGGCCCTGGTGCTGGGCATCAGCGGGACCAACGCCCAGGTCGTGCTGGCCGACGGCACCGTGCTCGACCTCGGCCCGGACGCCTCGCGCTGGACCGGCAAGGCACCGGGCAGCCTGCTCAAGCGCGGCGACGTCACCCGCGTGCGCCGGATCGTGGCCGAGGCCAAGGCCGAGCCTGCGAAGGCCGGCGCCACTGCCGCGCCCGCCAACCCGCCCCCGGCCGGCCCGGTCACCTGGCGCCTGGAACAGCTCCCGCGCGCCCAGTCGGCGCTGGTCTCGCTCGACGCCGATACCGGCGCGCTGCGCGCCCTGGTCGGTGGTTTCAGCTTCGCCGGCAGCAAGTTCAACAACGCCGTGCAGGCGCGCCGCCAGCCCGGATCGTCGTTCAAGCCCTTCATCTATGCCGCCGCCTTCGAGCGCGGCTACAACCCCGCATCCATCGTGCTCGACGCCCCGGTGGTGTTCCGCATGCGCGGCGGCAAGGACTGGCGCCCGCAGAACGACGGCGGCGGCTTCGCCGGCCCGATCCGCGTGCGCCAGGCCCTGGTGCAATCGCGCAATCTGGTGTCGGTGCGCATGCTCGACGCGATCGGCGTGGACTACGCGCGCAAGTACATCACCCAGTTCGGCTTCGAGGAAAAGGAACTGCCGCCGAACCTGTCGATCTCGCTCGGCACGCCCTCGCTGACCCCGCTGTCGATCGCACGCGGCTATGCGGCCTTCGCCAATGGCGGCTTCCGCATCGATCCTTGGGTGGTCGACGAAGTGAAGGACCGCGACGGCAAGCTGATCTTCAAGCAGAAGCCCGCTGTCGCCTGTCGCGGCTGCGGTCCGGGCCGCGCCGGCCAGCCGGCGGTGCCCGCCTCCAGCGTGGTCGATGGGTTCGATTTCGGCCCGGCCGGCGGCACACCCGCCAGGCCGGATGCGAAGACCGCCGCGAAGCCGGCCGAGACCAAGGCCGCGCCCGCGACCGCCCTGCCCGCCGATGCCGTACTGGCGCCGCGCGCGATGGACGAACGCATCGCGTACCAGATCACCTCGATGATGCGCGACGTGGTGCTGCGCGGCACCGCCACCGCCGCGCGGTCGATCAACCGCGAAGACATCGGCGGCAAGACCGGCTCCACCAACAATCACCGCGATGCCTGGTTCTCCGGCACCGGCGGCAACCTCGTCACCACGGTGTGGGTCGGCAAGAGCGACAACACCTCGCTGGGCTATCGCGAATACGGCGGCAAGGCCGCGCTGCCGATCTGGATCGACTACATGACCGTCGCGCTCAAGGATGTGCCGGTGGCACCGAACGACCCGCCGCCGGGCATGATCAGGGTCGCGGTCACCGCCAGCGGCCAGTTGCTGCCCACCGAAAGCAGCGGCGGCATCATCGAATACGTCAAGGTCGAGGACCTGGAGAAGATGGAATCCTTCGTCGACTACGGCAGCGACGAAGCGATGCCGAGCGAGGAGTCGTTCGACATCTTCTGACGGGATTCGGGATTCGGGATTCGGGATTCGGGATTCGGGAGAGAGCATGCCGGCCCCGACGAATGGAGGGGCCTGCTCGATCTGCGCCGCCCTCGACGCCGTCATCGGGCATGAACGCGCCTGTCGCATCCTGGCGCGGCTCGATTCCCCATTCACGACCTTTCCGCTACAGTCCCGGCAGGCCATGCCGGGATGATGACCATGCGCCACGCTCGACAACACGCCGAAACGAAGACCCGCGAGCGACGCTATCGCCTTGCCCACGAAGCCGCACGGCTGATCGCGGAATCCGGCATCCGCGATTTCCATCAGGCCAAGCTCAAGGCCGCCGCGCGGCTGGGCATCCACGACGACGCCTCGCTGCCGCGCAACCGCGAGATCGAGGACGCGCTGCGCGAATACCAGCGGTTGTTCCAGGGCGACGCGCAGGCGGGCGAGCTGCGCCGCCGTCGCGACGCCGCGCAGCGCGCGCTCGAGTTCTTCGCATCGTTCGACCCGCGCCTGGTCGGCCCTGTGCTCGATGGCACCGCAGACGCCAACTCGCCGGTGCACCTGCACCTGTACACCGACGAACCCGAAGCCGTGCCGCGCTTCCTCGAAGATCACCGCATCCCCGCCGAATCGCGCAGCCGCCGCATCCGCCTCGACCGTGAGCGCCCGATCGACTGCCCGGTCTGGCTGTTCTCCGCCGAAGACCTGAGCTTCGACCTCGCCGTGCTCCCGCACGACGCCCTGCGCCAGGCCCCGCTGTCGAGCATCGACGAGAAGCCGATGCGACGCGCTTCCGCCGCGCAACTGCGCGCGATGCGGGTGGAGGAGGATGTGGCGGGGTTCGAGGCTTCCTTTACTTGATCCCACCTGCCTCGAATTCGACATGCGCCATCAGGGACGACTGCACGACTGGAACGACGACAAGGGCTTCGGCTTCGTGACGCCGAATGGCGGGGGCGACAGGGCCTTCGTCCACATCAAGGCGTTTTCGAAGCGCAGCCGGCGACCGCGCGATGGCGATGTCGTCACGTATGCCACGTCGCGCGATGCGAAAGGACGGCTGCAGGCAACGGACATCCGGTTCGCAGAGAGCCGGGCACAGACGGCGCGGGACGATCGCGCCAGACCTGGCATGCTCGCACCGGCGTTCGCATCGGTCTTCTTCGCCACCATTCTCGGCGCAGGCCTGACCGGCAAGCTGTCGATGCTCGTCACCGGAGCATATGCGGCGATGAGCGCGATCGCCTTCATTGCGTATGGCATCGACAAGTCGGCGGCCAATGCCGGCCGCTGGCGCACGCCGGAAAGCACGCTGCATGCGCTTGGTCTTGCCTGCGGCTGGCCAGGCGCATTGTTCGCGCAGAGACTGTTCCGCCACAAATCGCGCAAGCAGTCGTTCCAGACGGTGTTCTGGGCGACCGTCGCCGTGAATCTCGCCGCATTGATCTGGATGGCGAACGGCGATGGCCAAGGCGCCATCGCCGCCTGGTCGCAAGCGCGCTGAAGTCAGCCAGTCTCCGCCAGGCCATGCACCCGGGGCGCGCCTGCCGATCATCGTCGCGAAGACGCGGGCATCACTTGCTGCGCGACTTCTCCGCGGATGCCCGCTTGGTCTTGCCGGCCTTCTTCGGACGCGAATCCTCGACCGCTTCGACCACGCGTTCGTCGCTGTCGCGTCCCTTGTCATCCAGCAAGGCGCCGTTGCCGGCGTGTGCCGCATGCCCGTTCGTGCGTTTGCGATAGAAACGATAGGCCAGCAGGCCGGCGCCCACGACGCCGAGCGCGATGGCGACACCGGGATTGCGGCGTGCCAGCGTCGTCGTCGCACGAAGACCGGTTTTGGCGATGCCCATCACGACCCCGGCTTCGAGCCACGTCGGCAAATGGGATGTCCCCGAACCGATGGCCTGCCGCGCCTGGCTGACGAGACCGGTGCCGCGTTGCGAAAGATCATGGATGGCGCTCATGGCGTACTCCTTGGCGATTGCATCGTGGAGGATGTCCGCAGCGTCGTATCGTGCTGCGCGACAACGGAAGGACATCGCCATTGTCGACGCCAGCCAGTCGCGCGCAAGCGATGCATCGCTGCGCGCATGCCGACATTCAGCCTCGCGGCATCGCGCACGCGGATGCACGCATGCCATCGTGCAGGATGCCTGCGCATCGTGGAATGCGCACGATCGGCGATCCGTTTTCGCCCTGCAGTCGCGGCAGCGGATCGCAAGCCGGGCCGCCCGCGGAGGGAGGGGGAGGAAGCCGCAAGGCGGCCCGGATGCGAAGACGGGAGTGCGTGCGTCAATGCGCCATGGCGCGCGCTTCTTCCGGGCGGACGCGGAACCACGCGGCGTAGAGCGCGGGCAGGAACAGCAGGGTCAGCGCTGTGGCGACGATCAGGCCACCCATGATCGCGACGGCCATCGGGCCGAAGAAGGCGCTGCGCGAGAGCGGGATCATCGCGAGGATGGCCGCGAGGGCGGTGAGCACGATCGGACGGAAGCGGCGCACGGTGGATTCGACGATGGCGGTCCAGCGGTCGTGGCCGCTGGCGATGTCCTGCTCGATCTGGTCGATCAGGATGATCGAGTTGCGCATGATCATGCCCGACAGCGCGATCACGCCCAGCATGGCGACGAAACCGAACGGCACGCGGAAGACGAGCAGGAACAGGACGACGCCGATCAGGCCCAGCGGCGCGGTCGACAGCACCAGCAGCACGCGCGGCAGGCTGCGCAGTTGCAGCATCAGCAAGGTCACCACCACCAGCAGGAACAGCGGCATGCCGGCCTTGATCGAATTCTGTCCGCGCGCGGAATCCTCGACGGTGCCGCCGACGGTGAGCAGGTAGCCTTCGGGCAGCGATGCGCGGATCTCGTCTAGCTGCGGATCGATCCGGGCGATGACGGTCGGCGGCGTCAGTTCCGTCGCGATGTCGGCGCGCACCGTGACCGTGGGCAGCCGGTTGCGATGCCAGACGACGCCTTCCTCGAACACCGACTCCAGCGACGCGACCTGCATCACCGGCACGGTCTTGCCGCTGGCCGTGGGCACGGCGAGGCTGCCGAGCAGGTCGAGGCGCACGCGCTCGTCCTCGGGACCGCGCAGCAGGATCTCGATCAGTTCGTTGTCTTCGCGATAGGTGCTCACCGGCAGGCCGGACAGCGCGCTCGACAGGAAGCTCGCCAGATGCTGGGTCGACACGCCCAGGGCGCGAGCGCGCTCCTGGTCGACGACCAGCCGCACGACCTTGCTGGGTTCGTCCCAATCGACGTTGACGTTGATGACGTCCGGATTGGCGCGCACCTTCTCCATCACCTGGTAGGCCAGCTCGCGCACCCGTTCGATATGCTCGCCGGACACGCGGTACTGCACCGGATATCCGACCGGCGGCCCGTTTTCGAGACGCGTGACGCGCAACTGCAGCTCCGGAAAACGCATGCGCACGTCGTGCATCAGCCAGGCGCGCAGGGCTTCGCGCGCTTCGATGTCGCGGCTGCGCACCACGAACTGGGTGAAATGCTTCTGCGGCAGTTGCTGGTCCAGCGGCAGGTAGAAGCGCGGCGAGCCGGTGCCGACGTAGGCGACGTAGTTCTCGACCTCCTCGCGCTTGGCGAGCATCGTCTCGAACCGTTTCGCGGCGGCATCGGTCGCCTTCAGCGAGCTGCCTTCGGCCAGTTCGAGGTCGACCATGAGTTCGAGCCGCGTCGACTCCGGGAAGAACTGCTGCGGCACGAAGCGGAACAGCGCGACCGCCACCACGAACGCGGCGACCGTCGCGACGATCACCAGCCAGCGGCGCTGGATGCACCAGCGCACCAGTCCACGGAAACGCCGGTAGAAACCGCTGCGATACGGGTCGTGTGCCGCATCGTGGCCATGCCCGCCTGCGGGCGGTGGCGCGAGCACACCCGCGTACTGCGGCCAGCGGTCGGCCAGGCGCTCGCGGAATGCGCGCAGGCGGGCTTCGAGCGAACCCGGTTTCGGCAGCGCGTTCGGCTCGGGCAGCATCTTGTCGCCGAGGTAGGGAATGAACAGCACCGCCGCGATCCACGACACGATCAGCGCGATGGTCACCACCTGGAATAGAGATCGCGTGTATTCGCCGGTGCTCGATGCCGCGGTCGCGATCGGCAGGAAGCCGGCGGCGGTGACCAGGGTGCCGGTGAGCATCGGGAACGCGGTGCTTTCGTAGGCGAACGCGGCGGCGCGCAGCCGCGAGTAGCCCTGCTCCATCTTGATCGCCATCATCTCGACCGCGATGATCGCGTCGTCCACCAGCAGGCCCAGCGCCAGCACAAGCGCGCCGAGCGAGATCTTGTGCAGGCCGATGCCGAAGTAGTGCATGACGGCGAAGGTCATCGCCAGCACCAGCGGGATGCTCACCGCGACCACCAGGCCGGTGCGCAGGCCGAGCGAGAAGAAGCTGACCAGCAGCACGATGATCACCGCCTCGGCGAGCACGCGCACGAATTCGCCGACCGAATCGCGTACCGCCGCGGGCTGGTCGGCCACGCGGTGCAGTTCGAGACCGAGCGGCAGGGTCTTTTCCAGGCGCGCTGTTTCCGCATCCAGCGCCTGGCCGAGCTTGAGGATGTCGCCACCGGGTTTCATCGACACCGCGATGCCGATCGCCTCCTCGCCCATGAAACGCATGCGCGGCGCGGCGGGATCGGCGAAGCCGCGCTCGATCGTGGCGATGTCGCCCAGGCGCACTGTCCGGTCCCCGGCACGGATCGGGAACGCACGGATGTCCTCGACCGACTTGAAGGCGCCGGTCACGCGCAACTGGATGCGGTCGGTCGCGGTCTCGAAGAAGCCGGCGGGCGTCACCGCGTTCTGTTCGGCCAGCGCCTGCTGCACGGCGGACAGCGGGATGCCCAGCGTGGCCAGCTTGGTGTTCGACAATTCGATCCAGATCTTCTCGTCCTGCAGCCCGACCAGTTCGATCTTGGCCACGTCGGGCACGCGCTGCAGCTGCAACTCGATGCGCTCGGCGTAGTCCTTCTTGAGCGCGTAGTCGAATCCCTTGCCGGTCAGCGCGTAGATGTTGCCGAAGGTATCGCCGAACTCGTCGTTGAAGAACGGCCCGACCGTGCCCTGCGGCAGGGTGTGGCGCATGTCGCCGATCTTCTTGCGCACCTGGTACCACAGCGCCGGCAGTTCGGCGCTCTTCATCGAATCGCGTGCGACGAAGATCACCTGCGATTCGCCGGGACGCGAATACGAGGTGATGCGCTCGTAGCTGCCGGTCTCCATCAGCTTCTTCTCGACGCGGTCGGTGACCTCGCGCGCGACGTCCTCGGCGGTCGCGCCAGGCCACGCCGTGCGCACCACCATGGCCTTGAAGGTGAAGGGCGGATCCTCGGACTGGCCGAGGCTGCGGTACGACCACACGCCGATCAGCGCGAGCACCAGCATCATGTAGAGCACCAGCGAGCGGTTCGCCAGCGCCCATTCGGACAGGTTGAAGCGGCGCATGGTCACTTCGCCTGCACGGGTGCGGCCGGGGCGCGATCGTCGCCGACGGGACGATTGCTGCGGTCGACCGGCTGCACCTGCACGCCGTCATGCAGCAGATGGCCGCCGGCCAGCACCACCCAGTCGTCCGGCTTCAGCCCGGAACGCACGTCGACGCCATCCTCGGTGTAGGGACCGACGGCGACCGGCGCGCGCCGCGCCTTGCGGGTCGCGGGATCGACCACCCACACCGCGGTGCGGCCCTGGGCGTCGCGCTGCAGGGCGGACAGGGGCAGGCGCAGGCCCGCAGCGGCGGAGCCCGGGATGTAGACGCGGGCGCTCTGGCCCAGGTCCACGGCGCGGCCGGCATCGCCGTCGAGGCTGACGCGGGCGGCGTAGGTGCGTGCCTGCGGGTCGGCGGCCGGTGCGATCTCGCGGATCCGGCCCGGCAGGCGCTCGCCGCCGGCGCTCCACGGTTCGATCACGACCGGCTGGCCGACACGGAACTCGCGGATGCGCGACTCGGGCAGGGCGAAGGCGACCTCGCGACCGCTGTCGGCGGCCAGCGCGAACGCCGGCTGGCCGGCGGCGACCACCTGCCCTGCCTCGATCTGGCGGCTGGCGATCACGCCATCCTGCGGCGCGCGCAACTGGCCGTAGCCGGCCTGGTTCCGGGCCAGGTCCAGCTGCGCACGGGCGGCACGGGCCTGGCCCTCGGCCGCGCGCAGGGCCGCGGTCTGCTGGTCCAGCGCCGAGCGGCTGACGAGACGGTCGCCGGCCAGCGCCGCGACGCGGGCATGATCGGCCCGCGCCCGGGCGAGCTGCGCCTCGGCGGCCGTGGCCTGGGCCTGCAGCGATTCGGCCTGCAGGCGGAGGTCGCCCGGATCGAGCTCGGCGACGATGTCGCCGGCACGGACCCGGTCGCCGACATCGACCCGTCGGCGCAGGACCTTGCCGCCGACCCGAAACGACAGCGTGGTTTCCTCGCGGGCACGCACTTCGCCGGCGAACGCGTTCAGCGCCGGGCGCACGGGTCCACCCGCCTCGACGGCACGCGCCACCAGGACAGGGCGCGCGGCCGGCGCCCGGTCGGTGCCATTGCCGCACGCCGCGAGCGCCGCCACCATCCCCATCCACGCGAACCCACGCCACCCTCGCGCCGCCATGCCTGCCTCGTTTGCCCTGACTCGGGATTAATGAACCGGCCGGTATCGTATAAATATCAAACCAATTAGTCTAGTATTTCCGGATGGACGTCATTCCTCCCTCTTCCCCACCCCCCGACGCTGGCCGCAACGCAGGCCCGGGCCGCCCCAAGGACCTGGGCAAGCGTGCCGCCATCCTCGACGCGGCCAAGCGCCTGTTCACCACCCACGGCTTCGACGGGGTGAGCATGGACCAGATCGCCACCGAGGCCGGGGTCTCCAAGCTCACCGTCTACAGCCACTTCGGCGACAAGGAATCGCTGTTCGGCGCCGCGATCCGCGCCAAGTGCGAGGAACAGCTGCCTGCGGAGCTGTTCCTGGTCGGCGGCCTCGAAGGCAATCTCCGCGAGCAGCTCACCGCGATCGCGCGCGCCTTCTTCACCCTGGTGACCAGCGAGGAAGCGGTCGCCATCCATCGCATGATGATGATGCCCGGCACCGGCGACGCGCACGTGCGCGAACTCTTCTGGCAGGCCGGGCCGCAGCGGGTGAAGGAAGGTTTCGCCGTCTTCCTCCGCGACGAGGTGGCGCATGGCGCCCTCGACATCCCCGACATCGAACGCGCGGCCTCGCAGTTCTTCTGCCTGATCAAGGGCGAGGTGCACATGCAGCTGATGTGCGGACTGTGCTGCACGCCCGCTCCCGAGGCGGTCGAGGTCCATGTGCAGGCGACCGTCGACCTGTTCCTGCGCGCCTATGGCAGCCCCCGGCCTGCGGGCGGTGCAGGCGCATGAACGCCGTCGCGCCATGCCCGCGCCGCCCCCGGCGCTGCCCGTCCGCGGGACCGCCCGCCCGGTGACGCCAGTACCGATGACTTCCGGCACTCAGGCCGGACGGGGCGATCCGGCGATGCTGGACACCGCAGCGCGCGCCCCGTCCCGGTAAACTTTCCGCCCCGAGAAACGTTCCCAACCCGCGCAAGCGCTGCCCGAGATGCCCCAGATGACGATCGATTACGCCAAAGCCCGCGAAACCATGGTCGAACAGCAGGTTCGCCCGTGGGACGTGTTCCAGCCCCGCATCCTGGAAACCATCGCCCGGCTGCCGCGCGAGCGTTTCGTCGCCGAGGCCCACAGGGCGCTGGCCTATGCCGACGTGGCCCTGCCGATCGGCCATGGCGAATCGATGATGAAACCTGTGCTGGAAGGCCGCACGCTGCAGGCGCTGTCGCTGGCTGCCGGCGAGGACGTGCTGGAGGTCGGCACCGGCAGCGGTTACCTCTCTGCCTGCCTGGGCGCGCTGGCGCGCGACGTGGTCAGCCTGGAGATCCACGCCGACCTGGCCGAGGCCGCGCGTGCGCGCCTGCAGGCCGAAGGCATCGGCAACGTCCGCATCGAAACCGCCGACGTCTTCGCCTGGGACAGCGATCGCAGGTTCGACGCGATCTGCGTCGGCGGCGCCGTCGCCACCGGCGCGGCGGCACTGCTGAAATGGCTGCGTCCCGGCGGACGCCTGTTCGTCGTGCACGGTCACGCACCGGCGATGGAAGCGGCCCTGCTGCGCCACGCCGACAATGCCGCCGGCCACAGCGTCGAATCCCTGTTCGAAACCGAATTGCCGTACCTGACCGGTGCGGCGCCCTCTCCGCATTTCACTCTGTAAGCCGGTCCCGCCCCCACAGCGCCTGGATCGAACAATCCAAAGGATGCCCATGACCCGCCGCCCCCTCGCCCTCGCTCTCGCCCTGATCGCACTCCCGCTCGGCGCGCGCGCGGAAGACCTGCTGCAGACCTATGAACTGGCCCGCAACAGCGACCCGCAGTTCGCTGCCGCCGAAGCCAGCCGCCTGGCCACGCGCGAAGGCGCGGTGCAGACGCGCGCGGCGTTCCTGCCGCAGGTCGGCGGATCGGTCGGCGCGAACTACAGCGATACGACCTCGAAGCTCAACAACGGCTTCAAGGTGTCCGATGGCAGCGGCAGCCGCAGCTACGGCCTGTCGGTCGATCAGACGCTGCTCGACTTCGGCACCATCAACCGCCACCGTTCCCAACTGGCGCTGGCCGAAGCCGCGGACTTCCAGCTCGAAGCCGCTGGCGACTCGCTGATCACGCGTACCTCCGCGGCATATTTCAACGTGCTGATCGCGATGGAAACGCTGGCTGCGGCCGAAGCGCAGGAAACCGCGCTGAAGAAACAGTTCGACTTCGCCGACAAGCGCCTGGAAGTCGGCCTGGCGCCGATCACCGACGTGCACGAGGCACGCGCCCAGTACGACCGCGCGCGCGCCAACACCATCGTCACCCGCAACGCGCTGGAAGACGCCTACCGCGCGCTGGAGGAAATCACCGGCCGCGACGTGCGCGCACTCAAGGCACTGCCGCAGGATTTCCAGCCGCAGCTGCCCTCCTCGCTCGATGTCAACGGCTGGGTGCAGGCCGCCCTCGACAACAATCCGGCACTCAAGGCCAAGGCCCTGGAAGTGCGTTCGGCCGAGTCCAGCGTCAGCGCCGCGCGCGCCGGCCACCTGCCGAGCATCGGCCTGCGCGCGACCTACGGCAACGGCCGCCCGTTCGGTGAACCCGAGCTCCCGGGCAGCGCGGCCTATTCCGACACTTCCACCATCGGCCTGAGCATCTCCGTGCCGATCTTCTCCGGTGGCGCCACCCAGTCCCGCGTGCGCCAGGCGATCGCCCAGCGCGATGCCGCATCCGACCAGCTCGAACAGCAGCGCCGCGCCCTCGTTCGCAACACGCGCAACGCCTACGAGACCCTGGTCGCCGGCATCAGCGAGGTCGAAGCACGCAAGGCCGCCGTGTTCTCGGCGCGCAGCGCGTACGACGCCTCGCAGGTCGGCCTGGAAGTGGGCACCCGCACCGTGCTGGACGTGCTGAACAACCAGCAGACGCTGTTCAATGCCGAGCGCGAGTATGCGCTGGCGCGCTACAACTTCCTGCAGAACCGCCTGCAACTGGAGCAGGCCGCGGGCACGCTGGACGTGGACGACCTGGCCGACGTCAACCGCCTGCTCTCGGTGGATGCGCAGACCCGCAACACGCCCTGATCCGCACTTCGATCGCAGCAAGGAAAGGCCGCATCGTGTCGACGATGCGGCCTTTTTCCTGCACGGGTGCCGGCGCGCGGCATCAATCCGAGGAACAGTTCCCGGTGACCGAACAGTAGCTGACGCCGACCAGCAGCCAGCCGTCCGGAGTACACAGGAAGGTGAGGCTCAGCGTGCCCAGCGCATCGGTCTCCGTCGTCACCGCGACCGACCACAGCGAGCCTTCATTGCACACCGGCAGTTCGCCCGATTGCGCCTGCGCCGCTCCGGGGAGCGCGCTCGCGACGGACAGGGCGACGGCCAGGATCCCGGCGAGGAAACCGCTCTTCATGGTACTTCTCCATTGCATGCTTCGTTGGGCCTGATGGCGGAAGCGTCGTCGAGGCCCGGGAGCGGCGAACGCACGATGCCTCTCGCATCGCGGGGACGATGCTAGGCAGTCGGCATGGGCGGAAAAATGATCCAAATCAACTTCGACCACGCAGCACGCGCAATCGTTTTGATCGAAAACACCGGCGGCATAGGCCGCGACGAATGCGCCGCGCATGCGGCCGTCCACCGTCCGCCGTCGACATCGCGACACGCATCCACCATCGCGCGCGTGCGACTGCAGAACGCGAAGCGCTCGGCACATGAACGCGAATCGCCGTCTCAGGAACGGCTGGATACTCCGTTCGGAATGCAGCCCGAGCCAGCCTTCAGCGAAGCGCGAGTCCGGTGGCGCGCAGCGTGCGCCGCAGCGCGCCGCGCCC
Source organism: Lysobacter sp. (assembly GCA_019634715.1). GTDB lineage: Bacteria > Pseudomonadota > Gammaproteobacteria > Xanthomonadales > Xanthomonadaceae > Lysobacter_I. The sequence goes on from JAHCAU010000009.1 coordinate 187,147, forward strand.
CTGATCGACCAGTTCGCGCGCGCACGCGCTCATCGCCTTGCGGGCGGCGGGGTCGGCCAGCAGCGTTTCCAGCGCCATGGCCACGGCGCTGGCGTCGTCCTCGATGAGGACCGCCTTCGCCTGGCGCATCTGCGCGGCGATGTCGGCGAAGTTGTGCAGGTGCGGGCCGGTGACCACGGCCGTGCCCACCGCTGCGGGTTCGAGCAGGTTGTGGCCACCGATCGGCTGCAGGCTGCCGCCGACGAAGGCCACGTCGGCGCAGGCGTAGAACAGCACGAGTTCGCCGAGCGTGTCGATCACGAACACCTGGTCTTCGGCGTCGGGCATGAGGGTGAGCGTGCGCGTGGCCACGCGCAGGCCGGCATCGATCGCCTGCTGGGTCGTGCCGCGGAAGCGCTCGGGATGCCGTGGCGCCCACAGCATCAGCAGGTCCGGCCAGCGCTGGCGCAGGTGACGGTCGATGCCGAGCACCGCGGCTTCCTCGTCGGGATGCGTGCTGGCCGCGATCCACACCGGACGCCCGGCCACGCGTCGGCGAAAGTCGGCGGCGAAGCGTTCGACGTCCGGATCGATGCGCAGGTCGAACTTCAGGTTGCCGCAGACTTCGACCTGGTCGCTGCGCGCGCCGAGACGCACGAAACGTTCGGCATCGGCCTGCGATTGCGCGGCGACGCGGCGCATCGTGCGCAAGGCGCGCCCGATCAGCGGACGCAGCACGCGATAGCCGCGCAGCGAGCGCTCCGACAGGCGCGCGTTGACGAGGAAGGTCGGCACGCCGAGGTCGCGGCAGGCGAACAGCAGGTTCGGCCACAGTTCGGTCTCGACGATCAGGCCGACGCTCGGACGGAAATGGCGCAGGAAACGATGCACCGCGCCGGTGAGGTCGTACGGCAGGTAGACGTGCGACACCCGGCCCTGCCACAGCGCGACGACGCGCTCGGAGCCGGTCGGGGTGATCGTGGTCACCAGCACGCGGCGTTGGGGATGGTCGCGCAGCAGGGCGTTGATCAGCGGCGCGGCGGCGTTGACCTCGCCGACCGACACCGCATGCACCCACAGGCAACCGGCCTGCGCCGATGCGGCATCGCCTCCATAGCGGGCGTAGCGTTCGTTCCAGCGCAACAGGTAGGCACGCTGGCGGAAACCGCGCCAGGCCAGGTGATACAGCGTGACCGGCAGCAACACGAACAGCGCCGCCGAATACAGGCCGCGCAGGGTGTGCTCGCTCAGGCGATCGAGGAATGCGGCCCGCATCGGGACATGATACTAAGCCCAACGGGCACAAAGCCTCATTCAGAGCCACCCACAGGCCCGTCTGCAAGGCGCACGCGCGCAGGCAGGCTGGCCGCCTGTCAAGCGCGTGCAGCGCAGCAGACGGGCCTGTGGGTGGCTCCCTTTGGGCGCGCTTGCCTGCGTCCGTGGCTGCGTGGTCGCTCGCTCATGTACGAGATGTACACCGCGCTCGCTCCGCCTTGCCACGAACGCAGGCGAGCGCGCTGAATGAGGCTTTGTGCCCGTTGGGCTTAGTAAGCGGCCAACCGGTGCGCGTGCCGAGTCTGGCGCGAAGCGATGCCCGCCCGCGGCCAGCCCGTACAATGCGGCCATGCCGTTCGCTTTCGACGCCCCGCCGCCCCGCTCGCCGCGCCACTGGCCGACCTGGCTGGGCATCGGCGCGATGGCGCTGCTGGCACGCCTGCCCTGGTCGCTGCAGCAGCCCCTGGGCCGCGCGCTGGGCGCACTGCTGCGCACGATGCTGCGCGAACGCCGGCGCATCGCCGCACGCAATCTCGCCCTGTGCTTCCCGGAGCTGGACGACGCCGCGCGCGCCGACCTGCTGCGCCGGCATTTCGCGTCGCTGGGCCTGGCGATCTTCGAATTCGGCCGCGCCTGGTGGGGTTCGGTGCAGCCGCAGCGCAAGGGACTGGTCGTCGAAGGCGCCGAACACATCCGCGGGGCGCACGCGCGCGGCAAGGGCGTGATCGTCGTCTCCGGCCATTTCACGACCCTGGAGATCTGCGCGCGCCTGGCCTGCGACACCGTGCCGCTGGCCGGCATGTACCGGCCCTACGCGCAGCCGGCGATGGAATGGGCGGTGCTGCGCGGGCGCTCGCGCTACGCCGCCGCCATGTTCACCAAGCAGGACGTGCGCGGCGCGGTGAAGCACCTGCGCAGGGGCGGCCTGCTCTGGTACGCGCCGGACCAGGATCCGAGCCGCGGCGACAGCGTGTTCGTGCCCTTCTTCGGCCAGCCGGCGAAGAGCCTGAGTTCGACGCACCAGCTGGCGCGGCTGTCCGGCGCGGCGGTGGTGATGTTCCAGCATTTCCGGCGCGAGGATGGCGGCATCACCCTGCGCTTCTGGCCCGCGTTCGAGCAGTTCCCGTCCGAGAGCGCCGAGACCGACACCGCGCGCGTCATCGCCGCGATCGAGACCATGGCACGCGAGGCACCCGAGCAGTACCTGTGGATCCACCGCCGCTTCAAGCGCCGGCCGGACGGTGCCCGCGTCTACGAGTGATGCGATCCGTAGGCAACAGGTCTGCGGCCGAGGCGGCTACGCGCCATCCGACGCGGCGGCCGGCACCGCGCCGCTGCCCTCGCGTCCAAGCAGACTGCCCGCGTAGAGCGCCGCCAGCAGCAGGGTGACGCCGCCCCAGAAGGTCGAATAGAACGCCAGGTGGGTGTTGAGCGGGAAGACGGTGACCACCAGGGCCAGCATCGCCGGCCAGGCCGCTTCGCGCGCCCCGGCTTCGGCATAGCGCCAGGCGCGGCGCGCCATCGCCACGCCGGCCAGCCACAGCAGCAGGCCGATGGCGCCGGTCTCGCTGAGGATTTCCAGCACGATCTGGTGCGCATGGTGCGCCGGACCCAGGCCCCATTCGGCGATGCGCTCCGGCTGCGGGTCGCAGGCCGGGAAGGCCTCGCGGAAGCCGCGCGGGCCGACACCGTTTACCGGGTGCGCCTGGATGATGCACCACGCCGCCGACCAGATCCGCGCACGACCGGACAGCGCATCGTCGACACCGGCGGAGCTGGCCGACGCGACCTGCGCGGTGCGCTCCACCCGATGGCGTACGTCCGGCGAGACCATCGCCAACCCTGCGAGCAGCACGGCACCGAACGCGAACACGCCGAGCAGGCGCTTCCAGCCGAGCAGGCGCCAGCCCGACAGCAGCAGGACCAGGCCGTAGGTGATCCACGAGGCGCGCGAACCGGCGAGCAGCACGACCACGCCCACCAGCGCCGCCGATGCCAGCCAGCCGATGCGGCCGAACCGCTGCGCCGCGGCGACCAGCAGGAAGGGCGACAGGCTGGCGAGCACCACGCCGAGCTTGAGGTTGCACGGTCCCAGCGCGCCGCCGAGGCGGTCGAGCAGCAGGTAATCGTTGGCGTCGCACAAGGGCTTGCCGCGCAGCGCGACATTGGCCATGTCCATCAGCGCGAACATCGGGCTGGTGCCGCTGATGGCCTGCGCCAGCGCGTCGAGCGTCCAGACGCCGACGATCACGGCCAGCCCCCCGAAGGTGATGCGCCGACCGCGCGGGTCGGCCACCGCGGCCGCAGCCAGCCACAGGAACGGCAGGTAGCGCAGGTCGGCGGCGACTTCGCGGAAGGCACGCGCACGGTCGACCGCATCGATGGCACCGATGAGTTCCGGCGTCCAGTAGGCGAGGAACAGCACGCTGGTCAGCGCCCAAGCCTGCGCGCTGAGCAGCGCGCCGCCGCCCCGGAAGCGCACGTACAGCAGGCGCCCGATCGCGACCAGCGCGCCCAGCGCCAGCACGCCCTCGGCCACGCCCGGCGCCGGCCACAACGCGACGAACGCCAGCACCCAGAACGGCGCCCAGCGCCAGCCCGGCGGGATGCGTGCGGTGTCGGCAGTGGCGTCGGACGTCATTCCGCGATCAGGTCCCGGTAGGTGGCGAGCGTGGCGGCCTGCATGGCATCCAGCGAATAGCGCTGCAGTCGCGCGGGCATCGTAGCGGAAATGTCCGCCTCGCTTCCCGTGCGGGACAGCAGCGCACGCGCGGCACGATGCAGCGCTTCCGCGTCGAACGGCGCCGCCGCACCGGCCGGGAGCAGCTCGCGAAGCAGTTCGCCGACGCCGCCATGCGCCCAGCCGACGACCGGCCGCCCCACCGACAGCGCTTCGATCACCGTGCGGCCGAAGGCCTCGGGCTTGCGCGAGACCTGCAACACGAGATCGCTCGCCGCGTAGGCCTCCGCGATCGCGGCGGTGGGCGCGGTGATCGCCAGCGCGTCGGCGACGCCCAGCGTGGCGGCCTCGGCTTCGAGATCGGCGATGTACTGCGCGCGGCCGGCTTCGCGCGCGCCGGGCATCCACAGTCGCGCATCGAGGCCATCGCCGCGCAGCGCGGCAAGCAGGGCCAGCGCGTCGGCATGGCCCTTCAGGCGGGTGCCGCGACCGGGCAGCAGCAGCAGTGGGCCGTCGCCCGACAGCGTGGGGTGCATCGCCGCCACCCGCGCGCGCGCGGCGCGATCGGGCCAGGACGCTGGCGGGAACGCCGTCGGATCGATGCCGCGCGGAATCGTGCGCAGCGTCGCCGGATCGGTCGCGGGATAGTGGCGCAGCACGTAGTCGCGCACGGTGTCGGACACGCAGATCACGCGCTCGCCGCGGGTCATGATCGCGCTGTAGCGCGACGGCGAATTCAGGCCGTGCACGGTGGTGACGAAACGCGGCCGCCCTGCCGCCGGCAGGCCGCGCAGCGCGAGATGGCCGATCCAGGCCGGCAGCCGCGAGCGGGCGTGGACGATGTCGGCGCCGAGTTCGGCGAACAATGTGCGCAGGCGGCGCGCCAGCAGAAAGGTCAGCGGGGACTTGCGGCCGATGTCGAGCGCGACATGCTCGCCGCCGACGGCTTCGAGCTGCGGTACGAGGCGGCCGCCGGCCGAGACCACGACGGCGCGATGCCCGGCACGGACCAGGGCATCGGCGATCTCGAGGGTGGAGCGCTCGACGCCGCCGGACTGCAGCGCCGGCAGCAACTGCACCACCGTCAGGCGGCGCGGGGACATCGGGTCAGGCGATACGGCGCCCGGCACGGCGGACGACCGGCGTCGATCAATCGATCAGGACGTACTGCGCACCGCAGTACGGACAGGTGGATTCGCCGCCCTCGGCCTCGATCGCGAGATACACGCGCGGATGCGAATTCCACAGCGCCATCTCCGGGGTCGGGCAGCTCAGCGGCAGGTCGGCACGGCGCACTTCGTGGCGGCCGGAATCGTGGCCGGGCGTGGCATTGGCGGAGCTGGGCTGTGCGGTCATGGCATCGGTGTCCTGCGCGGAACACACATTTTAGCCCAGCGCATCCCGGGCTGTGCGGGTTGAGGGCATGATCGCGGCATCCCGCCCATCGCCTGTCTCACGCCCATGCACCGCACCGAACCCCCAACGATCCGGATCGTCGGCCGCCAGAGCTCCCACTACACCCGCGTGGTGCGGATGCTGGCGCTGGAACTGGGCATCGATGCGCCGCTGGCACCGGTCTTCGACCTGATGAGCACCGATCCGGCGACCTATGCCGGCAATCCGGCGTTGAAGCTGCCGGCGCTGCGCGTCGGCGACGATACGGCCTGGGGCAGCCGGAACGCCTGCCGCCTGCTGGCCCGGCAGGTCGAAGGCGGCGAGGTGCGGGTGTTCTGGCCGGAGGACGCGCGCGCGCCGCTGCTGATGAACGCGCACGAGATCGTGGCGCATGCGATGGCGGCCCAGGTGGAAGTGGTGTTCCACGAGATCGTGTCAAAGCGTCCACCCGATGCCACCTCGCGCAAGCGCCGCGAGAGCCTGCTCGGCTGCCTGACGTGGCTGAACGCCCATCTGGACTCGATCCGCGCGCAGTTGCCCGTCGAGCGGATCGCGATGTTCGATCTGATGCTGTTCTGCCTGCTCGAACACCTGCCCTTCCGCAACCCCATCGACCTGTCGAACATGCCGGTGCTCACCGCCTTCGCGACGACCTACGGCGCACGCGCGTCGGCGCAGGCGACGCCCTACCGCTTCGATGCGCCGCCGCCGGAGGCGACGCAGGCCTGAAACGCGAACGGGCCGCCGAAGCGACCCGTCCACGCGGAAACCGGATCGAACGACTCAGCCTTCCGGCTTGGGCACGATCGCCTCGGTGGTGATGCTGATCTTGACCTCGTCGCTGACGTTCGGCGCGTACTTGCCGACGCCGAAGTCGCTGCGCTTGATCGTGGTCGTGGCCTCGAAGCCGGCGGCCTCGCGCTTGGCCATCGGCTGCACGCCGAGCTTGTTGATGGTCACGTCCAGGGTGACCGACCTGGTGATGCCCTTGATGGTCAGGTCGCCGGTCACGGCGAGCTTGTCCTTGCCGGCGGACTTCACCGAGGTGCTCTTGAAGGTGATGTCCGGGTGATTGGCGGCGTCGAAGAAATCGTCGCTGCGCAGGTGCTCGTCGAAGCTCGACACGTGCGAATTCAGGCCCGACAGCGGGATCGTCACCTCGACCTTCGATTCGCCGACCTTGGCCGGATCGTAGGTGATGAAGCCGTCGACCTTGCCGAAGTGCGCGATCGGGTTGGAGAAGCCGAAGTGGCTCCAGCTGGCGATCACGTCGGTGTGGTTGGCGTCGATCTTGTAGGTCAGCGGCGCGGCGAAGGCGACGGTGGTGGCGAGCGCGAGGGCGGCGGCGGCGAGCAGGCGTTTCATCGGGACACTCCTTGGGGTGGGTGCGGACAAGAGGGGCGATGCGGGCGCGCGGTTGCGCGTCGCGATTGAAGTCAGGCGATGAGGCAGGCTTCGTCGAAGCCCAGGCGCGGCGAGCGGGCGAAAATCGAGCTCGTGTCGCCCTTGCCGAGGTTGACGAGGAAGTTCGAGCGGATGGCGGTGCCAGCGAAGAAGGCTTCGTCGACCTTCGCATTGTCGAAGCCCGACATCGGACCGGTATCCAGGCCCAGCGAGCGCGCGGCGAGGATCAGGTAGGCGCCCTGCAGGCTGCCGTTGCGCAGGGCCACGGTTTCCAGCGCGGCTTCCGGCTTGCCGGCGAACCACGAACGCGCGTCGGTATGCGGGAACAGCACCGGCAGCTTGTCGTAGAAGGCCATGTCGTAACCGACGATCACGGTGACCGGCGCGGCCAGGGTCTTGTCGCGGTTGCCGGCGTCGAGGGCCGGGGCCAGCTTCGCCTTGGCCTCGGCCGACTTCACGAACACGAAACGCGCCGGGCAGGCGTTGGCTGCGGTCGGGCCGAACTTCAGCAGGTCGTAGAGGCGATGCAGGGTGGCGTCGTCGATCTCGCCCGAGAACGCATTGTAGGTGCGGGCAGTCCGGAACAGCTGGTCGAGCGCGGTGTCGTTGAGCGGCGAGAACATCGGAGCGTACGTCCTGTCGGAATGGAAACGAGGCCGGCAGTGTAGAGTCCACGCCGGACCGCCGCAGCCGTATGGCGGGAACGAATCGAGTCAAATCCGGAACAATCACAAGCTTGAAGGCGAATTCACTCCAAATCTGTGCGATCAGCGACGGCCGCGCCGGCAATGCCAGGCAGGCGGAGGCGCTGGCGCTCGCCCTGGCCGAAGGCGGAGCCGTCTCGATCCTCACGCTCACCCCGCGCGCGCCCTGGCGCTGGTTCGCGCCGCGGCGCACGCGTGGTGCCGGGAATGCCTTCGGCCCCGATTTCGTCCGCCTGCTCGAGGCTGCGCCGGGCATCGCCATCGGCTGCGGCCGGCAGGCCGCGCTGGCGACCCGGCTGCTGCGCGAACGCGGCTGGCGGGCGGTGCAGATCCTCGACCCACGCCTCGATCCGCACCATTGGGATGCCGTGGTCGTGCCCGAACACGATCGCCTGCGTGGCGACAACGTGCTGGCCCTGCTCGGCGGCCTGCATCCGGTGGACGACGCCTGGCTGGCACGGGCCCGCGAGGATTTCGCCGCCTTCGGCACCCTGCCCGGACCGCGCACCGCAGTGCTGCTCGGCGGCACCAGCGCGCACGCGCGCTTCGATCGCATGGCCTTCGAGGTCATGGCGGCGAAACTCGAAGCCGTGCTCGCGCGCGACGGCGGCAGCGTACTGCTCACGACCTCGCGGCGCACCGATCCGGAACTGGTCGCTGCCCTCGCCCACCGCTACGACGACACGCCCGGCGTGGTCTGGCGCGGGCCGGACGATGGGCCGAACCCCTACCCTGGCTTGCTGGCCTGGGCCGACCGCATCGTGTGTTCGCCGGATTCGGTGAACATGATCTCCGAAGCCTGCGCGACGCGCGTGCCGGTGTTCGTGTTCGACCCCGGCCGCGTTCGCGGACGACCGCGCGTCTTCCTCGATACCTTGCTGGCACGCGGCCGGATCCGTGCGATGGATGCGACTCTGGCGCCGTTCGACGCGGAGCCGCTGCGCGAATGCGCGCGGGTGGCCGAGGCGCTGCGCGCGCGGCTCGGCCTGGAGCGGACCGCTCAACCTGTGCCGTAATCTTCCGGCGCGGGGTCCCGGGATGCGGCACGACGCCTGCGCGACAGGCCGACGCCCAGTGCCGCCGCCGTGGCGACGACCACCGCGGCGAACATCGACTTGCGCTTGAGCGCGCGCACCGCGCCGAGCGCCATCGTCGCGACCCAGGGCTTGCGCACCAGCGTGGCGAGCAGGCCGACCCAGCCGCTGCGGCTGGTGACCGCTGCGCCGATGCCACCGGCAAGGTTCGACAGGCTGCGCAGGCGTTGGGCGCTGCCGCGCAGGTCGCGGATCGCCGAGACCAGTTCGGCACGCTCGACGCCTGCCCGCATCCGCAGCATCTCCATCCTGAGCTGGCGCAGCTGCGCTTCGTCGCGGCCGTTGCTCATGCGTCGCCTCCTTCGTCGCGACGCGCGCGGGCGGCGAACACCGCATCGCGGTCGCTCGCCAGTTCACGCAGGGTTTCCGACAGCAGCGGCGGCGCGGATGCATGCTCGACCGCCAAGGTGCGGAACACCCACAGCGCCAGCACGGCATAGACCACGGCCAGCGCCGCCAGCGTACCCCAGCCGAAACGCGGCCAGAGCGCGACGGTCAGCAGGGCCGATGCCACCATCAGCGCGAGCATCGCCAGCACTGCACCGAGCAGTGCGAGAACGATCCAGCGCAGGAAGCGCGTGCGCGCTTCCGCCAGTTCGAGCGTCGCGAACTCGGCGCGCGACAGCAGCAGGGTGACCAGCGCCGCCGGGAGGCGGCGCATGGCATCGACCGGGGACGCCACGGCGACGCGCCTCAGCGGCGCGAGACGAGCAGGCCGACGAGGAAGCCGATGCCGGCCGCGACCCCGATGGAACCCCACGGGTGTTCGTGGACGAAGGCGTCGGTGGCGCGTGCGGCGGCCTTGGTGTTGTTGGCGACGGCCGACTGCGCATCCTGCAGGCGATGCTTGGCGCGGCTGAGGGCTTCGGCGGCGCGGTCGCGCAGGGCCTGGGCACGCTCGCCGGTGGCGGTAGCGGCTTCGTCGAGGATGGCTTCGACGTCTTCCAGCACGACCTTCGCATCGGTGACGAGCTGTTCGGTGTCCAGATAATGGTTCTTCGACATGCGGACTCTCCTTGCGTTGGGGGAATGACGAGCGGACTCGTCCAGCGAGGATACCCCGCCCGGGGTCGAACGCGGCCACGCCCGTTCAGGTTCCGATCATTCGCCCGCATGCCCGGCGGCAGGCAGGGCGGGGGCGGCCTCGTCGACGCCGAGTCCGAACGCCGCGCAGGCCTCGCGCACGACGGCACGCGCGGCCTCCAGCGTGTCGGTCGGCGCGACGATGCGCGCGCGGCGGTCCAGGGTGCACATCAGGCCGGCGGTCACCAGCGCCTCGTGCGCGGCGCGCAGTGCGGCGGCGCGCGCATCGTCGAACAGTCCCTCGCCGCGCAGCGCGTCGATCAGGCCGGGCGTGTCGCGCGGCCGCAGCAGCGCGGTGCGCAGCGCGCCTTCGCGCAGCACGAGGTACTGCAGCAGGAATTCGAGGTCGACCAGGCCGCCGTCGCCCTGCTTGAGGTCGAAGCGCGCCGGGGTCGAACGATCCAGCTCGGCGCGCATGCGCGCACGCATCGCGCGCACGTCCTCGCTCAGCGCGGCGGGCTCTCGCGCACGGGCCAGGATCTGGTCGCGCACGCATTCCAGCGCCTCGCGCAGGGCGGTGTCGCCGGCGATGGCATGCGCGCGCACCAGCGCCTGGTGCTCCCAGGTCCAGGCGCGGTGGCGCTGGTAATCCTCGAAGCGTTCCAGGGTCGATACCAGCAGCCCCTTGGCGCCGTCCGGGCGCAGGCGCACGTCGACGTCGTACAGCCGGCCCGCGCCGGTCGGCGCGCCGAGCAGGGCCACGATCTTCTGCGCCAGGCGCGCGCTCCAGCGCGCGGCGTCGATCGGTCGCGCGCCCTCGGACACCGCGTCGGCCGGTGCGTCGTAGACGAAGACCACGTCGAGGTCCGAGCCGAAGCCGAGCTCGCGCCCGCCGAGGCTGCCGTAGCCCAGCACCGCGAACGCCGCCTGCGGCATGCGCCCGTGCTGCGCATCGAGTTCGCGCAACGCCAGCGTGCAGACCGCGCCGAGGATGGCCTCGGCCAGCGCGGCAAGCATGCGTGCGCTGGCGACGCCGTCCTGGCGGCCGTCGAGGCAGGCCAGCGCGATGCGGAAGCCGAAGGCCTGCCGCACTTCGTTCAAGGCCAGCAGCGCGGCTTCGGAGTCGTCCTGCTGCAGCGCCTGGGCGCAGGCCCGGGCGAACTCCCCGGGCTGCGGCAACGGGCCGGCGACGCGCATGTCGAGCAGTTCGTCGAGCAGCAGCGGATGCGCGGCCAGGCGCTCGCCGAGCAGCGCGCTGCGCGCGAGCACGTCGACGAGGCGGGTCAGCGCGGCGGGCTGTTCGTCGAGCAGGGCCAGGTAGCTGGCGCGGCGCAGGATGGCATGCAGCACCGCGAGCAGGCGGCGCAGGGCGAGCAGCGGTTCCGCGGATGCGGCGACCGTCGACATGAACACCGGCATCAGGCGGTCGAGGCGGCCGCGCGCGGCGTCGGACAGGTCGCGCACGCCGGGCGCGCGCGCGAAATCGCGCAGCGCCTGATCCACCGCGTCGATATCGGCGAAACCGGCATCGACGAGCGCATCGCGTGGCACGTCCTCGCCGCCGTCGCGCAGCGCGCGCCAGTACAGGACCAGCGCATCGGGCTGCGCGGCACGCTGGCGCGGCGCGAGCAGGGCACCGAACTCGCGGCCGACGCGCTCGCGATGCGCCTGCAGGCGCGCATGCAGCGCCTGCCAGTCGGCTTCGCCGAGGCTGCGCGCCAGCCGTTCGCGTTCGAGCGGATCCTCGGGCAATCGCTGGGTCTGCGCGTCGCGCAGCATCTGCAGGCGGTTCTCCAGCACGCGCAGGAAGCGATACGCGGCCAGCATCGCCTCGCACGCGGCTTCGTCGAGGTGGCGGGCGTCGCGCAGCGCGCGCAGCGCGATCTGCAGGCGGCGCTCGCGCAGCGCAGGCTCGCGGCCGCCGCGGATCAGTTGCAGCGCCTGCGCCAGGAATTCGACTTCGCGGATGCCGCCCGGCCCGCGCTTGATGTCGTCGGCGAGGTCCTTGCGCGCGACCTCGGCGGCGATGGTCGCCTTCATCTCGCGCAGGCCGTCGAGCGCGCCGTAGTCCAGATAGCGGCGATAGACGAACGGGCGCAGCACGTCGAGGAAACGTTCGCCGGCTGCGATGTCGCCGGCCACCGCGCGCGCCTTCTGCCAGGCGTAGCGTTCCCAGTCGCGGCCATCGCGCTGGAAGTACTGCTCCATCGCGGAAAAACTCAGGGCGATGCGTCCGGCGCTGCCGAACGGGCGCAGGCGCAGGTCGACGCGATGGCAGAAGCCTTCGGCGGTGACTTCGTCGAGCAGCTTCGCCAGTTGCTGGCCGAGCCGCGCGAAATAATCCTCGGCGGCGAGCGCGCGCGTGCCATCGCTGTCGCCGTCGTGTTCGTAGGCATAGACCAGGTCGATGTCGGAACTGAAGTTCAGTTCGCCGCCGCCGAGCTTGCCCAGCGCATACACGACCAGCCGCACCGGATGGCCCTCGGCATCGCGCACGGTACCGAAACGCTGCACGAACTCGGCTTCCAGCGCCTCCAGGGCGGTCTGCAGGCAGGCTTCGGCCAGTTGCGACACCCCGGCGAGCGTCTCGTCCAGCGTGTCCAGGCCCTGCACGTCGCGCCAGATCAGGCGCACGGATTCGGCGCGACGGTGGCGGCGCAGCAGCAGGCTCCAGTCGCTGCGCAGGCCCGGATCGAGCAGCGGCGGCGGTGCCGGCCGCGTGCCGTCGTCGGCCAGCAGGCCCGGCAGCAGCGCGGGCTGCTGCACGCAGACATCGATCGCGAAATCGCTGGCCAGCGCGAGCGCACGCACCCGTGCGTGCGCGTCGGCGTCGTCGAGCGGCAAGCCGGGCAGCGCGTGGCGCAATCGCGTCAGCGCACGCTCGACCAGGGCGTCGAGCGGGGCGTCGACTGAGGCGACGCGGGCGTCGGGGGTCTCGTTCATGCCCGGATTGTGGCATCCCGGACCGGCCTGTCCGCAGAAGTAAAAAGCCCGCCCCGGTCGAACCGGTAGCGGGCCTGCTCCCTCCCCCACGTCGGGATGCCGGCGCATCCTGAAGGAAGGCTGAGGGCAACGCACGCTGCAGTGCAAAATAGGACTCCGCAGTTCAGCAATTGCGCGAAATCGGCGACTGTTCCGTCCACGATCGCCTCCACAGATCTCGTGACGATGGCGCACACGAAGACGCGACGACACCGCAGGACATGCGTCGGCGTACTCCGTTCGATGCATGAAATCGCAACACAGGAACAGCGGCTTGCACGACGATCACGACCGTCGTCACGGATCGGCATACGCGTGGCCCGCGCATGCCTGCACGCGCGATGCATCGCGGACGGAAACGCTTGCATGCAGCGGATCCCTGCGGCATCCCGCGCGCGGATCGAGGCGTGTTGCGCGAGCGACGCTGCGCGACTTGCGCGGGCCGCGTCTGCGTTGCGGGCTACAGCAGCCCGGCCCTGCGCGCTTCATGCAGCGCCTGCGGCAGGCTGTTCACCGACAGCTTGTCGTAGAGCCGACGCACGTGGGTGTAGACGGTCGACACCTGCACCCCCATCAGCCGCGCCGCCTGCGTGAACGTGCAGCCCTGGTTGGCCAGTGCGATGATTTCGCGTTCGCGCGCGGTCAGGCGGATGCTGGTCGGCGCGCGGCCGGGCATGGCCGGGGTTTCGCCGCGCGCGTGCGCGATCAGTTCCTGCGCCGCGGTCGCGGTCAGCGCTGGCGCTCCGGCCATGGCGGCCTGCAGCGCACGCATCAGATCATCGCGGCCATCGTGGAGGTACAGCACGCCGGCCGCACCGGCCGCCACGGCGGGAAGGGTCGCACCGCGGCTGCCGCAGGCGCAGATGGCGAGGCGAAGCCCGGTCGTTCCGGCGATGCGTTGCAGGCCGGCCTCAGGCGCCTCGTCGCCGCCCACCGACACCAGGCACGGGCCGGCGACATCCGCCGGGGCGTCGTGCGCCGCGATCCGCGTCATCGGCAGGCAGGCATGGAGGGCTTCCACCAGCAGCGGCGGGAGGCCCGACTCGAAACCGACGGCCCGGATGCGCTGCCATCCGATCCGGGGCGCCATCGCCGCGCCATCCCCCGAAACCCGCGCACCATCCTCCAAGTCCCGCCGTGCCGTCGTCCCTGAATCCATGCCGCATCGCTCCGTGCGTCCGTGTCTGGTCATCGTCGTCGTCGCATCGGGATCCGCCAGCCTGCGGATCCGCGCCCCCTCTCCCTGGAGGACGCGCCCGGGAGGCCGGCCCGGTCAACATGCACCGGCAGCGGTCCCGACATGCGCTTCGAACACCCGCCCCATCCTATGCGCGCGACCGCTCGCGCGCAGGCGCGAACCGGGGGCGATTCCGGGACGAAATCGCTCCGGGCCGCATGGCGCGGGCGTTCGCGGCACCACGGAAAAGCCCCGCGTCGCCGCGGGGCTCGTTCGTGTGCGTCCCCTCGTCCGCCGGATCAGGACTTCGGCGGGTTGTGCGTGTCGAACCAGGCCTTGACCTGCTGGTACCAGAAGACCGAGTTCTGCGGCTTGAGGATCCAGTGGTTCTCGTTGGGGTAGTAGACCAGCCGGGTCGGCACGCCCTTGTTGAGCAGGGTGTGGTACAGCTCCAGGCCGTGGTTCACCGGCACGCGCAGGTCGGTCTGGCCATGGACGACCAGGGTCGGGGTCCTGAAGTTCGCCGCGGCCAGATGCGGCGAGTTGCGCTCCAGCACCTCGCGATTGCCCGGTTCCCAGAAACCGCCGAAGCGCGGCACCTCGGCCGAGAAATCCGCGGCGTACTGCGAGTACAGGTTGTACACCGCGGCATGCGCGACCAGCGCCTTGAACGGGTGCTCGCGGCCCAGCAGCACGGTCGTGAGGTAACCGCCGTAGCTGCCGCCACCGGCGACCATGCGCTCGCGGTCGATCCAGGGCTGCGCCTGGAACCACTCGGCCGCCTTGATCACGTCCTGGTAGGGCTGCTCGGCCCATTCGGGATTGATCGAATCGGCGAAGTCCTGACCGAAGCCGGAGCTGCCGTGGAAGTTCGGCCAGGCGGTGACGTAGCCCCAGTTGCCGAAGACCTGGGCGTTCCAGCGGAAGGCCATGCCGTCGGTGATGGCGTTGTGCGGGCCGCCGTGGATCAGCATGAAGAACGGGTACTTCTTCGATTTGTCGAAGCCCGGCGGGTAATTCACCCACATCTGGATGTCGGCGCCGTTCGCGCCCTTGTAGGTCACCGATTCGTAGGTGCCCAGGTCGGTGGCGGCGAGCAGGTCGTCGTTGATGGTCGACAGCCTGGTCGACGCGCCGGTCTTCGCGTCGATGCGCACCAGGGTCGGCGGCTCGACGAAGCTTTCGCGCAGGCCGAACAGACGGCCGTCCGCGGCGATGGCCAGCGAACCGTGCGAGCGTTCGGCAGTGACCTTGCGGGGCGCGCCGTCCAGCGGCAGCTCGTAGACGCGCACGGTGCCGGCATCGTCGATCGCGCCGAACAGGCGACGGCCGTCGGCGGCCCAGACCAGGCCGCCGGCGCTGCGATCCCAGTCCGTGAACAGCTCGCGCGTCGTGCCGGCCTTGCGGTCGTGCAGCATGAGTCGGCCCTTGTCGGCGTAGAAGCCGCGGATGCGCTGCTGCACGAAGCTCAGATGGCGCCCGTCCGGGCTGTACAGCGGCGAGCCGTCGCCGGCCGGGTTGCCGGCGGTGAGGTTGCGCGCCTGCTTGCCGCCGCTGCCATCGGCGCCGATGGCGACGACGAAGACATCGTTGTTGCTGCGGTTGATCGCAGGATCCGAATCGGCGACGAAGGCCAGTTCGCGGCCATCGGGCGACACCGCGAAGTGACCACCCGCGCCCTGCACCGAGCCGCGCGGCAACTGATGGCCCGTGGGCTGGGTGAGCGGCCGGATCGTCGGCAGTTCGCCGTTCGCCCCCGTCGCCGCCGCATCGAAAGCGACCGAAAACACGTGGAACTGGCGCTCGTCGAGGTACTGGTCCCAGGCCGTCACCGAACCGCTGTCCCAGACCATGCCGGTCATCTTGCGGTCCTTGCGCTCGTCGAGGCGCTTGCCCTGTTCGGCCAGTGGCAGGTCGGCGAACACCCGCGACACGAAGGCCAGGCGCTTGCCATCCTCGAACCACTTCGGACTCTGCACGCCGGTCGCCAGCTTCGTCAGCCGGCGGGCCTCGCCGCCGCCCAGCGGCATCACGTACAGCTGCGGCGCCTTGTCGTCGCCGCGCTGCGAGGTGAAGGCCACGTACTTGCCGTCCGGGCTGATCGCGGGCGAACCGTCGCTGGCGCTTCCGGTGGTGAACGCACGCTGCCCGCCGCCATCCGCATTCCAGATCCACAGCGAGGTGTAGGCCTTGTCCTCGTCCATCGCGAACCGGGTGACCGGCGCGATGAGCGTGCGCCCGTCGCGCGACACCGTCGGCGCGCCGATGCGCTGGAGCTGCCAGCTGCGCTCGATCGTGAACGGCTCCTTCTTCGCCTGCGCCATCGCTGCAGGCAGCAGCACCGCCTGCGCACCGACGCAGGCCAGCGCCAGCAGCGCGACCGCCATGTTTCGCATCACCATCACACCCTCCGGAATACATGCCATCGTGTCGTCGTCCGCGCGGCCATTGCGGCGCGGACCCCGACAGCATGATGCCGCAGGCACCGAGGTGGGCCACAGTGCCGGAAGATGCCCGGATGCAGGCAAGGACGGCAAAGCATCGCCTGCAGAAGCCGAAGGCCCTGCGCGAGCAGGGCCTTCGGGACGAAGCGGAAGCGCTGCGGACGGATCAGATCGGGCAGGACGCAGCCGAGGAGCGCACCAGCATGCCGGCGGGGATCGAGATCAGCCCGGGGATGAAGTTCTGCACCCCCCAGCTCACCGTCCGGTTGGCGCTGGACGTACCGAGCACGCGCTCGGCCAGCACGGTTTCGGTGACGCGGCCGGCCGGGATGTACGGCGTGGTGTTCGTGGTGGTATTGCACTTGATGTAGGCACGGGTCACGGTCGACCCGGTCACGCCGGCGGTGGTGACCTTGAAATCGCCGTCGTAGTGGCGGGTGACCGCGCCGCCGGTGTAGGTGGCGCAGTTCTGGCCGCCCGGGTAGGCGGTGAACACCAGTTGCACCCGCATGCACGAGGCGCTGTTGTTGGTCACGTTGTAGGTGACGTTGTACTCGGCGCCGTAGTTCGCCGTGGAGAACTTGTCGCTGTCGCGGTCGGCCTGGCGGCCGGCGGCGTACAGCGAGGTGTTGCTCGAGTAGTAGCGCAGCGCCAGCGGACGCTGGGCATCGCCCGAGGGCGAGGTCGGCGAACCGGCCGGCGGATCGCAGACGCCGCTGGGCATGGTGACCGGAGACGTACTCGCCGCACGCAGCAGGTTGGCCGGTGCCGCGAGGTAGCGGTAGCCGAAGGTCTGCCCGGTCGCGGTGAAGCTCACCGGCACCGTGCCGTTCCACTTGTTGAACTGGTAGATGCCCGCCGGGCGACCCCAGCCCGTCCAGTTGTAGGTGCCGTCGGCATTCTGCGACTGTCGGTTGGTGCAGGGCGTCCCGCCGAAGATGTTGGTGCTGCCGTCGGCGTTGTAGGTGGTCGGCACGTTGCCCCAGGCATACAGCGACTTGCCCAGGTCGTTGGCCGCGGTGGCGGTGGTGATGGTGGCGGGTGCGGCGACCACGCGTGCGCGCAGGCAGCCGCTGGAGGCACGGAAGGTGATGCGCGCATCCAGCGACGCCCCCTTCGGCGTGCTGCCGCCGCGCAGTTGGAAGATTTCGGTCGGTCCGGTGATCGTCTGCGGCGCCGAGGTCGGCACGTTGACGATCTTCGAGCCATGGACATTCCCCACCCAGCTCGGCATCGCGCCGGTGACCAGCACGCGGGCCACCGAATAGCTCGGGCTGCGGCCCGGGTCGAGGGTGTAGGCCGGGTCGACGAGGATGTCGCGCTGCGAGATCGCGGCACCGTACGCGGTATAGGTGGCGCTCGTCCCGACCGGTTCCAGGATCAGGAAGATGCGGTCGACGCGCGCGTCGGTACCGGTCGGGTCGCCGAGGATGTGATGCATGTAGAACGAGAACTCGCGCATGCCGCCGCTGGCGCAGCCGCTGTCGAGCGTGGTGGCGCCGGTCAGGCGACGGGTGACCTTGCCCGGATCGACCGAGTTCATCGCATCCATGCCGAGCAGCAGGCCCGCGCGATTGACCGACTCGGGATTGTTGCTGACCAGGATCGGGGCGCCCTGCATGCTGCCGGGCAGCGGGTTGAGCTGCGAATAGGTCTGGGCCTGGGCGGTCGCGGCGGAGAGCAGCGCCGTCGCGGCGGCGAGCCGCAGCGTGGTGCGGAAGGATTCCTTCATGTGAACGGTTCCATGTTGGGCCGCGGCCATGGCGTGCGAAACGTCGGCGACCGCAGCGGACTCGAACGGCGATGATCGAGCGCCGGAGGTCGAGCGGCTCCGGCGCGGGCGGCATCCTAGGCAGCGCCCCGCCTGCGAAGCGTGACCGGCGTCGGCATTGCGCGCGCAGAGAGATCTCTCGATGCAAGCGAGAGATTTCTGCAATCGATTGCAGCCGCCGCATGTGCGCGCGGGTCAGCCGCGGGCCTGGTCTCGCTCGCGTCGCCAGCGATCCGTGTACCCGGCAAGCGCAGACGCCCACCACCGGCCTGCGTCCTGCACTGTCGCGTTCCCGCGTTCGGAAGGAAAGCCGGCGGCCCCGCCAGCATCGCGGCGCATGTCGCGCAAGCGTACGATCGCCAGCGACCCTCACACCGATACGCAAAGGACAGCGCCATGCCCCATTCGTCGTTCATCCGTTTCGCCGCGCCCCTCGTCCTCGCGACCTGCGCCTTCGTCGCGCCGGATGCGCTGGCCCAATGCGCCGACGGCCTCACCGGCCGCCACGGCTGGTGGTCGGGCAACACCCTTCACCTGACGGGTTCCTACCATGGCTCGGACTGGCGGGTGCGCCCGGGCATCGACGCCCCCGGATACATGGTCCATGGGCCGTACGACACCCGGTTCGGACGCGGCGCGCACAAGGCCGACTACTACCTGCAGGTCGACGACAACACGACCGCGCGCAACCGGGTCATCGCCTCGCTGAAGGTCTACACCCGCCAGGGCGGTCGCATCCTCGCCCAACGCGACCTGACGCGCCGCGACTTCCTCGCCGCGAACGCCTGGCAGTATTTCACGCTGCATTTCGAGAACCCCTGCTTCGAGCAGGTCGAGACGGCGATCTACTGGCACGGCAACGCCCAGCTCCTGTTCGGACAGGTCTTCATCGAGAAGCAGTGATCGGCGCGGCAGCAGCGCCGCGCAAAGAAAAACCCCGCCTCGCGGCTAATGCCAGTCAGTTAAGGCATTGACGCCGCAGTGACAGACCAAGAGGTTCATGGTTTTCCATGAGCCTCTTGCTTTGAACGCTGCCCTTCAGACCCCACTGGATGCCGCCGGAGATCTCTGTGCGACAAGCTTCGATCGCTTCAGCCAACTGATTCCCGCTGCCTGGATCGAGCAGGCCCTGCAGGCCACCGGGACCGCGTCGCTACGCCGACGACGCCTGCCA